>JBFMHG010000001.1:0-635704 GCA_040752955.1 Pseudomonadota bacterium
GCCGGTATTCTAACCGACTGAACTACCGCTCCGGTGTGTATCGAAAATTGGCGGAGCGGACGGGACTCGAACCCGCGACCCCCGGCGTGACAGGCCGGTATTCTAACCGACTGAACTACCGCTCCGCGCCAATTGCGCTGCAAAATTTCATTTGGGTATCCTGCAGTGCGGCGGGAATGATACGGATAAGCGAAAAGGCCGTCAACTTCTTTTTTGCCGCTTTTGTTTAATCCTTAATCATCCGGCAAGGTCAGATCAAGAATGTCATCCATATCGTTGTTTTTTTGCACATTCGGCGCATTTTTATCGGTTGCCGCCGCTGCGGCAGCTGGTTTTGCTGTGCTTGGTGCTGCTACTGGCTTTTTACGCCAAAACATCAGGTCAGCGAGTTTACGATCCGTCATCACCAGCCAAATCGCTACGCCACCACCGCCCAAAATCACCAGGTTAGCCATTATTACCAATACCCAGGGAAACTCCGGCTCTGGCGGGGCGTTTTCTTTAGCAATTTCATCTTTTATATGCTGGGGTAACTCCTCCAGCACCACTGCTTCTACCACCGGGCGGTTCACCACGAAACTGACCTCGGGTAAATTCAGCATAAATTCGCGGCCATCCTGCATGGTGCCGTATGCCGATACTTCCAAAATATAACTACCATGGCCACGGTTATGCAGTTTCAGTTCACGCGGCGTGTTGCCTGGCTCGTTCAGCGCAAAGCTGTCTACCTCACCATTGGGGTAACGTACCCGCCCCTGCAGCAACACACTCTCGGCATTCACACTGGCGTCAGTCACTTTAAACAGAACCTGATGCGGTATCGCTTCCTGCTCTGGTTTATCGTCCGGAACCGCCGGCGAGGCAGTAATGTCTGCTACGATAGGTGCAGGTTTTAACACCACCGGTGTTTGTTGCACCTCCCGGGTATACAGTGGCGTTCTGACAATATATTTAGGCGTCCATTCACCGGCGACAAAGCGTAGCTGAAACTCGCCGGTAAACACACCATCGCGAGCTCTTTCATCATAGCCTTTGCCGTCGTCACGAAATTGCGCTACCTGCACTACACCGCGGCCAAAGTTATCGTATTCAGCGTTATTGGTGCTGACAAAGATCACTTCCAGCGCCAGTACTTCATTAAAGTCTTTGGCGGTAATAGGTTCATCACCATTGGTCAGTTTGGCGCTTATTTTTACGGTTTCGCCTACCATTAGGTTAGCCGGTAACGGGTCTACCTGTAGCCGGATTTCTGTCAACAGCATAATTCGGCTTTCCGGCAGCAAGCGGCCAATGGCTTGCCAGGGGCCGGGCATAGGGTTTTTAATCTGAATTAAGTCATAACTGCTGGCATCGTGCCAACGTACCTGCTGAGCCTCTGCGGTATTAAAGTGGACTTTGCTGCCATCTGGCTTTACCAACACCACGGATGCTGAGCCTCGTCTGCGAAAGAGCAGTAAGGTGATTTCCTCAACGTTGTCATCTACCCGAAAGCGGTTATCGAACAGCGGGATCTGGTTTTTGACCGGCAAATCGTTTAGCAGCGCAAAGCCATGTTCTTGCAGTGCCTGCTCGACCTGCTGTGGTGTAATCGCCTCTTGTGACTGCGGCTCTGCTTGTTGTGCCCAAACAGGCAACGCTAGCAACAGCATCAGACAACAGATTAATTTCGCCACAGGCAACTGCCTCCTTTTTTCTGTACCAGATCCAGCCGGCTTTCATGGGCAGCAAGCTCTGCTTCGCTGGCGCGGATCACCTTTAAGCGACCACTACGCTGTATCGCCACCGGCCCACTGTTATCGCTGGCATTATCCTGCTCATTGGCCAGGTTTAAACTAACCTGACCGCCGGTCATCATCAGATACACATCAGCAAGAATTTCAGCGTCGAGCAAGGCGCCGTGTAAGGTACGGTGGCTGTTGTTAATGTCGTACCGTCGACACAGTGCATCTAAGTTATTCTTCTGGCCAGGATGCATTTCCCGCGCCAGCATTAAGGTATCTAAAATGGTGCAGTACTGCTCTACCGGCGGTAACGCGGGGCGCAGCAGTGAAAATTCATGGTTAATAAAGCCGACGTCGAAGGCCGCGTTATGAATAACCAGCTCAGCACCTTGAATATAATCAAAAAAGTTTTTCGCTATCTGACCAAATACCGGTTCATCTTTCAGCCGCTCATTGGTAATACCGTGCACCGCCACCGCTTCAGCGTCAATAATGCGCTGCGGATTAATATAAACATGAAAGTTATTACCGGTAAAACGGCGGTTAATAAGCTCGACACAGCCAATTTCGATGATACGGTGGCCGTCTTTCGGGTTAATACCGGTGGTTTCGGTATCGAGGATAATTTGTCTTTTTGCCATGGCGGTTTCGTTTTTTACAGCATTTGGGTTAGATTATACGCCGTTTTGGTTTGAGGAAAGGCTTAATGCGCAAAACAGTTGCGATCTACACCGATGGCTCTTGCCTGGGTAACCCGGGGCCGGGCGGTTATGGTGTGGTGCTCACCTACAAACAGCATCGCAAAGAATTAAGCGGCGGCTTTAAACTCACCACCAATAACCGCATGGAGTTACTGGCGGCCATAGTGGCGCTGGAAAGTTTAAAAGATAGCTGTGATGTAGACTTAACCACCGACAGCCAGTATGTACGCTTGGGCATTACCCAGTGGCTGGCAGGCTGGAAGCGTAATAGCTGGAAAACCAGCCAGAAACAACCGGTGAAAAATCAGGATCTGTGGCAGCGGCTCGATGCAGCAGCCGCCCGGCACAAGGTTAACTGGCACTGGGTAAAAGGCCATGCCGGACACCCTGAGAATGAGCGCTGCGATATGTTAGCCCGCAGTGCTGCAGAAACGAATCCCACTACTGTTGATACCGCCTTTGAACAGAGCACTAACACCTAGGTAAACCGTCAACTGCTTGGGCTAAAACGATACATATCAGTCAACTGCGGCTGGAACCTCGATTTGGTTATCACAGAGTGTCTGAGTGAACGCGCTAGCGTGAGCGAGTTGCTGTGATAAGCCAAAGCGAGTGTTGCAGCAAAAGCAGTTGACCTACACCTTACTCGCCAGCTTTGCTTTCAGACGCGGCAGCAGCATTAGCTGCCAACATTTTCTCCAGCTCAGCAATAAAGTCTTTATCGTCCGGAGCGGTGCGGCTACCAAAGTGTTTCACCGTTTGCTCATCGCTACTTACCAGATACTTGTTGAAGTTCCAGCTTGGTGATTCACCGGTTTTGGCAATCAGCGCTTTAAATACCGGGTTGGCCTCATCGCCACGCACCTTAGAGCTGGCAAACATCGGGAATTTAACGCCATAAGTTAAATAACACACTTCAGCCGTTTTCTCGGCGTCGTCGTATTCCTGCATAAAGCTGTCTGACGGGAAGCCCAGCACTACTAAGCCCTTGTCTTTATACTGCTGATATAGCGCTTCCAAGCCTTCAAACTGCTTGGTAAAACCACATTTGCTGGCGGTATTCACTACCAACAGGGTTTTACCTTTAAAACTGTCACATAAATCAACGCTTTCACGGGTATTGAGCTGCTGCATAGAGTGGCCGAGGATCTCGCCACACTGAGCGGCCTGTGACGGCGATGCAATCACTGCTCCGGCCAGCACCAGTGCACTTATTAACAACTTCATATTTACTCCTAATCAGTGTTTATCGACACATTAGTTACGTATCGCAGGCGTTAGCCGATCTGTCCGGGGAACAAGTGTACTCCGGATTAAAAACGGTAAGCCAGCTTTAGTCTTAGCATACGCGGCTCTAGCGGGTGAGAATGTTTGTCCTCAATCCCGCCGGCAGGCTCACCGGCTAGGCGCGAACTGTAAAAATAATCTATATCGCTGTCATCGCTATCAAACAGATTCAGTAACTCCAACGCAAGTTGCCAGCGCTGCCATTGATAACGATAGCCTACATTGACCGTCGTGCTGGCTGATGAACGCTGCTGATTAAAACTATCCAGCGTCCGTTTACCAAAGTGACGCAAACGCACACTCAGCTGCCAAGGACTGTCTGCTTTGTAAATTAACCCCATGCTCAACACAAACGGCAAGGCACCATCAACATAGTTACCTTCATCATCGGCATCTTCAGTAAAACGGGAACGGGTAAGGGCCAGTTCAGTATCCAAACTCCAGTTGCGGTTTAACCAGTAATAGGCCGCCAGTTCAAGCCCATAACGCTTTGACGCACGGCTTGGTTCATTGGTGCCAGCATCCCCGACATAGAGTAACTCTGAATCGAGTGTCAGATACCACAACGCCAGCGACACATTAAGTGCGCTGTAATCGAAGTAACGCAGCCCCAGCTCTGCGCCATCACTTTTTACCAGCAAATCTACCGGCAGCACGGCTTCGCCTGTTTGCGGATCAGCTAAGGTAGTAGCGCCTCGGGCATCATTAGAATGAAACCCCTGACCGGCATTTAAATAAGCCTGCCAGTCAGCAGCGAACTGATAACTTAACCCGGCTTTTATTGATACGATGTCATCGTGGGCATTACCACTGTTGATTGCCGTGTCACTACCCACATCTGCGGTAAAAAAGTCATAGCGCAGGCCCAGATGCCCTTGCCAATTATCAGCAAGCTGTAGCGTACTTTGGCTAAATAATGCAGCAGAGCCCTGCTTTATGCTGTCCTGACGCACAGTACCCAAGCGCACTCTGGCTTGAGTAGGGTACAAGCCAACTTCAGAAATATCGTCATAGTGCAATTGCACGCCAGCCAGATGCTCCAGCGCAAAGCGGCCCAGCTGTTGGTGCCAATGCCGGCTTAGCTCTGCACCATAACTTCTGCGTTTGTCTACCTGTTCAAATTGGTCACCCGCGACCGGATCATTGAGGAAATAGGTAAAGTTTGACCAGAGATCTAATTTGCTTTGTATGGCATAAGCATGCCAACGCCAGGCGTCACTGTACCAACTGGCTGACACGCTATAGCGGGCACTGTCGCCACCCACGCTGGTATCCAGGGAGCCAAATGCATCAATCAGGCCCTGGCGTACAGCACGCAGCGGCACCTGATCTGCCGCGTGCCAGCGGTTTTCGTAGGCCATTGCAGTCAGCGCGAATTGTCCGCCACCATACAGCGCACTGTAGCGGCCTAACAGATTTATTTTTTCCACATCTTCGGCAATATCGCTCCAGGGGCCATCATACTGCTGTAACTCTGCCGCAACCAGCATGTCCGCGTGACCATAGCGGCGGCTACCTTTAGCGAGCAGTCGCTGATAGCCGTTTTGGCCTAAGGTGAATGCAGCTTCGGTATCGGTGCTGTTTGCCATGCCAAACCTGGCACTACCGGCAGCAGAAAAGTCACCACTGTTGGCATAATATGCACCTTTTTGATAATGAATTTGTGATACCAACTCGGGTATCACAAAGCTTAAATCGGTGTAACCCTGGCCATGCCCATGGCTGCGCATGTTTACCGGCATACCATCCACGTAGGTAGCAAAGTCGGTACCATGATCCAGATTAAAGCCACGCAGAAAATACTGGTTAGCCTTACCACTGCCACTGTGCTGCGTAACCACCATACCCGGTATAAATTCAAGTATTTCGCCGGTCCGTGTCAGGGGTCTGTCAGCAATTTCGGCATCACCCACTATGCCTTCAGACGCTGAGCTGGCCAGACCAAGTAAATCGGTTTGTCGCCCTTTGACACTGATATGCTCCAGCATATGCTGCGATAACGGATCTGCCATAACCGGCATAGCGATAAAGAGTAAACAGACCGCTGGTGAAGCAAGGTATTTATTAGCCATATCTGACAGCCTCAGGGTGCAAGTGTTTCAGGAAAAGTGGGGTTATCTGCTGATAACACAGCGTTGGCCTCAGCGGAGGGCAGCAACCAGGAAAGTAGTAGCTTGTGGTTGTGCTTGCTATCAAACAGTGCCCGGTAGCTGAGCTGCCACTGCTCTGTGCTGCTGCAGTTCACTCTGATGGGCAACACCAAAAACATCTCGTGGTGTAGCTGTTGTACCTTCCAGTCTGCCGAGCCGGTATTAAGCTCACAGGCTCCCGTGGCACTGTTAAAATGGATCTGTTGCCTAACATATTGCTGCACGCTGCTCTGACTCTGTAACACGTGCTGCCAACTCAGCGTATTGTTGTTACCCTCAGCAAGTAGTTCAGCCTGCGCCAGGTCATGTAATGACACTTTCCAAATCAGCAGGGGTTGAGATTGCTGCAGACGCACTTCCATATAAGCTGTGCTGAATTTATGCGCATAAGCAGGTGTTAGCGTAACCATGTTGACAAACGCCAGCAGGACCAAAACATGTTTCATTACTCAACTCCGGTTTCGTTATTCAGCGCCATACGGCTTAACATAAGCAATTGCTTGTCATCAGGCTCTTTTGCTGTTTGGTAATTACGCTCGGCCCATTTAAGCGCGGCTTTTGCATCTGCGACGATATACAAAAAATAATTGGCTACATCTGCTGCATGCTCGGTATCACCACGGGCCAGACGTAATTGCATGCGCTGCGTTAACCTTTGCTGGAAGTCGCGCGCTTTTCCCAGTTGCTGCTCAGCCCGTGCCAGTCGCACTAACAAACTGTCAGACAATTGTGCTGTGGGCAGAACAGACAACTGTTGGTAAACCGGCGCTGCTTGTCCCTGTGCCAAATTTAAATCAGCCCATTTAAGCCAGATGCTGGTAGGCGCTTGCGCCAGAATGGGCTCTAACCACTGCATTGCTGTTGCGGTTAAGCCCAGTTGCTCAGCCTGCTCCGCCAGTATCCCTCTTAGCCAGATATCCAGCTCAGTGGGTAAGCCTCTCTGACGTTGCCATAGTTGGCTTAAGGCGGCGTAACTTTGCTGCCACTGGCCTTGCCGACCGGCGACTTCATATTGGCATACGGAAAACAAAAAAAGGTCTTGTTGCCACAAGCGTCCACACGCGCGCCTTGCAGACTCTGTCTGATCCATAGCCAGATGCACTCTGGCGGCCATTAAGCTGGCCTGCATATCGTTAGCCTGAAGCTGGAACACCTTCTCCAGGCTAGTCAGGGCCTCGGCAAACTGATGCTGTTGCTGCTGAATATCAGCCAGCAGCAGATTGTAGCTGGCAGACGCTGACGCCGGGCTGCTAATATCCTGCAGCAGCTGCTCAGCCTGGTGAAACCAGTCATCGTAACCCGGCCGGCGCGCCCCTGTTAAATAGTGATGTGCTAACTGCAACTTGCTGGCGTCACCCGCGCCACGACGGATCTCTTGCTGCAGCTGGCGCATTGCTTCTGTCAGCGGCAGCTCGGCCTGAAGTTGCCATTGTGCTGCGGCTTCAGGGCGAAATTCAGTCGCGTCCACCAGGCACATCCAACACAAGCTGACTGCATATAGAATTTTTTTCATTATCATTACCAGAAATTAGGCGGCGGGGCCTGTAACAGCCCCGCCGCCTTGACCATTACTGACTATTGATCAGGTCAGCATAATCAGCTTCACTCATCACATCCTGGTTAAACTGCCGGCCATTAAGCGGCAAGGGCTCAGCCTGGCTGTCCTGTGTAAAAGCCATACGGCTATATGATAAAAAAGACACTACCGCCACATTAACGTCGATAGTAACCTGCCCTTTGTCACTAAGCTTGCCGTCAGATACTTCAACCATAAAGCTGTCGCTACCGGTAAACTCGGCTGCCGGGGTATAGCTAAAGCTGCCATCAGCGGCGAGCATCAGATCACCGTTTTGTGGCCCAGCCACTACGGTGAACAGCAAGCTGTCACCGTTTGCGTCGCTGGCAATGAGATTGTCCGTAATGGCAACATCCGTTTCGGTGACAAAACTATTGGCACCCAGCTGCGGCGCAACATTTGGCGCTTTACTGTCGTTACATCCGGCCAATAAAGCAGCGGCGGCCAGGGTGAGTAATAAGGATACCTTTTTCATAGTGCGCTCCTTAGTTTGGTGAACCGGCCAGCGGTGTTAGCAAATAAGGGAAAGCCGCATCTAACATACTAGCATTTAACGGCGCACCATCAGTGAAGGGCACGTTGCCCACCGGTGCATCTTCTGGCGCACAGAAACCCAGGTTGGTCGGTTGCCCTGCTACCGGAATGTCGTGACACAAAGCACCCATTACCACTCTCAGGGCAATGTCTACGACATCATCGCCCGGACGACGGCCATTAGGGAAACCCGCCAGATCATCTCCGGCCACACCGAAAGCAGATTGCATCGCGGCAGGCGTGGCAGGAATAGCCGTGTTCAGGCGTAACATTTCAGACGGCGTGACGGTTGCGAGCTGATTAACACCGGCTACCCCCGTCAAGAACGCTGCAACAAGATCGTTACGCGGAAAGTTCGACGGTGCTAAATCGTCAATATTGGTGCCCAGTGTGGCATTAACCGCTTCCTTGAACAGAATATTCAATAACGCCGGTAAACTTGGGTGTGTCACGTAATCAGCAAACTGGCCATCATCTGCTGGCTTGCTACTGTTGAACTTGTCTTTGTCGGCCAGACCAATAACTAACTCGTTCACCAGTGGATTACTCAATCGTGATACCTGCACCATGGCACCACCATTTACTTCAGGACGGGCAAAATTGGCGTTAGGGTTTAGCAAGCGCGCTTGTGGCAGGCTGGCGGTGGTCCAGGCGCCTATCACGCCGTTTCCGCTACCGGTAACACAAGCTTTAGGCACTTCAATCGCCAGGGCGGTAACATTTTTGTCGCGCAGATCATCATTAGCACTACTTTGAGTAATACCGCCGGGGAACCCGCCAGCATCACCGGCTCCTGGCGCACTATCCCCTTCCACCGGCACATAGTTTACCAGGTCAAAGGTTTCACCCAGATTCACCACAAAGGGGTCTTTGCGCTGGCCCACAAAGACGCGGGCCATGGCATCGCAGCCAGGAATGGCGACATCGTACAGGTATTGGTCGGCATAGGCTTGATAGGCGGCAGCATCGCCGAAGGTTTTGTCACCCACATAGTCGTACGGTTTGGTAAATGTTGTGGCACCAGATGGCATCAACATACTGCTGCTGTTGCCAGAGGTTAACTCCAGCGTGTAATTCTCAATAAAATTGAGCGAGGCCGAATTGCCAGCGCCAATACCACCAAAATTTTTCAGGGGCACCGCCACCATCTTTTGATTGCCTTCAGGGCCTATGGGCAGCTTAACGCCAGCACCATCGTTCACCAGGCTGTTGCTGAAACGGAAATGAAAACTGAGATTGGCTGCTGCATCACCATCATTGTCAATGTGAATGCTGTAAACGGCTGCCGGATCCATTGCAAAGTAGTTGGGGCCACCATAGGCATCTTGTAGTGGGATATAGTTAGCAATCAGCGTGACATAACCTTCCCGGCCCGGCTCATAGCTGTTAAACAGGTAAAAGTCGGTAGCATCCAGAGTGGGCATGCGGGTGATGTTTGGTGCTTCACGATGGCTGGACGCCTGAACATTAGCTACTGATACCAGCGTGCTTAAGGCTGCGCTGACCGCTAAAAAAGTCATTTTATGTTTCATTTTGTGTTCCTTGAAGTTAAGTTGCCACCAAGTAACGACTGACTTTCAGCTTCGGATGCAGTTAAAAAGTAAAAAAAGTGAAAATAAAAAAACCGCCGAAGCGGTTTTAGTGGATTAAGCAGCTGGCTTACAGCGTGACTATTTCTGCAGTGAACAGCACAGGGCCGGTTGGCGCGCCTGTAGTTGAGCCACCTCTGGGCTCTAAACTTACCGCTAAAGCAGCTATGGCGATACCCTCTGCTTGCGACGGCCAATTTAATACCCGCTCACCCTGTTGAGGTAGCAAGCCTAACGAGATGGGGGCCTGTCCATCCGCAGGTAACATCCAGAGTTCATAGTCATGTTGAATGTCGTCGGTTACCGCTGTGGTAGCCTTCACCTGTAATTTCTGCTCAACCTTACTTACCAGCCACCAGGCTTTGGCATCGCTGGTTTGAATCACCGCGATATCCCGGGGCGACACACTCTGCAACATCGGCCTTAGCATGATCACCGCCAGTAGCAATGATGCCGCCGTAGCCAGCGCCAACCAGTATCGGGTGGTTTTACTCGCCTTAACCGGTGCAGCAGGTGCTGCCAGCCAACCTAAGCGCTGCTGAATACGTTGCCACACTGCATTATTCGGCGTGGTTGCCGGTAAACTCTCGGCAAGGGGATTAAGATGTTGCTCCCAACGCCACACCGTTTTTCGTACCTGAGTATTTGCCATCATTAAGCGCTGAAAGCGTTTACGGGCAGCGCCTTTCATCGCGCCGAGAATAAAATCCACCGCCAGCGCATCCAATAATTCCTGATCTTGGTAATTCATGCTTCAAGGCACCTTTTCAGTTGTGTTAAGCCACGGCGGATCCAACTTTTCACGGTGCCCAGTGCAGAACCGGTATGGGTGGTAATTTCCTGATGGCTTAGTCCGTTAAAGTACGCCAGTTGAATAGATTGGCGATGCTCTTCACTTAAGCCTTGCATGCAATCATCCAGCTTCACCTTTTCCCGTACCAAGCCAATCACCTCCCCCGGCTGCACCTCGTCGCTGCTAAGCTCGAGTTCAGGCGCTGTAATATCCAGATGTTCCGCTTTAACCCGGCGCGACTTCAATAGATCCAGGGCGCGATAACGGGTGATACTGATCATCCAACTCATTACGCTGCCTTTTTCAGCATGATAATCGGCCGCGTTATGCCACACCCGTACAAAGGCGTCTTGTAACACATCTTCTGCCCAGTCATGCCGGCGTAACAGATGCAAACTGACCGAAAACAACTTACCCGATGTGGCCTGGTACAACTGTTCAAACGCCTGCTTATTGCCTTGCGCCGTGGCATAAAGCAGTTGCAACAAATGTTGTTGTGATTGTTCCATCGGTGCCTCTATTTAATTAACCCTCACCTGCAGATACGACACACTGCATGAAACAGATGCAGGCTTTACATTGCCATACGCAAAATTCACGTGTGTTTTTTTCGCTATCCGCTATCATCCGCTTCCTTTTTTCACTGGCTCTCGTATGCTAAGCCAGAGTCCTCTGCGCCGGAATTGTTATGCGTATTTGCTTTTTAATGTATCCGTGGGAAAAAGTGCAGCCTGATGGTGACAGCACCATCCGCATGATCCACGAAGCGGTAAGCCGTGGTCACAGCGTGGCCATTACTCATGCCAACAATCTTACAGTACGTGACAGTATTGCTCAGGCGTTTTGCAAAGTGTTTGTCAAAGGCCAGAAAATCTCCAGTAATATTGCCAGTTTTCACCGTCACGCCAGTTTTAACCAGCAAAAGTTGCCACTGGCTGCTTTTGACGCCATTTTTATTCGCTTAAACCCGCCGCTGGATCCGATAGTGCTGAACTTTCTCGACTCAGTACGGGAAGACACTTTTATTATGAATGACTTAGACGGCATACGGATTGCTAACAACAAAATGTATACCGCCTCCTTGCATGACCCGGACAACGAGTTTATTCCCATCACCCATGTGTCGAAAAATAAAGATTATTTAGCCAGGGTGCTGGCAGAATCGCCCAGCGACAAGATGATATTAAAACCCCTGAACGGCTATGGCGGCAAAGGCGTGATCGTGCTGGAAAAATCGGCCGCACAAAGTGCCCGCTCCTTACTGGATTTTTATATTGGCGATGCCGAGCGCGGCAATTACGTTATTTTGCAGCAATATGTTGAGGGCGCCGAACAAGGGGATATCCGTATCCTGATGCTAAACGGCAAGCCTATCGGCGCTATGCGCCGTATACCACCGATAGATGATGTGCGCTCCAATGTGCATGCTGGCGGCACAGTCATGAAACATCAACTTAGCGAGCAGGAAAAACGGCTCTGTGCTCATATCGGCCCTAAACTGGCCCGTGATGGTTTGTTCTTCGCCGGTATTGATGTGATTAACGGCAAGCTGATAGAAGTGAATGTGATGAGCCCTGGCGGTATCGCTCGTATTAACCGCTTAAACGGTGTGCGCCTGCAGGAAAAAGTGATTGATTTTATTGAGCACATGGTGACGAGCAAGCAGCAATTATCACCCCGTAAACAAGGCTTTCGTCAGCTATTAAGCGATGCAGAGCTTAATATTTAATTTTTTTATCGTGTGAAACAAAATAATTCACTGTTTAAAACCATTAAATCTCGGTAAATAGGCAAAAAAATAGCTGAGGTGCGCTTATGTCACAGGTAGAAAGCAACGAGTTTGAACTGGATGACCTTACTGACGACGTTGAGATCATCAAAGAGATATCCCCCAAAGACAGCAAAGCCAAGCAAAAATTAGAGGCGCGGCGACGCATTGACGAGTTACTGGAGCAAAAACGCCTGCGCCAGTTATTGGATGACTGGGATTTAGATGACGATGATGCGTTAAATGATGCATAAAAAACGGGCGCTATCTGGCGCCCGTTTTTGCTTGTTTAGTAATGCAGTTATGTTAACCGCGGTATTTCTGCATCACTAAGGTCGCATTAGTGCCACCAAAGCCAAAGCTGTTTGACATCACAGTGTTAAGCTCAGCAGCAGTGGTTTTGGTAATAATGTTTAGGCCTTTAGCCGCTTCGTCCAGCTCACCAATATTAATTGAAGGGGCAATGAAGTTGTGCTGCATCATCAGCAGTGAGTAGATAGCTTCATGTACACCTGCTGCGCCAAGTGCATGGCCAGTCATGGCTTTAGTGGCACTGATCGCAGGCGACTTACCGGCAAACACTTGCTGAATAGCACCCAACTCTTTTACATCGCCAACCGGGGTACTGGTGCCGTGGGTGTTAACGTAATCCACATCACCTTTTACGTTTTGCATCGCCATTTGCATACAGCGCACCGCGCCCTCACCACTTGGCGCGACCATGTCAAAACCATCAGAAGTGGCGCCATAACCGACGATCTCAGCATAGATAGTCGCGCCGCGGGCTAAAGCATGCTCCAGCTCTTCTACCACCACCATACCGCCACCGCCGCTGATGACAAAACCATCACGGTTAGCATCATAGGTACGTGACGCCAGCTCCGGCGTGTCATTGTATTTGGTCGACAGCGCGCCCATGGCATCGAACTCCATCGCCAACGTCCAGTGCACTTCTTCACCGCCACCGGCAAATACGACGTCTTGCTTACCCAGCTGAATCAGCTCTACCGCATGACCGATACAGTGCGCACTGGTAGCGCAGGCTGAGCTAATCGAGTAATTAACACCTTTAATTTTAAACGGTGTCGCCAAACAGGCAGAGCAGGTGCTGGACATGGTTTTAGGCACCGCGTAAGGACCTACCCGCTTAACGCCCTTTTCACGCAGGGTGTCGGCGGCTTCAACCTGCACTTTAGAAGACGCACCGCCAGAGCCGGCGACCAAACCAATGCGTGGGTGTGATATCTGCTCTTCGGTAAAACCGGCGTCCTGCATGGCTTCCTGCATGGCCAGATAAGCATAAGCAGCGGCATCGCCCATAAAACGCATGGCCTTGCGGTCAATCAGCTCAGCTGGGTCAAGTTTAATATTGCCCCACACCTGAGAGCGCAAACCTAGCTCTGCAAACTCCTCGGCGCGGGTAATACCGGAACGGCCGGCCTGTAACGCTGAGAGCACCTCATTTTTATTATTGCCAATACTGGATACGATACCAATACCTGTAATTACCGCTCTTTTCATGCTTGCTCCAAAACACCGGCTGCTGCCGGCAAGGTTAACCTTAATGCTGCGCGTTATTGTACGGACTTTAGTTGTTAAAGTGGTCAGCTTTCAGCGCACAGCTGTACTCTGTTTTCAATTCTGCGGTAGCTTAAGGTAAACTACAAGCCGAATTTTATGCCGGAACTGCCGCAGTATGTCTAAGCTTAGCCACGCAAAAATACACTTTAATGAACAGGGCACGCCCGTCGCTGCCGACTTCGACGATGTGTATTTTTCTAACGACGGCGGCCAGGCTGAAACCGATTACGTGTTTTTGCAGCACAATGGTTTACCACAGCGTTGGCAAACACACAGCCGTAGCGCCTTTCATATTATTGAAACCGGCTTTGGCACCGGCGCTAACTTTTTACTCAGTTGGCAGCGCTTTCGCCAATTTCGTGAGCAATACCCGCAGGCCCGTTGCCAACGTTTGTACTTCAGTACTGTTGAGAAGTTCCCGTTAAGCCACGCTGATTTACGTCAGGCACTTACCGTGCATAGTGAGCTTAGCGAGCTTTGCCAGCTATTGCTTGATGCTTATCCAATAGCAGTCAATGGCTGCCACCGGTTAAGTTTTGATAATGGCACTGTAATGTTGGATCTGTGGCTCGGCGATGTCAGTACGCTGCTGCCACAACTTGATACGCCAGCAGATGCGATTTATTTAGACGGTTTTGCACCGAGTAAAAACCCCGATATGTGGCAGCCAAGCCTGTTTACTAACCTATATCGGCTCAGCCGCCCTGGCACCCGCCTATCAACCTTTACTGCCGCCGGCTTGGTTAAACGTGGTCTTGTACAAGCCGGCTTTAGCGTAGCTAAAGTAAAAGGCTTTGGCCGCAAGCGTGAGATGTTAACGGCTTGCCTACCCGATACCTCCTCTGTTGTAACAGCCGCACCAGAGAACGACAAACCTGAAGATAGCAGTGTAACGATTATTGGTGGCGGGATTGCATCGCTGTGCAGTGCGCTGGCACTTAGCCAACGTGGCGTAAAGGTGACGCTGCTGTGTGAGGATGCTGAAGTGGCCTGTCAGGCCTCACAGAACCGCCAGGGCGCGGTTTATCCTAATTTACACGCTAATCTTACCGACGACAGCCAACTGCACGTGCAGGCATTTTTGTATGCCCGCCGTTTTTATCAGCACTGGTGCCAGCAAGGTCTTCACTTCGCTATGGACTGGTGCGGTTTGCTGCATATTGCCAGTAATAGCCAGCTGCAGCAGCGCCAGCAAAAACTTATCGCCAACGGCTTGTGGCCAGAGCAGCTGGTGCAGCAGGTTGACGCCAGTGTTGCCACTGAGCTGTCCGGCCTGCCGCTGACACAGAGCGGCATTTATTTTCCGCTGGCCGGCTGGCTAAACCCGCAGCAGTTTTGTCGCCAGGCCCTGGCCTATTTATCAGAGCAGAGCAGTTTTAATGTGCAATTTAACTGTAACGTTAGCGCTATTAACCAGCAGGATGGGCGTTGGCAGCTAAGCACTAACCAGCAGACTTATGTATGCGATACGTTGCTGCTGGCCTGTGGCAGTGCAGTCAACCTGTTTGCACAAACGGCTGGCTTGCCGCTAAATAAAATTCGCGGCCAGGTCAGCCACGTGGAAAATGCGGCAATGGCACCATTAAAAACCGTGTTGTGCCATAAGGGTTACATTACCCCTCAGTGGCAGGGCCTGCACAGTGTGGGCGCAACCTTTGACCGGCAAGGTACTCAGGCAGTGGTAACCGAGGCTGATAACAGCGAAAACCTGGCGCTGGTAAATGCTCAACTGCACCAGCCTGCCTGGTTTGCTCAAAGCCGGGTTAAAAGCGCCGCAGCGGCATTTCGCGCTACCCTGCCCGATCATCTGCCTGTCGCCGGGCCTGTACCAGTGCAGCCGTCACTTTATGTGCTTGGCGGCTTAGGTGCCAGAGGCATTATGCTGTCGCCCTTGCTGGCAGAGCTTATTGCTTGCCAAATTTGCGCTGAGCCTCTACCGTTATCGATAACGCTAAGACATAAAATCAGTGCAGGCCGGTTTTAAAGCCGGCGTAAGAATGTGCAGCAATGCAGAAAAAAATTTGTTAAGGTAGAGGCATTAAAACGGATTTAAGTAAGGAAATATCATGCGCTTAGCAGTGTTATTCAGTATTGCGTTAACCTTTAGTGGCCTGGCGGTCGCAAATGACTTTTATCAGGTGCCTATTCCCGCTGACGCGCGCGAATTTGCTCGTTTGGATAGCAAAATGCCTGCTGTACTTAGCTATTTCAGCCAGCAAACTGACAGCGCCCTGCGCGATTATTATGTTCAGCAATTAGGTCAGCCTGACAATGAGCAAACCCTGTATGGCCGGCTGCACCTGTATTTTCGCGTCAATAATAATCAGGTGCGAATTTTAATCTCCAGCCAAAACGATTGGCGGCAGGTTGATATCATGGTGCAAAACTAAGCCCGGGTCAGGGCTTAGTCAGCTGCAATACTACCCGCCGGTTGAGTTTACGTTCCAGCGCGGTGTCATTGGGCGCCACATGGCGGCGCTCACCGAAACCTTCTACCTGCACTTTATCTTCAGACAGACCGGCAGCGATAAAAAAGTTCTTCACTTTCTCCGCCCGCTTTACCGATAACTGCTCGTTGATCCAGCGGCCACCATAACTGTCGGTGTAGCCCTGAATCTCGACGAAATCGATGTCCTGATCGTATTTAAGGTATTCGGCAATCTGCGCCAGGCGCCGCTCTGACTCACGCGTCAAGTCATCACCGCCACTTTCATAACTTAATACGGTAAAGGCAATATCGTCAAAACCATAGGGCAGCAAGCGTGATACGCATTGTGTAAACTGCTGATATTGCGTTGGAAACTGTACCGGGTTCATCGACGCGACTACTTTATCGTAAGGGCTGTACCAGTCACTGAAATAAAAGGTTGGGCTAAACCCCTGCTCCAGCTCGGTTAATAAGGTCCAGGCGGCTTTTTTCGGCAACTCGCCATTAAACTGTTTCAGCAGCTGCATATTGGCTACCGCTTTAGCTGGTTCTCCGGGTCGCCAGCTTGGTGGCATCGATATTACCTCTGCCAGCGCGTAGTGATCAGGCAGGCGCAGCATCTGCAGTTCAAAATCCAAGTTCAGCGCTTTACTGGCGACGCTGCGAAATATCGCAGCACCAAACTGCGGGATCTCGTGTTGTAATTGGCACTCCAGCGGCGTGTTTTTGCTCAGCTGCCATACCGATTGCTCAATAGCGGCAGAATATTGACGCAATTGTGGCTGCGCAACAGCGCTGCTGCTAATCCAAAGGCTGCTTGTAGCCAGCATTAGAGACAAGGTTAAGCTTTTCACCACATTGAAAGTCCTTCGCCATCGATAACATCAAATGTTAAGCAAACACTGTGCCGCAACAAGACGCTGAGCTCATTCTTTGGCATAATAGCCGCTGACAACACAAATGGCGACTGTATGACTGAAGTAAAATCCGCTTTGGCCCAACGTTTTCGCGGCTACTACCCTGTAGTTATCGACGTGGAAACCGCAGGCTTTAATGCTAAAACCGACGCTTTGCTGGAAATAGCCGCGACCTTGCTTGGCATGGACGAAAACGGCCAGTTGGTACCAACACAAACGCTGCATTTTCATGTGGAGCCATTTGAAGGCGCTAACCTAGACGCCAGCTCATTGGCGTTTAACGGTATTGATCCTTTTAACCCGCTGCGCGGTGCGGTAAGCGAGCGCGAAGCCATTACTGAAATTTGTAAAGCGGTACGAAAAGCACAAAAGGACGCCGGCTGTCAGCGCAGTGTGATAGTAGCGCACAATGCCGCCTTTGATCAGGGCTTTTTTAATGCCGCGGTAGAGCGTCTGAACTTTAAACGCTCGCCGTTTCATGCCTTTGTCTCGTTTGACACTACCAGCCTGTCTGCATTGGCTCTGGGCCAAACTGTACTGGCCAAGGCCTGTCAGGCCGCTGGCATCGCCTTTAATAACAAAGACGCACATAGTGCGCTGTACGACACCGAGCGCACAGCAGAGCTGTTTTGTTATATAGTCAACCGTTGGCAACAACTGGGTGGCTGGCCATTAGCGCTGGATGCTGTCGACACTGACAGCGCCGAAAACGCTGAAAGCGCTACTGAACATCAGGCATAAAAATGGCCGCAAAAGCGGCCTGACAACTCAGATGTCACTTTTTGGCTTATTCGCCGGCGTCTTCGGTTTTGTATTTCGCCGCAGTTGCCTTAATCAGTGGCTGTAACTCACCACGCTGAAACATTTCCAGCATAATATCGCAGCCGCCAATCAGTTCGCCCTCTACCCATAACTGCGGAAACGTTGGCCAGTTGGCATACTTGGGTAATTCGGCGCGAATATCCGGGTTTTGCAAAATATCGACATAAGCAAACTGCTCGCCACACGCAATCAGTGCTTGTGAAGCCTGCGCCGAAAAGCCACAGCTGGGGAATTTCGGTGAACCTTTCATAAACAACAGAATAGGATTGTCAGCAATTTGCTGTTTAATTTTATCTAGCGTTTCCATTACTACCTCTTTGAGCAAGCATCGTGATAATGGCGGCTATTTTACGCGGTTCTTTTGTTACTGGCACTTGAGTTTTACGAAAAAAACCCCACCTCTGTTGCTGATCACAACAAGGCTGGTAGTAAAACCAGCACGCTACACCACGCGTATAACCGCACTGTAAAACTTGAGTATTTTAGTCAGGTTTTGTAGTCTACGCCATGCAGACATGATTAACAACGCCAACGGAGAACGACTATGGCCTTTGAATTACCCGCCTTACCTTATGCAAAAGACGCGTTAGCCCCGCATATCTCGGCCGAAACCCTGGAATACCATTACGGCAAGCACCACAACACCTATGTGGTGAAGTTGAACGGCCTGATTGAAGGTACACCGTTTGCCGGCAAGAGCTTAGAAGAAATCGTGCGTACCTCTGAAGGCGGCATTTTTAATAACGCCGCTCAGGTATGGAACCATACCTTTTACTGGCACTGTTTATCACCCAATGGTGGTGGTGAGCCAACAGGCGCTTTAGCTGATGCGATTAATGCCAAGTGGGGCTCTTTTGCCGCGTTCAAAACCGCCTTTAACGACAAAGCGGTAAATAACTTTGGCTCAAGCTGGACCTGGTTAGTGAAAAAAGCTGACGGCAGTCTGGATATCGTTAATACCAGCAACGCCGCCACACCATTAACTGACACCAGCTTAACGCCGGTAATGACAGTGGATCTGTGGGAACACGCCTACTACATTGACTACCGCAATGCCCGTCCAACTTACCTGGATGCATTCTGGGCGCTGGTTAACTGGGAATTCGCCAGCAAAAACTTCGCCGGCTAATTAAGCCTGCCCCTGTTAAACCCGGCTTAGGCCGGGTTTTTTGTCCGTCCAGCTTTACACCCTGCCTACTTTTATTCGCAAACCATTTCTGCTCTGGCACGTATAGCATAAAGAAATTTGTAGATTTTTCTGTCAATTACTCAGGCGGGAACGCGCTTTACTGTCTAACCTTAAACATAACAGCTTGGCTGCTACCCTTTTTCGATGTTTATAAGCTGGAGGTGCATATGAGTATTTTCGAGCACTATAAATCGCGCTACGAAGCGGCAAAAGAAGAAGAATATACCATTGATGAATTCCTGGCGCTGTGCAAACAGGACAAAAGCTGCTACGCCAGTGCGGCGGAGCGTTTGTTAATGGCCATAGGCCAGCCGGAGCTTATTGATACGGCACAAGATCCGAAACTCAGTCGGTTATTTTCAAATCGTGTCATCGCCCGCTACCCGGCCTTTGCCGAATTTTACGGCATGGAAGATGCCATTGAGCAAATTGTGTCGTACTTAAAACACTCGGCACAGGGGCTGGAAGAGCGCAAACAAATTCTGTATTTACTCGGCCCGGTGGGCGGCGGTAAATCCTCACTGGCAGAAAAACTGAAGCATTTGATGCAGCAGGTGCCGATTTATTATTTAAAAGGCTCACCGGTATACGACCACCCGCTGTGCCTGTTTGATGTGAACGAAGATGGCAATATTTTGCAGGATGAATATGGCATTCCCAAGCGTTACCTGCGCAATATCATGTCGCCCTGGGCCAGTAAACGACTGCATGAATTTAACGGTGATATTAGCCAGTTCAAAGTAGTGAAAAAATACCCGTCTATTCTTGATCAGCTCGCCATTGCCAAAACGGAGCCAGGCGATGAGAACAACCAGGATATTGCTTCGTTAGTGGGTAAAGTGGATATCCGTAAGCTGGAGCATTTTGCTCAGAACGACCCTGACGCCTACAGCTACTCCGGCGCCTTATGCCGAGCCAATCAGGGTTTAATGGAATTTGTCGAGATGTTTAAAGCGCCGATTAAGGTGCTACACCCCTTGTTAACGGCAACACAGGAAGGCAACTACAACGGTACCGAGGGCCTGGCTGCATTGCCGTTTGATGGCATTATTCTGGCACACAGCAACGAGTCTGAGTGGCAAACCTTTCGCAATAACAAGAATAACGAGGCATTTTTAGACCGGGTTTATATTGTTAAAGTGCCATACTGCCTGCGGGTGAGCGAAGAGATGCGCATTTACCAGAAGCTGCTGGAACACAGTGAGCTGAATACGGCCCCCTGTGCACCGGGCACCTTAATATCGCTGGCACAATTTGCTGTGCTGTCCAGGCTGAAAAACCCGGACAACTCCAGCATTTACTCCAAAATGCGTGTCTATGACGGTGAAAGTTTAAAAGATACTGATCCTAAGGCGAAGTCCTATCAGGAATACCGTGACTACGCCGGTGTCGACGAAGGCATGACCGGCTTATCGACCCGCTTTGCCTTTAAAATACTCTCCCGCGTGTTTAACTTTGACAGCACCGAAGTTGCGGCCAACCCAGTGCATCTGTTTTATGTGTTGGAGCAACAAATAGAGCGCGAGCAGTTCCCCAGTGATGTCGCCGAGCGTTATCTGGAGCACTTAAAAGGCTATCTGATCCCCAAATACATTGAGTTTATTGGCAAGGAAATTCAAACTGCCTATTTAGAGTCGTACTCAGAATACGGCCAGAATATTTTCGACCGTTACGTAATTTATGCCGATTTTTGGATCCAGGATCAGGAGTACCGCGATCCGGAAACCGGCCAGTTGTTTGACCGCGCGGCACTCAATGCCGAGCTGGAGAAAATTGAAAAGCCAGCCGGCATCAGCAACCCGAAAGACTTCCGTAATGAGATAGTCAATTTTGTGCTGCGGGCCAAAGCGAAGAACAATGGCAAAAACCCAACCTGGACCAGCTACGAGAAGCTGCGCACTGTGATTGAGAAAAAGATGTTCTCCAGCACCGAAGAGCTGCTGCCGGTGATTTCGTTTAATGCCAAAACCTCAACCGACGATCAGAAAAAGCATGACGATTTTGTCAATCGGATGATGGAAAAAGGCTACACCCGCAAGCAGGTCAGGTTGCTGTCAGAGTGGTATCTGCGCGTGCGTAAATCGCAATAAACGGCGTGAGCCGGAGGTAGTATGGCGCATTTTATCGACAGGCGACTAAACGGTAAGAATAAAAGCGCGGTGAACCGCCAGCGCTTTATTCGCCGCTACAAGCAGCAAATTAAAAAAGCAGTGTCTGATGCCATTAGCAAACGCAGTGTGACGGATATCAGCAGTGGCGAGAGCGTGACGATTCCCAGTAAAGACATCACCGAGCCGTTTTTTCATCAGGGTAAAGGTGGCCGCCGGCAGATAGTACATCCGGGTAACGATCAGTTCAGCCCGGGCGATCGCATTAAGCGGCCGCAAGGTGGCGGGGGTGGCAGTGGCCAGGGTGATGCCAGTAATGATGGCGAAGGCACTGACGATTTTGTGTTTTCTATTTCAAAAGACGAGTATCTGGATTTATTGTTTGAAGATCTGGAGCTACCTAATCTGCGCAAAAATCAGCTGGATAAACTGGTGCAGTATAAAAATGTGCGCGCCGGTTATCGCTCAGAAGGCGTGCCGAGCAATATCGACATCGTGCGCTCACTGCGTGGCTCGCTGGCGCGCCGTGTTGCCATGACCGCGGATAAAAAAGCGCAGCTGCGCGAACTGGAGCAGCAATTAGCCGCTATTGAGCGAGAGCCGGTACCGGATCAGCAGCAGCTACGGCAACTGCAGGAGGATATCAGTGCGTTAAAGCAGCGTATTGCCGCCGTGCCTTTTATTGACAGCTTTGATTTGCGTTTTCGCAATTTCCAAAAGCGGCCCGAGCCGACCAGTAAAGCCGTCATGTTTTGCCTGATGGATGTGTCTGGCTCTATGGATCAGGCCACCAAAGACATGGCAAAACGCTTTTACATCCTGCTGTATTTGTTTTTAAGCCGCAGCTACAAAAATGTCGAGGTGGTGTATATCCGCCATCATACGCAGGCCAAAGAAGTGGATGAGCAGGAGTTTTTCTACTCGCAGGAAACCGGCGGTACTATCGTTTCCAGTGCGATAAAACTGATGTACGACATCGTGCAGCAGCGCTACGACCCAACACAGTGGAATATTTATGCGGCTCAGGCGTCTGACGGTGACAACTGGACTGACGACAGTGCGCCCTGCGCCGAGTTTCTGGCCACTAAGCTGTTGCCGCTGCTGCGCTACTACGCTTACATCGAAATAACGCCAAGGGCGCATCAAAGCCTATGGCAGGAGTATGAAAAACTGCTGTCACGTTTTGACAACTTTGCTATCCAGCATATTCAAGATGTCAGTGATATCTACCCGGTATTTCGTGAGTTGTTTAAAAAACAGGCCGCCTAGCCAAAGCAAGATTGTCTAATTTGTCGTGAGGTGCAATTATGATGGCCAAAGCAAAAGCCAAAACCAGCCAGTGTCTGCCGGATGGCCCGGACTGGACATTTGACCTGCTCGACACTTATCAGCGTGAAATTGCGCGGGTGGCCGCTTTTTATAAATTAGATACCTATCCTAACCAGATTGAGGTGATCACGGCTGAGCAAATGATGGATGCCTATTCCAGTATCGGCATGCCGATTGGGTATCATCATTGGTCATACGGCAAAAAATTTATCCAGACCGAGCAGCAGTACAAGCGTGGTTATATGGGGCTGGCTTATGAAATTGTCATTAACTCCAATCCCTGCATTGCCTACTTGATGGAAGAGAACACCATCACCATGCAGGCACTGGTGATGGCGCATGCCTGTTATGGTCATAACTCGTTCTTTAAAAACAACTATCTGTTTAAAACCTGGACCGATGCCGGCTCCATTATTGATTATCTGATGTTTGCAAAAAATTACATCAGCCAGTGCGAGGAAAAATACGGCATCAGTGAAGTAGAAGATACACTGGACTCCTGCCACGCGCTTATGAACTATGGTGTCGATCGCTACAAAAGACCACAGAAAATCTCGTTAGATGAAGAGCAGCGCCGCCAGCAGGAGCGCGAGAGTTATTTGCAGTCACAGGTAAATGATTTATGGCGCACTATACCGACCCGCGCCGCCAGCACCGAGCAGCGAAGCAATCGCTACCCGGCTGAACCACAGGAAAACATCCTGTATTTTATTGAGAAAAATGCCCCGCTACTCAAACCCTGGCAACGTGAAATTGTGCGCATAGTACGCAAAATCTCGCAATATTTTTATCCGCAAAAGCAAACTCAGGTGATGAATGAGGGCTGGGCCACTTTTTGGCACTACACCATTTTGCAGCATTTATACGATGAAGGTTTAGTCAGCGACCGCTTTATCCTGGAAGTGCTGCACAGCCACACCAATGTGGTAGCGCAGCCGGAATACAACAGTAAATATTATTCCGGTATTAACCCTTACGCGCTGGGTTTTGCCATGTTCAGCGATATTCGCCGCATTTGTGAGCAACCGACGGCGGAAGATAAAGAATGGTTCCCTGATTTGGCCGGTAGTAACTGGCTGGAAACGTTGCACTTTGCCATGCAGAACTTTAAGGACGAGAGCTTTATCAGTCAGTATTTATCGCCTAAGGTGATCCGCGATTTTCACCTATTTGCCATTATCGACGATGACGAAGACAGCAGCCTGGAAGTGGCAGCCATTCATAACGCTGAGGGCTATCAGAAAATTCGCACTATGCTGTCGCAACAATATAACCTGAGCCAGATTGAGCCGAATATTCAGGTATATAACGTTGATTTAAATGGCGATCGCTCGCTGACGCTGCGCTATATTCCACAAAACCGGGTACCGCTGGCAGACAGCAAGCTACAGGTACTAAAACACTTGCACAGGCTGTGGGGGTTTACCGTTTATCTGGAGCAACAAAACGAAGATGGTAGTACCGAGCTGTTAGCCAGCTGCCCGGAACAGGGCGATTTATAACACTGTTATTCTGCACTGTAGCAGGTTAGCTGGTTGCGGCCGTTGGCTTTAGACTGATACAGGCCTTTGTCAGCCGCTTCAATCCATTGCCTGTGCTCCTTCATGCCACTATGGTACTCGGCCAGGCCCAGGCTGAGTGTCACTTTGAGTTGTTGACCATTGTATGGAATAACCAGGGCTTCAACAGACTTACGTAGCCGCTCTGCCAAGACTGTCGCTTGCGCTAATGGCGTATCCACTAACAATACCGCATATTCCTCACCACCATAACGGCCGGCAATATCGGTAGCGCGTAAATTGTTACGCACCGCGTCAGCAATCGCCTGGATCACCACATCACCGGCGGCATGACCGAAAGTGTCATTAACGCGTTTAAAATGGTCAATATCACACATCAGCAAGGTGCTTTTATGCTGATAGCGCTGCAACCGTTTAAACTCTTGAATTAAATTCTCTTCCCAATGGCCACGGTTAAACAGCTGGGTCAGAAAATCGGTTTTCGTCAGCTGTTTTAACCGGCCGTTCATCGACTCCAACTCAATCCGGCTTACCGCCACGTCGGTTACATCATAAATAATAAAACATAAGTGCGTAACCTGGCCGCGCGTATCCGTTAACGGGAATATGGTGCTGTTCTGGTACATATATTCGGCACTGCCGGTTATTGGCCGGTAGTTACGGAATTTAAAAATATAGGGCCGCTGCTCCCAAATGGTGAAGGCGCGGTTTTTCAATAAAATAACCGGGTCGCATTTGCGTCTTAACCAGTCTTCGTCAATTTCACTGAACAGATCAAACAAATAGCGATCACGCACCTGTCGCGGTGTTAAGCCGCTGTGGTTCTCCATAAAACCATTCCACACCTGAATGCGGTAATCACAATTGAGTACCACCAACCCCACGTCCACCGTCTGAAACATGTCCATCAGCCAGTGTACTTCTGATACCTCCACCTGCAGTTGTGACATCTTCAGCCCTCCAGCAAGAATGCAACTTTGTAGTTCAGCGTTTTCAGGCTGTCTTCAGTAAAGAGCAACAGCAAATCGCAGCTGATATGGTAGTTTTCAATACCGTAGCTAAGTTCTATTGCCAGGGTTTTCTTCCAGCGTTTGGCGTTAGCTTTAATCAGCTCGCTAACGGTAGCATGTTGGCCCAGCACCACCGGATGGCCCTGACTAAAACTCATATCAATTTGCTCGGCTAACCCTTTTAACACCGCACCAATCAAAATGTTGGCAATATCCATCAGCAATTCCAGCTCAACTTTTACCGTCAGCTCTCCCTGATAGTTCATCAGCTTGGCAATATCTTTAAAACTGGAGTCAGTCAGAATGAGCAAAGCTTCGCCTGATACTCCACCGCCTATAAAGCCCTGACACACTGCGGAGGTTGTCGACTCATGTTCTACCGAAGCCAACGCCATGTGCAATTCGCTGACTTCTATTAAATTCACGTTAGGAATAGGTAGCTTGACAAAGACGTTTAACAAGCGCGCCAGCAAGTCACCAGCCTGCCCCATTGCCACGTTTGTAAGCTCCTGCAGCACGTCACGCATCTCAGCGTTAAGCTCCACAGTAGCTGCGGCTGCTCTGACCGGTGTTGCGGTACTGACAGGACTTCGTACTGACATCGCATGCTGCTGCATCAACTGCGCCAGCTTGGCACTATCAACGGGTTTGCGGATAAAATCGAGTGCACCCAGGCTTTTCACCCGCTCGATGGCCTCAGGCTGCACATCGCCCGATACTACCACCACATTAAGCTGTATTTGCCGCCGCCTCAGCTCTGCCAGTACCTGATAGCCGTCCATCACTGGCATATTTAAATCCAGAAATAACCAGTCAATCTCTTGTGTTAGTAGGGTTTCCAGAGCCTCTGCACCATGGCCGGCAAAAAACAGTTTGCTCTGCCACTCCTGTGGTAGAATCCGGGCAAGCTGTTTGCGTGCCAGGTTAGAGTCGTCACAAATTAATACCGCTACGGTCATTGGCGTCTCACTCAACTCGGGCTTCATTTCAGTCTAGACTGAAATCTCCGCTTAGGGCATAAAGTATAAAAAAATGTGCTGCAGCAGCATATTAGTATTAGCGTTTTCAATATTAACAGGAACTGTATCATGTTTGCCAAATCGCCAACACCATCATGTTTTCGTCGTCAGGCAACACTGGCGCTATTGCTTGCCGCCTTTAGCACCAGCTGTTTTGCCATCGATTTACAAGCCAGGTTACCAGAGCGTTTGAGTAAGGTAAAAGCGGGCAACCAGCAGATAGTGTTACTTGGCAATAAAGTCGAGCTGGGCGCTACAGCCCCCGGTTTTAAAGTGGTAGATGGTAATTTTAAACCGGTCAGATTGGCAGATTATAAAGGCAAAACCGTCATGTTAAGTGTGGTGCCAAGCATCGATACCGGAATTTGCTCACTGCAAACCAAACGCTTTAACAGCGAGGTAGCAAACTTAACTGACGACGTTGTCTTGCTAACCATCAGCGCCGACCTGCCCTTTGCGCAAAAGCGCTACTGTCAGCAAGAGCAGATTGATAAAATGCCGGTGTTATCAGACGCCGTCTGGCGCGACTTTGGCAGTAACTATGGCTTATTAATTAAAGACATGGGCTTACTGGCCAGAGCCGTGCTGATTATCGACGCCGACGGCAAGCTGGTGTATCAACAACTGGTAGATGAGCTGGCCAAAGAGCCAGACTACGATGCGGCACTAACGGCGCTACAACAACTGTTAGCGAAAAAGTAAGCCAACACCTGATCCCCCGCGGCAGAGAATTTTTTCTCTGCCGCCGCTTGAAACTTCGTTAACCGACCTTATTAACAGAGCAGGTGGCCGCATACGGCACCTGAAATACAACGACAGCCACTGTGCTGTCAGCGTTAACGCCCGTTCAAACGAAGGGCAACAACACACCTGTTTGCTAATGAGGAATTGGTTATGACAAATATCGACTTAACACCGTTCTACCGCTCATTTATTGGCTTTGATCATCTGGCCAATTTAATGGACGCCGCTGCCCGCAACGAAAAGCAGCCAGCTTACCCGCCGTATAATATTGAAATTACAGGCGAAGATCAGTACCGCATCACCATGGCCGTAGCCGGCTTTGATGAGCAGGAACTGAGTATTGAAACTGAACACAATACTTTGCTGGTAAAAGGCCAAAAAGCCGGCAAAGAGGAAGGCCGCCGCTTTGTGCACCAGGGCATTGCCGAGCGCAACTTTGAGCGCAAATTCCAGTTATCTGACTATATTAAAGTTACCGGCGCCCATATGGCGAATGGCTTGCTGCATATTGAACTGGTACGTGAAGTGCCGGAAGCATTAAAGCCACGCAAGATCAGCATTGGCAATAGCTCAGCGCAAACGACGACACAGCTGCTGAACAGCGAAAAAGTCGCCTGATCAGCAGCCTATTAAGACAAAAAAGCCCTGAACAATCAGGGCTTTTTGCTATAAACAACCTAAGAAGTGGCTTAGCTTAACAAACTTACCAGTTTAGCCGTTACTGCTTCTACTGCCTGGGTGCCGTCGATATGGTGATACTGCGTACGGCCGGCATCCGCCTCAGCGCGGTAGTACCCCACCAACGGCTTGGTTTGCTCGTGATATATCGCTAAGCGCTTACGGACAGTTTCTTCAACGTCATCCGGGCGGATCACTAAATCTTCACCTGTTACATCGTCTTTGCCTGCCACTTTCGGCGGGTTATAGCTGATATGGTAAACGCGGCCAGACGCGGGGTGTACACGACGGCCGGCCATACGCTCAACAATCACATCGTCTGGTACGTCAAACTCAATCACATGATCAATGCTGATGCCTTTTTCTTTCATCGCATCGGCCTGCGGGATAGTACGCGGGAAGCCGTCGAGTAAGAAACCTTTGGCACAATCCGGCTCTGCAATGCGCTCTTTTACCAGACCAATAATGATATCGTCAGATACCAGCTGACCGGCGTCCATTACCTGCTTCGCTGCCAGGCCAAGTTCAGTACCGGCTTTAATGGCGGCACGCAACATGTCACCGGTAGAAATTTGTGGAATGCCATATTTACTCATCAGAAACTGAGCCTGGGTTCCTTTACCGGCACCCGGGGCACCCAACAAAATTATGCGCATAGCATCACCCTCATGTTTTGGGATTGATCCGTTAATATTAAAGGCTGGATCTTTACATAATGCGTCAGCTGAGACAAGAAGTTTGTCGGCTACGACCAACTGGTCTGGCTATTTTACTGGCGTTTAGTCGAAGGCTTGTACAAATGCTATCTGGCAACGTTTTTAGCGGCCAAGTGGCTAAAAACAGTGGTTTAGTCAGCTGAAACTACGACTAAAGTTTAAGGCAAAGCTATGGTTTAGCTCCGTGCTAAACCATAGCCAAAGGCGGCGAATTATTTCGCCAATGATAGCAGTAAGCCGTTTAAGCGGCTGACGAAGCTGGCGGGGTCTTTTAAGCTGCCGCGCTCGGATAACAGCGCCTGATCTAACAGTACCTGCGACCACTGTTTAAAGCGCTCTTCATCCTGCTCATCAGCGACGCGCTTCACTAACGGATGCTCGGGGTTCAGTTCAAAAATCGGTTTCACATCTGGTACTTTTTGCCCTACTGACTCCATCAGTTTGATCATCTGGGTGCTCATATCAAACTCATCAGTGACCACGCAGGCCGGACTTTCAGTTAAGCGATGGCTGACTTTCACATCCTTAACCTGCTCGCCCAGCGCGGCTTTTACCCGGCTAATCACATCAGCAAAGGCTTTTTCCGTTTCTTCCTGCGCCTTCTTAGTCTCTTCATCGTCCAGCTTAGACAAGTCAAGGTTGCCCTTGGCTACTGAACGCAGCTTTTTGCCGTCAAACTCGGGCAGGTGCTGCACCAGCCACTCGTCAATACGGTCGGATAGCAGCAATACTTCCAGGCCTTTTTTACGCATCACTTCTAAATGCGGGCTGTGTTTCGCCGCGGCGTAACTGTCGGCGACAATATAATAAATCTCGTCCTGCCCCTCTTTCATCCGGCTGACATAATCAGCCAACGCCACATTTTGCGTGCCGTCATCGTTATGGGTTGAGGCAAAGCGCAATAAGGCCGCAATTTGCTCTTTGTTGCCAAAGTCTTCCGCCGGGCCCTCTTTTAACACCTGACCAAATTCATTCCAGAAGGCTTGGTATTGCTCCGCATCTTTACTCAGTTTTTCAAGCATTTTAAGCGCCCGGCTGCTACAGCCTTTACGCAGCGCGTGAGTAACCTTAGTGTCCTGCAGAATTTCGCGTGACACATTCAGCGGTAAGTCGCTTGAGTCCAATACACCTTTGATAAAGCGCAGGTAGCTTGGCATAAACTGTTCAGCGTCATCCATAATAAACACGCGCTGCACATAGAGTTTCAGGCCATGACGGGCTTCACGATTCCATAAATCAAACGGGGCTTTTTTCGGCACGTACAATAAGCTGGTGTAGTTGTTATTACCTTCTACCTTGTTGTGGCTCCAGCTTAACGGCTCGTTCCAGTCATGCGAAATATGCTTATAAAACTCCTGATATTCCTCGTCTTTAATATCAGACTTATCGCGGGTCCACAGCGCGGTAGCTTTGTTGACGGCTTGCCAGTGGCCAGGCACTGCAGCAATCTTTTCGCCATCAGCACCGTCGCGCTCTGGCTGCTCTTCCTGCCACAGTTCAACCGGAATACTAATGTGATCTGAGTATTTGGTCACAATACTTTCCACTTTCCAGCGGCTTAAAAACTCATCTTCGCCCTCACGCAGGTGCAGGATAATGTCAGTACCGCGGCTATCTTTGCTAATAGGCGTAATGCTGTAATCGCCCTCGCCGGCCGACTCCCACTCTACCGCGTCATTGGCAGCCGCACCGGCTTTACGGGTACGCACAGTAACTTTATCGGCCACGATAAAGGCAGAATAGAAACCGACACCAAACTGACCAATCAACTTAGAGTCTTTGCTTTGATCGCCCGATAACTGCGAGAAGAACTCTTTAGTGCCGGATTTAGCAATAGTGCCCAGATGGCTAATCACTTCCTCCTGTGTCATACCTATGCCGTTATCGCTAACGGTCAGCGTGCGGGCTTTTTCATCCAGGCTAATGCGCACGCGCAGCTCGCCGTCATCGCCATACAGGCTGCCATCGGATAAGGCTAAAAAGCGCAGTTTGTCGGCGGCGTCAGAGGCGTTTGACACCAGCTCGCGCAGGAAAATTTCTTTGTTGGAATACAGTGAATGGATCATCAGCTGCAGCAGCTGTTTTACTTCTGCCTGAAAGCCGTGGGTTTGCTTCTGGCCGCTGGAGGTGGCTGTGGTGTCACTCATTGTGGTTATCCTCACACATGAAAAGTTGCAGTTACATAAAGGGCTGCACCGGCAGCCGCGTAATGACAACTAATATGGGGAGTATTAACCGGATCTCAAGCAGGGTTTTAGCGGTTAAAATGCTTTACGCCCGCTAAAGGCATGTGACAAAGTAGTGCCATCGACAAATTCCAGCTCGCCACCCACCGGAATACCCTGAGCAATGCGCGACACTTTAATCTGCTGTTTATGGCACAGCTCAGCGATGTAAAAGGCCGTGGCATCGCCCTCTACCGTGGGATTAGTGGCCAGGATCACTTCGTTGATATCACCAGCTTGCAGTTGGCTTGCCAGCAGATCCAGGCCTAAATCCTGCGGGCCTATGCCGTCCAGCGGTGACAAATAGCCCTGCAGCACAAAATAACGGCCATTGAACTGGCCGGTTTGCTCTATCGCCAGCTGGTCGGCAGCGGTGCCCACAATACACAGCAGACCATCGGCACGGCGTGCAGGTTCAGCACAAATAGCACAGAGCTCAGTTTCACAAAAAGTACGGCATTGCTGGCAATGCCCTACTTTTGTCATCGCCGCTTGTAATGCTGCGCCCAGCTGCAGCCCACCTTCGCGGTTGCGCTCCAGCAAAGCAAATGCCATACGCTGGGCCGATTTTGGCCCAACACCCGGCAAAATACGCAGTGCGTCAATCAGCTGCTGCAGCAGCGGCGTTAAACGGTTCATTAAAATGGCATTTTCATGCCGGGAGGTAACTGCAGGCCGCCGGTCACCGCTGCCATTTTTTCTTTGCTGGTTTCATCAACCCGGCGTACCGCATCGTTAATGGCGGCGGCGATTAAATCTTCCAGCATGTCTTTGTCATCCTGCATCAGGCTGTCGTCAATGCTGACACGGCGCACATTATGGTTGCCGAGCATAGTCACCTTAACCAGGCCGGCACCGGCCTCACCGGTCACTTCCATCGTGGCAATTTCAGCCTGCATTTTCTGCATTTTTTCCTGCATGGCTTGCGCCTGCTTCATGATATTGCCCATACCGCCTTTAAACATAAGCTGTGTCCTGCTGTAAAAGTAAGTTAAAAGTGTACTGCGACACCCCGTATTAATGGCGGCTAAGATAATAACTTCGCTACCAAATTACAAGCTGCTCTGCTGGCATCCCATGTTTAGCGCACCATCTTTGCCGCACTCTCGCTAGTGCACGACTATGGTGTCGGTAAGCAACTGTGCATTAAACATTTGCTGTAGTTGCTGCACCTTCTCATCCTGCTGGAGCAAACGGGTAACGTAAACCAGCCGCTCTTGCACTATACGTTGCTGAATGGCCAGCGGGCTTTGTGCCACCTCGGGTTGATACTGAACGACCACCTCTAGCGGTTGGTTAAAGCTCGCTTCAAGCACTTGCTGTAACTTAGTACGAAATGCCGGGCTATCCAGATGTTGCTGGCTTTGCGCTACTGTGAGCGTTAATTGATTGCTGTTTTGCTCAGCTGCCGCATTAAGCAAGAACAGCCGGCTTAAGCCCCCCGTGTCCAGTGTCTCCACCCGGGCGGCCCAGGCATCAACCTGAGCGGCAAAGCGTACGGAAAAATTCTGCTCGTCGATACTGCCATCAAAAGGCAACAAAGCCTCAGGCTGAGCCGGTGCATCCTGCTCATACTGCTGCCATAGCGCATCACTGACTGTAGCGTAATTCGCGTTGTCGACATCTTCAGTATCGTCAGCGAAGTCAGTTACTTCAGCGACAAGCCTGTCTGCGTCAACTGCATCCGTCGGCGTAGGCGTCGGTACGTATTCGGAAACGGGTTGTTCAGGCGCCTTTGGGCGCTCAAACTTTTTTGGCGCCGGCGCTTCCGGCGCTGCTGGCACTATGCTGTCTGGCCCTTGTTGGCTCGGCTTTGACTTGCTTGGCCCAGTCGGGTTAACAACGACAGCTTTGCCTCCCATTGGTGCGGTTAACTGCACACCGCGACGCGCCATAATGCGGGCAGTAGCTTCATCCAGTTGTAATTCATCATTAACCGTCGTCTCTGCTGCATTGGTGTCTGTACTTTGTCCGGCAGTGGGGTTAACACTTTGGCTAGTATCACCAAGCTGAGTAGCACCCGAGTCAGTCGTGATGGGGTCATGGTGTGCAGCTAAGGTCTGTGCAGCCTGTGTCGGCTGATGCTGTACAGCCGGAGCAGGCACTGTCAGCGGCAAACTCGCCGGCATTGCCACACCGGTTGTTGGAGCTGCAGTGGTGGTTCGCGCTTCTGGCACAAACGCCATAGCGCGCAGCAGTGCCATTTCCAGCCCAGTGAGTGGATCTGGTGCATAAGGCAGCTCTTTTTTGCCACTGATCAGCAGCTGATAGTAAAGCTGAATTTGTGCCGGTGCCAGACTATCAGCCAGCGTTTGTACAAATGCTGGCTGTTGCGAAAACGCTGCTGCCTGCGGGCTAAATTGCGCCAAGGCCGCCAAATGTAACAGCGACAGCATATCATCCAGTACCTGAGCGAAATTACTTTGTTGCTGTACTAAGGCCGCTAATTGTTGCTGTAGCTGAGTGATGTTCTGTGCAATCACCGCTTGCAGTAGCTGCTGAGCCCAGCTTTGATCTAATAAGCCCAGCATGGTACGCACCGCTTCCAGCGTGATATTACCGTTGGTCTGTGCAATGGCCTGGTCGGTTAAACTTAACGAGTCGCGCAAACTGCCTTTGGCGGCGCGTGATAACAGTGCCAGTGCAGCCTGCTCAAAACTGATGTGCTCTTCGTTTAATACATAAGCCAGATGCTGCTCTATCTGTGCCGGGCTTAATGCCAGCAAATTAAACTGCAGGCAGCGGGATAATACTGTGACCGGCAGCTTTTGCGGATCGGTGGTGGCCAGTAAAAACTTAACGTGCGGCGGCGGCTCTTCCAGCGTTTTTAATAGCGCATTAAAGCTGTGTTTAGACAGCATATGCACTTCGTCGATAAGGTATACCTTAAAGCGGCCACGGCTGGGGGCATACTGAACGTTATCGAGTAAATCGCGGGTGTCTTCTACTTTAGTGCGCGATGCTGCATCAATTTCCAGTAAATCAACAAAATTGCCGGCGTCTATCTCGGTGCAAGCCAAGCACTGGCCGCAAGGCGTAGCGGTAACGCCCTGCTCGCAGTTTAAGCTTTTGGCAAAAATACGCGCTATGGTGGTTTTACCGACACCGCGGGTGCCGGTAAACAAGTAGGCATGATGCAGCCGGTTATTACTAAGGGCATTACCCAGTGCAGTTTTAACATGGTCCTGCCCAACCAGACGAGAGAAATGCTGCGGGCGCCACTTGCGGGCTAAAACCTGATAACTCATAACGGCTGCTGTCTTACTAAGATTAGGCTAACAGACTAAACTTATTCGCCGCTATACTCAACCAGACTTAAAATATTTAACCCGGCTTGTTCCAGACGCGCCACGCCACCCAGCTCTGGCAGTGCGATAACAAAGGCGGCGTCTTCAACTACACCACCCAGCTGACGCACTAATTTAGCCGTAGCATCAATGGTACCGCCCGTGGCCAGCAAATCATCTACCAGCAGTACTTTATCGCCCGGCGTAATGGCATCTGCATGCAGCTCCAACGCATCTTCGCCATACTCCAGCTGGTAACGCTGTGAAATACGCTCACGAGGCAGTTTTCCCGGTTTGCGTACCGGCACAAAAGAGATCCCCAGCGCATAAGCCAGCGGCGCACCAAAGATAAAACCGCGCGATTCGGTGCCGACAATTTTGGTTATACCTTTATCAGCATATAAATGACTGAACGCATCAATCACTCTTTTAAAACTGGCGCCATCCTGCATTAAACTGGTGACATCACGAAACACGATACCTGGCTTTGGGTAGTCAACAACCGTTTTAATAACCTGTTTTAACTCAGCTGATAATGCCTGCTTATCCATGTTACAAACCTTTTATGTTAGAGTCCCGGTGGGACAAAAAAGCCGCCCTTGGGCGGCCTTCGACACTACTGCCAGCTTACGCCAGAATTTGCAGCCAACGCACTATTGGCGCTAAACACAGCAATGACACAAACACTGCTACCAGGGCCAGAAACTGCCACAGGTTAAACGACTCTTTAAACTTCTCGTCAGCCATTGCACTACTCTTTTGACATCAGTGGAATTCAGGGCGCTTATGGTAATGAATTTTGCCCTGCTTGAAAAGACACCAACAGCCCTTTTGCGGCAAAGTTTCGCATTATGTCCTCTGCACCTTGTAATAACTGCTCTGGGCTAAACTGCGATAACAACGCAGACAAACTTTGTACTAATTGCTTAAGTGTTGCACCGGGCTGTTGCTGCAACGTTTGTAACAGTACAGCAGTCAGCTGATTTACCAGCACAAACTTAACGTCATCATCCAGGTTGCGATATAGCAGATAACACTGTACCTCACCCGCAGTCTTAGGCTGATTGTCACTACTTATGGTATGCACCGGGTACGGATAAGCCAAAAGCATAGCGCGCTCAGTCAAGCCTAAACCGCGGCTGGTTACTTCATCGGCAGCCATTAAGACTTCTCTCTCATCTACCTGCTTGGTCGCCAGGTAAAGCTCTGCCCACTCGTAATGCGCCAGTTCCAGCATAAACTTCGGGTCTGTTGCTTGCAGCGTGTAATCCTGCTGTAGAAAATGCAAAAAGTGCTCGGCAATATGCAAAAAGTAAGGACTAGTGCACTGATACTGACAAAAAAATAGTCTGATCAGCGCCTGCCACTGCTCGGCTGAATACAAGGAACGTAACACCGGAAATGCACTACTAACAAAGCCCTGCACGTTATTAAAAAACAGTTCGTTATACACCGCCATCCGCTCTGGTGTCACGTCTGCCGGCATTGGATTTTGGCTGGGGTCTTTTATGTGGGCAATAAATGCCTGCTGTACTAACTGAAACTGCATGCTTTAGGCCCTTAACGTCATATCAATTAAGCTGCGGCTTTGCAGGGTTTTTATTTGTTCCAGCTCCTGACATAACACCGCTAAATCAGGGATATTAAAATCGCGTTCCAATAGAGTTGGCTTAACACCATGTTGCAGGTAGGCGCTTTGTAATAAGGCCCAAACCGCATCTGTAACATCAGCACCATGGGTATCAACTAACAGGTCGTCCGCTTCTTTGTAATGCCCGGCGATATGATAATAGGCAATACGTTCGCTCGGCATGGCCGCGAGAAATGCTGCAGCATCGTAGCCATGATTCACAGAGTTAACATAGATATTATTTACATCAAGTAATAGTTGGCAATCGGCCTCAGCTAACACTGCCAGCGTAAACTCTTGCTCTGACATTTCTTGCCCTGGCGCGGCATAATAGGATACGTTTTCCAGCACCAAAGGCTGCTCTAGAATATCCTGCACCTGACGGATACGCCTGGCAACATAGCTGACCGCTTCAGCGGTAAAAGGTATCGGCATCAAGTCGTACAAATGACCAGCCCCCGAACAGTAACTTAGATGTTCACTGTACAGACTGATATTGTGCTCGCGAAGAAATTGCTTCACCTGGCGCAAAAACACCAGATCCAAAGGCTCCGGGCTACCAATAGATAATGAAAGACCATGGCAGATAAAACGCTGCTGCTCGGTTAATTGGCGAAACTGCTTTTGCAGCTTACCACCAAAGGGGATCCAGTTCTCTGGCGCCACTTCGAAAAAATCGATACCCGCTGGTACACCTTCCAGCAGTTGAGGCAGCATTTCTCGCCGAAGGCCGAGACCTGAGCCGGTTAAGGCGTTAGTGGACTTCATTACTGATTACCCAGTCAGACAACAGGCCTGCTCTATTGCAGACCCGTGTCACAGCGCGCTTAGTGGCTACCACCACATTTTCCTTCACCGCATTTGCCTTCGCCACATTTACCTTCTTTGGCTTTTTCTTGCATTTTGGCTTTGGCGTCTTTGGCTTTATCGCTCATTTTCTCTTTGGCCATGTCGCTGCCGCATTTGCCTTCACCGCATTTACCTTCGCCACATTTACCTTCTTTGGCTTTTTCTTTCATTTTCGCAGCTTTGTCTTTCATCATCTCTTCGCCGCATTTACCCTCGCCACATTTGCCTTCCTGCATTTTTTCTTTGGCTTTTTTGGCTTTATCTTCACCACACTTGCCTTCGCCGCATTTGCCTTCACTGGCAACCATTTCATAGCCAGAGGCCAGCTCAACCGCGGTAAAGGGATTAGCATTCGCCGTCGTAGCAACACTGGCTAAAGAGCCTAATACCAAAGCGCCTACTGCAACTGCAACGTTAGATTGTTTTACTGTTTTCATGGTTTCACCTGTTTTGTTGATTACCGGTTAAAAGACCGAAGGTGGAGGCTAAAACTTTCATTGTATTTAACGCTGGCAGTAAAAATAGAAAAGATCTGTTGGAGACGCAAGGGAAAACGTGATTTGCAGCCGGCAATCTATATATAGTAGAAAAAAGCCACCTAATGCGAAGGTGGCTTTCAATCAGGTACAAAAAGTCAATACATTAGCTGTTTTTGCTCAGCTCTACATAAAGCTGTAATCAAGCCTTAAAGTGAAACTACGCTCAGGAGCATAAAGTACGTTAAGATTAGACGTGCTGTTAGCACGACTACGAGCTTGTTTGTATAACTCAATCTCTGAGTCAAACACGTTATTAATAAACATGCTCAAACGTAAGCTATCATTCAACTCTACCCGACCTGACAAGTTAACACGCTGATAAGCATCGGCAGTATCATAACCATCTTCGCGAGCATTGAAGTGAGACTTGTACTCACCGTAAGCTTCCACATCTAAGCGAATATTTGTTGCCCTACCATAAAACTCAAAGCCTTTATCAAGCCCTAAATACGCATTGTACTTAGGCACCTGCGTCATATCCTGACCATATTTAGCACCCAATGCAGGAACGTCGGATAACATTTTTGAGTTGGTGTAAGATGCATTGAAAAAGATGTCGAGCTCATCGGCTAAGCGGAACTTACTTTCCCACTCAAGCCCTCTGGAGCGCGCCTTAGCTGCGTTAGCGGTATATGAAAAACCACAACTTGGCATATAAACTGATGCCCAAACATCATCCCAGTTTATTTGATAGATGGCTGAAGCAAACTGGAAATTACCGAAATTACCTTTGTAACCTATCTCATAGTTGTCAATTCGGTCACTGGAGTAACGCAGTCTGTGTTCAGAGGCAAACTCATCATTCCGACACGAATTTGCCAGTGGCGTATTATTTCCACCTGGCCGATAACCTTCAGAATACAGAGCGTAAACTGACATATTGCCACTATCTGGCAACCAGGAAATACTTAATTTCTTACGATTACCAGATTCCTTACCAGAACTAAGAGCAGTCCGCCCCTCTCTTGCTTCCCAGATACCACTGTATCCAAATGACGCATTGTCCTCTAGGTCGTAAAAACGTATACCGCCAGTAACCTCAAAACGACCAGCGTTCTCTGTCCGTATGGTGTAACTTAGCTCACCAAAAAAGGCAGTTTCTTTATCGAACGAAGAATCGTAGTAAAGATTGTAGTTTTTACTTTTATCACCATACAGAGCCTCACCTAGCATACCAACATTGTAAATACCAAGCTCGCCCCAGTAGTTCTCCCAGTCTACCCAATCATTCCAATCTGAGAAAATTGCTATACTGCGGTCATCACTTTCATGATATTGGTACTGGGTATTAGGTATAGCTCCTCGCCAGCCTTTATCATAAAAGGCACCTACGGTCCATTTAACATTCTCATGTTTACCAATGTCTTGCAGCCTCAGCTCATGAGTTACCCTGGAGGTCTTGTCATAGTTAATGATCCACGTTTTGACCAAATCAGCCATGTCCAGACGTGACCAGTTGTCTAATGAATCTGAAGTAATTTGTCGATATGAACCGGAATAGGTTACATCAGCAAGATCCGCAACATCTTCAAAGTCAGCTGTTAGTGTTACAAGATCAGTTTTGTCCTTACTCCAACCATCAATACTCTCCCAAATTAGATATTTGCTGTTAGTTACATCTGACACATTACCAAAGCAAGCAGCACGATTTTGGCCAGGTTGGCATTCAATAAAGTCATAAGACACATCATAACCATACAATGAATCTGGATTTGCGGTAGTATTTGCAACATACCGCCCCGTAGGCTGAGACAGATCCGCAATTCGGGTTCCGGTTGTACGGTTTTCTACATTATAAACACCAAGGTTAAAGCGCGTCTTTTCATCTAACTGCCACAGTAACTGAGTACGAAGGTACTGGTCTTCGACCTCGCGCTGAATTCCAGTATTTGCGTTTACAATTGCACCTGGTTTATGAGAACCATGCCCGGTAACCCGTAAAGCCAAGGTATCTGAAATCAGCGGAATATTTATTGCTCCCCACGCTTGTAAGTCCAAGCCATCAATATTCTTTGTGGACTTACTCTGTACTGAAGATAATACTTCAAACGAATCAAGTTTAGGCTTCTGGGTAATTACGCGTACGGTTCCACCAATAGCATTCGAGCCCCAAAGTGTACCCTGTGGACCACGAAGAACTTCAACAGCTTCGATATCATATAAATCAACAAAATTAAACGGAATATCATCTGTGAATGATGATGTGGTAGAAGGAGCTGCGCTGTTACCGCCGGAAAGACCGCGTAAAATAAGCGTACCAGCAGGTGATGCAGCCCCTGCTAAGGTACGATACAGATCATCTTTATTAATTATATTTCTGTCTGAAATTTCTATCGCAGAAACAGAACTTACGTTCATCGGAACTTCAACCAGCGTCTCTACCCTCTTACGCGAAGTAACCTGAATATGCTCTATTTGCTGCGCTTCAGCGTCACTATTCACGTCTTGTGCTATAGCAGGGACGACAATAATACCTAATGATGAAGCTACCGCTACAGCGGTTAACGTATTCCTAAATTTCTTGTTTGTCATTTATGATTCTCCTTGGATACTTATGCGTAACAAAAAGTTACCCCTCTTTTTTAAACTAGTTAAATCTATTAATCAATCGCATATTCAGCTCACAACTAAGGTTAACTAGGCCAACTCAGTCTCATCTGATTTATCTAAAAATCTGGCACACGGTAGCTCAGACCAGACTAAGATGATGAGTAAAGCAAGTCCTCACTCAGCATCGAACCATGCTAAGCTTCTAGGCAGCGCAACTATAGGGGTACACCACGTTGAAGTTTCGTGGAGAGGCTTGAAAACAGACGATGTTTCGAGAATAAGATAATGGCCCTTCTAATCATCGGGTATAACAAATACTATCTGCTACCGCAGCTAGCTTAAGCAAAATAGTAATGATGGCGTTTTGCCATGCAAGACGAACAGCAGGTTACAACCCAGATATTAATAAAGTTATTAATTGATTACCAAATTATTATCATCACTTTATCATAACCAATGACCAACACAGTACCTCACCATCGAGCACTATTGGTGTTAATGATTGTATTTGCCAGTCTGATTTAGCCAGTAACATAAAATCTTCGGCCTTCTGAACGCTCCAGGCAGACGCTATTTGGTCTTCCAGCCGGCGTAAATAAGCCATCATACTGCGTGATAACATTGCCAAAGCGGCCGTATTAGCGTTTCGCCAATCGCTAAATACTGTAATTAAATCCTTAGCAAGAAAACTAAACCAATCTAGTTGGTCGGCCGTTAGTCGTTGCTGAATTTGTATTAGATAGTGTCTGAGCTTATCGCTTTGCAGTTTTAATTCATGTTGCTGCTCATTTGTTAAAACTTTATTTGACGCCAAAGCTTCGCACAACCTGATGTATTCAGATGCATGGCGAATTACCCCATCTGGCTTCAGGAATTGCTGAAGCATATCTATGCCATGCCGGCAATCACGTGTAATAAAAGAGCTATCATGATGTACCAGCGCCGCAAATCGCCCGCCCGATTTTAATACCCGATAGATCTGCCTTAACGCCAATTCAGATTCGGCATATTCAAAACCAAACTGACTGACAACTAAATCGAAACTGCCACTGTTAAATTCGAGTTTTTCTGATGGCATATTGGCGAAGAACTTTATTTTACTTAGTAACGGGTAAACCTCATCACTTTCACTAAATAGTGTCAGCGGCGAAATATCAGCAGCGTCAGAAGCAGAAACTGAAAAGCCATCGTTAGTCTGCAAGGCCAGGACAGCCAAAGCACCATTGCCGGTGGCTAAATCAAGCACTTGTGCCCCTGCAGTCTCGCCCCCAAAAATAGTCTGCCAAAAATCAGCAATAGGCCCGGTATAGCCCAGTCGTTGTTCACCTTCAGCAAAACTATTTAACGTCTTGGTGTTTTTCCAGTATGAATTCCAATGTTGCAAATGCAAACACCTCTTTTTTGTTACTACAATAGAAAAAGGCGGGAAATCCCGCCTTTTTATTATCTCAATGTCTTATTAGAACGACTGAGATACACGTAAGTACATTACGCGACCGTATGCGTCATACAGGTCGAAGTTGTAGCCACGAGTAAATGTTGGGTCAGTACCCAGTTGTGGCGCTTTTTCGAACACGTTATTAGCACCGATCGAAATCTTGGTGTTGGTAGGTAAGGTGTAGCTTACCTGCACGTCGTGCGTCACCCAAGATGCGAAGTGGCCTGAGCGGAACACATTATCGTTGTCATCTACGTCAACTTCGGCGTACTGAGAGCCGATAAAGTTGATGTTCCATGCGAAATCTAGGTTTTCCCATGTGTAGGTGTTGTTTAAAGAACCACGCTGACGCGGCTCACCTGGGTCGGTCACAGTGTTACGACCGCCATCGATTTCGCTTGATAAACGGTGGCTTAACTGTAACGTCTGGTTCAAGCGACCGAATTCACCGAAGTCGAAGTTGGTGTTAACGTTGAAGTCCAGACCAGTAATTGCCCACTCACCTTCGTTAGCAAAACCCTGAGTAACACTCTCGATACCGTTGTTGGTTGGGTTACGAGTTAAACCAACACCTGGAGGCAGAGGCAGGCCAGTCTGGTTACGCTGCAAAATAGTACCTACACCGAAGAAACGGATCAGGTTGCTGATTTCGATATCGTAGTAGTCAGCAGAGAAGTTTAACCAATCAGTTGGCTGGTAGGCTAAACCTAATGACAACTGCTTAGATGACTCTGAGCTAATTTCTGGGTTAGCGATAGTAACCGCACTAACCTGAACACCCGATACTGGACATGGAACCAGACCAAAAGCGGCACAAGTTGGCTCGTCAATTACTGACGGGTTACCTGGCTGAGGCTGCTGAGTTAAAATATCCAGCGTTGGTGCGCGGAAACCTTCACCGTAAGAGGCGCGGAATACCATACCATCCATTACGTCATAACGTAACGCCACTTTTGGCGAGAAATCACTGCCGTAATCTGAGTATTTGTCGAAACGACCAGCGAATGACAGTTCAACACCATCTGCAACTGGCACTAAAGCTTCGCCATATGCAGACTTCAGGTTACGTGAACCACCCGCGCTGTTACCAGCAGAACCACCTACTTGACCTGCTTCTGACAGAGAGTCATAGATATCAGCATAAGTTTCTTTACGGTATTCAGCACCGAATACGGCTTGCACAGTACCGGAATCCATTTCGAACACGTCAAAAGAGGCCGACGCAAACGCTTCTTCCTGATCGAAGATACCGATACGTGCCGTTGTTACTTTCAAGCTGCTCAACAGGTTGTTGTAGGCACTGATGTCCGCAGGGTCAGTGAAACGCGTACCAAACGGGTCGTCCAGGCGGTAAGAACCATCGTCAACCGCACGACGGGCATTAGAGCCCATTAAGTAGTTACGGCCGATTTCATACGTTTTTGACTTGCTCTTACGTGCGCCAAAGTCGATTGATACGTCACCCACCATACCTTCAGCACCAACCAGGAAATCTGTTGACCAGTTATCAACTTGGTTATCACGTGTGCCTAACGCAGCGAAACGGTGACGGAAACCGATTTCGCGATTTTCACCTGCCGCTGGGTTGTAGAATGGGCTATCTGGATTAGTCGGGTTGTTGATACTGTCTGCTGACATACGAGCGGCATCACCAGCATCGTTCAGTGACGGAGCATAACGACCAAATGACTTGGTTTTTGATACCAAGGTGTGAGAGAAGATTTTCCAGTCGTCATTGATGTTGTACTCAGCTTTCAGGAAACCTGAAGTATTACCGGTAGAAGCTTCGTTCGCATTGCTGGCGTTAAAGTTATAAGCACAGAAATCAGCTGACTCGATGTAGAAGAAGTCAGGAAGTGAGTTACAAGCTTCACCAGGAATAATTGATTTGAAACCATCTGGCGTAGAGTAGTTCACACCGAAGCTTGATGCACCTGGAGATACCCACGGAAAGTGACGTTCGAAAATAATGTCACGGTTGTTCCATGAAACACCACCGATAACGCTTGAGTTATCGCTGCTAGAGCCAAACACCGCTGAACCTTCCTCACGGTCACCGCCTTCTGAAGGGATGCTCACCGTTGATGCACCCAGACGGAACTCAGCACCGTTGAAGTCTTTACGGGTAATGATGTTGATTACACCCGCGATAGCGTCAGAGCCGTACACCGCTGAAGCACCATCAGACAGAATTTCAATACGCTCTACAGCAGCCATTGGGATAGAGTTTAAGTCTTGTGAGTTACCGGTTGACGGTGACTTAGGTAAACGACGACCATCTACCAGAACCAGTGAACGCTCTGCACCCAGGCCACGTAAGTTAACCTGAGAGATACCCTGTGCTGAACTACCAGACTGAGGACGGAACGAACCTGAGGTGTTAAATGAAGTGTTACGGATTAAGTCAGAAACAGACGTTTGACCAGAAAAGTCAATTGCTGCACGGTCGATAACCGTTACTGGTACAGCGCCTTCAAGGTCTGTACGCTTGATACGAGAACCTGTAACTTCAATGCGTTCTACTTTAGCTTCTTCCTCTTCAGCAGCAGTTACTGATGTTGCAGTAAACGCTGTCGCTGACGCAGCACCGAAAGCAATCGCTAAGCGCACGGCTTTGCTTAATTTATTATTCGTATACATGTATTTCTCCCTGGACCACTATCTAGTGATTCTATTTTTAACAGTTACCAACCTTTGACGGCGCTTGGCACTCCGTTTATCTCGGATATCCTCCGATTTGTCGCCCACTGATAATAAACGCAAGGTTTCGACAGGGTCAACAGCTTTTGCGGAACAATTTGCAAATTAGATTGTCACGCGTCATTGCTTGACTCATTGCGATAGATTCATTGCCAACAGATAGAAACAGAAAGGTGCCATACTCTAACTAAAGCACGATAAATCAAAGCCATAACTTAGTAGCGTTTTAGTCAGCACTGTCATTGTGGGGTAGTTAGATTAATTGCCCCCGCTTTGGTGTAAACTTTACCGTACGAAATCGGCTTTTTAAGATGCTGGGTAATCTTACTATTTCAGGAACTAATCACGTGGATTTTCATTACGGCTGCTTTTGCTAATAGTGCTGAACGGATATACAATCAATCAACTGTATAAAAATCCATACCCTTATGCTGAATGACCAGATTAAAAGCCAGATCCGCACTATTCACGGCCGGATTAAAGACAGCCTGCCCAATTACCAGCCGCGCGCCGGGCAAAACCAGCTGGTAGCTGAGATCGCGAAGATAGTCTCGGGCAATTACCACCGCCACGAGCGCATTGGTCTGATTGAGGCCGGTACAGGTACCGGAAAGTCGTTAGCCTATATGCTGGGCGTAATTCCGTATGCACTGGCACAAAAGAAAAAAGTGGTTATCGCCACCGCTACCGTGGCACTGCAAGAGCAGCTAGTGAATAAAGATCTGCCGTTTTTTCAGCAGCACAGTAAGTTATTGTTTGAATTTAGTCTGATAAAAGGCCGCGCGCGTTATGCCTGTATAGAGCGGCTGCGCCAGCAGCAACGCCACCCTGAGCTGTTTGCCAGCACCAATACCGCCGCGACTGACTGGCAGAGCTTATTAGACAGCTGGGCTAACCGTCATTGGCTGGGCGATAAAGACACGCTAAAAATCCCGCTGGACGAGCAAAGCTGGCAGCAAATTGTTGCCGACCCGCTGCACTGCCATAAAGCCGACCGGCGTCATTTAAATTGCCCATTTCATTTAGCCCGTGCCGAAGTTGAGCATGCCGATGTGCTGGTGGTAAATCACGCGCTGTTGCTGGCGGATTTAGCCAGCGGTAACAGTGTACTGCCAGGCCCTGCCGACTGCATTTATGTGATAGATGAAGCGCACCATTTACCCGACAGCGCCAGAGAGTTTTTTGCCGCCCAGGCGCAGCTGAGCCATAACAGCCAGTGGCTGGAAAAAGCCGGCAAAACGCTGCAACAATTAATACAGCTACTGCCGGCCACGGTGATGAAAGACCTGATACGGTTGCAGGATAGCTGTAATGAGCTACAAAGCCTGCTAAAGCCGGTGGAGCGTTGCACAGAGGAGTTTAAACCGCGCTGGTTTAGTGAGAAAACCGAGTATCGCTTCTGCGATGCCGCCCTGCCTAAACTGCTGCAGCAGCAAGCCGAGCCGTTGGCGCAGGTTAGTCAAAAAGCATTGCAGCAACTGGAAAAAGTGCAGCAGCAACTACAGGAGCATAGCAGTGAGCAGTCACTATCAAACAAACAAAGCCTGGCCTTGTTGCAAGAGCTCAGTTACCTGTATCAGAAGCTGGAGCAACAACAAAACCTGTGGCAGCTGTATGCCCAGCCGCAGGACAAAACCGTGCAGCAAGCCCGCTGGGTAGCGCTTCACAGCACCAGCCAGTATATAACGGCGCATGCTACACCACTGGGCGTGGCTGGGAAGTTGTCCCAGTTGCTGTTTGAAGAGGCCTTTGCCGTGGTGCTGTGCTCGGCTACGCTAACAGCACTGAATTCGTTTAATTACATTAAGTATGACTTGGGTCTTACACAGTTTGACGGTGTACAAACGCTGCAGGTCGCCTCGCCTTTCGCCTATGCCGAAAAAGGCCAGATCCTCTTGCCTAAAATGCAGGCTGAGCCAACAGAGGCCAGTTTTACCGATGAGCTGGCAAAAGTGTTACCCCATTACTTGCCTGATAACCAGGCTAGTCTGGTGTTGTTTGCGTCATACTGGCAAATGCAGCAGGTTGCTGAGCAGTTGCGCGCCAAAGGTTTCTCCTTGCTGGTACAGGGCGAAGCGTCACGCCAGGCGTTGTTACAGTTACATAGCGAAAATTGTAAGCATGGCCGCAGCAGTATTTTATTTGGCACCCAAAGCTTTTCTGAAGGGCTGGATTTACCCGGCAAGCTGTTAACCAATCTGGTGATCACCAAATTGCCCTTTGCCGTGCCGACCTCGCCACTGGAAGAGGCCCTGGCTGAGGCCATTAGCAAAAAAGGCGGTAATGCTTTTGTGCAGCTGACTATTCCGGCGACTGCGAAGAAACTGGTGCAAGCCTGTGGTAGACTGCTGCGCCAGGAGCAAGACGAGGGCCGGATAGTGATCCTAGACAGACGCCTGGTGACCAAAACCTACGGCAGCGCTATGTTGAACGCCTTACCGCCCTTTCGCCGCCAGATTGATTACTAACAGGAAGCACTGTGTTTGCTGAATTAGCTATTGAACCATCCGTTTTACTGATCCTCTGTCTGGTGGCGTTCAGCGCTGGCTTTATTGATGCCATTGCCGGCGGTGGCGGCCTACTTACGGTACCAGCACTGCTTACCGCGGGGCTGCAACCCCACGTGGTGCTGGGCACCAACAAACTGGCCGCAACTTTCGGATCTTTTACCGCCTCGCTCACTTATTACCGCAAAAAGCTGTTTAATCCGCTGTATTGGCGTCGCAGTTTAGGTTATACCGCCTTGGGTGCCGTGCTCGGCACTCTGGTGGTTGACTATTTAACCACGGAGACGCTGGAAAAAGTCTTGCCCCTGCTGATTTTAGTCGCCGCTATCTATACTTTATTCAATCGCATGCAACCGGATGATGCCTTAAGCCTACCGCCACAAAACCGCAAATTGTTCTGGCAACAGCGCGCACAAGGGCTGACACTGGGTTTTTATGATGGCATCGCAGGCCCCGGCGCCGGCGCATTCTGGATGGTGTCAACCATGGCGCTGTATCGCATTAATTTACTGCTTACCAGTGGTGTCGCCCGTACTATGAACTTTGTCAGTAACGGCTTTTCACTGGTGGCGTTTATCGCCCTGGGGCATGTTAATTTTGCTCTGGGCATCGCCATGGGGCTGTGTTTAATGCTGGGCGCCTGGCTGGGTGCCAATTCAGCGATTAAATTTGGCAGCCGCTTTATCCGACCAGTGTTTATTTGTGTCGTAATTGCCATAGCGCTACGCTTAGCCTGGCAAGCCTGGAGCAGCTGATGGATTTATTGGCCACACTGACACAACAATTAGCTGAGCTTAAGCAGCGTGCTCAGCAGATTGACCGGCAGCAGCACAGTGGTAGGCCACAAAACTGGTTTGACAGCGCCTTGTTTAGCTGCCGCTCAGCCGAGCTGACTGACTATGTGGCAGAAGCACAGCGCAATCTGGCCCATTTACAGCAAGGCCGCTTAACAGCAGCGGCAAAGCAGCGCCTGGTGCAACATTTAAGCGAGCAAACTGCAGCACTCACCCGCGCTTTTCGTAATGTGGATACAAGACAAAAACCTACCAGCAAAGCCAAACTTAAAGCACTGGTGCAACGAACAAGCGCTAGCAGCCAACAACTGTATCAGCAGTTAAGTGAAGTACAGCAATTTGAGCGACGCTTGTTAGATATGATAGCGCTGGCCAGCCGGGACAGTTCTGCAGATGCCGTCGCACGTTCTTTAGCACTGCATGCACGGCTGGGCCGCTGCCGCAAAGCATTGTCTGATTTAGAGCTACAAATTCAGCAACTGGAACAGCGCAGCTTATGAGCTTCAAGTTACCTGCCATGCTGTATCACCCTTGCTACAGTGCGCTTGAGTTACCCGCACAGCACCGTTACCCGATTATGAAATACCAGACATTGCATCAACAGCTGTTGAGTATGGGTGTGCCTGAGCATGCTTTTCAGTTATCGGAGCCGGTGAACGAAGTAACGCTAAGCCAGGTGCATTGTCCGGCGTATATCCAAAGCCTTAAAGATGGCAGCATTGATGCCAAAGCCATGCGCCGTATTGGTTTTCCCTGGTCGTCACAGTTGTATCAACGTTCACTGTGTTCCGTCGGTGGCACACTACAAACTGCACAGGCTGCGCTCGACACTGGCGGTATTGCTCTGCATTTAAGTGGGGGCTATCACCATGCGTTTTACGCCGAGGGCTCTGGTTTTTGCCTGTTTAATGACCTGGTCGTGGCGGCTAAAACACTGCTTCCCCGGGGCGTAGATAAAATTCTACTTGTCGATTTAGACGTACATCAGGGCGATGGCAGTGCGCTGCTATTGGCAGACGAGCCACGTATTATCAGCTGCTCGGTGCACTGCGAGAAAAACTTCCCTTACCGCAAGCAGCAATCAGATTGGGATATCGCGCTGGCCAAAGACTGCACTGATGACGAGTACCTGACAGCGGTAGAGCAAAGCCTGACAAGCCTGCTGAACTGGCACCAGCCGGATTTGGTGATTTATGATGCCGGGGTGGACGTTCACCGCGATGACGAACTGGGGCTGTTAAACCTCTCAACGCCCACGCTGTATCAGCGTGACTTGCTGGTGCTACAACACTGCCAAAAACTTAACATACCGGTAGCTGCCGTGATTGGCGGTGGTTACCAGCGCAACGTCGCTGCGCTGGTGCAATTACACTTACAATTGTTTAAAGCCGCTTTTACGCTTTATGGTTCAGATCTCGCCGGCAAAATAGAAACCTAAGCGCTTTTTCACTGCGGGTGGTAATGCCGGCAAATCGCTTTTGGGCAATAAGAAGGTGGCCATATTGAACAGATCGGTAAAGATACGATTTTTCTCAGTAGTACGTTTTAAGTAATCGTGACCGGACGAGCCGCCTGTGCCGATTTTACTGCCTAACATACGCTGAACCATCATGGCGTGTTTATAACGCCAAATCGTTAGCTGTTCATCAATTTCAGTCAGGCAGGTGAGCAGCTGAAACGGCAAATTAAACACCGGCTCTTCCTGATACAGACTGATAAACAGTGCCGAGAGCATAGCGCGCTGACTTAAACGAAAAGCACCGCTTTGCTGTAACTGCTGGTACTTATCTTTGTCGAGCAAAGCGGCAAATTTCTCTGCCGTGCGGCCAATTTCAGTAAGTTGCAGCTCTCGCTCATGCTCGGCAATCTTTACTATAGACTCAACCGTCGCTTTGTCATGGGCCAGCATGGCTTGCGTAGCCTGCTGATACATTTGCCAGAAACTGAAATTTTCCTGCTCTAAAAACGGCATCCGCTCCAGCCATTTCTCAATACGCTCAAACAAACTCGGCTGATGCTCTAACTGCTGCAAGAACACCCGGTCTGCTTCATTCAGGCGGCTGTAAAAGGAGTTTTTATCAAAATCGATACGAAAATCACTTTTTAACCCCAGGCCAATTTCCAGCATTTTAAACTGAATGCTCTGAAAACCTGATGCCGGCACCAGATAGTCGCGAAACGCCATAAAATCCTGCGGCGTCATGGTTTCGATAATGGCGATTTGCTGATTTAACAGCTGCTGTATGCTAATGACACGCTTTAGCTTATGCACTATGCCGGTAAGCTGCTCGTCTTTCACTTCATCACCGGCAAATACTGCCATGACCGCTTTTAACTCGTGCAGAATTTGCTTAAACCACAACTCATACACCTGGTGCACAATAATAAACAAAGTCTCGTCATGAGCCTCAGCAGCGTATTTAGCGCTCTCGGGTGCCTGCGCCGTTAAGATTTTGTCCAGCTGTAAATAATCGCCGTAGTAACAGGGGGTGGTGTTCTTTTGCATGGTCGTTGTTCTTATCTTGCGGTTGACGCCGGCATTGTAGCAGGGGGCGGCGCTAACTCAATCTTTCGGTGGAGTTTTGCCGTAAAGCTGATTATGCTTTGGCAATACACATTACCTGGCGGGACCACCATGAAGCTAGACGACGATATTCACAACTATTATGAAAAACTGACATTAGACCATATTGTTGAGCTGGGCTTAGACAGCGAAAAAGATGCTGAGTATCTGGCCGATCTCTGTTGTATTTCGTTAAATCTGCTGCCACCACGCTATATCCGTTATGAAGTTGACATGGCGTTTTATCTGCCACAAAGCGAGCGCTTTGAAATGCAAATGAAAGTCAAAGAAGCGGTAGCCCGGGCCCGGCAGTTTTTGGACAGCAACCATTAAAAGGCAGCAGTGAACCGTTGAGCAGTACTAAAACATCACTTGAGCAGGCCCCAGAGCATGTAAAACTGGCGGTTGATTTGATTATGCTGCTGGAGCAGCATCAATTGCCGCCGGACATGGTGTTAAAAGCATTAGCCCTGGTTAAGCAGGATTATATTGCCAAGCAAAGGCAGCAACAGCAAAGTGGGTGTGATTAACGTTGGGTGGCAACCCCACCAGCCACATCCCGGCACATACGTCATAAACTGTGGCTGCTTCCTTCCGGACCTGACCAGGTTCGCTTACTAGTATTGCGAGAGGACCAATGGGGTTACCATTGAACTGCCAAATCCTCAGCAGGCGCGCATTATGCGCAAAAGCCAGCGCTGTTGCAAGCCTGCCGGCGCTAAAACGACTGGCAAACTAGGGTTGTAATGCCTGCTGATACTCGCGTAATACTGCTTTAACACGTTGCTGATTATCCGGCCCCAGCCGGATCATCTGCTTTTGTGCCGGCGGCAGCTGCTCGATGGCCGGATCAGCAAACACGTACACCACCGCAGGGCGCTCCAGTTGCAGCGGGTAGCTCACGTCGGGTGTCGCCAGCAACATATCGATGGCCGCCAGCAAGGTATTTTTGAATAACTGGTCGGGGTAGCCAAGCTCGGCATAGGCTTGCTGCAACAACGGCTCATAGCGATTGAATAATGGCAATAATTGAGCAGCCGGTACGCTCTCTAACAGCTGAATATAAGGCTCGTAGCGGGCAAAATGTTGCTCACCCAACTGCATCGCGGCGCCGTCAGCGAGGGTGAATTTCTGCTCCAGCGGTTGCAACAACGGATGGCCCACAGCCAGCTGTCCCTGAGCGATATTATCGGTTTGCACCACGAAATTACGCAGCATCTCTTCTGTGACAAACAAGCCGGCTAAGCCCGCACGCCAATTAAGTGCCAACAGGCGTTGTTTTACCTCTGCATCCGAGTTATCCAGTGCAGGCAAAGGTGGTTCAGGGGCTATCACCGGTTCTGGTTCGGGCTCAAGCGCCGCTGTTGGTTCTGGCTCGGCCGGCGTTTGAGCGGGCGCTGGCTCGTCGGTAACGGGTGCTACAGCCGCTTCTGTTGCTGGCGCTGGCTCACTCAGCTCCGGTGGTAATAAGGTTAACGGCTCTGGCGTTTCCTCTTTGCTAAACAGCAACCACAGCGCCAACAACACGACCACGACAACGGCGGCGATACCGGCATAATATAGCTGTTGCTGATTGTTGCTTTTTTGTTCTGTCATACGAACCTCATTGATCTAATAACACAGCTGGGTGATTAAGCGTTGCATTCTGTTGGCGTTAAAGCAATATACTAAGCAATGAGCCTGTTGTCCGGAAAAAGTTCAACCCCAATATGACCGAACCTACACCCACTGCAAATAGAAAAACTGCCCTACTGTTGACTGGTGGCGGTGCGCGCGCGGCTTATCAGGTTGGCGTACTTAAAGCCATTGCCCAGCAATATCCCCGCAGCAGCAAGCTGCCGTTTCAGATCATTAGCGGCACCTCCGCTGGCGCTATCAATGGCGCGGCCATGGCCTGTTATGCTTCCTGCTTTCATTTGGGGGTAAAAAAGCTGGAATGGATCTGGCGAAATTTTCACACCAACCAGGTGTACTATTCCGACTATATCCGTGTGTTTCGTCAGTTATTGCGCGGTATTTTTAGTGCCTTTCAGGCTGACTATGCCAATAAACAACCGGTAAGCCTGTTCGATAATAAACCTCTTAAACAGCTGCTGACTAAGGTGCTGGACTTAAAACGTATCGACCGCAATATTATGGGCGGCTATTTGTCCAGCGTGTCAGTAACAGCGTCTTGTTACAACAATGGCGACTCCATCACATTTTTTCAGTCTGACAGCGCGCAAGAGTGGCGCCGCGCTAAACGCTGCGGCCAGCGTACCCTGCTGGGGGTGCATCACTTGATGGCCTCGGCCGCTATACCGCTGGTGTTTCCGTCGGTACGTATTCACCAGCAATATTTTGGCGATGGCTCGGTGAATCAGCTGGCCCCGCTGAGCGCGCCTATTCATCTGGGCGCAGATAAGATTTTAATTGTTGGTGTGGCCGACCCGCGTAAGAACGAGCTAAACCAGCGCATGCTGCATCATCCGGATTTGGCGACTATTGCTGGTCATTTGCTCGATACCGTCTTTACCGATACGCTTAACTCCGACTTAGAACGGATGCAGCGGGTAAATAACACCATTAATACTATGACAGAGCATGGCGTACCGACCAATTTAAAACCGATAAACAGCCTGTTGATTAACCCCAGCCAAAACTTTGGCCAACTGGCCAGTGAGCACTTTTTGTCACTGCCGCTTGCGGTACGTACCATGCTACGCATTACCGGGATCCGCCAGCATTCGGATTCCAGCCTGGCCAGCTATCTGTTATTTGAGCAAGACTATACCCGCCGCCTGATCCAGCTGGGTTATGACGACGCTATGGCACAAATGGATGCGATAATGACGTTTTTAGCCGAATAAGGCCACGCTAACCGTGTCGCATCGGCTTAGGTTGTCAACGCCTTGACGCTAAATCGTTAGCTCGCTGACTTTACAGCAGTTTTTATCGTGGCACAGCATTTGCTTAATAGCCTGAAAAGCATTAACGGATGTCTGTATGGAATACCTGTTAGTACACGAAGTGGCACTTGGTAATACGCCTTGTTATGCCAGTGTCACCAAGCGCCAGCACTGGCCTGAGCTACCGCCATGCCATGAGCAGAGCCTGGTAAGCCAGCTGCAAACCACGTTGGATTTACAGCAGCAGCTGAATATTGTTTCTATGGCAGCCGGCAAAGTATTGCCGCTATCTGGCTTGCGGTTAAAAACGGCAGTGGGTGACTTTTCTGCCAGCGGCTCGCGCGCGGCCGAGTGTGAACATCGCAGTGTACTGGTATTAAACCAACAATGTCTGGCCGAACTTATCTACCATAGCGACTACCCGTTTAGCCCGATGAACCTGCGCGAGCTTGGCTTATTGGAAGCCGAATGGTTGTATGCGCTACGTAATGCGTTGGTGGTGCACCGCCTGCAGCAAATGGCACTAAAAGACACGCTGACAGGGCTGGGTAACCGCCGTTTTTTTGACGACAGTTTTGACAAAGCCGTTTTGCTGGCGCAGCGCCACGAAGAGCGTTGCGCGCTGATTTTGCTCGACCTGGATAACTTTAAGCAGGTAAATGACTTATCCGGCCACAGTGCCGGTGACGATATTCTGCTGGCCGTTGCCGATTGCTTACGTGACACCTTGCGCATAACCGATAGCCTGTTCCGCTTTGGCGGCGATGAATTTGCCGTGATCTTATCCGGCACCGACACTGACAGTGCCGAGCTGGTGGCAAGGCGACTGGTGCGGGCCATTAATCAGCATCATTTGTGTCAGCAGCATCAGGTCAGTGCCAGTGCCGGCTTGGCACTGCTAAAACCACAGCAAGATGCCAAAGCGCTGTTTAGTGCCGCCGACAGCGCACTCTATGCCGCCAAAGATGCCGGCAAAAGTACGGTACGAGTGGCCTAAACCAAGCTATTTAGCCGGAACCTCTGGCTGCAAATGTAGCCACAGTTTGGCCTCAGCCGGCGTTATGCTGCTGGCGAAGCCCGCTACCGCCACTAACTCGCCGTCTATCAGCAGTAATGGCACACGTTGGCGCTGCCAGGACGGCACGCGCCACAATTTAAACCATTGTTTAAGTGGCTTACTCATAGCCGCCCCAGCCGGCTTAAACCGCAGGCTTAAGCGGCCAAATACCACCTCCCCGGCCGCTGAAGGCAGAGGCAAGCTGCCGGGTTGTTCGCTGCGGCTAAACTTCAACGTCCCACAGTCAGCCGGCAAACTCAGCGTACCCTGCGTGGCACTTTCATTAACGGCAAAGCTTAAACTGCCCTCGGGCACTTGTAGCTGTGTGGGATTTAGCAGATACAAGGTGTTGTCATAACGACACAAGATAAAGTCGTCCAGCACCAACTGCGGTTTGGCATCGTGCCGGGCCGCTATCACCTGCAGTTTTAATGTAGTTAACCACTGGGTTTCAGGGTTTAAGCCAAAGCCCTTCAACCACTGACGGATAACTAAATCCTGCTGCACCGGAAAATAGGCGGCCAACTGCGTTAAGTCCAGGCCCTGGGCGTTAACACAGACGCTAAGCGCTTGCTCAGTGTAGTGGTCTAATAGCGCTTGCTGCGCGGCAATATGCTGCATACTGCGCTGCGCAGTCTGGTGAAAATGCGGCCAGCGTTCCTTAAGCAGTGGCGCTATCTGCTGGCGGATAAAATTTCGCTCAAACCGGGTATCGCTGTTGCTGTCATCTTCTACCCAGCTAAGCTGATGTGTCTGGGCATACTGTTCCAGCTGTTGGCGACTAAAGGCCAGTAAAGGCCGAAGCAGCGTGCCTTTAGCAAAGGGCCGCCTGGCGGCTATACCGGCCAGGCCCGCGGTGCCGGCACCGCGCTTTAGCGCCAAGAGTAAGGTTTCCAGTTGATCATCGCCATGGTGAGCGGTTAACAACAGATGCTTGTCGGTGCAAATATACTGCGCCAGCGCATGATAACGCGCTTGCCTTGCCCTTTGCTCTAAATTATCAGTGCCGTTAAGCTTGACCTGCTGTTGGGAAAAGCTGACGCCAAGTGCCTGACACTGCTGCTGACAAAACTGCCCCCAGTGTGCGGCATGCACACTAATACCGTGGTTAATATAGACAGCCGATAAGACAAAAGGCTGCAGTTTTTGCGCTTGTACCAAAACATGCAGCAACACCATAGAGTCCAGACCGCCACTTAATGCCAACACCAGCTGGCTATCAGGTGCTAAGGCAAGTGTATTGATAAGGCCGGCCGCGCTTAACTCAGGCGCCGGACCACTGCAAGGTTCTGTCATAAGCGAGGACGTTAATAAATAATACGGCAGACTACCACAAAACAAAAAGCCAGTGCAGCGGCACTGGCTTTTGTAACAACCTGTCTGGCAATACGGCTTAGCAATAACCGTATGACATTAAACGTTTATAACGCACATCTAACAGCTCTTTGCTGCTCATTTTTTGCAGCTTTTGTAAGTCACGCAGCAACGCCTGCTTTAACGTTTGCGCCATCTGCTCATGCGAGCGATGGGCGCCGCCAAGCGGCTCTGGTATCACTTCATCAATCAGCTTTAGCTCTTTAATGCGCTCGGCAGTGATGCCCATGGCTTCGGCCGCCAGCGGGGCTTTTTCGGCGCTTTTCCATAAAATAGAGGCGCAGCCCTCCGGGGATATCACCGAATACGTGCTGTACTGCAGCATGTTAACTTTATCGCCAACACCAATTGCCAAAGCACCACCCGAGCCGCCCTCACCGATAACGGTACAGATCACCGGAACTTTAAGACCGGCCATCACTTTTAAATTGCGCGCTATCGCTTCAGACTGACCACGCTCTTCCGCACCTATACCTGGGTAAGCACCCGGGGTGTCGATAAAGGTGACTATCGGCATATTAAAACGTTCGGCCATTTCCATTAAGCGCAAGGCTTTACGGTAACCTTCCGGCCGCGGCATACCAAAGTTACGTTTAATTTTTTCGCGGGTGTCGCGGCCCTTCTGATGGCCAATCACCATCACGGGTGTGTCACCCAAGCGCGCCGTACCGCCCACTATCGCCTGATCGTTAGCAAAAGCGCGGTCACCGGCTAAATCATCAAACTCAGTAAACATATGCTGGATATAATCCAGCGTGTAGGGCCGCAGTGGGTGGCGGGCTAATTGCGCCACTTGCCAGGCACCCAGCTCCGCAAAAATCTTTTTGGTCAGGCCCAGACTTTTTTCTTTTAGTTTGTTGATCTCTTCTTCTAAGCCTAAATCGTAATCGCCATTGCGGCTGACATTACGTAATTCGTCTATTTTTGCTTCAAGTTCAGCAATAGGTTGCTCAAACTCTAAATAATTCAGCATCATCGACTGTCACTACCTAATTAATTAAATTCCAGTTCTATTGTTGCCAATTGCTTTAACTGGTGCAACAAAGCGTCGGCCGGCGTTACCCACCACTGAGTTCCCAGCTGTAACATAACCTCGCCTTCCTGGCGTTGATAGCGCAATTTTACCGGCACAGTACCTGCTTTATACTCGCCCAATACCTGCTGCAATCTTTGCAGGTAATTGTGGTCTATTTGCGGCGATTGTACAGTGATATTAAGCGATCTCAGAGATTTTTCCCTTACTGCCATGATCTCGCTGACATCGCGGCCGGTCATTGTAAGGCCACCGTTAAAATCATCAAAGCTGACCTGTCCGGTTATCACCAGAATGCTGTCTTTTTGCAGCTGTTGCTCGAAACTTTCCAGCAGATCCGGAAAAAACCGCACGTCCAGCCGCGCCGATTTATCATCCAGCGTAACAATAGCCCAGCGCCGGCCTTTTTTATTAATCATTACCCGTACCGACACCACTAAGCCGGCTACGGTGACGCTTTGGTCTTTACGTGTTGGCTGCAGCTCTGACAAGCGGCAGTTAATATAGCGCGGTATCTCATCCAGATAGCGGTTAATCGGGTGGCCGGTTAAATACAGGCCAAGCGTTTCGCGCTCGCCTTCCAGCCAGACTTCATCCGGCCAGGGTGCTACTTGTTTAAACGCTGCGGCAGCATGCTCCGGCTCAGGGCTTAATAGACCAAATAAATCATCCTGCCCCACCGCCTGGGCTTTAGCATGTTGCTCGGCGGCTTTCATTGCCTCTTCCAAACTGGCCATCAGCGCGGCGCGATGCGGGCCTAAACGGTCCATCGCGCCGGATAAAATCAGTTTTTCAATCACGCGCCGGTTCAGTTTTTTTAAGTCAACCTTGGCGCAAAAATCAAATAAGTCGCTAAAGCTGCCATGCTGCTGCCGGGCCTGCAAAATGGCCTCAATCGGGCCTTCGCCAACCCCTTTGATAGCGCCAATGCCATACACAATATGGCCCTGCTCGTTAACGGTAAATTTGTATACGCCGGTGTTAACATCGGGCGGGATCAGCTTCAGCTTCATCCGCTCGCACTCGTCCACCAGGGTCACAATTTTGTCGGTATTATCCATATCGGCCGACATTACCGCCGCCATAAACTCGGCCGGGTAATGTGCTTTCATCCACAGTGTCTGGTACGACACCAGGGCATAGGCAGCAGAGTGCGACTTGTTAAAGCCGTAGCCGGCGAATTTTTCCACTAAATCGAAAATCTTTATCGCCAGCTCAGGATCAATGCCGTTGTCAGCGGCACCCTGCTGGAAGGTATCGCGCTGCTTCGCCATCTCTTCCGGCTTTTTCTTACCCATGGCGCGGCGCAGTAAGTCGGCGCCACCCAGTGAGTAACCCGACAGCACCTGGGCAATCTGCATGACCTGTTCCTGATACAGAATAATGCCGTAAGTCGGCTCTAAAATTGGCTTAAGCGACTCATGCTGCCAGGTGGCGTCGGGGTAAGAGATTTCTTCGCGGCCACGTTTACGGTCAATAAAGTTATCTACCATGCCTGATTGCAGCGGGCCTGGGCGAAATAGCGCAACCAGTGCGATCATATCTTCAAAGCAGTCTGGCTGCAGACGGCGGATTAGATCTTTCATGCCGCGCGATTCCAGCTGAAATACCGCTGTGGTATCAGCTTTCATCAGCACGTCATAACTTTTCTTATCGGTCAGCGGTATTTTGTTGATATCCACCAGCGGCTTGCCTTCACGGCTTAGCCTGGCGTTGGCCATATTTACTGCCCACTGCAAAATGGTCAGGGTACGCAGGCCAAGGAAGTCGAATTTCACCAGACCGGCATATTCAACATCGTTTTTATCAAACTGGGTAACCGGGTTATTGCCTTCATCATCGCAATACAGCGGCGAGAAGTCGGTAATCTTGGTCGGTGCTATTACCACGCCCCCTGCGTGCTTACCGGCGTTGCGGGTTACACCTTCAAGCTGACGCGCCATATCGATCAGATCTTTTACTTCCTGATCTTGCTCGTATAGCTCGGGCAGACGCGGCTCTTCTTTAAATGCCTGCTCCAGCGTCATACCGGGCGTGGGTGGAATAAGTTTTGAGATACGATCAACAAAGCCATAAGGATGGCCCAATACCCGGCCCACGTCACGAATAACCGCTTTTGCCGCCATAGTACCGAAGGTAATAATTTGCGATACCGCTTCGCGGCCATACATGTCGGCGACGTGTTCAATGACCTCATCGCGCCGGTCCATACAAAAGTCGACGTCAAAGTCGGGCATTGATACCCGCTCTGGGTTTAGGAAGCGCTCGAACAGCAGGTCAAATTCCAGTGGGTCCAGATCGGTAATCTTCAGCGCATAGGCGACCAGTGAGCCGGCGCCCGAGCCCCTGCCCGGCCCAACCGGAATGTCGTTATCCTTACTCCACTGGATAAATTCCATCACAACCAAAAAATAGCCTGGAAAACCCATCTGGTTAATTACGTCCAGCTCTATTTGCAGCCGTTCGTCATACTCGCCACGTTTTTGCTGCCGGATCTGTTCATCAGGGAACAACTGCACTAAACGATCTTCGAGGCCTTCGCGTGATTTCATTACCAGAAAATCGGCGTCAGTCATGCCACCTGTGGGAAACGCAGGTAAAAAGTACTCGCCAAGGCGAATGGTCACGTTACAGCGTTTAGCAATTTCGACCGAGTTTTCCAGTGCTTCGGGCAAGTCGGCAAACAGCTGCTGCATGTCATGTTCCGATTTCAGGTATTGTTGTTGGCTATAATTTTGCGGCCGGCGCTTATCGTCCAGCGTAAAACCATCATGTATCGCCACCCGGATTTCATGAGCAGCGAAATCGTCCGGCTGTAAAAATACCACTTCATTGGTGGCAACCAACGGCAGTTGATGCTGCTCGGCCAGGCTAACCGCTTTTTGGATATACAGCTCTTCGTCGGGCCGGCCGGTACGAATCAGCTCAAGGTAAAAGCGATCGGTAAAATATTGCTGATAAAATGCCAGCAGCTCATTAATAGTATTAGGGTTTTCTTTTAATAACGCCTTACCCAGCAGGCCATCTTTACCGCCGGAGAGCACAATAACCCCCTGGCTGTACTCAGAAAGCCAGTCATGCTCAATTTGCGGTTTGCCATCAACATGGCCACGTAAATAGGCTTTGGATATCAGCTGGCTCAGGTTCTGATAACCCGCATTGTCGGCTGCCAGCAGCAACATACGACTGGTTTCGTTGCTAAACAACGGGTGACGTACATAGCAGTCAACGCCAACGATCGGCTTAATACCCGCCTCATGCGCGGTGCTATAAAAGCGCACCAGGCCGCAAAAATTCATCTGATCGGTTAGCGCCAGTGCCGGCATGCCAAGCTTTTGTGCCGCTTTTACAATAGGTTTTACTTTCGCCAGGCCATCGACCATGGAAAAGTCGCTGTGTACCCGCAGGTGAATAAAAGCCGGTGAACTCATAACCCGCCTGACTCCACTACCTGGCGTACCGGTTTAAAACTGCGTCGGTGTTGTGGCAGCACGCCATGCTCGGCAATGGCCGCTAAATGCGCGGCGGTGGGGTAACCTTTGTGGCTGTCAAAACCATATTGCGGGTGCGCCTGATGCAGCGCCTGCATTTCACTGTCGCGCGCCACTTTGGCTAAAATAGAGGCTGCGCTGATTTCCGGCACCAGTAAATCGCCTTTTACCACGGCACTGGCGGGTATACCGAAGTCAGTCGTGCGGTTACCGTCTACCAGCACCCATTCCGGCCGGATGCTTAATGCAGCCACCGCCCGGCGCATCGCCAACATAGTCGCGTGCAGGATATTTAATTCATCTATCTCATGCGGTTCAGCGCGGCCCAGTGCCCAGCCCAGCGCCTGCTGTTTTATTTGCTCTGCCAGTTCGACACGGCGTTTTTCCGACAGCTTTTTTGAGTCAGTTAAACCGGCAATTTGTCGGCTTGGGTCCAGGATCACAGCAGCGGTGACGACAGCGCCGACCAATGGCCCGCGGCCAACTTCATCGACGCCGCAAATCAGCGCAACGTCAGGCCTTGGGTACAGCGTCATCGTGTATTACCTGTAAAATAGCCGCCGCTGCGTTTTCGCTGGCATTGCATTTAATCTGTTGGTGGATAGCGCGGTACTCTTCAAGCAATGCCTGCTGGTTGGCAGAGAGCTGCGGTAGCATGGCATCGACCAGCGCTTGCGGTGTCACCTGATGCTGCAGTAGTTCTGGCACCATACCACGCCCGGCCAGTAAATTCGGCAGGCTAAAATGCGCCAGTTTTACCAGCCGTTTGCCAATTTGATAGGTTAACCAGTTGGCGCGGTACGCCACTACCATCAAGCACTTGGCCAGCATAGCCTCTAAGGTGGCGGTGCCTGAGGTGATAAAAGTCGCATCAGCGGCTAACAGCACTTGTCTGGCCTGACCGGTAAATTCAGTAATAACAAGCTCTGGCGCCAGTTGTTGCCGGATGGCATTAAACTGCGCTGATTTTTGGGTTGTAACCATATTAGTTACCAGTTGCAGCTCGGGCAGCTGTTGCTGTAACAAGCGCGCAGCCTGCAAAAAATCTGGCGCCAACAGTTTAATCTCATTAGTGCGGCTACCGGGCATAATGGCCAACACCGGCCGGCTTGGGTCTAACCCCAGTTCAGCCTTAGCGGCTGTCTTATCGACATCCAACGGCATAGCATCGGCCAAGGTGTGGCCAACAAAGGTGCAAGGCACCTGATACTTATCGTAAAAGGCTTTTTCAAACGGCAGCAGTGATAACACCATGTTCGTAGCGGCCGCAATTTTAAAAATACGTTTGTGCCGCCAGGCCCAAACGGACGGGCTAACATAATGCACAGTTTTAATGCCGGCTTGCTTTAGCTTTAGCTCTACCGGCAGGTTAAAGTCGGGCGCGTCAATACCAATAAACACATCGGGTTTATCGGCCAGGAACGCTGCCAGAATTTCGCGTTTTACCTGTAATAATCGAGGCAGCCGGCCCAGCACTTCAACAATGCCCATGACCGCCAGCTCTTCCATATCAAACTGCGCGTTAAACCCCAGCGCTTGCATGCGCGGGCCGCCGATACCGTAAAACACCGCATCGGGATGAGTGGCTTTAAGTGCTGAAATCAGATCAGCGCCTAAAATATCGCCGGAGTGTTCCCCGGCGATAATGGCGATTTTTAGTGGGCGGCTAAGCTGCATCAGCGCACTATGCCCCGGCTGGCGTTGGCAATAAAGTCGGTAAAGAGTTTAAGCTCTGGCATAGTGGCGGCTTTCTCTTCCAGTACAGCTAAGGCTTCAGCCACGGTTTGACCTTTACGGTACACCTCTTTATAGGCGCGGCGGATTTCCAGCAATACCTCAGCATCAAAACCGCGGCGCTTTAAGCCTTCAGTGTTAATACCCGCCGGTACGCAAGGTGCGCCGTGCACCATCACATAGGGAGGTACGTCTTTCAGCACAATAGAGCCACCGCCACAGAAACTGTGCGCGCCAATGTGGACAAACTGATGCACGCCGGTCATGCCGCCTAAAATGGCCCAATCCCCTACATGCACATGGCCGGCAGCCTGAGCGCCACTGGCAAAAATGGTATGATTACCAACGACCACATCGTGGGCAATGTGGGTAGTGTTCATAAACAGATTGTGACTGCCGATGATGGTTTTGCCTTGGTCCTGTACTGTACCGCGATGCACCGAACAGCCTTCACGAAATACGTTGTAATCGCCAATAATCAGTTGTGTTGGCTCGCCTTTGTATTTTTTGTCCTGACAAGCTTCACCTATGCTGGCAAACTGGAAAAAATGATTACCTTTACCAATAGTACTTGGGCCTTTAATCGCCACATGCGATTCCAGAATACAGTCGTCGCCCAGCACCACGTCGTTGCCGATATAGCAAAACGGGCCAACTTTAACATTATTGCCCAGCTTAGCGCTGGGCTCGATTACCGCAGATGGATGGATCACGTTAGAGCTCTCTTCTGGCACACATCAGCTCCGCTGAGCAGACAATCTGGCCTTCTACTTTTGCTTCGCCGTAAAACTTCCACATGTTGCGGCGTTCTTTTAAAAATTTTACTTCCAGCACCATGGTATCACCTGGTACTACCGGCTTTTTAAAGCGGGCTTCATCAATCGCTGCAAACAGATACAACTCATTCTCTGAACGCTCGGTTACTGTTTTAAAACCAAGAATACCAGTGGCCTGCGCTAAGGCTTCCAGAATCAGCACGCCAGGGAAAATTGGCATACCCGGAAAATGGCCGGTAAAAATAGGCTCGTTTATGGTCACATTTTTAATTGCCGTCAGACTCTCGCCTGGCGTGAAGTCGACCACTTTATCAATCAGTAAAAATGGGTAGCGATGTGGCAATAATGCCATAATTTCCTGAATTTGCAGGCTGTTAAGTTGGTTAGCCAAGGCTAGTCCTCTGTCTTATTGTCCATTTCGGTCGGGGTGGCCAGTACGGCAAACTGCTGTTCCAGTTGCTTCACCCGCTGATACAATTGTTCTATCTGGCGTAACTTGGCGGTATTTTTACGCCATTCCTGGTTACTGGTTGCCGGTAGACCTGATGAGTATACGCCTTTTTCTGTGATTGGCTTCATTACCATGGCCATACCAGTAATATGGGCACCGTCACAAATCTCGATATGGCCATTGATTACCACAGCGCCGCCAATAATACAGTAACGGCCAATTTTCGTACTGCCAGCCACTACAGTACAACCCGCCATTGCGGTATGGTCACCAATCTGCACGTTGTGAGCAATCTGGCACTGGTTATCAATAATGACATTATTGCCAATAACGGTATTTTCGATGGCACCACGGTCAATGGTGGTATTCGCCCCTATTTCACAGTCATCACCTAGCAAAACAGTACCTTTTTGAGGTATTTTAATCCAGTTGCCACGCTCATTAGCAAAACCAAAACCATCGGCACCAATTACTGCACCACTATGCACAATACAACGCTGACCAATGCGCACCGCATGATACAGGGTAACATTTGCCCATATTTTACTGTCGGCACCGATATTGACGCCTTCGCCGATAAAACAGCCGGCACCAATTTGTACATTGTCACCCAGTACGGCACCGGCTGAAACCACAGCGCCGGGGCCTATCGCCACCTTGTCACCCAACACTGCGCTGCTATCGATAACTGCTGTAGGATGAATAGTGCTGGCGGCTGCAGGTGTGGTGTCCAGCAGCTGTGCCACGCGGGCGAAAGCAACATAAGGGTCTTTCACAACCAGGGCATTGACACCCGGCGCCAAAAAAGCCGCATCGTCTGCCGTAATAAGTACGGCAGACGCACGCGTTTGTGCTAAAAACTTGCGGTACTTACTGTTGGATAAGAAACTGATTTGACCGGCTTCGGCGTTTTCCAACGTGCCGATAGCGGTAACATGGCATTGGCTGTCACCAATAAGCTGAGCGTCAAAGCGCTCAGCCAATGCTGCTAGTGAATATCCTGCCATTATTTAGCTTTGCTGACCTGAGCTGCAACAGCTTCTGAAATGTCATACTCTGGCTTAGCATAGACTGCTGCGCCTGAGTTCAACACTACATCAAATTTTTCCCGCTCAGCCACAACGTCTATAGCGGCTTTAATCAGCGCAAGTACCTTGTTGCGCTCTTCTGCCTGCCGGGTACGAATTTCTTCGTCTAACGGGCGCGCTAACTGCTCATACTGCTGACGCTGGTTGTTAAGCGTGGTTTTTAGCTCTTCCTGTTGTTTTTCACTCATGGTTGGGCCATCGCGGCGCAGCTTTTCAATATTGAAATTAATGTCTTTTTCCAGTTTACCCACGGTTTCAATGCGCTGAGCAAACTCACTGCGAATGGTTTCCTGCATAGCGGCAGATTGTGGAATTTTCGCTGCTACCGCTTGCACATCAACAAAACCAATTTTCATTTCTTTTGCGGCGACAGTACCTGCCATCATTAAACCTGCTAACAACACCAATGCAGATTTTACCAAACGTGTATTTAACATCTTATTTTCCCTATTTTTGAATTTAGAATGTTGTACCAATATTAAAACTGAAGTTTTCCTGCAAGTCACCTTCATACTTTTTGATGATTTTGGCGAGACTAAACGTTAACGGGCCCATTGGTGAAATCCATTGTAAAGATACACCAGCGGTAGCGCGAATTAAACTCGGATCTGAGTAATCGGCTAGCAGAGGTTGACGCTGGCCGACAAAGCGCTGTGTTAACCCTGCATAGCGGTCAATATCAAACTCAGTATCCCAAACATTACCTGCATCGACAAATAAACTGGTGCGCACTGAGTTACGATACTCATCACTTAAAAACGGCGTTGGCGTAATCAGTTCCATGGTAAGCACTGCCATAGCATTACCACCGATAGAACGCTGCGATACTGAGTAGCTATCGCTCTCCGGATCAGCCGGGAAACCGCCACCGCCGCCGCCAAGTTCTGGTAAACCGGGCACTTGCTGTGCATAACGGAAAATTGCGCGTGGGCCGATAATACGGCTTTCAAAGCCACGCAGATTCTGGCCACCGGCATAGTAGTTTTCAGTGAACGGTAAGGTGTAGTCATAGCCATTCTTATTGCCATAACCATTGCCGTAACCCAGCTCCAGTTTAGTCAGGAATGACCAGCTATGATCATCACTAAGTGGAATATAATTACGCCCCTCAAAAGCGGTTTTAAAGAACGTCAGATCTGAGTTTGGCGTAGTCACCTTAATACTGGCGCCTAAATAATGGCCTGCAGTAGGGAATAAACCCCGGTTAAGCGTACTGCGCACCCAGCCTGCGGTGAGTTCATAGTTAGTGAAGTTATAGCCGCCGTCCGGGTTTTGCGCATCCAGCAATACCGCACGGAAATGGCGGAGTTGATCATATTCGTTGATCGAATTGATTTTGTTGACTACATAGTTAGCGCCGAAATTAAGCCGGTTATATTCATTAATCGGGTAACCGATATTGGTGCCAAAACCATAGCGGCGCTGGTTATAAGCTTCAAGGTTAGAGGAAGCGCTGCTGTAATCGATGTCAGAATAGAACACCTGCCCACCCAGACTTACACCATCCAAGGTAAAATACGGATCTGTGTAAGTCAGACTGACTGATTTCTGATACTTATTGGTGCTAAGGCTAATACCGGCACTGTTACCGCTACCTAAAAAGCTCTCTTGCTGCACCCCAACCTGGAACGACAGCCCCATGTAATTACCATAAGAGATACCGGCATTAAAGCTGCCAGACGGTTGTTCTTTTACGGTAAAGTTCACGTCTACCAAATCGTCCACCCCGGCGACCGGCGTAGTCTGAAAATCTATAGACTCGACATAAGGCAGACGCTGAATACGTTGCTTGGACAACTCCAGGGCGTCATTAGATAGCCATGCACCTTCCATTTGCCGCAGTTCACGGCGTAATACTTCATCCTGCGTATTGGCGTTGCCGCTCATACTAATACGACGCACATACACCCGTTTACCCGGGTCAACACTAATGGTGAGCTCTACTTCCTTTGTGTCGTCGTTAATTTGCGGAATGGTTCGTACTTTCGAGTTGGCATAGCCAAAACGGGCCAACAGCTTAGCAATCGTCTCTTCGGTGTAGGTAACCAAAGCACCGTTATACAAATCACCGTTTTTCATCGGCACAATTCGGCTGATAAACTCATCCTGGCCAATCAAATCGCCAACAAATTTAACACCGCTAATTTTATATTGTTCGCCCTCTGTCACGTTAAGCGTAACATAGACTGATTCTTTATCCGGGCTGACAGACACCTGTGAGGAATCGATACTAAAGCGCAGGTAGCCACGGTCCAGATAATAACTGGTAATTTTTTCAATATCGCCTTGCAGGGTTTGCTTCTGGTAGCGGTCAGAAGATAAAAAACGCCACCAAGGTAAATCCTGCTTAGATTCGATATCACGCAATAGCTCTTCATCAGAGAACAGCTTATTACCAACGATGTTAATCTGCCGGACTGAAGCTGCATCACCCTCTTCAAATTTTATTTTTAAATTAACCCGGTTGCGCGGTAAGTAGGTTACTTCAATATCAACCTCGGCTTGGTACTTACCGACGCCGTGGTAAAACTCAGTGAGACCGTTTTCGATACTCTTCAGGATGGTTTTATCTAGCGGCTCGCCGACTTCCACCCTGTTGCCAGCTAAACTTTCATTAAGCTGCTCTTCTTTAATATCTTTGTTACCGTCAAATTCAATCGCGTTGATCGTCGGTCTTTCACGCAAACGATAAATGACGGTATTACCATCACGGAACACCTTGATCTCTTCAAAGTGCCCTGCGCTATATAAGGTTCGAATACTGCGCGACAGGCTGTATTCGGTTACTGTGTCACCTACGTTAAATGGCAGATTATTAAGCGCCGCACCCAGTGCCACACGTTGCAGGCCTTCAACCTGAATATCCTGTACCGTAAAAGATTCTTCAGCGAGCACCGAGCTACTGGCAGAAGCAAGTAACATCGCAGCTACTAATCGTTTAATTGTCATTATTTGAACTACTTATGATTAGTTATTTACAAACGAGAAATATCGTTGAGCAGCGCAATTCCCATTAACATCAGCAGGACTAACGCACCAAAGCGGAAACCTATTTCCTGCGTCTTCTCAGAGACAGGTTTGCCGCGTATTAGTTCCAGCAGCATATACATTAAGTGTCCGCCGTCCAGTACCGGTAACGGTAGTAAATTAATGACGGCTAAGTTAACACTTATCAGCGCTAAAAACGATAAAAAAGCGACTAAACCTATACTGGCTGTGGTGCCAGCGCCCTGTGCAATAGCTATAGGGCCACTTAAATGTTTTACCGATACATCGCCGGTAACCAATTTGCCAATCATGGCAAAACTTAACCGGGTTAACTGCCAGGTATGGGCAGCACCTGCCGCTATGGCATCAACAGCGCCATAATGCTGGGTATAAAGCACGCCTTCTGGCCAGTCGCTTAACTTGGGGGTAATACCCAGCACACCCTGAGAAAACCCATCTTCTGCCATGGCCCGTTTGGGTGTCACATTAAGCCTGACAGGCTGGCCATCACGTAAAATATCAACCTGCAGCTCACGCTCAGGCGAGTTAGTAATCACTTGCTGTAGCTGTTGCCAGGCAGTTATCGCATTACCGTCAATGGCTTTAATTTTGTCGTTTGCCTTTAGGCCAGCATGCTCTGCGGCTGAATCGGGCGCTATAACAGCAATTTCGGTTAGCACCTGAGGCCTGGCTAACACCAGCCCCAGGCTATCAAACACGGTTTGTTGCTCAGGGTCAAACTGCCACTCGGTAGTATTTAGCCTTACCTCACGCACTTGCTGCGTAGTAATGTCCTGCAGCTTAAGGGCAATACTGTCGCGTCCAATCTGCTCAACCAGTAGCAAATTGACGCTACTGGCATCGCTCGCTTTATGTTGGTTAACGCCAATGATCTGTTGATTTGGGCTAACCCCTGCTGCTGCAGCGATAGAGTTCGGCGCCACATCGGCAATAACCGGCCGCATGGTCTGGACGCCCAGCATGTACATTAACCAAAGTGCAAAAATCGCAAACACAAAATTGGCTGCCGGGCCTGCAGCAATAATCGCCATACGCTGCCACACGGTTTTATGGTTAAACGCCAGATCTTTAAACTGCGGCAGTACCGGGTCGACGCGCTCATCCAGCATTCGTACATAGCCACCCAGCGGAATGGCAGCAATCACAAATTCGGTGCCTTGCTTGTCACGCCAGCGCACCAGCGCCTTACCAAAACCAATAGAGAAACGTTTTACCAAGACGCCATTTTTGCGTGCGACCCAAAAATGACCAAACTCGTGCACCGTGATAAGTACACCCAGCGCAACGATAAATGACAATAAATTCCAGACGGCACCCGACATTACAAGCCTTTCCTTAATAAGGCGCGCGCATACTGACGCGCTTCTGTATCCAGCGCCACTATATCATCCAGCGTCGTCACCCTGAAACCGCTAAATTGCTCCAGGCAGCGCTGATTCAATCTGGCGATATCGGTAAAGGTTAACTGGCCGGCTAAAAAAGCGTCTACCGCTATTTCATTCCCGGCATTTAACGCTGTGGTAGCACCTTGTCCCTGTTCACAGGCCGCTATCGCTAAATAGAGGTTGGGATAGCGCTCGGGCGCGGGTTCGGTAAAGGTAAAATCACGCATCTGTTTAAAGTTAAGTGGTGCTACCGGGCTGGACATTCGCTTGGGGAAGGCCAGCGCATGGGCAATCGGTGTACGCATGTCAGGCTGACCCAGCTGCGCCAGTACAGAGCCATCCGTGTACTGCACCATAGAATGAATAATACTTTGTGGGTGGATCACGACCTCAATATCGGCAGGCAAACAATTAAACAACCAGCGCGCCTCAATAAACTCAAGGCCTTTGTTCATCATGGTGGCGCTGTCGACGGAGATTTTTTGCCCCATACTCCAGTTTGGGTGGGCAACCGCCTGCGCTGGCGTAATGCTGGCAAACTCAGAGAGCGGCTTGGTCAGAAAAGGCCCGCCACTGCCGGTTAACAAAATTTTGCTGATGCCAAAATCGGCTAACTGCTGATCATGCGTGTGCTGCTGCAAACCAGAGGGCAGACACTGAAAAATGGCATTGTGCTCACTGTCAATCGGCAGCAGTGTCGCACCGTGCTGTTTTACCTTACTGATAAACAGCTCACCACTCATAACCAAAGCTTCTTTGTTGGCCAGCAACACGGTTTTACCCTGCTCTACCGCAGCCAGTGTTGGTAATAGCCCGGCGGAACCGACAATAGCCGCCATAACAACATCAGCATCAGGGTGCGCGGCTAACTGACACAACCCAGCGATACCGCTTAACACTTCTGTTTTACTGCCGGCCTGCTTCAATGCCTGCGTCAGTGCTTTAGCGGCTGCAGCATCAAGCATAGCGGCGTAACGGGGTTTTACTGCCAGACACTGCGCCAGCAGTTTGTCCGTTTGGCTGGCAGCCGTTAACGCCAGCACCTGATAATCTTGTGGATGCGCAGCCAGTACTGACAGCGTACTAATGCCGATAGAGCCGGTTGAGCCTAATACCACCACCTGACGCATTAATAAAACCCGCTGTACAACGCAACAATAATGGCAAACAAAGGTGCGGTGGCCGTTAGGCTGTCAATACGGTCTAAAATACCACCGTGACCGGGTAAAAATGCACCGCTGTCTTTCTTGCCGGCAACCCGTTTAAACATACTTTCGGTTAAATCACCAAATACCGACAACACGGTCAGCAACAGTGCCGAGACATACCATACCGGCGTCTGCGCCGGCCAATCCTGCAGCATAGCGACAACAGTCACTAACAACCCCACCAGTGCCAGCCCGCCCAGCATGCCTTCAACGGTTTTACCCGGGCTCACTTTGGGCAGCAATTTGCGTTTACCAAAAGGCTTGCCGACGATATAGCCACCAATATCGGCTGCCCATACCAGGCCAAGTAAGGCGAAAATCAGCCAGGCACCGGTAAAACTTGATGTGGCATAGTCAGTTGAACGAATAAACAACACCGCAGCCCAGGCAGGAATGAGCGTTAGCCAGCCCATCAGCGCTTTGCGCCAATCACTGTTAGCCCATAACCGCTGACTGCGGGGGTAAGTCAGCACCAGAACTATCGCCAGCAGCCACCAGGCGACACCGGCCAGTAACAGACTGCTTAACAATACATTGGTTTCAATAGGCCAGTTGGCCTGCACCGGCAACAGCCAATAAAGCAGCGCGAATATTATCGCAGTTAACCCTACATAAACTGCCCGGCTGGCTCGGTTGGGTAAACCACAAAAGCCGCTCCACTCCCAGGCGCCCAACAAAAAAGCGACTGAGATAAACACCGCAAAGCCAGCCAGCGGCAAATAAAAAACCGCGGCCAGCGCCAGCGGCGCCAGTACTAAGGCGGTAATAACCCGTTGTTTAAACAATCTCGTTATCCTTTAGCCGAGGCCGCCATTTGCCGCACCTGCTCCCCGGTGCAACCAAAACGACGCTCACGGTTGATAAAGGCAGCAATTGCCTCGGAAAATACCTGTTGGTCAAAATCCGGCCACAAGGTCTCGGTAAACCACAGCTCCGCATACGCTGCCTGCCATAATAAAAAATTACTGATGCGCAAATCCCCCCCGGTACGGATCAATAAATCCAGCTCGGGTTGATCGTGCATCTGCACCTGTTGAGCAAACAAGCTCTCATCTATTCGTTCCGGTTTTAACTGCCCCTGCGCTACCTGAACAGCAAGCTGACGAGCGGCATTCACCATGTCCCAACGGCCACCGTAGTTAGCTGCAATATTCAACGTCAGAGCGGTGTTAGCAGCGGTAAGCTGTTCAGCTTTACTGATACTGTCGCGCAGTTTGTCACTAAAGGCGGATAAATCACCGACTATTTTTAACCTGACATTATGTTTATGCAGGGTTTTTACTTCACTTTGCAGCACCATCAAAAACAGCTGCATCAGGGTCGACACTTCCTCTTCCGGTCGGCGCCAGTTCTCACTACTAAAGGCAAATAGCGTTAGTGATTTTATGCCCAGCTCACGACAAAAACTCACACTGCGCCGAACCGCCTCAACGCCTTTTTTATGCCCCCACACCCGGGGTTTACCCTGGCGCTGAGCCCAGCGGCCATTACCATCCATGATAATTGCCACATGTTGTGGCAATGTTTGCGCGTTAAGCTGCGCATCTGCAGTCATAAAGTGCAACCTGTCCTTATACTTCTTAGGGGTTTAGCCAATAGCGGCTATCACACAACCAAATCATTCGCATAGAAAAAGGCGCCGTAATGCTTAAGCGTCACGACGCCCCAAAGGTTAACAGAAGTTGGTTTTAAACTTCCATCAGTTCCTTTTCTTTCTCAGCCAGCACTTCGTCAATCTTCTTCACGAAACTGTCAGTGATTTTCTGAATTTCATCGGTAGCGCGACGTTCATCATCTTCGCTGATAGCTTTGTCTTTTTGTAATGCTTTTAAATCAGCATTAGCATCACGGCGAATGTTGCGTACCGCTACGCGACCATTTTCGGCTTCGCCACGTACCAGTTTCACCAGACTTTTACGACGCTCTTCTGTAAGCGGGGGCAGCGGTACACGGATAATGGTGCCGGCAGACATCGGGTTTAAGCCCAAATCGGAAGCCATAATGGCTTTTTCTACCGCCGCGGTTAAGCTTTTATCAAATACGGTAATCGCCAGCGTGCGCGCGTCTTCAATAGAAACATTACCTACCTGACGCAGTGGGGTGTCAGCACCATAATAAGACACCATAATGCCGTCTAATAAGCTAGGGTGAGCGCGGCCAGTACGTACTTTACTGAGTTGGACTTTCAGCGCCTCTACGCTCTTTTCCATCCGTACTTTGCTGTCTTTAATAATGTCGTTAATCACCTTGAGTATCCTTTTTTCTTCGTCTTATCACTAAGCCGGGCTTAATCAGGCCGGCTAGTTTACTGTAAATTCTCAGCGTGGTCGATCACTGTACCTTCCTGCTCGCCCATGATCACGCGCTTTAGGGCACCAGCGGTGTTCATATTAAACACCCGAATTTGCAGGTTATGGTCACGTGCCAGCGTAAAAGCAGCTAAATCCATCACTTTTAGCTCTTTATCTAACACTTCATTATAGGTTAACTGATGATACAGCGTAGCGGTTGGGTCTTTTACCGGATCAGCCGAGAAGACACCGTCAACTTTGGTCGCTTTTAATACCGCATCGGCTTCAATTTCAATACCGCGTAAACAGGCAGCAGAGTCAGTGGTGAAAAACGGGTTGCCGGTACCGGCAGAGAAAATGACTACCCGGCCTGACTTTAACAGGCTTATCGCTTCTGCCCAGCTGTAATTATCACAGACACCATTAAGTGGAATAGCGCTCATCATACGGGCGTTAACATAAGCCCGGTGCAAGGCGTCACGCATGGCCAGGCCATTCATTACGGTGGCCAGCATACCCATATGGTCGCCTACCACCCGGTTCATACCGGCTTTGGCTAAGCCTTCACCGCGAAAGATGTTACCACCACCAATAACAATACCAACCTGTACACCCAGCTCTACCAGCTCTTTAATTTCTTGCGCCATCCGGTCCAGCACTTTGGGATCGATGCCAAAGCCTTCATCACCCATCAGGGCTTCACCACTGAGTTTTAATAAGATCCTGCGGTAGGTGGGTTTTGGATTTGTGCTCATGAGATCCTCTTAGTGCTGGCTGACATTGACAATATTGCGGGTAAAAAAAACCGCGGCCCGGTGGGAAAACCGAAGGCCGCGGTTATTCTAGCGGTTTTTGCCGTTAGGCAGAAGAATAAATTACTTCTTCGCTGCCGCGATCTGGGCTGCTACTTCAGCCGCGAAGTCTTCTTCTTTCTTCTCGATACCTTCACCCACTTCTAAACGGATGAAAGAAATGGCTTTAGCACCGTTTTGCTTCAGGAAGTCACCGGTGGTGATAGACGGATCTTTCACGAACGGCTGACCGGTTAAGCTCACTTCGCCAGTGAACTTGGTCATACGGCCAGCAACCATCTTCTCAGCAATTTCTTGTGGCTTGCCAGAGTTAACCGCGATTTCAACCTGGATTTGACGCTCACGCTCAACCACTTCAGCTGATACGTCTTCCGGGTTTACGTAGCCTGGGTTGTTTGCAGCAACGTGCATCGCAACATCTTTAGCGATGTCTTCGTTACCGCCTTCCAGTACGGCTAATACGCCGATACGGCCTGAGTGCACGTACTGACCGATAACCGCACCTTCAACTACCGCAGCGCGACGTACGTTGATGTTCTCACCGATTTTAGCAACCAAAGTAGCACGGGTATCTTCTACAGAAGTGCCGTTTAAGTCAGCCGCTAAAATAGCTTCTGCCGTGAACAGCTTGTTAGCGTGGGCTAAATCAGCTACAGCGTTAGCAAACGCCAGGAAGCTGGCATCACGCGCCACGAAGTCTGTTTCACAGTTGAACTCGATAGCAATACCGTAACCGTTTGCTACGCGAGTGATAATAGTACCTTCAGCGGCGATACGGCCTGCTTTCTTGGCAGCTTTGGCTAAACCACTTTTACGCATGGCGTCGATTGCAGCTTCGATATCACCTGCAGTCTCTTCCAGTGCTTTTTTACAATCCATCATGCCAGCGCCAGTGCGCTCGCGAAGTTCTTTTACTAAAGCGGCAGTTACAGCCATGGGAGCTTCCTCGTATTCATTCTGGTTGGACAAACAGGGGCCGTTGGGCCCCTGTCGCAATCTTGCACTGTACAGGCGCCAGCTTAGCGGGCACCTGTGACAATGAAATTACTCTGCTTCAACGAAGGCTTCGGCTTCTGCCTGAACTTCGATGTTTTTGTCACGACCTTCCAGGATGGCCTGACCAACAGCACCCAGGTATAACTGGATAGCGCGGATCGCGTCATCGTTACCTGGTACTACATAGTCAACACCTTTTGGATCAGAGTTAGTATCAACGATAGCTACAACTGGAATACCCAGGTTGTTCGCTTCTTTGATAGCGATATGTTCATGGTCAGCGTCGATCACGAACAGTACGTCCGGCAAACCGCCCATATCTTTGATACCGCCTAAGCTCTTTTCCAGCTTGTCCATTTCACGGGTACGGTCTAAAGCTTCTTTCTTGGTCAGCTTGTCGAAAGTACCGTCCTGGCTTTGCGCTTCCAGATCTTTTAAACGCTTGATTGACTGACGAACTGTTTTCCAGTTAGTCAGCATACCACCTAACCAGCGGTGGTTTACGTAGAACTGATCAGACTTAACTGCAGCTTCTTTAATGGCTTCAGAAGCGGCACGCTTAGTACCAACGAACAGGATCTTGCCCTTTTTCGCTGCTACTTGCTGAATGAATGCCAGAGCGTCGTTCATCATAGGAACAGTTTGTTCCAGGTTGATGATATGAACTTTGTTACGCGCGCCAAAAATGAACGGCTTCATTTTTGGGTTCCAGTAACGGGTTTGGTGACCGAAGTGCACGCCCGCCTGGAGCATGTCGCGCATAGAAACTTTTGCCATGATTTAATTTCCTGTATAAGGGGTTAAGCCTCCATGTATCCCATACGCCGACTCTGGCCTGACTGTGGTTCAGTGCAGGGCAAAGCACCCCGGAATATGTGTCGATACATGTGTGTTTTGTTTAATTACGCTAATTAAGCACACGACAACGCGGTAAAGAGCAAAAGGTTCTGCCTTATACGCGAATGCGATTTGCTAATTTGCGGCGCGCTTTATACCATAGACACCCTATAAACACAATGAAATGTGTATTTTTGCAGCAGCGGCGCCTGGCGTTGGCCCCGCCCTAAATAGAGAAACAGCATGACAGCGACTATCAAAACTCCAGCCGAAATTGAAAAAATGCGTGTGGCAGGTCGTCTTGCCGCGCAGGTGCTGGAAATGATTGAGCCTTATGTAAAAGCCGGCGTCACCACCGACGAGCTCAATACCATCTGCCATAACTATATTGTCAACGAGCAGCAGGCTATTCCGGCGCCACTTAATTACCACGGCTTTCCTAAATCAATCTGCACCTCAGTAAATCAGGTAATTTGCCACGGCATACCGGCAGATAAAAAACTCAAAGACGGCGATATTATCAATATCGACATCACGGTAATTAAAGATGGTTACCATGGCGATACCTCTAAGATGTTTGTCGTCGGCAAGCCCAGCATTATGGCTGAGCGGCTTATTCGGGTTACGCAGGAGTGTATGTACCTGGCCCTGAAAAAAGTGAAAAACGGCGTACGTTTAGGCGATATTGGCCATGTTATTCAGCAACATGCTGAAGCACACAGCTATTCAGTGGTGCGTGAATACTGCGGCCATGGTATTGGTGCGGTGTTCCACGAAGACCCACAAGTGCTGCATTACGGCAAACCCGGTACCGGCGAAGTACTCAAAACCGGAATGTGTCTAACCATAGAGCCAATGATTAATGCCGGTGGCCGTCACAGCAAACTGCTGGCCGATGGCTGGACCGTCGTGACTAAAGATCGCAGTTTATCGGCACAGTTTGAACACACCATTCTGGTGACTGACACCGGCTGTGAAATTTTAACCCTGCGCAGTGATGACACTATCGAGCGCATTTTAACTGCAGAATAACCCCAGCGGAGACCAGCATGAGCCAGGCGGTAACTTTCAGTAAAGCCCTTCCCGACCGTTACAGCCTGGACAGCTATAAAAAGCACTTCGCCGATTTTCACGACTGGTTAAGCAAAAGCTTTGCCCAGCATCCGGTAAACGCGCTGGTAAAAGCCCGTGCCGCTTTTATAGACAAAGTACTGGTGCAACTGTGGCACAATCTGGATCTGCATAAAAGCAAAGACCTCAGTTTAATTGCCGTTGGCGGCTATGGCCGCGGCGAGTTGCACCCCTGCTCCGACATTGATTTGCTTATTTTGGCTGAAGGCCGGTTATCAGCCGCACAGCAAGACGCCATAGGTCAGTTTATTACCTTGCTGTGGGATCTGCGCCTGGAAGTGGGCCACAGTGTTCGCACAGTAAAAGAGTCGGTAAAACTGGGCAAAGACGACATTACCATTGCCACCAACTTGTTGGAGATGCGCCTGCTGACCGGCAATAAGCCACTTTTTGAACAGCTGCAGCAGGAAGTGAGTAAAGACAGCTTCTGGACCAGCCAGGCGTTTTTTCAGGCTAAACGCCACGAGCAGCAACAGCGCCATGCCCAGTACCATGGCACGGCTTATAACCTGGAGCCCAATTTAAAGGCCAACCCGGGCGGCTTGCGCGATATTCAAACCATCGGCTGGGTGGCCAAACGGCATTTCCAAACCCGTACCATGCGTGAGCTGGTGGCCTATCAGTACCTGACTGAAGACGAATATCAGGAGCTGATGGAGTGCGAGGCTTATCTGTGGCAAATGCGTTTTGCATTGCATTTGGAAGCGGGCCGCAATGAAAACCGTATTCTGTTTGACTACCAGCCAGCCGTAGCTGAGCGGCTTGGCTTTGGTGCTGATGGTAAAGCCTCGGTAGAGCGCATGATGAAGCGGTTCTTCCGTACCGTGCAGCGGGTTAGCGAGCTTAACGAAATGCTGCTGCAGCACTTTGATGGCAGCATTTTAAATCACAAAGAAAAAGTCAAAACCCTGGTTCTGGATGATTACTTTGAGCTACGAGGCCATTTGATCTGCGCGCGGGACAATGCGGTATTTGCCCGGCGCGACAACCTGTTGCGGCTATTTTGGCATATTGCCAATAACTCCAATATCACTGGTGTGCACTCTGCCACCATGCGACTTATCCGGCAGGTACGCCGGCGTTTAATGGGTGACTTACAAGATTACGAAGCCTGCCGTCAGCTGTTTTTAGCCATTGTCCGCCACCCGCGCGGCATGGATAAGGCCATTACCCTGATGCACCGTTATGGTGTGTTGGCGGCCTACTTACCGCAGTGGCGTAATATTGTTGGTCAAATGCAATTTGATTTGTTCCATGCCTACACAGTAGATGAACACACCCACCGTTTACTGAAAAACCTCTATAAATACACGCTCAGTGAACATGACAGCGAGTTTCCGCTGTGTAGCGATATCGTGCGCAAAATGGAAAAGCCTGAACTGCTGTATTTAGCCGGTATTTTCCATGACATTGCTAAAGGCCGTGGTGGTGACCACTCTGAGCTTGGTGCGATGGATGTGCGCGAGTTTGCCAAACTGCATAAACTCAGTGACTTTGACAGTAAGTTGGTGGCCTGGCTGGTAGAGCATCATCTACTGATGTCGGTCACCGCACAGCGCCGCGACATTCACGATCCGGCTGTGGTGGCAGAGTTTGCCGAGAAAGTGCGCGACGAAACCCGGCTGAATTACCTATACTGCTTAACGCTGGCCGATATCCGCGCTACCAACGACAACTTATGGAATGACTGGAAAGGCTCACTGCTGCGCGAGCTGTTTCTGGCCACACAAAAAGCTTTTCGCCGCGGCCTGGAAAAGCCGATGGACCTGCGTGATTTAATCCGCGAAAACCAAAGCGAAGCCATGCCGCTGCTGCTAAAGCAAACCTTTAGCGAAAGTGAAATATTGCAGCTTTGGAGCCGCATTAAAGCCGATTACTTTGCCCGCTACAGCGCCAGACAAATTGTCTGGCACTGCGAGCATATATTGCGGCATAAAAACCCGGATGAGCCACTGGTGTTGATCAGTAAAGCCCCTATTCGCGGCGGCACCCAGGTGTTTATTTACACCAAAGATCAGCCCAAGCTATTTGCCCGCTTAGTGGCGGCGCTGGACAGCAAAAAAGTGAACATTTTTGATGCCCAAATCATGACCAACAAAGACGGTTATGCGATGGACACCTTTGTGATTCTGGAGCAAAACGGCGAAGCGGTGAACTCGCCATCGCGCCAGCAAAGTATTAAGCGCGCGCTGGAGTTGTATATTGCCGGTAAGCCCGATTTATCGCGGCAAAAAACCAAATTATCGCGCCAGATGCGCCAGTTTAACGTGCCGCCCAAGGTAGTATTTTTACCCGGTAACACCAGCAAACGCACCATGATAGAGTTGGCGGCGCTGGATACGCCCGGCCTATTGGCCAATATCGGCGAAGTATTTCAGCGCTGCGACGTCAACATTCATGCTGCCAAAATCACCACCATTGGCGAGCGGGCTGAAGACTTTTTTATGATTTCAAATAGCGACGATCAGGCGCTGTCCAGTGAGCAACAAAGCGCACTGAAACGTGCACTGATCGAGCAACTTTCACAGCAAACAGAAGGCTAATACACCCAATGTCAGAGTTAAAAAGCATTATTGAACAGGCATTTGAACAACGTGCCGACATTACTCCCAGCACGGTAACCCCCGAGGTAAAACAGGCGGTAGAAAGCGTTATCAGCATGTTAGATAACGGCAGCGCCCGGGTGGCAGAAAAAATTGCTGGCGAGTGGGTAGTGCACCAGTGGCTAAAAAAAGCCGTGTTGTTGTCGTTTCGCATTAACGACAACCAGGTGATGGACGGTGCGGAAAACCGCTTTTTTGATAAAGTGCCGATGAAATATGCCAACTACAGCGATGCGCAGTTCCGCAAAGAAGGTGTGCGCGTGGTGCCGCCTGCTGCAGTGCGTCGCGGCAGCTATGTGGCAAAAAACGTGGTGCTGATGCCCTCTTACGTTAATATCGGCGCTTATGTAGGTGAAGGCACTATGGTCGACACCTGGGCCACCGTGGGCAGCTGCGCGCAAATTGGTAAAAACGTGCATTTGTCCGGCGGTGTCGGTATCGGCGGCGTATTAGAGCCACTGCAAGCCAACCCAACCATTATTGAAGATAACTGCTTTATCGGCGCCCGCTCGGAAGTCGTTGAAGGCGTAATTGTGGAAGAAGGCGCCGTGCTATCTATGGGCGTATATATTAGCCAGAGCACGCGCATTTATGACAGGGAAACCGGTGAAATCAGCTATGGCCGTGTCCCCGCAGGTGCCGTTGTCGTGCCGGGTTCAATCCCCAGTAAAGATGGCAGCCACAGTTTATATGCCGCTATTATCGTGAAAAAAGTCGATGCGCAAACCCGGGCTAAAGTAGGTATTAACGCCTTACTGCGCAGTGTGGAATAGCTACGCCCCAAAAACAAACGGCAGCCTAAGCTGCCGTTTTGCGTTATCAAGCCAGTAAGCACTCAGCTGATATACATTAACACCGTAAAACTTACCAAGCCTACAGCAGCAAACATGCTGTATTCCAGCCGCTTTTCAAATTGTTTCTCTGCTCCCTCTGTTGCAGGCACCAACAGGGCCGAAAACAAGCAGGTTAAGCCTGCCAGCAAACATAAAGTGGTTAATCCAAATACCAGCGCCGAAGCTAACATCGCCATATCTCACCCTTAGTTAACGTTAAACGGTTGCACCGCGCTGCGGTAAAACTGCCGCCATTGTAGCATAAAATGCCCGGCCATATGCCAGCACTGTGTTACAGCGTTATATTCTGTTACGAAAAACTGGCTAACAACGTGATGGCCAGGCAGCAGAAGGCTTTATACTGCGACTATTGTTCAGCGCACGCGGTCAGCGAGGGTGTAATGTACTATTTTTTTCGTGGCTTAACTTTGATCCACACCAAAGGTTTAAAGCGTTTTGTGCTGGTACCCCTTAGCATTAATCTTGTGCTGTTTTCATTCGCATTTTACCTGCTACTGCAACAGGTAAACGCCATGGTCGCCGCCGTGCAGCAGTACCTGCCTGCCTGGCTGCATTGGCTAGAGTATTTACTAATCCCGCTGGGTGTGATGACACTGGTGATTGGTCTGGCATATAGCTTTACTATGGTGGCCAACTTTATTGCTGCGCCCTTTAATGGCCTGCTCAGTGAAAAAGTCGAAGCGCATTTAACCGGCAAAAAGCTTCCCGACACAGGTATGGCCGGCTTTATCAGAGATGTGCCACGCATGCTGGGACGTGAATGGCAAAAACTGCTGTATGCGCTGCCACGCGCCATTATTTTATTTGTGCTGTTTTTATTTTTACCGCTGGTAGGCCCGATACTGTGGTTCTTGTTTACCAGCTGGCTGCTGGCGATACAGTATGCCGACTACCCTTACGACAACCACAAAATAGACTTTCGCATCATGCGCCAGCAACTACGCGGCCAGCCCGGTAATAGCTTTGCCTTTGGCATAACGGTAAATATTGCTTGTATGATCCCGCTATTTAACCTGTTTGTCATGCCCATAGCGGTATGTGGCGCCACCGCCATGTGGGTGGATAAGCTGGCGGCGCTGAATGACCCAGCACTTAAGATGCCGGGTGCTAAAGCCTACAGCAAGCTGGATAAATACTGTTAGCTCAGTGCACTAAACTGCTGCTTCAGCCAGGGCAAGGCGATTGTCTCAGGCTCCAGGGTTTCGCCGGCATCAATGCGCAGCATCGGTGAGAGTTCTGTGCCCTGAATTTCCAACAGCAGCGCACGTAACTGTTCGCCGGCGCCACAAAAGGTATCATAGCTACTGTCGCCCAGTGCGATCACTGCAAAACGTTTGCCGGTTAACAGCGGAAAGCGGCTTTGCACATCGAGGTAAAATGGCAACAAGTTATCCGGAATGTCCCCCTGGCCGGTGGTAGAGCTTATCACCAGCCAGATATCAGCATTAAAGCTCAGCACATCATCCAGCTTCGGCTCTGCAAACAGCCTGATGTCATGCCCCATAGTGCCAAGTAGTGAGGTTGCTTCCTCGGCAACATATTGCGCTGCACCGTACACACTGCCCACCATTACTGCGATTTTTGCCATTTCTCCTCCACAAAAAGTTCAGCAAATTGCTGCTGATAATAAGCTTCATCTGTCGGCCAGCCAAACTGGCTAAACAGACTTTCAAGTTCGTTCAGACCGGCACTGATCAACAAAGGTTCGCCGGTTATCGGATGGGGCAGCTGCAGCTGCTTCGCCAGCAGTAGCAAACGCTGGCAATTAACATGCTGTTTAAACAACGCATTGTGCTTACCATCGCCGTGGCTGGTGTCACCCACGATGGGTTGGCGTAAATGGGCCAGATGGCGCCGTAACTGGTGTTTACGCCCGGTTAATGGCTGCAGCGCCACTAAGCTGTAACGCGCGGCCGGGTATTTACTTACCGGTATTGGCAGTTCGATGCGCGCCAATGGCTGATAACGGGTCACCGCTTGCTGTGGTGCTTTGTCAGTGCGAGCGAACTTATCGGCGATATCATCCAGCTGCTCTTTTAATGGGTAATCCAGCTCACCGCCCTGCGCCATAAACCCGCGCACCACCGCCAGATAGTATTTACGCCACAATTTAAGTTCTTGCTGCTGACTGAGTATGCGCGCGACGTCGCTGGACAAGGCAAACAGCAGCACGCCGGAGGTCGGCCGATCCAGCCGGTGCACCGGGAATACATGCTGGCCTAACTGATCGCGCAGCGTTTGCATGACAAACACGGTTTCGTGCTTATCCAGAAAAGAGCGGTGCACCAGCATGCCACTGGGTTTATCTATCGCCACCAGATGCTCATCCTGATACAGCACCTCAAGCGGCGCGTTTAACTGAAACGGCGTCGCCGCACTCATGGCGCCTCCGTTAGCCGGCTGTCCAAAGCTGAAATAATACTGAGCAAGCGGCTAAAACGCGTATCAGTATCCTTAAAAACCTGCTCTGCCAGCGGCAACAACGCAATCTTAGTCGGCAGCGGCGAAGCGTTGTCTAACAGCAACTGAATTTTGGGGATGAAAATAAACTGCAGCCACTGCTCAAAGCGCAGCGTATCAATACAAAAGGGTAAGCGGCTTTGAAGGGCCTGCTCATCCGGCTGCACAAGCGACCAGAGTTCAAGCTGTTTCAGTTCACGTTCAAGCGCATCTAACAATGACTGGATCTGTTCGGTCATATCACTTCTCTTACGGCAAGCGTCTAGTGTATCACAAGCGAAAACACCAGCCAGCTCTTGTAAAACACACGGCTAATCAGCATGATCGCTACATTGTGACGGGAGAGTGTTATGGGTTCAATTTTATTACTGCTGGCACTGGGCACAGTGTGCTATTTGTTTTGGCTGCAGCGTAAACAGGATGAGCGGGCTATCGTGGTGGCGCGCCAGCTATGCCAGCAGCAGCAATTACAGTTGTTAGACTGCGGCCGCACCAGCCACAGTTTTCGCAAAATCAATGGCCGGCTAAGGTTTATTACCCAATATCAGGTCGATTTTAGCGGTGATGGCGAAAGCCGCTATCAGGCTGAGCTGTTACTTAGCGGCATGCGTATGGCAGCATTTAACTTACCGGCTTATCGCATCAATTAGCCGGCAGTTTATGCTTTAGCTGGCCGGTTAAAAAATCTTTTAACATCACCCAGTCTGCAGCAAGGCTGTATAAAGGATATTTGAACGTCGCCGGCTTATTGTGCTCAAAGGCAAAGTGCCCAACCCAGGCGAAACCATAACCTATTAGCGGTAACAACCATAACAGCAGCCACTGCTGTGTTATCAGAGCATAACACAGCACCGCTATCACCAGCAGGCTACCGCAATAATGCAAGGCACGGCACAGCGGATGACGATGCTCGGCCAGATAGTAGGGATAAAACTCGGCGAAACTACTGAATTTATTCATTCGCGTTCTCTGTATAGGGTTCTCTGATCTTAACTGTTCGTTTGCCGTGGCCGGAACATAAGGGTGCCACTGACAGTGTTAAAGGCCAAATCGGTAACCGGTTGATAATGATCGCCGGCAAAAAAGGCTTTGTATTTCTCCAGCGTAACAAAAACGCCAATGCCGGCTGAACGGGGATCTTTATCAACCAGTGAGTCCACCGCATGAATAAGGTAATGTCCCAGCCCCAAATGCTGGTGCCTCGGAGCCACCGCAATAAAGGCCAGCATATGATAATGCTCAGCGGGCATAGCAGCGTGAATTTTTTGCTCCTTATCCAACAACTGACGGGTAGACACATAGCCTGCGGTCAGCAACATTTTTAGCCGCCAGTGCCACAGCCGGCTGGCACCAATGCCAGAGTCAGGGTTAATGACACAGGCCACGCCAAGTAATTGCTCACCGTTAAACAGGCCTATCATCGGCTGGCCAGCTTGCCAGAAGGTGGCAAGCTCCTCCCGAATGGCTGCGCGCAATCGCTGCTCATACTCTGGTTTATCGGCACGGAAGATTTCCATAAACAGCGGATCATCGAAGTACGATTGGTATAACAATGATGCAGCCAATTTTAACTCATCTGCACTGAGTAAAACGGCCTTTAAGCGTTCCAGCTCCAAGGTGTTGATATCTGCCAGCATGTTGACTCCCTGTTAAGCGCGCTATTGTTGTTTTTTTATCCACAATAGCAGCAAGGTCATAACTTGCCAAGCGGCCCACATAAGCAAAATAGTGAAACAAGGCTAAGCTTTACTCAGTACTGGCCAACAGGAGAACCGTATGCAAAGCTCAGCTCCAACACTTAACAACTTATTTGCCCAACTTGGATTAGACGACAGCGACCAGGCTATTAATCACTTTATTCGCCAACACAAATTGGCCTCGGGCATGGCTATTCAGGATGCGCCATTTTGGAATAGCGCTCAGGCCAGCTTTTTACGCGAATCTTTAAAACAGGATGCTGACTGGTGTGAAGTGATTGATGAATTGAACGCTCTACTGCATTAACAGCAAGCCCCGGCATCAGTTTGCCGGGGCCAAACCTGAATTACAGATACTGATAAGCTTTGTCGCCCCAGCCGGTCAAACGGTTTTGTTTAAAGATAAGCGGAGTGCATTCATCCTTGGTGGTTTTACCATCACTTTTTTCATGATGGGTGCGGTAAAACAGTACCTGCACACTGTCACCGTCTTTGCTAAACGACTCGGTAAAATCCGGTGTGCCAAGCAATGTACGGATCTGCTCTGCGGTCATATCCAGCGTCAGGTTATTAATTTTCTCCTGATTTTGCCGCTGCGTTTTCTTCCAGCTGCTGTCATCATCAAACTCATGATTACCACCCACTGCTACCACACAGCCAGACAAACTCACTGCCAGCGCAGCAGCCATAACCATCTTTGCAAACATAGTTAATTTCCTTTGTTGTTGTAATACACTAGGGCTGTTACAGCCTGCGAGGTTGCAGCAAACAGCATGCCACCCATTAAGTTCAATAAAAACATAAACTTAAAAATAAGCCACTATAACTAGCGACCAAAGGGTGGTAAATTTCGCTACTAGTTAGTCAATAAGGCAAACACGATGAACGATATTCAGCAGCTGTTGCAGCATGTGGCCAGCGAGTTACAGCAGGAGGGTAAAACACCCAGTCTGGCGCTGTTTCGTGCCCGCTTAGCTGGCAGGGTAGCTCCCCAGCAGCTGTTCGCTGCTTATCAGCACTGGCGCAGCAACCCGGTCTACACCAGCCTTACACCGAGCAATGCAGTACCTGATAGCTTACCAGCCCGGCAGACAGAGACTGACGACATTAACGACCGTCTGGCTCGTATAGAAGCCAAACTGGATCTGCTGCTCAGCAAGCTTGAGCGCTAGCCATGTATCTGGCAGAGCTAACGTTTAAAGTCATTGCCGATACCGACTTTGACCAGGCGGAAGCGGCGATACGCTGCTATATGGAAGCGCTGATATTTAACGGCCAGACGCTGGGTCGGGAATTTCCAACTGCCTGGCAGCAGGACTGCTTTGTCAGCCGTATAGTGCTGCCGGCAACAGAGGCGTTAAAACAGCAGTATCACAGCCCGCGGGGTTTAGCCGCCCTGCAGCAGTTAGCCACGGCCGGCCTTGGCTATCCGCAACTTAACGTACTTGGCATGGACTTAATGTCAAACCATACCGATCCCTGCGCGTCTGCGCCTTATTACATTTTGTACAGTCGCTTTAACGATACCTGCTCGCCGCTACGCTGTGGCGAACACTTTGCCCCGGTACCACTGTATCTGCTACCTGTAACCAACGGAGATCACGAAGCACTGATCCGCTGGCAGCTACAATATCAGGCGTTAGATGAAATTCAGATGCAACAGAGCAGGGTATTGAATCGCAGCGCCGAACGCAGCCTGCAGCAGCTGCACAGCCAGCTTAATCGGCAGGGACGACAATTAGCTAACAACTTGGCACGCCTGAGTCAAAAGCCAGTGTATTACACGCTATATAGTGGTAGCAGTAACAATTGCGCCCTTGAAGCCGGCAAACCCTGCCCCGGCTGCGGTGGAGCCTGGCGATTGGCTCAACCACTGCACCAGCTGTTTGACTTTAAATGTGGCCGCTGCCATTTACTCAGTAATATTGCCTGGGACTGTCAAAGCCCGTCCGACGAACAGGGTGTTAACTGACTGAGGAACTGTGCCAGGTTGTCGGCCAGTTTCTCCTTCACCTCTTGTCCAACGTGCTCTAAATATACTTCGCCTGTGCTATTTAATACCGATAGCAAAATATCATCGTCTTCGGTAGTGGCAAAAAATAGTGTTTCACTCTGCTTTAGACGACGCTTCATGATGATATGACCAATGATATTTTCCTGCAGCCGTTTCACATCATCATCATTCCATACCATCAGCAGCATCAGCTTGCCGCGGGGATGCTGCGCAGCTATCCCCGCACCGAAATACAGCTGATAAAAGGTTTTTATATCCGCGTGCAGCTCAAGCTCAAGCGCTTGTTCAACATTAGCAAAATCAGCTGGCTGTACCTGCTTAACCGGCTGCCACTGGACTTGATTATGCTGAATATCACCCCGCTGACACGGCGAGGGGCTCTTTGGATCAGCCCAGGTCACTAAAGGGTGTTGCTGGTTAGTTTGCCAGCTTAACCATTGGCTTACAAAATCGTGGTAAATCTCGGTCAGGCTCACGCGACCTTCCTGTAAACTTTATGATAAACTTGCGCCATTGTAACGCTAACCAGTTGGGATGACAGCAACAGAGATGATGAAAGGCCATGCAGATGCGCTCGCCGGGCTAAGCCTGGGTAAAATAACCGCTTATGCCGACCAATATGACGCCAGCTTATTGCAGGCAGTACCACGCAGTTTAGGCCGTGACGATATTGGCCTGGATGCCGCTGCCCTACCGTTTTGCGGCCAGGATATCTGGCACGGTTACGAATTATCCTGGCTTAATGCCAAAGGCAAGCCGATGGTGGCACTGGCGACTTTTGTGGTGCCGTTTGATTCGGCTAACCTGATTGAATCTAAGTCATTTAAGCTGTATTTAAACAGCTTTAACCAAAGCCGTTTTGCCGACTTAGGCCAGGTGTATCAGCATCTGCAACGCGATTTGTCAGCTTGCGCAGGCAAGCCGGTAAAGGTCAGCTTGCATAACGTCAACGAAATTATGGCGTTTCAGCCTACCTGGATCCCGGGCCGCTGTATTGACGATTTGGATATTGAGATTACACAGTATCAATACGACGCGTCTTTACTGAACTTGCAGGCAGGCGGCGACAAGGTAGAAGAAAAACTGCATTCGCATTTGCTCAAATCAAATTGTCTTATTACCTCGCAACCAGACTGGGCCAGCGTGTATATTCACTATCGCGGCGCGGCGATAGACCATGCCAGCCTGCTGCGCTACCTGATCAGCTTTCGCAGCCATAATGAGTTTCACGAGCAATGCGTTGAACGCATTTACACTGATATATGGCAGCGCTGCCAGCCAGAATTTTTAGCCGTGTACGCCCGCTACACCCGCCGCGGCGGTCTGGATATAAACCCCTGGCGCGCCAGCGAGCCTTGCAACCCACCGGCTATCCGTTTAAGCAGACAGTAACAATTTCGTTAGTAGCCTCGTAGACTTTTCAAGGCGGTTTCAGTATCATGCAAACCGCCAAAAAATTAAAAACCTATTAAATCAACAAACTAAAGATAACCCACTATTACCAGCTCGACATTAAAGCCACAATTACTGAAAACTGAAAAGAAAACTTACCAATACACTTTCAAAACATGGCGTTTTTTGGTTAAATATGCAGCGTCTGCCAGATGGACTGTCAGACTGAAGTGCCAACAAGGACTGCTGATTATGCAATATCTGACCTCTGCTGAAGAAGCATCCTGGTTACCTTACTATCTGTGTAAGAAATAACAGCCTGTAACAGCAACCAGTTATAACAATATTCCCTACCCCCCAGCGGACCTTTTGGTCCGCTGTATTTTGTAAAAGCCACTTTTCTGCCTAATGAGTGATCGCATTTAGCGCGATTGTCGATATACTTAAGTCTAAACATGGATTTAACACGAGCTCTAAGGTGATTACCTTGCAGGACGACACTAAACAGCAACTGAGTAATGCCCTAAAAGCGCGTAAAGCGCTGGAAGACACTTATGAAGCGCAGTTTAAAATTCTGGCGTTGTTTGTGTCACGGCTATCGTTAGCCTGCAAAGGCGTAGATGTTGATCTGGATAATCGCCTGGCTAAGCTGCGCACCGAGTTAAGCCGGGGTACCGATTTGGAAAAGCTGTTGCCCTTTATTGAAGGCACCAGTGAGAACTTAAAACAGTTGGAAGCCAAACAGCAAATTGATGTGCACAAAGTGCAACAAGGTTTAGCTGAAGCTGGCAAGTTGCTGCAACAACAAAAAGGCTTGCCGGATAAACTACGACGTGAGTTACGCGAGCTGTTGGGTAAAGTAGAGCAACCCTCAGCTACTGTGCATGCCTTTTTACCGCACCTGACCGATCTGACTAAACTGTATCAACATGCATTGCAAGCCAAGCAACAGCTCGCACAAGATGATAACAGCGACGAAGACCGTTACGACCATATCTGCCGACAAATTAGTGTTGAACTGACAAATTTACTCAGTGAGCTGGCTTTTGCTGAAGACAGCGCCGCCGAGATGGATAAAATCCGCTTAAGCCTGCTGGATAAATTGCCGATAGATGCGCTGCTGGAAGCCTGCCTGAAAACCATCAGTATTATTATCAGCAGTATTAACCGGGAGCGACAATCGGCAGAAAGCTTCCTGCTGAAACTGAATGACGCCCTATCCAGCGTACAACAGGCAGTAGTGTCATCACTGAATGACTCAGCTGAGCTAAAGCAAAAAATGCAGCTGCTGAACCAGCAGATAGAGCAGCAAATTGACCATTTAGGCCAGGCCAGTCAAAAAGCCACCTCACTGGAGCAGCTTAAAACCCTGGTCAGCGAGCGTTTATCGGCGATTACCGGCTCACTGCGGGAGAAAGATCAGCTTGAACAACAAGAGCGCCATCAGTTGTTGTTGACGCTGGGTGACATGGAACGGCGTTTAGATGAACTGGAAAGCGATGCGAAAACCTTTAAAAAGCGCATTTCCGATCAAAATTTCCGTAGCTTGCAAGATGCATTAACTGAAATACCCAACCGCGCTGCATTTGATGAGCGCTATGCCCTTGAAATGCAACGTTGGCAGCGCTACAAAAAGCCACTGTGTGTGGTATTGGGCGATGTAGACCATTTTAAAAGTATTAATGACAATTATGGTCACAGCGCCGGCGATAAAACGCTGAAAGTGATAGCGAAAACACTGAAGCTGAACCTGCGCGAAACTGACTTTATCGCCCGTTACGGTGGTGAAGAGTTTGTGCTGTTATTCCCCGAAACCGAATTAGCGGCACTGGAAGCGCCGTTAAATGCGCTGCGTGAGAAAATAAAGAAAATTCCGTTTAAATTTAAAAATGTCAGTGTGCCTATTTCTATTTCATTTGGGGCCACCCAACTGCAAACCTCAGACTCCGGCCGCGCCGCTTTTGATCGGGCCGACGAAGCCTTATATGAAGCGAAAAAGGCCGGCCGCGACAAGGTTGTGCTGAAAAAAGGTCGCTGATCTTTCCCGTTTACGTTAACTAAGGAGCGCACATGCATGTGCAACTAAACCCGCTAGGATCGATGGATTTATTATCGCAACTGGAAGTCGATCATTTAAAGCAAAATACCCAGCAGGAAGCCTTCCGGCTGTTTCGTAATTGTTGTCTGGCAGTATTAAACGTGGGCAGCCATACCGACAGCTCAGCGGAGATCTATGAGCAGTATCAGGATTTTGCCGTTAATCTGCTAAGCCGTGAGCGCGGTATAAAAATCGAATTGTTTAACCCACCGCAAAGCGCCTTTGTCGACGGTCAAATTATCAAAGGCATTCATGAGCACTTGTTTGCTGTGCTGAGGGATATTCTGTTTTACCATAGCAGGCTGCAAAGCAACAAGAGCTGGCTAGATCTGCAAAATAGCGCCCATATTACCCATACGGTGTTTGATATATTGCGTAACGCCCGCGTCATTGATGCCAGCAACGAGCCGAACATGATCGTCTGTTGGGGTGGCCATTCGATTAACGAAGTGGAATATAAGTACACCAAAGAAGTCGGCTACGAGCTTGGCTTGCGCGGGATGGACATATGTACCGGCTGCGGCCCGGGCGCCATGAAAGGCCCAATGAAAGGTGCCACCATTGGCCACAACAAACAGCGGCGCGCCACCGGCCGCTATCTTGGCTTGACAGAGCCCGGCATTATTGCCGCCGAGCCACCAAATCCGATAGTGAATGAGCTGGTGATCCTGCCTGATATCGAAAAGCGATTGGAAGCTTTTGTGCGCGTTGCACATGGCATAATTGTGTTCCCGGGAGGCGCTGGCACCGCTGAAGAGCTGCTGTATCTGCTGGGGATTATGCTACACAAGGATAATCAGCAACAAAGCTTGCCGGTAATACTGACTGGCCCCAAACAAAGCGAGGCCTATTTCCGTGAAATCGCCAGCTTTATCGAAGCTACGCTCGGGCAGCAGGCGCTAAAGCTGTTCGATATCATTATTGATGATGCGCCGGCTGTAGCGCGTAAACTAAAACTTGGCGCAGCCGAAGTGCGCCACTACCGCAAATCAGTAGGTGATGCCTACCACTTTAACTGGACACTGCAAATTGAGCCGGGGTTTCAGCAGCCTTTTGTCCCGAATCACCAGAATATGGCCGCACTGGACTTGCACCTGAACCAGGACAGCGCAACACTGGCAGCTAATTTACGCCGGGCGTTTTCCGGTATAGTGGCGGGCAATGTTAAAGACGAAGGTATTAAAGCCATCCGTCAACATGGCCCCTTTCAGCTAAGTGGTGAGCCAAAACTGATGCAAATGATGGATACGCTGTTACAAGCCTTCGTCGATCAGGGCCGGATGAAGCTGCCTGGCAGCAAATATGAGCCCTGCTACCGGGTGGTACGTTGATGGCACATTTGCTGTTAATTGATGCCCTAAACCTTATCCGCCGCTTATACGCGGTGCAGGAGCGGCCCTACCTGCCGCTGCCAGATGAAGTAGCTGAGAGCACCAAACAGCAAATCATTGTTAACACCGCCGCCATGCTGCGTCAGGCGCTACAGCGTCTGGTGCAGGAGCTAAGCCCCAGTCATGCTTTGCTGGTGTTTGATGGCCACGACAGTGTCTGGCGCAAAACGCTGTACCCACCATACAAAGCTAACCGCAAACCGATGCCGGCGATTTTGGCCGACGCCCTGCCCAAGCTGCAACTGGAGGCTCTGGAGCTTGGCATCAGCAGCATACAACGGGATGAATTTGAAGCCGATGATATGATTGCCTCTGCCGCCAGCCGGGCCGCGCAGCACGGCCAAACCGTGACCATAGTATCAACCGACAAAGGTTTTTTGCCATTACTGCCCGACGGAGTACAGATTTACGATACTTTTGCCCGTCAATACGTTACTGAGCAAATGGTACTGCAAAAATTTGGTGTACCCAGCCAGCAACTGGTGCGGTACTGGAGTTTGGTAGGCGATAGCACCAATAATGTGCCTGGCGTGGCGGGCATTGGCCCCAAAGGCGCTCACGATTTAATGGCATTGGGCGCTACCCTAACCGATGCACTGGAGCACCCGGATTGCCCGAAAAAACTGAAAGAGAAAATACTGCAGCACAAAGAGCAGATTAAAATCTTTATGCACATTTTAACACTTAAAACCGATGTTCAGCTGGGGCTGAACCTGCAACAGATGCGACTTAACCATGCCGCTGTCTAATCACACTGTAAAGCCGCTACCGTTAATAAGCTGGCTTAGACACAATAAAGTTGCGGTATTTATCGGTGCCCTGATACTGTACGCTTTTCTGACTCTGCTCGTGCTGCTGTATTATCCGGATGATGTCGAACAGATGAGCTGGGTAGATCGCGAGGTGTTTAACCATAAAGTGATCAGTAGCTATCAGCTATCTGATAATCTTACTCAGCAACAGGTTATCGAACGGTTGGGCAGCCCGGACATTACCGCAGCGGTTAAAGTCGATAGCCAGATTTACCAGTTGCTGTATTACCGCACACATCGCAGTGCACCCGATGGAATTACCACCGCAGATGAGTGCACGGCGCTATTGTTTAAAAATCGACGTTTAGTGGCGATCGGTGAAGACGCCACAGCCCAGTACCAGGCTGTCAGCCGCTCGCCTTAGCATACGAACTTCTGTTAACACTGTAGTTTTATTACCACATTCAGCAAACTTATACAGGGTATAACGGCGAAAATAGCGCTAAACCTGGGCTTAAGTGGCGGAATGTGCCGAAAAATGCTATATTCCACGCCGTTTTCCGGCCCGCCAGAGGCCCATTTTTTTGCATAATTACGACAGCTAAGGATCCCCATGAGCAAGCAAACAATTACTGTCATTAAAGGCGACGGCATAGGCCCAAGCATTGTTGAAGCCGCTATCCAGGTACTGGAAAAAGCCGGTTGTGAGTTTGACTATGAATATGTTGATGCCGGCCTAACTGCGCTGGAAAAAACCGGCGAATTACTGCCTCAGGCAACATTGGACGCTATTGCCCGCAATAAAATTACGTTAAAAGGCCCATTAACTACCCCGGTAGGTGAAGGCTTTACTTCGATTAACGTAACACTGCGCAAGAAATTTAACCTGTACGCTAACGTGCGGCCGGTTATTTCGTTTAAAGGTACCAAGGCGCGTTACGATAATATCGACATTATAACTATCCGCGAAAATACCGAAGGCATGTATTCTGGCCATGGTCAGGTGGTATCAGCTGACGGTTTAGTAGCTGAAGCCACCAGCATTGTCACCAAAGAAGGTGCTCGCCGTATTGCCGAGTTTGCGTTTGAAACGGCGCGTCGCGAAAAGCGCAAAAAAGTGACCATAGTGCACAAAGCCAATATTTTAAAATCGACCTCAGGTTTATTTTTAAAAACAGCGCGTGAAGTGGCGGCGAAATATCCGGATATTGAAGCGCAGGAAATGATTGTCGATAACACCTGTATGCAGCTGGTGATGAACCCGCAACAGTTTGACGTTATTGTCACCACTAACCTGTTTGGTGATATTTTATCAGACTTATGTGCCGGCTTAGTAGGCGGTTTGGGCATGGCGCCTGGCGCCAACATTGGTGCCGACTGTGCCATTTTTGAAGCAGTGCACGGCAGTGCCCCTGATATCGCCGGTAAAAACCTGGCGAACCCAAGTTCAGTGATTCTGGCCTCTATTCAAATGCTGGAATACCTGGGTATGCAGGACAAAGCGGAGAAAATTCGTAATGCGTTATCTGATGTGATTGCATCAGGCGATCGCACTACCCGTGATTTGGGTGGCAGTTTTGGCACCACTGACTTTACTGCTGCGGTATTAGAGCGTTTATAAGCTTTAGTTTTGCTAAGATAGCCACCCTGGGGTGGCTATTTTTTTGCCCCGCTGCAAAAGCGCGTAATTAAGGAAACGAAGATGTCACAACCAAATAATCCATTACACGGTGTCACGCTGGAGCAAATTGTCACTAAATTGGTAGACCATTTCGGCTGGCCGGCGCTGGCAAAACAGATTGATATTAACTGCTTTAAAGTAGACCCGTCGGTAAAAAGTAGTCTGAAATTTTTACGCAAAACCCCTTGGGCAAGAGAAAAAGTCGAGCAGCTGTACATCGCAACAAAGCTGTACCAGTAATCCAGTAATACTGAGACAGCTTTTGCTGCTGCACCGGGCACTGGTTAACTGTGATAACTTGTTAACTGCTATAGTCTGCTCAACCCTTATCGTTTAGCCGTTATAAATCGCACCGCCGCGGCTGAGGTAATTATCCAGTACCGCTTTGGCCTCATCGCGCAGTACCATTCGCACCACTTCAACACCAGCCTGTTGCAAATAAGCATAGCTGCTGTCGTATACCGGGCCTTCATCAAAACCAATAGCGCGCGCATCATCAGCCGTAGCGGCGCATACCAGGCGCTTTACGCCACTCCAGAGGGTGCCGCCCAAACACATGGCGCAAGGCTCACACGAGGTAAACAACTCGCGTTTAATACCATCGGCTGCCAAACTAAAGCTTTGCAGCTTGTGCTCAGCCAGCATAATAGCCATCATTTCACCATGCGCGGTTGAGTTATGCAGTGGTACGACCCGGTTTACCCCTACACTGAGTAGCTTGCCGCTGTCGATGGCAAAAATAGCACTGCCAAAGGGGCCACCACTGCCACGTAGTACATTTTGCCTGGACAACTCTACCGCCAGGGCCATTTTCTCTTCATCACTGCGATAGGTTTTATCCCAATCTACCACCTCGTCAACCCAATCTGGCAAGTGCAGTGTCAGCTGATGCTTTGTCATTGATAATCCTTAAAAAACAAGGCCCGCAGCTGCGGGCCCGGTACACTGTTATTTGTCGGCCAGCGGCTTACTGTAAGCCAGTTCCATATCCCATGGCAGCTGGATCCAGGTATCCTGTTCAATATCGGTAATATAGTGATCAACCAAGGGTTTACCTTGCGGTTTGGCATACACGGTAACAAAGCAGGCTTTAGGGAAATGCTCGCGCAGGGCTTTAGCCGTTTCGCCGGTGTCGACCAGATCGTCTACCACCAGCAGCTGGGCAGAATCCTCAATACTGGCATCTTTTAAAATACGTAAGCTGCCTTGCTTATCATGCTCATAGCTGGCAACACAGATGCTGTCTACCACACGAATATTCAGCTCACGGGCTAAAATTGCCGCCGGTACCAGACCACCGCGACTTACCGCAACAATAGCCGTGTAGTTTTTACCCAACAGCTGGTGTGCCAGCTCTTTAGTGGCGCGGTGAAAGGCCTCCCACGACACATAAAACATTTTATTGGTTGATAATGACATAATGTTGTCCTGCAAAATAATTAACAGCGGTTACAGACAGCCCGGGTTATAAACAGCCTAAGGCCACTTCAACCATTTCGTTAAAACTGGTCTGGCGCAGCTCAGCACTTAACGCTTCACCGGTACGGATATGGTCGCTAACCGTGAAAATCGCCAGCGCATTAATACCGTACTCTGCAGCGACACCGTATAAACCCGCCGCTTCCATTTCTACCGCCAATACACCGTATTTTTGCAAGGTGTCAAACAGAGTTTCGCTGGGGTTATAAAACAAATCTGAGGTAAACACATTACCCACTTTAACATTAATGTTTTTCGCCCGCGCAGCCGCAACCGCTTTTTCCAGTAACTCAAAACTGGCAATAGCGGCAAAATCCAGCCCGCCTAAGCGGTTACGGTTGACACTGGAGTCGGTGCTGGCGCCCATGCCTATCACCACATCACGTACTTTGACATCCAGCGGTAAGGCGCCGCAGGAGCCAATACGGATAATGTTTTTCACGCCATAAAACTTCACCAGCTCAGTGGCATAAATAGACATAGACGGCACGCCCATGCCCGAGCCCAATACGCTCACCGGCTTACCTTTGTAGGTGCCGGTATAGCCAAACATATTACGTACCGTGTTTACACAAACCGCATCGGTTAAAAAGGTTTCAGCAATATGCTTGGCGCGCAGCGGATCGCCTGGCATCAGAACAGTGGGAGCAAAAGCGCCTTCAGGCGCATTAATATGCGGAGTTGCCATAAAATTCTCTTAAATATGCTGTTAGTTAATAAATAGGCTGCTGATTAATAAATATACGGTTAGTTAAGCTGCGCCATAAACGAGTCGCCATAGGCCATCGCATCCAGCGCAAAATAGTCGGCTAAGGTCTGGCCAATATCGGCAAAACTCATCCGCTCGCCCAAGTCGGTTGCATGCATGCCAGGTTTGTATGCCAGCACCGGAATATATTCCCGCGTATGCTCGGTACCTTGCCAGGTTGGGTCACAGCCATGGTCGGCCGTGAGCAGTAACAAGGTATCCTGGTCGCACGCCGCCATCAGCTCAACTAAACGGCTGTCAAAGTATTCCAGCGCTTCACCATAACCTATCGGGTCACGGCGATGGCCAAAGTTCTGATCAAAATCGACCAGGTTGGTAAAGATCAGACTGTTATCGCTCTGCTTCGCCATTTGAGCCAGCGTGCTATCGACCAGGGCGGTAAGGCCAGTGGCTTTAAGGCTTTCGCTGATACCCTGGTGCGCATAAATATCGGCTATTTTGCCGATGCTGATGACACTACCCCCCGCTGCTGTCAGCTTGTCCAGCAAGGTAGGTGCTGGCGGCAATACCGAGTAATCACGTCGGTTGCCGGTACGGGTATAGGTTTGAGCGCTGTCACCAATAAAAGGCCGGGCGATAACACGGCCGATGTTGTAATCGTCTAACAGCTCTCGTGCCACCTGACAAAACTGCAGCAGTTTCTCAAGGCCAAAGTGCTGCTCATGCGCCGCCACCTGAAACACGCTGTCAGCCGAGGTGTAGCAAATAGGTTTGCCTGTTTTAATGTGCTCATCGCCCAGCTTCACCAGAATATCGGTACCCGAGGCGTGGCAATTGCCTAAAATCCCCGGCACACCGGTGCGACGGCACAGCTCGTCAATGAGTGCCGACGGAAAGCTGTCGGTTTTATCGTGAAAGTAGCCCCAGTCAAACAACACCGGCACACCGGCAATTTCCCAGTGGCCGCTGGGCGTATCTTTGCCGCTACTGAGCTCACGGGCATAACCGTAGGCGCCGACAATCTGCTGGGCATCCTGCACGTCGGCTGCAACACCTTGTGCTGCAGCTTTAGCGGCTTTTACCAAGCCCAAGCGTGCCAGGTTAGGGAGCGCTAACTGACGGCCTTTGGCCGCTTTAAAAGCTTTGGCAATACTGCCAAAGGTGTTAGCGCCGACATCACCAAACCTGGCGGCATCAGGTGCATAACCAATACCAAAACTGTCTAATACCAGGATCACCGCTTTTTTTGCCATAGTCCTGCTCCTGCACTGGAATTCTTTGTTTGTGACCAGCATAACGACTGGTACAACACCACCGCAACCGGCGGCAACATTTTAAAAAAGGGCACGCAGTGTAAAACGAAGGCGATGACTTTACAACTGCCCTGACAGAAACAATACACCCGCCAGTTGGCGGGTGTATTAGCAGGGTTGCACTCTTAGTGTAAGACAGCGCTTAAGGCAGCTGAGTATAACCCATGTTGTATAGCGCAAAGCTAAACACATCGGCAGCCTGATCAATTTGCATCGATACCGGCATACCTGCGCCGTGGCCAGCTTTAACATCAATACGGATCAGCTGCGGGTTCACGCCGCTGTCTTTGGCTTGCAGCTCAGCAGCAAACTTAAACGAGTGCGCCGGTACTACCCTGTCATCATGATCGGCAGTGGTAATCATGGTGGCCGGATAAGTGACGCCCGGCTTCACGTTATGTACCGGTGAATAACCCAGTAAGTAATTAAACATTTCCGGGCTTTGCTCACTGGTACCATAGTCATAGGCCCAGCCTGCGCCTGCCGTGAAGGTGTGGTAACGCAGCATATCCAGTACACCCACCGCCGGAACAGCTACTTTGAACAAGTCTGGTCGCTGTGTCATGACTGCGCCCACCAACAAGCCACCATTAGAGCCGCCACGCAGCGCCAACTTGTCTTTGCTGGTGTAGCCTTCTTTTTGTAAATATTCAGCTGCAGCAATAAAGTCGTCAAACACATTTTGCTTATTCAGCTGGGTACCGTCAGCATGCCAGGCTTTACCGTATTCGCCGCCACCGCGGATATTGGCCACGGCATAGACACCACCTAAGTCCATCCACACGGCGTTAGCTACGCTAAAAGACGGCGTCAGGCTGATGTTAAAGCCGCCATAACCATACAAGATGGTTGGGTTTGCGCCATTACGTTTTACATCTTTGCGGTAGCTGATGATCATCGGCACCCGGGTACCGTCTTTTGAGGTGTAAAACACCTGCTCAGAGGTGTAATTAGCCGGATCAAACTGGGTTTTCGGTTGATTAAACAGGCTTGACTCACCGGTTTGCGGAGCAAATTTGTAGATGCTGCTGGGCGTAGTGTAATTAGCAAAGCTGTAATATACTTCGCTGTCATCTTTCTTACCGCTAAAGCCACCTACGCTGCCTACGCCCGGCAAGCTTATGTCACGTACCAGTTTGCCGTCATAATCAAACTGTTTTACCTGGGCTACCGCATCGACAATATAATTAGCGAAAATAGCACCGGCTGCTGTGCTGGCACGCAGCACATGTTCAGTTTCGCCAATCAGGGTTTGCCAGTGCTCTGGCTGTGGTTTGGCCGCATCAGCCACCACCACTTTACGGTTAGGCGCATCGCGGTTGGTAATAAACAGCAATTTATCACCCACGGCATCGAGTAAATCAACATCAGAACTGGTATCGTCTACCACAGTAACAAAACTGCTGTCGGCTTTAGTTAAGTCTTTAACAAACAGTTTGTTGCCTGACGTAGACACCGCAGCCGAGACGACTAAATAGCGATCATCATCAGTTACCGTTGCGCCAACATAGCGGTGTTTTTCAGCTTCAGCGGCACCAAACACCACTTGATCGGCCGATTGTGGTGTGCCCAGCTTGTGGTAATACAGTTTATGCTGATCGGTCATGGCAGAAAGCTCACTGCCATCAGGCTTGTCGTAGCTAGAGTAGAAGAAACCGTCATTACCCACCCAGCTAATACCACTGAATTTGATATCTACCAGCGTATCGCCAATTTGCTGCTTGGTTTCCACGTCAATAACAATCACTTTGCGCCAGTCACTGCCGCCTTCTGAAATCGCATAGGCCGCCAGGCTGCCATCGCGCGAAAAGCTAATGTCAGCCATCGAAGTGGTGCCATCCGGGCTGAAAGTATTCGGGTCTAAAAACACCTCACTGCTGCCATCGTCTTTTAAGCGATACAGCACAAACTGGTTTTGCAGACCGTCATTACGGTAAAAATACTGATATTTACCTTCTTTAAAAGGTGCACCTACCCGCTCGAAGTTCCACGATTGCTGCAGCTTGTCTCGGATAACGCCGCGGTAAGGAATTTGTGCCAGATAATCAAACGTCACCTGGTTTTGCGCTTTAACCCAGGCTTCAGTTTCGCTGCTGCGATCATCTTCCAGCCAGCGGTAAGGGTCGGCGACCTGTTGGCCGAAGTAGGTATCTACTACCTCACCCTTTGCCGTTTGTGGGTAGCTGATGGCAGCTTTCTTTTCTTGTGTCATGGTAGTGGTGTTATTCGCCTGGTTGTTACTGTCTGTTTCTGGTGCACCGCCACAAGCGGCCAACATAGACACAGCAATAATACTTAACAGATGTTTCATCGCAGAGGACCTCGGATTCTTGTTGTTATAGCGGGTCTGAGCTTAACAAAGAAGCAAGGATTTGCCTATTTCTGCCTGGCAGGTTTTCTTGGTTGTTGGTCTGAAACCTGTTAGCCCAAAAGCAAAAGGCCCGTCTAATGACGGGCCTTGCTATCATGGTGCCCAGAGGCGGAATCGAACCACCGACACGCGGATTTTCAATCCGCTGCTCTACCGACTGAGCTATCTGGGCAAAACTGGCTGACGCTAAATGGTGCCGCTTATCCGAGTCGAACGGATGACCTACTGATTACAAGTCAGTTGCTCTACCAACTGAGCTAAAGCGGCTGCGACAACGTGGAAAAAGTTGTTGAAGTCTGATAAGTTACAACAACTTAGCACCGAAACTATGGTGCCCAGAGGCGGAATCGAACCACCGACACGCGGATTTTCAATCCGCTGCTCTACCGACTGAGCTATCTGGGCAACGCGGGTCGTATTAAACGGATTTTGGCTTATTAAGTCAATAGATATTTTAGTCGCGCCGGTGCGTTAGCTTATTAGTTGAGCAAAAGTGACATTTAACTAAATAAACGACCAAATAACCGTCAACCGTAAGCAGAAAATACGCCGCTATGTTAATTGCGAAAAGTTGTTAAAATAGCGGACAAAACACAGCGACTGCAGTGAAACGCAGGCACGAATTGGATAGCGCATGGAAAAAACTTCTTTCAGTAAAGCCATTTTTAAACCCCTGACGCTGTTATCAGTCATTGCGCTGGTAGCACAGGCCGCCATGTTTACCTTACTTAACCAGCCGGAGCCCGGCTTGAGCACTGCGCAACTGGACCGGTTAACGGCTGACAGCCGGCTGGTGTCGCGCGTGCTTACACCGTTATTGCAAAGTAAGGATATTAGCGCGGCCGAACAGGTGTTATTGCAAACCCGTAATGGCGATGCCAGCCGTGCGTTGTATCTGTACCGGCAAACCGCCGATGGCAACACTGAGCTGATTGCTAATACCAACAATGTGCAGGGTTTTGTGCCGCAACCTTCGTGGCAGGCGCAGGGTACGCAGCAAGACAGCTATCTTATTGTCCATCAGGTTATTAGTGTGCCAGGCGAGCCACCGGCGCTGCTGGTTTATGTACAAGAGTTAAAGGTTAAACCCTGGTGGCCTTATGCTGCAGCATTTGGCATCAGCTTGCTATTGGCACTGGTATTAAGCGGCCTATTTGCCGTGGGCATTGCCGGCTTTTTTAGCCGTCGCATTAAACCCTTATTGCAGGGTACCCGACAGGCCTTGGAAAAAGCGCAATTTAACGCCAGTCTGGACAGCCACGCCAGAGACAGCTACGGTGAACTGGCAAGCTGTATTAACCAGCTATTTCGTCGTATCGATGAAGCACAGCAGGGCCTGGCAGAGTCTGAGCAAAACATTAAAACGCTAAAACAGGAAGTAGAAACCCGCATTAAAGAGCGTACTGATGCACTGGAAACTGCCAAGCTGACTGCCGAAAAAGCCAACGAAGCCAAATCGACTTTTCTGGCAACCATGAGCCATGAAATTCGTACACCGATGAACGGTATTATCGGCACTATCGATTTACTACGAAAAACCCAGCTATCCACCTCGCAATTTAGAATGACCGACACCGTACGCGAGTCGTCCTTCTCGTTACTACGCATTTTGGACGATATTCTCGATTTCTCCAAAATAGAAGCCGGCAAGTTAGAGCTGGAAACTATACCACTGTCGCTGGTCGAAATTATTGAAGCGGTAGGCCGTATTTTGGTATCGGTAGCCCATCAGCGGCAAATTGACCTTAAGCTGTTTATCGACCCGCGCATTCCCGATGGTTTGGTAGGCGATCCGGTACGGCTGCGGCAAATACTGTATAACCTGGCCGGAAATGCGATCAAGTTCACCCAGACGACACCGGAAAAAACCGGTTTGGTGATCATTAAAGCCGAGCTACTGGAAGAGAATATGGATTTCAGCCAAATCCAGTTCAGTATTATCGATAACGGTAAAGGCATGACGCAGCGCCAGATAAGCTACGTGTTTCAGCCGTTTAACCAGGCTGAGGGCTCTATTACCCGTAAGTTTGGCGGTACAGGTCTGGGGCTATCGATCTGTCAGCGCTTAACCACGTTGATGTATGGTGATATCAATGTCAGCAGCCAGGTAGACAAAGGCACAGAGTTTACCGTGCGCATTCCTATGCGCCGCTCAGATGAAATTCATTATCTGGATAAAGAACTGCTACGGGATATTCATCTGTGTCTGTTTAGCAGCGATGAGCACAATCAAGTGCACTTGCAGGCATATTTTAGCCATGCCGGTGCTGAGCTCGAGACCGAAAGCCTGTTTGATAGTCTGCTTCAACGCGCCCAACAGATGCGGCCGTTGCCGCCGAAACAAGCTGCAGTGTGGGTACTGGACGCCACTTACGAGCAAATCTCAGCTAACCAGATTGACCAGCTACAGCAACTGGACAGCATGAGCCAAGTGCAGTTTGTCGTGATCACTAATCAGGTAGAGCTTGCCGAGCGCAGTAATGACAGGGTGTATTACCTGCATAGCTCGCCGATTTGTCGCAGCCACTTGTATGATGCCGTGCTCATTGCCGCTAAACGCAAAGCTAAACCCGTCTATGCGGGGGAAAAAGTGGCGGTAGCCGCAGCACCGTCGATAGAGCAAGCACGCAAAGAGCGGCGTCTGGTGCTGCTGGCAGAAGACAACCTGATGAACCAACGCGTAATAGTCGACCAGCTGAATGCACTGGGCTATGCGGTGGAAGTCGCTGACGATGGCGCTATAGCGCTGGAGAAATGGCGTCGCTACCACTACCCGCTGTTGTTGACCGATTTGCATATGCCCAATATGAGTGGCTACGACTTGGCCAGTGCCATCCGTAAAGAAAGCTTACATATTAGTGAGGGCGCCGAGTTTACCCGCATTATTGCCGTGACCGCGAATGCACTTAAAGGCGAAGAGCAAAAATGCTTAAGCATTGGTATGGATGGCTATATCACCAAGCCCATTGAGCTTGCCACACTGCAAAGCATGCTGTCGCGCTGGCTACCGCACCCTACTACGCAAAAGCAGGCACTAACCGCTGCTGGCGATAACGGCCAGCATAATTCGCCGATTTGCTTTACCACCATCGCCAATTTCCTTGGTAATGATCCGGCCAAGCATGAAGAGCATTTGAATTACTTTGTTAAACACGCCGCTGACTTGCTGCAAACCCTGGATCAGCATGTCAATGCACAAGAGCGCAGTGGTGTGCGCTCAGTAGCGCATCAGTTTAAAGCGGTCGCCAAGAGCATTGGCGCTTTGAGCTTAACCGAGCAAGCGTTAAAACTGGAAAAAGCCGCTGAAGAAAGCGATTGGCCGGTAATTAACGAACATATTCGCCTGATGCAGGAAAAGTATCAGGAAGTAGTAAGCTACGTGAAGCAGCGCTACTAAGCGCTGAACTTACTAACCGGAGCACAATGTTATGCTCCGGTTCAGCCTTTAGTTAAAACCCGACGGATTGTCCTTTACTTGGTTTAAGCACTTTACGTACAGTCGGCTTAGCTTCTAGTGATTGGCTGCTAACCGCATTTTGCGATGCAGTATTGTTCCAATACTCGTAGTCAATTTCTTCATACATACCAATACGGCCGGCGATTTGTAACTCACCGTTCAGGAACGACTCTTCACGAACATATAAGCGACGTCCCAAGATACCCTCTTCTATTTTCAGAACTGTCCACTCACGATATTGAGGCTCGTAAAACAATGTAATACTGTCCTCGCTGTTTAGCTGCCAGGTTAATGCTGGTATGCTGGTTTTCGGATCAAACTCGGGTGGAAAATCCGTTAAGGGGAACGGTGATAGCACACGGTTACCGCTATTGTCAGCGTTAATTTGCCAACCAAAAAACGGCGAAAAGACATTTTCTATATCACTGCAGTCGGGATCTGCCGGACAAAACAGCAAGCGGCCATTGTCCCAGCTATCTTTATTCCAGGAATTAATCATGGTTTGCCAATATTGCTCTTCAGCATTGACTAACTCGCTGACATTGACTTCTGGATCAGTTTTAAAAGCATACTCCGCCTCTGCAGCAATTAAGTTATCTTCTGCATCATATACCGTAGTAAACACCTGCAAATCTGTGCCCGACTGGTCAATAATTTCGAACTTAGCAGCGGTACCATCTGACAAGGTTAGCAACAATTGACCATCCGTAACCTGCCAATCAAAGGTTCTATCAGTGGCCGTTCCCAAACCGGTTCCGTCAGCATTAAACAACAGGGGATCCAGGTAGAAGTCAGTCACTTCTCCGCCCTGAAACGGTAAGCTTTGTGTGTAGTAGGTATTTATTGCCCAGGTTCCCGGCATGTCAGCAGCAACGAATGTCTGTTCTGTTCCTATTTGCTTCCGCATCAATAAATTACTACTAAATGCATTCGTATCAAACGCCTCAACCAGCCCCTGCGTTGTTTGTACGGGTACAACTTCACGTCGTTGGGTACCTGTTTGACGATATGTATCAATAAGCTGCCCTTGTGTAACTCTGGACAGCTCGACATCATCCAAATAAAACTTAACGGCTATTTGAAATATATTGTCAGCAGTTAACCAATCAACCTGCTGTTGCGTCAGGCCTGCAGCGCCGACTGTCACACCTACAAAGCTGGTAAAAATTGCAGCCTGCTCAACATAATCAATAATGATTTTGCCATTTGTCACTTCCCAAACAAAAGTAGATTCACCTCCACTAAGGGCATGAGAACCTGTACCATCATCGTTGAATTGCCAGCGCTCGCCTCCGCGGGATAGGAACCCGGGAGCTGCAGCGTATGTTCGAAAATACAGCGGAGCAACTGCATCAACTGTTACTGGCGGAGTCAGCGTAGGGTCTTCCACGATAGCAACTATGGTACTTTCAATCAAACCGGGCTCGGCAGCTTCAATTTCCTCAACTATGGCATTGTAAGCCGCTACGTTAGTGAGCAAAGAAGTAATATCAGTTACCCCTTCAGGTAGCGTAATATCCGGGTTTTCAGTCAGAATTTTTACAATGGCCGCAGCTTCGGCCAGTTCATCAGCATCAATCGACTTTTCTACAAATGTCAGGTCAGCGATATTAGCAGGCACCGCTCCCCCATTTGCTGTCACCAGCAAGGAGTATAGCGCTGTAGATACCGCAGTTACGGAGACGGTATTGCTGCCATCGGACGCCGCACTGACTTTAGTATCTTTACCAAGCGGTTTTACTGACGCTGCGGCAACCTCTTCTGGCGCGGAAAAGCCAGAATATACTGAGCTATAAGCTAACCTGCTGTTAGTCTCGCTACTGACCGTGATAGCCACCACACTGTCAATCAGATCATCATCAAGTTGTAAATCAAAGCTAAAAGCACCGTTATCATCTACCTCAGTACTGACCTCTTCATAAGCACCTTTTAACACGGCTGTGCCACCACTAAAATCTGCACCACTTACCGTACCGGCCAACGCAAGGGCCACCAGATTAGGCTCAACTTCAACCGTAAGCTCCAGCTCTGCTGTTTCATCATCATCGTCGGTTACCGTTAGCATAAAGCTCAGTGTGGTCGCTTCAGTCACCTCGGGCGAGGTAAAGGTTACGGTATCGGTATCATCCCCCGTCAGCACTACTTCAGGCCCGGCAGTTTGCAACCAGCTCACCGCGGTAATGTCACCGTCATCACTCAGCGCTGCAGCTAATTCAACTTCTGTTTTCTCTGCTATGGGATCAGGTTGAGCCGTTAATACTGGTAGTGTGTTGTTGACAATACTCACCGTTAAATCATCCGTCGCTACCTGGCCTTTACTGTCTGTCACAGTAAGTTGCAACACAGCAGTAGCATCGGCATCGACCGACGGTGCAGTAATTTGTGGCGTTAGCGTATCGGCGCCACTAATAGTCATTTCTGGCCCGGAGGTTTGGCTCCAGGCTACCGTCACAGCCCCCTCACCACTTCCTGATGCGCCTGATATGGTCACACTGCGACGTTCTTTTAAATTCAGGGCTGTGCCCGCATCCGCTACTGCATCATCATCGTCTGACCAACAGCCAGACAGCATGACCGCAGACAGCATAACCACTATCAGCTTTTTACTTCTATTACTCATAACTCTGATCCTTATGACGTTACCTTCGATTACCACAAACAGCTGCAAAATGTTGAAACTGCATCGGAAAATATAGGTTAACTGTCAGTTGGCGCCCTAATAAGGCCCATCAAATTCTGTGAAATATTTTGAAGTTTTAAAAAACAATAAGTTACGCTGGACAGCAACACGGGTTATGACGGGTTAGGCAAAATGTACTTATAGAGCTGCTGCGGTTCAGTCGCAACACCCTGAGCGCCGTGTTGTTGCAACAACTGCGCTTTAGCGGCTGAGGGCATGATAGTGTAGAGATAAAACGCCGTCTTAACTCCCTGCTGCCGCATGGCTTGCAGCAACTTTAAACCGGCCAGCGGGTCATCCGCTCTGCCCATATCAGAAATCACCGCATCATAGTGATACAGCGACAGCAGTATCAAAGCATCATTACTATTGGTAACGCTATACACCGCCACCTTGTGCTGCTTAAGGTAAGCCAGTTCTTGTTGGTTGTTTTGCGGGTTATCATCTACCCATAAAACGCGGGCCCGGCTATCCGCTGCTTCACCGATTTGCAAAGGAGGAGCGTCATCAGCACGGTGTTCTAACGGGAACCACCAAAACGCACTAATCAAGGCCGCCGCCAACGGAATAACCGGCAATAACCAGCGTTGACGCTGGCGCTGCTGGCTCAATACCCGATCAGACTGAGGTAAAAACGCCTCTTGCACAGTGGTCAAACGGCGAAGGGCAAGTTCAGGCGCTAAGCGGTAGCCTTTGCCATGTATCGTCTGAATACAAGGTATTGGATAACCGGCTTTTTTTAACGCCTTACGACAATCTGACACCAGGCGGGATAAAGACCAATGAGTCACTATGGTTCTGGGCCACAATTGTTGCAACAGTTCAGTTGATTCACAATAACCGGGCCAGGCCTCTATCAGCAGCACCAATAACTCAACACAGCGCACATCAACCTTTAACTCAATACCGTCAACACGCAGCAGCAGCGCATCGCTATCAATTTCTAGGCTCTCAAAGCAGTACCGCATCTGGTCTATGTCGCAAAGTTAACGCTATATTGGTATAGCACAAATTTTATACTGCAACAGTCAGCAATAAAAAAGGGCAGCCGAGGCTGCCCAACTGTCAGTTACCTGACCACGTAGCGTAAAGGTTAAAACTGATTCATGGTGTTGTGTGCGCCACCGGCTTTTAGGGCTGCGTCACCAGAGAAATACTCTTTGTGATCATCACCAATGTCTGAGCCTGACATATTCTGGTGTTTAACACAGGCAATGCCCTGGCGGATCTCTTTACGCTGCACACCTTCAACATAGCCCAGCATACCAGCTGCACCAAAATACTCTTTGGCCAGGTTATCTGTCGACAATGCCGCCGTATGGTAAGTTGGCAACGTAATCAGGTGGTGGAAGATACCGGCTTCACGCGCCGCATCAGCCTGGAAGGTACGAATGCGGTTATCGGCCTCTTTTGCCAGCTCGGTTGCATCGTAGTCAGCACTCATCAACTGAGCACGATCATAAGCTGACACATCTTTACCAGCGGCTTTCCAGGCATCGAACACCTGCTGGCGGAAGTTCAGTGTCCAGTTAAAGCTTGGGCTGTTGTTGTATACCAGCTTGGCATTAGGCACGACTTCGCGGATGCGGTTTACCATCTCGGCAATCTGGCCCACATGCGGCTTCTCGGTTTCAATCCACAGTAAATCGGCACCGTGCTGCAATGAGGTAATACAATCCAGTACTACCCGATCGATACCGCTGCCCTGCTTAAACTGGAATAAACCACTGGCTAAACGTTTTGGTTTTAACAGCTTGCCGTTAGCTTTTACCACCACATCACCGTTGGCTATATCATCAGCACTGCTGATGTAATCCCCATCCAGAAAACTGTTGTACTTATCGCCCAGATCGCCAGGCGTTTTGGTGACCGCAATTTGCTTGGTTAAGCCGGCACCCAGTGAGTCAGTGCGGGCCACGATAATGCCATCATCCACGCCCAGCTCTAAAAAGGCGTAACGCACAGCGTTAATTTTGGCTAAAAAGTCGGCATGCGGTACTGTCACTTTGCCATCCTGATGGCCACATTGCTTCTCATCCGATACTTGGTTTTCAATTTGAATAGCACAGGCACCCGCTTCAATCATTTTCTTTGCTAGTAAATATGTGGCTTCTTCGTTACCAAAGCCGGCATCAATATCAGCAATAATCGGTACGACATGGGTTTCAAAATTATCAATTTTGCTTTGTACGGCAGCGGCTTTAGCCTTATCGCCGGCTGCGTTGGCAGCATCCAACTCGCGGAACAAGCCGCCCAATTCACGGGCATCGGCTTGCTTTAAAAAGGTATACAGCTCTTCAATCAGTGCTGGAACGGCAGTTTTTTCGTGCATTGACTGATCCGGCAACGGGCCAAACTCAGAGCGCAGCGCTGCTATCATCCAGCCGGACAAATACAGATATTTGCGTTTAGTGGTGCCGAAATGTTTCTTGATGGCAATCAGTTTCTGTTGGCCAACAAAACCATGCCAGCAGCCCAATGACTGCGTGTACTGGCTGCTGTCAGCATCATAGGCGGCCATATCGGCACGCATAATTTTCGCCGTGTATTTAGCAATATCCAGCCCGGTATTAAAGCGGTTTTGCAGCTTCATTCGTGCTGCAGACTCAGGGTTTATTGCGGCCCAGGCTTCGCCCTGTTGCTGACGTAACTGGGTAAGGTGTTGAATGGCATCTTGGTAAGCTGACATAGCAGTATCCTCTTGTTGCTTGTTGCCCGGCTTGCCGGACGCTGACTGTTCCCAGGTTGAATCGTGACCTGTTGCCTTACACTATAGGTTTCATTTTAATAATTCATAAAGGTGATTTTTGTGATGCTGACCATTCACGCTGTTAATACTAAAGTTGGCTTGACGCTGGCCACCGCGCTAATGCTATGATTCAGTTCAGTGATGAATATGGCTTGGGTTATTTAAACAATGAATATTAATAAGATGGATTTAAACCTGCTGGTGTACCTGGATGTACTGCTGCGGGAGAAAAACGTCACCCGCGCCGCTAACCAGTTAAATATTACCCAGCCCGCGATGAGTAACGGTTTAAAGCGGTTGCGCGATTTACTGAATGACCCGATTTTAGTGCGTACCTCTGATGGCATGGTACCGACTGAGCGCGCCCGGGAGCTGGCGCCGGTAGTGCGCGGCGTGTTACTAACGCTGGAAGAAACGCTGCAACCGAATAAAGATTTTGAGCCGCTAAACAGTCAGCGTGTGTTTCGTATTATGGCCAGTGACTACGCTGCCTCCACCCTGATACCGGCGTTGCTGAAAAAAATGCGTGTACTGGCGCCGCATACCAGTCTGGACATAATGACACCGTCCGATGTGACCTTTCACGACGTTGAAAACGGCAAAGTTGATATGGCGATAAACCGTTTTGATCAGCTGCCGCAATCGTTTCACCAAAAAACCGTCTGGCGCGATAGCTTCTCTTGCCTGATTAATGCGCAAAACCCGGTACTGAAAAACTTTAACCTGGACAGCTACTTAAAGGCGCAGCATATCTGGGTCAGTAAAACCGGTTTTGGTGTCGGCGTCGGCATGGATCCAAAAGACGTGCAGAAACTGGGCTGGGTAGACGAAGCCCTGGCCAAACTGGGCAAACAGCGCAATATTTCTGTGTTTACCCGTAACTATCACGTGGCGATGCATTTAGCGGTCGGCATAGATTTAATCGCTACCCTGCCCAGCCGCGCCGCTAAGTTGTACGAAAATGATAGCAGCATGGCCATTATGGATCCGCCCTTTGCCATACCATCCATTGAACTGAAAATGATCTGGAGCCCGCTGCTGCACCAGGACGCCAGCCATATCTGGTTTCGCCGGCTGATTGTTGAAACTGCAGATGAGTTGAACTGACCCCTCCAACGAAGGCTGGAATCCCGATTTGGTCGACACAGAGTGTCTGAGTGAGCGCGTAAGCGCGAGCGAGTTGCTGTGGCGAGCCAAAGTGGGAGTTGCAGCCGAAGCCTTTCTGCTGACTTAGGACGTATCAACTTTGAAGCCATAAAAAAGGCGCTGTCAGCTAGTCAGCGCCTTTTGCTTGGTTTACTCAGGTTTAATCAAGTAACTGATAGGCTGGCAGGGTCAGGAAATCTACCAACTGATCAGAAGTCGTGATATCAAGCAGTAACGTTTGCGCCTTGGCAAAATTTTGCTCTGCCCAAAGCGTTTCACCTACTTCTGCCCGCACCACTTTTGCCTCTTCTTCTAACATAGAAGCAAATAACGCTTTGGTAATCAGCTTGCCGTTAGACAAGCTTTTACCATGTTTAATCCATTGCCATATCGAGGTGCGGGATATTTCTGCAGTAGCCGCGTCCTCCATCAAACCGTAAATTGGCACACAGCCTTTACCGCTGATCCAGGCTGCAATATATTGCAGTGCCACCCGAATGTTAGTTCGCATGCCCTCTTCTGTCCGCTCGCCATCGCAGGGCTCAAGCAATTGGGCTGCAGTAATCTCGGCATCTTCGCTGCGGCTCACTCCCAGCTGGTTCTTTTTACCGCCCGCCAGATATTTGTCAAACACCGCATTAGCGGTTGCCGCCAGCCCCGGGTGCGCCACCCAGGTACCATCATGGCCATTACTGGCTTCAAGTTCTTTATCTGCCGTTACTTTGGCCAGAATTGCGGCATTTTGCTCAGGGTCTTTGGCCGGAATAAAGGCCGCCATACCGCCCATGGCCAGCGCGCCGCGTTTATGGCAGGTTTTAATCAGCAAACGCGAATAAGCATTTAAAAATGGTTGTTTCATGGTAACTACCTGCCGGTCTGGCAGCACTCTGTCCGGGTGGCTATTTAACGTCTTGATATAGCTAAAAATGTAATCCCAACGACCACAGTTAAGCGCGACGATATGATCGCGCAGCATGTAAAGAATTTCATCCATCTCAAACACAGCAGGCAGGGTTTCAATCAGCACAGTGGCGCGCACAGTGCCAATTGGCTGAGAAAATTTCTGCTCGGTATAGCGAAAGACATCGTCCCACCATTTGGCCTCTAAATGGCTTTGCAGCTTAGGCACGTAGTAATACACACCTGTCCCTTTTGCCATGCGGGTTTGGTAGTTGTGCAGAAAATACAACGCAAAATCCATCAGGCCACCGGGAATTTGCTCGCCATCGACCAGCAAGTGCTTTTCCCACAAATGCAGGCCACGTACCCGGGCAATTAATAATGCCGGCTTATCCTTTAACGCGTAGTGCTTGCCACTTTGCGCATCGGTATAGCTTATGGTGCCAAGGTTAGCATCGCGCAAATTAAGCTGGCCTTCAATTACACCGGCCCAGCTCGGTGCCTGCGAGTCTTCAAAGTCAGCCATAAACACTTTTACGTCAGCGTTTAACGCATTGATAATCATCTTGCGGTCAACCGGGCCAGTAATTTCTACCCGCCGGTCTTGTAAGTCAGCCGGGATTGGCGCAACCCGCCAATCCGACTGGCGGATATTAGCGGTCTGTGGCAGAAAATCGGGCAAGGCACCACTGTCGTAACGCTGCTGCGTGGTCTGACGCTCTGCCAACAATTGCTGTAATCTGGGCCTAAACTCACGCGTCAGCTCTACCAGCAAAGCGCAGGCTTGCTCGGTCAAAATGCTATCGTAGTCGCTGTTCAACGGTGCATTAATGGTTAAGCCGGCACGGCTAATGCTTGCGGTCATAATAGTGTCCTTATCATGCTTAGCGCCCCATCAAAACACATAACGGCGGCGCCGGTATTGACGGAGGCGGGAATGCCTAACTATAAGCGCTTCTCAACTATAAAATATATCAATGCAGCCAATACCTGCCATTTCTTACATAAATATAGTGTCAAATTAAAATCAACAAACATTGGCACAACTTATGCTTTATCGTACCCAGTGTGAGGCTGTGTCAGACAGCTTGTCAATTTTCTGTCGGAGGTAAGCATGGAATTTGTCCTGCTATTGATTTTGCTGTTAGTTGTCGTGGTAGCACTGGTTGCCAGTCGTTTTATTGACAGTGGTAATCCTTTTCCATTGCAAAAAAAGGCCAGCTTATTTAGCCCGGTAGAACGTTCTTTTATGCAGCTGTTAGAAAAAGCCGTTGGCAATGATTATAAAATTTTAAATCGGGTAAAGCTGGCTGATCTGATGGAGCTTAAAAGCGGCATCAGTGACAAAACCCGCGCCAGCACCCTAGTCAAACTTAACGCCAAGTACCTGGATTTTGTCTTGTGCGATCCAAACGATTTCAGCGTTATTGCTGTGCTTGATTTGGTGAATAACAGCAGTAAAGACGGACATAAAGCGGTACCTGATTGGTTTGTTAACGGCGCATTAGACGCTGCCAGCGTGCCCTATCTTCGCATGAAAATAAAAGCCGGTTATACTGCGGCCGACATTCAGGCGGCTATTGCCGCCCGCTTAGGTAAAAGCGTTACCAAAGCCGAACCTCAATTTAAAGGTTTAGTGAAAAAGGGCCCCACCCGGCCGCTACGTTCACTAAAACCGGCAACAGCCAGCGGCAATACCTTGCCGGTACCGGCGTTGTCACACTCACAAATTAAGGCGCAGCAAACCGCGCTAATACGGGCTTCTTAACGCACATGGAGAAATGAGTCACTCCGCGCTAAGTTGGAATGCCGCCTGCTGCAACAGGCGGCATTTTTTATTGCCTGAAAAAAGTTTCGTAATAACGCTAAAGTTAATCCTACAGCTGCCGTTACAGTCTTGAGGAATTGGCATAGGAGGTAACTATGAGTCAATCCGTTGGCGCTGCAGGTTCAGGCTACGGCTATGAGGTGTTGGGTGCGGTAATGGCCCAAAAGCAGCAAAACCAGGAAGCGAAAATGGCAACCATGCTGGTACAAAGTGCTATGCAGTCGGTTGAGCAGGTACAGGCTTCATCCCCTGTTAGCAACCTGGGACAAAATATTAATATCACCGTGTAGCTGATATTAATGCACGAAAAGCAAAGGCCAGCATATGCTGGCCTTTTTATTTGGTTGTTGATTCAACGGGCAAAACGTACTACCAGCTCATGCAGCTCGTTCGAAATTTGCTGCAGCTTTTTTATACTGTCAGCCGAATTAGCCGCTTCAGTCAGGCTGTTGCTGGCCAGGCTGGAAATATTCACCACCTGCTGGTTTACCTCTTCGGCCACATTAGCCTGTTGCTCCACTGCAGCGGCCATCTGAATCGACATATTGGCGATACTGCCGACCGCATCAGAGATGCCATTTAGCATCTGCTCAGTTTCTTTTACCCGGCCCAAGCCGGCTTCAGCACCGCTGGTGCCATCTTGCGCTACCCGCACAGCATTATCGGCACGGCTGGTCAGATCGGCAATAATTTGATGTATCTCTTTGGTCGATTCCTGCGTGCGCCGGGCCAAATTACGCACTTCATCTGCCACCACCGCAAAGCCGCGTCCCTGCTCACCAGCGCGTGCAGCCTCTATCGCAGCATTCAACGCCAGCAGGTTGGTTTGTTCAGCAATTTGTTCAATCATCTGCGCTACGCTGGCAATTTTTTTGGTTTGCTCTGACACTTGGGTAACGGAATCACTAATGTTCGTCACGGTGTGGCGCAAATCTTCAATGGCTTTACGGGTCACCGCCGCCGTCTGACGGCTGCGCAGCGCCAGTTCGTTAGATTGCTCTGCTTGCTGCGCCGTTTCCTGTACGTGTTTTGACACCTCTGCGATGGTGGTGGTCATTTGATGCATCGCAGTGGCAGTTTGCTCGGTTTCCTGTTGCTGGCGCTGGATTAGCTGCATCGACGATTTCGCCAGTGCCAAACCAGAGTCAGACTGCCTCGATACGCTCTTCGCCGCATCTTCCATTCGGGTTAGCACCGCGCCTAAATGGGCTTTTGAGCTCATAACCGCCACTTTTAATTCGCCTAAATCTTGCTCATCGTCTGTAAAGGTTTTTACCGCTAGCTCATGGCTAAACGCATTAGCCAGTAGTGTTTTTATGCTGCTAAGGGCGCTTTTCTTACTGTAGGCCGTCCAAATACACAGCACCATCGCAGATACTGTCACCAGTGCCATGGCGGTGGTAGCATAATTCTGGCTGTATAGTAACCAGCTCAATATAAGCGCCACCACCAGCACCACCATGTGATAATGCAAATGAAAATGCCGGGCGTTAAATTTACCAGCGTTAATCGCCGCATAGAGCTTTTCTGCCCGCTTAATATCGGTGCGTGATGGGCACGAGCGCACCGACTCATAACCTACCACCTTGCCTTTTTCTGTCACCGGGGTGACATAGGCATCCACCCAGTAGTAATCACCATTTTTACTGCGGTTTTTCACCAGGCCCATCCAGGGTTTACCGGCTTTTAAATGCTCCCACATAATTTTGTACGCCAGTGGCGGCATATCGGGGTGACGTACGATATTATGCGGCTGGCCAATCAACTCTTCTTTACTAAAGCCACTGATGGCAATAAAAGCATCATTACAATGGCGAATGGTGCCATTTAGGTCAGTGCTGGAGATCAGTTTTTGCTCAGGAGGAAAGGTACGTTCAGTATTGGTAACCGGGGTGTTGCGCCGCATTGTTCTGGGCTCCTTACCATTTTGTTGGTCCATGAGTAGTAAAAATAGCAACAGCTTAAAATAACGCAATGATAAGAAAACAAAATAATAACAATAATGTCGTTTTTAGCCTGTGTATCATTCAGGTAAAATTCAGCGTCAACACCTAGACTGCGCTCTGTGCCTAAAATTACACTACACTGTTAGCTAGCAACTATCAGCAACGGAGCTGCAATGACCCAACAACAATGTTCAATCTTGATAATTGATGATGCCTACACAGTACGTGAATACCTGCGCCAAACCCTGATGCATCTGGGTATGTCGCAAGTGCACGAAGCAGCAGATGGTAGCCGTGGCTTGTCGGTGTTTAACCAGCATCAGCACGATTTAGTCTTTCTCGATATCGAATTGCCCGACATTAATGGTCAACAGTTGCTAGAAAAAATCAAAACTGAATCAGACAGAACACACGTTGTGATGGTGACCGCACATAACTCTGTAGACAATGTGCAAAAAAGTATCGCCGCCGGTGCCAGCGGCTTTATTGCCAAGCCGTTTTCACCACAAAAAATTAAGAATATTGTTGAGCGCTGCCTGGCGGCAAAACTGAATTAACACAGGTGCAAACATGCCAATACTATGACAAAGGCCGCGATATACGCGGCCTTTATGGTTGGGGCTAGTTTAATTGCTGCAATATATCTGCCCAGGGTACCAGTTTAAGGTTTTGGCCCTGTTCCGGCATGCGGTTACGGCCGTCCTGTACTATTAAGGCCCCTTGCTCAAAGCCCGGCCCTAATGAGCGGGTAGTGACTTCCAGGCCATCGGTTTCCGAGCTGCCATCTATGGCAAGCTGAGGATTTGTGCTAACGCGAAAGCGCAGACGCAGTGCATAAGGCGCAGCCGCGTCATAAACCACATAGCTGTCGTTGCCCTGGCTGGAAGCAATCAAATATTGATTATCACCATCCGTTGCCAGTGCTAACCCTTCCACATCATCAACCAGGGTTTCGCCGTCAACCAGTATAATTTGCTCACCGGCCACAGCCGCATCCGGCTCGGCGGCAAAGCGCCAGATACCAGCATCTTCTTCACCGACATACAGCACCCCGGTTTGATCATCGGCGACACACCCCTCGGGCTGTGACGGCACCTGCAAACTGCGCACCAGGCTTCCCTGCCAGGCATGGCTGTTAGTATCAATACGGTACTGCTGGATTAAGCCGGATTTATCGTTCACAAACACAAACTGCTGGCCGGTTTTGCCGCTCTGGTACATGCAGAGGCCATAAATATCAACCATATTGGTAGTAACCTTACCGGCATTATGCAGTGTGCCGCTGCTATCAATCGCAAACAGCTGCAGGCTATTGTCATCACGCAAACTGGCGACAGCAATATCATGCTGAGCACCTTGCCAAGCTAAACCGTAACGCACATCCACATTGTTTAGCCGGCCTACACTAAGCTGCTGTACGCGCTTACCCTGCATGTTATACACATCAAGCCCGGCGCGTTTATCCGTTGCCAGGATCAGGCTGCGTGCCGGCGCTGACGGGTGATGCCACACTGCCGGGTCGTCTATCACATCACCACGCTGACTGGCCGCATCGGTTTGCAGGGTTGGCATCAGTTGTACCACTGTGGTTTTGGCATTTCGCACGGTATTAGCTGGCACCGACAGAGTAAGCTGCTGTACGGCGTCTGCCTGTTCACTGCTGATAAAAGCCGTTACGCTTTCAGCCTGCTGCTGTACTGCCAAACCACTGGCTTCGCCCAATGCCGGTACAGCAGCTGTGGTTAGCAGCTCACCGTTAGCGCTTAAATGCAGCAGCCGCGCCGGCTGTTCTTCCAACGCCAGTAAACTGCCATCGCTAAGTAGCTGCAACGCTTTAATCTCACCTTGCAGCTGACCAAAAGGCTTATTCACCTGCACTAAACTGCGGCCTTCATCGGCTTCCGGCTCCGCCTGATAGCGCCAGATCGCGCGGTCTGCTTCGGCGATATACAGGGCGCCGCTTTGCTGGTCTATGCTACAAGCGGTGCTGTCATAAGGGATACTCAACTCGCGGATCACCAATGGCGTTGCCAGCCATTGCTGCTGTTGTTGTAGCAATAACTGATCCGCACCGCCGCGGCCCCCCATTAAAAACAGGCTAAGCTGCTGATTTTCTGTGCTGCGGTAAAAACACAGATCGTCCACCACCCGGCTGCTGATCAACTGGCGTTGAAGTAATTGTAGTTTTGGTGTTTGTTCTGGTGAAAAACGCCATAAAAACAAACTATTACTGTTTATTTCCATCGCCGCCAATAACAGCGCATCCGTATCAAGCGGCTGTAGCACCAGGCGGCTAAACTGGCCAGCTTGCTGCGCCAGCTCGCGATTGCCCTGGTGGATCTGCAAAGCCGTGCTTGTGGTGAATAGCTGATAATCCTGCCCGGCCAGCTGCACCTTATGGTAGTGGCTGGCATTGACCGATAAAGGTTGGACTGCAGCTGATATGGTTGTGGCAGACTTGCCAACCTGACAGCCGCTAAGCATGGCAAGCAGCGCCAGGCTGACTGTACTCACTAAAAACATTTTTTTCGTGGCTAACTTTTTCGCTACTAACATAATGCTGTCCTTGCTTACCAGTTAGTGAGCTGCACGCCCAGCACAAAAGTGCGGCCGTATTGCTCATACTGGAAGTTATAGGGTTTGCGGCCCGTGTAAGCGTAGTACGGCTCATCGTTCAGGTTAACCACATTAAAGTACAGCTGCATACCGCGGGCGAAGGTCCACTTAGCGGTAAAATCCAGCTGTAAATGGTCGTCGGCATACACATCATAGGCGCTGTCGGAAATATCACCCACCTCTGCCAGATACTCCGACTTATAATTGGCCGCCAGACGCAGACTAATTACATCAGTTTCATAGCCCAGGCTAAGGTTGGCGGTTTTATCTGACTGGCTCGGCAGTGCCACTTCGCGGCTTAACAGCATGCCGTCATCAAACCACTCAATATCAGCGGCAGAATCGGTTAACGTAAGGTTAGCGGATAGCAGCAGGTTATCTAACCAATTACCAAAACCCGACAGCTTATGAATGGCGTTTAGCTCAAGGCCATATAAGTCGGCTTTGCCGCCGTTAACAAAGGTTTCGGCTTTGGCAAAATCGGCATAGTCGCCACGACCAGCTAAATCGGCTTCATAAATAAAATTGTCTATCTGCTTGTAAAACAGCATCGCCGATAACACGCCTAATTTATCAGCGTAGTGCTCTATGCCCAGATCCAGATTGTTGCTGGTCAGGGCTTTAAGCTCTGGGTTACCAAAGGCCGCTTCGAGCTCATCATCGTCTTCTTCCAGAATAAACGCCGGTGATAGCTGTTCAAAGTTAGGCCGCACCAGGCCGGTGCTAAATGCCGCGCGCATAATGGTTTGCTCGGAGAAGTTATAGCGGCCTACCAGCGCCGGTAACCAATAGCCTTCAGAAGTACTGCCGCTGTTACTACTGAATACCTCCTGTATTGCATCATAGCGGCTACCGCTGGCGTCACGCTGTTCGTGTTCAAAACGCACCCCGCCAATTAACTGCCAGTTATCACGCTCCCACTGCGCCATCAGATAAGCGGCGCTAATATCTTCATCTACCTGATAATCATTAATTTGTGACTCCACTTCGTCAATAAAATCATTGCGGTTAAGCGCATTTACCAACTGATAAATACTGCTGCTGTTAATCGCCGGCCCCATAGCACTCAGGCTGTAATCGATGCTACCGCCAGCATAATCGCTCAGGCTTAGCGCACTAATGCCCAGATCGTCAAAGTCTTCGAACAGCCAGACGTCTTCAGCGGCGGTTTTCTCGCGCTGGCTGAATTTCGCGCCGGTTTTAAGCGTTAAACTGCCTGCCGTTTGTATAAGCTCGCGGCTGATATCAAAACGGACATTACGCTCGGTTTCTTTGGCATAGGTGTCACCCATCTCCACTTCGTTAAGCTCATAACCGTCGGCCAGGCGGGCCTCGTCCGGCGCCGTTAAACGTAAAATGTTACTGCCACTAAAGCCAACGCCATCAGCAAATGCCTGCTCAAAATCGGCAGCGCCGATATTAAAGGGCGTGTCTTCATCGGCTTTACTGGCGCCGGCTTCCAGTTGCCATTGCCAGTTGCCATGCTGTTGGCGGGTGCCCAGCACCACAGCGCTGATGGTTTGGGTTTCTTTGCGCTGCTTTAACGAGCGGATTATCTCTGCTTCCCCCTCTGCACCGGCAAACTGCGGCTCTGCCAGTGCAATCACTAAGCCCTGGCGGGTTTCATCATCGCTAAATTCGCTGTACAGGGTACGCAGATAATATTCGTTGTGGTTACCGGGCCGGTAATCCAGGTTCAGCGCCAGGCCGATGCGCTCGCGGCTGATGCTATAATCGCGCAGTTCAAATTCTTCTAAGCCATCGTCAAAGTCCCAACTGCCACCGGTTTCGACGTTTTCAGAGCCAAATTTACGCTCAGCATAACTGGCCGCTATTGCGATACCTAAGCTGTCGGTTTCACCGCCGACGTCGAGAATTTTGCTAAACACCCCGGACAGTTTCGGGCTGGTTTTGCTTTGCTGTTCGTTATAACCCGCTTCAGCGGTAAAGGAGTAAAAGTCATTGCTGCGATCAAACGCCGATAAGCTTTTTATCTCTACCGTACCGCCCAAAGAGCCGGCCGGCATATCCGGTGTGATGGTTTTGCTCACTTCAACCGACTCGAGTAAATCAGATGGGATCACATCCAGCGCTACCGCCCTGCGGCCAGCCTCTGGCGCCGCTAACTGAGTGCCGTTATAGGTTACTGCATTGTAATCCGGTGCTAAACCACGCACCCGCACAAAGCGGCCCTCGCCCTGATCGCGCTCTACCGATAAACCGGCCAGTCTCTGCAGCGCTTCACTGACGTTGCTATCGGGAAACTGCCCCAGCTCATCGGTACTGGCCACAGTAACAATGCCGGCAGCGTTGCGCTGGCGGTTTAGCGCTTTACTGACTGCACCGGACTGGCCTACCACTTCAATATGCTCAATGCTGTCGGTAGCCGACAGTAATTTAATATCGCCCAGTTGCTGTGCGCTGTCGCCCACCACCAACACCCGCGTATCCGGTATAGCGCCGAGGTAATTGACCAGCAGGGTATAAGTGCCGCTCGGTAACTGATTAAACCAAAAGCGGCCGTCTGCAGTTGTAGTGCGGCGTAGTTTCAGCTCAGGAATAATGACTTCTGCGCCCTGCAGCAAATTACTGCGGTTATCGGTAATGCGGCCCTGCACATCGGCATCGGCCAGCACCGGCGCCGCCAGGCTGGCAAAAGCCAGGCCAACAGCACAGGCAATAAGACTGGGTGAAGAAAGTGTATGCTTGGTCGGTTTCATCGGTTGCTCTCAGATCACGGCGAATAGTTGCAGCAAAGTCTGCCGTGCTTCTGTGACAAAATGCCGTTTGTTAACAACAGGGCTTGCGCTGTACTGACCCGGGTCTTAGCAGTGCAGCGCCCTGCTACAACGGCCGTCAACTGTCATGCCGTTGTCATACGGCAGCCGGAAAATGAGCTTTATTTGCCGGGATAACCTGACAATGTGGCGACAACATCGTTATAAAATACTGCTAAGCCTTGTTTTGCTGCTCTGCGGCTTGCTGCTGGCGCTCAATACCGGCGCGGCCAAACACAGTACTGAGTTTGACACGTTAGATATTCTCGGTGAGGGCACCACCTTGCTGGTGGCCTGTGGCTGGCTGGGGTTGATTATCAGCAGTCGTCCTGCCGGGCGCGTTACCGAGTGGTTGTATTACGGCAGCCTGCTGCTGGTGTTTTCCTATTTTCTTGATCTGCTCGATGAGTTTATCCGCTATCCGGAGCAGTTCCGCCTGATGAGCTGGCTGGAATCGCTACCGGCGCCGATCGGTATGTTAGTACTGACTTATGGCCTGGTGGGCTGGCATCGCGAGCAGCGCGCTATTAACCGTCAGTTGCGTGGCCGCGAGCTGTTTTTGCGCGATCATCAATTGATCGATCCGCTCACCCAATTGTATGGTGCCGACTATTTACATGCGGTGCTGCAACGTGAAATTGAACTGCATTTAAGCCAACACAGAACGCTGTGTTTGCTGGTATTGGATATTGATGATTTTGCCGGGTTTAACCGCCATCATGGCATTGCCGCAGGAGACGCCTACCTTAGCCGGTTAAGTGAGCTTCTCAGCAGCCAGCTTAGGCACAGCGATGTGATCTGCCGCTACGCCGGCGACCGCTTTGTCGCGGTTTTACCAAACACCACGCCGGGGCAGGCACAGATCATGGCGCAGCATTTACGCCAGCAAATAACGCAGTTGGCATTAGCGGGTGACGCGCCGCAGCTCACGGTTGCCGGCATGACGGTGCAGCAGCACAGCGCTCAAGCGGCACTGCAACAGGCTGATATTGTCATCAAACAGGCCAAAGCCGGCAGTGCATTGAAGTTGCGGCCTGAGTTATGAGCCAGCGCCATTTTGGTTATCAGGATAAAATTCTGCTATTGCAGCATGGCTGCAGCGAGCTGCTGGCGCTGGCACAGCGGCGCGGTGCACTGCTGCACAAGCTGCTAAGTGGCACCGCTATTTTTGAGCAAGACTTACATAAACCACTTGGCAGGTTGCACTACAGCGATTGGCTAACCCTGCTGAAAAACTGCCAGCAGCAGTTAAACAGCCCGGAGTTACCTTACCTGCTGGGTAATGCGCTGCTTAACAGCCGCTATATTTCCCTGTGCCAGAGCCTGCACTATGCGCAAAACCTGCCCCAGGCACTGTCGCAGCTGTACTATTTCCGTCATCAGCTGTTTCCCTGTTTCTTTGCCCGGCTATACCGGCAACAACATTGCATAGTCATTGAGATTAAACCGGCACTGGGGCTGGCAAACCAGCATGGCTTTATGCTTAGCCTGTTGTGCTCATTGATTTTGGGCCTGATAAAGCAGCAGTTGGGGACGGTTAACGGTATCAGCTTGCAATTGCAGCACACTGCATCCGCCTTGCAGCAACAATTTTTTGGCGTTGATATCAGTTTCAATCAGGCCGCTGATTGCCTTTGCATCCCGCTGTCGCTGTGGCAGCAGCCTTTTGCAGACGCCAATGCCGCGCAATTGAGGGCCAAAACACGCAGCTGCCACCAGCTCAACCGTATGCTTAACAAACAACGGGCGCTACCTGAGCTTATCTGCCAACTGCAGCAACGCGCCTTACCACAACTGCTCAGCCAGGAGCAGGTGGCCGCTATGCTGGGGCTAAGCAGTAGCAGCCTGAAACGCCAGCTTAGTCAGCACCAGACACATTTTGCTGCCTTAGTCGACAGTGTGCGCCGGGATGCCGCCAGAAACTTGCTGCAGCAAGGCCAATATTCCAACCGCCAGTTGGCATCCAGACTGGGGTACTCGGACGAGCACAATTTTCGTCGGGCTTTTAAACGCTGGACAGGTGTGATCCCCAGCAGCTTTAAAGACCTGTTTAATACCCACTAACCTTAAATTTTTACAAGGACTTTAAATGCAACGTCTCTACCGTTTTAGCCTGATCCTGCTGTTTAGCATGATATTGCCTGCCTGCTCGCCACACGATGCTGCAACAGCGCAGCATGATGCAGATGACGTACTGCTGAGCTTTGCCGTACTGGGTGATGCTGAACCTAAACCTGAGCCGCAGTTTCCCAATATGGCGGCAGCAGTTGCTGATATTAACCAGCTGGCAATGCAGCAGCGATTAGACTTTGTGATTGGCGTTGGTGACATTGCCCATAAAGGCACTTTAGTGCAATACGAAAATGCCACGCCGGTGCTACAACAGCTTAGCCTGCCGTTTTATCCGATTATGGGTAATGAAGAGCACGGCAGCAGCGTTGAGCGTTTTATGCAGTTTGCCAATCTGTGGAACCAAGGCAAAATCACGCTGGATGCGCCCAGCTATGTACTGGAGTTTGACCGCGTAGCACTGGTATTGGCCTCGCCTGATCACGGCCGTGATTTTAATGATAGCGGCATCGCCTGGATGTTAAGCCAGCTACAACAACTGGCCCATAAACCTGTGTTGCTGGTAGTGCATGGTGCCCAAGCCGGTGTGTACCCGGAAAACGCCGACAAAGGCATTCATCACCCCGGTTTTGCTGAAGTGATTGCCCAACCTAATTTAGCGGCGGTAATTTCCGGCGACTTACACATGGATATGGACCGCAGTAACCATTCTAAACAACTGGGCAAGGTGCACTATCTGCATATCCCGGCCCTTGAGCGCACTAAAATACCCGATGACAGCCAGCATACCGCTATGTTCCGGCTATTTACGCTGCATAATGACAACCTGATGCAGGTCGATACCTACCAAACCGGTGTACTAACGCCACTGGCACGCCACCGTTATCAGTTCAGCTTGAGCGGCGAGCATCAGTAGAACTTAAATTTCAGCCTGATCAGTGTGTTACTGTTCAGGCTGAAAATATTGTTCAAGTTTTAACCAGTAAAGTCGATAACCGTTTAACTGAAATACCTTTGTGGAGCCTAAGATGGATATTACATCTGCTTCGCAACAGTTTGCGGTTGCCGAACAAAAACAGCTTGCTTATGGTCGCAAACAGCAGTTACTAAGCAACACCCCTAATGAACCCGCTTTGCTAAAGCCTGCCTCGACAGCTGCACCCCAGACGACCGCAGCTGCAGGTAAACCGGTAAGCCCGCTGTTAACTGCTGCGCCGCCAGCTGTTCTACCTGCGGCACAACCTGCTGCAGACGAGCAAAGCGAGCAGCCAAACGATGACGATCAGATCTTTAATGCCTATCAAACCGTCGGCATGGTTAAGCGTATTTTGGCACAGCTGAGCAGCCATACCGGCGACTGGCTGGACAAGCCCCTGGTTGCTGAGTTTTCGGCTAATGATGTTAAAAGCGCCAGTTTTGCCGCCTCAATGTCGCAGCAATCTATTTGGCTTAGTACCACCTCTGTGCAGCAAAGTGAACAGCAGCCGCAACGCCTGGCAACTGAACAGTGGGAGTTTGGCTACCAGGCGGTGCAAGCCAGCTTTAGTGGCGAGCTGCAACTTAACGATGGCAGCAGTCTTAGCTTTGCTTTTGAATTTAGCATGGCCGTAAGCTGGGCCCGTTACAGCTACACCGAGCAGCCGCTACAAGACCCCTTGGTGGTAAGTTTAACCGGAAGCCCGGTGCAGTTAACCGAACAAAATGTGCTGTTCGATTTGAACAGTAACGGTGACAAGGTAAAACTTCCGCAACTGGCAGCGCAACAATATTATCTGGCAGCAGATCGCAATCAAGACCGGAAAATTAACAACGGCACAGAACTGTTTGGCCCGCAAACTGGCCAGGGCTTTGCTGAGCTGGCTAAGTTTGATGATAACGGCAATGGCTTTATCGATCCGGGCGACGACATCTGGCAATACCTGTATTTATGGCGGCCTAATGAACAGCTGCTAAGCATGAATGACGCTAAATTAGGTGCGTTTTCGATAAGCTCAGCAGCTACACCTATGCCGCTGCTGGATAAACAGCAGCAAAAGAGCGGTGAAATTCAGCGCAGCGGTCTGGCCTTTACAGATGACGCCAAGCCGGTGTTGGTGCAACAGATTGATTTGGTGGTGTAGTTGACCTAGAGAGACGCAAGAACCGCCTTACCCACACCAACACGCCGTGAATACGTCCGTGTAGGCTCGATTCAGGCATCCATGCCTTCAACGGTTGGCTTAGGGTAAGCCGGTTCTTACTTAGAGCTTAAAACCAGCATCAGATTAACTTTTATCCTGTTTTTCCAGAAACTCCTGAAACTCAATGGTGTAGAGCTTTAATAGCACCAGTGTCAGCGCAAAAATAATCGGGCCGTAAATAACACCGATTAAGCCAAATAACTGAATACCGCCAATTAATGACAGAAAAATCAGCAAGGTATTCATGCCGGCGCTGCCCTGCATCAGCAAAGGCCGTAAAAAGTTATCTATAGAGCCCACCACTATTGCGCCCCACAATGCCATAAACAACGCCCAGGGCCAGTCACCAATCAGCAGTAAATATAAAGACGCCGGCACCCAGATTAACGCCGTACCGACCACCGGGATAAAAGACGCAAACGCCATCATGGTGCCCCAAAACAAACCGGGTAAGCCAACAATTGCCATAGCGATACCCCCGACGATGCCCTGAGCAATGGCGGTTAAAAACGACCCCATCACAGCCGAGCGCGCCACTTTTTTTGCTTCATCTAACAAGGCTTCTTCCTGTGAGCGCGACAGCGGCAATATCCAGTGCAGGGTATTGACCACTTTGTCGTGATCGCGTAGCAAGAAAAACAGAATAAACAGCATCAGCAGGAAACTAAATAGCAAGCCGGTGACATCTCCCACCAGCTTGGTACTGAGGTTCAGCAATTCTTTGCCAAAACCTGAGGCAAATTCGGTTAGCTGCTTTACAATACTCTCGCCGCTGATTTGCTCAGTAGGCAAAATGCGATTTATTTTCTCCAGTGCGCTTTGCAGCAAAGGATGCTGTAACAACTGTGCAGCACCACCATCATTTAGCCAGCTATAACTTTGCTTAGTAAAGGCAATACCCTGCTGCACTATCGCCATAAACACCAGGGAGGCCGGCACTAGTATCACCACCACCAGCAATAAGCAGGAGATGGTCGCCACCAGATTCGGCCGGCCGGGCAGCTTCTGTTCAATATACTGATGTACCGGAAAGCACAGCAGCGATAGCACAAAAGCTAATACGATAGCACCAACATAAGGTGCTACCAGCAAGTAACTGGCATACAGCGCCAGCAACAGCGCCGCAATTAACACATAATGGCGTGATTCGGTTTTAAATCCCTGCATCTTCTTCACTCCTTGTCAGCCTGTTTAAGGCGCGACCTGCTGTAAAATCAACCCACAAATGTAGGCGCCATAAGTACCCAAACCATAGCCTAACACTGCCAGCAACACACCAACCGGCGCCAGTGACGGGTGAAACGCCGCCGCCACCACAGGCGCTGACGCCGCGCCGCCCACGTTTGCCTGGCTGCCTACCGCCATATAAAACATCGGTGCTTTAATCAGTTTGGCGACAATTAACAGCAGTGCGGCATGCACCAACATCCAGACAATACCGACTAAGAACATCAGCGGGTAATCTAAAATGGCGGTAACATCCATATGCATACCAATGGTCGCTACCAGAATATACAAAAACGCCGAACCGACTTTAGAAGCGCCTACGGCTTCAAGCTGACGTACTCTGGTTGTCGACAAAAACAATCCCAGCGTAGTGGCAGTTACCACCAGCCAGAAAAAGGTACTGGTTAAGCTGTACATCGCAAGCTGAGGTGCCACCTGCTCAATCCAGGGTGCAACGATATCCGCCACCAGGTGCGAGAAACCGGTGACGCCAAAGGCCACTGCTACGATCAGCATGATGTCGTTTAACTTGGGAATGCGGGCATTTTCCGCTTCGTATTTTTCTATTTTTTGTCTCAGGTTAACAATGCCGCTGGTGTCGGCACCGTTTTTACGGTCAAAAAACTCAGAACGGCTGGCAATAAACAGCAGCACCGCCATCCAGACATTTGCCACCAGCACATCCACGGTGATCATCACCGAGAAAATACTGCCATCAACATTAAATACTTCTTTCATCGCGGCCTGGTTGGCACCGCCACCAATCCAACTGCCAGCTATAGTAGTCATGCCGCGCCAAACGTCGCCGCCAAGCTGCTCTGGGAAAAAATAGCCCATGCTAATAAGCGCTATTGGGCCGCCAATCACAATACCGGCGGTACCAGTTAGAAACATGATAAGCGCTTTAGGCCCCAGCCCCATAATGGCTTTAAAATCCACGCTTAAGGTTAATAACACTAAACTGGCTGGCAACAAATAACGCGATGCCATTTTATACAGCGACGAGCCTTCGCCATCGATAATACCAAAGGTGTTGAATAACGACGGGATGAAGTAACACAGCAACAAGGCTGGCACATAGGTATAAAATTTTTTGAAAAACGGCTTGTCACTGTGGCTGGTGTAAAACACGGCGCCCAAAATAACGGCCATTAGGCCAAGTACCACCGCATCATTGGTGATAAGTACACTGCTGTGTTGCATAGCGAACCTTAAACTGTGGTTATTGTTATGATGTTATTGCCACAGCAAAATACCACAGCACAGCAACAGAACAAAGCCAGCCAGGCCAGGGTAACAGCATAGTGCGTTGGCTTAGGGTACGGCTTTAGCACTCAGCGGTTGCTGACTAAACGCAACCCCGTCCCAACCGGTACGAATAAAATTGCGGATATTCTGATGATCTGTGCCTTTGGGCGTGTCCAGTACATGGCGGTAGTAGTCACCAAACAAAAACAGCGTTTGCGCGGCCGATAACTGGTGCAATAAACCAAAGGCCAGAATTTTACAGGAGCCATTGTTCTCACCAGCAGTGTTATGCAGCTCTCCGTTAGTGAAAGCTGTGGGGGTAAACTGATATAGCGTATCAATTAACGCAATACTCTGCTCGAAACTGATGCTCTGTGGCTCAGTACTTAATTGAATAAAAAATGCTTCTAACATGCTGATTCCTTTTGTACCCGCTGCCTCACTGGCTTATTGATCCTAAGCGCTAAGTGACCACTTCGCAATACGACAAAAGCCGCAATGAGTTGAAGCAAGCATATAACCGCTGCATCAATCCTGCATTCAGTACCGGATCCGGCTATTGTCATTTCGCCAGGCTGTTATACTTCGGCCTAACCCCGTTACCACAAGGTATGTTGATGTTAGCCGCAGACCTTTGCCATCAGGCCCGTTTGGCACGTGATGCCCGTTATGATGGCGTGTTTTTTACTGCTGTGCACAGTACCGGTATTTACTGTCGGCCAATTTGTCCGGCCCGTGCACCTGCTGAACGGCATGTCAGTTACTTTGCTTCAGCCGCTGCCGCCAGTGCTGCTGGCTTTAGGCCCTGCCTGCGCTGCCGGCCCGACAGTGCGCCGGGCTCGCCGGCTTGGCTTGGCGAACACACAACCTTACAGCGGGCAATACGCTTAATTGATGAAGGTGGATTACAACAACAGACACAACAGCAACTGGCCGAACGGTTGGGCGTAAGCGAGCGTTACTTGCGTAAGTTGTTTCAGCAGCATCTGGGCATAGCGCCAAAACAATACGCACTATGCCAGCAAATACTCTTTGCCAAGAAACTACTGCATGAAACCCAGTTGCCAATCACAGCCATTGCTTATCAGGCCGGTTTTAATAGCGTAAGGCGCTTTAATGATGCGTTTTTACAGCAAGTAAAGCTGTGCCCGACAGCGATCCGCCGCAGACGCAGTACCAACAGCGACACTCTGCAGCTGACACTCAGCTATCGCCCGCCGCTGGCCTGGCAACAATTACTGATATTTTGGCGCGCCCGCACGCTGGATGGCGTCGACTGGGTGCGCGGCAATTGTTATGGTCGCAGTTTTTGCTTTAATGGCCAGCGTGGCTGGTTTGAAGTGACACCTGGCACTGGCGACAACCTGCTGCTTAGCTTGTGCTGGCCGGGTACTCAGGGCTTATTAAACCTGGTAAAAAAGATCAGGCAACTGCTGGATCTGGACGCCAACATACTGCAGATTGAGCAGTCACTTAGCGCCTCGCCGCTGTTTGACGGCGGCTTACAAAGCGGTTTGCGCATACCCGGCGTGTGGGACAGTTGGGAAGCCGGTGTCCGTGCTGTGTTGGGCCAGCAGGTCAGCGTTGCCGGCGCCCGCACTCAACTTAACCGGCTGGTGTTGGCGCTGGGCGAACCCTTGGATAACCAGCACCGCTTGTTTCCCACACCGCAAGCGGTACTAGGTAGCGACCTACAAATGATTAAAGTGCCGCAAGCCCGGCGCGACACGTTAAAAGCACTGGCGCAGCGGGTATTAAGCACACCTGATGCTAACCCTGAGCAGTGGTTAACGATTAAGGGCATAGGTCGCTGGACGGTCAGTTACGCTAAGCTGCGTGGTCTGGGTGACACCGATATCTGGCTGGCCGGTGACTTAGGCATAAAAAAGGCGCTGAAAAAGGCCGATCAGGATACGCAGGAGTTTGATCATCAGAGCCTTGCGCCCTGGCGTAGCTACGCCACCTTACAGTTATGGTTTAGTTTAGCCAGTTAATTCAGGACATCAGCATGTATTACCAATTTATCGACAGCCCGCTGGGCACAGTGAAAATAAGCGCAATCCCAACAGGCATTATTGAAGTGGCCTTTGTAAATCACAGTGGCAACGCAGCGCCATCAATGCTGACCGAGCAGGCAGCAGCGCAGCTAACCGCCTATTTTTCCGGGCACTTAGCACAGTTTTCACTGCCGCTGGCTGCCAGTGGCACAGCCTTCCAGCAACAGGTGTGGCAGGCGTTAGTCAAAGTGCCCTTTGCCAGCACCTGCAGCTATGCCGATATTGCCCGGCATCTTGCTAACCCCAAGGCGGTGCGGGCCGTCGGTGCAGCAAATGGCCGTAACCCTATCGCCATTATTGTGCCTTGCCATCGGGTAATTGGCGCCAATGGTACCCTAACCGGCTATGCCGGCGGGCTGGAAAAAAAAGCCTGGCTGTTAAAACACGAACAGCGCCATAAGGCGCTTCTGTGATAAAGCCATAAGCTCAGATCTTAGAACTGGTAGCTGACGCCAAAACGAAACTCGTTTTTGGTATCGCCGCTGTTAAGCGCGATGTTGCTGCGGATTGCCCAGTCCGGGCTTAAGTAAAATGCAATTCCGCCCGCCAAACTGCCGTGATCATCGCCGATAGAATGATAAGTCGCTTCTGAATACAGCTCTACCTGCGGCGTTAACGGATGGCGCAGGCCAACACCAGCATAACCACCAGTGTCATCCGCATCGCCAGACGCATGTTCAATACCGGCTAACAAATAAGTTTGTGTAGTAGGTGAAAAGTCCAGCTTAAAACCGGTCAGATAATTAACACCGGCTTGCAACAGGTTTACATCAAAAGGCCCGCTGGATAAACGCGAAAAGGTACCATCAACTACCCAGTTACCATCTAACCGGTAAGAACCCTCAACATAAGGGCCATCGCCACCGGCGTCAGTATAACCGGCGCCAACATAATCCCATTTCACATTAGCCTGCGCAGCACCGGCAAAAGCGGCCGCTACCAAAGTTGCAACTAACAGGGTCTTTTTCATGGTGATACTCCTTGTGTGTCCGCCCAAACCACCGGCGGTTAATGCTTAAACCAAAGTGCCGCCAGCTTAACGGTGCAGAATTAACACTGGCTGAACTGGTTTCGCTGGCAATCATGCTATTTTTTCGGATAAAAAGCGCACAAATATGCCATTTTCTTTTTGTTTTGCTTGGTATTTAATGGCAAAAAATGCCCGGAGGTCATTATGACAACACGTAGCCTACAACGCCTGATCCCATCGGTCGCCACTTCTGATGGTGCTGGCGTCAAAATTAAACGCAGCCTGGGACAAAACCAGCACAGCCGGCTGGATCCTTTTTTAATGCTGGACTTTTTCGGCTCAGACAAAGCCGGTGATTATATCAAGGGCTTTCCACCCCACCCGCACCGCGGTTTTGAAACCGTGACCTATATGCTCGAAGGCCATATGCTGCACGAGGACCATCTGGGCAATCAGGGCCATTTAAAAAGTGGTGGTGTCCAGTGGATGACTGCCGGACGCGGCATTATTCACTCCGAAATGCCGCAGCAGGAACACGGCTTAATGCAAGGCTTTCAGTTGTGGCTAAACTTGCCTGCAGCAGAAAAAATGAAACCGGCCGCTTATGTCGATATCGCGCCAGAGCAAATCCCCACCCTTGAGCTGCCACAAGGCAGTATTAAGGTGATTGCGGGCACGGTGCAAACGGCAGAGGCTAAACAAAACGGCCCCATTCAGGGGCTGAGTACAGCGCCGCAGTATTACGACATTGCGCTGAAGGCTGACCAAAGCCTGACCTTAGCGCTGCCGGGAGGTCATACTGCCTTTGTCTATCCGTATCAGGGCGATGTGCAGGTAGTTGCCAGCAGCGAACCGCGCCGGGTACCCGAGCATCATGCAGGCGTGTTAAGCCAGGGCGATAGCTTAACACTACACAGCACAGCACCCTGCCGCCTGCTGGTATTGGCCGGTGCCGCCATTAACGAGCCGGTCGTGCAATATGGTCCCTTTGTGATGAACAGCGTGGCAGAGATAGAGCAAGCCATTCGTGATTATCAAAACGGTACCCTAACAGACAATAAAGCGGCGGGTAGCATAGCGCTGTCGCACTAAACCGCCCGGCAATTACACAGAAGAAAGACGGGATTTTAACCGACAGGGCCTTTATACTAAGGGCCTTGTTGTTTGTTCAGAGATCCCTTATGCAAGTTATTGGTATTATTGGCGCAATGGAGCCGGAAGTGGCGCTACTGCGCGAGCAAATCAGTGATGTGACCACACATCAGCTTGGTGGTTACACTTTTTATCAGGGCACATTGGCGGGCATGCCAGTGGTGTTAGTGCAATCAGGTATTGGCAAGGTGGCCTCGGCATTGGCGACGGCGCTCTTGATCCAGCAATTTACGCCCGCAGCGGTGATAAACACCGGCTCAGCTGGCGGCTTTGACCCCGAGCTGAACGTAGGTGATGTCGTCATCAGCACTGAAGTGCGCCATCACGATGTAGACGTAACCGCCTTCGGCTACGAGATGGGCCAGGTACCACAGATGCCGGCTGCTTTCGTTGCCCACCCCAAACTGATTGACGCTGCAGAGCAGAGCATTGCCAAACTGGGGTATTGCCACACCAAAAAGGGCCTTATCGCCACCGGCGACAGTTTTATCTGCGACCCTGTGCGGATTGCCACTATCCGGCAACAATTCCCTACCATGCTGGCAGTGGAGATGGAAGGTGCAGCGATTGCGCAGGTATGCCATATGCTCAATACGCCTTTTGTGGTGATCAGAAGTTTAAGTGACATCGCCGGCAAAGAATCGCCGCAGTCATTTGAAGCCTATCTGAAAGTGGCATCCAAACACAGCTCAGCCATGGTGCTGGAGCTGCTACAGCGGCTACAACACGTGACGCTGTAATATGTGGCCGGACGGACTTGCTGTCTATCCAGCCCTGCTGCTGGCGGTGCTGTTATTGCACCGCCTGCTGCCCCTGCCCGATGCTTATCACCCGCTGACAGCATTGCGCTACCTGGCCAGTCAACTTGGTAAAAAAGTCAATCCCGATCCCAACCGCTCGCCAGAGCAACTTTATATTTCCGGTACGCTGGCGCTGTTGGTGTTTTGCCTGCCTTTTATTGCTTTAGGTTATGCGTTTTATACCGTCTCTGAGCTACCTTATGCGCTTGATGCCCTATTGCTTTACCTCAGCCTGGATTGGCAAAACCAGCGTAGCCAGGCCATGCAGGTGCAGCAGCAACTGCAAGCAGGCCAGTTAAGCCTGGCGCGCCAATTGGCAAAACCCTTGCTACTGCGCCAATGCCAGTCGCTGTCGGCCATGGGCTTAAGCAAAGCAGTGATTGAAAGCCTGGTACTGCGCGCCAGCGCCAGCCTGCTCGGTGTACTGTGCTATTTTTTGCTCGGTGGCGGCCTGGCAGCCTTCAGTTACCGCCTGTTACTGCTGGCGCAGCAACAATGGAACAGCAAACTGCCCGTTTACCGCTATTTTGGTCGCCCTGCTGCGCTGCTGGCCAGGCTGGTTAACGCCCCGGTACAACTGCTATGCACCCTGGTGCTGGTACTGCAACATGGTGTTAAACGCTGTTATCGCCAGCTGCGCCAGCCCCGACTCAATATCAATCTGTTGTCATTCTGTTTACTGGGCTGTGCCAGCGTAGCACTTAACCGCAGCCTGGGTGGGCCAGTGTATTATCAACGGGAAAAAATCAGCCGCAGCAGATTGACCCAGCAACATGAACCTACAGCGACAGATATTGCCAGTGCTATAAAGATGTTGGCATTTATGCAGAGTTTGCTTTATTTGCTACTGATAGCCTTTGCCGTGCTGCAATGGACATTAACGCTGCGATAAGCCGTTAGCGCTTGGCTGACTAACAGCAGTTGGCTTACCTGGCTGTACTGGACAATAGGTAGGGTCTCGTTATATGTTTTCACACCTGACACAGGTGTAGCACCCATAATATGTATAAAGCTACCAAACGGGAGATACTGTGAATTTTCTGCCGCAGTTTTTGCGATACGCCGCAGTGCTGGTGTTACTCAGTGCTTTTAGCCTGACTGCGGCACCGCTGTTACGACCGCTCACGCCGGATCAAGGCCTCTCTCAGGGCAGCATTAACGACTTAATGCTCGATCACGATGGTTTTTTGTGGTTGGCCACTGCCGGTGGATTGAACCGCTACGACAGTAACCAAATAGTACAGCTAAGTGCCGCCGATTATGGCCTGCGTGAAGTGTCTTTCACCCGATTACTGCTCAGCAGCAATCAACAAATTTATGCTGGCACTGAAAGTGGCCAGTTGTACTATTACGACAGCCAAAGTGGTTTAATGACGCTGCTAACACAATTGCAGCAGCAATTTGAAGTATTATCCAGTTATCAACTTGTTGACCTGGTGGAGCAGGATAACGACCACCTACTCGCCATCACGGATTTCGCCCTACTGCAAATCTCACGACAAGATGGCTCTGCCCGTAAGCTTTTCGATTTAAAGGACGCCGGGCACCCTGACGGCTGGCTTCGCCGTGTGTTTTTATATCAGGGATACGCCCTACTTGCCGCTTATAACGGTGTGATAGCCCACGATCTCAGTACCGGCCAGCAACACTTTATTGCCCATGTTGACCCTGACAATAGTACTGAGGACCAACTGCATGTCAAAGTGCTGAGCGTGGCACAAAATAAACTGTGGATGGGCACAGTGGATGGTCTGTACAGCATCTCACTGCCAGAGCTTGACGCTTATCTAAGCCAGCAAGCGCCCTATCAGGTTAAGACCGAAATTACCCAGCGCAATATCTGGCAACTGCTGTGGCAGGATGATGAAGCGCTGGTTCCCACTGAGCTTGGATTACTGCGTTTTAATCCGCAAACCGGCGAGCTCAGCAAACTGGTGTCTTTCAACGATGCTAACCTGGGCCTGTCGGAAGGCAGTATGTTAGATATTGTCGCAGATAAAGACGGCGGTTTCTGGTTGGCATCACGTGATGATGGTGCCTATTACTGGCAACCGCGCAGCGAAGCGTTTGAAAATCTCCGCCAGCTGACAGGCTCGGCACAGCAGCTTAGCGATAACCGCGTATACAGCATGTTAAACCATCAGGGTATGTTGTGGGTGGGAACCGCTAACGGCCTGAATAAGGTTGATTTTAACCATAACACTATCAGTCAGCACTTTGTCTCGGATGATCCCAAAGCTTATTATCACGATGGCACGATAGCGCAAATTTTACCCGCCCCCAACGACCGCCTGTTTTTATATACCGGTCTGGGCCTTAAACTGTTTAACCCACAAACCGCCGCTATTGAGCCACTGCCACTGGCAAATGCCGGGGATAGCCAATTATTTGATCATCGCAGTTACGGCTTTTTTGCCCATCAACACCAGCTGTATTTTTTCCATCAGGGCAAACTATGGCGTTACCATACCCAAAGCGGCCGGGTGGAAGATTTAACCGCAAAATTTGCTGGTCTGGATGCCAGTAGCAATAGCGTGATTTTCGCCGCCTTACCCAACCGACAAACCAGCCTGCTGGTCGGTAAACCTGACGAAATCTGGCTGTGGCAACCCGACAGCGGCCAGCAGCGCCTGCTCTACCGACACGAACATTATCTGCCTCATTCACAGCGTGTTGCCGATACGGCCGTGCTGGATAAACACAACCGGCTGTGGGTGGGCATATCCGGTATCGGTTTGCTGGGTTTTGACGCCCAGACATTAAGCCTTCAGCACCGCTTTAATATCCGCGAAAGCCTGGTGTCAGACGCCATCTATAGTCTGCATAGGGATCAGTTTGAGCAGATTTGGTTCTCATCGCACAAAGGCCTGGTAAGGCTTAACCCAGACTCGCTGCAAATTGAACTCTTCAATCGAGATGATGGCGTTGACACTCATGAGTACAACGCCGGCGCGGCGGCTGTGTTGGCAGATGGTCAGCTGGCGTTTGGTTCAATGCGCGGCGTTACCCTGGTGCAACCCGCTTTATTACAACAGCCGCCGGTAACACCCGATGTCATTATCACCGGTATCCGGGTGTTAAGTGGCGAGCTTGAGCCACTTTACAGCAATCTGAATAACCGGCACTTTACCTTGTCGCATCAGGATTTAGGCATTACGCTGGACTTTAGCGCCATGAGTTTTAGCTTTAATCATAAAATGCGCTATCGCTATTGGCTAACCGGTGCCAGCAATATTAACTTTCCGCAGCAAAGCGACAACTCTGTGGTGTTCCCGCAGCTAGAACCGGGTAACTATCGCTTTCATGTGGTGGCGTTATCGCCCGACTCAGGTATCGAAAGTGAGCCTGCAACCCTTACACTGACGGTAAAAGCCGCACCATGGCAATCCGGCTGGGCAAAACTGCTTTATCTCATCCTGCTGGCGCTGGCTGGCTACAAATTATACCGTCTTCGCCGCCGGCAGCATGCTGAAGTAAAACAAGCACACCAAAAGGTACAACTTAGCGAACAACGGCTAAAACAGGCACTGCAGTCGGTTAATAGCGGCGCTTGGGAGTGGAGCGCCAACACCAATCAGCTATATGCCGCCCGTATTCATACCATGCTGGGCTATCCAGAGAATATCAACCCGCTGACCCTGCAGCAGCATATGACGCTGATCCATCCGGATGACCGTAACAGCTTCGCCAGCCATTGGCAGCGTTTTCTGCATGACCCAAGCAGTGGTTTTGATTGCACCTACCGCATGCAACATCAACAAGGCCAGTGGCTTTGGTTTCGTGATCAAGGCAAAGCCACCGACATAGACACCAAGGGTCAGCTGCAAAAAGTGGTGGGCACCTTTAGTAACATTACCGAAACCCGTGCTAACCAGGAAAAAGCCCGTTTATTTGGCGAAGCCTTTCAGCAAACCCGCGATTGGGTGGTTATTCTTGACCATCGCCAGCGGGTGCTGGCAGCCAACCAGTCATTTGCCGCCGCCTTTGGCAATATCGAGCATTATCTGGAGCAACCACGCACCCACCATCTGGGCATTAGCCTGGTGCGCCGGCGCTTTTACACCAAGTTGTTAAAAGAATTGCAACCCGGCCAGCACTGGCAGGGCGAAGAGCAGGTGATTACGCCTGATGGCCGCGAACGCCCCACTCTTATTAACATCAGTGCCATTGGCGAGCAGCAACAACAAACCTTCTTTGTATTGGTGTTTACTGATATCACCGCACAAAAACAAGCTGAAGATGAGCTGCGTTATCTGGCCAATTATGATGCGCTAACCGGTCTGCCCAACCGCGCTCTGCTGATGGACAGAATTTACCACGGCATCGATCAAGCCAAGCGGGATAAACGCTCGCTGGCACTGTGCTTTATCGATTTGGATAAATTCAAACAAATTAATGACTCCCTCGGTCATGACATCGGCGATTTGTTGTTAAAAGAAGTAGCACGCCGGCTCACCCTCACCTTGCGCGAAAGTGATACCGTCGCCCGCCTGGGTGGTGACGAGTTTGTCGTGCTGCTCGAGGGCTATAAAGCTGAGGACAACATTAGCCATGTGGCGCGTAAAATGTTAAGTGTGGTAAGCGAACCCATGTTGCTGGGCACCCATACTGTGGGCGTCTCACCCAGTATTGGCATCGCTGTCTATCCTGAAGATGCGCTAAGCGCCGGCGAGCTGTTAAAACATGCCGACGTAGCCATGTATCATGCCAAAGAAGCCGGTCGGAATAACTTTCAGTTTTTCACCGCTGAAATGAACGAAAAGGCCCATATGCGGCTGGCACGTGAAACCCGCTTACGTAAAGCGCTGCACAACGATGAGTTTGTCAATTTTTACCAGCCTATCGTTAACAGCCAAACCCGACAGGTGGTTGGCGCTGAAGTACTGCTACGCTGGCAAAGCAGCGAAGGTCTTGTCTCACCCGCCGAGTTTATTGCATTGGCTGAAGAGCTGCGGCTGATCATCAACATGACGCACGATTTGCTGGAGCGTGCACTGACCGATTTAGCCAGCTGGCATGACGATGGCCATCTGTTATACCTGTCAGTCAACTTATCGACCCGTCATCTGGAGCAACCGGCGCTGGCCGACTATGTACGCGGCCTGTTGCAAAAGTACAATTTGTCTGCCAGTTATCTGCGCTTTGAGGTCACCGAAAGTGCGCTGATGCGCGACCATCAAAGCGCTATCGAAACCATGCTGGCATTAAGCGAGCTGGGTGTACAACTGGCGCTGGACGATTTTGGTACCGGTTACTCTTCTTTAAAATACTTAAAAGAGCTGCCGATTGACGGCATTAAAATTGACCGCAGTTTTGTGCAGGATATTGGTATCGACAGCAGTGATGAAACCATTATTGAAGCCATGCTGAGTATGGCCAACAGCCTGGGTATGTATTGTGTGGCCGAAGGGGTGGAAACCGAGCAGCAGCTGGCGTTCTTTAACCGCCGCCACTGCTATCTGATCCAGGGTTATTTGTTTGCCAGACCGATGCCGGCCGACGAGATGCCAGCTTTTTTACAACGCGAACTTTAACCGGTAAAGCCGCTGCGTCAGGTAGCGGTTAACTTACGATTAGTGCGTTAATCACCGCTGCGACGCTTAGCACGGCTCTGGTATACTTATCTGCTCCAATGCTGTCGCCGGATCTGTATGTTAACGCCCCTGTTTAAAGGTGCCTTGCTGTTATTGTTGGCAGAAGCCTGCTTTGCCGGTATAGGTGCTGTGGTGAAATTTACCAGCGCGACCGCTTCAGAAGCGCAGGTGGTGTTTTTCCGTAATTTCTTTGCCCTGCTGTTAATGCTGCCATTTTTGTACCGGCATGGGTTTAGCCTGCTAAAAACCCAACGCTGGTATTTACACGTCAGCCGCGCCCTTACCGGCATTATTTCCATGTATTGTTTTTTCTATGTACTGGCACGCCTGCCGCTGGCGCAAGGCATGCTGGTGCTGTTATTGTCGCCCTTTATTGTGCCGATTATCGCCCGCTTCTGGCTAAAAGAGCGGCCCAGCAAACTTACCCTGTTTGCCATTTTGCTCGGTTTTGTCGGCGTGCTGCTGGCGCTGCCCGGCAGTAGTGGTGGCTTGGACAGCATAATGCTGGTGGGGCTGTTATCCGCTGTGCTGGTGGCGGTAACCAAAACCACTATCCGCTATATGTCAGACACAGAGCCGGCAGTACGTATAGTGTTTTATTTTTCATTATTAACGGCGATATTGTCGGCAATTCCGCTGCCATTTTACTGGCAACCGCTGAACAACGAGGTATGGCTGGCCTTTGTGGCTATGGGTGTGCTGGCGGCGATTGGCCAGTTGGCCATGACCCGCGCCTATGCCATAGCACCGGCCAGTGATATTGGCATGTGGACTTACAGCAGCGTGGTATTTGCCGGGCTATTTGGTTACCTGTTCTGGCAAGAGCCGGTTACGCTGGCCTGGCTTGGCGGCGTGCTGGTGATTTTTTATGCCGGTTATATTACCACCCGGCAAAGGCTGTTGTAGTCTACTGACATCAGATGCGGGTTCCGCATGAACCGGTTTGCCCACGTCAACACGCCGTAAACCCTTCCCTGGGGGCTCGATTCAGGCATCCATGCCTTCAACGGTTGACTTAGAGCAAACCTAATCATGCTTGGTCCAATTTTTGCCCTAAGTCATTTTCAGCCAATGCTGGCAACGCCGGCGTGAACAGGCTAAAATACGCTCCCTTTTTTCCAAGTGACAATACAGGTAACAACACGCAATGGGCAAAAAGCTGCACATTAAAACCTGGGGCTGCCAGATGAACGAATACGATTCATCCAAAATGGCCGACCTGCTGGATGCCACTCATGGCTATACCCTGACTGAAGAAGCAGAAGAAGCAGACGTAATCCTGCTAAATACTTGCTCGATCCGGGAAAAAGCCCAGGAGAAGGTATTCCATCAGTTGGGGCGTTGGCGTCCGCTGAAGGAAAAAAATCCTAATTTAGTTATCGGTGTCGGTGGCTGTGTTGCCTCACAAGAAGGTGCCGCTATCCGTGAGCGCGCGCCCTTTGTCGATATCGTGTTTGGCCCGCAAACGCTGCACCGCCTGCCTGAGATGATTAATTCAGTGCACGGCAATAAATCACCGGTGGTAGACGTTTCTTTTCCGGAAATTGAAAAATTTGACCGCCTGCCCGAGCCCAAAGCCGAAGGCCCAAGCGCCTTTGTGTCTATTATGGAAGGCTGTTCGAAATACTGTACTTTCTGCGTGGTGCCTTATACCCGTGGCGAGGAAGTTAGCCGTCCGCTGGATGACGTGCTGTTTGAAATTGCACAGCTCGCCGAGCAAGGCGTGCGCGAAGTAAACCTGCTAGGGCAAAACGTTAACGCTTACCGTGGTGAGAAATATGATGGCAGCATCTGTCATTTTTCTGAGTTGTTGCGTTTAGTGGCAGCGATTGACGGTATTGACCGTATCCGCTACACCACCTCGCACCCGGTTGAATTTACCGACGATATTATCGAGGTATACCGCGACGTGCCCGAGCTGGTAAACCACCTGCACCTACCGGTACAAAGTGGCTCAGATCGCATTTTAAACCTGATGAAACGTGGCCATACCGCACTGGAATATAAAGCGCAAATCCGTAAACTGAAAAAAATTCGCCCCGATTTAAGCATGTCGTCAGACTTTATCATCGGCTTCCCGGGTGAAGATGATGCCGATTTTCAGGCTACCATGGATTTAATCGCCGCCATCAACTTTGATATGAGCTTTAGCTTTATCTACAGCGCCCGCCCGGGTACGCCGGCGGCCGATCTGCCGGATGATGTCAGTGAAGAGACGAAAAAACAGCGGCTGTATATACTGCAGGATCGCATTAACCAGCAGGCGCTGAAAATTGCCCGCGGCATGTTGGGTACCGAGCAGCGTATCCTGGTAGAAGGCCCGTCGAAAAAAGACATTATGGAGCTAACCGGCCGCACTGAAAATAACCGGGTAGTAAACTTCGTTGGTACGCCAGATATGATTGGCCAGTTTGTTGATGTGAAAATTACTGACGTATTCAGTAACTCACTACGCGGCGAGGTTATTCGTACTGAGCGCGATATGGGCCTGCGCCGCGATACCGCACCACAGCATATTCTGGCGCGGCAAAAAGCCGAACCGGTAGCTGATGTACTGGGCGTAACCACGTACACACCTTAACACCACACGGGGGCTTTAGGCCCCCTTTTGCATTGAGGCCGCTTTTGAGCACAGCGTTACATACTGCAGAATTAACCCTCACCGGGGCCGATAGCCGACGGCTTACGCTGTTGTGCGGCCCGTTTGACGATAACTTAAAACATGTTGAGCGCCGGCTGCAGGTTGAGATCAGCCACCGTGATAACCAGCTTAAAGTCAGTGGCGAGCCGGACAACGTCGCCGCCGCGATTGACGTATTGCAGCAGTTATTTGACACCACCGCCGCGGTGGATGCTGAATTAACGCCAGAGCAGGTACATTTAGTGATCAGCGAAAACTACGACATTCAGTACCAGCAAACCGATGGTAGTACGCAGGATTTTAGTCTTAAAACCAAAAAAGGCTTAATTAAACCACGTAATCCTAACCAGGCGGTGTATGTCAGTAATGTGTTAAAACATGACGTCTGTTTCGGCATTGGTCCGGCCGGTACTGGTAAAACTTATCTGGCCGTAGCCTGCGCGGTGGATGCGCTAGAGCGCAATTTAGTGCGGCGTATTATTCTGACGCGGCCGGCAGTAGAGGCCGGTGAAAAACTGGGCTTTTTACCCGGCGATCTAGCGCAAAAGGTAGACCCTTACTTACGCCCACTGTACGACGCCCTGTTTGAAATGCTCGGTTTTGACAAGGTAGAAAAGTACCTGGAGCGCGGCATTATTGAAATAGCGCCGCTGGCTTATATGCGTGGCCGTACGTTAAACGATGCCTTTATCATTCTGGATGAAAGCCAAAATACCACGGTTGAGCAGATGAAAATGTTCTTAACCCGCATTGGCTTTAGCTCTAAAGCGGTTATCACCGGCGATGTAACTCAAGTTGATTTACCGCGTGGTCAGTATTCCGGCTTAAAACATGCCATTGATGTATTAAGCGAGGTGAGCGAAATCAGCTTTAACCACTTTACCGCCAAAGACGTGGTGCGCCACCCGATAGTACAGCGTATCGTCATGGCCTACGAAGCGCACGAAGCGGCAAAGCTTGCGGCCTCTGCCGCTGCTAAGGGTGACTAATGGCCATTACCCTGGATTTACAGCTGGTCTCAAGCGCCGGCAATTTACCTACCGAAACGCAAATACTGCAGTGGCTGGAAGCGGCAATTCTCCCTTTTCAAGCCGACGCAGAAGTGACAGTGCGTATTGTTGATAACGAGGAAAGCCAACAGCTTAACCACGACTACCGCGGTAAAGACAAACCGACCAATGTGCTGAGCTTCCCGTTTCAATGCCCGCCCGGTATTGAACTGCCGCTGCTGGGCGATTTAGTCATCTGCGCGCCGGTAGTCGCTGCGGAAGCCGCTGAACAACAAAAGAGCTTACAGGCGCATTGGGCGCATATGGTGGTGCATGGCAGCTTGCATTTACTCGGCTTTGACCATATAAATGACGACGATGCCGAGCAAATGGAAGCCGAAGAAGTGACCATATTGCAGCAACTTGGCTTTACTAACCCCTATTTGTTGGATGACGAATAGGATTTTTTTGTCTTTTGGAGTAACAGTTCACCCATGAGTGACGACAATCCCCACTCTAGTCGCGGTTCTGCCGGTAAATCCTGGCTGGAGCGAATAGCCAGCATGTTCACCGCAGAGCCACAGGATATTTCAGATCTACAGGACATCATCAGCGAGGCGCAAATGCGCAACCTGATCGATACCGACACCAAAAGTATGCTGCAAGGCGTACTGGACGTTTCCAGCATGCGTGCCCGCGACATTATGATCCCCCGCTCGCAAATGGCCACCATCGACATTGACGATGATGTCGCAGCTATGCTGCCGATCCTGCTGGAAAACAATCACAGCCGTTACCCGGTGGTGAACGAAGACAAAGATCATATTGAAGGCATTTTGCTGGTAAAAGATTTACTGCATTATGCATTAACCCCCGATAACACCGACTGGCACCTGCGCGACTTACTGCGCCCGGCAGTGATTATTCCGGAAAGCAAAAGAGTCGATGCGCTGCTAAAAGAATTTCGCCAGAAACGCTATCACATGGCGATAGTGGTCGATGAATACGGCGGTGTGTCTGGCCTGGTCACCATTGAAGATATTCTCGAGCAAATTGTCGGCGAAATTGAAGACGAGCACGACGATGAAGAAGAGCACGATATCAAAAAAATGGCTTCACGCGTGTTTCAGGTCAGTGCCTTAACCCCGCTGGATGAATTTAACGAAACCTTTGGCACCCGCTTCGATGAGGAAGACGCCGATACCATTGGCGGCATAGTGCTACATGCCTTTGGCCATATGCCAGCACGGGGTGAGAGTATCGAGCTTAATGGCCTGACGTTTAAAGTGAGTAAAGCCAATAGCCGCCGTCTGGTACAGTTGCAGGTTATTCGCGCCAAAGAAAACGTTGAAGCAGAAGACGGTTAAGCCTTGGCCACAAGTTTACCACCCTTACTGAGGCGGCTGTTGCCGCTGGCGCTACTGGTAGGTGCCGGCGCGCTTAATACCCTGGCCTTTGCGCCTTACACCCTATGGTGGCTGCCGCTTTTCACTGTCGCCTTGCTGGCTGGCATGCTACACCGGCAAGCCAGCGCAAACACGGCTGCAAGCAGTACCTCTGCCAGCCATGCCGCAGCGAGCCGCGCCGCTATTGCAGGCTTTAGCTTTGGCTTAGGCTGGTTTGGTGTGGGCATCAGCTGGGTGCATGTCAGTATTGACCAGTTTGGTGGTTTGCCGCTGGCTGGCAGTCTGGCGCTGATGGCGCTGCTGGTAGGTTATCTTGCATTATTTCCGGCGCTGGCTTGCTGGCTGTACGCCAAACTTAGCGCCCATTCGCTGTCGGGTTGGCTAAAGCCGTTGTTATTTGCTGCATGCTGGACACTGGCAGAATGGCTGCGCAGTGTCTTGCTTACCGGCTTTCCCTGGCTGTCATTAGGTTACAGTCAAACCAGTTATGGTCTTGGCCACTTAGCGCCGTTAATCGGCGAGACCGGTATCAGCTTTTTGTTAGTATTAAGTGCAACAGCACTGGCGCAATTAGTTATTCGCGGCCCGCGCTGGCCACGTTTTGTGCCGGCGCTTGGGGTTCTAGCGCTGTTTACAGTTAGCCCCGAGCTTAGCCGCTGGCAAGGCTGGCAGTACAGCGAACAGCAGCTGTCGGTGCTGCTGGTGCAGGGTAATATCAAACAGGAACTGCGCTGGGTACCCGAGCAAGAGCAGCCAACCATGCTCAAGTACATGGATTTAACCCGGCCGCATTTTCAAACCGATTTAGTGATCTGGCCCGAAGCGGCCATTCCACGGCTGGAGCCACTGGCGGAAGATTATCTGGATAACTTAAACCGGGCGGCGCTTTACGCCGACACCGCCGTCATCAGCGGTATCCTTGATTACAACTTTAAAACCCAGCAAGCCTGGAACAACCTGATTGTGCTGGGTAAACGTTACCCTGATTCCACCGATGGCGATTATTTTTATGGCCATGGTAACCGCTACAGCAAACATCATCTGCTGCCAATTGGCGAATTTGTGCCCTTTGAAAGCCTGCTGCGCCAGCTGGCACCGATTTTTGATTTACCGATGAGCTCATTCAGCCGCGGCAGCTATGTGCAGCCAAACCTGGTTGCTAATGGTTACCACCTGTTGCCGGCGATTTGTTTTGAAATTGCCTTTCCTGAGCAAATCGCCGCCAATATGACACCAGACACCCAGCTGCTGCTCACAGTAAGTAACGATGCCTGGTTTGGCGACAGCATAGGGCCACACCAGCACTTACAAATTGCCCAGATGCGCGCCCGTGAGTTCGGCCGGCCGGTGCTTCGGGCCACAAACAATGGCATTACCGCAACCATTAATGCCAGTGGTGAAATAACCGCCCGGGCGCCCCAGTTTAGCCAAACCGTATTGCAGGATACCGTGCAACTCACTTCGGGCCGAACCCCCTATGCCAGCCTTGGTAATTATCCGCTTTTTATTGCCTGCACGCTGATTTTGCTGTTTAGCCTGGTAAGGCGCTGGCAACGCCGCTCAAACGGTAACGCCTAACCGTCAATAAAAGCCCAAGCAGCCTAGCCATACAGCCATCTACCAATCACTCTGATAGCCTTTCAGTTACACTTTATAACAGATATTTATTCAACATATTTCACAAAAATCACATAAAACAGCCATTATCGGGAACTTTCAATTTAGGGTTGCTAAAGCGGTTTTTCTCTGGCAGAAATAAAGCCATTGCTGAATTAAACAGCAAAGCGACAAAGCGCCGACAGAGCGCGACAAATAACAAGTAAAATCAGCAAAAATAACTGATTAAGCAACATCCAGAGGAAGTAAGTTAATGAAATATAATAAATTGTCCACCATTGCGACCGCCACTTTGCTGGCGATGGGTTTTACCGCTACTGCAGCAGCATCTGATCGGGTCATCATTCAGGTTGATAACAGCAAAAAAGGCGTAGTAAAAGCGCTGGCTAAACAGTTGGGCGGCGACGTAAAAGTGGATGCTGACGGCTTTATCGCGGCGCAATTTACGGGTAAGACATTAAGCGAAATCAAAGGTCTGTTAAACAACCCTCACATTAAACTGGTAGAAGCAGACGAAATCCGTAAACCCATGGCCATCTATAACGACGATTTGGGCAACCCAATGACTGAGCAGCTGACCCCTTATGCGGTCTATCAGTCGCAAGCGAATCTGGTTAATTTCAATGCCGGCGCTGGCATGAAAGTGTGTGTTATTGACTCAGGCCTCGACCGCTCAAATATTGACTTTGACTGGGGCAACATCACCGGTGATAACGACTCCGGCACCGGCCGCTGGGATGTTGCCGGTGGGCCACACGGCACACACGTTGCGGGCACCGTGGGCGCAGCCGATAACGGCGTAGGTGTGGTCGGTATGGCACCTGGCGTAGCAATGCATATCATCAAAGTATTTAATGCTGAAGGCTGGGGCTACTCATCCGATTTAGCTTACGCGGCGCAAAAATGTACTGCAGCCGGCGCTAACATTATCACCATGAGCTTAGGCGGTGGCGGTGCTAACAGCACCGAGTCAAACGCTTTTGCTACCTTTACTAACAACGGCGGCTTAGTGCTGGCTGCAGCCGGTAACGACGGTAACAATGTGCGCTCTTACCCGGCGGGTTATCCGTCAGTCATGATGATCGGCGCCAACGATGCCAATAACGACATCGCTGATTTCTCGCAGTTCCCAAGCTGTACGTCAGGCTCAGGTAAGCGCGCCACCACAGACGAAAAGATATGTGTTGAAGTGACCGCCGGTGGTGTAGATACGTTATCGACCTATCCGGCCGATGGTGCGACCTCATCATCACTGTATGCTGGCAGCACCGCTTATGCTTCATCAGCAATGGAAAACGCCGGTACTGCCTCTGGTAGCACCTACTTTATGGGCCTGGCGACCAGCGTAAACAGCGCTGCCGCCGGTAAAGTGTGCCTAATTGACCGCGGGACCATTTCATTTCACGACAAAGTGAAAAATTGCGAAAGCTCAGGTGGTATCGGCGCAGTGATCATCAATAACGAAGCCGGTATGTTGTATGGCACTTTAGGCGAAGGCACAGCCAATACCACGTCAATTCCGGCGGTAGGCGCAGCACTGGAAGACCGTTCAGCACTGTTAGCGGCCAGCAGTATGACAGTGGCCATTGAGAGCAGTGACTACGGCTATATGAGCGGCACCTCAATGGCAACGCCAGCAGTAGCCGGTGTCGCAGCGCTGGTGTGGTCTAACTTCCCAAGCTGTACCGGTACTGAAATTCGTAACGCGTTAAAGGCTACGGCACAGGACGCGGGCGCAGCCGGTAAAGATGTGTACTTCGGTTACGGCATTGTAAAAGCCAAAGCAGCTTACGACTACCTGAGCGCAAACGGCTGTGCCGGCGGTGGTGACACCGGCGGCGATACCGGTGGCGGTGACACAGGTGGCAGCTGTAAAGGCGGCCCAAGAAAATGCGGTTAATTGATTAACTGCGCTAAGCCGGCATTACGCCGGCTTTTTTCTTGCTAAAGCGGCAAATGTTAACAAAACACCTTGAGTCACAGGCGATGTGCGTTACACTAAAACGTGTTTTTTGCTTTACACAGAACGGCTATGACCTTACTGCATAATATCAGCCGCACTTTGCAGCGCCGGCGTAACGCCACCTGGCATGCACTGGGCTACGACACTCAGGTACGCCCGGAAACACCGGCAGACTATACCGCGGTAGAGCAACTTACCTATAACGCCTTTAACAATGACGCTGAAGTTAGGCTTATCAAAACGCTGCGCCAGCAGCCGGGCAGTATCAGTTTAGTAGCGGAGCAACATGGCAAACTTGTCGGCCATATACTGTTTTCAGTCGCCCATTTAGCAGACCAGGCAGATATCACGTTAATGGCACTGGCGCCAATGTCAGTCACTAATGTATTACAGCATCAGGGGATAGGCTCGGCGCTGGTACGCGCTGGCTTAGAGTTGTGCCGAGAGCGCGGTGCAGCTGCAGTTGTGGTGCTGGGACATCCCGGTTATTACCCACGCTTTGGCTTTGCTGCGGCCAGCCGCTTTAACATAAGCTGCCCGTGGCAGGTACCGGATGACACCTTTATGCTACTTGCAATGAAACCCGCTGTACTTAAAGGCAAAAGCGGCCAGGTGCTTTATCATCCGGCTTTTGCTGAGCTTTAGTTAGTCGTCGTCCATAGCGCCATTTACCAGCTCGGCAATTTCAGCCAGCCGCACTAAGGCGCGGCCATTTACGGATTTCTTTGGATATTGACCACGGCTGTTCTTCTCGCCAGCCTCAACACCTGTCAGCAGATGTAGCGCCTCATCGACAGTTTTCACCACATAAATATGGAACTTATGCTGCTTCACTGCCGCTATCACTTCATCATTCAGTACCAGGTTTAACTGATTACTGGCTGGAATAATCACGCCCTGCTCGCCGCTTAAGCCCCGGCTTTGACATAAGCGGAAATAGCCTTCGATTTTCTCATTCACACCACCAATCGACTGCACCTGACCATGCTGGTTAATCGAGCCGGTAACGGCCAGGCTTTGTTTAATCGGGATATCGGTAATGGCAGATATGAGCGCGCACACCTCTGCCAGCGATGCGCTATCACCGTCGATATGGCCGTAGCTTTGCTCCATGGCAATATTGGCCGATAAGGTGAGCGGGAAATTACGCGCGTATTTAGCACCCAGATAGCCGGTAAGCAGCAATACCCCTTTGGAGTGAATGGCTTTACCCAATTCCACCTCGCGCTCAATGTCTATCACGCCGCTGGAGCCGGCAAATACGGTGGCGCTAATGCGCGCCGGCGTACCAAAGGCGGTATCGCCTATTTCCAACACGGTTAAGCCATTAACTTTACCCACCGCCAAACCGTCGGTATCAATTAAAATCTGCCCTTCCTGAATATCTTCTAAGAAGGCTTCACTTATACGGCCGGTGCGGTACTGTTTACCCTTTAACGCCTGTTGCACGTGCTCTGCGGTTAAGCTGCTGCTGTGCTGCTGGCCGGCGTAATAACAGGCCTCGCGCACCAGCTCTAACACATCGGCAAAGCGGGCAGATAATTTGCGCTGGTGCTCAGCCTGGCGAAAGCTGAAGCTGAGCAACTGGCGAAACCCGCTGGCGGTCAGCTCGTCGATATTTAACAGCTGCATTTGTTCGCGAATTTGCATCGCCATATAGCTTAGGGTCTGGGCGTTATACGGCAGATAATGCTCAAAGTCGGCCAACACACGAAACAGCTCGTTAAATTCATCATCCACGTCCTGAATAAGGTAATACAGGTCGCGTGAGCCAAGCAGTACCACCTTTACATTTAGCGGTATCGCCTTGGGCGTAATAATGGTCGAGTTCGTCACCGCATGGTCTGATAGGGTATCAATGAGTAACTCACCGGATTTTAGCGCCAGTTTTAACGCATCCCACAGCTGTGGCTGGGTTAGCAGACGGTCGGCATCTAAGATTAAGTAGCCGCCGTTGGCACGGTGCAGCGCACCGGGGCGGATCATGCGGTAGTTGGTATACAGCGAGCCACTGCTGGAGTTGTACTCAACACGGCCAAACAGGTTGCCGTAGCTGGGGCTGGGCTCAAAAATAATCGGCGCACCCGACATACTTTCATGATGCACCAACACGTTAGGCACAAACTCTTCGACAAAAATTTCGCGGTTATCGCTCTCTTCCTGTTTTTCGCTTTCCGACTCATCCGGCATCAGTTCCAGCACGGCTTTTACCAGATGGCTTCGCATCTCGCGCACGTAACGCAGCACACCCAGCTCAGCGGCGTAGTCGTGCTCAAGCTGTTTTAGCAGCGGTTTAATCGCCTGCTCTATGGTGTCTTTACGCAGCGCGCGCAGGTTTTCCGATAACTCGCGCTTCCACTGCGGCAGCTCCAGTAGCTGTTCATTTAAAATGGTTTCCAGCTCGCCCACCAGACTGTAAAAGTACTGCCGCTGCTCTTCGGTTAACTTACTAAACTCCTGATCATCCAATGGTTTGCCGTCGATGATCGGTGAAAAACTGACCGCGCCGTTTTCTTCATACAACACGACGTTTTTTTCCAGCGCTTTTTTCTCTACCAATTCCAGCGCCAGTTCGTATTTATCATCAAAGGCACGGGCAATGGCTTTTTTCTTGCGCTGATACCCAGGGTTATCGAAAGCTGCCGGGAAGGTGTCGAGCAACTCGTCAATTAAGGCTTCAATCTTCTTCACCAGTACCTTGCCTTCACCCGGCAACAGCCGCAGCGTGTTGGGTACACGCTCGTCATCAAAATTGTTTAAATAGCACCATTCATCTGGCGTGGCTTTTTCACTGGCGGCTTGCTGTAATATATCCTGCACCAGCGTAAAACGGCCTAGCGCCGGCTCCCCCATTACATACAGGTTGTAACCGGGCATATCCATACCGATAGCAAACGCCAGCGCCGCCTTGGCTCTGTCCTGCCCGATAAAGGCCGGCACCAGTGTGTTAGCGTCCAACGCTTGTTTAATCAGTTTAGCGTCCAGCTGAGGCCCAAGTTGGGGTAGCGTAAGTGCCAGCGGATGTGGGTGATGAGTCATGCATTACCTAGTAAAACCTGCAATTATTGCCGCTATACTAGCAAAAACCAGCGCCGCTGTGCTGGTCAATTTCGCTGTTTGATTAAAGAATTCCCCCACCCCGTCGATACAGTAAGTATCAAGGCAAACAGTACACGGGGCCAATCATGAACGAGACATACCGCTTACAGAAAATTCGCAACCTGGGCGTACGGCTACAAGAGCTTGAGCTGGTGTCATTAACGCCTGGCAAATCTTACACCAGTGCAGCACTAAACTTCCTGTTTGCCGATCATGAGCTGGAGCGCCCTTGTGGTTTACCACTGGAACACACGTTAAAAACACTGGGCGAGGCTATTATGGCTAAACGCAAAGTACGCTTTTCCAGCCTGGACGCGGATGCAGTCATCGACTTTTTCTGCCGGCTATATCGCGTTCACTAACCGCAACTATTTTCGCACAGCGCTGAAAGATAACCATCATACCGCCGTTCTTATGTTCTGTTGTTTTAACGGAGCATTAAGATGCCGGCGGTTTTTTCTTTTTATCAAACTATGGTCAATCGCAGCCAGGCGCTAGCCGGATTAGCACCTTTACTTCTGCGCCTATATCTGGCCCCCGTGTTACTGCAAGCGGGCTTTAACAAGCTTGAGCACTTTGACGACACGGTAGCCTGGTTTGGCAATACCGAATGGGGGCTGGGTTTACCCCTGCCAATGCTGTTAACCATATTGGCAATAACCGCAGAAACGCTGGGGGCAGTGTTGTTGCTACTGGGTTTATTCACCCGGCTGGCTAGCATACCCCTTATGGTGACCATGCTGGTGGCCATTTTTGCTGTGCATTGGCCTAACGGCTGGCTAGCGATTGCCGACAGCAGCAGTTGGCTGGCAAACGAGCGGGTAATAAAATCTACTGAGCAACTTCAGGCCGCGAAACACCTGTTGCAGCAACATGGTAATTACGCCTGGCTCACCCGCAATGGTAGTTTTGTGATTTTAAACAACGGTATTGAATTTGCTGCCACCTATTTTGTTATGTTGGTTAGCCTGTTTTTTACCGGTGGTGGCCGCTACACCAGCCTGGATTATTATGTTAAGCAGCGCGTCTATGGCGGAGCATCATGATGGGTAGCCTGCATTTTTTGCCAGGCCGGGCAAATAAAGCTAGTCTGAACACCACTAACGTACAGAGTAAAACGGCGCCAATGCCCGACCACACCACTCAGAACCAGCCAAGCGCTGCCTTGTTTACGCTTGGCGACAATAAAGCCAAACGCTACGAATTACTGGTTAAGCACTACCATGCCGATCTGTATCGCTACGGCTACTGGTTATGTAAAGATGCGGACATTGCCCAGGATCTGGTGCAGGAAACCTTTTTACGTGCCTGGAGAAGCCTGGACAGCCTGCTGGACGCAAATGCCGCTAAAGCCTGGCTTATTACTATCTTACGCCGGGAAAACGCCCGCCGCTTTGAACGCAAGCAATTTGCTTTTGATGATGACGCCGAGCAAGATAGTCTGGCTGATACCCAACAAAGTAGTGCCGAGCAACAATACGACAACCAGGTTGTGCGCCAGCATTTGGCGGCGTTACCCGAAGAGTACCGCGAACCCTTGGTGCTGCAAGCATTAGGCGGCTTTAGCAGTGACGAGATCGCCAGCCTGCTACAACTAAATGTCAACACCGTGAACACCCGTTTATTTCGCGCCCGTAAATTAATGCGGGCCAGCCTGGATGTATCAGGAGAGCGTCACCATGACTAATACCGAATTACGCCGTTTATTACTGACCGACCCTTACAGTCAGCACCCGGCGCTACAACAGGCGCTTGCGAAAGATGCTGATTTGCGCCAGTTTGCCCACCAACTGCAGCAGCAACAACAAGCCTTAGAAGATGCGCTGCAAATACCGGTACCGCCTATGCTGGCAGAGCAGCTATTGCAGATCCCAAAACTGCAAAAACGCCGCCGTTGGCACTGGTTAACACCGCTGGCCTTAGCGGCTAGTGTCGCCATAGTGTCGCTGCTGGGAGTTATTGGGTACCAGCAAAGTTACGCCAACGATATCGGCAGCCATGCATTAGCGCATGTTTACCATGAGCACGATTATTTACTGTCTCATGCCAGGACGCTGCCGCTTGAAGAGGTAAATCTGAAACTGGCTGACTTTGGTGCCAACTTACAAGAGTGGCAGGACGAGATCATTTACGCCCGCTATTGCACCTTTCAGGGGGTGCGTTCGCTGCATCTGGCAGTAAAAACAGCCAGCGGCTACGCCACTATTTTTGTTATACCCAAAGACACCGAGCTGAAAGCCTCACCACACTTTACCGATCAGCACTATCAGGGACTCACACTGGCAATGCTCAATGCTAATGTGGTGGTAGTGAGTGATAACCCGGCTGATCTGCAACAATTGCCTGCCAAGTTACAACGTAAACTGGTGTTTTCAGCCTAAAAAAACGGCCCTGCCGGGCCGTTTTATCGCAACACTAGGTTTTATCAGGCTTGGTTTTTACGCAGACGCAGCGCAGCTAACCCCGCAGCAAACAACAGTACACTGGCCGGTGCAGGCACATCACTTGGGTCAACCTGAGCACCGACATAACTGATCAGATTTTTCGTCAGTTGTTGTGAATTTGGCACGTCATATTGGTTCATCATAAAATTCACGTCCAAGATGGTGGTCAGCGCGCCTGCCATAGCATTGGTTAAGCTGCCAACACCAAAGGCTACACCGGCGCCCATAGAGCCATCGGCACGAGAGGTGATCCACTCACCTGCACCATGATTGGTGTAACAGCCCGAGGCCGCATAACTTACCTGACTTACCGTATTAGGGCCGGTAAAGGGTTCATGCACCATTTGCACACCGTCGTAACAACCTGAAAAGCCCAAAGCACCACCGCCCAGCAGATTAATCAGCGATAAAATCGAGTTATTACGACTCATAAAATTATCGTTTTCACCCATTAAAAACAGGCCACCGCCGTTAGCCAAATAATCCAGATAAATATTTTGCGCCGCGACGTCTAACGCTGCTGCGTTAAAAAAGCGTACATCCCATACCTGAGCGTAACCTGAGAGATCAGCCAGCAAGTTATTGCTAATGGTAACGGTGTTACCCACTGCTTCATGCAGAGCTTGCAGATTGGCAGTTAATGCACTGGTGGTACCCACCTCTGTGGTTTGATCAGCGCCGTTAATAATTAAAATAGGACCGGCAGTCGCAGCGGCAGAACACAGCAAGCCGGCGGCACAAAACAACGACTTCAACAACTTCATACTTCACTCCGTGAAAAATCAACTGGTTACCATCTTTTCTGGCAGAAAGGCTTAAGCAAGAACCGCGCCCATCTAAAATATCAATAATAATCAACAGCATAAGTAAGACCTGTTACAGGTAACGTCTATTAACGTAAAAAAGGCTGACAGCAACCACAGCACTGATTAAAAATTAAACAAATCAATTAAATTACGTCATTATTTTTTACATCACCCATCCGCACAGTAAATCAAAGAAAAATATCGTTATATTTTTCATATGGTTACAAACCGAAACCTTAAGGCATATTATTTGCTAGCAGCCGCAGGCTTTAATGCCTTTTATAACAATCAGCAATAATATGGAGATAATTAATGAAACTTAGGAATTTAGCGGCGGCACTGAGCTTTGCTGCCATACTGCCGGCACAAGCTGCAGTAATTGGTCTGGATGTCATGACATCAGCCAACAATGCTGCCAGCGAAATGACCAATGCACTGGTGGGTGCGGGCATTTCAGTATTTGATGGCAGCCAGGTCTTTCAGGGCGTGTTAAACGATGCCGCCAGTGCCCAATCAGCCATTTATCAAAGCGCGCTGTTTAGTAACGGCGTACATTCGGTGGGTATCGATGGTGGTATCTTCTTAAGCACCGGTACCGCAAATTTGTCAAACAGCAACACATCATCCAGCCTGGGTTTTAGCACAGGCACCGGCAGCGATGCCGACTTGTCAGCCTTATTAGCCGCCAATGGCGCGCCCAGCACCACCACCAACGATGTTAACTTTTTGGAATTTCAGTTCTCGGTAGCCGCTGGTTTTAATGCCATTAGCCTGGATTTTATCTTTGGCTCTGAAGAGTTTCCTGATCAAGCGGTAACTGACGTTCTGGGTATTTTTGTTGACGGTATTAACTATGCGTTTTTCCCGGACAGCAGCCTGGTGTCTTTTGTAACAGGCGTGAATGCCGGCAACTTTAATGACAACTCACAAGGCGATTATGATCTGGAGTACGATGGTTTTAGCAACCTGTTAAACCTGGTGGGCTTGCTGGATACATCGTTAACCACCCACACCATTAAAATTGCTATTGCTGATACGTCAGACAGCATTTATGACAGTGGTGTCTGGTTATCGAACATGCGGGCTGTGGTTGCCAACACCGGTGGGGTAAACAACCCGTCTAACCCGGTTTCAGCCCCTGGCACGCTGGCGCTGCTGGGTCTGGGCCTGTTTGCTGCCATGCGCCGCAAAACCAAGCGTTAATAGTAAAAAGCAATAACGAAGACAGCGGCGGCCGTTATAGCGCCGCTGTTTTTTGTAAACGCCGCCACTGATACCAGCCATACCAGGCATTAAACCAAAAACCGGCATACACCAGCGCGGTTAACTGCAGCTCTCGCGATAAGTACAGCGGCACCGCCAGGGTGTTTACAATAAGCCAAAACCACCAGGTTTCCAGTTTTCGGTTCATCAGTAAAAATTGCGCAATTACACTGAACATTAAAATGGCTGAATCGACAAAGGGCGCATAGGCATCGGTTAAGCGATGCAGCATAAAGCCGTATAACACGGTTACCACAAGCGCCAGCGCAGCATAGGCCAACAAACGCAATAAGGCGGTATCGGTTATCTGTTTTACCCCACTCGCTCTACCCCACTGATACCAGCCAATAGCATTGGTGGCGATAAAGAACAGCATCAGTAATACTTCGGCATACAGTTTTACCTGATAAAACAGCAGAGAAAATAAGGCACAGCCAATAATGCCCAGCCACCAGGTGTGAATACTGTTACGGGCGGCTAAAAACACCGCCAGCAAGTAAAAGCCGTTGGCGGCATATTCCAGATACAGTTGGTTCATTTGGGTGTCCTGCAGTTAAAAGCGCTCATTGCCGCTAATGCCCAGGTTATTAATTTTGCGTTTGCGCATTAACTTTAACAGCATATTACGACAAGCACGCAGCATAGGGTACAGCCAGTTGGCTACCTTGCGTGACTTAAACAAGTGGTAATTTAACCGGTTAAACAGCCCACTGCGGCTACTGAGCAGCGACAGCATATAAATGGCATCACTGCCGTAATACAGCTTATCGCCCACTTTCAGCACCATGCCCTGGTCAATATCCAACCCCTGCGCCGTTAATTCACGCAGTATGGCACTGTCTTCGCGGGCATTAATAAGCGTGAGCTCACCGACACTCTGGCGAATACGTACCAACTGGCAATAGGCGTTACACGCCGGGCAGTCTTTGTCGTAAATAAGCACTATGGGCTCAGGCATAGATTTGGTTATCCGGCGATGGCAAAAATTGCTATCAGTAAACAGACGAGCAAGGCATACGGGAACGGCGATGCCCACCAGGTTAAACTTTTTGCGCTTTCTACTTTGACTCTTTGTCGCCACCGCGCTGTGGTTTGCTCTGTTTGTTTGTACTTAGCACGCAGTTGAGGCCCGGGGAAAAGAAAGACGGTGACGCCAAAGAATATTGCGCTCCATCCAGAACTAAATTCACCAGACGCGTAAAACAACCTGATCACACCAAAGCAGATAAAAGCACAGCCAATTAAAATTTCAGCCTTTGTTGGTAACGTCATTTTATTAATTCACTCGACATAAAATATGCTGGCGCTTGCTGTCATTCACAGTGTTATCACTGCAAGCATATCTTCGCCATCCTCATCTAACCCTACCTCATGAAACCCAAAGCTTGCATAAAAATCTTTGGCAACCGGGTTTTCAGGGTCATAGCAAATCTCGATTGCTTTTACGTTGTCGCAGGCTTTGATTTCATTAAGTGCCAAATTTAGCGCTGCTCTGCCAATACCAGCATGTTGATAACGCTGATCTACCATAAAGCGCCAGATAGACACCTTTTCCGGCGTTTCAGCTACCCACATGAAAAACCCGACAGGTGTATCGTTTTGATAGATTGCTCTGCAGGTATGCCCCTGACAATAATGTGACTCAACCAACGACCACATATTGCTGGCAACATATTGCTGTTGTTCATCAGTAACATCTAAGTCGCATACCGCTTCATAATTTGCACTTGTAACGCCTTGCAGTGTGATACTCATGACTGTCCTTAGCTCTTACGCCGATCAAAGGTGCATTTTGCTAAAACTCGCGCCGCAAACAGGCGCAAGGTATTGCTTGTCGAGCGCCCTGAGGGCGCGTTTTAACTTGCAACTGCTAACTGCCAACCTTTGTCACCAGCAGCGTCAGTTTTTGTGTGCCTATTTCCATCGTGGCTTCTTTGCCGTAGGCAACTGTAAATGAGGGGTTTATCGTACTATCTCCCACGGTAACAGCCGCTACAATACCTGCGGTTTCGTCCGGGTTTGGCGTAACAGTGAGGTTATAGCTAAAGCCATTCGCCATAGTGATTGAAGCCATTTTATCTGCTTCAACCGTCATGGTTGGAGATGCCACCAGCTCGCCTTTGGAATACACAGATGTGGTTACCTGGTAAGTCTCGGCGGCCAAGCATGACGCCGATGCCAATAACGTAGTAACCAGTAGACTTGCCTTAATTATCATTTTAACTTCCTTATGTAAGGTGATGGTGAAACACTGCTAACGCCACATTCACCGGCTTGTCCGCTGCAATGTTTTGTTACGTCTCACAATTCACTCAGTTTGCATATAGTTTCAAATCTTTGTGTTTCAATGTCGGTCAATTTTACAACGTATCCTTTCCCTTGCTTTTCATGCCGACCACTTACTAATACATACTGTATTCCTTTCACAGAAAACACCTTTAAAAAGTAATCATTTTGAGGTTCAGAAAAACCCTTCCCCGAATGCCAAATATCAGCATCTGTCAGCTTTAACGATGCCGGTAGAGCATTTTTTGCACCTAAGGGCCCGCTGTAATGTTCCCACTGAAAGCTGTTGATCATCCATGACTCTAACTCGGGATAGAACTCACTTTTGTATTTACCTTTAGAGAATATATCCTCTAAGTGTTTTTCTTCTGGATATTCAAAGATATATATCGAGCTTCGATTGTCGGTGTATGTATTGGCATAAGAAATCCACTCAGCAAATAATTCTCTTTTTTGATCATTATTTATATCCTCGTACCTTAACCAAACCCTTTGCAAAGTTGATTCCTGTAAAGAACTTAAACCGAATTTTTCCTTAGTTTTCAGTCCTCCTAAACGAATCTTTGTTACATCACCAGGAATTTTATTTAGTATCAATTTTCCATCCATAGATAACGATGAGTTTAGGTAGGCCACTATAGATTGACACTTATCCCCATTATCCTCTTCCACCGTTACCGCATGTACATCGGAATACGACAAAAGTAAGAGTAGGGCTATGCTAACAAGCTTCATAAAATACCTTCAGGAACGTAACGCCCGCCACAAACGCGAGCAACTTGTTGCGAGTCGAGCGCCCAACGTGCGCGTTTTTGATGGCGATTGTTATGATTCATTTTGCGTACGCACTTTATGTATAAAAGCATAACCATCAACATCTCTGGGCAAAACAATTTTATGATCTGTTGCTATTTTAGGGTCTGAAACCCAATCAATAAATTCTTGTATTTCTGCTACAAAGTTATCGATGTCATGACGTTCGAAATTTATACTGATACTGCTTTCACCCGCCAATACAGCAAGATCTGCATGCGCTAAAACTTTGTTTCTCCAATCTTTAATTCCTGATTTCTCGTAAAACTCGTATAGCCGCTCATAATATCCTTTAAGCATCGTTGATTTTGTTTGCTCTATAAATCGACGCAACGACAAGTTTTCGTTTCCCATGCTTTTTGGAGGGTCCATTAGAGTAGCTACTTTCAAGCATATTTTTTCTAGATAAGACTTCTCTAAACGAGAAAAAACGAATCCATTAAACTTGTTTAATTCAATTAAATGTTCTTCATGTGAAAAAAGCTGCATATATAGAGATAAATCGGTGCAGATATCTGAAAAATATCGCTTCAGCACAACAAGATCATTTTTATTTATATGAGCCAAATCAAAATCAATTTGATTCATTGGGTCAAGATGAGCCATATCAGGATGGCGTTTTATAAAGTCTTCAAATGTACTTGTGGTTACTTTGGTACTCATAAATCACCTAAGAATCATAACGCTTATTCGACGGGGCGCCCCGCCTTTAAACACGGGTTAACCCGCACTTGTAAATTTAATGTGCCTAACATTACTGAGCATTTACAGAAAACACAATGAGATACTGACGCAATTTACCATGCCGCGCTAGAAAATACGGGGGGCCGTCCAACAAAGCAGTTTGTGCCGAAGGCTGTTGCAAGGGGTTGGTGAATCTCGTTGCCACACACCAGCAGACAGAAAAAAACCTGCTGTTGCAGGTTTTTCGCTGTGGCGGTTATGCCAGTTTTGGCGCGTCGAAGTTTGCCGGCTCATCGCTGTAAATGCACACATTCCAGTCGGCGGCCAGGCCGGTTTCGGCTAAGCAGTAGGTTTCAAAGAAGTGCTTTATTTCTGCGCGCTGACAGTGCGCTTCAAAGCTGGCTAAATCGGCCCAGATCTCGTTAAAGGCAATCGGGAAGCTTTTGCCTTCGGCAAAGGGGCTGGCAATTTGCCGGGTAACAATATACTGCAGGCAGCCATCTTCGCGTTGGCTATTGGGCTCTAAACTTTGCAGTACCTTAAACAGCTCATCGGCTTTGCCGGGTTTAGGCAAAAACTGAGCAATACAATACACTTTTTTCGACATAAAAGTCCTTTGAAGTTAGCCGGGTTTAGTGCCCGGCGGCTTTACCAAAAACGTCAAATAAACCGGCGTTTAAATATAAATGCGCCAGCACACTGGCAATGTAACCCAGCAATATCACCGGCGCCCATTTTAAATGGCCGGCAAAGGTGTAGTAACCCCGTGCCTGGCCCATCAGTGCTACACCGGCGGCTGAGCCGATAGACAACAAGCTGCCACCGACACCGGCTGTCAGCGTAATAAGCAGCCACTGGCCGTGCGACATATCTGGCTGCATGGTGAGCACGGCAAACATCACTGGAATATTGTCGATAACGGCGGAAATCAGCCCCAGCGCCACATTGGCCCAGGTGGCATCCCACTGGGTATACAATAAGTCTGACATCATGGCCAAATAACCCATAAAGCCCAGACCACCCACGCACATCACCACACCGTAGAAAAACAGTAAAGTGTCCCACTCGGCGCGCGAGACCCGGCTAAACACATCAAACGGCACTACCTGGCCTAAAGCACGAATACGCTCCATGTCGCCCTCGCGCTCGGCCAGCGCCCGTTTGCGTGCCAAAGAACCCGGCAGTGTAACCCGCAAAAAGTAGCCAAAAAATTGCAAGTAACCTAAGCCGGTCATCATGCCCAGCACCGGCGGCAGGTGCAGTACGGTATGAAACGCCACCGCCGTGGCAATGGTAAATAAAAACAGTGTTAAAATGCGCAGCGCACCGCGTTTTAACTCGATATCATCTTCCGCCGCTTGCGGCATGCGTTTTTCAACGAAAAAGCTCATCACCACAGCAGGTACCAGATAGTTCACCAGTGACGGCACAAACAACACCAGAAACTCGGTAAAGTTTAATAAGCCGGCCTGCCATACCATTAGCGTGGTAATGTCGCCAAAGGGGCTAAAGGCGCCACCGGCATTGGCCGCTACCACAATATTAATGCAGCACAAGTTAATAAATTTTTTGTCGCCTTCGGCGACTTTCATTACCACGGCGCACATCAGTAAAGCGGTGGTCAGGTTGTCCGCTATCGGAGAGATAAAAAACGCTAATACGCCGGTTAGCCAGAATAGCTGGCGGTAACTAAAGCCTTTACGCACCATCCAGCTGCGCAGCACGTCAAACAGCCGGCGCTCTTCCAGCGCGTTAATGTAGGTCATGGCGACCAGCAAAAATAGCATCAGCTCGGCAAACTCTAGCAGGGTGTGGCGAAACGCCGCTTCTGACGCTGCCGGCATGCCGGCTTGTACATATTGCCAGCCGATCATGCCCCAAATAATACCGGCAGCGACCAAAACCGGCTTGGATTTACGCAGATGAATTTTTTCTTCCATCATGACCAGCGCATAGGCCAACACAAAAATACCGATGGCAATAAAGCCGGTAAGACTATGGGTAAGGCTAACCGGCCCTACAGCGGCCAGCACGCCCGGGGCAAAAACCGCCAGTAACAGTAAAAAAAGGTGAGATAAAGTGAGCTTGTGCATGGTAGTGCCAACAGTTCCTGATTATTGTTATTAACATAGCGGCAAAAAACACGGCAACACCGCGTTTTGCCTGCCGCCCATGCAGCATAAACAAAACTGGCGTTATCGATATTCAACCTTAGTGGTAGTTTACCCTGCGCTTAGGGTAAGGCAGGCGACATAGAAACTGCGACAGTCGCACTTGACGGGCCGGCATGCTAACAAAAAAACACTGGCTTTAACAGCGTTGTGCCGGGGTAGTCTATACCGGCAAGCCCTCGCGGAAAAACTGCACGCCGCCGCACTGGCTGCAAGCCAGCAATTCAGTCGGGTGGGTATAATCGATATGGCTCATACAGTGGCTGCAGCGGTAGCGGCCCATGCCCACCATTTCGCCCTGATAATATACGCCCTGGTGGCTAAAATCCTGCGCCAGTTCCTGCCACTCCAACTGGCTTTTGTCGGTTATGCTGCTTAGCTCCTGCCACAATGCTTCGGGCCACAGCGACGGCAGGCTATCCGGCTCGGCTGCTTTGTCTTCACTATGTTCTTGCCACTGACGTTTTAGCGTTTCGATAAACAGCGTGGTTTCATAGGCGCTTAAGTCTTTTCCGGCCTTCACATAAGCTTTTAGCTGCTCAATAACATCGACCAAATTAGTCAGCTGTTGCTGCTCAGTTTGCTTAAGGCTGTGGCTAAACTCAGCCAGCCATTGTTGATACTTCTTCACAAAATCAGCCATAACATCTCCTTGGGTTTAAAACCAGTATAGACAATGCGCTGCTGGTTGTTGTAACAACGGCTCTGCGGTATGCTATAGCCACTTTTTTGCCACCTAGACGGCAGCTGTACTAACCCCCCCTTTTTCGGAAGACCTGAATGCAAGAACAATACAACCCGCAGCAGATTGAAACGGCACTGCAGCAGCAATGGGAACAGAGCAACGCCTTTAAAGTGACTGAGGATAACAGTAAAGAAAAGTTCTACTGTCTGTCGATGTTTCCTTACCCCAGCGGGCGTTTGCATATGGGCCACGTGCGCAACTACACCATAGGTGACGTGGTTAGCCGTTTTCAGCGCATGCAGGGTAAAAATGTATTACAGCCTATGGGTTGGGATGCTTTTGGTTTACCGGCAGAAAACGCCGCCATTAACCATAAAACGGCCCCAGCTAAGTGGACTTACGAAAATATCGATTATATGAAAAACCAGTTAAAGCGCTTGGGCTTTGGCTACGACTGGAGCCGCGAAGTGGCGACCTGTAAGCCGGATTACTACCGCTGGGAGCAATGGTTTTTCACCAAGCTGTATGAAAAAGGCCTGGTATACAAAAAAATGGCCACTGTTAACTGGGACCCGGTAGATCAGTGCGTACTGGCCAACGAGCAGGTTATTGACGGTCGCGGCTGGCGCTCTGGCGCTTTGGTTGAGCAGCGCGAATTAGCCCAGTGGTTTATTAAAATTACCGCTTACGCCGAAGAGCTGCTGGCCGATTTAGACCAGTTAGACGGCTGGCCTGAGCAGGTAAAAACCATGCAAAAAAACTGGATTGGCCGCTCTGAAGGCGTTGAGATCCGCTTTGACGTGGCCAACAGTGAACAAAGCCTGAGCGTCTACACCACCCGGCCGGATACCCTATACGGTGTAACCTATGTAGCGGTTGCCGCTCAGCACCCGCTGGCGCAGCACGCTGCAGCCAATAATGCAGAACTGGCAGCTTTCATTGAAGATTGCAAAGGCGGCAAGATGGCCGAGGCCGAGCTTGCTACCATGGAGAAAAAAGGCTGTGCCACTGGCCTGTTTGCCGTGCACCCGTTAACCGGCGAGCAGGTGCCGGTATGGGTCGCCAACTTTGTGTTGATGGACTATGGCTCTGGTGCCGTTATGGCCGTACCGGGCCATGACCAGCGCGATTATGAATTTGCCACCAAATACCAGTTACCTATTAAGCAAGTGGTTACCGCAGTAGATGGCAGCGCCGTGACATTAGAACACGCCGCCTATACCGACAAAGGCGTATTAATTAACTCGGCCGAGTTTGATGGTTTAGACTTTGACGCCGCCTTTAACGCCATTGCCAACAAACTGGCTGGCATGGGTCGCGGCGAGGTAAAAGTAAATTACCGCCTGCGCGATTGGGGTGTATCACGCCAGCGGTACTGGGGCGCGCCTATTCCTATGCTGAATCTGGCTGATGGCAGCCAGGTACCGGTGCCGGAGGATCAGCTGCCGGTTCGGTTACCGGAAGATGTGGTAATGGACGGTGTGATATCACCCATTAAAGCCGACCCGAACTGGGCAAAAACCAGCTATAACGGCAGCGAAGCGTTCCACGAAACGGATACCTTCGACACCTTTATGGAGTCGAGCTGGTATTACGCCCGCTACTGCAGCCCTGATTACGACAAAGCCATGCTGGACCCGGCCAAAGCTAACTACTGGCTGCCGGTTGATCAGTACATCGGCGGTATTGAACATGCCATTTTGCACCTGTTATACAGCCGCTTCTTCCACAAGCTGCTGCGCGATGTCGGCTTAGTGCAATCTGACGAGCCGTTTAAGCGCCTGTTATGTCAGGGCATGGTGCTGGCTGAAACCTTCTACCGTGACACCGACAATGGCGGTAAAGTCTGGTTTTCGCCTGCCGATGTCACCGTTCAGCGTGATGACAAAGGCCGTATCATCAGTGCTATCCTGAACAGTGATGGCCAGCCAGTGCAATCAGCCGGTATGAGCAAGATGTCTAAGTCGAAAAACAACGGCATCGATCCACAAAAAGTCATTGACCAATACGGCGCCGATACCGTGCGTTTATTTATGATGTTTACCGCACCGCCAGAGCAAACGCTGGAGTGGTCAGACTCGGCCGTAGAGGGCGCGCACCGCTTTATTAAGCGTATTTACACCCTGGTGAGCGACTTTGCCGCTGCAGGCCCGGTGGGTCAACTGGACCTGTCAGCGCTAAATAACGAGCAGAAAACCCTGCGCCGTGAGCTGCATAAAACCATTGCCAAGGTGTCAGACGATATTGGCCGCCGGTACACCTTTAACACTGCGATTGCCGCCATTATGGAACTGAGCAACAAGCTGCAAAAAGCCAGCCTGGCCACTGAGCTAGACCGCGCTGTAATGCAGGAAGCCATACTGGCATTGCTGCAAATGTTAAACCCGATTACACCGCACGTAGCACAATACCTGTGGGCACAACTGGGGCAGAACAACAGCATAGAGCAAACGCCTTGGCCACAGGCTGATGCGGCCGCCATGGTAGAAGAAGAAAAACTGGTCGTGGTGCAGGTTAACGGCAAAGTGCGCGGTAAAGTCACTGTCGCCGCTGATGCGACACAAGACAGCGTATTGGCAGCGGCAAAAGCCGATGAGAATGTCAGCCGTCATCTTGAGGCTGTCAGCATTCGTAAAGTCATTTACGTGCCGGGTAAGCTGCTGAACCTGGTGGTGGGCTGATATGGCCCGCCTCACCACACTGTTAATGGTGTTGGCCGCACTGCTACTTAGCAGCTGCGGCTTTAAGCTGCGCGGCGATCTGCCGCTTAGCAATTTTCCGGCCATTTATGTGCAAAGTGAGCGCCACTCTGAGCTCGCTGATCTGGTTAAAGCGCGCTTTAGCTACAACAAAGTGACTTTACTGGACAGCTACCAGCAGGACGCTCCCGTGTTGGAGCTGGTAAAAGACTCACTGGAACGGCGCACCCTGTCGCTGTTCCCCAACGGTCAGGTAGCCGAATACGAGCTGATTTACAAAGTACAGTACCGCCTAACTATGCCAAACGCTGAAGCTCAGCCTTATCAGTTTGAGCTGTATCGCGATTATCAGGATGACCCCAATCAGGCACTGGCCAAAGCCAAAGAGCTGGAGCTACTGCTGGGCGAGCTGCGCCAACAGGCGGCAAACCGCATCCTCCGTCAGCTGTCCAGGTTACAGTAATGGGCATTGGCAGCGGCTAATGCAAAAACTCTACGCCAACCAACTGCCTCAACATGTTAAGGGCCCGCTGGCGGGCTGTTATCTGCTGTTTGGCGAAGAGCCACTACAAAAACTCGAAGCCATAGATGCCATTCGTGCCGGCGCCAAAGTGCAGGGCTTTGCCGAGCGCATCAGCCTGACCGCCGATACACAGTTTGACTGGCAGCAGTTGGCCAGTGAGCTAAATGCCATGTCGCTGTTTGCCGAGCGGCGCCTGATAGAGCTGGAGCTGGTGCAGCAAAAGCTCAGCAGCGAAGCCAATGAGCAATTAAAAGCCCTGCCACAGCAGCTACACAGCGATATTATTCTGCTTATTCATGGCGAGCGCAGTTTTAGCGATGTTAGTAAGCTGGCCTGGTTTAAACAACTGGTGCCACAGGCCGTGCAGGTGCCGATTTACCCGCTGGATGAGCGGCAAAGCCTGCAATGGCTGCGTGAACGCGCCCGTATGCTGCAGCTGCCACTGAGCAGCGATGCACTAAGCCTGTTACAACAACATTGTGCCGGTAACCTGTTAGCCGCACGGCAGGAGCTGGAAAAACTGGCGTTAAGCCAGTTGCCTGCGCCTTTAGATGCCACAGCGTTAAGCCAGTTTTTAGCTGACCACTCCAGCTTTACCGTGTTTCAGTTAGTCGATGCGATATTACAAGGCCAGTTAGATGAAGCGCTACACCGGCTGCAGCGGCTGTGTCAGCAAGACACTGAGCCGGTGATCATCGCCTGGCAGCTGCATAAAGAAGTCACGCAGCTACGCCAACTGCTGCAAGCCCAGCAACAAGGCGGCAACCTCAGCGAACAGTTTAAACAACTGGCCATCTGGCCTAAGCGCCAAAGCCTGTACCAGCAAGCGCTGGCGCGGTTTTCGCTGCCGTATCTGGATTATTTACTGCAAGAGCTGGCGGCTTTTGATCGCCTTTATAAAGCGGGTTTGTTGCCCGACACCGATGTTGCACTGGCGCATCTGGTCAGTTTTATGATTAAGCCTGTCGCCAAAACCTTTTCGCTGCAGCAAGTCTATGATGACTAAAGCTGTGATGACTAAAGCTATGCTGCCGAAAGAAGTGGGCATACTGGGCGGTACCTTCGACCCGGTACATCAGGGCCATATTGCCTGTGCCGATTTTGTCCGCCGCTATTGTCAGTTAGACGAAGTCCGGCTGATGCCTTGCCATTTACCGGCGCACCGCGCCAGCCCCGGCGTAGATGGCCCAACGCGTGCCGAAATGGTGAAACTGGCAATACAACACCACCCGGCGTTGGCGCTGGAGCCGCTTGAACTGAATAAAGCCACGCCGTCTTACACTGTGGATAGTGTTCAGCTATTGACGGCACGCGAGCCCGGCAGCCGCTTTTATTTTATTATCGGCATGGACTCTTTATGCTACTTCCGGCAATGGAAAAACTGGCAGGGTATTTTGCAGCATTGTCACCTGCTGGTGTGCCAACGCCCCGGCTACCAGGCCACCGAAGGCGACGCCCCCTATTTGCTTGAACACTATGCGGTTGATAACCTGAGCGCACTGAAACAGCAGCCAGCCGGGGCTATTTTGCTGTTACCCAATCCGCTTAATGACATCAGCGCCAGCCAGATCCGTCAGCAGCTGCATAGCAGCGGCACAGCGGCGGCTTTAGATCCGGCGGTATTGAACTATATTCAAAGTCGACAACTCTATCGGTAGCGGCTATCGCTGCCAGTAAACTGTGGTAAAATGCCGCTTTTTCCAAGCGCAGAGGAATCAGGGTGCAAACAACCGAGCTGGTAAGTTTTATTCAGGACAAAATTGATGACATGAAAGGCCGCGATATCGTGACCTTAGACGTTCGCGGCAAATCCAGCGTTACCGAATTTATGATTATCTGCTCCGGTACGTCCAACCGTCATACCAAATCTATTGCTGACTATGTGGCGGCAGAAGTAAAAAAAGCCGGTATTAATGCCTTGGGTATTGAAGGCCAGAGCTCAGGCGAGTGGGTACTGCTGGATTTGGGTGATGTGGTCGTGCATGTCATGCTGGAAGACAGCCGCAGTTTTTATCAGTTGGAAAAACTCTGGAGCGCCTAAGCCGCGATGAAGTTAACACTGATTGCCGTTGGCAGTAAGATGCCCGCCTGGGTGCAAAGCGGCTATGAAGAATATGCCCGGCGCTTTCCGCGTGATATGCCATTGGAGCTGATTGAAATTGCTGCTGGCAAGCGTGGCAAAAATGCCGACATTAAACGCATTTTAGAGCAGGAAGGCGAAAAAATGCTGGCGGCGGTGCCACGTGGCAGCAAAATTGTCACGCTGGAAGTGACCGGCGACAACTGGAGCAGCCCGCAGCTGGCCGCCAAGCTGACAGACTGGCAGCGCGATGGCCGCGATGTTTGCTTACTGGTGGGGGGGCCTGAAGGCCTGGCAACCGCCTGCATTGCAGCCAGTGAGGCAAAATGGTCATTATCCGCCCTGACACTGCCCCATCCTTTGGTGCGGGTAGTGCTGGCTGAGAGCTTATACCGGGCCTGGAGTATCTGTACTAACCATCCGTATCATCGCGAGTAAAGATGTTAAAAAAGCGCGTTGCCATTCAGGATTTTGCTGCCGAATCCCGCCTGTTTAACCAGAGGGCGGTGGTGGCTATGCTGGTGGTAGTGCTGCTGTTTTCTGTCATCATCTTCAATATGTACCAATTGCAGGTGGTGAAATATCAGGATTATCAGACCCGCTCTGAAGGTAACCGCATCAAAGTGGTGCCGATGGCGCCTAACCGGGGCTTAATTTACGACAGAAGTGGTATTTTGCTGGCAGAGAACCGGCCGGTGTTTTCACTGGAGCTGGTGCCAGAGCAAGTTAGCGACATGAGCGCCACCCTGGACGCACTGGCAGAGCTGATTGAGCTAAGCCCCGAGCAAACCGACAACTTTTTAAAACAGGTGCGCGCCCAGCGCCGCTTTAACAGCATAGCGTTAAAAGAGCAGCTAACCGACACTGAAGTGGCCATTATTGCCGCTAACCAACACCGTTTTCCCGGTGTTACGGTAGAGGCGCGCTTAAGTCGCCACTATCCTTTTGGCGATTTATTTACCCATGCTATCGGTTACATTGGCAAAATTAACAGCCGAGAGCTGCAACAGCTCGAACAAGATGGCGAAGCGGCCAATTATGCCGCCAGCCGCGATATCGGCAAAATTGGCCTCGAGCGCTTCTATCAGCGTGAGCTGCACGGCACAATGGGCTATCAGGAAGTCGAAGTGAATAACCGGGGCCGCACCATTCGCGTGTTGCGCTCGGTGCCGGCCATATCGGGCCAAAATATTCATTTAGGCCTCGATGTCGGCTTGCAGCTGACCGCACAACAAGTTCTGCAGCAACAACGTGGCGCTATCGTCGCCATTGATCCGCGTGACGGCGCTGTGCTGGCGTTTTACAGCAACCCCAGTTACGACCCCAATTTATTTGTCCATGGCATCAGCTCGGCTAACTACAATGCGCTGCTAAACTCGCGCGACCGGCCTCTGATAAACCGGGTTACGCAGGGGGCTTATCCGCCCGCCTCGACAATCAAACCCCATCTGGCGTTGCTGGGGCTGGAGACCAACACCGTAACACCACAAACCAAAATCTGGGATCCGGGCTTTTTTATGCTGCCCAACAGTGATCATCGCTTTCGTGACCACTTACGCTGGGGCCACGGCTGGGTAGATGTTTACACTGCGATGATTAAAAGCTGTGATACCTACTTTTACGAGATGGGTATTAAGCTAGGCATCGATCGTATCTCCGACTATATGAGCAAAATGGGCTTTGGCGAAAAAACCGGCATTGATATTCACGAAGAAAGCAGTGCCGTGATGCCCTCGCGCGGCTGGAAGCGGGCCCGGCACAACCAGCCCTGGTACCCGGGTGACACCGTACCGCTGAGTATCGGCCAAAGTTACTGGACCACCACACCCATCCAGCTGGCCGTGGCGACTTCTGTGCTGTTAAATGAAGGCAAACTTGCCACCCCTCATATGGTGACCGCCTTTAGCGACGATAGCCAAAGCAGTGTGCTGGCGCCCCCCCTCAAACAGGTGATTGACGTTGTGAACCCGCGTAACTGGCAGGTGGTGATGGACACAATGCACAAAACCGTAACCGATATCGGCGGCACAGCGCACAGGGCATTTTTGGGTGCAGCCTATGATTCAGCCGGTAAAACCGGTACTGCCCAACTGGCAGCTATTGCCCAGGATGCCAAATATGACGCCGATGCCATTGATGAACGACTGCGCGATAATGCGATGTACATAGGCTACGCCCCTTATGACAAGCCCACCATACTGATAGTGGTAGCCTTGGAAAACGCCGGTGGTGGTGGGGCTAATGCTGCCCCTATTGCCCGCCAGATGATGGACTACTATTTCTCCGCCGGGGTAAATCAGCATGAATGAGCCATTTCGCGCCACGGCACGACAAAGCAAACTGGCCGCTTTTCATCTGGATGGGCCACTGCTGCTGGGCTTACTGGCACTGATAGGTTTTGGCCTGTTTATTATGTACAGCGCGTCTGGCCAGAATATGCTGATGATGAAAGCACAGGTTATCCGCTTAGGTGTGGCCCTGGCAGTGTTAGTGGCACTTGCACAAATTAAACCGCAAACCATTCGTCGCTGGTCGCTGCCACTGTTTTTAGCCGGTTTAAGCTTGCTGGTCGCGGTGCTGCTGGTGGGTCATGTTGGTAAAGGTGCGCAGCGCTGGCTGGATTTAGGCTTTATGAAATTCCAACCGTCAGAAATTATGAAACTGGCGGTACCTATGGCCGTGGCCTGGTTTATTGCCTCACATAGTTTGCCGCCCAGGCTTTGGCATTTGTTGTTAGGCTTTTTAATGTGTGCCATACCAACCTTACTCATTGCCAAGCAACCCGATTTGGGCACCTCTATTCTGATTGCTACTGCGGGGGTCTTTGTGCTGTTTTTATCCGGCATGAGCTGGCGTATTATTGCGCTGGTTGCCACGCTAATAGGCGCATTTTTACCGGTGCTATGGCTGTTTCTAATGCGGGATTATCAGCGCCAGCGGGTTCTGACCTTCTTAAACCCGGAGAGCGATCCGCTGGGCTCGGGCTATCACATAATCCAATCAAAAATTGCTATTGGTTCTGGAGGTTTTGACGGTAAGGGCTATTTACAGGGTACCCAGTCACAGCTGGAGTTTTTGCCCGAGCGCCATACCGACTTTATTTTCTCGGTAATAAGTGAAGAGCTGGGTTTAACCGGTGTATTGATTCTGCTCGGCCTCTATCTGTTTATTATTGGCCGTTGTATGATCATCGCCAGCCGCGCTCAGGACAACTACAGCAAGCTGGTCGCCGGTAGCCTGACCCTGACCTTTTTTGTCTATGTGTTTGTTAATATAGGCATGGTATCCGGCTTATTACCGGTTGTTGGCGTACCGCTACCGCTTATTAGCTATGGTGGTACTTCTATGGTCACGCTGATGGCGGCCTTTGGTATTATTATGTCGATTGGCACTCATAAACGTATGTTGGCAACGCCCTGATGAAATACGCATTTATTATCGCCTTGCTTAGTATTGTTGTTACCGGCTGTAGCAGTTCGTCCACGCCTAACAGGGTTGCAGAGCCTGTGCCCAACGCTGGTCGCTATCAGCAGGATAAAGACAGCATTCCAAACCGGTTGCCTACCATGCTGGAGATGGTTGACCCAAAGCCCAAAGCTGAGCCATTAAGCCGTGGCGGCAATAGGCCTTATACCCTGTTTGGCCAGCACTACTCGCCGCTAGTTGACAGCACCAGCCATACCGAGATTGGTATAGCGTCCTGGTATGGCAATAAATTTCATGGCCATCTCACGTCTAATGGCGAGACTTACAACATGTTTGCCATGACGGCCGCGCATAAAACGCTGCCGCTGCCATCCTATGTGCGCGTCACTAACCTGGATAATAATCTGTCGGCCATAGTACGGGTGAATGATCGTGGTCCGTTTCACCGTGACCGGGTAATTGATTTGTCCTACTCGGCCGCGCATAAAATTGGCATGTTAAAGCAAGGTACAGCCAGAGTTCAGCTCGAACTGTTACAATCGCCTGCCATGTATGCCGGTACCGCAGCGCCTACCAGCAATAGTTGCTTTATACAGGTTTTAGCCAGCAGCGACAGTAACCGGCTTAGCCAACTGCAGCAGCGTTTAGCCAAAGAGCAGGCTTTGCCCAGCGAAATACAGCCCGGCAGTGGAATTTTTCGCTTACTTGTTGGTCCTACCGCCAGTAAGCAGCAGGCACAACAGTGGCTGCAACAGTTAAAAGCCGGGCCTTTCCCGGATGCCTATTTTTTTGATAGCCGTCAGTGCAGCTGACATCATTATAACGATGAATAAGAACAGGTCTCATGAATAGTTACTACCAGATATTTGCCGTCGCCGCCGTTTCTGTGGCCAGTGCCAGCCTGCCCGCGCAGGCGCAAACCGTTATTCCCCAGCCACCGGAAGTCGCCGCTAAAGGCCATATTCTGATGGATTTTGACACCGGTAAAGTGTTGGCCGAAAACAACGCTGATATGTCGTTAGCGCCAGCCAGTTTAACCAAAATGATGACCAGCTACGTTATTGGCACCGAGCTGAAAAACGGCAATATTCGCAACGAAGATATGGTCACCATCAGTAAGAACGCCTGGGCGAAAAACTTCCCCGGCTCCTCGCTGATGTTTATTGAGGTAGGCACTCAGGTGTCGGTAGCCGACTTAAATAAAGGCGTAATTATTCAATCGGGCAACGATGCCTGTGTCGCCCTGGCAGAGCATATTGCTGGCAGTGAAAGTGCTTTTGTTGACCTGATGAACGCCCATGCCCAGCGACTGGGTATGACCAACAGCCGTTTTGGCAACAGCCACGGTTTACCCAGTGCAGAAAACTACTCTACACCACGCGACATGGCGATTTTATCGGCGGCACTAATTCGTGATGTGCCTGAAGAATACGCGCTGTATGCTGAAAAAGAATTCACCTACAACAACATTAAACAGTACAACCGCAACTCACTGCTGTGGGACCGCAGCCTGGACGTCGACGGTATTAAAACCGGCCATACCAGCGAAGCCGGTTTCAGTTTAATTACTTCAGCTGCGCGTGACGGTATGCGGCTTATCTCAGTGGTGATGGGCACTAACAGCGAACAGGCTCGGGCGGCAGAGAACAAAAAGCTGCTCACTTACGGCTTTCGCTTTTTTGAAACCTTCAGCCCTTATCAGGCCGGCGAGCAATTTGCCGAGCAGCGTATTTGGCAGGGCGAGAAAGAAAATATCAGGCTGGGTATTTTACAGCCAGTGCAAATTACCATTCCGCGTGGCCAGCGCAAAGATTTACAAGCCGACTTTACCTTGGATCAGCAATTAATTGCCCCCATATCGAAAGGCCAGACAGTGGGCACCGTATATCTGAAGCTACAAGGCGAAGATATTGCCACCTACCCGCTGGTTGCGCTGGAAGATGTGGCCGAGGGCGGCTTTTTCAGCCGGATGATTGACTACATAAAAATGCAGTTTAACTAACAGGCCGCATTTTTGTGCATCAGGTCCCGGCATTGTCCGGGACTTTTTGTTACAATTAGCCCAGTTTTGCAGGCCCGGTCTGCGAGGTAAGAGTGAGAGCAAGATGGCGCATGAAGTAAAAAACACCAAATTTGACGAATATCTGGAGTTTCCCTGTCAGTTCAGCTTTAAAGTGCTGGGCCTGGCAGATGACGCTTTGGTGGATCAGGTGATGGCCGTAGTGCGCCAGCATACCGATGCCGGTGATTACAGCCCGACAGTGCGCCCCAGTACCAAAGGCACCTATCACTCTGTTTCTGTTAGCGTTACCGTGACCAGCAAACAGCACATTGAGCTACTGTACACAGAGCTTGGCAAAATTGAACTGGTTCGTTACGTCCTCTGAGGTAATACCTACGGGAACGCTACTCGTATTGCGTGTATAAGGCGGTATAATGCACAGCGATTTACAACAGGCCGACACGCAGCAGTCAACAATGCTTTGCGAGCAGCTGGTAATAAGGGATCTGGGCGTCCAGGACTACACCACGGTGTGGCAGGCGATGCAGCAGTTTACCGATACACGCACTAGCGCAACGACAGACGAGCTCTGGCTGCTAGAGCATCACCGTGTGTTTACTCAAGGCCAGGCCGGTAAAGAAGAGCATTTGCTGTTTCCCGGTGATATCCCGGTGGTGAAAGTCGACCGTGGCGGTCAGGTTACCTACCATGGCCCGGGGCAGCTGGTGGTGTATGTGCTGCTGGACTTAAAGCGGCGCAACCTGGGAGTGCGCGCCCTGGTTACGCTGATTGAGCAGGTACTGGTACAGCTGCTTCAGCCTTACGGCATAAACGCCTACGCCAAAGCAGATGCACCCGGCGTCTACGTAGATGAAGCGAAAATTGCGTCTTTAGGGCTTAGAGTGCGCAAAGGTTGTACCTTTCATGGCCTGGCACTGAATGTAGATATGGATTTAACACCATTCTCGCGTATTAACCCCTGCGGTTACGCTGGCATGCAAATGATCCAATGTAAAGATATCGGTGGTCCGCAAAGTATTGCAGAGGCCAAACAACGAATAATGCAGTGTTTTCAGCAGGCGCTGAGCATTACCACACTGCATACTAAAACAGGGTTAGACTGGCAAAATGACTAAAACTGCACGTATGGAGCCCGGCGTTAAACTGCGCGACGCCGAGAAAATGGCGTTAATTCCGGTAAAGGTACTGCCAACAGAACCCGAGCAGATGTTACGCAAACCCGAGTGGCTAAAAATCAAGCTGCCGAAAAGCTCAGAGCGGATTGATCAAATTAAAGGTGCACTGCGCAAGCATGGTTTACATTCGGTATGCGAAGAAGCGGCCTGCCCTAATCTGACCGAGTGTTTTAATCACGGTACCGCCACCTTTATGATTTTGGGCGCTATTTGTACCCGCCGCTGCCCGTTTTGTGATGTTGCCCATGGCCGGCCTTTGCCTCCCAGCGCTGAAGAGCCAGAAAAGCTGGCGCTGACGATTCGCGATATGAAGCTGAAATATGTGGTGATTACCTCCGTTGACCGCGACGATCTACGTGATGGTGGCGCCCAGCATTTTGCCGACTGTATTACTGAGATCCGTAAACACAACCCAGAGATTAAAATTGAAGTTTTGGTACCAGATTTCCGTGGCCGCATGGATACCGCACTGGATATCCTGACCCAGACACCACCCGATGTGTTTAACCACAACCTGGAAACTGCACCGCGTCTGTATAAACTGGCAAGGCCAGGTGCTGACTATAAATGGTCGCTGCAGCTGTTAAAGCGCTATAAGGCGGCGCACCCTAACGTGGCAACTAAATCAGGCTTAATGGTTGGCTTAGGTGAAACCACCGAAGAGCTAATTGAAGTATTAAAAGATCTGCGTGAGCACGACGTTGATATGCTCACCGTCGGCCAGTACCTGCAACCCAGTAAGCACCACTTACCGGTAAAACGTTATATGCCACCGGCCGAGTTTGACGAGATTAAACGCATTGCCTATGAACTTGGCTTTAAACACGTTGCCAGTGGGCCCTTCGTGCGCTCCAGCTATCATGCCGATCGCCAGGCCGCCGGTGAGGATGTCTCGGTTAAGGTGTAATGCAAAGGTGTAGCCTGCGGCTTTTCTTTTTACATAAAGCCGCTATGCTTCGTACAACGAGACGAGGAATGCTATGGAAAACAGACGTTTTAGCCGGGTATCTTTTAAAGGCATTGCACACCTTGATTTTGGCAGCCACAGTCTAACCACTGAAGTGCTGGATTTGTCGCTGCAAGGCGCCCTGATCCGCAAAACAGAGCACTGGCCATCATCTTTACCCAAACTGATGACACTGCGCATTCATTTAAACGATCTGCCGTTAGAACTCAGTATGCAGGTGAGTGTAGCGCACGACTCTAGTGATGTAATTGGTATGCACTGTGAAAAAATTGACATCGAAAGTGTGTCGCATCTACGCCGCTTGCTTGAACTGAATTTAGGCGATGCTGACCTACTGAGCCGGGAGCTGACAGAGCTTAGCGAGCATTAACTATCTTAAGGTGCCAACGCCTGTAGTGCATCCTGATACCCCTGAGCTGCAGCCTGCTGCATGAATTGCTGCCATGCTGGCCAGTTTTGCTGCTGGCGCGCCAAATAAGCAAAATAATACTGCACCGGCATAATATCTTCTGGTGTGCTAAGAATACGCTGCGACAGCGTTAAATAAAGCGCCGGCAACCCCAGCTCGAACGAGCGCATAAGATTAGCTGCCTCAACCACCCGATACATCTGCTTACCACTATAAGCACAGCTTTCTACCGGCGTTAGCGCAATCTGATCAGCGTCTAACTGCCAGTGCTGTAAATACGTTGCCTTTTGCTCAGCAAAGAGAATATTGGGATAAATTTTCGTGTCATGGCAGACCTGTGCAGCGGTATCAGCCGCTAGCCGGTACTCATCAATAAAACCCAGTATGTGCATAAATTCATGCCGCAATAGGGGCAGGCTGGCATTATCCGGCAGCTGTAAAATACCATTGTTATAACTGGCAGCACCGCGCCCGGCAATCACCAGCAGCTGGCTAAAACCACCGGTCGCCACAGTAGAAGACAAAGCCAGATAGTTGCACTGAATACGGCTGTCTGGCTGCTCGCTGCAGCTAAGCTCGGTAGCGCTTAGCTTAATGGCCGGCGCGAAGCAGACAGCCAATTGTTGTAATTGGGTATCTTGCTGCCACTGAGTTAACAACCGCTGCCAGGTAGTAAGCCCAACCTGCTGGCTTACCACCGGCTGCAGTGTCAACTGGCAACCTACCGGATGGGTAAAACCCGCCACACCGGCCGGGCCAGACTGCCAAAGCCCCAGCTCAGCCCGCTGCGCTGCCGTTAGCTGTTTACTGCTGACAACACCCTCGTCCAGGGCATTTTGCAGCCACTGCGCGGTAGCCAGACGGCCTTGCTGGCGCTGCTGCAGTTGCAACGCATGTGCCAGCGCAGTGGTATCGCCCAAGCGTGCGCCCTGACGAAACCAGTGCAGTGCAGCGTCTAATTCAGCATTAGCCAGCCGCTGTGTTGCCAAACGCATAGCCGCAGCAGGTTCGGTCTGCGCGCGTTGCATTAAGATGTTGTTATCGTCCGCTGGCGGCTGACAAGCTGCCAGCAGTACAAATGCAAAAAAGCCGGTAAGCCGGCTTTTTAAACAGGGTAAGTTAAACGAACTAAGGCTCTTCATAACCGTTATCGCTGGTGCTTTCACCGCGTAATCGGGCCATTTCAAGCCGGGCATATCGGTGTTCAACAAACTCAAACACATTGGTCGCCAGCACTTGCTTGTAATAGTTCAGTGCTTGCTCTGGCCTGCCCTGGCTGTCATGCCATTTCGCCAGATAAAAATACACTTCACACAAACGCTCAGCTAACAACTGATTGCTCGCCACATCCTGCACCACACTGGCCAACAGCGCCTGCTCACTTAGCTCGCCGGCAAAAAACCGTACCAGCTTAGTAGACCATTCGTTGCTGTCCAGATTTTGCAGCTGAGCAGTTAGCTGCGCAGTAGCCTGCTCTGCTGACAACTCGCTTTGCGCCAGATACAGCCAAATAACACGATAGGGGTCAGCCGGCTTTAGCGCTAAAAAGCGTTCAAAATCTGGGATAGCCAGTTCCGTCTTGCCGGCATAATACAAGGCTATACCACGGTTTAAATAGGCAAACTCATGCTCTGGCGCTAACTCTAGCGCTGAATCGAATGCCTCGTACGCGGCATCAAATTCACCGTTTACGGTGTGGTGAATACCCACGAAGTTATAGGCATCGGCCATATCGGGTTTTAAGCGCAGTGCCCGCATAAAATCGAGCCGCGCCAGCGAGCGTAAGCCAACACTGTCGTACATCACCCCACGGTCATAGTACAACTGTGCCGACTGCTCTTCTGATAACTCAGCGCGGTACAAAATTTCGCTTAAACGGGCAATAGCCAGCTCAGTTCGGTAAGACACCGCCAGCGGCTCAGGAATAAGCCAGCTGGCAGCAGGCGGCTGCGCCGCGCAGCCAGACAGCACTGTTGCCAGCAGCGCCACAGGCGCTGCACGACGTAACAGCTTATTAGGCATTAGCTTCAGCATTGGCCGACTCAGTAGCAGGTTTAGCATTTGCTTCCTTGATACTTAAACGCACACGACCTTGCTTGTCTACTTCCAGTACTTTGACTTTCACTTTCTGGCCAACGGTTAAATGCTCGGACACATTGTTAACCCGCTCATCAGAAATTTGCGAAATGTGTACCAGACCATCTTTACCTGGCAGTACGTTTACGAAGGCACCAAAGTCAACGATACGGACAACTTCACCGTCATACACCGCGCCGACTTCAATCTCAGCGGTAATCGCATTGATCTTATCGATAGCAATTTGTGCAGCCTTGGCCGTCGTCGCGGCAATTTTGATGCTGCCGTCATCTTCCAGTTCGATAGTAGTGCCTGACTCTTCCGTGATCTGACGGATCACAGCGCCACCTTTACCGATAACTTCGCGGATTTTCTCCGGGTTAATCTTCATGGTGTAAATGCGCGGTGCGTATTCAGACATTTCTTCACGGTGACCGCTGATCGCCTGATCCATCACGTTCAGAATGTGCAAACGGGCAGCTTTAGCTTGCTTAAGTGCAATTTGCATAATTTCTTTGGTGATACCGTCAATTTTGATATCCATCTGTAGTGCAGTGATACCTTCGGCAGTACCCGCCACTTTAAAGTCCATGTCACCTAAGTGGTCTTCATCACCTAAGATGTCTGATAATACAACGAAATCATCGCCTTCTTTTACCAGACCCATAGCGATACCCGCGACAGAGGCTTTAATGGGTACACCGGCATCCATCAGTGCTAATGATGAACCACATACTGACGCCATTGAGCTCGAACCGTTTGATTCAGTAATTTCAGACACTACGCGCACTGTGTACGGGAAGTCATTGAAATCTGGCATAACGGCTTGTACACCACGCTTGGCCAGACGACCATGGCCGATTTCACGGCGCTTTGGTGAACCAATCATGCCGGTCTCACCCACTGAGTAAGGTGGGAAGTTGTAGTGCAGCATAAAGGTATCGGTCTTGGCGCTTAATAAGTCATCAACAGTTTGCGCATCGCGGGCAGTACCTAAAGTCGCAGTAACCAGAGCCTGGGTTTCACCACGGGTAAACAGCGCTGAACCGTGAGTACGTGGCAGTACGCCGGTCATTACGCTTAAACCACGGATCATTTCCGGGTCACGGCCGTCAATACGCGGCTCGCCTTTGGTGATGCGGCCACGCACCACTTTCGATTCCAGATTGTGGAAAATTTCGCCTACTTCTAACAGATCCAGCTTGTCGTCTTCACCAAGCTCAGCGTTCAACTTTTCAATTAACGCGGCTTTAATCTCGCCAATGCGCTCATAGCGTTTGGCTTTCTCGGTAATGCGGTAAGCATCGCCCAAGTCGGCTTTAGCTAATGCTTCAATTTTTTCAATCAGCGCAACGTTCTTCTCAGGCGCTTGCCAGTTCCAGGCTGGTTTGGCAGCGTCAGCGGCAAATTCGTTGATAGCGTTAATGGCAGACTGCATCTGATCGTGGCCATAAACTACGGCACCTAACATTACATCCTCTGACAGAATGCCGGCTTCAGATTCAACCATCAATACCGCACCGGCAGTACCGGCGACCACTAAGTCCAGCTTAGAGGTTTTCAGCTCGTCTTCTGATGGGTTCAGTACGTACTGGCCATTGATGTAACCAACACGAGCAGCACCGATAGGGCCAGCAAAGGGGATACCTGAAATGGCTAGGGCCGCTGAGGTACCAATTAGGGCAACGATATCCGGCTGAATTTCAGGCTGTACTGAAACCACGGTAGCAACAACCTGCACTTCGTTAGTGAAGCCTTCCGGGAATAATGGCCGGATTGGACGGTCAATCAGACGGGCGATCAGTGTTTCGCCTTCAGATGGACGACCTTCACGCTTGAAGAAGCCACCAGGAATACGGCCGGCGGCATACATTTTTTCCTGATAATTTACCGTTAACGGGAAGAAATCCTGGCCTGGTTTGGCTTCTTTCTTACCCACTACCGTTACTAAGACTGACGTGTCACCCAGACTAGCCAATACTGCGGCATCTGCCTGACGGGCGATTACGCCGGTTTCTAAAGTGAAAGTATGCTGGCCGAATGGGAATGATTTTACGATGGGAGTCACGTGTTTGTTTCCTTTACTTAATCGCCTAATTGCGATGTCATTTTTGTCGTTTAATACGGTGCTAGTATACTCTGTAACCAGAGTACAAAGATAGTTCAGTAATACGTTAACTTTGGCGAAAAAATAGTCTTATGTATAAAAAAAGGGGCTTAAAGCCCCTTTTTAAACGAATACGAATTAACGGCGTAAGCCTAAACGCTCGATCAGTGTAGCGTAACGGCTCTGATCTTTACCTTTTAAGTAATCCAGCAGCTTACGACGCTGACTTACCATACGCAGCAGACCGCGGCGTGAGTGGAAGTCATGCTTGTGCTGAGCAAAGTGACCTTGCAGGTGGTTGATAGACGCAGTTAACAGAGCAACCTGTACTTCTGGTGAACCGGTATCGCCTTGCTTAACAGCGAAGTCAGCAACGATTTTTGCTTTTTCAGCAGCGCTTAAAGACATATTTAACTCCAAATCTGAGTGAACTAAAGTCAGGGAATTGCCGATCACTCATCCAGCAAGCCCAAAAATCCGCGTGATTATACCATTTTGCTACTTATTTACAACTGCCTTGCTCAGTAAACGACTCAGCTGGCAGCCGTGTTTAGCAATCGGCGCGAGCTCAGTACACCGGCAACCACCTGACCAATGCCAAAAAAGCGGCCGTCTGCACCATGCAGTTTAATCGCTTCAATATCGCTATGTTCAACCTGACAGCTCTGGCCATGCTGCAAGCGGTGCTGCTCGGCTTGCGTCAGGTTAATATGCGCCATATCCGCGATCCCGGCATCCATCGGCAGGAGTAACGTATCCATTGGCGAGAAATCACCGCTCTGGTGACATTGCTCAGCCAAGGCGTCCAATTGCGCTGGCGTTACCATCTGCGCAGCAACGAAAGGGCCGACCTGAGTGCGGTGCAAACGGGCAACGTGGGCGCCACAGCCTAAGGCTTCACCCAGATCGTCAATCAGGGTGCGGATATAAGTGCCCTTAGAGCAGTGCACAATAAAATCGGCGCTATCACCCTGGTTTGCCAGCAGGTCAAAGCGAAATATGCTGATGGGTCTGGCTTCCCGTGGTACTTCTATGCCTTGGCGGGCATAACGGTATAACGGCTGGCCCTGATATTTCAGCGCCGAAAACATGGTTGGCACCTGCAGGATATCGCCCTGAAAAGCCTGCATCGCCTGCAGAAGCTGAGCTTCATTGTGGGTGACCAGCTTCTCGCTTATCACCTCACCTTCAGCGTCACTGGTGCTGGTGCGCACACCAAAACGGGCCGTGACCAGATAGGTTTTGTCGGTATCGAGCAAAAACTGGCTGAATTTGGTCGCCTCGCCAAAACAAATCGGCAACAAACCTGATGCCATTGGGTCCAGCGCGCCGGTATGGCCAGCTTTTTGCGCCTGATACAGCCAGCGCACCCGCTGTAAAATGCCGTTACTGCTCACTTCCAGCGGTTTATCCAGCAATAAAATACCGTTCACCGGCCGGGCGTTTTTCCGCGCCATTAGTTGGCCGGCTCGTCGCTGTTATCTGTGCTGCCAGCGGCGTCGGTATCGGCAGCATCGTCCAGTGTCTGGCCTGATTGCAGTCGGCGGCGGTCATCTTCAGCGCGGGCATTACTGACCAGATTGGCCATACGAATACCTTCGTTTAACGACTCGTCAAACACAAAGCGGATGTGCGGCACAATACGTGCCTGAATGCGTTTACCTATAAGGCTACGGACAAAGCCTGAAGCATCATTGAGGATCTTCAGATTATCCTCTACTTTATCGTCGGCCAGACCTAAAAAGGTGACGAATACCTTGGCATGAGATAGATCACGCGATACTTCCACGTCTGATACGGTAATCATGCTGTGCAGGCGCGGATCTTTAATTTCGCGTTGTAAGATCACCGCCATTTCTTTTTTCATTTGTTGCGACAGTCTGTCGACGCGCGAGAATTCTTTCATAACTGTATTTCCACTGTCTGTTTAAGACAAAACAGGGGCCTTTGGCCCCTGTTGTATTGTTACACGACGCTTTACAGGGTGCGTTCTACCTGAACCACTTCAAATACTTCGATCTGGTCGCCTTCGCGTACATCGTTGTAGTTCTTCACACCGATACCACATTCGAAGCCATTACGTACTTCGCTAACGTCATCTTTAAAGCGACGCAGTGATTCCAGCTCGCCTTCGAAGATCACCACGTTGTCACGCAGTACGCGGATAGGTGCATTACGCTTAATCACACCCTCAGTTACCATACAGCCGGCCACTGCACCAAACTTCGGTGAGCGGAACACGTCACGTACCTGCGCCAAACCGATGATCTGTTGTTTAAACTCAGGCGCTAACATACCGGTCATTGCGGCACGCACTTCGTCTAACAGCTCATAAATGATGCCGTAGTAACGTAAGTCGAGGCCTTCATCTTCTACCATCTTACGGGCTGAACCATCAGCACGCACGTTAAAGCCGATAATGATAGCTGACGATGCTGCAGCTAAGGTCACGTCGGTTTCGGTAATACCACCTACGCCTGAACCAACAATCTTCACTTTGACTTCATCGGTTGACAGCTTCATCAAGGATTCGGTAATCGCCTCTACCGAGCCTTGTACGTCGGCTTTCAGTACGATGTTCAGTTCAGACACATCGCCTTCAGTCATGTTAGCAAACATGTTTTCCAGCTTAGACTTCTGCTGACGCGCCAGTTTCACATCACGGAATTTACCCTGACGGTACAGTGCCACTTCACGCGCTTTACGCTCGTCTTTCACCACAGTGACTTCGTCACCGGCTTGAGGTACACCAGATAAACCTAAGATTTCTACCGGAATAGACGGGCCTGCGGTTTTAATTTCTTTACCGTTTTCATCGCGCATTGCACGTACACGGCCGTATTCAAAGCCACATAGCACGATTTCACCCTGCTTCAGCGTACCTTCCTGTACCAGGATAGACGCTACCGGGCCACGGCCTTTGTCTAAGCGAGATTCAATCACCACACCACGTGCCAAACCGTCTTTCACTGCTTTTAATTCCAGCAGTTCAGCCTGGTTCAGAATGGCTTCGAGTAAGTCATCAATACCCATACCCGATTTAGCCGATACCGGCACAAACTGAGTATCGCCGCCCCACTCTTCCGAGATAACGTTGTACTGAGATAGCTCGTTACGCACGCGCTCCGGATCCGCTTCTGGCTTATCCATCTTATTCACGGCAACCACCAGCGGCACACCAGCCGCTTTCGCATGCTGAATCGCTTCTTTGGTTTGCGGCATCACACCATCGTCAGCGGCGACTACCAGGATAACGATGTCAGTGGCTTTGGCACCACGGGCACGCATCGAGGTAAACGCAGCGTGGCCTGGTGTATCCAGGAAAGTCACCATACCGCGCTCGGTTTCTACATGGTAAGCACCGATATGCTGAGTAATACCACCGGCTTCGCCCGCTGCCACTTTAGCTTTACGGATATAATCGAGCAGTGAGGTTTTACCATGGTCAACGTGACCCATAACGGTGACAACCGGTGCGCGAGGCTCCAGCTCGCCCTGGCCTTCGCGGTCTGACATTACCGCTTCTTCCAGTTCGTTTTCTTTGGTCAGGGTAAACTTGTGGCCCATTTCTTCACAGACAATGGCGGCCGTTTCCTGATCAATCACCTGGTTGATGGTCGCCATAGCGCCCATCTTCATCATCACTTTAATCACTTCTGACGCTTTAACGGCCATTTTGGCAGCAAGCTCGGCGACAGTGATGGTTTCACCAATTTTCACTTCGCGCTCAACCGGTTGCGCTGGCTTATTAAAGCCATGCTGCATGCTGCTGGGCGTCTTCTTTTTCTTTACATGACGGTTAGCACGGTTAAAGGCTTCTTTGTCATTAGCATCGTCTTTCTTCTTGCCTTTGACTACAGGTGTTTTCTTACCCGCGCCACGACGACCGGCACGCTCTTCTTTGGCGTCCACTTCATCTTCTGCCTGCTTGGCAAACTCGTTGCTGGTCAGGTGGTAATCGTCGTTATCCGTTGGCTTGGCTTTTTCTTCCTGGGCCCAGCGCTCGCTGTTTTCTTCAGCCAGCTTACGCGCAGCAGCGGCTTGTTTAGCGGCTTCTTCTTCCAGCTTGCGCAGCGCTTCTGCTTCCTGCTGCTGACGAATACGCTCAGCTTCTTTGCGCGCTTCTTCTTTGGCAGCACGACGGGCGGCTTCTTCCGGATCGTCTTTTAACAGCTGCGCCTGTTTCGCTTCTTCACGGCGCTTGGCTTCAGCCGCTTTGCGCTCGGCTTCTTCTTTCGCTTTAGCTGCGGCGATTTCTTTGGCTTTACGCTCCGCTTCCGCACGGGCGGCATCGGCTTCAGCACGGGCTTTTTCTTCAGCCAGACGGGCTTCTTCCTGCGCTTTTAACGCAGCTTCATCCAGCATCGGCTTTTTCACGTAGGTTTTTTGCTTACGCACTTCAACCTGAATTTCGCGATTACGGCCGGCACCACCTGACACACTCAGAGTAGTTTTTTCTTTACGCTTTAAGGTTAAGCGTGAAGGCTCGGCACTTTTACCACCATGCTGCGCACTTAAGTGATCCAGCAGGGCTTTTTTCTCATCTTCGCTGACTACCTGACCGGCGGCTTTACTGATACCGGCATCAGCGAATTGCTGCACTAACCGTTCAACAGTAGTACCGACATCACTGGCTAGCTTTTCTATAGTGACTTCTGCCATTTGTGTTGTTACCTCCGTTGACTACTTATTTTCTTCGCTAAACCAAACGATGTTACGGGCAGCCATGATCAGGTCGGCGGCTTGTTGTTCCGACATGGTGGCAATATCCAGTAAATCATCGACACCCAGCTCAGCCAGGTCGTCTAACGTGGTTACCCCTTTACTGGCCAGAACATAGGCCGTATGGGTATCTAATCCTTCCAGCGCTAACAGCGCTTCGCTTGGCTGCGCATCTTCCAGCGATTCTTCACTGGCCAGGGCGCGGGTGGTTAACACCGCTTTGGCACGGCCACGCAACTCTTCAACAATCTCTTCATCCAGACCATCGATGCTTAACAGCTCGCTGATCGGTACATAGGCGATTTCTTCCAGCGTAGAGAAGCCTTCGTCAACCAGCACGTCGGCGAACTCTTCGTCAATCTCAAGCGCATCAACAAACACCTGGCGTACTTTGGCGGTTTCTTCCTGGTGTTTTTGTTTCATGGCAGAGACTGACATCACGTTCAGCTCCCAGCCGGTCAGCTGGCTGGCTAAGCGCACGTTCTGACCGTTACGGCCAATCGCCATCGCCAGGTTGGAGTCTTCTACTGCGATATCCATAGAGTGGGCGTCTTCATCCACGATGATAGAAGCCACTTCGGCCGGCGCCATCGCATTGATAACAAACTGAGCGTCGTTATCGTCGTATAACACGATATCGACACGCTCACCGGCTAACTCGTTTGACACTGCCTGTACGCGTGAGCCACGCATACCCACACAAGCACCAACCGGATCGATACGACGGTCGTTACTCTTCACCGCAATTTTGGCACGGGCACCGGGGTCACGTGCTGCGCCACGCAGTTCAATCATCTCTTCGCCAATTTCCGGCACTTCAATGCGAAACAGTTCCAACAGCATTTCTGGCCGTGAACGGCTTAAAAACAGCTGTGCACCACGGGCCTCTGGTTTTACTTCAAACAGCAACGCACGAATACGGTCACCCGGGCGATAAGTCTCGCGCGGTAACATTTCATCTTTACCCAGCATGGCTTCAGCATTGTTACCCAAATCAACAATAATGCTGTCGCGGTTTACTTTTTTCACCACGCCGGTGACTAACTCACCCACCTGATCGATATAGGCTTCAACCACTTGTGAACGCTCGGCTTCACGTACTTTTTGTACGATAACCTGTTTTGCCATCTGGGTAGTAATACGATCAAATTCGATCGAGTCAATTTGCTCTTCGTAGTAATCGCCTACCTGTACTGAAGGATCATCATATTGCGCTGCCGACAGTGTCATTTCGCGGTACGGATGCTCTTGTACCTGGTCGTCCGGGATCACCAACCAGCGACGGAAGGTTTCATAGGCGCCGGTTTTGCGGTCGATGCTTACGCGAACTTCGATATCGCCTTCGTTTTTCTTTTTAGTGGCTGCAGCCAATGCAAACTCAAGCGCCTGGAAGATTTTCTCCCGCGGTACTGATTTTTCGTTTGAAACTGCATCAACAACTAATAATATTTCTTTTGCCATTGTGTGTTGCCTCGCTTAGCCCCGATACCTTAAAACACCGGTACCACGTTTGCTTTATCTACGTTATCCATCAGCAAACGATAGGGTTTGCCATCTACTTCCACTATCAACATATCGTCTTCAATAGCTGTTAGTACGCCTTTAAACTTACGCCGGCCATCCTGTGGAATAGCCAGTTTTACTTCAATCTTTTGCCCGACCACCGCAGCAAAATGCGCTGGGGTAAACAGTGGGCGATCTAAACCTGGTGAAGATACTTCCAGCAGATACTCATTCGCTATCGGATCTTCAACATCTAAAATAGCACTGACTTCACGGCTGACCACGGCGCAGTCATCTACCGTTACGCCGTCGGCATGGTCAATGTACAACCGCAACGTTGAATGCCGGCCAGCCTGCACCAACTCCAGCCCCAGTAATTCGAAGCCACTTGCTTCGACAGTGGGCTGCAACAGCTCAGTCAGTTTCTGTTCTTGTTTCGTCAACGTGACCTCCGGAACACTGTTGTTTACCCCACTTAGAGCAACAACAGCCAATAAAAAAAGGGCCTGTAGCCCATTACTGCGTAAAACTAGGTCTGCAGATACGAAAACGCCCCGAACTAGCGGGGCGAATGGGCATCTGATCAACTAACATATCGCCAATGTTAATTGAAACTAAGTTAGTTGCGGGAGCCCCAAGATTTAAGAGCGAACCGACAACCTTCAGTACTTAAACATTAATAATCTATGTTGTACTGCAAAGTTGGTTGCGGGAGCCGGATTTGAACCGACGACCTTCGGGTTATGAGCCCGACGAGCTACCAGGCTGCTCCATCCCGCGTCCGTAATTGGCGCTTATTATATAGCGCTGACTGGCTTATCGCAAGCTTTGCCGTAGCAAAGTATTGATTAATTTGGTGCCGAGAGCGGGACTTGAACCCGCACGTCCGAAGACACTACCCCCTCAAGATAGCGTGTCTACCAATTTCACCATCTCGGCTAAAAATATTGTGACTTAATTACCGACGGGGATGTCGCTGGTGTCGTCTTTCTTCTGCTCAACTTGTTCAGTTACCGGCACTGATAAGTCCTGCCACTCGTCAACTTTCTTGCTTTGGCCGGCACTGTAGTTACCCAGCACTATGCTCAGCACGAAGAAAATGGTCGCTAACACAGTGGTGGTTTTAGTTAAAAAGTTACCAGTACCCGAAGAACCAAACACCGTTGCCGATGCTCCAGCACCAAAGGCTGCGCCCATATCAGCGCCTTTGCCATGCTGAATTAACACCAGGCCGATTAACGCCATTGCGACTAACAAATACACTACCATTAAAATTTCGTACATGTTTAATCCTTTGCGCCTTGTGTGGCTGCAAGACAAATTTGGGCAAACTCTGCCGGTTTCAGGCTGGCGCCGCCAACCAGGGCACCGTCAATATCTGCCTGGGCAAACAATGCAGCGCAATTCTCTGCGTTAACACTGCCACCGTACAATATTCTTACCGCTGCTGCGGCTGCTGCATCGTACTGCGCCAGATGAGCACGGATAAAAGCATGCGTCTGTTGCGCTTGCTCTGGCGAAGCAGATTCGCCGGTACCGATAGCCCAAATGGGTTCATACGCAATTACTGATTTCGCCAGTAATTCGGGCTGCGAAGCATACACCGCATCAAGTTGACGCGCAATAACCTGCTGCGTTTTTTCTTGCTGGCGCTCAGCTAAACTCTCGCCGACACATAATACCGGCGTAAGGCCTGAAGCCACTGCGGTAGCAAGTTTTGCAGCTACCAGACTATCAGTTTCAAAATTCAGGCTGCGCCGCTCAGAGTGGCCAACAATAACAAAACTGGCACCCGCTTCTAACAGCAGTTGCGCACTAAGCTCGCCGGTGAAAGCACCACTGGTTTCATGACTGAGAGTTTGCGCACCCAGCGCAAACTGAGCAGATGTGGCAAAGCGGATTAGCAACGTCGCCGGTGGACAAAGCAACACGTCTACATCGCTAAGCGTCAGCGATTGTAGCGTCGTTGTCATCTCCTTGACCAGAGCGGCAGAACCGTTCATTTTCCAGTTCGCGGCGATCAGGGCTTTGCGTGACATGAAGTAGTATCCTGTTGTAAGTCCGCCGCGATAGTAACCAACCACGCCGGAGCAAACAAGTAAAAATGGCGCATTTGAACAATCAACTGGCGATTTTTACCGCAGCGGCAATACGCTCGGCATATTGACGAACCAGTTCTTCCTGCTCTCCTTCAACCATTACGCGAATTAACGGTTCAGTGCCACTTTTACGGATCAATACCCGGCCACTGCCGTTAAGCTCAGCTTCCACTTCAGCAATCACTTGCTTGACATGTTGCTTCTCTAATGGTGCCGTGCCTTTTTCAAATTTCACGTTAACCAGCACCTGCGGCAGCTTATGCATCCCCTGGCTAAACTCTGCCAGCGTCATGTTGGCTTCTATCATCGCCGTCAATACCTGCAAGGAAGCAATAATGCCATCGCCGGTACAGGTGTGGTCTAAATTCAGTACATGACCGGAGTTCTCACCGCCGATACGCCAGTTTTTCTCCCGCAGCAGCTCCATCACGTAGCGATCGCCGACCTTACTGCGCTCAAACGGAATATCCAGCTGCTTTAGCGCCAGCTCCAGCCCCAGATTACTCATCAGGGTACCAACAACACCGCCGTGCAATTTGTTTTGCGCCTTGGCAGCGCGGGCAATGATATAGACTATCTCGTCACCGTCGATAATACGGCCGGTATGGTCGGCCATCATCACGCGGTCGCCATCACCATCATAGGCAATACCTAAATCGGCTTTTTGCTCAACCACGGTTTTTTGCAGCAGCTCAGTATGAGTTGCGCCGCAGTGGTCGTTAATATTCAAGCCATTGGGGCTGGCACCAATCACTACCACTTCAGCACCAAGCTCTTTAAATACCGCAGGCGCGATATGATAGGTGGCACCATGCGCACAATCGATCACCACTTTCATGCCATTCAGCGATAAGTGATTTGGCAGGTGGCTTTTGCAAAATTCGATATAACGGCCGGCGGCATCATCAATGCGCTGAGCTTTACCCAGTTTTTCCGAGCTCTCGCACACCATAGGCTGCTCCAGCTCGTGCTCTATCGCCAGCTCAACGTCGTCCGGCAACTTGGTGCCATCAGCGGAGAAAAATTTAATGCCATTATCGTAGTAAGGATTATGCGAGGCACTGATCACTATGCCAGCCTCGGCACGGAAAGTCCGAGTTAAATAGGCCACGGCCGGCGTTGGCATAGGGCCTAATAGCCGCACATCAATACCGGCGGCAATTAAACCGGCTTCCAGCGCGGTTTCCAGCAAATAACCCGAAATCCGTGTGTCTTTGCCGATTAATACTTTGCGGGTACCACGTTGCGATAACACACGCCCGGCAGCCCAGCCCAATTTCATGGCAAATTCTGGCGTGATGGGAAAATCGCCCACCCGGCCACGCACACCATCGGTACCAAAATACTTTCTACTCATCCTTTACGCTCCATACTGCGTGGCGGTAACTACCCTGACCGCCTGCACGGTTTCTTTGACATCATGCACCCGGATAATGTGGGCGCCTTTTAATGCGGCTATAGTAGCGCAGGCCAGACTGCCTGCCAAACGCTGGTCGACAGGCTCGTTTAATAACTGACCAATCATCGACTTACGCGACATACCGGCAAGCACGGCATAACCCTGGCTGCAAAACCGTTCTAACTGTTGTAACAAGGCATAATTGTGGCTGAGGTTTTTACCAAAGCCAAAGCCTGGGTCAAGAATAATCTGTGCTTTATCAATGCCGGCATGCTGGCACTGCTGCGCGCGGCTAAGCAGATACTGCAGCACCTCGTTCACCACGTTCTGGTAGTCGGGCGCCTGCTGCATACTGCGCGGCGCCCCCTGCATATGCATGATGCAGACCGGCACGGCCGCCTGTGCCGCTACCGCCAGGGCTCCCGGTTCCTGCAATGCCCTGACATCATTGATAATATCCGCACCTGCCTGAACAGCCGCTGACATCACGGCGGCTTTGCTGGTGTCAATTGAAATCACACAATCAAAACGCTGGCGTATCGCGCTTATCACTGGCACTACGCGCTCAAGCTCCTGCGCTTCGGTTACATCCTGTGCGCCCGGGCGGGTTGACTCGCCGCCAATATCCAAAATAGCCGCGCCATCAGTTAGCATTTGCTCCGCCTGATATAGGGCTGCATCCAGCTGGTTGTAACGGCCGCCGTCGGAGAATGAATCGGGTGTTACATTTAAAATGCCCATCACTACCGGACGGCTAAGATCCAGTTGGCGCTGGCGGGGTAAGGTTAATTGCATAACAACTCCTGCTATAGAAAGCTAGCAGTAAAAACAAGCCCCGGAAAACCGGGGCTGGGATACTCATTGCTCAGGTAAGCCTAGTGCAGGTTACCTTCAGAGGGTTTAGCAGCTACCACAGTGTCATCTTTGGTTGCTTTGCTATCAGGCTTGTCGTCAGAGCCTTTGTCACGCGGCTCCCAATTTTCAGGCTGGCGCACTTCACGCCGTGCCATTAAATCGTCGATTTGCTTGGCATCTATGGTTTCATACTTCATCAGCGCATCTTTCATCGCATGCAATATGTCCATATTCTCTTCGATAATTTTCTTCGCTCTGTCGTAGTTGCGGTCAATAAAGTCACGGATCTCAGCATCAATCGCTTTTACTGTGTCTTCCGACATATGCTTGTTTTTACTGACAGAGCGGCCTAAAAACACTTCGCCTTCTTCATCGGCATACAGTAGTGGCCCCAGTTTCTCCGAGAAACCCCACTGCGTAACCATTTTACGCGCCAAATCGGTAGCACGCTCAATGTCGTTAGACGCACCGGTGGTTACCTGCTCGAAACCGTAAATCACTTCTTCTGCGATACGGCCGCCAAACAGCGAGCTAATCATGCTTTCTAAATGGCGCTTGCTGTGCGATACGCGGTCACGCTCGGGTAAATACATAGTGACACCCAGCGCACGACCGCGCGGGATAATACTCACTTTATATACCGGATCGTGCTCTGGCACTAAGCGGCCCACAATGGCATGGCCAGCTTCGTGATAAGCCGTCATTTCCTTTTCTTTCTCGGTCATCACCATAGAGCGGCGCTCTGCGCCCATCATGATTTTGTCTTTGGCTTTTTCAAACTCATCCATCGACACTACACGACGGTTACCACGGGCAGCAAACAGTGCCGCTTCGTTGACCAGATTCGCTAAATCCGCACCAGAGAAGCCTGGCGTACCACGGGCAATCACTGAAGGCTCAACACCTTCGGCCAGCGGCACTTTACGCATATGCACTTTTAGAATTTGTTCGCGGCCTTTCACGTCCGGTAAACCCACTACCACCTGACGGTCGAAACGGCCCGGGCGCAATAATGCCGGATCCAGTACATCTGGCCGGTTAGTGGCAGCAATCACAATAATGCCTTCGTTACCGTCAAAGCCGTCCATCTCTACCAGCATCTGGTTTAAGGTTTGCTCTCGCTCGTCATGACCACCGCCTAAACCGGCGCCGCGCTGGCGGCCCACGGCGTCAATTTCGTCAATAAAGATGATGCAAGGCGCCGCTTTTTTCGCCTGATCGAACATGTCCCGCACACGCGAGGCACCGACACCGACAAACATTTCGACGAAATCTGAACCTGAAATGGTGAAAAATGGCACTTTCGCTTCGCCGGCAATGGCTTTTGCCAATAAGGTTTTACCGGTACCTGGTGGGCCCACCATTAAAATGCCTTTGGGAATTTTACCGCCCAGCTTTTGAAAACGCGACGGGTCGCGCAGATAATCGACCAGTTCAGACACTTCTTCTTTGGCTTCATCACAGCCGGCCACGTCGGCGAAAGTGGTTTTTATCTGATCTTCACCCATTAAACGGGCTTTGCTTTTGCCAAACGACATAGCGCCTTTACCGCCACCGCCCTGCATCTGGCGCATAAAGAAAATCCACACGCCGATAAGCAATAGCATTGGGAACCAGGAGATGAAAATGGTCGCCAGCCAGCTGCTCTCTTCCGGCTTGCTGCCAAAAGAGTTCACGTTGTTTTTGATCAGATCATCCAGCAGCTTTTCGTCATAACCTGTTGGGATCACGGTTTCGAAGCGCTCGCCGCTACGTTTCACGCCGGTAATGACACCTGAGCGGTCAACCTTTACCTCGCGGATCTGCCCCTGATTTACCTCATTGATAAACTGAGTGTAACTGGTTTGCCGATCGACATTGTCGCCGGGGCCAAAGCTATTGAACACCGACATTAATACAACGGCGATCACTAACCAGACAATCAGATTCTTTGCCATGTCACTCAAGGTTATAACCTCTTTATACCGATAATAAGATAACTACCCGTCTACTTTACTAGACTTTAAAGCCCGTCGCCACGATATATGTCTCACTGGAGCGGGCACGGGACGACTCGGGCTTACGAATTTTTACCACGGTAAAGGCCTCGCGTACTGCCTTTACGTAGTGTTCAAAGCCTTCGCCCTGGAACACTTTGACCACAAAACTGCCATTTTGCTTCAACACTTTGTGACACATATCTAAGGCCAATTCGACCAGGTACATAGAGCGGGCCTGATCTGTGGTGTCATTACCGCTCATATTCGGCGCCATATCTGACAGTACCACATCTACGTTCTGGCCGCCGATCCGGCTCAGTAGTGCCTCTAAAACTGTTTCTTCACGAAAATCGCCCTGTAAAAAGCTGACACCGTTAATCGGGTCCATCGGCAAAATATCGCAGGCAATCACAGTACCGCCGTTGCCCACCTGACCCACGCAAAACTGTGACCAACTGCCCGGCGCCGAGCCTAAGTCAACCACTGTCATGCCGCTTCTTATCAGTTTGTCTTTCTGGTTAATTTCTTCCAGTTTAAAGGCGGCACGCGAACGTAAACCGAGCTTTTGTGCTTTTTGCACAAAGTGATCGTCAAAATGCTCTTTCAGCCAGCGGGTTGAACTGGCCGAGCGCTTTTTCTTGGTCATGCTGACACTCTTAATTAGTGTTATCGGTTAGATGGCGCTACAATAACGCAAATTCAAGCGTTCGCAGCGGAAATAAGCATTTTATGAGTTTAACCAACAAACAGAAACAATTTTTAAAAGCCAAAGCCCATGATTTAAAGCCGGTGATCCTGCTCGGCAGCAATGGCCTGACCGAAGGCGTGGTGGCCGAAATTGACAATGCCCTTAACTTTCATGAACTGATTAAAGTAAAGGTGCCAACCGAAGACAGAGAACAAAAAGTGCTGATCATGGACGCCATAGTGCGCGAAACCAAAGCCGAGCAAGTACAGGTTATCGGTAAAGTGCTGGTGTTGTTCCGCCCCAGTAAAGACAAAAAAATTAGCCTGCCGCGCGGCTAAGCCGGCTTACCGTAAAAAAAAGCGCCCTAGGGCGCTTTTTCGTTTTATTGGTAGCTTGCCAACACCAATTACAAATACTGAACCTTGGTAATTTCAAACTCCACCACACCTTTGGGTGTGGTGATATTTGCTACATCATCAGCAGACTTACCAATTAAACCGCGCGCAATTGGCGAATTGACTGATATCAGGTTGTTTTTGATATCCGCTTCATCATCACCCACAATGCGGTAGGTCACTTCTTCATCAGTATCCAGATTCAAGATAGTCACAGTACAACCAAAGATCACTTTGCCGCTGTTAGGCAGCTTAGTCACATCAATGATCTGTGCATTGGACAGCTTAGCTTCAATGTCCTGAATACGGCCTTCAATAAAGCCTTGCTGCTCACGCGCAGCGTGATACTCGGCGTTTTCTTTTAAGTCACCGTGCTCACGCGCCTCAGCAATGGCCTGGATCACCGCCGGTCGTTTTACTGATTTTAATTCATTCAGCTCAGCGCGCAGTTGTTCTGCGCCCTGCACTGTCATCGGAATTTGGCTCATCCGTTTACTCTCTTATGTAATTCCTGCACCGAGGCCACATCGTCAAACGCACTGGCGGCATTAGACATTACCGTGGCAAAGGCGGCATTTAATGTCGTGGTGTAGTTGGCTTTGTACTGCAGCGCGCCACGGCGGATAACTTTAGAGTCTTCAATTGCCTGACGACCGTCAGTAGTGTTGACAATATAGCTGTACTCGCCATTCTTAATGCGGTCCAGTATATGCGGCCGGCCTTCTGATACTTTATTCACCCGACGGCACTCAATACCCGCCGCTTGTAACGCCATGGCAGTGCCGCCGGTGGCGTCCAACTCAAAGCCTTTGGCCACCATACGCTTAGCCAGGTCAATGACGCGCACTTTATCGCTGTCGCGCACCGAAAGCAAGGCACGGCCACCGGTTGGGATCAGCGTACTGGCACCTAACTGGCCTTTGGCAAAAGCTTGCTCAAAGGTGTCACCCACGCCCATGACTTCACCGGTAGAGCGCATCTCAGGGCCAAGAATAGGGTCCACACCCGGAAACTTGTTAAACGGGATCACCACTTCTTTTACCGAGAAAAACGGCGGGATAATTTCTTTGGTAACACCCTGATCTGCTAATGAGCGGCCAGCCATGCAACGTGCGCCCACTTTAGCGACGGCCACGCCGGTGGCTTTAGACACAAACGGTACAGTACGGGCAGCACGTGGGTTCACTTCAATTAAGTACACTTCGCCGTCTTTTACTGCAAACTGGGTATTCATCAAGCCGACAACGCCCAGCTCCAACGCCAGCTTGCGCACCTGCTCGCGCATTACATCCTGAATCTCTTTGCTCAGGCTGTGGGGTGGCAAAGTACAGGCCGAGTCACCTGAGTGCACACCGGCTTGCTCAATGTGCTCCATAATGCCGCCAATCACCACCTCTTTGCCGTCACAAATGGCGTCGATATCTACTTCAATCGCATCATCTAGAAAGTTATCCAGTAGCACGGGCGAGTCATTCGATACGCTAACCGCTTCGTTCATATAACGGCGCAGGTCCTGCTCGTCGTAAACAATTTCCATTGCCCGGCCGCCCAGCACGTAAGATGGACGCACTACCATCGGAAAACCGATATCGGCCGACTTAGTAATGGCTTCTTCTAAGCTAGTGACAGTGGCGTTTTTCGGCTGCTTTAAGCCTAAACGCTCTACTGCTTGCTGGAAGCGCTCGCGATCTTCGGCGCGGTCTATTGCATCCGGTGAAGTGCCGATAATTGGCACGCCGTTAGCTTCTAAAGCGCGGGCCAGTTTCAATGGTGTCTGGCCGCCGTATTGCACAATCACGCCCTTTGGTTGCTCTTTGCGCACGATTTCCAGCACGTCTTCCAGCGTAATTGGCTCGAAGTACAAGCGATCAGAGGTGTCGTAGTCGGTAGAGACGGTTTCCGGGTTACAGTTCACCATAATGGTCTCATAACCGTCTTCTCTTAGCGCCAGTGCGGCGTGCACGCAGCAGTAGTCAAACTCGATGCCCTGGCCGATACGGTTTGGCCCGCCGCCGATAATCATAATTTTATCGCGGTTGGTCGGCGCCGCTTCACACTCTTCATCGTAGCTGGAGTACATATAGGCCGTGTTAGAGGCAAACTCGGCAGCACAGGTATCCACCCGTTTGTATACCGGGTGAATATTAAAGCTGTAACGCTTTTTGCGCACTTCGTTTTCACTGACACCCAGTACATCGGCAATACGCTTATCGGCAAAGCCTTTACGTTTTAACCGTGCAATGCGCGCTGCATCTAACGCGGCAAAACCGTCTTTGCTAAGCGCCTGCTCTTCTTTAACTAAGTCTTCAATTTGTACCAGGAACCAACGGTCGATATTGGTCAAGCTGAAGATCTCATCCATGCTCATACCCAGACGCATCGCATCAGCGATGTACCAAATACGGTGTGAGCCCGGCTCTTTTAATTCACGGATAATTTTATCTTTGGCTTCGGGTAGCGTGATATCGATGATAGGGTCTAAGCCACAAACACCGATTTCCAAACCGCGCAGCGCTTTTTGCAGCGATTCCTGCTGGTTACGACCAATGGCCATCACTTCACCCACCGATTTCATCTGGGTGGTTAAACGGTCGTTAGCGCCGGCAAACTTTTCAAAGTTAAAGCGTGGTACTTTAGTGACAACATAATCGATGCTCGGCTCAAACGAGGCCGGCGTTTTACCACCGGTAATGTCGTTGGCCAGCTCATCTAAGGTGTAACCAATCGCCAGCTTGGCGGCTACCTTGGCAATAGGGAAACCGGTAGCTTTAGAGGCCAGGGCAGATGAACGCGATACCCGCGGGTTCATCTCAATGATCACCATACGGCCATCTACCGGGTTAATACCAAACTGTACGTTTGAACCGCCGGTTTCAACGCCGATTTCACGCAGTACCGCCAGCGAGGCATTACGCATAATCTGGTATTCTTTATCGGTTAGCGTTTGCGCCGGTGCGACGGTAATAGAATCGCCGGTGTGTACGCCCATAGGGTCGAAGTTTTCAATGGCACAAACGATAATGCAGTTATCGTTTTTATCACGCACCACTTCCATCTCGTACTCTTTCCAGCCAATTAGCGACTCGTCAATCAGCAGCTCTTTGGTGGGTGATAAATCCAGGCCACGGGTACAGATTTCTTCAAACTCTTCGCGGTTATACGCAATACCGCCACCAGAGCCGCCCATGGTAAACGACGGACGGATAATACAAGGAAAACCAATGTCTTCCAGCACCTGATAGGCTTCTTCCATCGAGTGCGCCAAACCGGCGCGTGGACACGCCAGGCCAATAGAGCGCATGGCTTTATCAAAGCGGCTTCTATCTTCGGCTTTATCGATAGCATCAGCAGTGGCGCCAATCATTTCGACATTGTATTTTGCCAGTACACCATGGCGCTCTAAGTCCAGCGCACAGTTCAGTGCCGTCTGGCCACCCATGGTAGGCAGCACGGCACAGGGGCGCTCTTTAGCAATAATTTTCTCCACCACTTGCCAATGAATAGGCTCGATGTAGGTAGCATCGGCCATTTCCGGGTCAGTCATAATGGTGGCCGGGTTAGAGTTCACCAGAATAACGCGGTAGCCCTCTTCTTTTAACGCTTTACAGGCCTGAGCGCCTGAGTAGTCGAATTCGCAGGCCTGACCAATCACTATAGGGCCAGCGCCTAAAATCAGAATACTTTTAAGGTCGGTACGTTTTGGCATTGCAGTAAATCTCCGTAATTCTATTGGCTTAGGCTTTGGCTTGTTGCATCAGCGCGATAAAGTGGTCAAACAGCTCTGACGCTTCATGCGGGCCTGGGCTGGCTTCCGGGTGGCCCTGGAAACTAAATGCCGGTTTATCAGTACGGTGAATACCCTGCAGGGTGCCGTCGAACAACGATTTATGCGTCGCGCGCAAATTGGCGGGCAAACTGGCTTCATCTACCGCGAAACCATGGTTCTGCGCGGTAATTAATACGCGCTTGGTATCCAGATTTTGCACCGGGTGGTTACCGCCATGGTGGCCTACGGTCATTTTCACCGTTTGCGCACCGCTGGCCAGTGCCAGCAACTGGTGGCCTAAACAAATGCCGAAGATAGGAATATCGGTGTCTAAAAAGGTTTTAATGGCGTCAATGGCATAAGTACAAGGCGCCGGGTCGCCCGGGCCGTTTGATAAGAAGATACCATCCGGGTTCATTGCCAGCACGTCACTGGCAGGCGTTTGCGCCGGCACGACCGTTAACTTACAGCCGCGGTCTACCAACATGCGCAGAATATTGCGCTTTACGCCGTAATCGTAGGCGACCACATGAAACTTAGCGTTATCTGGTGTGCGGTGGCCTTCACCCAGCTGCCAGCTACCCTCGGTCCATTGGTATGGCGCTTTAACGGTGACTTCTTTGGCTAAATCCATACCTGATAAACCCGGGAAGCCTTTGGCCAATTCAAGTGCTTTGGCTTCATCCAGGTTGTCGCCGGCCATTAAGCAGCCGTTCTGCGCACCTTTTTCACGTAAAATCCGGGTTAATTTGCGGGTATCAATGTCGGCGATGCCGAGAATATTGTGTTGTGTTAAATACTGACTAAGAGAGAGTTGGTTACGGAAATTGCTGGCTAACAACGGCAGGTCACGGATAATCAGGCCGCGGGCCCAAATTTGTCCGGACTCCTCGTCTTCGAGGTTAGTACCGGTATTACCGATATGTGGATAAGTGAGCGTAACGATTTGTTCTGCATAAGAGGGATCAGTCAATATTTCCTGATACCCGGTCATTGAAGTGTTAAACACCACTTCACCTACAGAAACTCCTTCAGCGCCAATGGCTGTACCGCGAAATACGGTGCCGTCTTCCAGTACGAGCAGGGCGGACTTAGTCAAGATAACCTCCAAACAGCAAAAAACGGGCGAAAACCAAAGCTGTTTTACTACCCGTTTTGACCCAAAATGTGATACCCGGATTTGCCCTAGGCAAACCTGACTATTTTAGGCGATATGAGGTTATTTAGCTATGCCTTTTTTGAATTTTATTATAAATGCTGTGTTTGCACGCTTTTTTGCTTAAATGATGCAAAAAGCTAGCTTAACTCGGTTAAACCTAACACTTGTTGCATAGAATAAAGTCCGGGCTGTTTATTTTGCAGCCACAAAGCAGCGCGCAATGCACCTTGAGCAAATGTATTACGACTGGACGCTTTATGTGTAATTTCCAGCCTTTCGCCTAAATCAGCAAATAAGGCGGTATGATCGCCAATAATGTCACCACCACGCACAGTGGCAAAACCTATGGTTTGCTGCTCACGCTCGCCGGTAATGCCCTCTCGGCCAAACACCGCCACTTTGGCCAAATCGCGATCCAGCGCCTTGGCAATACTGGCGCCAATCGCCATCGCGGTGCCTGAAGGCGCATCTTTTTTAAACCTGTGGTGCGCTTCAATAATCTCAATATCGGCGCTTTGCCCCATCACTTTGGCGGCGGTTTGCACTAAATGCAGCAGCAGGTTTACCCCGACACTCATATTCGGTGCCCAGACAATAGGAATATGCAAAGCAGCCTGTTGTACCTTAGCATATTGTGCATCCGTCAGGCCGGTCACGCCGATCACCATGGCTTTGTTGGCAGATACCGCCAATTCCAGATGCGCCAGCATTGCCTCTGGCATGGTAAAATCGACCCAGATCTCGGCCTGCGTAATGCTATCAGGTCCAGTGGCCGTTAGCGGCAACGCCAATTTACCTACACCTGCCAGTTCGCCGGCATCAACGCCGATAAGATCAGAATTTGCCCGCACTGTTGCACCAGTCAGATTGAGTTGTTGTTCTTTAGCGACAGTAATTAACGCCCTGCCCATACGGCCATTAGCACCAAAAATTCCGATAGATGGCATACAAAAGCTCTGAGTAAAAATAACAATGGCGGCTATTAGAGCAAAAGCCGCCAGCAGGGGGAAGTAAAATAGCCATCTTTACAGCTAAAAATCAGCCGGGCAGCAGTAAACTGTATCAGGCGTTATCACCACGTAACAACCGCACTTGCTGCTCCAGCTCAGCCGCACTGGCTTGCTGTGGCGGCACAGACGGGCTTGCTATCAGCTGCACCTTTGACCAAAAACGGCCTTTAAGCTTGAAGGCGCCTTTACCATGATGGCTGAAAAATGAGCCCCATAAGCCCTGTAATGCCATTGGCACGACCGGCACCGGTGTCTCAGCTAAAATACGTTCAATGCCGGGACGAAAGCTGTCAATCTCACCGCTTTTGGTTAAGCGCCCTTCCGGGAAGATACACACCAGATTGCCCGCTTCCAGTTCACGCTTAATGCTGGCAAATGCGGCTTCGTATACCTGCTCATTTTTCTGCTTTGAGCAAATAGGAATGGTGCGCGCCGCTTTAAACAACCAATTGGCTACCGGCAAATCGTAAATGGCTTTTTCCATCACAAACCGCACCGGCCGGCGCACCGCTCCGGCAATCAGCAACGCATCGACATAGCTGACATGGTTAGCTACCAGCACCGCTGGCCCATCGGCCGGAATATGCTCCAGCCCGTTGCTGCGCACTCTGTACATAGTATGACTTAGCAGATAAATAACAAACCGCAGGGCAAACTCCGGCACCTGGCTGTAGACATATAGCGCCACCATGGCGTTCATTATGGCGAGGATTAAAAAATACTCCGGAATAGCTAAATCCAGCACGGTTAAAAACACGATACCGGCAAGCGCGCTGACCACCATAAACAGCGCATTAAAAATATTATTAGCCGCAATAACGCGGGCACGCTGGGCCGGCTCTGCCCGTTGCTGCAGCAACGCATATAGCGGCACAATAAAAAGCCCGCCAAACACTCCGATTAACGTCAGATCGGTTAAGACCCACCAGCCAAAGGCACTGGCTAAAAACTGCGGTAAGTTAAGCAAGGTCTCTGGCTGCTGTGCCGGGCTACTAAAATACAAGCTGATGCCAAACACAGTTAAACCAATAGAGCCAATCGGCACTATACCAAGCTCAACCCTATCGCCGGATAGGCGCTCGCACAGCATAGAGCCGATACCCACCCCCACCGAAAACGCCACCAACAGCGCCGTAACCACGGTATTATCGCCACCGAGTACCGTTTTGGTGAAGTTAGGAAACTGAGTTAAATAGCTGGCACCCAAAAACCAGAACCAGCTGATAGCCATTATTGATAAGTACAGGCTGCGATTGGCATAACTAATACTGATGGTGGCTTTAGTTTGTTGCCAGGGCGCAAAACGAAAGCGGCCAGCGCCGGTTACTTCGCCAACCTCCGGGATCTGACGACTGACCCCATACCCCAAGAGCGCAAACAGCACCACTACCCCACCGAGCCACAGTGGCGCATCCGCTACGCCCACCAGTAAACCGCCGACGATAGTACCCAGCAAAATTGCAACAAAGGTGCCCATTTCAACCCAGGCATTACCCGCCAGCAGCTCTTTGTCACTGAGCAGTTGCGGCAAAATGGCGTACTTCACCGGGCCAAAAAAGGCTGACTGGCTGCCCATTAAAAACAACAGCCCCAGTAACAGCAGATACTGCTGAAAATAAAACGCCAGCGCGGCTACCACCATTAATGCAATTTCCAGCAATTTCAGCGCACGAATAAGCCGGGTTTTACACACCGCATCCGCCAACGTGCCGGCAGTGGCCGAAAACAATAAAAATGGCAGGATAAATAAGCCTGCTGCCAGGTTCATGGTTAAGTCGGTATCCCATGGCAGGGCGTTAGCGGCGGTAAATGCCAGTAACAGCATTAAGGCATTTTTAAACACATTGTCATTAAAGGCACCACTGGCCTGAGTTAAAAAAAACGGTAAAAATCGACGCGATACAATGAGTTTGAATGGTGACATCGGCACTCCGTGCACTAAGGGGTCAGCAAAAAAGTAATTGCCAGCATAATAAACTCAGGTAGCTTATACCAGTATGAAAATTGCGCTGCAGCAAATTGACAGGACGTCCAGCCATCTATATAGTGCGCGTCCATTTGCCAATCTTGGCGGTAGCAGACCCACGGCCTGACAGGAATAGCCATGACACCACAGACTGAATTCGCGCCCGGCGCTAAACGCTCGCTGTTTCCTTTAGTGTTTTTTGTCTTGTTGTTTTTAGGCACAGGCCTGTACTTACAGCAGCAGGACGTTGCTTACGCCTTTTATCAGCTACCGGGCCATGTCGCCATTATTCCGGCCCTTATTCTGGCCATCTGGCTGCATAAAGCACCACTGCAGCAATCTATTGATGTCATGATAAAAGGCGCCGGCAACAGCAATATTATTACCATGTGTATCATTTACCTGCTGGCAGGCGCTTTTGCCAGCGTTGCCACCGCTACAGGCGGCGTTGATGCCGCGGTCAATGCCGGTTTAAGTCTGGTGCCAGCGCCCTGGTTATTGCCGGGTCTATTTGTTATCGCGGCGCTGGTGTCTACCGCTATGGGCACCTCTATGGGTACCATAGGTGCATTAGCCCCCATCGCCGTTGGCCTAGCGCAGCAAGCTGGGCTGGAGCCGGCACTGGTGGCCGGTGTACTGTTAAGTGGTGCTATGTTTGGTGACAATTTATCTATCATCTCCGACACCACTATTGCCGCAACCCGCACCCAGGGCGCGCAAATGGCAGATAAATTTCGTGAAAACATTAAAATTGCCCTGCCAGCTGCGCTATTAACCCTGGTGTTATATGTGACTCTGGCAAGTGACGGCGCACCGGTGCAAGTCGATAATGTTAACTGGACCGGCGTAGTGCCCTACGCCGCAATTTTGTTACTCGCGGTGCTGGGGCTTAACGTATTTGTTGTATTGCTGTTGGGTATAGTACTGGCCGCGCTGCAGGGCGCTGTATTTGCTGATTATGCTATCGCTAATTTAGGTAAAGATATCGCCAGTGGCTTTGCCAGTGTGCAGGAAATTTTTCTGCTGGCGATGTTAGTTAGTGCATTAAGCGAATTTATCAAACAACAAGGCGGCCTGAGCTGGATAGCGGCTCATATTCAGCGCTGTGCTTACCGCCTTAAGCTGGCGGGTAATAAAGCCCAACAACTGGCCATTGGCGCCCTGGCCTTTATCAGTAACCTGTGTATTGCCAATAATACGGTGGCGATAGTACTCACCGGCGAGGTCAGCAAAACGCTGGCGCAGCAGCACTATATTACGCCAAAACGCAGCGCCAGTTTGCTGGACATTTTTGCCTGTATCAGTCAGGGGCTGGTGCCTTATGGTGCACAGGCGCTGTTACTGGGTGCCAGTTTTGGCATCTCGCCCTGGCAGGTGGTCACGCAAAGCTATTACTGTCTTATTTTGCTGCTGGTGGTGCTGGCGGTTATCCTGCTGCGCCCGACGCAAGCTGTGCCGGCGGTTAACGCGGCTTAAGTTTGCGACGCCATAACTGGCGCAGGCCATTAGCAGGCTTAGCAACGGCATGGTACAGCAGAATGTGCCAGCGCATTTTTAAACTATGGCCACGTAAAAACCATAACTGACGCGCCCCCCAGGCGCTAATACCCGTGCCCGTTAACATCCTAAGTACTAAACGGGCGCCCAAACGTTGCCGTCGCACTGCACTGTATTTCGTTAACAGCTGTCGTGCTGCCTGATTATCAAACAGCGTCAGCAATACCTGACAGGCATCGATAAGTGCTGATTGCACCTGCATCTGTTGTGCCTGATGCCAGATAAATTCCAATTGCTGCTGTTGCTGAACTTCGTTGAGTAAGTCCTGTAAATCGATAATGTCTTTTAGTAGCCGGTGCGTTTCTTCCTGATAAAACAAGTGCACAGCAGCGTGCAAAAACAAATGCGCTAGCGTTGGCACTAAAAATGCTGAACCTGGCAGCGGTGTGGCATGCTCAAGCAGTACCTGAATATCAATGTGTTTCACCGATGCCGGCGGGTAAATATGGTGATGCAGGTCAATCACAGTGCCACGCTGGTAATGCTGCAGTGGCGGGTTCTGATGCGACCAGGTCAGGTAATACGCCCGGTCATAGTCACTGAGCGGCAATTCAGCAAAACCGGCAAAAAATAACTTATCCCGGGCGCTGCGTAGCTGCGCTTTGGGCACCAATAGATCAATGTCTGCAAATAAGCGGCCATAACTCATCGGCAGCGCCAGCGCACGATAGGCAGCCCCCTTTAACAGCACACAGGGAAAATCGGCCCGGCCAAACACCGCCTCCAGCTGCTGTAATTCATAAAACAACGAATGCTGCTGCTTTTTACTGTAACGGGCAGCCGATAAGCCATGCTGCCTTATTTGCTCTGGCACCTGTGACATTAAACCTTGAGATTGCAGCATATAGTAGCAGCGGGCGGTTAAGCCATGCTGGCGTGCCAGCTGCAAAAACGCTGTCCAGCGCGCACCGTCGGCCTGCTCGACAAAACGGCCGGGGTTTGTCAGAAAGTCCAGTAACGGCCCGGCTAACATAGGGCGCTCAGCTCACGGATAACCTGATTAATATCAGCATACTCCAGCCGGTAGGTCGCACATTGCTGCACCAGAGCGCTCAGAGCAGAAAAGCCCTCATCGGCCAATACATTGTAATTAAAAGAGTTATAAGCAAGGTGCATAAAGGCATCAGCTTTTGGCAGCGGCGTTAACATCAACTCAGTTTGCTCTGGCTGATATTGCGGAAACACCACCCAGGCGGCTTTTGCCGGCTGTTGGTAAGCCTGCCAGCTCAGATCCGACGGCAGCAAATAACCGACAGTCCCTTTGGTGGTGCCGCGGGTGATCTGGCATATTCTGGCGTCGGGGTACCATTGTTTGATCAGTGCAATAGACTGATTTTTCAGACTTACCGGTCGCACATAAGGCCAGATAACACCGCTACTGAGATCAATCAGGCACATTTCATCACTAAGCAGTCGCCAGCCTTCCTGCATCAGTACCGCACACAGCGTGCTTTTACCTGAACCGGGCGGCGCCGGTAAGATCAGCGCCTTACCATCTCGCTCCAGCACGGCAGCATGTATAGCCAAATACTGGTGCTGATAAGAGGCGATACACCAATTAAGCCCCCACTCAAAAACCGGTACCAACTGCGCTTTATCAGTCATACGAAAGTGTTGCTGGCCGGACGAGACATGAAAAGGCCGGCCCCAACCGGCCCAGCGCCTTCTCACATCGAGGGTAAAATCATAGATAGTGCTGACATCAACCTCTGATAACAGCGATGGCGGATACAGCTCTGTCAGCGCCTTACGTAAAGCCGGGCTGCGGCTGCTGACCAAGACCGAGAACGGTGCGGTATTTATGGCAAAATCAGTCAAATCGACTTAGCTTCTGTCTGTACCGATTCCACTTCAGCAGACCCGGCAATGCTGGTTTCATGGGTTAATAACGAAAATACCACACTACTGCCATCATTAAAGCGGGTTTGCAGTAATGCAGTCTCATGTTGTTGTTGCAGCCATTGTGGATAGCTTTGGCAAACGCTTAGCACGTCAGACAGCGTAGCCATCAATATAATAAGACAGTAGCGCCGCCAGTTGGGCTTTTTGCGCTGGTGTCACTGCACCGATATAGGCATTCACAATTTCATCCGGCGAGGGCATATTGGTGCTGATCTGCTCTCGTTGGTAATACAATGCATGTAAAAAAGCAGAGGCAATATTGCGCGTTAACGCATGATCACCGCCCTGATTCACTGCCTGCTTTAAGGTGCCGTTGTAGCCACTGCCAAACACCGCGTTAAACGGCGTGTCCTGGTAAATATCAATACCATGCCACTCTTTGAGCCACTTATTTAGCGAGACGTACTTTTTCTTGTAAAAATAAGCGCCTTTGCCATCGGCAGCACCTAGCTTATTCGCTTCAAAATACAGCTTGGCGCTGCCATGCGAGTCAAAACTGAATTTACACTGCTCAAACTTGTCTGGCTGCACAGATTGCATCTGCGAAGCCGTCTCACTTAATGAGCAATTCAGTGTGCTGGTGCCCCAAGCTGCTTTGCTTTTTAGCGTCAGCAATACGGGCAGAGAACCCAAACCGGCACGCAGTAAAAACTTGCGCCGCCCGTTTGACGTTGTAGAGGTTTCCTTGTCATTAACTGCTGTCATAACCCTATTCCATTAAGCTCACTGCATAAAAGTGTACTGACACTACTATGCAAGATCAAATCCAACAAGCTAAGCATTTGTTATAGCTTAACTTTTAAATACTGTAGCGGTTCAAGCCGCTACTTGCTGTAAAATAAACTGACGCTACGCCGGTTACAGGCTGCATCTAGGTAAAGGTGCATTCGCTTTACGCTCGTTATACAGCTTCATCGCCTCTGGCATTTTTTCGCGTAAATCTTTAATACGGGTCTCCGGTAGCGGGTGGGTCGACATAAATTCCGGTGTACCGCCACTGCCGGCTGCCGCCATATTTTGCCAAAGGTTTACCGCCTGACGTGGCTCAAAACCAGCTTTGGCCATCAGCTCCAGACCGATAATATCAGACTCACTTTCGTGTGCCCGGCTAAATGGCAGCGCCACGCCTAACTGTGCGCCTAAACCAAAGGCGGTCATCAGTTCTTGCTGATAACGCACCCCATAGGCTTTCATACCTGCATCACCCAATGCCAGTATAGTCTGAATACCCTGATTGGTAGATAACCGCTCATTACTGTGGCCAGCAATAACGTGGGCAATTTCATGGCCCACTACCGCCGCCAGCTGATCCTGGTTCTGCGCCACTTTTAATAAGCCAGTGTAAACACCAATTTTACCGCCGGGTAAGGCAAAGGCATTCACCTGATCGGAGTCAAATACCACGATTTCCCAGTTTTGCGCCCGGGTGTTCTCAGGTGTTACCGCCAGCAGGCTGTTAGCAACACACTTAACATAATTATTGGTTTTCGCATCCTTGGCTATTGGGGTTTCAGCCTTCATCGACTCAAAAGTCTGCGCCCCCATCTTGCCAAGCTCGGCATCGTTAAACAGCATAATTTGCCGCCGGCCGGTCGGCGACTGGGCACAAGCTGCTATAAGCAGAGCGCAGGTGGTGGTAACCAATAATTTCTTCAACATCGTTATATCCTTATCCGCAATAACTGGCGTAAAACAGCCTCTTTATTGTATCTGCTGGGCAACAAAAAACCACCCGCAGGTGGTTTTTCATTAGCCTTTAGCTGGTTAAATCATCGAAAAACTTTTTCACACCATCGAAAAAGCCTTTAGATTTTGGCCGGTGTTTGGCTTCGCCATCACCGGCCATGCTGTCATCCAACTGACGCAGCAGCTCTTTTTGCTTCTCGCTTAAGTTAACCGGCGTTTCGATAACCACTTTGCAGACTAGATCACCCACGCCGCCACCACGCACTGACTTCACGCCCTTGCCACGCAGGCGGAACATTTTATCTGTCTGCGTCTCGGCAGGGATCTTCAGTTTTACCCGGCCATCCAAGGTTGGTACGTCAATTTCGCCACCCAATGCTGCCGTGGTGAAACTTAACGGCACATCGCAGTACAGGTTATTGCCATCACGCACAAAAATCGGGTGCTCTTTCACATGCACTTGTACATACAAATCGCCTGCTGGCGCGCCGTGCATGCCGGCTTCACCTTCACCGGTTAAGCGGATGCGGTCGCCCGTATCGACACCAGCCGGAATTTTCACCGACAAGGTTTTGGTCTTTTCTACGCGGCCTTCACCATGACACTTACTGCATGGATCGGGAATAATTTTGCCACGGCCATTACAGGTCGGACAGGTTTGCTGCACAGCAAAAAAGCCCTGACGCATGGTTACCTGGCCGGCACCATGACAGGTTGGACAGCTCTTTGCAGACGTGCCTTTTTTCGCGCCTGAGCCATCACAGCTATCGCAGCTCACCATAGTCGGCACTTTAATGTCGACCGACTTACCACGCACGGCTTCTTCCAGGCTTAGCTCAAGGTTGTAGCGTAAGTCAGAGCCACGCTGGGCACGTGACTGGCCACGACGGCCACCGCCACCGAAAATATCGCCGAACACATCGCCAAAAATGTCGCCGAAATCAGCACCACCGGCACCGCCGCCAAAACCACCCGCGCCACGGTTAGGATCTACCCCGGCATGGCCATAACGGTCGTAGGCTGCCCGCTTTTGCTCATCCGACAACACCTCATAGGCTTCCTGCACCTCTTTAAACTTCTCTTCCATGGCCTTGTCGCCCTGAGTACGGTCAGGGTGAAATTTCATGGCGAGGCGTTTGTAAGCCTTTTTGATGTCTTTGTCGTCGGCGCCTTTAGCGACACCTAATACTTCATAATAGTCACGCTTGGACATAGTTCCCGCTCAGTAAAAGTCTTAATGCCAAAGGGCTGGCACCTGGCCAGCCCTTATACGTCAGCCAGATTACTTCTTGTCGTCTTTCACTTCTTCAAATTCGGCGTCAACCACATCGTCGTTGCCACCCGCTTGCTGGCCAGCATCACTGCCCCCCTGCTGGGCTTTCGCCTGTGCGGCTTCCATCAGTTTTTGTGACGCCTGCATCAGCGCTTGCGACTTCTCGTCAATCGCCGCCTTGTCACTGCCTTTTAACACAGCTTCAAGATCTTTAATTGCCGTTTCAATCGCTTCTTTATCGTTGGCGGCTAAGCTGCTACCCACTTCATCCAGTTGCTTACGGGTAGCATGTACCATCGCATCAGCCTGGTTACGGGTTTGCACCAGCTCTTCAAACTTTTTGTCTTCTTCGGCGTGCGCTTCAGCATCACGCACCATGGCCTGAATTTCTTCATCAGACAGACCAGAGTTTGCCTTGATGGTGATCTTCTGCTCTTTACCGGTATCTTTATCTTTGGCCGAAACATGCAGAATACCGTCGGCATCCAAATCAAATACTACTTCAATTTGTGGCTCGCCACGGCGGCCCGGACGGATACCTTCTAAGTTAAACTGACCCAGCGATTTATTGTCAGAAGCACGCTTACGCTCGCCCTGCAGAACGTGAATGGTTACTGCAGATTGGTTATCTTCTGCTGTTGAGAACACCTGCGACTTCTTGGTTGGAATCGTGGTGTTTTTCTCAATCAGCGCCGTCATCACGCTACCCATGGTCTCGATACCCAGCGACAGTGGCGTTACGTCCAGCAGCAGTACGTCTTTAACATCGCCTGACAATACCGCACCCTGGATAGCTGCACCCACAGCAACGGCTTCGTCCGGGTTAACATCTTTACGTGCTTCTTTGCCGAAGAAGGCAGCAACCGCTTCCTGTACTTTCGGCATACGGGTTTGACCACCCACCAGAATGATGTCGTCAATTTCGCCCACGCTTAAGTCGGCATCTTTCAGTGCTTGTTTCAGCGGCTCGATAGTACGCTGAATTAAATCTTCAACCAGAGACTCTAACTTAGCACGCGTTACCTTGATGTTCAGGTGTTTCGGGCCTGAGGCATCCGCCGTGATATACGGCAGGTTTACTTCAGTCTGTGAGGCAGACGACAATTCAATCTTGGCTTTTTCTGCAGACTCTTTTAAGCGCTGCATCGCCAACGGATCGTTACGCAGGTCAATGCCCTGCTCTTTTTTGAATTCTTCAACCAGGTAGTTGATTAAACGGTTATCGAAGTCTTCACCACCTAAGTGGGTGTCACCGTTGGTGGCCAGTACTTCAAAGGTTTGCTCGCCGTCGACATCGTCAATTTCGATGATAGAAATATCGAAAGTACCACCACCTAAGTCGTACACTGCAACCTTGGTGTCGCCTTTCTTTTTATCCATACCGTAAGCCAGCGCCGCAGCGGTTGGCTCGTTGATAATACGTTTAACATCTAAACCGGCGATACGGCCTGCATCTTTGGTTGCCTGACGCTGCGCGTCGTTAAAATACGCCGGAACAGTAATAACGGCTGCTGTTACCGCTTCACCTAAATAGTCTTCCGCGGTTTTCTTCATCTTTTTCAGCACTTCAGCTGAAATTTGCGGTGCAGCCAGTTTTTTACCTTTAACTTCAACCCAGGCGTCACCATTATCAGCCTTAACGATTTGGTAAGGCATAATTTTGATATCACGTTGTACTTCTTCGTCTTCGAAACGACGACCGATCAAACGCTTGATGGCGAATAAGGTGTTTTTTGGGTTGGTCACTGCCTGACGTTTGGCTGGCTGGCCCACTAATACTTCACCGTCTTCGGCGTAAGCAATAATTGAAGGGGTGGTACGGGCGCCTTCAGCGTTTTCTAATACGCGAGGTTTGTCGCCGTCTAATACCGCCACACATGAGTTGGTTGTACCTAAGTCAATACCAATAATTCTGCCCATAACTGCTCTCCACTTAAAATTTGAACAATTAAAAATTGTGTTGAGCGGTTAATGGGGATTAGCCCTGATCCATTCAAGGTTATTGCCGTAAAAATTTTTGTCTTAACTGATAAAATTGCGGCGTTAACAGCGGTTAAGCGCTTTTCGCGGCAAAAGCGGTTAACTTATCTGCACTGACCTGACTATAATAGCGAACACTGATTTTCTATAAATAAGGCCTGACTATGCCATTACTGGACAGCTTTACCGTCGACCATACCATTATGAAAGCACCTGCGGTGCGGGTAGCAAAAAAGATGAACACACCTAAAGGTGACGCCATCACGGTATTTGATCTGCGTTTTTGTGTGCCAAATGAAGAGATCCTCTCTGAAAAAGGCATTCACACACTGGAGCACTTATTTGCCGGTTTTATGCGTGATCATTTAAATGGTGATGATGTTGAAATTATTGATATTTCACCAATGGGTTGTCGTACCGGCTTTTATATGAGTTTAATCGGCACGCCGGACGAGCAGCGCGTAGCCAAGGCCTGGCAGGCGGCGATGAATGACGTACTGCACGTCGCCAGCCAGAGCGATATTCCTGAGCTGAATATTTACCAGTGCGGTACTGCACAGATGCACTCGCTGGATGAAGCCAAGCAAATTGCGCAAAATGTGATTTCGCGCGGTGTTGGCGTCAATAAAAATGATGAACTGGCGTTACCCGCTGAAATATTAAACAAGCTGTAATAGGTAAAACCTAATAGTTAAAACAAAGCGGCGCAGGTGCGCCGTTTTTTATTGTTTTGCGTCAGTGTCCAGTGCGGAATATCCACAAACACGGTCCCGACCATCGTGCTTTGCTTTGTACAAGGCTTCATCAGCTGCTATGATCATTTGCCGGACGGTATCAAAAGTGTTTCCTTCTGTTGATACTACACCGGCAGAGAAGGTACAGCTAAATTGTTTATCACGTGCCGTAAACTGAAGCAGTCGGAATGCTTTAAGAATATTTTCAACGAGGATTTTTGCTTGCTGCTCATTGCACTCTGGTAACACCAACAAAAACTCCTCGCCGCCAAAACGCCCCGCACGATCAGTTTTTCTTAATCTTTTTCTCAGTAAGGTGGCCAAAGCAGTAATGACTAAATCCCCTACGGCATGGCCATAAGTGTCGTTTACTGACTTAAACCGGTCGATATCAACCATCACAATACTGAGGGCGCTACCTGAGCGCGCTGTTCTGTCAAACTCCTGTACAGCAAATTCTTTGATCGCACCATGCTTTATTAATGAAGTTAAGCTGTCTTTTTCAATCAGGTTTTTCAATTGTATGCTGCGGGCAAGCCGCACTTTAATGGCCTGAACCAGTAAGGAGTCATCTATGGGTTTGGTGATAAAATCATCAGCGCCATGCGCCATCGCGCGTAACTGCAGCTGTTTGTTTCCTTCAGAAGACAGAAAAACAATCGGCAAACGACGAAGCGCAGGGTACTGGCGGATCAAGCCAGCTAATTCCATGCCAGAATATTCCGGCATGTAGACATCCATTAGCAACAAATCGGGTTGATAGCGCAATAGCTCTTCAATAATATTGCTGACATTTTTAACAGCGCAAGTATCGATGCCCTGTGCACCCAAGATCAATGCATAATGCTGCGCCAGCAAAGTGTCATCATCAACAATAAAAACTTTACCTTTACTGCCATGCATTGCCTCAAGTAATTCGGTTGTTGTGGCAATAATATTCGGAATGTCTATTGGTGAGGCAAAAAATGCATCCACGTTATATTGCGCCGCCGTGATGCGTAAACTGAACTGGTCAAACGGCGAATATACCATCACCCGGCTTTGGTGCTTCGACAACTGGTTTAACATGTAATTCTGTTTAAACAGGCTACTGCCATCTTTTAGTGAAATATCACTCAATAGCACCGCCGGCGCGGTTTGTTGTAGTCGCCGGACACAGGCATCAAAACTATCAACTCGTTCAACATGATAGCCATAAGCCATAAATTGCTGAGTCAGCTCAGACGCAACGTTATCATCATCAATAATCAGCCAGATAGCATTACGGTCTTGTAAACTGGCTTGGGCCACGCCAAGGTGGGGGCTTGCGCTCTGATGCGAATGCGCAACCGCCCTATCAAGTTCTAACACAGCGTGCTTAAGTGACAGTAAGCTTTGCTCCTGCTCTGCAGCTGACTTCGAACTTATCACCAATGCCAATTTTTCAATTTCCCGGGCCTGATTACCCAGCACAGCATAACCAAAAGTACCACAAGCCCCGGCGAGCTTATGTGCCTGAGCCACAATCTCACTGAGTGCCTTGTCTCGGTCTGTAAACTCCGTCAGCACTACCATTTGGGCCGTTCGCTCCGCCAGGCCCGCAGCAAACCTGCTCCTCAGCTGTTCAAACGCTGCACTAAAGTCAGCTTTAGCATCTGATTTTGTCACTGCATTTACCCTTTATCATCTTCAGACTCGCTAGTTTCGCCTGACCACAAGGGTAAGGTAAAAAAGAACGACGTCCCCTCGCCCAATTTTGATACAAAACCAATTTCGCCATGCATTTGGCTTATCAGTTCTTTACAAATGGCTAAGCCAAGTCCAGTACCCGTTGCCTTACGCAAATTAGACCCATCGGCTTGAGCAAAACGTTCAAACACCCGCGGCTGAAACTCAGGCGCGATACCTTGGCCGGTGTCTGTCACCGTAACTTTAACCTGGTCGCCGGATACTTTTGCCTCTAGCGTCACTTTAGCATCTGCATGCGAAAATTTAATGGCATTAGACAGTAAGTTAGTCAACACCTGCTGTAAGCGCAGTGAATCGGCCATCACTAACACATTGTTTTGGGTAATAATTTGCATGTCGACCTGATGCTGCAACGCATAGGGTTTAATGCTTTCTATCGCGTGTTCTAACTCGTTATTTATTGATAGCTTTTCTATATGAAATGGCATTTTACCCGCTACCAATTTTTCCATATCCAGCAAATCGTTAATTAACTGGGTCAAACGTTCAGTATTGCTTTGCGCCAAAAACAATAACTTAGCCACCGCGTCTGGCACAACACCGAGCTTGCCCGAGTTCACCAACCCCAGTGCCCCTTTGATAGCCGTAAGTGGTGTGCGCAGCTCATGGCTAACAGTTGAAATAAACTGGTCCTTTAACTGCTGTAACTGGATCCGCTCCGTTACGTCCTGCACTGAGCCAACCAGAACATGGTCAGATCCCTGTTCTGACGGCAACATTTTCGCCAACTCATGCACCCAGCGAATACTACCATCAGCCCTGATGATACGGTGCACTACATCATGCAGCCCAGTCTGCTCAGCTCGCTGTTCACTTTGCGCCACCAAATCCCGGTCCTCCGGGTGCACCATGCTCTTGAATATCGCGACACTGGGTACGGAACGCTCATCAAGGCCAAAAATCTGGTAAACCACCGGCGACCACCATAAGTTGCCAGACGTGATATTCGCTTGCCAAAAGCCCATCTGCGCCGTTTCACTGGCTTCATCAAGGCGTTCCTGACTCAGCTTCAGCTCTTTGTTTACCCGCTCTAAGGCCAGATAGTGCTGCTTAACGTTGGTGATATCCTCCAGGTAGCCATGCCACAGGGTACTACCATCAGGCATACGCTCTGGCATAGCCTGCCCTGACAGCCAACGTATTTGTCCCTGCTCATTTAACACCCGATACTGGTACTGCCATACGCTCAGATTAACCGCCGACGCGTCAATGCTCTGTGCCAGCCCCGGTAAGTCTTCCGGCACTATGCGATTAAATACCACAGAGGCATCCTGCCTGACCTGCTCAGGACGCACGCCATAAATCTTAATAATGTTGTCACTGGCATAGGGAAAAGCCAGCCGGCCATCGGGCCATTGCTGATATTGATACACGACACCAGGCAGTTGTGAGGTGAGTTTAAGTAACTGCTGTTTTAAGCTTTTCTCTTCGGTAATATCCAGAATAAAGCCATCAAGGCAAACAACATCACCGTTTTTGTCATATTCAGCCTGACCACGCTCCTCAACCCAGTGAATTGCCCCGCTTTTATGAATAACACGGTATTGCAACAACCAATTACGCCGGGATTTCACCGCAGTATCAACTTCAACCTCAAGCCTGGCTTGGTCATCGGGATGAATAACGCTGGCATAACTGCGCACTTTGTTATTGATAAAGTCAATGGCAGGATAACCCGACAGTGGATCTATACTGCCGCTCATGTACAACATGGTCCAGTTTTTATCGGCTTTACAGCGATAGGTAATACCCGGAATGTTATCCACCAGCACCTGAAACTGGTCCCGGCTACTTTTTAGCGCCAGCTCTGCTTGCTTTTGCGCAGTAATGTCAGCATGGGTGCCATACATCATCAAAGGCTTTCCCTCAGCAGTCCAGCTGATGACGCGGCCCCGGTCGTGTATCCATACCCAATGGCCATCTTTATGGCGCATGCGGCATTTACAATCATAAAAAGGCAAGCGCCCGGCAAAGTGCTGCTGCAGTAAATGGCTGGAATCTGTCAGGTCATCAGGATGCGCCAGCTTAAGCCAGGTATTGATATCTATCGGCCCAAGCTCGTCTAAGGTATAACCAACTATCTCGGCCCAACGTTCATTAAATATCGTCTCACCCGTTTGCACATTCCATTGCCAGGTACCAATACGCGTGCCTTCCAATACAGAGCGATACATTAACTCGCTGGCAGCTAATTGCTCGTGAGCTTGCTCTTGCAACCTGTCTGCAATTTCCTGCTCAATGGCATCGGCAAATTTACGTAAAATCAGCTTCTCGTCAGTCGATAAGGTTCTTGGTGCAGCCTCGATAATACACAAAGTGCCAATACGCTGATCTCTGAATTTCAGTGGGGCTCCGGCATAAAAGCGGATAAAGGGCGCCCCCGTAACCAGCGGGTTATCGGCAAAACGGCTATCTAACAAAGCGTCTGGCACTTCTAAAATATCGTCGCTTAAAATGGCATGGCCACAAAAAGAGATATCCCGCCCGGTTTCACAGGCATCAAGGCCCTGGCGGGACTTAAACCATTGGCGCTCGGCGTCAATAAGAGAAACCAGCACGATATCGGTATGCAGGCATTGCTTAACCAGCGCCGTTAACCGCTCAAATCTTGGCTCTGTCGGTGTATCCAGCAGGGTGGTATCAGCGAGAGCCTTTAATCGCAAAGTCTCGTGTTGGGGTGTATCAGGCGCCTGCATGCTACCCTCAATGAATTTGTTTAATCAAACTAAGCTTACGCTATTGTTGCAATCTAAAGTTAACCAACTTCTGTACATTGGTCTAATAAATACACCAAATGTTGATATTCAATACCACTGTGGTGCGATAAACCAATTTCACAGCTGCGACTGGTCGACACGCCTTGTGAGCAAGCACTTACCTGCGGTTTTAATGCTGATAGCGCTGAAGCGTTAAGCTCGGGCAACATAAAGCCTTTATCACCGGCAAAACCGCAGCAGCTAATACCCTCTGGCACCACAACCGCGTTAGTGCAAGCGCTTATTAATCGCTGTAATTTATCGGCCTGCCCCAACTGGCTGGCACTGCAGGTGATATGCAATGCCACTGGCTCAGCACGTAGCGTTAAGGTTAACTTTGGCAGCACCTTATCATGCAAAAAATCAACGCTGTCATAGATTTTCAGCCTGGGGTCTAATTTGCCGCGCAAGGTTAAACTGCAGGGGCTGGTATCACTAAAAATTGCTATCTCGCCGTTGTTACTCACCTTAAGCAGCCACTGCTCCAGCTCGCGCTGCTTATAATCAGCGGCGGCAAACTGGCCTTTAGATTGAAACGGCATACCACAGCATTGCTGCGCAATGCCTTCTGGCATAATTAACTGATAACCAGCTTTGGCCAGTAAGTGGGCACTTACCTCGGCCAGACTGCGTTTATCTTTACTATTGGCTGCAGGCCCCATAACCCGACCTGAACAAGACGCCAGGTAAATAAGCGGTGTCAGGCCTTCGCCATCCAGACTGGTTATTTTAACTGTGTTTGCCGTTGGCATCGCCTTATGCCAGCGCGGCAGCACTGCGCCAAAGAGGTTGCCAACAGTAAGACCTAAACGGCTGATAGCGGCAGCAACACTAAAGTGCCGTGCGATAAAGGCAGCAACGCCTTGCCAGCGCTGGTTGTTTTCTGCACGCAACTGCCGGGTTAAGTCGCCGGTATTGATACCCACCGGGCAGGCACTGCTGCACATACCGCAGGCGGCGCAAGTGTCGGTACCGGCGTATTGGTAGGCGGATTTTAGTTGCTGCAACCGTCCGGCGTCATCAGCCGAAGCCGCCAGGCGCGATATTTCCCGCTGTGCCACTATCCGCTGCCGTGGCGTTAAGGTGAGTTTGCGCGACGGGCATACCGGCTCACAAAAGCCGCATTCTATGCATTTATCTACCAGCGGGTTAGTCGCCGGCAAGGGTTTTAAGTGCTGTAAATGCAGCTGCGGGTTGTGGCTTAGCACCACATCGGGGTTAAGAATGTGATTAGGATCGAGCAGGTGTTTAATTTGCCACATTAACGCATAGGCTTCACTGCCCCATTCCAGCTCAACAAAAGGCGCCATATTGCGGCCGGTGCCATGTTCCGCTTTTAACGAGCCACCAAATTCAACCGCCACCAACTGTGCCACATCCTGCATAAAGGCATCGTAGCGGGCGACTTCAGCCGGCGTGTCAAAGCCCTGGGTAAAAACAAAATGCAGGTTGCCTTCAAGCGCATGGCCGAAAATAATCGCCTCGCTGTACTGGTATTTATCAAACAGCTGTTGCAAGCGGCTAACGCCCTCGGCCAGTTGCTCTAGGGGAAAGGTCACATCTTCAATAATCACCGTAGTGCCGGTTTGGCGCACCGCGCCCACTGCCGGAAAAGTACCCTTGCGAATGGCCCACAGCTGGCTATACACCGCCGGGTCGCTACTAAAAGCAACCTGCTGTTCCAATTCAAAGGCGGCAAGGCTGGCTGAAATCTGCGCCAGTTGCTGCTGCAACAAGCTGTTTGTCTGTGCGCTGCTTTCTATCAGTAACGCACAGGCATTCGCTGATAACGTTTTTACCCAGGATGGCATACCGGCTTTATGCTCAACCGAACGCAGGCTGCGCCGGTCCAGCAGTTCAACCGCCGATACCGGTTGCTGCTTTAATAGCGTAACAGCATGACAACAACTCTCAACCGATGGGAATACCAACAACCCGGTGGCGCGCTGCGGATATTCCGCTACGGTGTTGTAGGTAACTGCACTGATAAAGCCGAGGCAACCTTCCGAGCCCACCATTAAATGACTAAGAATATCAATAGGATCAGTAAACTCGGTCAGCGCATTTAACGAAAAGCCAGTGGTATTTTTTAAGCGGTATTTATGGCGGATCTTGGCACTCAGATCCGGGTTAGCACGGGTTTGTGCACCTAATAATTCCAGCTCGGCTAGCAGCGGCGCATGTGATTGGCGAAACGCCGCTACGCTTTGGCTATCTTCGGTATCCAGCACGGTGCCGTCGAATAACACCAGGCGCATTCCCGCCAGCGTATTAAAGCTGTTATGTGCGGTGCCACAGCACATGCCGCTGGCGTTATTCGCGACTATACCGCCAATTTTACAGCTGTTAATGGAGGCCGGATCCGGACCAATTTTACGCAAAAACGGGCTTAACACTTTATTCGCGGCAGCGCCTATTACGCCCGGCTGCAGGCGGATTTGCTCACCTAAACCGCGTACTTCGCGTTGCTGCCAGTTTTCGCCCAGCACTAACAGTACAGAGTCGGTTACCGCCTGGCCGGACAGACTGGTGCCGGCGGCACGAAAGGTCAGCGGCACTTTGAACTGATTGGCCAGTTTTAGCAGCATTACCACTTCAGCTTCGCTCTCAATGCGCAGCACTAACTTGGGTAACAGGCGGTAAAAGCTGGCGTCAGTGCCAAAGGCTAAAGTTTCCAGCGGATCATCAAAGTACCGCTGTGGCGGGATAAGCTGTTTAACGGCCTGAATAAACTGCGGGTGCATGCCAACCTCTGACAGCAAAGCGTAATAAGCTGATTAACCGATAATAAAGGATAGCAGCTCACTTTGCATAAAGTTTTATTGCTAACGCTCACAACACGTATAAATTATTCATCAGGCAGTGAAGTCAACAGCAATAAAAAAGCCGGCGTAAGGCCGGCTCTTATCGTTTCGCTTACACTGTTATTCCGGCGCTTTCGACACACCGACCATGGCCGGACGCAATAAACGGCCATTAAGCTCATAGCCTTTTTGCATCACAAAGGTCACCGTGTTTGGTGCTACATCCGCTGAAGGCTGAATACTCATAGCCTGGTGCAATTCCGGGTTAAACGGCTGGCCTTGTGGGTCAATCTGGTTTACACCAAATTTAGCCACGGTGTCTAAAAAGCTTTTCAGCGTCAGCTCTACACCTTCCACTATGCCTTTTAGCGCTTCATCTTCGCGGTTAATAAAGCCCAGCGCGCGTTCCAGGTTATCAACCACGGGTAATAAATCGCCGGCGAATTTTTCCAGCGCAAACTTATGTGCTTTTTCCACGTCCATACTGGCGCGGCGGCGGATATTCTCCGCTTCAGCTTTAATGCGCAGCATTAAATCCTGCTGCTCGGCCAGCTGGGCCTTGGTGCTGGCCAGCTCGTCTTCCAGCTTGGCAATAATGGCCTGCTCACCGGATAACTCGACGGTGTCGGCATGTTCATTAGCGCCCTGTGGCTGCTCAGTGCTGTGATCCGTTGGCTGTTGTTGCTCAGTCATGCGTTACTACTCCCAAATTAAGTAGGTGTATTATGGGGATACCTGGCGCCGATTCAAGTGCAAATTTAACTGGCGGGCACAGGCTTCAACTAAAGGAATTAAGCGGGCGTAGTTCATCCGCCGCGGGCCCAACAGGGCAATAAAGCGTTTTGGTTGTTGCTGATAGCGCTGCACTATCACGCTGACATTGGCCAGTTCAATAAAGCCCGACTCTTTGCCCAGCAGTAATTTCGGCTGTTCGTCCTGCGTCAGGCTATCGAGCAAACGCAGCAAGCCTTCGGGCTGCTCCAGCATCTGCATTACCTGCTGCAGCGCCGGGTTTTGCTGGTACTCCGGCGTTAATAGCAGCTGATGCTGACCAAAAATCAGCGGCTGGTGCTGTTGCAGCTCATCTAAACTTAATAAGCCCAATACCTTTTGCAGCAACTGCTGGCACATACCGCTTTCACCACGCACCAGCGTGCCTAAGCGCTCTATGCCATCCTGCCACTGGCCTCCGCCGCCTAACGCCGCGTTTAACAGGCAAAGCACCTTGCTTAGCACAGTGTTATCTATCGCCTGCTCGCAGTGCAGTAAGCGGTGCAAAATATCGCCGTCTTCGTCTATCACTACCAGCAAAAGCCGGTCACTGGCCAGGCGGACTAAATCGATTTGCCGCACGATACGGCCATCTGCCTTGGGTGCACTGACAATAGCGACAAAGCCGGTAAGGTTAGTTAACAGCTGGCCGGCCTGCTGGCATAACAAGGACACCGGCAACTGTTGAGTCAGCTTACGTTGCAACTCGGTTTGCCAAAAACTACTCAGCGGCTGTAGCTGCAACATTTTATCGATAAACAAGCGGATGCCGGCGGTAGTGGGAATGCGCCCGGCCGAGGTATGCGGTGAGCGGATTAAGCCCTGCTGCTCCAATGCCATCATGGTGTTACGCACAGTGGCCGAGCTGACCGCCAGCTGGGCATTGTCGGCCAGCAGCTTAGACGATACCGGCTGGCCATCCAGCAAATACTGCTCGACAATCAGCTTTAAAATCAGCTCGGGCCTGCTCAGGGTTAAGGTCATACCGCGCACTCTAGTCTTTATTGCTTGTGGATATGGGGGCAAGGCCGGCTAATTCAAGCGCACAGACAGCGCTAGTGCGACGGCCCCGGTGTCGTTATACTCTGCACAAGAGTTAAAAGGAACTGGCTATGTCACACGCATTCACCACCGTTGGGCTCATTGGTAAGCCACATCATCAGGGCGCTAACAATACGCTGCTCAGTTTGTATCAGTTTTTGCGCCAGCAAGGGCTGACGGTGTATGTCGAGCAACGGGTAGCGCAATCACTGGAGTTGCCCGATGTGGCGGTGCTGGATCTGGTTGAGCTGGGTAAAAAATGTGATCTGGCGATCGTGGTCGGTGGTGATGGCAATATGCTCGGTGCGGCGCGGGTGTTGTCGCGTTTTAACGTGGCGGTACTGGGCGTTAACCGCGGTAACCTGGGCTTTTTAACCGATCTGGCACCAGAAAACTTCCAGCAGCCGCTAACCGAAGTACTGGCGGGTAATTTTGTTACCGAAAAACGCAACCTGCTGGAAATCAGTGTGCAGCGCGGTGGCGTGATTAAAAGCAGCAACAGCGCGGTGAACGAGGCCGTCCTGCATGCCGACAAAGTGGCGCACATGATTGAATTTGAAGCCTATATTAATGACGAGTTTGTCTATAGCCAGCGTTCTGACGGCCTGATTATCAGCACCCCTACCGGCTCCACGGCCTACTCGTTATCTGGTGGCGGCCCTATTCTGACGCCGGATCTGGATGCAGTGACCTTAGTGCCGATGTTTCCACATACGCTGAGCAGCCGGCCGCTGGTGGTGTCGGGCAGCAGCGAAATCCGCTTAAAAGTGGCCAGCACCAACGATGCCCATCTGCAAATCAGCTGCGACAGCCATGTCATTCTGGCGGTAATGCCGGGCGACGATATCTACATTCGTAAACACCCGACGCCGCTTCGGCTGGTACACCCGCCGGGGTACAGCTATTTTCACGTGCTGCGTAACAAGTTAGGCTGGGGCAGCAAACTTTATTAAAACCTGGCTTGCCAAGGTGATATTTCCTGTATAAAGTTACTGTATAAATAACCACTGTTATTTTTCACAGTTAACTTAGCTGGCAGGAGAATGTCATGCTGTGCCATCTGCATATTAGTAATTTTGCTATTGTCCGTGCGCTGGAAATCGACTGGCACAGCGGCATGTCTACCATTACCGGTGAAACCGGTGCCGGTAAATCTATTGCTATCGACGCCCTGTCACTGTGTTTAGGCGAGCGCGCCGATGCCAGCGTAGTGCGCCCCGGCGCTGATAAAGCCGATATAGTGGCCAGCTTTGATATCAGCAGATTAACTGCGGCTCAGCAGTGGTTGGCCGAGCAAGATCTGGCCATGGGCCACGAGTGCATAGTACGGCGGGTGGTAAGTAACGAAGGCCGCTCGCGCGGTTACATTAATGGTGTACAGGTACCGGCACAGCAGTTAAAAGCGCTGGGTCAGCATTTGCTGAGTATTCATGGCCAGCATGCCCACCAACAATTACTGAAAAACGAATATCAGCGCCAATTGCTGGATGCCTTCGCTGCTAACACCAGCCTGCTGGAGGCCACCCGCAGCAGCTGGCGGCACTGGCAGCAATTGCAGCGTGAATATGCCCAGCTGCAGCAATCACAGCAGCAGCGTGATGCACAGCGTCAGTTGTTGGAATATCAGGTTGCCGAGTTAGATCAGTTTGCCCCGTTACAAGACGAGTATCCGCAGCTGGAAGCCGAGCACAGCCGGTTAAGCCACGGCAATACCTTGTTAAGCCAAAGCCAGCAGTGTTTGCAGCTGCTGTACGATGACGAACAGCAAAATGTCTATCAGACGCTGTCTGTGGCCGCCGGCCAACTCGAGCAGCTGTGCAGCCTGGACCCGGCGCTAAATAATATCAGCCAAATGTTACAGGACGCGCTGGTGCAGACCGAAGAGGCCAGCCGTGAGCTGCGCCGCTATGCTGATAAAGTAGAGCTGGATCCGGAGCGGTTAGCACAAATTGATGAGCGCTTAAGCCAGTGGCTTAACCTGTCGCGCAAACATCAGGTGAGCTATGAAGAGTTACCGGCACTGCACCAGCAACTCTCCGAGCAGTTGGCGGCGCTGACCGGTGATGATAAACGCCTGCTGCAGCTAGAGGCCGATATTAGCGCTGCACAGCAGCATTATTTACAGCAGGCCGAAGCACTAAGCCAGCAGCGCCAGCAAGCTGCTGCACTGTTAAGTGATAAAATCAGCCGTAGCATGCATGAGCTCAGCATGGCCAATGCCCGTTTTGCCATCGTAGTTAACCCGCTTGATGTCAGCCAGGGCAGCGCTCAGGGTATCGATCAGATCGATTTTCAGGTATCCACCAACCCGGGCCAGCCACTGCAGGCTTTAAGTAAAGTGGCCTCAGGCGGTGAGCTGTCGCGTATCAGCCTGGCGATACAGGTGATCCTGGCCGATAAAATTACCACCCCAACACTGATCTTCGATGAGGTGGATGTCGGTATCAGTGGCCCGGTCGCCGCCGGTGTTGGCCGCCTACTGCGCCAACTGGGGGAAACCACGCAAATTATTTGTGTGACCCACCTGCCGCAGGTAGCCAGCCAGGGTCATCAGCAGTTGTTTGTTGAAAAATACACCGACGGCTTGGCCACGGAAACCCGCATGCGCGAGCTGAACGCCGACGAGCGCATCAGCGAAATTGCCCGTTTACTGGCGGGCGAGAACATCAGCGCCAGTGCACTGGCCAACGCACGTGAACTTTTATGCGCGCCTTTAGTCTGAAAGAAGGTTTTTCAGCCGGCTTGTCATAGGGTATGATGAGCCCACTTAGGTAAAGCAGAAGCAACAGATGAAAGCAGTAGTAAAAATGATGGTGCTGGCCGCAGGCCTCCTCAGCCTTAGCGCATGCAGCAGCTGGGTATATCGTATTGATATACCACAAGGTAATTTTTTAGAGCAAAAAGATATCGATAAACTGCGTGTCGCCATGACCAAAGAGCAGGTGAAGTTTGTGCTGGGTACACCAGTAGCCAGTAACGCCTTTGATAATGACACCTGGCATTATTTTTACGCCTTAAAAGGCGGCCGTGGCGATAACTTTGAAAAACAGTTAATTGTCGAGTTTAAAGACAACAAGCTGCAGGACATTAAAGGCGACTTTAAAAAGTCAGACGACTTTAATACCCCGCTGGATATTTAAGCCGCGTATAAGGCTAACAACAAAAAACCAGCATAATGCTGGTTTTTTGCTTTTATGCGCTCTGTTAAAGCGATAGTCAGTTAACTAATTGCCTGCGTCGGTTTTTACCTCGTGCGGCCGGCCACCGGTAACTTTATCAGCCCGGCCTTCTTCTTTGGCTTTCTCGGCGCGGCGACGGCGCAAATCTTTCGGATCAGCAATCAGCGGGCGGTAAATTTCTATTCTGTCGCCGGCTTTTACCGTATCGGTGAGTTTCACCGGCCGGCTCCAGATGCCGACTTTTTGCTGGTTTAGATCAATATCCGCAAACTGCTGCAAAATACCGGACTGCTCAATAATTTGCTGTACAGTGGCGCTTTTATTTACCGACACGGTAAGTAAACTTTGCCGCTCGGGTAAGGCATAGGCCACTTCAACGGTTATATTTTCAGCCATTTTGCTCTCCGTATACCTGTTTGGCGCGGGTGGTAAACGCCTGCACCATTGCAGCGGTTAACTCGGCAAAGATTTTACCAAAGGCAAACTGAATTAACTTACTGGAAAACTCAAACTCGAGTTTTAATATCACTTTGCAGGCACCGTCATTTAACGGCTGAAACTGCCAGCCACCGCGCAACTGCTTAAAAGGGCCGTCGACCAGCTGCATGGCAATTTGCTGATTTGGTGTTAACGTATTGCGGGTGGTGAAACTATGGCTAATGCCCGCCTTGGAAACTGTCAGCGATGCCACCATCTCTTGATCTGACTGACTAACAATGCGCGCGGCGCTGCAGCCGGGTAGAAATTGTGGATAATCCGGTACAGCATTTACCAGATCATACATCTGCTGCGCGCTGTAAAAAACCAACGCACTGCGTTCAATTTGTGGCATACTCACTCCCCTTTAAACTCGCCGCCGATTGTAACAGAATAACGCGCTGCAACAAGGCATGAGCCATCGCTGACATCCAACACTGAGCTGCGACAAACAACGAATTATGAGCAAAAAACAAGCAAGCAAAAACAAAAACGGTACCATAGCGCAAAACCGCAAAGCGCGGCATGAGTACTTTTTAGAAGACCGCTACGAAGCCGGCCTGGCCCTGCAAGGCTGGGAGTTAAAAAGCATCCGCGAGGGTAAGGTAAACCTGTCCGACTCTTATGTCATTTTGCATAACGGTGAAGCCTTTTTACTCGGCGCACAAATTCAGCCGCTCAACAGCGCCTCTAGCCATGTGGTATGCGACCCTGAACGTAGCCGCAAATTACTGCTGCACAAGCGCGAGCTAAGTAAACTGATCGGCTTAAAAGAGCGCGAAGGCTACACCTTAGTGGCCACTGCCATGTACTGGAAAGCCTGCTGGGTAAAGCTGGAGTTTCATTTAGCCAAGGGTAAGAAAAGCTATGACAAGCGTGACGATATTAAAGACCGCGACTGGTCACGCGAAAAAGAGCGCATGATGAAACACAGTAAACACTAAAACACACTTGAAACTTTTACCGCCTGGCCCCATCTAACTAGGGCGACAGGAAAACGGCTAAAACACAAAGCCCGCTTGTGTAAAGCAAACAGGCTGCGTACAATAGCCAAACACTGAAAGTGAGTGTTACTTCCACAGAATTCGGGGCTGATTCTGGATTCGACGGGATTCACGAACTCTTAGGTGCATGCCGAGGTGAGGTAGGCCTCGTAAAAAAGCCTCAATTAAATAGTCGCAAACGACGAAACTTACGCAATCGCTGCCTAATAAGCAGTAGATAGCTCTTCCCCTCACGCATGCCTGTAAGCTGAGACTCTGGAAGATCACCCCTAACAGGATCGCGTCGCGTCTTCGCCTGGAGACAAAACGTTAAAACCAATCAGGCTCGCCCGACGATAGCCTGCCATTCGGCGCTCATAGGGTTAACTAAATGAATGTGCTAAGCATGTAGTACCGACGATGTAGGTTTTTCGGACGCGGGTTCAACTCCCGCCAGCTCCACCAAATAGCACAAGGCCAGCGTAAGCTGGCCTTTTGTTTTGTTGCGTTTGGCTTATACGCTTACATGCAACCGCACGTCGATATTGCCGCGGGTAGCGTTTGAGTATGGGCACACCTGATGCGCTTTGGCCACTAACTCGTCGGCGGCGGCTTTATCCATACCTGGCAGGTTAACGAATAAATCGACATCCAGGCCGAAACCGCCTTCAATTTTGCCTATACCCACTTCAGCGCGCAGGCTGACATCGGCTGGCAGGGTTACTTTAGCCGCGCCGGCGACAAATTTTAACGCGCCGATAAAACAGGCGGAGTAACCGGCTGCGAACAGCTGCTCCGGATTAGTCGCGCCACCGGCGCCGCCCAGCTCTTTTGGCGGAGCCAGCTTAACCTCTAATAAACCGTCGTTTGATTTAGCAGCGCCGTCACGGCCGCCGGTCGATGTTACTACTGCTTTGTATAAAATATCCATACTGATCCCCTTTGAGGTTTTGCCTTAACACAGGCGTTTTACTTAACAGGGCAAATACTAGCCCTAATTTATCTTGCATGCAAGTTACTTGCATATAATTTAAATTGCAGTCTTATAACCAGGACGGCTGGTTGCCGGAGCTTTAAATTTGCTACACTGCAAAAAAACCTACGAAACGGCGATGATGAGTAAAACCCTGCCACTGGAAGAGCAAATATGCTTTGCGCTGTATAGCGCGTCGAATGCTATGGTGCGGCTGTACCGGCCTTTGCTGCAGCCGTTTGACTTAACCTACCCGCAATATGTGGTGCTATTGGCGCTGTGGCAGCAAGACAACATTAGCTTAGGCGAGCTGGGCGCAAAAACCCTGTTTGACTCTGGCACCCTGACACCACTGGTAAAAAAGCTGGAACAAAAGGGCTGGCTGCGCCGGCTGCCAAGTCCAGACGATGAGCGGGTAAAAAAGGTGGTACTTACCGATGAGGGCAAAGCGCTGGAGCAGCAAGTTGCTGGCGTTACCGCTGCACTGCGCTGCCAAATTTCGCTGAACGATGAGCGGATGATCCAGCTGCGCAGCCTGGCAAGGCAGGTTCAGCTGGATATTCAACGGCTTGAGCAATGTAGCCCGGGTTAAAACCTCGCCGCCGCCGTTTTGCGACATGACGCAACTTAACCCGCCCTGAATTACATTTAATAACATTAGTTAAATTGTAAATTTTTTTACCTATTTCAAATCATAGCCTTAGCTGCAGCATACTGTTTTTGTGCATAATTTAACCAAACTGACATTTGACGTTGTGCGTATTGATCTGCATAGTAAATCGGCTGCAAGGCTCTGCAATGGAATTGTCAGTCTCAGTACCGCACGGATCGCTGCCAGTTAGCGCATGTTACCAATAAAAATTTAACTCAGCGCATATACACACTTTTGGGGCGTTTTATGACTTCTCTGGCTGCAGTGCAGGGTGATGCACGGCAAAATTCAGCAACAACGGTTACACCTTTATTCGGCACTGAGCTGGCATCCAGCAGCCCTTTACGTCATTTTGCTCACTTTTTCCACGCCAGCCTGGCGCAAACTGACATTCAAAAGCATCAAACCTACCGGCTACGCCACCGGGTATATTGCGAAGAACTGCAATTTGAACCGCAGCGTGAAAGCGGCTTAGAGCATGATCAGTATGACAACCGCGCGATTCATTGCGCAATATCGCGGCTAAGCACTGCGCAACTAGCGGGCACAGTACGCCTGATTACTTCCGCTGATGCCGGGCAGTTGCTGCCGCTTGAGCAATACTGCGCCGCCACGCTAAACCATCCGACACTAAGCCCGGCGGCTTTTGCGCGTGAGCAAATTTGCGAAATATCGCGCCTGGCGGTGCCAGGCGAAATACGCCAGCGTAAACAAAGCCAGTCGCCGCTTGGGCATAATTTGAATAAACTGCTGCTGCAACTGGAGCAGCGCTGCTGCGAGGCAGTGGCCATTGCGCTTTATCTGGTTGCCATGCTGATGTGCCTGCACTACGGCAAACACCATGTGTTTGTTATGGTTGAGCCGGCACTGGCGCGAATTTTAAAACGTATCGGCATGCATTTTGTGCAAATTGGTGAAGTGGTAGACGTTAACGGCAAGCGTGCGCCTTATTATGTCGATGCCCGCGCTACCTTTCATACCCTGGGTACTGAGTACAAAACCCTGAGTAATATTTTAGCCGCCCAGTTGTTTGCCCAAGATATTGAAACTGGCACGCCACAGTGCGATATCGTGCCAGAGCAGTGCAAAGCAGTAGCGGAGCAGATAGGTTTAAATTAAGCAGTAGAATAGCTGATGGATTCTTTAACCCAATTGACGCTGGGTAGCGCCGTAGCTGCTGCCGTGTTAGCGAAAACACCCGGCAGCCGGACCAAAGTGGTATTAACCGGTGCCGTGCTGGGCACCCTACCCGACTTAGACGTTATCATCGACTACGGCGATGCCGTCAGTAATATGGTGCTGCACCGCACCGAGAGCCACGCCTTGTTTTACCAAACCTTGGTTACTCCTCTACTCGCCTGGCTGGCGGCGCTGTGTTGTAAACAAAGAGCACACTATTGGCGTTGGCTGCTGGCCACCTGGCTGATTTTAATCACCCACACGCTGATTGATGCGATGACGATTTATGGCACCCAGCTTGGGTTGCCCTTTACCAATACGCCTTATGCCGTAGGCAGTATGTTTATTATCGATCCGCTGTATACGCTGCCGTTAATTGCCGGCGTGCTGTACTACCTGTTTGGCACAAAGCGCGGTTATCAGCTGAATATGCTAATGCTAAGTCTATCCAGTATGTATATGCTGTGGTCAGTCGCGGCGCAGTGGCATGTACGTCAGGTGGTTAGCGCCAGCTTGCAACAACAGCAGCTGCAGTATCAGCAGCTATTGGTGACACCGGCACCGCTAAATACGGTGCTATGGCGCATAGTGGTGATGACCGAGCAGGGCTATGGCGAGGGGTTTTACTCATTGTTGGATAACAGCCGTGATGTTCAGCTGCATTGGGTAGAGCAAGATCCGGCATTAAAGCAGCAATATGCTGCGCTTAAGCCGGTACAGCAACTGGCGTGGTTTAGCCAGGGCTTTTATGCCCTAGAGCAACAGGGCGACAGCTTGCTGTTAACCGATTTACGCATGGGGCAGGAAGGCAGTTATGCCTTTGTGTTTAAACTGGACCCAACTGACATCAGCGCGCCACAGCAGTTGCCAATGCGCCGCGATGCGGCTAAAGCCTTACCCTGGCTGTGGCAGCGCATAAAAGGCATACCGCTGCCCTCGCCTTATATCGCTACACAAAGCATGACTAGCCAATAACCTCATAGCCAGACCAGTCTGGATACATTGGCTGGCTTTGCCCTGATGGCGTCAGGTGCACATAAAGCCCCTGCAGTTGCTCTAAGGCAAAGCAGTCATCCAGCTCGAGTAAATCGTCTTTATGCTGGCTTTGGGCATCGGTCAACAACAACGTTTTAGCCCGCGCTTTTGCAGCAGCGGCACTTGGCGCCACACACAACATAAACTCATGCTGCTCGGCAATTTTGTTCGGGTAATAGCCGCCAAAATTGACAAAAAACAGTTTAAGCTCACTTTGCTGCGGTGCGTGCTGCAGCGACACCGCGTAGCCGTCGATGTGGTTTACCTGCATGTAAGCATCAAGGTGTAACCCTTTTACGGTGCCAAACCACTGCTGGCGTAGCTGCTCATGCGTTTGTTCAATACTGTCTGCGGCGACAAAGCGCACATCATGCAGCTCTATATTGGCGCCGGGCGCCGTACCACCTATGTAAACTAAAAACAGCTGCACCATGATTTCCTTATTTATCCGGTCGTTATAGTGGCTCGCAGTATACCTCATCCGCCAACACCTGGCCTAAAATACGTTACTGCAATAGCACAAAGCGGCTGCTTTTATAACCTGTTGTTTCGCAGACTTAAAACGGAAAATCTCTGCAGAATAATTCTGCGCCGCCTGATGAAACATGCTATACCTTAGTGGTGCTGTGTCACAACGCCCTGTCGAGTACTAAACCGGAGTAAACTGCGTAGTAATGCGAACCGAGTTGCAGGACATCCTCACCAGAATTAGCAAAAGCGCCGACGTTGATAAAGGCGACCTGTTATCGACCAACAGCCTGATCCTTAACGGCATAACCGAGGGCTTAGCCGTTGATAGAGCCAGCGTGTGGTTTTTGTCAGACAATCATCAGGTAATGCAATGCAGCCATTTGCTGGACAACGGTGACTTAGCCACTTCTCAGCTACAGCTTACGCGCCAGCAGTTTCCACGTTATTTTCAGGCGCTGGACCAAGAGCGCAACATTATTGCCGATGATGCGCATCAACACCCACAAACCAGCGAGTTTTCAGAAAGTTACTTAACACCGCTTGGTATAAAGTCGATGCTGGATACGCCTATTCGACATCACGGCAACATGGTTGGCATTATTTGCATTGAGCACCGTAAGCCCAAACATTGGCAACTGGATGAAGTGGTATTTGCCGGCTTTCTGGCCGACATTTATGGCCGGGCGCTCAGTGCATCCGAGCGCCAGCGCTATCAAACAGAGCTGGAGCAGGTAAACAGCTCGCTGGAGCAAATTATCAGTCAGCGCACACAAGAGTTAACGCAATCGCTGGAGCAGTTACAGCAAACCCAGCACCGGCTGATTGAAGTAGAGAAAATGGCCAGCCTGGGCCGGTTAGTGGCCGGCATAGCACATGAGATTAATACGCCGCTGGGCGTCGCCGTTACCGCCAATAGCCATGCCGAGGCGACGTTACACCAATTAGAGCAGTTGTTTCAGGCTGGCCAGCTTACCCGCCAGCAATTTAGCCAAAGCGGCGCCGCGATTAAAAACAGCATTGCCATGGTAAACACCAATTTGCAGCGCACGGTAGACTTAGTGAACAGTTTTAAACAAACCGCTACCGCGAGCAGCGATCAACGCCCGGAAACCATTACGCTGTCGCAGTTTATTCCCAAAGTACTGGCCAGTATGGCCTCTATGCTGCAGCAATATCAGGTAGAAGTTGTACTGCAGATACCCGAGCAGCTGCAGATAGACAGTTTTGCCAGTGCGCTGGCCACCATTTTAAACCGCTTACTGGAAAATGCCTGCCTGCATGCTTTTGACAGTGCCAAGCCGCGACAAGTGGTGATAAGCGCCGGTAGCACAGGCTATAGCTGGCAGCTTAGCGTGACCGATAATGGCCGCGGTATGGACCAGCAAGAACTTAACCGCGCTTTTGAGCCATTTTTTACCACCCGTCGCAGCCAGGGCGCCAAAGGCTTGGGGCTGACCCTGGTGTTTAATCTGGTAACGCACCTGTTGCAAGGTGAAGTACAGCTGCAAAACAACGATACCGGCTGCACTGTTACCTTAAGCGGCCCCTTGTCGCTGAGTAATTCAGCCTAAGCGCTAAAGCCTAAACACTAAAGCCTGACCGTCAAGCCATCAGCCAGCGCTTTACGATACGCCGACACCGCTGGTATTACCGCCAGCAGCATTGCTAACATTATGATGCCTGCCGCCCAATACAAGGTTGTTAGCTTGATGATATTCAGCCCGATAAAAAGGCCATAATTGGCTGCCAGGCTGTCCTGCAACAAAAATAAGCTGCCGCTTAACAATAACACTGCCGTAAACATTGCCAGCACAGTAATTAACAACACCTCTAGCTGGATCAGTACAAACAAGTACCAGGGATGAGCACCGGTGGCGCGTAAAATCGCCATTTCGCGCTGCCGCTCTTTCATTGACGCCAGTAACGTGGTGATCATGCCGACCAGCGCCGCCAGCAACACCATGACACTGATCAGCAACAATAAGTTTTCCACCATCGACAACATTTGCCACAGCTCGGCTAAGGCAACGCCGGGTAAAATGGCCGTTAAGGGCTCGGCTTTGAATTCGTTTATTTGACGCTGCACAGTGAAGGTAGCCATGCGCGACTTTAACCCGACCATAGCGGCGGTAATCGACTTGGGCGTTAAATCTTGTGCCAGCACCTGCTCCGCACTCAGTTGCCGGCCGGGCATAGGCGCCCCCTGCTGCCAATCCAGATGTATCGCTTCTATGGCTTCCAGGCTGACATGCACGGTTTGGTCTACCGGGGTACCGGTTGGCGCCAGTATGCCTACTACTGTGAAGGGCTTATCTTTATGCTGACTAAAACTGACCGCACCGACGCCATGCGACAGAACGATTTGCTCACCTAACTGATACCCCAGTTTGGCCGCAACTTCTGCGCCTAATACGGTTTCGAACACGCCATTAAACTGCTCTCCCTGTGCCAGCGCAAGCGGCTGGGCGTTAGCATAACGGTAATGCTCAAAATAGGCCGTACTGGTGCCCATGACCCGGTAGCCACGGTGCGAGTCGCCCAGCGACACCGGAATGCTCCAGCTGACCTGTGGGTGTCTGGTTAAGCGCTGATAGCTGTCCCAGCTAATGTTGGCGGTGGCATTGCCGATACGAAACACCGAATACAGCAACAGGTTTAGCTGACCGGAGCGGGCGCCGACGATAAGATCGGTACCCGAGACCGTGCTGGTAAAGCTGTTTTTTGCTTCAGTGCGCAAATGATCAATACCCAGCAGCAAGGCAATGCTGATGGTTAGTGACAGCCAGGTCATCAGCACAGTACCGCGCCGGTTCCATAAACTTAAACGGGCCAGTTTCATCAGCATGGCTGTACTCCCTGCGCTAACTTCTGCATATCCAATTGACGGTGAAAATACTGCAGCAAACTCTGATCGTGGCTAACAAAAATCACCGTACAGCCGTTGGCATCGGCTTCTGCCAGCATAACCCGCATAAAGGCATCGCGGTTATCGCTGTCCAGTGCTGAGGTAGGCTCATCGGCAATCAGTAAGGTGGGTTTTGGCAGCAAGGCCCGGGCAATGGCTACCCGTTGCTGCTGGCCAACACTTAAGGCACTGGCGCGGCTTTGCTGCAGGGTTTCAGGCAGCCCCAGCCGGCTTAACAGCTCCCGTGCTCTGGCAAGGCTGTCGGCCTTTGGCTTACCGGCAAAATGCGCACTTAATAAGGTGTTATCCAGCACAGACAAATAAGGGATCAGGTTAAGCTGCTGAAACACCACGCCAATTTGCTGCGCCCGTAATGTATCGCGCTTAGTGCTACTAAGCTGATGCAGCGGCTGGCCGTTAATGTACAGCTCGCCACTAACGGGCCGGGCAATACCACCGAATAAATTGAGTAAGGTGGTTTTACCGCTGCCTGAAGCACCACGCACAAACAGATGCTCACCGGTGTCTAAGCGCAGCTCAGGTAAATACAGCTGCCAACTGTCTGGCTGGTAGAAAAACCGCAGTTGTTTGAGTTCAATCGCAGGAATTTTCGGCTTGTCGGTCACAGGCTGTTCCACTGTCATGTTATGATGTTCGCGTTTAGCCATTATGCCAACTTAGGGGAGCAAGCTCCAATGCTACGGACGTTATCTGTTGCGTTATATCTGACACTGGTCGCAAGCTTTAGCCTTGCCGCCAATGACGTGAAAACCATTGAATGGACTGACTTAATGCCGGAAGAAGATCTGAAGCTGTTGCAACAGATGCCGGAAGTACAACACGACTATAGCCAGCCGTCACCATTTGACGACAACTATCAGGGCGACGACCCTGTGGCAGCACAATGGCAGCAAATTTTAACCTCGGCCAAAGTGGTAGAGAAATACAACAACACCAAGGTTCGGGTGCCGGGATTTGTGGTACCGCTGGAGTTTGACGCCGAGCAAAATGTCACCAGCTTTTTCTTAGTGCCTTACTTTGGCGCCTGTATTCACGTGCCGCCACCGCCACCAAACCAGATGATTTTTGTTACCGGCGCAAAAAACTTAAAGGCCGATATGATTTATTCACCGTTTTGGATAAGCGGCACCCTAACCACAGAAGTGATGACCCACGATTTAGGCCAGGCCGCCTACAGCCTGAAAGTGGACAATATTGAGGAATACACCTATTAAGGTGGTGTTATATCAGAAAAACGGCAGCTTAAGCTGCCGTTTTTTATGGCTGAACACCAGTGCAATAAAGTATTAAAACTGCACAGTACTATTTTGCAGCGAGGTTTTCGTCGCGCCCTGGCGGCCGTTGATAATCCATTGCACCTCTACCTGCTCTAACGCCGGCAGCAAGTTAAAAATGCTCAGCTGCAGCTGGTTTAACCGCGCCGGGCGCTGACACAGCAGCTGATAATTAGCGTAAAAATCGCCATGGCCAGCACTGCTGTTAGCCAGGGTTAAGTCGGTACTGGCCTCCGCCATCGCCAGCTCGCAGTTGGCATCGGCATTCACACTAAACCAGTCGCCCTGATTAAAAATAGCAATAGCAGCGTCAATCTCCTGTTGCTGCTCTGCTGTGCTGGGTTTGTGCTCAAAACCCACCACGCTGTAGGCCGCTGCCTGAAACGCCAGTTGCATCTCATTGCCCTCTAACACCAGGGTTAACAGGCCATGGCCATGTACATGGGCACCCAGCCCGGCGCCCATTTCGTCGTTGGCGTCGGAGCTATGATCATGGTCATGGTCATGTTGCTGCTTCTCATCATGGCCGTGGCTATGTTGCTGATGCGCCTGACTGAAAAATGGCGCCGCCATTAACACTGTCAGGCCCAGCAGTGCGGCTTTAAGCATGGCTTGTTTCATCTTGGGTGTTCCAATGCAGGTTTAGGTTGTAACAATATAACACTGAAGTTTTTGCCCGCGCCAGCCATTGATCGAAGCACACTCCCACAGCGTAGTTTCAGCCAATCTGAGCTAAACCTTACTATCATGGCCAAACTTATTGTTGTTCTGGGCGATCAACTGAGCCCAGCCCTGTCGAGTTTGCAACAAGCAAGCAAAGACGACCTGATCTTACTGGCTGAAGTCGGCAGCGAAGCCAGCTACGTTAAACACCACAAACATAAAATTATTTTGCTATTTAGCGCCATGCGCCACTTTGCTAACGTGCTGACAGAGCAAGGCTATCATGTCTGCTACGTAGGCTACGGCACTGACAGCAGCATAAACACTATGACTGACGCCGTCCGCTTTGCGCTAACCCAACAGCCCGCGCTTGACAGCATTATGATTACCCAGTGTGGCGAATACCGGCTGCAACGGGAAATACTCAGTTGGCAGCAGCAATTTCAGCTGCCGCTAACGGTACTGGATGATGATCGTTTTATCTGCGATTTAGCCCGCTTTGCCCGCTGGGCCAAGGGCAAAAAGCAGCTGCGGATGGAATATTTCTACCGCGATATGCGCCGCTATACCGGCTTATTAATGCAGGGTGACAACCCCGAAGGCGGCAACTGGAATTACGATAGCGAGAACCGCAAAGCCTGGCCAAAAGACTTAGCCCCCACGCCTCCACTCAGCTTTACCCCTGATGCCATCACGACAGAGGTGATGGCGCTGGTTGAGCAGCATTTTTCGGCCAATATGGGTAACGCAGCGAATTTTAGCTATGCGGTAACCGGTAAAGCTGCGCGTCAGGCATTTTTGCACTTTGTGGACAACCAATTAGCTCAGTTTGGCGATTATCAGGACGCTATGGTACTAAACCAGCCATTTTTGCAGCACAGTATCTGCTCGGTGTACTTAAACTGCGGTCTGCTGGATGTGCGCTGGATGTGTAATAAGGTTGAGCAGGCCTACCAGCAAGGCAAGGTGCCGCTAAACGCCGCTGAAGGGTTTATTCGCCAACTGATTGGCTGGCGTGAGTACGTGCGCGGCCTGTACTGGTTTCTGATGCCGGATTACAAAAGCCGCAACCAGCTTGACGCCCATCGCGCCCTGCCCGGTTATTACTGGCATGGCAACACCAGGATGCGCTGTATCCAACAGGCAGTAAAAAGCACCATAGATCATGCCTACTCGCATCATATTCAGCGGCTGATGATTACCGGCAATTTCGCCCTGCTGGCAGGGTTGTCGGTAGATGACGTTACCGACTGGTATTTAGCGGTGTATGCCGATGCCTATGAGTGGGTAGAGCTGCCAAACACCCTGGGTATGGCATTGTATGCCGATGGCGGTGTGCTGGCCTCTAAGCCCTATGCCGCCAGCGGCGCCTACATTAACCGCATGAGTGACTACTGCAAACACTGCGCCTACAAAGTAAAACTGACCACAGAAGATGATGCCTGCCCGTTTAATGCACTTTACTGGGACTTTTTGCAACGTAACCAGACGAAACTGGGGCAAAACCCGCGCTTAAGCCTGGCCTATGCCAACTGGCACAAACGCAGTGAGCACGATAAAGCCGCTATTTTAGCCAAAGCCGCAGACACCCTGATTAAGCTGGAGCAGTTATGAGCCTGAGCCTGGTTTTACTGAACGACACCTTGCGGATGCATGATAACCCCTTGCTACAGCTACCGGGAGAGACTAAAGCGGCGCTGGTAGTGCTGGATTATAAGGCCTTTTTCGGCACACAATATGGTATAGCACGCGCCAACTTAAGCCGCTTGCAACAGCAACTGGCGGTAATAACCGAGCTTAAAAAGCAGCTGGCCGGGAGAAATATTGGCCTGATCACCTTAGTGGGTGACAAAGTAAAGCTTATCAGCGAACTGGCCAGAACCCTTAAGGCTACAAGGCTGTACTGCGCCGAGCCGGTCGCACCGGATGAGCGCAATGCGCTGTCTGCGCTATCTTCAGTGTTGGCGGTAACCCAACTTGACTGCAATTCTCTGCTGGGCGAGCCGTTTCGCCCCGTACTGTCGCGCTTGCCAGATAGCTTTACCCCCTTTCGTAAGCAGCTAGAGCCGTTGTTACAGGTAAGCACGCCCATTTCCTCTGATAGGCCAACCCAGGGCTGGCTAACAAGCGACCAGTGTGAATCTTACAACAGTGCTTTTGCACAGTTAGTTACGCAGTATCAGCCAGCCTTGCTGCAACCTGTTGCATCAGAGCAAAATGCACTGGCGCGGGTAGCGCAGTTTATCTGGCAAGGCCGGCATATTTTAAGCTACAAAGAAACGCGTAATCAGCTGTTTGGGTTGCACTATGCCAGCTTCTGCTCGGCGCCACTGGCCCTTGGCAGTTTATCCGTCAGGCAGTTATGGCAGGACATTGTGCAGTTTGAACAACAGGTAGAGGCCAATGAGTCGACGTATTGGCTGAAGTTTGAGTTATTGTGGCGCGAATACTTTCGCTGGCAATTTCGCAAATACGGCAAGCTTTGGTTTAGCAAAAATGGTATTAAACAGGCAATACGCCAGCAACCAGACTTTAGCCCGCCGCAATTAACAGAGCAGCAACAGCATAAATTTCAACGTTGGTGCGCTGGCCAAACCGGCATCGACTTTGTTGATGCCAATATGCAACTCCTTAACAAAACCGGCTTAATGAGTAACCGTGGCCGGCAAAATGTCGCCAGTTATTTGATGTATGATCTGGGCGTCGATTGGCGTCTTGGGGCAGCCTATTTTGAGCAGCGGCTGCTGGATTACGATTGTGCCAGCAACTGGGGCAACTGGGCGTATATTGCCGGTACCGGCAATAGTAGCGAGCGGCGCTTTAACATTGCCAAACAGGCACAGTTGTATGACGCCGATGGCAGCTTTGTCCGTGCCATATTAACAGCCCCATCTGCATGACGGCGCTGCTTTGGTTTAAGCGCGATCTGCGCCTTCACGATCACCAGCCACTGTTCGCAGCAGCAAAACAGGGTGCGGTATTGCCGCTGTATATTATTGAACCCGATTACTGGCAGCAGCCAGATGTCTCTTTGCGCCACTGGCAATATTTGTCAGTGGCATTAACGCAGTTAAACCAGCAACTTACCGCATTAGGCCAGCCGCTGTTAGTGATAAAAGGCCCGGCTACCCTGGTGCTGAAACAGCTTTGCCAGCAGTTTTGTATTACTGATGTGTACAGCCATGAAGAAACTGGCAACCTGTGGACCTACCAACGTGATCTGGCCGTGCAGCGGCTGTTGAAGTCGTTACAGATAAACTGGCATCAGTTTAGACAATTCGCCGTGTTCCGCGCGCTGCCAGACCGGGATAACTGGTTCGAACTGGCTGACAGCTGGTTAAAAAGCCCGCCAGTACCGTCGGTAGCGCAGCTGCCTTTTGTTACCGCAGCCAACTGGGACTTAACGCTACTTGCGCCAACCCGGCTAAAAGATCTGCCGCTGTGCCAGAGTCTGCCCGATGCCTGCATGGCCGATGAGACCTTTCACAGCTTTTTACACCAGCGCTGCCGACACTATCGTCAGCATATTTCGCTGCCAGCGAAAGCCAGCCAAAGTTGCTCCAGACTGAGCACTTACGTTAGCTACGGCCAGCTTAGCTTGCGCCAGCTACAACAACACAGTTTTTTTGCGATGAAACAAAGCAGTGATTTCCGCAGCGCACAGGGCTTGCAGGCGTTTTTCAGCCGGCTGCGCTGGCACTGTCATTTTATGCAAAAGCTGGAAGATGAGCCGGCTATCGAATTTTACAACATGCATCCGGGCTTTGATGGCTTACGTGAACCGTACTTTAACCCAACCTTGTTCGCTGCCTGGCGCACGGGCCATACCGGTTATCCGCTGATTGATGCCGCTATGCGCAGTTTGCTGGCAACCGGCTGGCTACATTTTCGTGGCCGTGCCATGTTGGTGGCCTTTGCCAGCTATCACCTGTGGCTACACTGGCGGCCACTGGCACTGCATTTAGCCCAGTGTTTTGTTGATTACGAGCCAGGCATTCATTACCCGCAAATACAAATGCAGGCGGGTACCACCGGCATAAACCCCAACCGTATGTATAACCCGGTTAAGCAAAGCCAGCAAAAAGATGCCGAGGGCCAGTTTATCCGTCAGTGGCTGCCAGAGCTGCGCCAGGTACCCGACAGCTGGTTGCACACCCCCTGGTTGATGCCGCTATCACTACAACAGCAATATGGTTGTGTGCTGGGGCGGGATTACCCAGACCCAGTGGTTGATCTACAGCAGGCACAACAGCAAGCCAGAGCCAGATTAAGCCAGTGGCTTAAACAACACGACCGCCAACACTGGCAGCAACAGAAACAAGCGGTATTTCAGCGCCACGCCAGCCGAAAACGACCAGTGAGCAGCAAAAAACCTACCCTAGACCGTAATCAGCTGAGCTTTGACTGGTAAGGTAGCTCGGAGTTGATGGTATCAATGAATAAAGCCTGCAGTTAGCAGGCCTTATTGCAATACTTATGCTCTGCGACTTAACCTGCCAAGCAGCAAGAGCCCAAGGCCAAATACAGCAAAACTGGCCGGCGCAGGCACATCGGTAATTTCCCGTGCTGTGATAGAGAAAAACGGTTGTATGGTATTGGTTTGGTTTTCTACGGTAACAAACCCATAACAGCCAGAGCCAAATCCCATTAAACCGCAGGTTGCATCAGACAAAATAGAGCCGCCCATCACGCCAATGGCGAAAGTGTACAGATAATCATCTATTACCAATTGCTGCACCAAATCAAGCGGTGAGGCAATAGCGAAGATATCGCCGCAACCGTTAATATTCTGGCCCACCCCCTGCGCATTACCATCAGGACAAAGCACACCATTACCCGGCGCATTCACCGTTTCAAAGAAGTTAATATTAAACGCTATGGTAGGCGCATTAATCGCTGGTCCGGCAGGGAATAAGGGTGTTAATACTAACTGATTAAGCAGCGTAGCCTGGGTCAACAACTCACCGTCATCAAACACTGGAAAGTTGTTATGTACCAGTGTGGTGCCCATTGCCATAGCACCATTGGTTGTCACATTACCCACTATTGGGCTGGTTACCGAAAAGGAGGATGGCGAGCCGTTCACCGGATCTCCCCAACTTAATGACGAATACCAGGTTTGTAATACATCAAACTCGTCGAGATAGTTGCCGGCACCGCTGGCGATAACTCCATCTGCTTGCCAGTTTATAAAGCCAGCAGAATTGACAAAACTCCAATCTGTGATCATGGCAGCTTGTGCCGCTGATGTTGTCATCAAACCTGCAAACAATATTATTGAAAACTTTTTGTTTACTTTCATTGCAACGTCCTTTTTACATAGTATGTTGGCAATAAAAGTGATGCATTAAACGAACCAATACTAAAAACACCATAATAACTTAATGAAAAAGTTTAATATAATTTATAAGCGTGACGAAGGCGGTGCAGTCTGAACCTTGTATCTTTTAATGATGTAAAACTATCAGACAGTGACCAAGTTAATGTTCAGCATGAACAATATCATTGGGGGTTTGTTGCTCAAGCCAGCCTAACGTTGTCCATATTACCTCAAGCGACATACTTAGAAATTCAGCATCAATTCGCTGCCAGGTATCCAGCTCGGTGTGATAATGCGCATGGTCCTGACCACCAAAAAACAGGTAGCTTATACCAGCACGATGAAAAGGCCCATGGTCACTTGCGTTAGGCCAGTCGTAGCGGCTATGCGCGCGGGGTAATCGCCCCGGGCCACGGTGATGGAGAAACTGCAGCTTACTAAAACGTGGCGCTAGTGTTGCTATTAAGTCGGGAAAACGCTTAGCGCCGGTTAAATACAAACGGCCTCGTCTGTCTGACCGGCCCAGCATATCCAGATTCAGGTTAAGCACTATGTTATTCAGTGCCACTGGCGGCGCCCCAACAAAGGCTTTGCTGCCATACAGCCCACCCTCCTCGGCATCTGTGGCAATAAAAATATAAGAATAGGCCGGACAGCGCTGGCTTAAACGATTAGCAAGCTCCAGCATCACAGCCACGCCGGAGGCATTATCATCGGCACCGTGAAATATTTTATGGCCTTGTTTACCTAAATGGTCGTAATGCGCAGTAACTGCAATGTAATGCTCTGGATAGGTGCAGCCGGGCAGATAGCCCACCATATTAATGCCAGTTTTACTGCGGCCATAAGAAAAGGGCTGGCTAAAGCTGCCATTAAAATAGTGCAGGCTCAGCTGCTGATAACGTTGTGTAAGATAATCGCGCGCCAGTTGCGCGCCAGCCGTACCGCTTTTTCGCCCTTCAAGCTTTGCATCACTAAGCCAGCGAATATCTTGCTGAACATCGGCTGCATTTGCAGCCAAAGTGCTCAGTAGTGCAACATATAACAGTAGGCGCATTTTATTGCCTTAATGCAATAGCTTGCAGTTTGGCTTGATATCGCTGTCGCTGGTTGCTAGGAGGTGAGAGCTCAGCTGCCATACTCAGCGATTGGCGGGCCTTCGCAGGTTGATTAGTGTAGAAATAGGCCAGTGCCAGTTCAAAATGCAATTGATGCAGGTAAGGGGCTTGCGTTATGGCTTTACGGTAAAACACGATAGCATCGTCATATTGTTGCTTGAGTGCCGCGTCTTTACCAAGGATATACCAACGATACGGGTCATGTTCATCATGCGATTTCAACGACTGTAATAATGCTTGAGCTTGCTCATCCTCACCCATGCTGCGCTTCAACACCGCGTAATTACTGATCAACGTGGTTTTAGCATCAGCGACCTGTAAGCCATATTGATAAAACTGCTCGGCCAGCGCTTGCTCTTCTACCCGACGATGGACAACGGCAATCAGGTTAATAACAGCAGCGTAAGTCGGCGCATAGTCCAGCGCAGTGCGCAGTAACGCCAGCGCCTCGGTATAGTTGCCTTGTAAAACGGCATCTGCAGCCAAATTGCGATAAAACATTGCGATAAAAGTCTGGCTCGACACGCGCGGGCCGGTTATATCGGTCCCTGCGGGCAAATAATCAATCACTACCGCCGGCCTGGAAAAATAGACCCTATGCTCTTCTTCCACGAAATCTGGATCGTATAAAAATGTTCGAACATGATCTGATGACAGCATAAAGTCACTTTCAATGCTGTAAACCGGCGCGCTGACGATGGTTTGAAATTCAATCTGTACGCCAACCAAATCTGCCAAAGCCTTCGTCAGCACTGCCAGTGAGATACAATTACCACTTTTATATTGGTATGATTGCGCAGCGGTATAGTTCTCGCCCAGATAGGTAAACCCCGCCAAGTGTTCAGCTAAAAAATGATAGATCCGACGATGCTTCGCTATTGTTTGACGTGAAGGCGCATTGAAGTAGGTGAGAAACTCACGTTGTTGCTCGCCAGTTAACGTAAAAATATCGGTAACGCTTGGTATAGGCGACTCGGCCGATTGTAACAATACCGACTGAGGCGGTGGAGTAACCACAGCTGTCGGATTTGATGTCAGCTTTGCACTACAGCCAGCAAGCAGCAAGGTTGTTATTAAGCAGGCTAATCTGGCTTGTCGAAACCGCATCATCGGCACCGGGTTAACAGAAGGTAAAAATGTTATATCGCATCTTCATCTTCTTCGCCAGTACGAATACGGATAACTCGCTCAACATCGAAGACAAAAATCTTACCATCGCCAATACGACCGGTTTGCGCAGTTTTCATGATAGCTTCAACACAGCGTTCAACCTGCTCATCCGGCACCACAATTTCCAATTTTACCTTGGGTAGAAAATCCACCATGTACTCAGCGCCACGGTACAGCTCAGTATGGCCTTTTTGCCGGCCAAAGCCTTTAACTTCGGTGACTGTCATACCAGTAATATTAATATCGGCCAGGGCTTCGCGTACATCATCCAGTTTAAAAGGTTTAATAATGGCTTCAATTTTTTTCATAGTGTTGTCCGTTAGTTACGCTGCGATATTGCAAGCAGTATAATACAAGCCGTTTCAGGGTTCAGCAGATAATGCCGAAGATTAGCTTGATCCACAGACAGTAAAGCAGGGTAAGATAGTTAATAATTTACAGCAGAGGCGACAAGTGATGAATGCAGCACAGATTATTGCGCAAATGCGGGTACAACCACAGATAGACGCACAATTTGAGATCCGCCGGCGGGTCGACTTTATTAAACAACGTCTGCAAGCATCAGGGTTAACCACTTTGGTGTTGGGCATTAGCGGCGGTGTTGACTCCACAACCTGCGGCCGGCTGGCTCAGCTGGCAGTGGATGAGTTGAACGCACAACACGCCGGCTATCAATTTATTGCCGTGCGCCTGCCCTATGGCACACAAAAGGATGAAGCAGAAGCACAACTGGCGCTAGAATTTATTCGCCCCACTAAGGCGTTATCAGTAAACATCCAGCAGGGTGCAGATGCGCTGCACCAGGCGACCTGGTCAGCTATGGCTGCTCAAGGGCTGGCCAGTGCCACTGAAGCGCAGGCCGATTTTGCCAAGGGCAATGTAAAAGCGCGCAGTCGGATGGTCGTACAATATCACATCGCAGCATTAACCGGTGGCCTGGTGCTGGGTACCGATCATTCAGCCGAAAACATTACCGGGTTTTACACCAAGTGGGGTGATGGCGCTTGTGATTTAGCCCCTTTATTTGGCTTGAGTAAACGCCAGGTCAGGTTACTGGCTCAAACCCTGGGCGCACCTGAATTGTTGGTTGGAAAAACCCCTACTGCCGATTTAGAGTGTCTGGCACCACAAAAAGCCGACGAAGCAGCGCTGGGTCTGACGTATGAGCAAATTGATGATTTTCTCGAAGGCAAAACGGTGCCGACAGCGGTTAGCGAAAAGCTGATCGCTATTTACCTGCGCACCCAGCACAAGCGCGAACCCATTCCAACAATATACGATTAAAAAACATTTAATTCACATTTAAGCAATTCATACTAAGCTTAGTGCAGGCATTTACTGCAAGGAGCTTAGTATGACTTTTCCCGCCCGTACCGGCTTTAGCCTACCAGAGCTATTAATTAGCCTGGCAATACTGATTATGTTCGCGACTATGGCTGTGCCAGCCATGGCCAGCTTTATTGACCGCCAGCGTGCGTCGGCCTATATCCGCCAGTTCAGTCAGCATTTAGCCTACGCCAGAGTGGCCGCCAGTAGCAGTAATTTGCCGGTACAGTTTTGCCCAATGCAGGATGGGGTATGCACTAAAGACTGGCACAGTGCGCCCGTACAGCTTTTTGTGCAGTATCCCTCTGATGGCAGCAGCAAGCTGCTGAGAGAGCTACCCGCGGTACCGCAAGGACACCAATTAGTATACAACCGGGAGGCTATTACTTTTCGCCGTGACGGTAGCTTGAACGGCTTTGAAAATGGCACTTTTTATTACTGTGCTAAACCCATGCAGCAGTGGCATTACCGCCTTGCGGTGAATCAGGCTGGGCGTGGCCGGCTGACCGAGGTTAGCCAAGCCTGTCCCTATTAATCCCAGCAGGACAGCGTCTGCGGTGACAACTGATTACGCTGCCCCAGATGGTTTAACGTAAACAGGCTGCATGAGGTATCCGCTTGCTGTAGCCCTTGTGTCAATGCACGTAACTCATACGCCTGGTTTTGCTCCGTTAGCAGCACCTCAAAGCTATAACGGCTGGAATAAACCCCACCTAACAAAGCCAGATCTGCCGTGTAGCTACCATGATCTGCCAGATAATGCTCCTGGTTATTCGCCAACTGCAATAGCGTGGTGGTTGCTTCAGTGCGGTAAGTTCGTAATACATATTGCTGATATGACGGATAGCATATCGCAGCCAACATACCAATAATGGCGATTGTAATTAATAGCTCAATCAAACTAAACGCCTGTTGCGAGCCTGCTGTACACTGTTTCACTCATGCGCCCCCTCTTCATACTGAAACGTGGCCAGCCGCTTAACTTTGGGGAAGCTATTAGCTGGCAGTGGCTTAACACAGCTGGCACAAGCGGCATCAACGGCTAACAACTCTGTCAGTACCAGTTGCTGCTGATGCTCATTTTGCAGCAGTACTTCAAGTTCGCCCTGCGCATTTTGCTGCAGCGCGAGTTCTGCAGCATCTGGCTGAATAACCTGCCACTGCCGATTTGCATATACCGCAGCAGCATGATGCAAATGTAATGCATGTAATTGCGGCTGGGCGGAGGCACCTAAACTGCAATCGGCATTAAGCTGTGACACTTCAGCTGAGGTAAAATACACCACACCGGCATAAACCGCTGGTTTGGCACTGATGCTGCGCTGCGTTTTCACATACCAACCACCACTTTGTTGCAGTTGCAACCAGTTGGCATCGCTAATACCGGTTTGTAGCTCTGCTGCGCTAAGCTCGCTACGGTCAACCAGCTTGCTGATATCCACAGGGGTTTCCTCACCCTGACGGTGTTTTAGCATGATGAGTATATCTCCTGCATCTGCAGTACTGGCGATCAGTAACAACATGGTCTGGCGCTGCCCGGCAAAACCGGCATCAGCGGCTACACTCTGTACCAGTTGCACTGGCTGTCGAAACTGCGCCTGCAACTGAGTAAAATCAGCCAGCAGCTGTGGCGTGTTAAAACCCGTATTATTCAGCGGCAGATACCATACCAGGCCGTACTCATCTACCGCATACAGGGCATCAGCGATGCCATCATAATCCTGATCCAGCACTGCAGGTTGTGCCCGAATACTGCCTATCTGACCGCTGTCTGTCGGCCAACTGCTTAGCTCAGCAATAAGTTGTTGGTTATCACTTTGTGTCAGACGGATCACACCGGGCGCCGCTGGCACATCAAGCTGCACATTATTGCTAATCAAAATTTCGCGCACTGGCGTATTGGCCAAGGGTGACCACATCGTTGCAGGCAGAGGCTGCGACGGGTTTAAATCGCAGGCTGCAGCCAAAGGGCTCAGCAGCAAAAGCGCTAAGATGCTTTTATTGCTCATGATCAGATGCCCCATCAGCTAAGTTGGCTGTCAGCACGATACTGCGATAAGACGCATAAAATAGCCGGCTGTCGGAATAGGTTTCAGTATCAATTCGCGCTATCTGGCAGTTCAGTGCCGACGCCGACCAGGCAGCAAACTGTGCCGGACATTGTGCTAATGGGGTCATTGAGGGCTGATCGTCTGCATCGGCTAGGGCGACTGCTTGCATGTGCTCTGTCAATGCAGTCTGCTCTGTTTGCAGCTGTTGCTGTCCGGCGTAAGCGGCTTTGTGGCTTAATTGACTTACCAATAACATGGCGGATAACAATAAACTCATCACCAGCAGAAAAATCAGTACCATAATAAGCACCATGCCTGTTGTCCGTTTCATATGCCTCCCTGCAATAACTGGTTATAAAAAAATACGCTGCTGCTAAGCAACAATCGTCTGTAGCTATCGCTCGGCGCCTCAAATTGCTGCTGCCCCATTTGATAGACCTGGTTATTTATGTAGGCAGAATCTGGCCGGCGCGAGCGCAGCAAAATATGGTAGCGCATACTTATGATGCGGCTGTGTTGCTGCTGCCACAGCTCTGCTGTTAGCTGTGCTGTTGGCAAAATATAGTCGAGCTCACCATCAGCATTGGTGTCTATACCAAATTCAAAATGCAGCCGCTCTACCCCATCTAAAATGGCATCTGTGCTGATTACCGCCTCGCCTGCAGCATTTCGGCTTAACCGCTTGCGCATCAGCACCGGCACAGACTCATCATTTACCAGTTGTTGCTGCAGATAGAACACCAGATGCTGGTAGGGCAGATAATCCAATGCTGCTTTCAGATCAGCACTGGCCGTATCGACAAAGCGGCTTTGCTGCCAGTTGGCTTCAAAATAAAAACGGTTTGGCCTGAACTGTGCCGGTGTCGTCGGCTGACCAATTAAGCGCTTAAGCTGCAATATTTCGCTACCGGCTAGCGGCGAGGCAATACAATTTAAGGCCGAGCCGGCATAGAGTGTGACAAAAGGCTTGCCTGCAGCAGGAAAGCTGCCACTGTCAAACACAGGGTCAATACAATCGCTGGAGGGTATTGCAGGCAATGTGGTACCGATGGCGGTTTCAGGTGAAGCACCACCGCCCCAAAAGCCTATATTGGCCAACTCGCGTTGAAAAAGACTATTAATAAGCTGCGCATTTTGTTGCAGCTCGGCTAACTGCTGAGTTTGCCTCGCTGACCGGTTTAAGCTACTAAACGCCGTCAGAGCCATACTGATTATGGTCAACGATAATGCCATCGCAATCAGCAATTCAGATAGGGTAAACCCCGATACTGAGCGCATATCTCAGCCCTGGCTGGCGGTTAAGACAAGTTGCGCCCGCTGCGCTTCAGCGCCGCAGCCAGATGCGTTACCAGCGTGCTGCGGCGCTCTTCGCTGCCAGGTCATGGTAAGCTGCACAGCCTGCGGCTGTGGTGTTACGCAAAGTGCGGCCTGATAAAGCTTGCCCGCAGCCGCGTGTTGTAAGCGGCTAAGTAGCTGATGTAGCTGTATTGAGGTTATCTGCGTTTGAGTACATGGCGTTGGTGGCACACAAGGCGGGAATTCAGGCAGCTCGATGTAGGGCGTCAGTTCATTTACAGCCGGCAATAAGGCGCTATTACCCGCAAGTTCATTTAATACCGATGTGCTCAAGGCAACTGCCTGGGTACGCTGCACTGCATCTTGCACCTGCTGCAGCGCCAGCGTTTGCCCTGCCAGCACACCCAATAAGCCCACTTTTAAAATAAGCAGACTTATTAATACTTCAATTAAACTGAAACCAGATTGTAACCGCATATCCGTATGCCAAAAGCTAATAAACTTAACTTTAAAGTTACAACATTATTTCAAAAGATCAAATTTTCCACCAAATTACCAACAGCGCCTGACATCAGCTGCGGCAAAGCCGCCGTTAGCTCCTTTGCGGCCGGCCTGATCCAGAGTTAAAACCCCGCAACCATCACCAGCTTGCGCCCCTGTGGGCGTCGCGCTTAGCGTGTAAGTGCGGGCGGCCAGATCGTTAAGAGCAAAGTTATAGCGACCGGCAGCATCAGTGACACACTGCAAAGCGGGTAGTTCAATGTCGGCATAACTAAAGGCGGCTGTATAGCTGCGCTCCATAAACTGCGCTAACTCGGCCAAACACGCCGCTGATGCCGCGCGATTTGAACGTTGTACGTGGTTCTGATAAGACGGAATAGCCACTGCTGCCAAAAAGCCCACTATGGCCAACACAACCAAAACCTCTATAAGTGTCATGCCTTTTTGTTTAGTATTATTGTTCATATAAGTACTCATTGGTTAGTTAGCTCACGCCATGACACCCGCCCCTGCAGGAAACCAGGCTGCACATCAGTGTCGGCTATGCGGGTATCCGCTAAGCCTGTTACCAGCGTCGCAGTGCCATCATCATTTCTAAATACTGCAGGCTCACTTGGCATACCGTCAAAGCGAACAGCTGACACTGGTGTTACGTCACCATTTACGGTTAATCCGTCCTCATTATCAAACTTATTATCTTTGTTTCGATCGAAGTAGGTGTAGTTTAACCTACCGCCACTATAAGGGTTTACCGACATTATCCAGCCACTGCCTTGCGGGTTACACTCATTGTCCCCCGGCGCTACGGTATTAATGACCAAGCTGTTACCCACCACTTGGGGCCGGTTAACGATACGCTCACGCGGGTCATTCAGGTTGATATACCAACCACGCAAATCAGCCATATCATAAGGCGCACCCGCTTCGATAACCCTGGCGTTATCCTCTTGAGCTATAATTTGGCGCTGCTTTAATTCCGCTTTATTGTTAATTACGCTACCGTCTTTGATGCCATACCAGGTATTAGCATCACTGAGAAGGGGGTCTTCCGCCGATAGCATTTTGCCGGTACCGAAAAACACCCAGAGCTGCCCTGTTTCAGGCTGTGATGATAACGACACGCCACCGGTGATCGGCTGTGGCACACCAGCGTCATCAACCGCGGTAAACAATGGCCGGTCTTCATAAGCGATACCCCACAACTCTGGGTTCTCATTAGACAAGTCAAACTTCCAGACATTGCCCTTTAAATCACCACCAAAAAACCAGTCAGTAGTACCATCACTGTTTCTGTCCCAGCCTTCTATCTGGCCCAATCCATTTTCGCTGGCACTGTTGGTTGTAATGGTGCGGATCACGCTGCCATTTGCTAAATCGATTACTAACAGCCCGGCTTTATTGGTGCTGTTATTATAACCAAAGCCCACTACCGCAGCCCACTTGCCATTATTTAACCGGGCGATGGCAGGTTTACTGGTGGTAATACCTAACTCTGGAAAGCTTTTATCCCACAGAATTTTCTGCGCTTTGTTTTCACCAGCCAATGCCTGCGGGTCTGTCACGTCGATGGCAAACAAGCTGTTGCCACCACGGCCTAAAGAACCCAGCAAAATCGTGCGCCAGCTACCGTTGATATACGCATCAGCCACCACAGGTGAACCATCAACATAATATTTATGCTTATAGGTTTTACTGGCATAGTCAGCCAAATTTGCTTCAACAGTTAACATTTTTTGTGGCACATAGGCCATCAATTCAGTCCCTGTTGTGCCATCAAACGCATGTAGCATACCGTCGTTAGCACCCACATATACAACCGGCTCTCTGGTTTTTTGTGCTGCCAAAAATGCTTGATAGCTGCCTGCTTCTTCCCAGCTATAACGCTGATAATCACGGTTAACCGATGCAGCAACATAAGCAGGTGAAGAGTTCGCAATATCACCCAGTAAAGAGCTGCGTGGGCGGAACTGCGCATTATTGCCACTTTCCAGCGTCTTATCACCACGTAAATAGTTTACTAAGGTATCTTTGCCGCTTAACGCATTAGCATCTGCAGTCACGTTAGCTGGCGTGAACTCAGTCGCGGTTCCATTTTTACGACCGAATAAAATATTGCGAGCGTCCCAGGCTGGGAAATTAGACTCCCACACTACACCCTCTAACTCATCAACATTCTTTGCTTTTAACGAGCCACTCCAATCAGTGGAGTTTAAACTGCCCTGGTAGACAAAATTTTCTGTCTGCAGTGAAGTCGTGGTACCAGTAAGGTTTGACGCCGAAGCAACACGACCGGCAATGGCATTAAGGGTATTTTCCAGCTCCATAGCAAAGATATCTGGCCGCTCTGCAGTAAAGAAACCGCCACGGCTGTTTAATGAGGCATGTAGTAAGTCATCAATTTTTGCACTGTTTTTTGCATCAGTATCACCGGCAAAGGGGCTGTCCCAATTAATCACTTTCTTCGGCCCCACGGCATCAAAGGCTTCTTTAGGCACAACTTTACCCGTTACACCTAAGCCCACACCAAAGGTGACCATATGCTGCCAAAACGCTGGATTCACATAGAGGTCAGAAGGCACATTATTAATCAAGTTTAGCCGCAAATCGTTTTTCCAGTACTTCATAGCAACATCAGCCAATGTTGTGCTGTGGCTATCGGCAAAAGGGCCTACCGGTTCATATTTATAATCATCTGCTGCGTCACCTTCTGGTCTTGGTATTGTAAGCCCTGGTGTACCGTCCTGGTTACCGATATCTGGTGCAGTATTACCATCTGACCAATAACCGTCGGTCATTAATATGGTAAAGTTTTGCCGGCAGGTAATATGATCCAGGGTAGATTCATCACCAGAACCCGGATTTAAGCCCCACGGACCACGGCTATCTTCCCTTGAAAAATAGCGACCGGCGGCATCAAGTGCAGATAATAATGGCGTACCTGCTGCCGGAATATCGCGGGTATATAAGTCAGAGTAAAAATTACTTTTTGCCGCGCCTTTAAACTCCCTAACGCCTCGGACTATAACGCTGGTGTTTACACTGTCTACTGTAGAGCTGCCTTTATTAATGGCGCCAAAACCAACCCTCATTTTCTCAGATTGATTCACAAAGGCCTGACCTATACCACCACGACTAGTTAAAATACGTGAACGGTGGTAGGTATACCAATTAGCAAAGTTCTGCATTTCCTGGTTGTAAGTACAAGTGCCATTAGCACAGTCGGTGCGGGTGGTGCGGCCATGACCACTGTACGAAGGTGTAGTGTTTTTAATTTCAACCTTGGTGTAGTTATCCCAGTCCCAGGCGCTGCCGCCGTTGTGGTAAAAATAAGTGGCAGGCCAAAAACTGCGGTTGTTGGTGTCGTAACTACAACTGCCACTGGAATTACATTTATACCAGCGGTTACTGTTGTAACGACCGTTATTGCGGGTTAAATCACGAGCAACCGAGTTTACGGTAGTATCCGTTGGGCAAGTACCGGTTTTTATCGGGTTGTGCCAGGCACACGCCGGGTTGGCATCAGGAAAACTGCTACCATCGGCTCTAACCCAGGGTTTATAAGTTACCGCAGGGTCATAATAACTTCTATTTTGCTGCGGCGAACGGGTTAAGGCGTTATAAGGCTCACCACTTTCAACAGTGGGTACATAGTTGCTGTAATCGCTGGGGCCATACACATTATTGGCCCGTGGGAAAATGTAGCGCTTATCACCAAACACAATATCATCTGGTAATAATTCAAAATGCATAGAGCCAGAGTCATCGATAATAAACATGATGTTTGGCGGCACTGCACTGCCGGTCTGCAGTGGCGTGCTGGAAATTTCCACAGCGGCATGCGCCGTAGCGGCACCAAGCAGCATTCCAGCCATTGAGGCTAAGCGAAATGACGGCAATAAATTACGAATATTCATGAGTACTTCCTCAGCGACGCCAAATAGTTTGCAACGTTACCTCAGCACGACCTTCACTGGCCGGCACTCTTGCGGTAATGCGAAATGTGGGTTCTAAACACCCAATAGGGGGTGAAGTCGACTGATTACAGCCCGGTGGAAACACCCAATCCCCCATGTACTCGATAATATAACTGGCTGGATTGGCAAAGCCGTTGTTCATTGGCGGCGCTTGCACCCAGGTAACGACTTGCCCGGGCGCCCAGCGGTCGGGCAGCAAGGGATTGGGAATATTGTAAATGCCAGCATTATTAATAAGCGCCACCGGGCCACCCGGCAAAGGAGCAGCTTGTAGCATACGCTCTGCGACGAGTAACGCCGCTTCTGCCTGCTGCAAGGCCAACTGCCGGTCATGCAAATTTGCCGTCATCTGCTCTTGTACTGTAGTGCGCTTCATGGTGCTTACTGCCAACAAGGTAATGGCCAGCAGTAACAGTAAGCTGACAACTAACGCTACACCTCGTTGTTTAATGATGTTCGTTTGCATTATCACCTCAAATCTGTCTGTTACGTAATGACACTAGAAAACTAATAGTTCTGACCTCGTCTGGTACTTCTACGCCCTCTAATACAGCCGGATCGAGTGTTACCGTTACATTTACTGCACTGACTTCGCCCCAGCCCGCGGCGGCAGTCACAGCAGCGGCTGTTTGAAACACCCCCGTGTTGCCGTTTAAATACTGAAACTGCAAGTCAGACACACCAAACAACACTTCTTCATTCACCTGCGTATCACCTAGCAAAGATGCCCGATACAGTGATGACACGTCAGGGTCATCAACGCTGCGGGCGACAAACCAGGCGACTGACTCAAAACGCATAAACATAGAGTTAGCAGAAAAGTTTCTCGGCTCAGCCAAGCCCGGCGCCCACAGCTGTGGGTCGACAAACCCCAGATTGGCATCGCTGTTTAAGCCGGCCAAAAGGTGCGTGACGGTGCTGGCACCGGTTTCGTTAACCTGAAAAATACTGGTCAGGCTATCATCACAGGCAATCGCCACTTCGCCTGCCTCGACTACAGAGTTCAGGTTAAGATTAATTACACTGCCGTTATAATTGTTAATAGTGTTGCTGGCGCCTGAGCCGTACATTACTCTTAGCATCTCGGTGTTGGCCAGTGGTGTAAGACCGTTTACCTGTGGCACGGGCGCGGCAAACCCCTGAATACCTCTGCCGGTAATCCAATCCGCCCATGGCGGGCGCACACCGGCAATGGCAATAGTGTTAGCCACCCGCATGCTGTTAGTGCAACCTGCAAAACCTGCATTACGAATATCATGTGACATCAGCTGAAAGCTTAACCGGGCAACAGTTTGCAAATCACTTAACGCATTGTTAGTTCTGCTGGTGTTCTGGTTAGCAACAAAGATACCAATGGCGCCGCCCAGCACTAATAAGCCTAGCGTCATCGCTATCATTAGCTCGACTAAAGAAAATCCTCGTGACGTTTTTCTCATGGCATCACCTGGGTAACAATACTGTTATTCACATTCAAGCGCTCATCTCCCCAGCTGATTGTTACCGTGTAACGGTCGCCCTCAAACGATACGACAGGACAAGCATCGTCCCGGGTGGCGCGTTTTACATCCTGCACCCAGCCAGCAGTGCCCAAAGCCACACTGCCTGTGCAATCAGCAAAAGCGTAAGCGCCCTGCCGGGCGGCATCAGGATCAGTTTTCAATAACTCAGATAGGGTATCGGTCAAAATCACGGCCATCGTTTTTTCCAACGCACTGTTAGTGCTGCGCATACTGGAGGTTTGTAAGGCTGCAACGCCTAACAAACCAATACCCAGCACCAATACTGAAACCAACACCTCTATCAGTGACACACCACGCTGTTTTGTTAGCCCTTTTAACGTGCTTTGCATAAGTCCTCCTTATACCGGGTCATTCGGTTGCGGGCAGTTCTCGCCCGCCGAGTCAGCAATAACCCTGGTACGTCCGCCTGAACGCATTTCGATATCGCGAATATTCATCGGCATTTCAGTGTTAGGTAAACACACTCGCAACACACCATTTAGCGGGTTATTACCATCACCACTTCGCAATAAACCCTGCGGGTTGAAACGAACAGAATGCCCCACACCATTCATCTCGGCGTTGGCCACATTAGTGCTGGACAGCATTACAGTCTGCTCTGACAACATAATACCGCTGGCAACCGGCGTATCATCTACGACCCCTAGTACCAACCAGCCCTGCCAGCCTGCAGCCGGAGGTACTGTGCAATTAATGCTGTCGTCACTGTGACAAAACACCATACTCTCGTTGCGCTTAATGGCTTCTGTTCTGGCCAGCAATAAGGCTGCCAGGATCTCGTTTGACTGAGCGGTCAGGCGATTACCATTGACCAGATTTACAAAAGAAGGCACCGCCACGCTCATAACAATGGCCAGCACTGCTACGGTGACCATAAGTTCCAGGAGGGTAAAGCCTTTCGTTACATGCCTGCCCAAGCAAGTATTAGGTATTCTTGTCATGTCACTTTAGTCTCTTAAATAAGATCAACGGAATCTCATAGCTCGACTTTACATCAGCATTTTTACAACACGAGTGGTTTACTGATAAGCGGTAAGTTTACCGGACTAACGGTTAGTTTCAGGTTAACAAATGCAACTTCTGATATTGGCAACTTCACGCCGGCTCACTTCAAGCCGGTCATCAAGACCATGCAGCCGGACCCAATGCTTATTATTTGCACTCACCAGGCGATCAAGATACATCTTGTTAATAAGAGTACTGCGATGTATGCGCAGTAGGTATTGTGGATACTGCTGTAACAGCTGCACCAAACTTTGCTCAATAATGGCCTCGCCACCTTTGTGCACCATGCGGACATACTTGTCTTCCGCACTGAAAAACAGCACGTCTTTTAACACCAGCTGTCTTTTTACTCCGGCTTGAGTATAAATAATACTAGGCTCGGCACTTTTTTGCCGTTCAACATGCGCTTTGGTGCGTAAACCAACCTTTTCCAGCGCCTGCTGTAGCCTTTCAACAGAGACTGGTTTTAGTAAGTAATCTGCCGGCGCCGCTTGATAGGCATCCAGCGCGTGCTCCGGGTGCGCGGTTACAAAGATCACCGCAGGCGGTGTCGGAAGGCTTAACAATTCAGTAGCGAAGTCTATACCGTTGCAACCTGGCATCGCGATATCCAGCAATAAGATATCTGGCTGCTGACTGTGCAGTAGCTGCAATGCCGTCATAGTATCACTGGCTTCACCCACCACCTGAAACTGGCTTAGTTGTGCCAGCAGACGTCGCAGCCTGGAGCGGGCTAGCGGCTCGTCATCAACAATTAAAACCTTCATACTTCTGCCTGCTTCGGTAACACTAGCTTCACTCTAAAGCGCCCCTCACTGCTGGCACTGTTTAACTGTGTATCAGCCCCAAAATGCAACTGCAGGCGTTGACGAATATTGTCCAGCGCCATGCCATTGCCCCGCTGTTGCTGCTGTGTCTTATCACCTAACGGATTGGTAATAACAATACTTACCGAGCGACGACTTTCCAACACTGTAATATGAATTATTGCCTTGGTCTGGCTTTGCTCTGCACCATGGCGAACCGCATTTTCCAACAGTGGTTGTATGGTTAATGCCGGCAGCTGCAGTGCGGGTACAGGCTCTGGCAGATCCCACTGCACCGTCATGCGCTCGCCTAAGCGCCACTGCTCCAACGATAAGTATTGCGACGACAGTTTTAGCTCATCAGCTAAACTAATGACTTGTCCTGCATTTAATGCTGCACGAAACAGTGTGGATAAATTCAATAGCGCTTGCTCTGCATCATCAGGCGCGACATGAATAAGCTCTGCGACAGTATTTAAACTGTTAAATAAAAAATGCGGTTCTATCCGGGCCTGCAGGGCATTAAATTCGGCGCGGCTTTGAGAGCGGATCTGTTGGTTATGCTCGGTGTGGATAATAAAAAACTGGATCGCAATTACAGCAACAATGCCGCTGATCATCATATTGGCCAGCACAAAACCAGACAAAGAGGCTGACATTGACGGATGTTGTGCCTGTAACCAGGAATGAGAGATCAAACTGACCAGCATAGTGGCTATCTCAAAGATCAACACGCTCGCTATTAACAACCACACCGGCGCTAAACGGTTTAAGCGCTTACGCAGCTGACACAGACAAACCGTTGTCAACAGAGCCACCCAATGCACAAACAGGCTAATTAGCCCCAACCGCTGCCACGGCTCGGCCTGCATACCGGGCGCGAAGGCCAACACCACAGCGATTGCCTGCGCCAACACAATCAGCCGGATTAAAAATTGTCCCTTGCAAAGGTTAGGCAGCTGTAGCGCGGGTAACGTCCACTGCAGGTTCATTTATTGTTCCGCTAAAGCTTTAGATTAGGGCATACTACACCGGATAAACGGTCAAAGTTAAGCCTGGCTTGCCGGGCGGCAAGCCAATATCGCTCAGCGCAGCTCGGCGGGTATAGCAAACACCACGTTTTCTTCACGGCCCGGGTTTTCAGTGACGGTTTTTCCGCCCCACTGCTGCAGCTGTTTTACCACTTGCTGCACCAGTACCTCCGGTGCAGAAGCACCGGCGGTTACGCCAACTTTAGTCACGCCCTCTAACCAGCTTTGCTGAATATCATTGGCGGTATCAATTAAATAGGCGGTGCAGCCCATTTTATCGGCCAGCTCGCGCAAGCGGTTAGAGTTACTGCTGTTCTTGGCGCCAACGACCAGCAACAGGTCAGCTTTGGCCGCTAAATCCCGTACCGCATCCTGCCGGTTTTGTGTGGCATAACAAATGTCATCTTTGCGTGGCCCTTCAATATCCGGGAAACGCTCGCGCAGCGCGTCAATCACATCAGCGGTGTCATCGACAGACAAGGTCGTTTGGCTACTAAAACATAGCTGCTGCGGGTTTTTCACCTGCAAGGTTGCGACATCGTCAGCCGATTCCACCAGGTAAATACCGCCTTCAGGATTGTCATACTGGCCCATAGTGCCTTCGACCTCGGGATGGCCGGCATGACCAATTAAAATGCATTCTATGCCTTTGCGACTGGCGCGGGTGACTTCCATATGTACCTTGGTGACCAGCGGACAGGTGGCATCAAATACTTTTAAACCGCGCTGCCGGGCATTTTCCCGTACCGCCTGCGACACACCATGAGCACTGAAAATAACGATATTGCCATCGGGCACTTCGTTTAGCTCATCGACAAACACCGCACCGCGCCGGCGCAGGCCGTCAACGACAAACTTGTTGTGCACCACTTCGTGCCGCACATAAATTGGTGGCTCGTACAGCTCCAGCGCACGCTCTACAATGCTGATAGCGCGGTCTACGCCGGCACAAAAGCCGCGCGGGTTGGCAAGTAAAATTTCCATAACTCAGTTTACCTGTACTATTTCGACACTGAAGGTCAGTGTTTGCCCGGCCAGCGGATGATTAAAATCAATCGTCACTGACTCACCCACCACTTCACGTACTAAACCCGGCATTTCCGAGCCATCCGGCATAGTAAAGCCGATGATCATGCCTGCTTTAGCCGGCGCATCAGCCGAAAATTTACTGCGGTCAACATAATAAATGTTATCCGGATTAGGCATACCATAGGCATCTTCCGGTGCCAGGGTGAAGGTTTTCTTATCACCTGCTGTCAGCCCCAATAGCTGCGCTTCAAACGCCGAAGAAATACTGCCATCGCCCATTTGCAGCTTGGCGGGCTTATTATGCACCCGGGTACTTTCGGCGGCACTGCCATCAGATAACTTAATATCAAAGTGAAAAATAACGCTGCTGTTACTGCCTATCGCTGTACTCACTTTTTCGCCTCTTCGCTGCTAAAACTGTCCCAGATTAATAAGGCTGCACCAATACAAATGGCTGAGTCGGCAATATTAAAGGCCGGGTAATGCCAGTTCTGGTAATACAGATGTAGAAAATCAATTACGTAACCATAGACACTGCGATCAATCAGGTTACCTATAGCACCTGCTAACACCAAACTTAATGCCAGGTTTAACTTCAGCTGGCTTTTACTGTTACGTGACAGCCAAACCGCCAGCACCGCACTTATTACCACTGCGATGATGGTAAAAAACCAACGCTGCCAACCGCCGGCATCGCTTAAGAACGAAAATGCCGCACCATAGTTACGCACATAGGTCAGGTTAAAAAATGGCAGCAAGTCGATAGAGTCGAACAGCTGCATATTGGCAATGACTACCTGTTTGCTGATTTGATCAACCAGCAACACCAGCACAACTAACCACCACAGGTGCCAGCCTGTTTGTTTAAATAACTGCATTATGCAAACGCCCGTTGTTCGCCGTCACCTTCGACGTTAGATACGCAGCGCAAACACAGATCAGCATGTTCTGCATTGGCGCCGACGTCATGACGGTGATGCCAGCAGCGGCCACATTTGGCTGCGGTTGATGCTTGCACCTGTACGCTTAGACCAGCCAGTTCGGTCACTACGGCATCGGCTGGTGCCTTGTCAGTACTTACCTGCGCTGTAGAAGTAATCAACACAAAGCGCAGCTCATCGCCGAGCTTGGCTAAATCGGCCGCTAGCGCGCTTGAGGCATATAAGGTGACTTCAGCCTGCAACGAGGCACCGATTTTCTCTTCGCGCCGTGCCGCTTCCAGCACCTTGTTTACTTCATCACGCACCTGCAACAGTTGCTGCCAGTAAGCATCATCAAACTTGCCAGCTGTTAAGCCGGCAAAACCGCTATACCAGACATCGGTAAAGACAAACTCTTGCGTTTGCCCCGGCAACTCCTGCCAGATTTCCTGCGCGGTAAAGCTCATAACAGGTGCCATCCAGCGCACCATGGCTTGGGCAATATGATACAGCGCCGTCTGACAAGAGCGACGCGCCACACTGTTAGTATGGGCGGTGTACTGGCGGTCTTTAATCACGTCCAGATAGAAGCTGCCCAGCTCAACCGTACAGAAGTTCATCAGCTTCTGGCTGACCAGGTGGAACTGATAGTTATCATAAGCATCGATAATTTCCTGCTGTAATTTCGCTGCCCGGTTCACTACCCATAAATCCAGCTCTACCATGTTGTCATAAGGCACCGCATCGGTAGCTGGGTTAAAGCCGTTTAAATTGGCTAACAGGAAACGCGCGGTATTACGGATACGGCGATATTTGTCAGCAGCACGGTTTAGAATTTCATCCGATACGGTCATCTCTGAGGTATAGTCGGTTGTGGCTACCCATAAGCGCAGAATATCGGCACCCAGTTTGTTCATCACATCCTGCGGCGACACAACGTTACCCAAAGATTTAGACATCTTGCGACCATCAGCATCGACGGTAAAGCCGTGTGTTAACACCTGCCTGTAAGGTGCTTTATGCTTGATGCTAACACCGGTCATTAACGACGACATAAACCAGCCGCGATGCTGGTCTGACCCTTCCAGGTATAAATCGGCTTGATCGGCGCCGCCAAACTCTGGCCGTACATCCACCACACAGGCATGGGTTACACCCGAGTCAAACCAGACATCCAGCGTATCGGTTACTTTCACGTACTGCGTAGCGTCATCACCAAGTAGGCTTTGTGCGTCTAAATCAAACCAAGCCTGAATACCATCTTGCTCAACCAACTTGGCAACCTGCTCTATCAGCTTGGCCGTATCAGGATGCAAGGCGCCGGTATCTTTATCAACAAACAACGCAATAGGCACACCCCAGGTGCGCTGGCGGGAAATACACCAGTCTGGCCGGCCTTCGACCATTTTTTCAATCCGCTGCTGGCCCCACTCCGGGATCCAACGGGTTTGCTCAATTTGCTCAAGCGAGGTTGCGCGCAGGCCCTGCTGCTCCATGCTGATAAACCATTGCGGTGTAGCACGGAAAATAATCGGCGTTTTATGCCGCCAGCAGTGCGGGTAGCTGTGTTTATAGGCTTTGTGCACCAGCAATGCACCGGCATCCTTTAACGCTTCCACTACGCTGTCGTTGGCTTTGAATACATGCTGGCCGGCAAACAGCGGCGTATCCGGTAAATACACACCATTGGCGCCCACCGGGTTAGCGACTTCAAGGTTGTATTGTTTACCTACAACAAAGTCTTCCTGACCGTGGCCTGGTGCGGTGTGCACACAACCGGTACCAGAATCGGTAGTAACGTGCTCACCTAAAATAACCGGCACGGTAAAATCGTAAAGCGGATGTTGTAATTGCACTAATTCCAGTGCAGCGCCTTTAGCAAAGCCCAGCGCATGATAATGCTCAATACCGGCCCGCGCCATCACGTCTTTTACCAGATCAGTGGCAATAATTAAGCGCTCGGCGCCCAGCGGCCCCTGCTCTACCTGCACCAGGCTGTAATCTAACTTGGCATTCACCGCGACTGCCCGGTTGGCTGGTATGGTCCAGGGTGTGGTAGTCCAGATCACTACTGACACTTTTCCGCTACCACGCTTACCTTCAGGGTGATCAAAGCGGTCAACCACCGCTTCATCAACCACAGCAAAGCGCACATCAATCGCCGGTGATACTTTGTCCTGATATTCCACTTCGGCTTCTGCCAAAGCCGAGCCACAATCGGTACACCAATGCACCGGTTTAAAGCCTTGCTGCAAATGGCCGTTGTCAATAATGCGGCCTAACGAGCGGATAATATTGGCTTCGAAGTTGTAATCCATGGTGCGATAGGGGTTTTGCCAGTCACCTAGCACACCTAAGCGGATAAAATCGGTACGCTGTGCATCAATTTGCGTTTGCGCGTATTCTCGGCATTTCTGCCGGAATTCTGCCGCGGTTAACTTAGTACCTGGTTTACCGTATTTTTTCTCTACCACCAGCTCAATTGGCAAGCCGTGACAATCCCAGCCTGGTACATAAGGTGCGTCAAAGTCGTCCAGCGTTTTCGCTTTAACAATAATGTCTTTGAGGATTTTATTGACCGCATGTCCGATATGAATATTGCCATTTGCATAGGGTGGGCCATCGTGCAGGATAAAGCTTTTCTTGCCTTTTTTGGCCGCACGGATCTTGCCGTACAAATCCGCTTCGGTCCACCTTGCCAACATTTGCGGCTCACGCTGCGCCAGATTGGCGCGCATCGCAAAAGCCGTTTCCGGCAAATTCAGGGTATGCTTATAGTCGCTCATCCGTTTTGTTCCGTCTTATCAATAATGGCAGACGCCGTAACGTGCTGCTGAAAAATGGTCTTTGCCGCCTGCACATCAGCAGCAATTTGTTGTTGTAACTGTTGCAGTGAGTCAAAACGTTGCTCGCTGCGTAATTTGGACTGCAGTACCACTTCAATCTGACTTCCGTACAAATCACCTTTAAAATCAAATAAATGCGCTTCAAGCTGCTGACGCTGGCCTTGCACTGTAGGCCGGTTACCAATATTGGCCACGCCCTGATATTGGCCAAATATGGTGTTGGCGGTGATAGCATAGACACCGGCAACCGGCAATTTACGCCGGTATAAAAACACATTGGCGGTAGGGAAGCCTAAATCACGTCCCAACTTGCGGCCGTGCCGTACCCGGCCTGTTAAAGCAAAAGGCCGCCCCAGCATATCAGCGGCCAGCTTCAAATTATCATCAGCTAACGCCCGGCGTATCAGCGTACTGCTGATCCGTTGCTCGCCGAGCACCAAACTGGAGGTGCTGTACAAGCCGAACTGATAACGCTCGGCAGCTAACGCTAATAACTCAAAGCTGCCACTGCGATTTCTGCCAAAGCGAAAGTCGTCGCCAACAATCAGTTGCTCTACCCCAAGCTGCTTTAACAACAGCTGTTCAATAAACTGCTCCGGCGCTTGCGCAGCAAAGTCTGGGGTAAAATGCACACAAATCAGCCTGTCTATACCCAGGCTGGCTAAAGCGCGATACTTTTCCCGAAACCGGGTTAACCGCGCGGGCGCTGCATCGCCGGCAAACAGCTCCAGTGGCTGCGGTTCAAACACCATTACACAGGCCGGCAGTTGCCGTTGCCGGGCAATCGCGACCACCTTGGCTAACACTGCCTGATGCCCAAGATGCACGCCGTCAAAATTACCAATGGTAAGCACACAACCGTGATGGCGGGGCAAAATATTGTGTAAGCCGCGAATTAACTCCATGCCTGCCGTATCTGACCTGTGATTAGAAACCGCGCATTATAACCAGTTAATCATTTGCTTTCAGCAACAGAATTGGCTTTAAAATGGGCCAGTCGTACCCCAAACAACCACAAAAGGGCAAAATAACCCAGCACAGCCAGTAAACACAGCAGGCTAAGACGCCACAGCTGCTCACTAAATTCCAGCCGCACCCAGGCGTCAAGGCCGGGGGTTTGCCAGTACAGCAACCCTGCCATTAGCAAACTGGCCAGTAATAGCTTAACTAAAAAGATCAGGCTAGATTTACTTAGCTGATACACCCCGGCCAGTTTTAAACCCCGATAGAGTAAATACGCATTTAAACTCGCAGACAGTGCTGTGGCCAGCGCCAAACCAACATAACTTAAAAAAGGTGCCAGCATCAGGTTAAATACCATATTCGCTACCATAGCAATAATGCCAATGCGCACCGGTGTTTTAATATCCTGTCGTGCATAAAAGCCCGGTGCTAACACTTTAATCAGCATGTAACTTAACAACCCTGTACTGTATGCCACCAGGCTGTAAGACACCATCAGCACATCTTGCTGGGTAAACTCGCCGCGCATAAATAGCAGGGCAATAATGGGCTTGGCCAGCACCATTAAACCTGCCATTGCCGGTATGCCAAACAAGGCGACAAAGCGTAGCGACCAGTCCAGTGTCTGGCTAAAGCGCAGGCTATTGTCGTTGGCATGGTGGCGCGACAAATTCGGCAAAATCACTGTGGCAATGGCAATACCAAACAGGCCGAGCGGAAATTCTATTAAACGGTCCGAGTAATACAGCCAGCTGACAGCACCGGTGAGTAAAAACGAGGCAATCACGGTATCAAGCAGTAAGTTAATTTGACTGACTGACACACCAAACAATGCTGGCAGCATCAGTTTGCGGATCTTAGTCACGTTTTCGTCGCGCCAGCCCCACTTCGGCCATACCAGCAAGCCCGCTTTAGCTAAAAACGGCAACTGAAACAGCAGCTGCGCTGCGCCACCAATAAACACGCCCCAGGCCAGCGCCAGTGCGGGCTCCTGTAGCGCCGGAGCCATAAAAACTGCGCAAGCAATAATGGCAATGTTTAAAAATACCGGCGTAAAGGCGGCTACCGCAAAACGGTTATAGGTATTAAGCACCGCGCCCGACAGCGCCACCAGGCTGATAAACCATAAATACGGAAAGGTAATTTTTAACATTAAGCTGGCCAATTCAAACTTGTGCGCTTCGGGGCCATCGTTTAACCATTCGACAAACCAGCCCATACCAAACAGCATCGCCACCAGCGGTGACGCGATCACACCAAATAACGTGACTAACGTGACGACAACACCCAGGCTACCGGTGACTTTGGCTAGCAACGCACGCACAGCATCATCACCATGTTTAGCTTTGACTTCTGCCAGTACAGGTACAAAAGCTTGCGAAAACGCGCCCTCAGCAAACAGACGGCGCAAAAAATTAGGAATGCGGTTAGCAAAAAAGAACACATCGGCAGCAGCGCCGGCGCCAACGAAATTGGCCACGACCACATCGCGCACCAGCCCCAGTACGCGCGAAATCAGCGTCATAAAGCTGACAATAAGGCCTGATTTTAATAACTTTGCTGACACTTAACGGTCCTTCTGTTAATTGGCCGCTATTTTGCCCCGTTAACGACACAGATTACCAGTAGGCAGCCAGATTAAAATCTGTGACTTTACCGTTAAAGCATTTGACAACGGGCCATTAAATAGGCATATTATGCGGCCTTTGATGGGTCCGGTTTAGTTTTTTAGGAGTGTTACCTTGGCTAACATTAAGTCTGCTAAGAAGCGCGCAATTCAATCAGAAAAACGTCGTCAGCAAAATGCTTCACAACGTTCTATGATGCGTACTTTCATTAAGAAAACCTACGCAGCGGTATTAACTGCTGACGTAACTGCTTCAACTGAAGCATTCAAGAAAATGGTGCCTGTTCTGGATCGTATGGCCGCTAAAGGCTTAATCCACAAGAACAAAGCAGCACGTCATAAAGCTCGTTTAAATGCTCATGTTAAAGCATTAAGCGCTGCTTAAGACACAGTTCCAACAAAAAAGCCGGCTTATGCCGGCTTTTTTGTTGCGTCTAATCCTCGCTTTAACTGCAATACAGTTTGTGCAATAGCGCAATTAAGGCTTCAGCTTCTTTGCTATTCAAACTGTAATATACCGTTTGTGCTGCTTTACGTGTTTTCACCAACTTATGCCTACGCAGCAACGCCAGATGTTGTGACAACGCCGACTGGCTTAACTCCAGCTTTTGGTTCATTTCGCCGACAGAAAGCTCGCCTTCGAGCAAATGACATAAAATCAACAATCTGCGCTCATTTGACACCGCTTTTAACAGTTTCACCGCTTTGGCGGAGTTTTTCAGCATATCTGATAAATTCATTTCATCTAACTCTGTCTGTCTGGATGGCTTAATATTACCGATTTCCACTCAAAGCGACAATATAATCATTCTTATTTAACACTTAATCACAGCAGGTAGCATCATGGCTATCGCGCGGTTTCATTTAATAAAGGTTGCACCAGTTTATTAATGCGCTGTGCACTAAAAGGCTTTACGACAAAAGCGCTGGCACCATTGGCCACGGCTTGCTGCAGGTTTTCCACGCTGGAAAATGCCGACACCATAAAAATATCGGTCTGCTGGTGCTGTTGTTTAAACTGCTTTAACAGTTGTTGGCCATTGATATCGGGTAGCTGAATATCCAGAAACACCAATTGCGGTTGATGCTGACAAAACAGTGCAGTGGCACTGGTACCATCGGCCGCTTCTAACACCTGAGCTATACCCAGTTGCCGTAAGATTTCGGCAATAAAGCTGCGTACTGCAGCAACATCATCAACGATAAGCGCACTAAGCTGGGGTAGTGGCATTGTAAGATCCTTTCTTACCTGGTTCATTCCATCGGGAGAAATTCTGCTTTTGCCGGACACACCCTGTGGCACCGGCAAAAAAGGTGATAGAGTCGGCGGTACTCTATCAATAGCGGGACAAAATGAAAAGATGAAATTGTGGCTAACAACAATCACTGCAGCGTTAAGCCTGCAACTGCACGCCAGCGAGCTTAAACTGGATAATAATCTGGCCTATCAGTTAACCGAGTCGCTAACGGTTGAGGTGGGACAACGCCTGGCCGGCAGCGAAGCAGACCGCCGTGCCGTGGCCTGGTCCGAGCAAAAATTTCAACAGCTTGGCTACGACAAAGTGTGGCGCGAGTCATTTACTATGCAGTACTGGCAACGTGGCCAGGCCAGTTTAAGCGTAAGCGCGCCCTTTCATCAGCAGTTAGTCGTTACCGCTTTGGGTGGCTCTATCGCTACCCCTTTTGACGGCATTAACAGCCAGGTGGTGATGTTCGACAGCCTGGAACAGCTTAAACAGGCTGATACTGCGCTGGTAAAAGATAAAATTGTTTTCATCAACAAAAGTATGGCTAAAGACAAACTGGGCACCTTTTATGGCTCTGTGGTCGGCGCCCGTGCTCAGGGTGCGGTGGAGGCAGCGAAACTAGGTGCCAAAGCCATTATTATCCGCTCGGTTGGTACCAGCATTAACCGCTTCGCTCATACCGGCATTATGCGCTACAGCGATGAAGTACCCCGCATCCCGGCGGCCGCTATTTCAGTGCCTGATGCGATACAGCTGGAAAAAATGCTTAGTCGCCAGCCAGAGTTAACCCTGCACCTGCAAATGGACAATAAGCAACCTGGCGAAGTAAAAAGCCATAACGTGATTGCCGAAATCACCGGCAGCAAATACCCGGATGAAATAGTGCTGATAAGCGCCCACCTTGACTCATGGGATGAAGGTACCGGCGCGTTGGATGACGGTGCCGGCGTTGGCATAGTGATGGCCACCGGTGCTTTACTGAAACAGCAAGGCCGGCCTGAGCGTACCGTGCGCGTGGTCCTGTTTGGTAACGAAGAGGGAGGCTTAGTGGGTGCCCGCGCCTATGCCGCTAAACACGCCGCTATGCTTAAGCAGCACGTGTTTGCCTCTGAATCAGACTTTGGTGCCGGCCGTATCTGGCGACTGGACACCGGCTTTGGCCCTAATTCACTGCCCTTTGGCAAGACGTTGCAGCAACAGCTAGCACACCTTGACATTAGCCTGGGTGACAACAGTGCTACCGGCGGGCCCGATGTGTCCATCTTAAAGGCTCAGGGCGTACCTGTAGTCAGCTTGCAACAAGATGGCACTGACTACTTTGACTATCACCACACGCCGAACGACACGCTGGATAAAGTAGATCCGGCAGCGATGCAGCAAAACCTGGCAGCCTGGCTTATTACCACTAAAGCCATAGCCAACAGCCGCATCGACTTACGCCAGTAGCTTAATGCCTGTGGCGCAGCGGCCGGTTTAGCGTCACGACCGGCCGCTGATGCTTACGGTAACTGCGCCTTAGCATCCACAACTGTACACCCAGCACCAGCAGCACCATGGCAAAGGGGTACAAATACAGGTTATCGCTGTGGATAAACAACAGCAGAGCTAGCATTGAATAGCTAAACGGTAATAACTCGTAGCACCAATATGGCAGCACGCCACCGTATTTATGCCGGGCATTTTTAATGTCCGAGCGCCGGTTCTCAGAGCGCAGTACCCAGACTACAGCGCCCGCCAGCGCCAGTAAGCTGCCGGCAGCTGTTGCGAACAGCAGCGAGGATGACAACATAATACCGATACCCGTCGCTACATAGATGTGAGGTAAGGCTTCATACAGTTTGCTGGGTAACATAGGCCGCTCCTTCCTTGTTAAGCTGGCATAATATGCAGACCCATTTAGTGTAGACGATTGTTAACAAACTACCGCATCGTCGCCGCCAAAGCATCAATTAAACTAATACGAAATAGGTAAAATTACTCAGTTGAGCGGCTGTGCTTTGCACAGGATAATGCGCGCCTTATTTATTCGCCAAAGCACCCCGGACAGCGCCATGGAAAATATCATATACGACATCATTAGTTGGATTGGGCTAACCATATGTATTGGCGCATTTTTTATTAAAGATATTTTTTGGTTGCGTCTGGCCACCTTGATTGGCTGCAGCTTGTTGTTTGTCTATTACAGCCATATTGCCATCCCGCAGGGGGTGATCTCTAACTTATTAGTATTATTAATTAATGCTTATTACCTGCTGCGCTGTTTTGGTCGGCGCGCCAGCACGGTCTCCTCTACCACGCCGGCGGTTAACAGCCAGGTGGCAGCAGCCGAGTAGCGCCCGCAGCGCTTTTGCCCTGCTCCGGCTTTCGCTATAATGCCCAGCCTTCAGGCAGGAGTACCCGCTATGCAAAATGACGAACTGGATTTGTTTCTGCAGGAGATGTCCGGTGTCAAGCCGCTGTCTCAGGACGAAGTGTTGCCAGAGCATGGTGAATTCAGCCCTACTCTGGCACAACTGGCCCGGCGCAAAGCAGCCGAGCAGGAAATGGAATACGACGCCAATTACCTCAGCATGGAATATGTTGATCTGGTAAAGCCGGATGAGCCTTTTACCTACAAAAAAGACGGTGTACAGGATGGCGTTTACCGTAATTTGCGCCTGGGTAAATATCAGCTCGATGCCACGTTGAATTTATTGGGCAAAAGCCTGACTGATGTCCGGCGTGAGCTGTTTTACTTTATCGAAGATTGTCATAAGCGCGGCATTCGTACTTTGCTTATTCACCACGGCATGGGCCGCAACAGTAAACCACACCCGGCAATACTGCGCAGCTATGTGTTTAAATGGCTGCCGCAAATGCCGATCGTGCTGGCCTGCAATACCGCACAAAAGCAGCATGGCGGATACTCTGCCACTTACGTGCTATTGCAGAAAAACGCCGAACAAAAGCGGGAAAACCGCGAACTACATGCCAAACGCTGAGCAAAAAGCTTAGCAAAAAAATAACCCCCGGCAAAGCGGGGGCTATTTTTTGTCAATCCTTTTGACGCTGTTCGTCCTTTAGCTAGCCGCACAACAGGCAGACAGCTTCGGCTTTGGTCAAAAATGCCGATAACGCCATTACACACACTACAACGGCGATTGCGGTAAAGCCAAAACCACGACTGGACGCTTTACTCATAACTAACCTCAGTAACACATTTTATTATTCTATTTAGCAACTTGGCTTAGGTTTCCCTAAACCGCTACTGAGTGTAGTTAAGTTGTAACAAAGTTACAATAACTGTGTATTTAACCAGCATTTTCAGTGTGATAAGCCAGCGCCGAATAAACAAATTGTTGCGCCAGTAAGCGCGGATCATTCAGGCTGGGTAAAGCTTCACTACTGTGCTGAATGTCGGTAATCACAAAGCCTGCGCGCTGGTAATTTACCAGTGCCGACGGGTGATCTGCACTACAGGTATGTAACCAGACCCGGCTGGCCTGCCACTGCTGCGCTTGCTGTATCGCTGCCTGTGCCAGCGGTAGCCCTAAACCCTGGCCGATAAATTGTGGTAATAAACCGAAAAATTTAATTTCAACACTCTGATCAGGCTGTTTTAGCAGCTCAATGTAACCTGCCGGCGTGCCTTTTACCCATAACAGCCAGGTACGCACCTGCTGCAAGGTTAAGTAGTCCAGCCACTGCTGATAGCTCCAACTTAAGCGGCTAAACCATTGCCAGCGCCCGCCAACGGCACGAAACATAAACTGGCTTAGCTCCGGGCTGGCAATTTCGGCCTCCACCAGCTGTACACCTTCAGGCCAGCTAATAGCATTTATAGCAGGTCCCTCGTATTGCAAATACCAGGTAGTAACCTCTACTGGTTGTGCGGCTGTTGTCATCTTAATAACCCCTTGTCACGTCTACCAGATTAAGCAATGGCAAACCCTGCTGACTGCGCCGGTAATTCTCGGCAATTTGCTCAACCACAGTAGCCACATTAGTGACTGCAGACACATGCGGTGTAATCAAAATAGCCGGATGTTGCCAAAACGCATGCTCTGGCGGCAGCGGCTCCTGGCTGAACACATCTAAACAGGCCGCTTCCAGCTGGCCGCTTTGCAGCGCATCTAGCAAAGCGCTGTCATCGACAATAGCGCCGCGTGCCACATTAATAAAAATAGCGCCGGGCTTGGTACGGCTAAAAAAAGTTTGCCCTAACAGCCCCTGCGTAGCCTGGGTTAACGGCAATAAGCAAATAACTATGTCGGCTTGCGTCACAGCAGCAGCTAACTGGCCGGCACCATGATAAACCTGTACCTGCTCAAGCTGTTTTGCCGTTCTGGCCCAGCCACTTACCTGATAACCCAAACTGACAAAATGCACCGCTACCGCACTGCCAAGCTCGCCCAACCCCAGTACGCTGATGTGCTTTAAGCGGCGCGGGCTTTTCGGCCGCCACAGCGCCTGGCGCTGCTGCTGACTGAACTGATCCAGCCGCAGCCGGTAATAGCTCACCACGCCATCGACATAGCGCACCATAGTGCGGGTTAAACTGGGGTCGACAATACGGGCAATAGGTAGCTTGGGCAAAGTGGCATCGGCCAAAATGGCATCTACGCCTGCACCATAACACTGAATGGCTTTAAGCTTAGGCAGCGCCGCCAGACAGCCCGCTGGCTGTTTCCATACCACGGCAAATTCAACGGCGTCGGACTGGCGGATATCAGGCCAGACTTCGATACAGGTATCGGGCAGCACCTGAGCTAAACGCTGCTGTAAATCATCCAGTTTACGGTCGGGAATAATCAGCGCAAGGCTCATAGGTCACCAAAACTTCAAGAAAACGTCATGTCGTTGCCACAGCCGGCTATCAAGCTGGCGTGGCCTAAAGATAACACGGTAACCACCGATGCTAAACTGCCGCACCTTGTTTTTATCTGATGTGCATCTGGGCTGCAAAGATTGTCAGGCTGACTATCTGCTGGCGTTTTTACAACAGTGCCGGGCCGATACCATCTATTTACTCGGCGATATTGTCGATTTGTGGGCCATGCAAAAACAGGTACACTGGCATCAACAGCAAAATAAATTGCTGCGCTGCCTGCTGGACAAAGCTGAGCAAGGCTGCCGTTTGATCTATATACCAGGCAACCATGATGAAGCATTCAGGCTTTATGCCGGCAAGCAGTTTGGCAATATCAGTGTGCAGCTGCGGGCCAGCCACACTACAGTGCAGGGCAAAAGGCTGTTACTGCTGCATGGTGATGAATTTGACAAAGAGGTTAACTTTGGCCGCTGGCATGCCTGGCTGGGCGATAACCTGTACGACTTGCTGCTATTTTTAAACCGTTGGTATAACCGGCTGCGTCGCTTCAGTGGCGGTGGCTATTTTAGCCTGTCCGCTTACATTAAAAGCCGGGTACCCGGCGCGCAAAAGGCCATTGCCCGTTATCGTGCGGCCGCGGTGGCCAAAGCCCGCCGTGCAGGCTTTGACGGTATAGTGTGCGGCCACATTCACCACCCGGAGATCCGCTTAGAGCAAGGTATTATTTATTGCAATGACGGTGACTGGATTGACAGTTGTACCGCCCTGGCCGAGCACCATGATGGCAGCCTGGCACTCTATCACTGTAGCGGGCAAGCCGAGCAAATTGCGCTGTTAGACCAATCAACAGCCAGCAGTAAGACTGGCCTAAAGGTAGCGTAAAAATTCCGCAAATTGCCATAAAACCGCAACCGCATTGTCATACTGCCGCTTTAGCCTAAGCGCAACCTGGTGTTGCATTAGCGGAGCGAACAATGATCAGTGTTGAGCAGGTGTTATCACAAAATATGCCAGGCTTAGCCAATAAAGCCTGGCTGTATAAACCGGTGAAAGGCGCCCTGCGCCGCCTGCTGCATGAGCAGGACTTTATCAACTTTGCTAAACGCTACCCACACTTGCAGGGGCTGGAATTTGTCGAGCAGGTGCTGGAGCATTTTAATTTTCGCTTTTCAGTACGTGATAACGAAATAGAGCGCATCCCCGCGACCGGCCGGGTAGTAATTATTGCCAATCACCCTATCGGCTCGTTAGACGGCCTGGCACTGCTAAAACTGGTGAGCGACATTAGGCCTGATGTAAAAGTCGTGGCGAACCAGCTGCTGATGGCATTACAACCGCTACATAACCTGCTGCTGCCAGTCAATAACATGCACGGCGGCACTGAGCGGCGCGCGCTGGATAATATTCAGCAACATTTAGCCCAGGAAGGCGCATTAATTTTATTCCCCAGTGGCGAAGTGTCACGCCTGCGGCCCGAGGGCATTCGTGACGGCAAATGGCACAGCGGTTTTTTACGCTTTGCCACTAACGCCAAGGCGCCTATTTTACCGGTGTATATTGATGGCAGAAATTCGGCACTGTTTTACGGTGCCTCTATGCTGTACAAGCCGCTGGCTACCATGCTGCTGGTGCAGGAGATGTTTAAGCAGCAGCGCAAAAAGCTCGATATGCGTATTGGCGAGCTGATCCCTCACGACGCCTTTGCCAACCTGGCACTGGAAACACCGGCCAGGGTTAAGCTATTTAAAAAACATTTATACCGCCTGGCCAAAGACAAACCGGGGCTCTTTATTACCCAGAGCGCTATCGCCCACCCTGAGGATCGCATTGCGCTGAAAAAAGCCATCGCCCAGTGCGAGCTATTGGGCCATACCAGTGATGGCAAACACATTTATTTGTATCAGCACCAGCAAAGCTCACCAATTATGCGCGAAATTGGCCGGCTGCGTGAAATAGCCTTTCGCGCCGTAGGCGAAGGCAGCGGCCAGCGCCGCGACCTGGACCGTTATGACAGCCATTACGAGCAGCTGATTTTATGGGATGAGGACGACTTAGAGATTGTTGGTGCCTACCGCTTTGCCAATAGCCGTAAGGTGTTAGCAGAGCACGGACCTGAAGGCTTGTATACGGCCAGCCTGTTTCAGTTTGACCACAGCATGCAACCTTATCTGGCGGCCGGGCTGGAGCTGGGGCGCAGCTTTGTGCAACCGCGCTATTGGGGCAAACGCAGTCTCGATTACCTCTGGTATGGCATAGGCGCTTATTTGCGCCGTAACCCCGACATCCGCTATTTATTCGGCGGCGTCAGTTTGTCGGCCAGTTACCCGCAGGCAGCACGCGATCTAATGGTGTACTTCTACAGCCTGTATTTTAGCGATACTCGCTTAAGCGCAGTGTCGCATCAACCTTATCAGTTGCCTCAGGCCATACTCAGTGAACTGCAGCAACATTTTAGCGGCCATGATTATCTGGCCGACTTTACCCAGTTAAAGCACCTGCTAGCCAATATGGGGCTTAGCATTCCCACACTGTACAAACAGTACAGCGAGCTGTGTGAACCCGGCGGCGTCAAGTTTCTCGCCTTTGGTACCGACCCCGATTTTGCCAACTGTGTCGATGGCCTGGTACTGGTTGATTTACAACAACTTAAAGCAGCAAAAAGAGCCCGTTATCTGACAACTAATTAACCCGGCTTTACGCTGGCATTTGGCGGCAACATGGCTTGCCAAAATGCCAGTGTAAAGGTTGCGTAAAGTTCAGTTTCAATTCAGCCTCAGCGCCCTATAAGCTATACAGTGTGTAAAAAGCCGGCAATACTTACCTGTATCAAGGTAAGGCTGACACGGCCTAACTGAGGATGGCACCATGAAAAAGCTGATACTGCAACTTAGCCAGGCACTGGCGGTGTGCGTGCTGCTACTAAGCCACAGCCTGAACGCCAGAGCAAATGAGACGCTCTGGTCACAAGCCGAGCTGGACCAAATGCTGGCGCCAGTGGCGCTGTACCCGGATACCGTACTAACCCATGTACTGATTGCTGCTACCTATCCGCTGGAAGTGGTACAGGCCTCCCGTTGGGTAAAAGACAACCCCCGCCTGAGCGGTGAAGAGGCCGTGCGGGCTGTCGAAGATAAAAGCTGGGACCCAAGCGTGAAAGCCCTAGTCGCTTTTCCGCAGCTGCTAGAGCGATTAAGTGACGACTTAGACTGGACCCAGCAATTAGGCGAAGCTTTTTTAGCCGATGAAACAGCGGTATTGGCCAGCATTCAGACGCTACGGCAAAAAGCCTACAGCAAAGGCACGCTGCGCGACAACAAGCATATTGTGGTAGAGCGCGAGCGTGAAGTCATTGTGATTGAGCCGGCACGGCGTGAAGTGGTCTATGTGCCGGTGTACGACACCCGCGTTGTGTACGGCGACTGGTGGTGGCCACATCACCCACCGGTATACTGGCATACCGCCGGTGTGTACTACCGTAACAGCCCGTTTTACTGGGGAGTCAGTGTTAACGTGCGGCCCTGGTTCTATTTTGGCATTTTCGACTGGCGCCACCGCCATGTGGTTGTGCACCATCATTATTATCACACGCCGCCACGTTATTACCCCAAACGGCATAAACACTATGTGGATGCACGCCGCTGGCAGCACAGCCCGCAGCATCGCCGTGGTGTGCATTACCGCCATGAGCCGCTAAACCGTACCTATAACAGTGGCTATGGCTACCAGCAGCCCACACGCGAAACCCAGGGTAAGCCCATACGCCATACCCGGGTGACAGAGCATCGGCCTACCAGCACCGCGCAGCTGCGGGAAAACAAGGCGCAGTATCAGCGTAAAAGTGCCGAGCAGGTACACCTGACGAACCGCCAGTGGCAGAATAACGAGCGCAGCCCACGCCAGCACAACGAAGCGCTGCGCCAACAGCGCCAGCAAAGTCTTGAGCCCCGTGTGCGCACTACTCAAGTACACTCAGAGCAGCGCCAACAGCAGATTAAACAACAGCTGGCCGAGCCGCGCCAAAACGACCGTGCACAGCGTGAACGTGTAATCAGTACAGAGCAGCTGCGTCAGCGCCAGCCAGAACGCCAGACACCAGTGCGTGACACAAGGGTTGAACGTGAGCAACGTCTGCCACAGCGCGAAACTCCTGTCGTGCGTGAAATGCGCAATCAGCAACGCGAAGTCGCACCCGTACGTGAAATGCGCCAGCCACAGCGAGAAGTCGCACCCGTACGTGAAATGCGCCAGCCTGCGCGGGAAAACAGCCTAGCGCAGCGGCAAAACGTCCAAACGCAGCGGCAAAACGTCCAAGCGCAGCGGCACACTGGCCAAACACGTCGCATCGAATAACGACCACTTTATTGATATAAAACAAAGCCGCGGGCACTAATACCAAGTGCCCGCTTTTTTATTGATCCAGGCCAAGATCTCTCCCAGTCAAGGCGCGACAATCGGCATAACTTAAACACTATGCGGAGCGCATTATGAAAACAACCCTAGCGGCACTTTCTTTAGCCAGCCTGTTAGCAGCAACCCCTGCCCTGGCAGAATTTGGTATTAATGTCGGCGCCATCAGCGTTATGCCAGATGATTCCAGCGCTAACCTGAATGTTATCGAGCAAGTAGCAGGTTTGACCTCTGGCTCAACAGCAGTAAGCGTTAATACCAATACCCAATTGGGACTCACCTTTGATTATAAGTTTATGCCTAATTGGTCAGTACAATTGATTGCCGCCACCCCGTTTAGCCACGACATTAAGGTAAAAGGCTCGGCGATTGACGGCTTAAAAGTAGGTAAAACCAAACATTTACCGCCAACCCTGCTGACGCAGTATCACTTTATGCCAGAGCACAACACCTTTGACCCCTTTGTTGGTGTCGGGCTTAACTACACGGTGTTTTTTGACGAACAGGTAGATGGTCAGCTTGAGGGCGCGCTGGATGCGTTAGCGGTTACCGGCGCAGACGATAATGTCGGCCTGAAGCTGAAAAGCTCGTTTGGCCTGGCCTTGCAGGCCGGCGTTAATATAAAACTGAGCGACAATCTGGGGCTGCATGTAATGCTGAGCAAAATGGATATCGACACCACAGGCCGGGTGCAGGTAAATGGCAGCACTATCCAAAGTGTTAAGGTGAATATCGACCCTTATGTAGCCATGGTTGGTTTGCGCTGGACCTTATAACCAACGCACATTAAGCTAAGACTAAAGGCGACTTAAACAAGGTCGCCTTTTTGTTTTACACTTCCTTTATTAACTGAACGAACCAGCTGGACGTCAACAGCAGCGAATCAACTGCAGGAGCGCTAAGCGGCATGGATAAACTGAACTGGCAGCAACTGCTCAAATCCGGTGACCGTATTTTTATCGGCTCACATGCGGCTACGCCAACCGCACTGCTGGATGATTTAATTGCCAACGCCAAACAGCTGCATGACATTGAAATTGTGCAGGTCTATTCGTTGTCGGATAACAAATGGGCGGCGCCGGAGCACCAGCAACTGTTTAAGGTTAATGCGTTGTTTATCGGCGGTGATGACGTGCGCCGCGCCGTGGCCGAGGGCCGCGCCGATTACACGCCCTGCTTTATGTCTGATATTGCCTCTTTGTTCAGCGATGGCATACTGCCGCTGGACGCCGCGCTGATTATGGTCAGCCCGGCCGATGAGCATGGCTACCATTCGCTGGGCGTGTCGGTCGATATCGTCTCAGCGGCGGCGAAAACGGCAAAAAAAGTCATCGCCCAGGTAAACCCGTCGATGCCCATTACCTATGGCCAGTCGTTTATTCATAAAGATCAGATCCATGCCTACTTTTACGCCGAGCAGCCGATAGCACAAATGCCGGCGGTAAAACTGGACGCTGTCACAGAGCGGGTCGGCCAGTATGTGTCGTTACTGGTAGAAGACGGTGCCACTATTCAGATTGGCGTGGGCAAAATGTGCGATGCCGTGCTGCGTTATCTGGGCAATCATAAAGATTTAGGCATCCACAGCGAAATGATCACCGACTCTATGATGGAGCTGATTAAAAAAGGCGTGGTCACCAACCGCAAAAAGACCTTTCATCCGGGTAAAACCGTGGCCAGTTTTTGTGTTGGTAGCAAAGCCCTGTACGACTTTGTGCATTGCAACCCACATATGGGCTTTTACCCCAGCGAATATGTTAACTCGCCGGCCAATATTGCCCGTAACGATAATATGGTGTCGATAAACAGCGCCATCGAGGTCGACTTAACCGGCCAGATCGTGTCCGACTCTATCGGCCATCAGTTTTACAGCGGTATTGGCGGCCAGGTCGACTTTAGCCGTGGCGCGTCGATGAGCAGCGGCGGCAAGCCAATTATTGCCCTGCCCAGCACGGCGAAAAACGGCACAGTTTCCCGTATTGTTGCCCACCTGAAACAAGGTGCAGGCGTCGTTACTTCGCGCGGTCATGTGCACTACGTGGTCACCGAATTTGGTGTGGCATCGTTACGTGGTAAGAGTATCCGCGAGCGGGCGCTGGAGCTTATCCGCGTGGCACACCCTAAGTTTCGCCAGCAGCTGCTGGAGCAAATACGAGAGCATTTCTGGGTGCCGCATTATCAGCTGCATACCCCGACTGAAGTACCGGAGCTTGGCAGTGTCGGCTTTAAAGAGCTGCATATCGACGGCGAAGAGTTTGATCTGCGTCCGCTTAACCCCTCTGACGAGCGCCGGCTGCAGGAGTTCTTTTACTCGCACACCAAAGAAACGCTGCAGCTGCGCTACAGTGCAGTGCCCACGCAAATGAGCCGGGAAAAATCCTGTACCCTGGTTGGCGTGGACCAGTCTAAAGATTTAGCACTGTGTATCGTCAAGCAAAAGGGATCAGTGGTACAAATTCAGGCGGTGGGCCGTTACTACCTGCTACACGATGGCCAAGGCTGCGAAGTGGCCTTTGTTACCCGCGAGAAATATCAGGGCAAAGGTATGGCCAAACGCTTGCTGCAGGAGATGATCAGCATTGCCGAGCAGCGCGGCCTGCAAAGCATGGTGGCCTTTGTCCGCGCCGAAAATAAAGCCATGCTGGCGGTGTTCCAAAAAGCCGGCTTTGGCCGCCTGCCAGGCGATGACCCAAGCGAAGTTTATTTACAGCTGCGCTTGCCGCGCGGCAGTGCCAGCACAGAGAGCAGCTAATGGCCATTACCTTATTCAGTCACGCTACCTGTTACCGCCATCTGGCCGGTGATGACCATCCGGAGCAGCCGGCACGCTTAAGTGCCATTAACGATCAGCTTATCCGCTCAGGTCTCGAGTTTGTGCTGCAACAGCGCGACGCCAACCCGGCCATCAAGCAACAACTCTACCGCGCCCATAGCCAGTTATACGTTGATGATATTTATGCCAAAGCCCCAACCGAGGGTTACATCTGGCTAGATCCGGATACCCAAATGATGCGCCACAGCTTAGACGCCGCCCTATACGCCGCTGGTGCCGGCATCGATGCAATAGAATTAGTGCTACAACAACCCGATCAACAGGCGTTTTGCAGTGTGCGCCCGCCGGGCCATCATGCCACCCGAGACCAGGCAATGGGTTTTTGCATCTTCAACAATGTCGCCATAGCCGCGCTGCATGCGCTGACCCAGCATGGCCTTGAACGGGTAGCCATTGTCGATTTTGACGTCCACCATGGCAACGGCACTGAAGATATTGTCGGTGGCGATGAGCGCATTTTATTTTGCTCGTCGTTTCAGTCGGCGCTGTATCCGTACCGCGATCAGCAAAGTGGCGCCGCTAATGTGGAAAATCTGCCGCTGCCGGCACTGTGCAAACCGGCACAGTGGCGCGAGCAGATCCTAAACCACTGGCTGCCCAGATTGAATGCCTTCAAGCCACAGCTTATTTTGGTCTCCGCCGGTTTTGATGGCCATCGCGAGGATGATATGGCGCAGTTTCTGTTGGTAGAGGATGATTACCAGTGGATTGCCCAGCAGCTAAAACAGCTGGCCGACCAGCACTGTCAGGGGCGCATTGTTGCTATGCTGGAAGGCGGTTATGCGCTAAGCGCATTGGGCCGCAGTGTGGTAGCGTTTTTAAAAGGCTTGATGTAACAGCCAGTTAAGCTGCTATGCTTAAGTCTCGTTAGGTTTAGCAATCGGCTTATGCAACTGATAACACGTCTGTTTCCGGCATTATCTTATCTTGACCCCGCCAGTGAGGCGGCGTTTCGCTGCCATCTGGTAAACAGTGCCCGTCAAGGTACAGCGCGCCTGGCTCTGGTATGCATCATCCTGATGCTGGTATTTAGCTTAACCGATATCCTGTTGGGCGATGACTGGCTTAGTTTCAGTAACAGCACCCGTTATCTGGCGGCGCTTAGTGTCGCTTTATACCTTGGCTTCTCGCGCTATCTTAGCGGTGAAAACTGGCTGCAAGGCTGGCTGGCTGTTAGTGCTCTGGCTATCCTGCTACTTGCTGTCACTTTTTATGCCTCCGCCCGCTATTTTGGCCGGCTGGGGGAAGGCGGTCCGCTGGTGGTAGCTTTTGCCATCGCGGCTATCCCTATTTTTCATCTGCAGCAAAAACTATTGCTATGGGCACTGCTGCTAAGCACCGTGGCCTTTATTAAATACTGCACCGCTACCGATACCGGCTGGAGCCTGTTTTACTTGTTTATTACCATCGCATTGTGCTTAAGCTGGCAGCGCCAGTACGACAAGCTGCTGCGAAGCCAGTACAAAGCAGTGCGGCTGGAGCAGCAAAAAGCCGAAACCGATCAGTTGACTGGCCTGTTAAACCGGCGCAGCTTTGAGCAGCGACTGGCTGAAAAGCTGGCCAGCCTTAAACCCGATGAACAGCTGTCACTGGGCTTATTGGATATAGATTATTTCAAACGCTATAACGACCATTACGGTCATCTGGACGGTGATTTAGTGTTGGTAAACGTCGCCCGGCTGTTATCCGCCAACCCTGACTGGCTGGTAGTACGCTTTGGCGGCGAAGAATTTATTTTAATTGAGCAACACGCTCTGCATCAGCCCAGCAGTTTACTGCAGCTGCCGGCACAATTAGCCAAACTGGCGCTGCCACACCACAGCTCTCCCTTTGGCGTGGTTACCGCTTCTATTGGCGTGGTAACACTGGGCGGCCAGGCACCGCGACTGACCTCTAGTGAGCTGATGCAGCAAGCCGATAAGCTGCTGTATCAGGCCAAGCAACAAGGCCGCAACCAGGCCAACAGCCAGCAGCTGTGACAACAGGCACCAGCTAACATCTGGTCACATTACAACCGGGCGGCCTGCACGTGCATCCAGTCATAGTTACGGCTGCGGCCCAGGCTTACCCAGCCTTCTTCTTCCCAGCATTGCCACCAGTAAGCGTATTCAGGCCGGGCCAGGCTTGCCTTACTGCTGTCCCACTTTAGCTGGTTATGCGCCGGATCAAAATCAAAAGCAATGCCCCAGCTGTGGGTAGACAAACTGCTGCCGCCACGTTTTGCACGCAGGTTAAAACCACCACCATAGAGGTCCAGCCTTAGCTGCTGCACAGCATCAAAACCATAATACAGCAGCACCTGCTCCAATACCTTTTGCATGCTGGCAACTACCTTTTGATGGCACTGGGTGCTAAGCACTGTGGTGCTGGTATCCCAGGCCAGGCGCAGCGGATAAGGCAAGGTCATTTTAACCAGCTGTGTGCCCGGCTCACCATAAAAAGCGCACAGCTCTACCTCGCGATCCAGCGGCCAGCCGTGCGGGTTGGCCGGAGTACTGAAATTATCGCGCCAGGGTAGTGGCAGTTTGCCTTGCTGCTGCAGCGCCGCCAATTGCTCGCTGGCGTAGTCGGTTTGCGGCCCCCACCAGCCATCCAGCTTACCTGGCGACAAGCCAGACTGCTGGCAACAGAGCTGCAAACATAACACTGCCTGCCGCTGTGCCGGCCAGCTTTGCCAGCCGGAGGCTGCACCTAACGCGCCTTGATGTTGCTGAAGGTAACTAACAATGTGTTTAGAAAGCTGATGCTCTGCAACAGTGGGGGCAAGTTGCAATGCCTGTTTTAACGTGACTACAGCAAGTGGGTCCATGATATTGCTGCCATTTGGGAGAAACAGCCTAAGTCTAGCTGGTGGCGGGCCGGGCTGCCGGATTTATAACCAGTTAAAAAACAACACCCTGCAATTGCAGGGTGTTGTGGTAGTGCACAGCAGGCGGCGGCTTAACCTAGCCAGACGCGGGCGTTGCGGAACATGCGCATCCAGGGGCTGTCCTCCTGCCAGCCATCGGGCTGCCACGAGTTGGCCACCGCGCGGAATACCCGCTCCGGGTGCGGCATCATAATGGTCACACGGCCATCAGTGGTGGTCAGCGAGGTAATACCGGCTGGTGAACCGTTCGGGTTCTGCGGGTATTGCTCGGTTACTTTGCCGTAGTGATCAACAAAGCGCATCGCTACCGTACCACTGTGATTGGCTTTGGCAAAGGCTTCACTGGAGGCAAACTCTGCATGGCCTTCACCGTGTGATACCGCGATAGGCATGCGCGAGCCTGCCATACCAGCAAAGAACAGTGACGGGCTTTGCTGAATTTCGACCAGGCTAAAGCGTGCTTCAAAGCGCTCTGACTTGTTGCGCACAAAGTGTGGCCACAGCTCGGCGCCCGGGATCAAGCTCTTTAAGTTTGACATCATCTGACAGCCGTTACACACGCCAAGTGAGAAAGTGCTGTCACGCTCGAAAAACGCGGCAAACTGCGCTCTGGCCATGTCGTTGAACAACACCGATTTCGCCCAGCCTTCACCGGCACCCAATACGTCACCGTAAGAGAAACCACCACAGGCAACCAAGCCGTTAAAGTCACTGAGCTTAGCGCGGCCAGAGAGAATGTCGCTCATATGCACATCAATAGCGGTAAAACCAGCACGGTTAAAGGCGGCGGCCATTTCCACATGCGAGTTAACGCCTTGCTCACGCATAATCGCGACTTTCGGCGCCGCACCTTTTAAGATAAACGGCGCAGCGACATCTTCGTTGATATCAAAGCTTAATTTAACGTTTAAACCCGGATCTGCCGCATCGGCTTTGGCATCAAATTCCTGCTTGGCACCTTGCGGGTTGTCGCGCATTGCCTGCATCTGATAGGTGGTTTCCGCCCAAATACAACGCAGGCGGGTACGGCTGTCCGCCAACACTGGCGTATCTCCACGGCGGATCACCAACTCATCTGCAGTGGTCACCTTACCAATCACATGACAAAGCTCAGCCAGATTATGCTTTGCCAGCACCTGCTGCACATAAGCTAATTCGCTGTCACTGACCTGAATAACAGCACCGAGCTCTTCAGAAAACAGTACCGCCATATCATCGCTACCCAGTGCGCTGATATCGGCTTGAATACCTGCTTTACCGGCAAACGCCATCTCGGCCAGCGTGGTGAATAAACCACCGTCAGAGCGGTCATGATAAGCCAGCAGTTTTTGTTCAGTGGTTAACTGCTGCACAGCGCCAAAGAAGTTAAGCAGTAAATCCGGACTGTCTAAATCCGGCGTCTGCTCGCCTAACTGCTTGTAAACTTGTGCTAAACACGAAGCGCCTAAGCGGTTTTGTTTATTACCTAAATCAATCAGCAACAGGCTGGTCGCGCCTTTGTCAGTGCGTAGCTGCGGCGTAACCGTTTTACGGATATCTTCAACCCGGGCAAAGGCAGTGATAATCAATGACATAGGTGCAGTAACGGCATGCTCTTTACCGTCTTTTTGCCACTTGGTCTTCATCGACATCGAGTCTTTACCCACCGGAATAGTGACTTCCAGCGCCGGACATAACTCTTCACCGATGGCTTTAACCGCGGCATATAAACCGGCGTCTTCACCCGGGTGACCGGCGGCAGACATCCAGTTAGCCGATAATTTAACCCGCTTTAACGAGCCGATATCAGTGGCCGCGATATTGGTAATGGCTTCAGCCACCGCCAGACGGGCAGAAGCCGCGAAATCTAACAGTGCCACAGGCGTGCGCTCACCCATTGCCATGGCTTCACCGTGGTAGGTATCGTAGCTGGCAGCTGTTACACCGCAGTTAGCCACTGGCACCTGCCAAGGGCCTACCATCTGGTCACGCGCCACTAAACCTGTAACGCTACGGTCACCTATGGTCACCAGGAAGGTTTTCTCGGCAATCGTCGGTAAACGCAGTAAGCGCTCCGCAGCATCTTTAATGCTGACACCGGCCAAATCTAAGGCTTTACCGGCACCGGTTGCACTTTTTACATCGCGGTGCATTTTCGGCGCTTTGCCCAGCAACACGCTTAGTGGTAAATCAATAGGCGTGCTACCAAAATGGGTATCGGTTAGCGTTAAGTGCTGCTCGCTGGTGGCTTCACCCACCACGGCGAATGGCGCGCGCTCACGCTTACAGATCTGCTCAAACAGCGGCATTTTATCCGCCGGAATCGCCATCACATAGCGCTCCTGCGACTCGTTACACCAAATTTGCAGTGGCGACATACCTGGCTCGTCGTTGGGTACATTGCGCAGCTCAAACTTACCGCCCACGCCGCCATCGTTGACCAGTTCAGGGAAAGCATTCGATAAACCGCCGGCGCCGACGTCATGAATAAACACGATAGGGTTGTCTTTGCCCAGCTGCCAGCAGCGGTCGATCACTTCCTGACAACGGCGTTCAATTTCCGGGTTCTCGCGCTGCACTGAGGCAAAATCCAAATCTTCTGCTGATTGGCCAGAGGCCATTGAAGATGCTGCACCACCGCCCAGGCCGATATTCATCGCCGGGCCGCCCAGTACCACTAATTTGGCCCCTACCGGCAAGTCACCTTTTTGCACATGCTCAGCGCGGATATTGCCCAAACCACCGGCAATCATAATCGGCTTATGGTAACCCCGTACTTCGTCGCCATTGTGGCTGGGCACGCGCTCTTCATAAGTGCGGAAATAACCGTTAATCGCCGGCCGGCCAAATTCGTTGTTAAAGGCGGCGCCGCCCAGTGGGCCTTCCAGCATAATATCCAGCGCCGAGACAATACGGTCAGGCTTACCAAAATCAGTCTCCCACGGCTGTTCAAAGCCCGGAATGCGTAAATTCGATACCGAAAAACCGACCAGACCGGCTTTCGGTTTAGAGCCCACACCCGTGGCGCCTTCATCACGGATCTCACCACCAGAGCCTGTTGCGGCGCCCGGGTAGGGTGAAATCGCTGTCGGGTGGTTGTGGGTTTCTACCTTCATCAGTACATGAATATCTTCATGGTGGTACTGATAAGTGTTGTTACCCGGCTGCGCGAAGAAACGGCCGGCAGTTGAGCCTTCCATTACCGCAGCGTTATCTTTGTAGGCCGATAACACGTAGTCTGGTGTTTGCTCATAGGTGTTTTTAATCATTTTAAACAGCGATTTAGGCTGTTGTACGCCGTCAATGGTCCAGTCAGCGTTGAAAATTTTGTGCCGGCAGTGCTCTGAGTTGGCCTGGGCAAACATGTAGAGTTCAATGTCGTTTGGGTTACGACCCAACGCGATAAAGTTGCTGTACAGATAGTCTATTTCATCGTCGGCCAGTGCCAGGCCCATCTCATTGTTGGCTTTAACAAGCGCATCGCGGCCACCAGCGATAATATCAACTGATGCCAGTGGCGCCGGCTCGGCTTTAGCAAACAAGGCTTGCGCCTGCTCAAGCTCAGTAAATACCGCTTCCATCATACGGTCGTGCACTAAGGCCGCTACCTGGGTTAACTGCTCTGCGCTTAACGGCTGTGCCGCTTCAACGTAGTAGGCAATACCGCGCTCCAGCCGTTTTACCTGTGCCAGGCCGCAGTTATGTGCAATGTCTGTCGCTTTAGATGACCAGGGCGAAATGGTGCCCGGACGCGGGGTTACAAGCAATAACTGGCCACGTGGCTCATGACTGGCAATCGCCGGGCCGTAGGTGAGTAGTTTATCCAGCGTTTGCTGTTGGGCGTCAGTCAATGCGCTGCTGACATCAGCAAAGTGCATAAACTCAGCATAAAGGCTGCTTACAGTTAAGCCACTTTGGGCGCATTGGTCGAGTAACTTCTGAATTCTGAAATCGGACAGTGCTGGCGCACCACGCAGGATCAACATAGGCTTTTTTTCCCGTGGGTTGAACGACGATGGAACCTAAAACAGGCGCGACATTATAAAGAAATTTCTGCCCAAGTGGTATGAGTAAACACTGACGGCGTTACAGAAGTTTGCTATAACAGCGCAGAAGATGACGATTCAGGTTAGCAAAGATGTACAAATGCGGCGCCTGGTTGCTGTTAGTACTGTGGTTGTCCGGCTGTAGCCCCGCGCCCTCAGAAAGCCAGCTTTACCAGATATATCAGCGAGATAGCTTAAAGGTAGGCATTTTGCACGGCCCTACCAGCTATTACGTTGGCGTCGATGGCCCGGTTGGCTTCGAGCTGGAGTTAAGCCAGGCATTAGCAGACAAACTGGGGGTAACCTTAGAGCTCTATCCCAGCTATCATTTGGACGAGTTGTTGCAGAAGCTCGACTCTGGTCAGGTAGACTATATTGCTGGCGGCCTGACGTTAACAGAACGACGTAAAGGTAAATACCGCGCCGCCCCCGCCTATCGCTGGATAAACGAAGTGCTGGTATTCAAACAAGGCAACACCTGGCCCAGAACCCTGCAAGATTTAACCGATACGGTAGTAGTAGTTAAAGACAGCAGCCACGCTGAAACACTGCAGCAACTGAGCCAGGAATACCCTGAGCTGGACTGGCAGGTACACCCAAGCTTTGATAACGATGAAATTCTGCAACAGGTGGTTGATGGTAATATTGCCTACACCCTGACAGATTCAAACCAATTGGCACTGAACCGGCGCTTTTATCCCAACCTGAGCATTGCCTTTACCGTGCGCGACAACCTGCCGGTAAGCTGGCTGATAGCCGATAACAACGATGATTCACTCTACGCCGTGCTTATTGAGTTTTTCGGCACCATGTATCAAGGCGGCGAACTGATTGCACTGGAAGATCGCTACTTTGGCCATGTGCAACAGTTCGATTATGTCGACACACTGGTGTATATCGAGGCAATAGAACAAACCTTGCCGCGTTTTAAAGCCTGGTTTGAGCAATACGCCGGCGAGTTGGACTGGCGTCTGTTGGCGGCACTGAGTTATCAGGAGTCGCACTGGGATCCGAAAGCGAAGAGCCCGACCGGGGTGCGCGGCCTGATGATGCTCACCCTGCCCACAGCGCAGCAAATGGGGGTACGCAGCCGGCTGGACCCTGAGCAAAGTATCCGCGGTGGCAGCCGTTATCTGCACCGGTTAGTCAGCCGTATTCCCGAGCGAATTGCCATGCCAGACCGGCTCTGGTTTGCACTGGCCTCATACAATGTCGGTTGGGGCCACGTCGAAGATGCGCGCATTTTAACACAGCGCCAGGGCGCCGATCCGGACAAGTGGCTGGAAGTAAAACAGCGTTTGCCACTACTGCGGCAAAAAAGCGTGTATAAAACCACCAAGTACGGCTACGCCCGTGGCGATGAAGCGGTGACTTATGTCGAAAATATTCGCCGCTATTACGACACCTTATTGTGGGTCGATGAACGCCAGCAGGCCGAGCTGCGCCTGCAACAACAAAAGCAACGGCTGACCGAGCAACCCGACGTGGAAGAGAGTACAGATAACTTGCCACCGGCAGCAGACACACCACCTCCCCCCTATTGAAACCGGCATGCAAAGCACCCATCATAGTCAACAGAACGACTGAACAGGTGTGTTATGTTAAAACGGAAAAAACCTCAGGTAAGGGCTAAACGTCGCCGGTTATTGGATGTTGCCTCCAGCCGCCGGCGTATCAAACGCAATATCGCTGTGGCCAAGTTACACCAACGCCGCCGTCATTACACCGGCTTTTTCAACCAGCCTGCCGAGCTTGCTTAAGCGCTTTGTGCTCGGCGCGCCGGCGCTGAAAAAAGCCAGACAACTGCGCAGCACACTCTTGTGCTAACACCCCCGACACCACTTCCAGCTGATGATTAAATTGCGCATGCTGCACCAGATTAAGCACCGAGCCGGCCGCGCCGGTTTTAGCATCAGTCGTACCAAACACCAACCTGTCGATACGGCTGTGCACCATAACGCCGGCACACATACTACAAGGCTCCAGCGTAACGTATAAAGTGCAGCCTGGCAGCCGGTAATTACCGAGAAGCGCAGCAGCAGCCCGTATCGCCTGCATTTCAGCATGGGCTGAGGGGTCATTTAAGCTAATCATCTGGTTCCTGCCCTCTGCCAACAGCGCATTGTCTTTTACCACTACCGCACCTACCGGCACTTCCCCCTGGCTCTCGGCTTTAGCGGCCAGCATAATGGCATGACGCATCCAGTCTTCATCAGTCATAATGGCTTACAATTAATTGCGGGATTGATGGCAAAGTTTATCACTATATTCTGGTGAAATTAGCTAAACTTTATCGCATTTAGTTAGATTGAATCCTCAAAAAAACTTTAAAGCACTGATAATAAACAATATTACAAATGGCACTAGCCTTGCTTGGTGCTATAGAGTTTAACGAACAGGAGAGCGTACAAGATGGGACCGTTTGAAATTGCTGCTATTGCTATTATTGGTGGTTTAGCTTACTCGGCTTATGATTCACACAATAAAACTAAAACTAAAGCCAACAGCCAGGATGTCACCGAGTTAAAAGCAGAACTGGAAAAGATGAAACAGCGTATCGCCACACTGGAAAGCATTGTTACAGATAAATCTTATCAGCTGAAGGATCAGATTAACCGCTTGTAATAGTTGGCATAGCCATCACCCGGATGCTGTGGCAGTTCGCCGCTGTTATGATACACTGCCGGCAACTGCAGACAGGAGCTGACAATGTCGACAGAAATTCTGGTTACCCGCGCCCGCGCCATCTGTGAGAAAAATGGCGCCCGTTTTACGGCAATACGAGAAAAAGTGTTTCGTTTACTGGCTGAGCTTGATGGCGGCATCGGTGCCTATGAGTTGTTAGAACAGCTGAAACAATCCGAGCCGGGTGCAAAACCAGCTACTATTTACCGGGCGCTGGAATTTCTGACCGAACAAGGCTTTATCCATAAAATAGAGTCCAGCAACGCCTTTTTGCTGTGCCACCATTTCGGCCAGCACCACCCGGCTCAGTTGTTGATCTGTGACCAGTGCGGTAACGTAACAGAACTGCACTCTCATCTATTACAAGAAGAGTTTAACCGTCAGGCCGTAGCACTGGGCTTTGACATAAAGCAGCAAACGATAGAAGCACATGGTAGTTGTAAGCGTTGTCGTAGCAGCTAATAAATTTCTCCTGAATCAAAGCGCTAGCTTGTACATTTAGTAAAAGGTTTCTAATCTTAATCAAGTTGTAGCCCAATTCTCCGACATTACACAGGCGTTGACATGAATGTTGAATTTATAAATCCGTTTTTATCTTCTTTAGTCAATGTGCTTAGCACTATGGCCAACACCACTATTGTTCCCGGCCAGCCCAGAATTAAAAAAGATGAAGTCGCCCGTGGCGATGTGTCAGGCCTTATCGGCATGGTCAGCCCACAAACCAAAGGCTCGTTCTCCATTACCTTTGAAGAGTCGTTAGCGGTTGAAATTATGTTTCGTATGCTGGGCGAGCGCCCCAAAGGCATTACGCCCGATGTTACCGATATGGTGGGTGAAATAACCAATATGGTCACCGGCGGTGCCAAGCGCATATTGGGAGAAAAGGGTTATGACTTCACTATGGCCACACCGGTGGTGGTATCCGGCAAAGGCCACACCATTTCGCATAAATCGGAAGGGGCGAAAATTTTAATGCCGTTTGATTCAGATTTCGGCAAGGTGCATATTGAAGTCAGCTTTGATAAGTAAACACTACTCTAGAGCATAAAGCCGGCGCCGAGCCGGCTTTTTTATTCAGTTACAATGTAATAAGTGAACTGTACCCGGCTGGTGATATTACACAATAGCTCGTAGGGAATGGTATCAATACAGCGCGCCAGGCGCTCTACCGGCAAATCAGCCCCCCATAGTATCACCTTATCGCCGACCAAAACTGGCTCGGTGCCGATATCCACGGTAATCATATCCATCGATACCCGACCAACAACGGGGAAGCGTTTGCCGTTAATTAAGACCTCGGCGTTGTTGCCCGCCGCGCGCGGATAGCCATCACCATAGCCAATGGCTACTACAGCTAACCGGGTGTTGTGTGCGGCTATCCAGCTGCCACCATAGCCTACAGCATCACCGGCTTTTACCTCACGCACAGCAATAACGCTGCTGCTAAGTGTCATCACCGGCTGCAAACCCAGATCTGTGCCAACACTGTCTGCCATTGGCGATACGCCATACAGCATTAACCCCGGCCGTACCCAGTCGCCATGGCTTTGCGGCCAGTTAAGTACTGCAGCAGAATTAGCCAGCGAGTGCTCGCCGGCTAACCCCTGGGTAAGCTCGTTAAACAGAGCAAGCTGATTAGTGGTGCTGGGCTTATCCAGCTCATCTGAACTGGCAAAGTGGCTCATTAGCCTGAGCGGCCCCTGCACATTAGCACTTTGGCTTAACTGCTGGTACAGCACTGCAACTTCGTGCGGGTAAATACCCAGCCTATGCATACCGGTATCAATTTTAAGCCAGACCCGCACCGGTGCGTCTAACTGCGCCGCTAACAGTGCTTCAGCCTGCTCGCGGTGATGAATAACCAGCTGCAAATTAGAGGCAACAATTTGCGCCAGTTCATCCGGATGAAAAAAGCCTTCTAGCAATACGATAGGCCGGACAATGCCACCAGCGCGCAGTGCCAAGGCTTCATCCAGCCGCGCTACGCCCAGCGCATCGGCCTGTTTTAACGTCTGGGCCACCGCCAGCATGCCATGACCATACGCATTGGCTTTTAATACCGCCAACACTTTGCTATTCGGTGCCAGCTGCTTTACCCGGCTGTAGTTATGCGCCAGCGCCGCTAAATCGATACTGGCCTGAGGCCTGCGGCTTTGCATTAATCATCCTCGAAACGGGCACTGCCGGCATAATTATCAAAGCGTGAATAACGGCCGTGGAAGGTCAGGCGAATACGGCCAATCGGGCCGTTACGCTGCTTACCTATAATAACTTCCGCGGTGCCTTTATCCGGACTGTCGTCGTTATACACTTCGTCGCGGTAGATAAACATAATTAAGTCGGCATCCTGCTCGATAGAGCCCGATTCACGTAAGTCGGAGTTCACCGGGCGTTTATCGGCGCGCTGCTCTAATGAACGGTTAAGCTGCGACAGCGCGACCACTGGCACTTTCAGCTCTTTCGCCAGCGCTTTTAATGAGCGGGAGATTTCGGCTATTTCCAGCGTGCGGTTCTCGCTCATGCCCGGCACCGTCATCAGCTGTAAGTAGTCAACCATGATCATACTCAGGCCACCGTGCTCACGCGCAACACGGCGCGCACGTGATCGCACTTCGGTCGGTGTTAAGCCGGAGCCATCATCGATATACATTTTGCCTTTGGTGTTCAAAAGCTCAATGGCAGAAGACAACCGTGCCCAGTCTTCATCTTCTAACTGGCCGGTGCGTACTTTGGTTTGATCAATGCGGCCAAGTGATGCCAGCATACGCATCATAATTTGCTCGGATGGCATCTCTAAGCTGAAGATTAATACCGGCTTATCGCTGGTGATGGCAGCATGCTCACACAGGTTCATCGCAAAGGTGGTTTTACCCATCGATGGCCGGGCCGCCACGATAATTAAGTCTGACGGCTGCAGGCCGTTGGTCATTTTGTCTAAATCAATATAGCCGGTGGAGACACCGGTGACACCATCGTGCGGTGAGCGAAACAGCTCGTCGATTTTTTCGATGGTTTTCGCCAGAATGCTGTTAATCGGCTCCGGGCCTTCATTGGCATTGGCACGCTGCTCGGCAATTTTAAATACTTTGGTTTCAGCAAAATCGAGCAGCTCAGCCGACGTGCGGCCCTGCGGATCGTAACCGGCATCGGCAATATCGTGCGCAACCGAAATCATATCGCGCACTACAGCACGCTCCCGCACGATATCGGCATAAGCCAGAATGTTCGCGGCACTAGGGGTATTCTTGGCAATTTCGCCCAAATAGGCAAAGCCGCCGACATCATCCAGTTGCTGGTTGGCTTCTAAATCTTCCGATACGGTAATAATGTCGATAGGCTGGCTGGCTTCGGCCAGACGAGACATGGCAGCAAAAATAAACCGGTGTGCCCGCAGGTAAAAGTCCTGCTCTACCACTTTTTCGGCCACGCGGTCCCAGGCTTCATTGTCCAGCATCAGGCCGCCTAGCACCGATTGTTCGGCCTCAATAGAATGCGGCGGCATTTTAACAGCGGCAACCTGCTTATCTTTGTTACTACTCATAGCACCTGTATCTGTTGGCAAAAACAGCCTAATGCTAACCTGCCGCAGGCAGATCACAAAGCAAAGTCAGAGAATTTTTTATCAGAAAAGGGGTAGCGTGGGATGAAGCGGAGAAGGTAAAGCGCACTGCAGTTGCAGTGCGCTTTAAAGCAATTAAGCTTCTGCGATTACCACAACTTTAACAGTTGCGATAACTTCAGCATGTAACTGCAGATCGATGTCGAACTCGCCAGTTTCACGTAAAGTACCGTTTGGCAGTTTAACTTCTGCTTTAGATACTTTAACGCCAGCTTCAGTGATAGCGTCCGCGATATCGCGGGTACCTACTGAACCGAACAGTTTGCCTTCATCACCGGCTTTAGAAGCGATAGTCACTTCACCCAGCGCAGCAATTTTAGCAGCACGGTCATTCGCAGCAGCTAAATCAGCAGCTAATTTAGCTTCTAATTCAGCACGACGAGCTTCGAATTTCTCGATGTTAGCCTTAGTAGCCGGAACCGCTTTACCCTGTGGGAATAAGAAGTTACGAGCATAGCCAGACTTAACAGTTACATTGTCACCTAAACCACCCAGGTTAGCGACTTTGTCTAACAGAATAATTTGCATTACTTATACCCCTTCTGTATTAGCTGTGTGAGTCGCTGTACGGTAACAGAGCCAGGTAGCGCGCGCGCTTGATAGCACGGGCTAATTGACGCTGATACTTAGCGCTGGTACCAGTAATACGGCTAGGTACGATCTTGCCGCTTTCTGTAACGTAGTTTTTCAGAACAGCGGTATCTTTGTAATCAATCTCTACAGTGCCTTCTGCAGAAAAACGGCAGAATTTACGGCGACGGAAAAAACGTGACATTTGCCTGTCTCCTAACTTATTTGTTCAATGTGTTGTGCGTGCAGTACCAGCTTTGCTTGTCCACTGCGGCTTTGGTGCCGGTTTAAAAAACCGCTTACCTTAACCATGTTGCCCAACGTTAACGCTTTAGTATGTTGTGTCAGTTCAGTTCCGGTGAGTACCACCTGTATCCTGACATAAGCCTGGCGGTTTAAACCGGCTTCTACCTGGCTACTGCGATGTTCCAGTGCCAGAACCGTGTGCGGTATACCCGCCGGACTTTCGCTGTGCTCTGGTGTACGGCAAATTGTGCCTACCAGTACCATGCAATTGTCCATTAACAACAACTTACTCTTCGTTTGATACTTGCTCTTCAGTTTCGCGAGGAGCACGCTCACGACGTTCTTCACGTACCTTAGCCATTGGTGATGGCTCAACGATGGCACCGTCAGTGCGCATAATCAGGTTACGTAATACCGCGTCGTTGTAGCGGAAGTTAGTTTCCAGCTCATCAATCACAGTTTGTGGTGCTTCTACGTTCATCAGAACATAGTGTGCTTTGTGCAACTTCTGGATTGGGTAAGCCAGTTGACGGCGACCCCAGTCTTCCAGACGGTGAATAGCACCACCCGCTTCTTTGATCGCGCCAGTGTAGCGCTCGATCATGCCTGGTACCTGCTCACTCTGATCAGGGTGAACCATAAAAACGATTTCGTAATGACGCATTGTAGCTCCTTACGGTTAGTAAGCCTCGGGGGAACTCGGCCGGGGTTCTCATGGAGGCAAGGAACGTTAGTGTATGGCCGAAGGTCGCGTATTTTACGGACTTGGCGGGCAAATAACAAGCAGAGTTTTACTTAACTACGCTGGCGCACAGCCTCGAACAAACAAATACCGGCTGCAACAGATACGTTAAGGCTGGAGACAGTGCCAAACATAGGAATTTTTACCAGGCTATCGCAGGTTTCGCGCGTTAAACGGCGCAGGCCTTCACCCTCTGCGCCCAATACCAGCGCCAGCGGGCCTTTTAAATCCGCATCGTAAACTAAGGTGTCCGTTTCACCGGCAGTACCCACTATCCAGACGCCGGCATCCTGCAGTTCACGCATGGTGCGGGCTAAATTGGTAATGGTAATAAAAGGCACACTCTCGGCAGCACCACAGGCTACTTTGCGCACCACTGACGTGAGTTTTACCGAACGGTCTTTTGGCGCCACTACCGCATGCACACCCGCGGCATCGGCACTGCGTAAAATCGCACCTAAGTTATGTGGGTCGGTAACCCCATCAAGAATTAGAATAAACGGCTTGTCGTTCGCCGCCACTATAGCGGCTAAATCCGCTTCATTGCCTGTGCTTTGTAAACGGGCTTTAGCGACGACGCCCTGATGCTGGCCGCCGACCATATCATCGAGGGTTTTACGGTTACAAAACTGCACCGACACACCGTTTTGCCGGGCTAATTGAATGATCGGTTGCATGCGCTTATCGTCGCGATCTTTCATCACAAACAATTCCAGCACTTCTTGCGGCGCACGCTGCAAAAACGCCTCTACCGCGTGAATACCAAATACCAGATCTGCGTTCATAGTTAACCCTTAATGCCGACACGTTAAAAAGGGCGGCAGTTTACCTAAATTGATGGGATTAACGAACCAGTTTGCTCACACCAACACGCCGTGAATATGTCCCTATAGGCTCGATTCAGGCATCCATGCCTTCAACGGTTGGCTTAGAGCAAACTGATTCGCCCAGAAATGCCCTACTTAGCCTTACGCCGTGGCTTTTTGCGCGCGGTAATATTACGCGCGCCTTTCGGTTTAGCTTCTGCTTTGGCAGGCGCTTTGCCCCCCTTGGCCGAACCGCGCTTGGCGCCTTTCTCTGCTGCCGCTTGCTTAGACGCTTTAATATCGGCTTTATTGACGAAGCGTTTGGGCTCGCCCACCAGCACTAAATCAATTTTGCGCGCTTCAAGGTTAACCGCCGCCACTTTCACTTTGAGTAAATCACCCATGCGGTAACTGACTTTACTGTGCTCGCCAGTTAATACGTGTCGATCGCTATCAAAGTGGTAATAATCATTTTGCAATGAGGTGACATGCACCAGGCCTTCGATATACAGCTCGGTTAAGCGCACAAATAAGCCAAAGCTGGTTACGGTAGACACTACGCCTTCAAACTCTGCGCCTAAATGATCCTGCATATACTCGCATTTTAGCCAGTCGGCCACTTCACGGGTGGCGTCATCGGCGCGCCGCTCAGTCATCGAGCACTGCTCGCCCAGTGGTGTAATTTCCGCCTCAGTATAAGCGCGGGCACCGGTGACTTTTTGCCCCTGTTTAGCTAATAAGGCTTTAATACCACGGTGCAGCACTAAATCCGGATAGCGGCGAATTGGTGAGGTAAAGTGGGCGTAGGCTTCCAGCGCCAGGCCAAAGTGGCCCTGATTATCACCCTGATACACGGCCTGTTTCATTGAGCGCAGCATCGTCGTTTCTATCAGCTCACGGTCTGGCCGCTCACCGATGCGGTTTAACAGCTCTGTTAGCTCCAACGGCGTTGGCTCTGAAGGTAAATCTGCCTCTATGCCAAGTTCAGCTAAAAAGCGGCGGAAGTTATCGAAACGATCACTATCCGGCCTTTCATGCACACGGAATAACGTATGGGCTTCGTGCTTTTCAATAAAACGCGCCGCGGCGACGTTAGCCATGATCATGCATTCTTCAATGATCTTATGTGACTCAACCCGGTGCACCGGCACAATCTGTTCAATTTTACGGTGGCTGTTAAAGATAAAGCGCGTTTCTACCGTTTCAAACTCAATAGCACCGCGTTGGCCGCGTACTTTGGCCAGCTTTTTATACAGGGCGTACAGGGTCTCAATATTGGTCAGGTTGGCCTGATATTGCTGGCGCAGCTCCGGGTCGCCCTGCAGTATTTTATGCACCTTGTTATAGGTTAAGCGGGCGCTGGAGTGCATGACCGCTTCATAAAACTGATAGCTTTCCAGCTTACCATTGGCACTGATGTGCATATCGGCAACTAGACACAGGCGGTCAACGTGCGGGTTTAATGAACATAAACCATTCGATAGCGCCTCGGGTAGCATCGGCACGACATGATCAGGGAAATACACCGAGTTACCACGCTCGAGCGCACTTTTATCCAGCGCGGTATCCGGCTGCACATAGGCGCTGACATCGGCAATCGCCACCCATAAGCGCCAACCACCGTTGTCTTTCGCTTCTGCGTATACTGCATCGTCAAAGTCACGCGCGTCTTCACCATCAATGGTAATTAAACCAAGCTGGGTTAAATCGACCCGGTTTTGTTTAGCGGCTGCGGGCACGTCTTCGCCGTATTTGGCGACCTGTTGTAATACAGCGTCAGAGAACAGATGCGGAATACTGTGATTACGGATGGCAATTTCAATTTCCATACCTGGCGCCATATGCTCGCCCAGCACTTCAGTCACCTTACCCACCGCATTCACCCGTTTTGACGGCCGCTGGGTCACCTCTACCAGCACCACCTGGCCATGGCGGGCTGCGCCCTGCTCACCGTCGGGGATCACAATGTCCTGCGTAATACGCGGGTCGTCTGGCACCACGACGCCTAAGGCAAAATCTTTGTAGTAGCGGCCAACAATTGGCTCGCTACGTGGCTCCAGCACCCGCACAATGCGGGCTTCGGTTTTATCTTTGCTATTAATGCTTTGCGCCGTGGCGAGCACAATATCGCCGTGCAGTAAGCGCTGCATTTCAAAATTGGGAATAAACCAGTCTGGCCCGCCCTGTTCCAGCTTTAAAAAGCCAAAACCTTCGCGATGGCCCAGCACAGTGCCCTTTACCAAATCCATATTATCAACCAAACCATAACGGCGGTTTTTGGTGTAAATAAGCTGGCCGTCACGCTCCATGGCGCGCAAACGCTTTTTCAGCGCAAAAATGGCATCATCATCGGTTAAACCCAGCTCTTGTACTAACTCATCAAAATAAGCGGGGCTCTGGCGTTTTTCGATATGCTCGAGAATAAATTCACGGCTGGGGATGGGGTTTTCGTATTTCTCTTGCTCACGGGCAAGGTGCGGATCATTTACCGTCATTAAGTTTTCTTGTGTGTCCTAAATTGAGTTAAGTGTAACAGCTAAACCGGTAAAAGCGTATGAACTTCACTTTACCGGTCGTTTCGCATTCGCTACCACCTTAGCCGGCATTTTCTGCTCCAGCTGCGCCAGTAGCTGCTGTATTTGTTTATGCGTGGCAGTATCTGCCGTAATGGCATGATGCAGCCAGCGGTAGCTTTGCTCAAAGTCGACCGGGCTGCCGTGGCCATCCACCAATATTTGCGCCAACCTAAGCTGGGCTTTTAAATTACCCAGCGCCGAGGCTTCACGTAAATAGACGATGGCTTTGTCGATATCAGGCTGCACAAAGCGGCCAATATGGTAATAGCGCCCTACTTGCTCAAGACCTTCCGGCAAGCCCTGAGCAGCCGCTTGTAGCATTAAATCCCAGCCGCGCTCGACGTTACGTGGCACGCACACCGCGTAAGCCAGCATGTCACCGTACAAAAACTGATAGGCAGGCAGCTGCATAATGTCAGCACGGGCTTCAATATCACGCACCAGCTGACAATCGTCAGCGCGCACCCGCTTCAGGTGACTGTTGGTACGGATAAGCGCCAACAGCTCATCTTGGCTGTACAGTTGCACCGCTTCCAGCTCTTGTGCTGTTGTCGTTGTGACAGCTGGCAGGTAAAGCGTTGCTAGCAAGCACCATAGCGTTTTTTTCATTAATACCGCCACTAAATTGTCATTACAGCCGTTATCGGCCGGATTTGACATCAGTTGAGTCATTATCTGAACAAAAAGCTAAGCAAAAACCGCGCCTTTATTGTTCGTTGTTAATCACCCATGGTGCTGCCAGCCTGGTTTTTTGCGCCGCCAGTTTAATACTGGCGCTACCTACCGCAACATCGCTACAACTGCCACTGCTCATGTAGCTGATGGCTTCGGCATACAAGGGATCTGTCTCAACCCCCCAATCACCGGTGATGGCGTCATTAACCTGACAATTTGGCTGCAGACCATCAAAATAGTCGCCCTGATCCAGCGCATTCACGGTCTGGAAATTAATCGCAAACAGTACATAGTCGCCGATAATATCTGGCTGTTGCCCAACGGGCTTACCACAGGTAGTGTCACCTATTTGTACCACGTCAACAAAAGGCGCTAAGGAGTTAATCACCAGCTCGCTGGACGAACAACTGGATTGGGTTGTCAGTACAAAAACCCGTGGCAAGTTAAGCACACTGCGACCCGCACCCAAGGCAAAACGGGTGGTCGTATTCTTCGCTATGTTCTTGTCATTATATTGATATTTCACAAACACCTGGTTTTGCACGGCGTTTTGCGCAATTTGCGTGGCTAACTGGTTAGCAACCCGGATAAGACCGCCGCCATTGTAACGTAAGTCCAACACCAGCTCATCCACACCCTGGGCGGCAAAGTCAGCAAAAGCCGTTTCCAGCTCAGACTCTGACAGTTCAATAAAGGTATTAAACACCAGGTAGCCTACCAGCTTGCCATCCACATTTCTGACCGAGCGGTGCAGTACCGTATTGGTGGTCACTTCGCTTTTGACAAAATCAGCCGACAGTTCAGTGCCATCGGGTTTGCGCCAGACAAAGTTGCGCATCACGCCGTCTTCATTCGGGCCGTACACATCATCATTCGTCGCCGTACCAGCATCGAGGCGACTCAACCACTCTGTTACGCTTACACCTTCAATTTCAATAATTTTGTCGCCGCGGCGCAGGCCATTTTGCGCTGCTGAGCCATCGTCATACACATAGGCAATTTGCAAGCTGGTGTTGTTGTCTGCCCGGCTGCTGGAAAAACCATAACCAAAGAAGGTCGCATTGATAAAACGATCTTCATACTCCTGCCGGGTTAGAATAAAGCTATAGCGGTCTTGCGGTGCTGCAACCGCCTCTAATAGCGCTGAGGGCGAGTTAAAACTGTCCGGATTAATGCTGGCTGGCAAGTCGCGGTACCACAAATAATCTTGCTGCAGGGCGCAAAACACTTGAGAGTTGATATCGCTACGCTGACACAGGTTAGTGCCGGCGCTGTCGTCATTGCTACTGCTGCCACCACCGCCACAAGCAGTGAGCGCCATCAACAGGACAGAGGTAAGTAAAACACGCATAGTACTGGCTCCTTAATAAGCTATTTGACCAGCATAAAACAAAAATGCTGCCCTTTGGCAGCATTTTTTATACGCAACAAACAAAGTTTCAGATGTTAGCTGGCAAAAGGGTGACGCAGCACTATGGTTTGTACCCGATCTGGCCCGGTAGAAACGATATCAATCGGTACACCTGTAAGCTGTTCTAAGCGACTGATATAGTTACGCGCCGCCTGCGGCAGCTGCTCCAGCGACTGCACACCAAAGGTGCTGTCCTGCCAGCCTGGCATTTCTTCATAGATGGGTGTTACCAGCTCATAGCCTTCAGCAGCCAAAGGTGGCACATCGGTAATATTGCCGGCGGCATCTTGATAGCCGGTACAAATCTTTACGGTTTCCAGGCCATCTAATACGTCAAGCTTGGTTAAGCAGAAACCGGAGATGCTGTTTAACTGTACTGCACGTTTTACCGCGACCGCATCAAACCAACCACAGCGGCGTTTACGACCAGTGGTGGCACCAAACTCGTGGCCTTTCACGCCTAAATGCTCACCGACAGCACAACCTAACTCAGTCGGGAACGGGCCCGAACCGACCCGCGTGGTATAAGCTTTGACGATGCCCAGAACATAATCCAGGTAACGCGGACCGAAACCGGCACCCGTTGCTACACCACCGGCGGTCGTGTTAGACGAGGTGACGTAAGGATAAGTACCGTGATCGATATCCAGCAGCGTACCCTGGGCACCTTCGAACATAATTTCCTGGCCGGCTTTACGGGCTCGATCCAGAAGATCGGTCACATCGACCACCAGCGGTTTTAAAATTTCCGCGATCGCCAAAGCGTTATCCAGCGTGGTTTGGTAATCCACCGCCGGTACTTTGTAGTACTGGGTCAGGGTAAAGTTATGCAGCTCCATCACCGTTTTCAGTTTTTCCGCAAACAGTTCAGGGTTAAACAGATCGCCAACGCGTAAACCACGACGGGCAACTTTATCTTCATAAGCTGGGCCTATACCACGACCAGTGGTACCGATAGGCTTGTCACCGCGCGCCAGTTCACGGGCTTTATCCAGCTCTACGTGGAACGGCAGGATCAGCGGGCAGGCTTCTGACAGCAACAAACGCTCTTTTACCGGCACACCACGCTGCTCCAGCATGGTCATTTCCTTTAAAAAGGCTTCCGGAGATAACACTACACCGTTGCCGATAACGCATTTTACGTTAGCACGTAAAATACCCGACGGAATTAAATGCAATACGGTTTTTTCGCCATCTATCACCAGGGTATGACCCGCGTTATGGCCGCCTTGATAGCGCACCACATAACTGGCTTTATCTGTTAATAAATCGACAATTTTACCTTTACCTTCGTCACCCCATTGGGTGCCGAGCACTACGACGTTTTTGGCCATGGTTCCCACATCATGGAAAAAATTAGGCGTGGATTCTACCAAATAGCTAACTAAGTTTCAGCCGTCTGGATGAAAAAAAGCCGCTTTTTTCACAGCGGCTTAATCCATCTTTAACTATCAATAACTTAGCTTACTAGCCGGCCAGACAGGTTAAATCATAGTCGGCACTATTATGGTACAGCCCGAAGCCAAAGCGCAGCCGGTCACCACGATAATCGGTTTCAATACCAGCGCGCTTTAGCTGAGCGGCCAGCTCAGCCACCTCAGCAGGGGAACCTAAGCGGAAGGTGAGAAAATGGCCATGCTGGGTTAAATCCTGAGCTAACAGATTGTCCCGATTTAGCTTAGGATGGTTTACCGCACTCAGCTTTTGTAAAAACACCTGCTGCAATTGCTGTACATACTGGTGAATACGGCCAACACTGATGCCTTGCTGCTTAAACAGCCGCAGCACAGCATTTAACCGGTATAGCGCGCTAAAGTCCATGGTCGCGCCGGCAAACCGATAGCCATCTTCGCTATAAAGCACCGTTGCAGACTTTTCGGCCGCCAGAGTGCCGAATTCGGCAAACCAACCGGTATATAACGGCCGCTGCGCGCTACCCAGTGGTACTGCCATAAAGCAGCAGCCTTCGCCACCACCGGCATATTTATAGCTACCCGACAGATAAAAAATGCGCTCGGCAATGGCTGATAAGTCAGTTGGCAGCGCCATAAAACCATGGTAGCCATCAATCGCTATCATGGCCGAGCTGACATCCGCCAGTTGCTGCACAAAGTGGCTAAGATCGGCTATAGCAAAGCCGGAATTAAAAAACACCTGACTGCAAAAAATCAGCTGGTATGACTGCTGGGCAGCGGCGGCGATAAAGCGCTGCTCAAAACTGGCAAACGGCTCTGTGGCAATGTAGTCCACCTGCACATTGTCATATTCAGCCAGCCGTTTCACCTGTCGGCTGAAGCTGTGAAACTCACTGTCAGTGGTTAAAATCCGTAGCGGCTGACGTAAGTCAAAGCAACTTAATAAACGCATCACCAGCTCGTGGGTATTGGGGGCAAATACAATTTGCTCAGGTTGCGGCAAGTGCAAAATATCCGTAATAAGCTGCTGGGTTTGCGGCACTTTTTCGCCAAAGATATAGCGCCACTTGTCATCGACCAGCCTGGCGCTGTCATCCCAGTATTCCAACATGGCATCGCGACTAACATCAGGCCAGTAATGATGCGAGTGGCAGGCAAAATGCTGCTTGTCAGGGTTAGCGGCTAAAAAGCGCTGAAAAAACTGCTGATACATAACACTCTCCGTAAGGTGCCGCAGAGCTGTGCTTACAGGCACCGATAAAAAAGGCCCAAACGGGCCTTTTTTATCAGGTTAAGCTTTAGTTTTGTACTTTATCCGATTTCATATACTTAAAGAAATCGTTATCTGGCTGCAGTACTAACACATCATCTTTGCTCTTAAAGCTATTTTTATAGGCCTCAAGGCTACGAACAAAAGAGTAGAACTCGGCATTTTTGTTGTACGCCTCAGCATAGATATTGGCCGCGGTTGCATCACCTTCACCGCGCACGGTACGTGAGTTACGCTCGGCATCTGCCAACATTACAGTGACACGGGCGTCAACATCGGCGCGGATAATTTCTGCCTCTTCCATACCTTTGGAGCGGTGCTCACGCGCTACCGCATGACGCTCAGCTTCCATCCGGGCGAAAATAGAGCTGCTGACTTCCTGCGGCAGGTTAATTTGCTTCACCCGCACGTCAACCACTTCAATGCCAAGCTCACGTGACGCCTGCCCCGCCTGCTGCAGTGCACTTTGCATCAATTGAGTACGCTCGCCAGACACAATTTCCTGTATGGTGCGGGCACCAAACTCGGTACGTAAACCGTTGTTAATGTATTGCTTTAACAGCACTTCGGCCTGAGCCGTGTTACCGCCGGTCGCCAGAAAGTAGGCGCCAAAATCACTGATGCGCCATTTTACGTAGCTGTCGACAAGTAAATCTTTTTTCTCAGCCGTTACAAAACGGTCTTGCGCATCGTCCAGTGTTTGTACACGGGCATCCAATTTACGCACGGTCTCGATAAAGGGCAGCTTAAAGTGCAACCCCGGCTCGTATACCACCACGTTTTGCTCGGCGTCGCGCTGAATTTTACCAAACTGAATCACGATGCCGCGTTGGCCTTCCGGCACCACAAACAGTGCAGACAGGAAGATAAAGGCGACAACGGCGATAATAATGAGTGTAAAGTTTTTCATCGGTTACCCCCTGCCACTGCGTGTTGTGGTATTACGTGAGCTGTCCGTGCGGTTACTACCGCCCGCATCTGTGTTAGTGCGCTGCGGCGTAAAAGGCACTGCGCTTGACGGCGTCGTCGTACCACTGCCAGGATTCAGCATCTTATCCAGCGGTAAATACATAATATTGTTGCCGTTTTTCACATCCACCATCACTTTAGACGTATTGCTATATACCTGTTCCATCGTTTCCAGATACATACGATCGCGGGTTACTTTCGGTGCCGCCAGATATTCAGGCAACAGCTTTTCAAAGCGGGCCACTTCACCTTGCGCTTTTAATACCGTTTGCTGTTTATAGGCTTCGGCTTCCTGCATGACACGGTTAACCTGACCACGGGCACGCGGTTCAATTTCACGCGCATAAGCCTGGGCTTCCTGAATAAAGCGCTCCTGATCTTCCTGCGCTTTTATCGCATCATCAAAGGCATCGCGTACTTCTTCCGGCGGACGGGCATCACGGAAGTTCACATCAACCAGTGCAATACCCATGTTGTAAGGCTGAATAATGCTCTCCAGCTCCTGACGGGTATTCTGCCGCACCACTTCACGACCGCGGGTTAGTACGTCGTCCATGATAGAGTGACCAATCACGTAACGTAATGCTGCGTCAGTGGCCTGATGTAAGCTGCTGTCTGCATCAACTACAGAAAACTTATACAAACGCGCGTTGAACACACGGTACTGAATTTCAAAGGTTACCCGAACCAGATTCTGATCCTGAGTTAACATAAAGCCATCACTACGCAAGGTGCGTACGCTGGTCACGTCAACCGGCAAAACGGTGTCAATGAAGGTTGGCTTCCAGTGAATGCCCGGGCCGACTTCGCTGTTGTACTGGCCAAAGCGCAGTACCACACCACGTTCCGATTCCTTAATGGTGTAGAAACCGCTGAAGGCCCATACTAGCGCAGCGACAATCAGCACCAGCACGGCGGCCGCCGAAGCCCCATTGCCATTACTGCCTGACGATTTACCACCGCCAAAGATACCACCGAACTTTTTGCCGAAATTACGAAACACTTCGTCCAAATCCGGCGGCCCCTGATCACGACCACCCTGCTTCCAGGGGTCGTTATTTTTGCCGTTGTTGCCGGGCTCATTCCAAGCCATGCTCTACTCCGTTCTAAGTTGCAAAATAAGCGTTAATGTATCAAATAAGCGGGGCGCTGACGATATAGTTTTCCAATACGCCCTGCGACTGTTTCACCATACGCTGCCACTGTGCTGCACTTAACCGCAGCTGCAGCTGGCAGGTACCATCCTCAGTGTATTGCTCTTGCACTACACAATCCTGTTGGTGGCAGCGTGAGCGCCAGCTCGCCTGTGCCGGCGGCAACGCCAACGCAACATCGATATAGCGCTCTGACAACAGCTGCGCCACCGCCTGAGCCAATAAGTCCAGCCCTTCTCCCGTCATCGCCGACAAATACACCGCAACCGGCAGCCCGGCATCGTTATATTCTATACGGGCAGGCTGGCCCAGCAGGTCAATTTTATTAAATACCAGCAGCTGTGGCAGTTGGTCCGCGTCGATGTCGGCCAATACCTTAGCCACTTGCTGCATATTGTCATCTCTACGGGCGTCGGCCACATCAACCACGTGCAGCTGTAAATCTGCGTCGCGGGTTTCCTGCAAGGTAGATTTAAACGCGGCGACTAAATCGTGCGGCAAATGCCGGATAAAACCGACTGTGTCGGCCAGAATAATATCACCCACCCCTTTGAGCGCTAATTTGCGCAGTGTCGGATCCAGCGTAGCAAATAGCTGGTCCGCTGCATAAACATCAGCGTTAGTCAGGCGGTTAAACAAGGTCGATTTACCCGCGTTGGTGTACCCCACCACCGACACAACCGGTACCTCAGCGCGCTGACGGGCGCGACGGCCTTGTTGACGTTGCGTCTGCAATTTAGCCAATCTGGCCTGCAAGGCTTTGACGCGCTCGCGTAGTAAACGACGATCAGTTTCCAACTGGGTTTCACCCGGCCCGCGCAGGCCGATACCGCCTTTTTGCCGGTCTAAACTGTCCCAACCGCGTACCAGGCGCGATGACAAATGCTTTAGCTGTGCCAGTTCAACCTGCAATTTACCTTCAAAGGTGCGGGCACGCTGGGCAAAGATATCTAGGATAAGCGTAGTGCGGTCGATAACCCGGGCTAAACACAAGCGCTCGAGGTTGCGGGTTTGAGCCGGGCTTAATGCATGATTAAAAATCACCAGTGTAGCGCCGGTATCGGCGATCAGATTAGCGATATCCTGCGCTTTACCGGAGCCAACAAAAAATTTCGCATCGGGCGCGCTGCGGCTGGTAGTAACCACATCAATAGCCTGCACACCCGCAGAAGACACCAGTAACTTAAGCTCACCTAAGTCTTCACTGGTGTGTTGCTGGGAAAAGTTGACATGGACAAGGATCGCTTGTTCCGACACCGCGTTAAGTTCAGACAAGCGACTAACCCCTGCAGTTATTCCGTGTCGTCTTCGTCACTCTGGCCATTGCTTGGGCTCATCATGGTATTCACCGCGCGAGCCGGCACTACAGTTGAGATAGCATGTTTGTATACCATCTGGCTCACTGTGTTTTTCAGCAGAATAACAAACTGATCGAAGGATTCGATTTGACCCTGAAGTTTAATACCATTCACCAAATAAATTGATACCGGAATACGTTCCCGTCTCAAGGTGTTTAAAAATGGGTCTTGTAAAGATTGGCCCTTTGCCATGTGCCGCTTTCCTTTTTTTATTAGTCCGACTTATATAGGTATTATTTTTTTTATTTCAAGTTGTTAAAACGTCTTTTTTATCCATCGTTTTTAGCTTAGCGAAGATAAAACGGCTTGCAAGTTTTCCTCGAGCGGCGCCTCACTATTTAACCAGCTTAAATCAGGCCAACCCCGCAGCCAGGTGAGTTGCCTTTTGGCCAACTGCCGGGTTGCCGCTATTCCGCGCTCGATCATTTGCTGATAACTGCATTCACCGTCTAAATACTGCCACATTTGCCGGTAGCCAACACAGCGCATTGATGGCAGGTCCGGATGTAAATCTGCCCGCTGCTTTAATCGCAGTACTTCTTGCTCAAAGCCAGCGGCCAGCATTTGCTCAAACCTAATGGCAATACGTTGATGCAGTACCGCCCGATCTGCCGGTGCAATGGCAAATTGGTGCACAGGAAATGCAAAAGGTTCCCCTTTTTCTGCGGTAAGCTCGGTTAAGCTACGCCCTGTTAACCGGTAAACTTCAAGCGCACGATTAATCCGCTGCGGATCATTAGGATGGATCCGCGCAGCTGATACCGGGTCCACCTTGGCTAACTCTTCATGCAGCGCGGCCCAACCTTTACTCGCCGCTTCTGTCTCTAACTGCAAGCGCACAGCGGCATCAGCTTCAGGTAAAGGTGAAATGCCGTCAAGCAGTGCTTTAAAGTACAACATGGTACCACCAACCAGCAGCGGAATGTTACCACGTTGTTGAATTTCGGCAATTAATCTTAGCGCATCACTACGAAAGTCTGCCGCAGAATAGCTTTGCGCCGGGTCACGAATATCAATCAGATGATGTGGCGTTATCGCCAACTCTTCTGCAGTGGGCTTGGCCGTACCGATATCCATCTGTTTGTACACCAGCGCACTGTCGACACTGATAAGCTCGACCGGTAAGCGCTGGTAAAGCGCTGTCGCCAGTGCCGTTTTGCCTGACGCTGTCGGGCCCATCAAAAAAACTACCGCCTTAGTCTGCATCATGGGCCTCATGTAACCGGGCTAAGGTGCTGTCTAGTTGCAGCGGTGCACTGTGCCAGCACGACGGCGTGTCAAGCAACTCTGGGTATAAGTTTAGCAACTGCTGAGCGCTGACCCCATTAGCATTAAGTAGCATAGACAACAACAGCTGCAGTGGGCCCTGCTGTTCACTAACGCGGCTAATCCATAACGGCAGCCATTGGCTTAGCAGGCTTTGCCGCAGCCAGGCTGGCACCGCCCGTACTATTGCCGTCTGGTCGGTTAACAGTACATCAAAGCCAGCATCAGACAACTGTGTCGCCACACGCGTAAGCAGCTTTAGCTGCGCTTTGCTAAGTGTGATGCGTTGCGGCAGTAAAATTGGCTGCGCCGGCTGGGGTTGTAGCGCAAAATAAGCTGCCAGCGTCACCACCAGATCAATAAGCAGTAGGCGATCATCGTGCTGGGTTAACAGATAACGGTTTTGCACGATAAGATAGCGACCCTCGCCGCTCTGACCATTGGCGGGCGTCTGTGGTGCAGCCGCAATGGGGCTTAGTTCCCGCGCGGGTGCCTGCCGTGCTGTAGCGTCAGCATAACTATGCTGCCAATAACTCAGTTCGCGCTTTACCGCTGCTGCACCGGCTGCAGCCGTGACATAACCTGTTCCACCCTGGTAACGGGCCGTGCCGGCTTGGTTCACCTGATACGCCGGTGGGCTGGGTTGATCAGGAGTTGCAGGCGCAAGTGACACTGGCTCAATAGCGTAACTGCTATCGGCGTTTTCGCGTAATTGCGCCAGTGCATCACTCAAGGCTGACACGACGAAGTCATGAATTAATCTGGCCTGATGAAACCGCACTTCATGCTTGGCCGGGTGCACATTAACATCGACCTGGCGCGGGTCCAGTTCAAGATACAGCACGAAAGCGGGCTGCTGCTCAGGACTTAAGCTGTCACCATAGGCCTGACGTATTGCGTGGTTAAGCAGCTTATCGCGCATCATACGGCCATTAACATAACTGTACTGACAAGCAGGCTGGGTCGGGCAGGCTTGTGGCGCTAAAATATAGCCGCAAATTTTTACTTCGCCATACTGGTTTTCAATAAAAGCGGCTTGCTCAGCAAAAGCCCGGCCGCATAGCGTTGCAACACGCTTTTGCCGATGCTCAGCCGTGTCTGCCGCTTTAAGCCGGCGTACTACCTGGCCGTTATGGCTTAGCTGCCAGCTGACGTCAAACCGGCTTAGTGCCAGCCGTTTCACCAGCTCGTCGATATGACCAAACTCGGTTTTATCGGTGCGCAAAAATTTACGCCGCGCTGGTGTGTTAAAGAATAAATCTAATACTTCAATGCTGGTGCCCACCGGATGGGCAGCGGGTTTTACACTCACCTGCATATCGCGGCCCTCAGCACTGGCTTGCCAGGCGGCCTCTTGCGCTGCAGTACGTGAAGTTAACGTTAGCCGTGATACCGAGCTAATACTGGCTAAGGCCTCACCACGAAAGCCCAAGCTGCAAATGGCTTCTAAATCACTTAAATCGGTTATTTTGCTGGTGGCATGCCGGCTTAACGCCAGCACCAGTTCATGCTCGGCAATGCCACTGCCGTTATCACGCACCCGGATAAGCTTACTGCCGCCTTTTTCAATTTCAATTTCAATATGGCTGGCACCGGCGTCAAGGCTGTTTTCTACCAACTCTTTAACCACTGAAGCTGGGCGTTCAACCACTTCACCGGCCGCAATCTGGTTTGCCAGCTGCGGTGGCAGAATTTGTATTGGCATAATCAGGGGATCCGCAGCGTTTGACCAACGCGGATACTGTCAGAGGTAAGCTGATTTATACTGCGCAGGTCGTCCACCGACACATTGTAACGCTGCGCCAGCAAAGACAAAGACTCACCCGCACTGACACGATGCTCGCGGGCGCGCTGCTGGGCAAACAGGGAGTCGGCCGGAGGCGACTTTTCAAAGTGGCGTTTTAAAGCAGTAAATAATGACTGCGCCAGCTTGGTTTGATGCGTTGCCGTGCGCATCAGCTTTTCATCCTGCGGGTTAGAAATAAAGCCAACTTCGACCAATATTGATGGAATATCCGGTGATTTCAGCACACCAAAACTGGCCGCCTGCGGCTCTTTTTTATGCAGATGCGCCACTTTACCCAGCTCAGACAGCACTTCGTTCGCTACCTGATAAGCCGTCACCATAGAATGATTCATCGACAAATCCAACACCGTTTGCGCCAGGTAGCGCTCGTTGGCCGAGTCTTTGATAACCTCTGCTACGCCGCCAAGCAATTCTGAGTGGCGCTCGGTTTGCTCCAGCATACGGCCTACCTCAGTGGTGGCACGGCGCAGTGACAACACCCACACCGAGGCTCCACGCGGCTGCGGCGAGGTAAACGCATCGGCATGGATAGATACCAGCAAATCGGCTTGCTGGCCACGGGCAATTTCAGTGCGGCGGTTTACATGGATATAGTAGTCATTAGTGCGCACCATCATGGCTTTCATGCCGGGCTGACGGTCAATCAGCTGCGCCAGTTGACGTGCTATTGGCAAGGTAATGTGTTTTTCGTAAATGCCGCTGGGGCCTATAGAGCCGGGGTCTTCGCCACCATGCCCCGCGTCTATGGCAATGATAATATCACGCGCCGCCCGGATAGCCGGTGGCGGCAGATTACGCTGCGGCTGATCGTCAGGTAAGTCGACCACTAGCCGATGGCCATAAGGCGGTGTGGGTGGCAGTGCAAACACATTGGCCTTACTGGCTTTGGTTAAATCGAGCACAATTCGCATACTGTTACCACTGCCGCTACTGCGAATAGCTTTAATTAAAGCCGATTCACCATTCACTGCCGGTAAACTGGTGCCGCCTTTAATGTTTGTTAAATCAATAACCAGGCGGTCTGGCTTGTCCAGGCTAAAACTTTTGTGCTGTGGCTCAGCAGCCATATCAAACACTACGCGGGTATTGTCTGGCGACGGCCACACCCGTACGCCCTGCACCTGATTGGCCAGGACGGTAAAACTGCACAGCGCGAGCAAACAGAGCAATGCCGCTTGAACGTTATAATAATTATTCTTCATCATCCGTCAGCGCTTTTATTATCGCGGTACCGGCTGGCGTCTGGCTTTGCAGCAACACACGCCGGTGTCCGTCTACAAATGTTAAGTGTATGTCGAGATCTGGCACAGGTAAATAACCACAGCCCTGCTCGGGCCATTCAATCAGACACAGCGTATCAGCACGGAAATAATCCCGTATGCCCATAAACTCTAACTCTTCAGCATCCCTCAGCCGGTAAAGGTCAAAGTGAAACACGGTAAAGGGCTTTAGCTGATAAGGCTCTACTAATGTGTAAGTAGGGCTTTTTACCGTGCCCGTATGGCCCAGCGCAGTGATCACACCACGACTAAAGGTGGTTTTGCCCGCCCCTAAATCGCCATGCAAAAATACGGTCTGCCCACCACTAAGCAGGCCAGCAATGCGCGTTGCCAACGTCAGAGTTGCCGCTTCGTCCTGTAACACTGCCTGATATTGCGCCACCTGTCACCACTTTACGTCTTACTGCCATAAAAACCCTGTCATGTTAACAAATTAGTGGCTGACAGAGCCAGAAAAACCGCGACTTTGCCGCTCAGACCCTTGAGCTGATAGCCAAGTTCCTACAAGCAGCGCGAAAAAATACCCGTTGTGATAAGCTGGTGGCGTTATTTTTCGGGTAGTAAAGCAGCATGAATTACCACGAGCTGGCACAACAAATAAAGCAATGGGCAAAGCAGCTGGGCTTTGCCGATGCCGGTATCAGCGGCGTCAGTTTAGCCGATGCGGAGCAACAACTGCAGAAATGGCTCGATGCAGGCTACCATGGCGAGATGGATTATATGGCCAGCCACGGCATGCTGCGCGCCCGGCCTGATGAGCTGGTACCCGGTACTTTGCGGGTAATCAGCGTGCGGATGGACTATTTGCCCAAAGCTGCCGGCTTTGCCACTAACCTGGCCGACCCGACTCAAGCCTATATCAGCCGCTACGCCCTGGGCCGTGACTACCACAAACTTATTCGTAACCGGTTAAAACAGCTGGGCGAGCGGATTAACCAGCAGGTACAAGATCTGGGTTACCGCCCTTTTACCGACTCGGCGCCAATATTAGAGCGTCCGCTGGCCCAGCAAGCCGGGCTTGGCTGGGTGGGCAAACACAGCTTGTTACTTAATCACGAGGCGGGCTCCTGGTTTTTCCTCGGCGAATTGCTGGTGAATCTGCCTTTGCCGGTAGACCAGCCACATGATGGCGATTGCGGCAGCTGTGTAGCCTGTATTACCAGCTGCCCCACCGGTGCTATTGTTGCGCCTTATGTGGTCGATGCCCGCCGCTGTATTTCTTATCTGACTATTGAGCTAAAAGGCGCTATTCCTGAGGAGTTTCGTCCCCTGCTGGGTAATCGGATTTATGGCTGTGATGACTGCCAGCTGGTGTGCCCGGAAAACCGCCATGCACCGCTGAGCATAGAGAGCGACTTTCAACGGCGTGAGCAGTGGCAAGACCAAAGTTTACTCAGTTTATTTGCCTGGCAGGAAGACGAATTTTTACGTTGTACCGAAGGCAGTGCTATCCGCCGCATTGGTTATGAACGCTGGCAGCGTAATATTGCCGTAGCCTTGGGTAATGCGCCTTATCAGATAGAAATTGAACAGGCACTAAGTGCCAAACTTAGCAGTGCCAGCCCGTTAGTGGCCGAGCATATCAAATGGGCCTTAGCGCAGCAGAAACGCAAAAGCTGGCAGGCAGAATCACTACTGCCGCGCAGCACCGAGCGGCTGATACGGATTATTCAGAAGGGTTTACCACGCGATGCGTAACGCCTTTGGCGCCATTACGCTGTGCTAATCTTGCTTGCGCCAGCTGTAAAATCTGGGTCCGCCTGAGCACATCAGCACTGTGCCATTCAATGATTTCATCGACATGACGGCCACAACCGAGACAAATATCCTGCTGATCCAGACAACAGTTGCGTACACAAGGTGATTCTGCCATCGGTTTTACCATGCTGTTTCGCTTGTATTGACTATATCGCAGGCAACAAAAAACCGCACTGGTTTCCCAAGTGCGGTTTCTGTCGAATTTGGAGCGAGTAACGAGGTTCGAACTCGTGACCTCGACCTTGGCAAGGTCGCGCTCTACCAGCTGAGCTATACTCGCATCGGCCAACGCTGTGTCACTATCGCGTCGTGATGGCGCGCATTTTACAAAATGCGTTGGCCGTTGCAAGTGTTTTTTTAGGGTAACTTAAAAAAATGCGTGCGATAGGTTACTAATTCAGCAATCGACTCGCGAATATCATCCAACGCCAAATGGCTGCCGGCTTTTTGTACTTTAGTCAGTACTTCTGGGTGCCAGCGCCGCGCCAGCTCTTTTACGGTGCTGACATCTAAATTGCGGTAATGAAAAAAGGCTTCCAGCTCTGGCGCATACTCGGCCAGAAAACGGCGATCCTGACCAATGCTGTTGCCACACATCGGCGATTTGCCCTTGGGCACATACTGGCTTAAAAAGGCGATGGTTTGCTGCTCGGCATCAGCCAGGCTGGTGGTACTGGCACGGCAACGTGCCGTTAAGCCACTTTTACCGTGCTGCTCAACACACCAGGCACTCATATTGTCCAGCACCTCGTCTGGCTGCTTAATGGCAAACACCGGCCCCTCGGCAATAATATTCAGCTGGCTGTCGGTGACAATCGTTGCCATCTCCAGAATCACATCGGTTTTTGGCTCCAGGCCGGTCATTTCTAAATCAAGCCAGATTAAGTTGCTGTCATTTACACTCATTAAAAACCCTTAGCGTCGCGCTGCTTTGTTCATTTACAGAATACAGGTATCATACACGCCCTAAGCTTAGCAGTAATAGCATCCTTTACATCAGAGCGATAACAACAGCCGTGACAAAGAAAAAACACCTGACCCAGCGCCAGCAACAACGTATTGCCGATAACGCCGGTAAGCGGCTGCGCGCGCCAAAAAATAAAGGTGTAGACAGCGTAGATGACAGCAGCTTTGCCGCACCTGAAACCGGCCTGGTGTTAAGCCGCTTCGGCCAGCATGCTGATGTAGAAGACAGCCAGGGGGGAGTAACCCGCTGCAATATGCGCCGCTCGGTTGCCTCTTTGGTCACCGGCGACAAAGTCGTCTGGCGCCGCGCGCTGCAAGCCACCGGTGGTATCGACGGCGTAATAGATGCGGTAGAAGAGCGCCACTCGGTACTGCTACGGCCAGATTTTTATGACGGTTTAAAGCCGGTGGCCGCTAATATCGATTTAATGATTATTGTCTCGGCTATCCTGCCGGCGCTGTCGCTGAATATTATCGACCGCTATCTGGTGGCAGCCGAAATGACCGGTATTAAACCGCTTTTGGTGATTAATAAAGTCGATTTACTTATTGATGATGAGCTAAGCGCAGTTGAACAACAACTGGATTTGTACCGAACACTTGGCTATGACTTTTTACTGGTCAGTGCCAAAACCGGCATGGGTATGGCGCAACTGCTGGATTATCTGCACAGCGGCACCAGTATTTTTGTTGGTCAGTCTGGTGTAGGCAAGTCATCTTTAATGAACAGTTTAATGCCAGGCTTAGAAGCGCAGACACAAGAGGTATCGGCGACCTCGGGTCTTGGCCAGCACACCACCACCGTATCGCGGTTGTACCATTTGCCCGAAGGCGGCGATTTAATTGATTCCCCCGGCATCCGCGAATTTGCCCTGTGGCATCTAACGGCGGAAGAAGTCACCCGCGGCTTTAGCGAATTTACGCCCTGGCTGGGCCGCTGTAAGTTCCGTGATTGTAAACATATCAGCGATCCGGGCTGTGCCATTATGCACGCCGTGGAAACGGGCGAAGTAAGCCAGTTACGCTATGACAGTTATCTGAAGATCCTCGCCAGTATGGCGCAGGATAAACCGACACATTTTTAACCGTTTTATTTTTAACTTAATTACTGAGAGCACCATGGATAATTTAAAAATTACCCTGCAGTACCTGATGCCAAAGCATTTAATTTCGCGCCTGGTTGGCAAGCTGGCCGCCGCTAAATTGGGCTGGTTCACGCATTTTCTAATTAACCGCTTTATTAAAGCTTATGGCATTAACATGAGCGAAGCGCAGTTTGAAAAAGCCTCTGACTACGCCAGCTTTAATGAGTTTTTCACCCGGCCGTTAAAGGATGGTATCCGGCCATTAGCCAGCGACGCTAACATAGTAGCGCATCCGGTAGACGGCTGTATTAGCCAGTTAGGCCCGATAGTACAAGGCCAGTTGGTACAGGCGAAGAACCACAGCTACTCGCTGCAAGCCTTATTAGGTGGCGATATTGCTACGGCTGAGCCTTTTATCGGCGGCGACTTTGCTACTATTTATCTGGCACCAAAAGATTATCACCGCATCCATATGCCAGTAACCGGCACCCTGCGCCAGATGATTTACGTGCCGGGCGATTTGTTTTCAGTTAACCCGTTAACCGCAGAAAATGTGCCGGATTTATTCGCCCGTAACGAGCGCGTAGTGACTATTTTTGACACTGAGCTGGGGCCAATGGCACTGGTGTTAGTGGGTGCCACTATCGTCGCCAGTATTGAAACCGTGTGGGCCGGCACCGTTACACCACCAGCGGGTAAAAATGTGTTCCGCTGGAGCTACCCGGCGCATGGCAAAAATGCCATTACGCTGGAAAAAGGCGCTGAAATGGGCCGCTTTAAGCTCGGCTCTACCGTGGTGCTGGCCTTCCCGGCCAATAAATTGCAGTTCCTGACTGATCAGCAGCCTGGCACAGTAACCCGTATGGGCGCCCCTTTTGCTGAAATTAATAACTAAAGCTATCCTTCAACTACGGCGCTTCGACAACGTGAATGCGCCGTATGTTTTTTCTGCGACGCGCCGTAAACCCATCCCTGGGGGCTCGATTATAAACTTCATCCATGAAGTTTATCCTACGGACCAGCGTAGCTGTTCAAATTCGCTCCAGGCGAATTTGTCAGCATCCTGGCCTGCAACGGTCGCCGAAAAAAATACTCTGCATTCACTTCACTGGCTTAACTTCAAGTACTAATACGGAGTAAACATGCAAATTATCGCCCATCGTGGTGCCAGTGGCGACTATCCGGAAAACACCCTGCTGGCAATAGAACAGGCTGTTCTGCAGGGAGCAGACGCTATTGAAATAGATGTGTTTGCCATCGCTGGCGAGCTGATTGTTATTCACGACCATCACCTGGCGCGCACCACCAACGGCCACGGCAGCATTTATCAGCATAGTTTGGCGCAACTGCAACAGCTCGATGCGGGCCGTGGTCAGCGTATTCCCACCCTGTGGCAGGTCTTACAGCTACTGGCACCGACAACGCTTTGGCTGAATATAGAGTTGAAAGGCGATAATACCGTCGCACCGCTACTGTTGTTACTTGAACGGGCAGAGCGCGAGCTGCAGTTTGACTTAAACCGCTTGCTGATCTCCTCGTTTAACCATCATCTGCTGGCCGCACTAAAACAACAGCAGCCAGCGCTAAAACTCGGCGCCCTAACCGCCAGCTTGCCCATCGACTATGCCGCCTTTGCCCGGCAGCTTAATGCCTATTCGGTAAACTGCGATGTCAGTTTTATTAACCAGGCTTTTGTGGATGATGCCAAAGCGCGCGGCTTAAAGGTATATGTCTATACGGTCGACCAGGTCGATGATATTGCCCGCATGGCAGAATATGGCATCGATGGCATCTTCAGTAACTACCCAGCACGCAGCAGGCAGCTGCTAGCCATTAAGTGAGAAAGCCATAAAGCAAAAATCCCGCTGCAGCGGGATTTTTTAATTCAGATAAGGCACCAGCCTAATGGTCATCGTCACAGCTTTTACAGCTGTTACACAGCCGCATATTCATCACATGCGCCAGCACCACTAAGGAAGCGCCAACAATTAACACCGCGTGTTCGTATTCGTGGCCCCAAACATCACGCTGCCAGTAAATAAACACGCCTAAAAATAATGAATAAAACGGGTAAAGTTTGCGATGGTAACGGTGAAAGCCAATAAACAAGGCAATAAAGCCCAGCACTACCGTCACCAGCAACATAATGCGCTCAAAGGCGTGGTTGTGGGCCACACTTAAGCCCATCAATGGTAGCACGGGTAAGATAGCCGGCAGCAGAATACAGTGGATAGCACACAGCGAGGTGACAGTAATGCCCACTTTATCAAACATATTACGCACTGTTGCTAACACTTTACTCACTCAACCTTTGCAGTTAAAACGGACGATATAATATAACAAAACACCAGTAAAAGAAATGCAGCGAATAAAAAATAGCGGCCCGGCATTAGCGGCATAAACAGCTGCAGCAAACAGCTGAAGTCAGCAGGGTGCTGTGGCATAATAGTGCCCTTTTCCCGGGTGTAGTGGCTTATGGATACTTTACTGAACCAACTGGATGACAACTTAAAAGAGTTGTACCGCAAAGCGCTGGACGCAGATGCAGTGTTAGACAGCCTGCAGCAGCAGGGCCATGCGAAATATCAGCGCATTTTCGCTGACAACAAGTTGTTTCAGGCAAGCAGCAACCGCTTTATGCCTTATTTAGCCGAAACCGCCGAGCAGGTAGCGGCTATGCGGCAAAGCCAGCAATTTAATACGGCTACTTTGCAGCGCGTAGTGCAGCAGCTAAAACAGTTGCATACGACTCTGGCCGAGTTTAAAGCCGTTATAACAAAATAAAATAACCAAATTTTATTGGTGAAAAAACAATCTAACGCTAAGCGGCCGCTCCACTAGTCTAAGGGGAACGGAGGTGGTGATGTCAGCAATTAGCGGCCCAAACAGCAGCACTATAGTGGCGCAGGTTAGTCAGCCACTGCGCCAAGCTGTGCCTACACGCCAGGATATCAGCCTGCTGCAGCAAGCGGCTTCTGTCAATAACCGCACCCAAACCGAAGAAACCGCCAACGAGTTTGTTCGCGTCAGTAGCAGTATTGGTAGGGCGGCCAGTGCAGGCCAGTTAAGTCGCGAAGAGGCAGTAGCCATCTATCGCCAAATTGCCAGCCTGCTTTAGGTGGGGCGTATCAAACACTAGCGCACTCAGCACTCAAAAGCAGCCTACTGGCTTACTTTTGGCAGCGCTTTAGCAAATTGCTCTACCTTAGGTTGCAAGGTTTTATTAAACCAATCGTCCAGCATCTGCTTTTCATAACGAAACTCTTCGTTATTATTCGGTGTACGTAATGACTGCATAAAGCCCATATCACGTAGCTTTTCGTCACTGCTAAACACTTCTTCACCGTGTTTATCGCGCAGCACCTGGCTAAATTTGATTGCTGGAGAGTAAATGTCTTTGATCACTCTGATGGCATTACCGGCACCGCCGATAAAGTAATCCACGTCACCGGCTAAATCGATATCGGTTACCGTGACCTGCCACTGATAGCCCTCGGGCAGTTTGGCAGCCATGTCCTGAAAAAAGCCATCAAATCTCTTTAGCACCCTCTCACGATAGGCTTTGCGACTGTCATTGGCCGGGCGAATATCGGTAAATTTTTCCGGCTCCTGCCACTCTACTTTTACCTCAGCCGCCTGAGCAAAGCCGCCGGCTAACAGCGTTAAGCCACATACAAAGATCAGGTTACGCATTGTCAGTCTCCTGCGTTAAATAACTACCAGCTTAGAACCAGCAAAACCTAAATAGTTTAGCCGGTGTGGCTAACTATAGCGCTACTTGCTGAGCATTAACTGAACTGCTTTGTATAAAAATGTAGCCAGCTGTAAAAACACCCGCTATAAAAAGCGGGACGCAGAAAAACAAAACCCCGGCACCGGGCCGGGGTTTCCTAAGCATAAGCTCAGACGGTTATTACATCATACCGCCCATGCCACCCATGCCGCCCATATCTGGCATTGCCGGGGCATCTTTCTTCGGCAGTTCAGTTACCATCGCTTCGGTGGTGATCATCAGTGAGCCTACTGAAGCGGCGAACTGCAGTGCAGAACGGGTTACTTTGGTTGGGTCCAGAATACCCATTTCCAGCATATCGCCGTACTCGCCGCTGGCGGCGTTGTAACCGTAGTTACCGCTGCCTGATTTCACCTGGTTAACCACTACTGATGGCTCTTCACCGGCGTTATCAACGATTTGACGCAGTGGTGCTTCCATCGCACGCAGCGCAATCTTGATACCGTGGTTCTGATCTTCGTTAGCACCACGCAGGTCAACCAGCTTGGCAGCAACACGTACCAGGGCTACACCACCGCCAGGCACCACGCCTTCTTCTACGGCAGCACGGGTAGCGTGCAGCGCGTCTTCCACGCGGTGTTTCTTCTCTTTCATTTCAATTTCAGTAGCCGCACCAACTTTGATTACTGCAACACCACCAGCCAGCTTGGCCAGACGCTCTTGCAGCTTTTCTTTATCATAGTCAGATGTCGCTTCTTCAATTTGCTGACGGATTTGCTTCACACGGCCGTCAATCGCTGACTGCTCGCCGGCGCCATCGATAATGGTGGTGTTATCTTTAGTGATCACCACGCGCTTGGCCGTACCTAACTCTTCCAGGCCTGCTTTTTCCAGCTCCATACCGATTTCTTCAGAAATCACGGTACCGCCAGTCAGGGTAGCGATATCCTGCAGCATGGCTTTGCGACGGTCACCGAAACCTGGTGCTTTAACCGCAGAGATCTTCACGATACCGCGCATATTGTTCACGACCAGAGTCGCTAAGGCTTCGCCTTCTACATCTTCAGCAATAATCAGCAGTGGCTTGCCTGATTTAGCCACACCTTCTAATACCGGTAACAGTTCACGGATATTAGAGATTTTTTTATCCACAGTCAGAATGTACGGGTTGTCCAGTTCTACCTGGCCAGCTTCCTGGTTGTTGATGAAGTATGGCGATAAGTAACCACGGTCGAATTGCATACCTTCAACCACGTCCAGCTCGTTGGCTAAACCCTGGCCTTCTTCAACGGTAATAACGCCTTCTTTGCCTACTTTGTCCATCGCGTTAGCAATGATCTGGCCGATTTCGTTATCTGAGTTAGCAGAGATAGTACCTACCTGCGCAATCGCTTTGCTGTCAGCACATGGCTGAGACAGTAACTTCAGCTCGGCTACCGCAGCGATAACGGCTTTGTCGATACCGCGCTTTAAGTCCATTGGGTTCATGCCGGCAGCAACGGCTTTTACACCTTCGTTGATGATGTTTTGCGCTAATACTGTTGCAGTAGTAGTACCGTCACCGGCTTCATCATTGGCTTTAGAGGCAACCTCTTTCACCATTTGCGCGCCCATGTTTTCGAACTTGTCTTCCAGCTCGATTTCTTTTGCAACTGACACACCGTCTTTAGTGATCAGTGGTGCGCCGAAAGATTTATCCAGAATAACGTTACGGCCTTTCGGGCCTAAGGTAACGCGCACAGCATTTGCCAGCACGTTCACGCCTTTTAACATTTTATTACGGGCTTCATCGCCAAAACGTACGTCTTTTGCAGCCATTTCTCTAATCCTTAAAATTCAGTTAATACGTTAAACAGTGTGGGCAAACTTAGTCCAGGATCACACCTAAGATGTTGTCTTCTTTGGTGATGACGTATTCCTGACCGTCAATTTTCTCAGTGCGCTCGACATAGGCACCGAAGATCACTTTGTCACCAACTTTTACGTCTAACGGCTTAACATCACCGTTGTCTAACACGCGGCCCTGACCTACTGCGACCACTTCACCACGGGTAGATTTTTCCGCTGAAGCGCCCGTTAAGACAATGCCACCTGCTGATTTGCTCTCAGCGTCTAAGCGTTTGATGATGACACGATCATGTAATGGACGAATATTCATGCTCTATCTCCTAAAGCGTTTTAGTGTTTTAACATGGGTGTTAAATTGTGTGCTCCCTATATGGGGCGGCCTGAAAAAAAATCCAAGGGGCTTTTTTAAATTTTCTTGTAAGTGCGGTGCAATCAACGCAAAAACTGCACCGTCTGGCGCACACACTGAAAGCGACACTGTACTGCGCGGGTCTGTAGCCTGGCAGATAGTGGTGTCTATTAAACTTAAGCGCGGCTATCGGCGTATAGTGCTGTCGTGCTAGTGTAGTGCCACGCTGCAAGCTGGCTAAAATAAGGAAAACCACCCCGATGTTAAAGTTGTTGTTATATCCGCTGCTATGCCTCAGTCTGCTGTTAGGTACTGTGCAAGCGCAGCAAAGTTCAGTGCTCGATAGCCTGTTAAAACCTAACGATCAATTTCTACCGGTCGAACAAGCTTTTGTGTTTGACTTTGTGCAGCAGCAAGACCAGCTGGTGGTCAGCTGGACCATCGCCGATGGCTACTACTTATATAAAGACAAAATAAAACTCGGTGGCATCGCAGTCAGCTTTTCGCACCCCAGCTACCCGGCCAGCATGACCATTGAAGATGAGTTCTTTGGTGTGACTGAGGTGTATTTTCATCAGCTGACACTGCGCATACCGCTGACCGATATCAGTGAAGATGCGGTATTTAAAATTCAGTATATGGGCTGCGCCGAAGCGGGCCTGTGCTACCCACCGGTAACCAAAGAGGTGCCGCTGCAGCCGCTCACGGCCACTCAGGTTAATGACAGCAATAACCAAACTACAGCGACCGCAAGCTCACCCGTATCGAGCCAAACCTCACTGGCAGAAAAGCTCAGTGATGGTGCCAGTATCGCCACTCTCGCCGGCTTCTTTTTATTGGGCTTAGGTTTGGCTTTTACCCCCTGCGTCTTTCCCATGTATCCCATTTTAACCAGCATTATCGTTGGCCAGGGCCAGCAGTTGTCGAATAAACGCGCCTTTACGCTGTCATTTTCTTATGTGCAGGGTATGGCCATTACCTATTCCCTATTGGGGCTGGTGGTTGCCAGTTTAGGCGTGAAATTTCAGGGCTATATTCAGCACCCGGCGGTGCTGATTGTCGCCAGTGTGATTTTTGTGCTACTGGCACTGGCGATGTTCGGTGTATTTAACTTCAGCTTGCCATCGAGCTGGCAGGAGAAAATCAGCAACGTTAGTAATAAGCAGCAAGGCGGCTCGCATAAAGGTGCTTTTACCATGGGCGCACTATCAGGCCTGATTGCATCGCCCTGCACCACGGCACCGTTATCGGCAGCACTATTGTATGTGGCGCAAAGCGGTGACTTGCTGCTGGGGGCCGTTACGCTTTATATCCTGAGTTTAGGTATGGGCTTGCCGCTGTTGTTGCTGGGTAGCTCTGGCGGTAAATTGCTGCCCAAAGCCGGTAACTGGATGAATGCCGTTAAAACCAGCTTTGGCTTTTTACTGCTGGCTGTGCCACTAATTTTACTCGAGCGTATGCTGCCGTTTAGTTATGTGCTGCTGGCGGGTACAGCCTTACTGCTGTGTTTTGTAATATACCTCTACCGCACCCTGTTTGCTTTACAAAGCCTGACCGCCAAAGCTGTTTTGCTCACGCTGGGGCAAGTGTTACTGCTTGGCGCGGCACTGCTCAACCTGCGCTACTTCTGGCCGGCGCAGCCCGCCGCGCCGGTTGCAGCCACCGAGCAACAACAGGGTTTTGTGCTGGTAGATACTTTAGAGCAGCTGCAGCAAAAAATAGCCGATAATGGTGGACGTTACACCCTGGTCGACTTGTACGCCGAGTGGTGTATTGCCTGTAAAGAGTTTGAGCACCTGACCTTCCCTAAACCAGAAGTGCAGGCACAAATGCAAAAGATGCAGCTGATTAAAGTGGATGTGACGAAAATGACACGCAAAGATCAGGCACTGCTGGAGCATTATCAGGTGCTGGGCTTGCCCACCTTGTTGTTTTTTAACCCGGATGGCAGTGAATTAACTCCCTCACGTGTTACCGGTTTTATGAATGCACCTGACTTTGCCGCCCACCTGGAGCAACTGCAGCAATAATCGTTACAGCGGCGCTAATCGTCAGCGCCGCTTACTCTCCTCTACACTCTGGCTGATAAGACCAGTATTTTGCTGCCATTTGTCACGATTTCACTATAATAAGGCGCTATTGTTAAGCCAAAGGCTCTAATGACGCGTTAAATTCGTCAAACAGATGCAATTGCAACTTAGCTTTGGCAAGATAGTGCCGGATCAGAACAATTAGCGGGAATAGCGCACAAATGGCGGCAACTTATCGAATTTTAGTCTTAAATGGCCCTAACCTGAATATGTTAGGCGTGCGTGAACCCGCAGTGTATGGGTCCGCCACCCTGCAAGACATTATTACCGACCTGACGGAACAGGCAGCGGCGAAAGGTGTCGAACTGACACATTTACAATCTAACGCCGAGCACGAATTGGTTACTGCCATTCAGCAAAGTCTGGGCCAGCAGGATTATATTCTGATTAACCCCGGTGCTTTTACACATACCAGCGTGGCGATTCGTGATGCGCTGCTGGCAGTGGCTATTCCATTTATAGAAGTGCACTTATCCAATGTGCATGCGCGGGAAAGTTTCCGCCGACACTCATATTTATCTGATATCGCCAAAGGGGTGATCTGTGGTTTAGGTGCCAGAGGTTATCACTACGCACTTGATGCGGCGGTATCAGCCTTACAAACAACCAAATAGTAATAACTAAATCAGGCTCAAACGACATGGATATTAGAAAGATTAAAAAACTGATCGAACTGCTGGAAGAATCAGGCATTTCAGAATTAGAAATCACCGAAGGTGAAGAGTCAGTTCGCATCAGCCGTAATGGCCCGGCACAACACTTTGCACCACAGATGCAGCACTATGCACCAGCGCCACAGCACGCTGCGCCGGCTCCTGCTGCAGCACCTGCCGCTGCGCCAGTTGCTGACGCCCCTAAAGCGGTCTCTGGTCATGTAGTGAAATCGCCGATGGTAGGTTCTTTCTACCGCGCGGCATCGCCAACGGCGAAAGCCTTCGTTGAAGTAGGCCAGAGCGTTAAAGTTGGCGATACGCTATGTATCGTAGAAGCAATGAAAATGATGAACCAGATCCAGTCTGACAAGGCCGGTGTGGTAAAAGAAATTCTGGTAGAAAACGGCGACGCAGTTGAATTCGACCAGCCACTGTTTGTGATTGAATAACGCAAAAGGCAGACTGATGCTAGAAAAAGTACTGATTGCCAACCGCGGCGAAATTGCACTGCGTATCTTGCGCGCGTGTAAGGAGCTGGGTATTAAAACGGTTGCGGTGCACTCCACCGTAGACCGTAATCTGAAGCACGTGCTGCTGGCCGACGAAACCATTTGTATTGGCCCTGCGCCGTCACCACAAAGCTACTTAAACATTCCGGCGCTGATTGCCGCCGCTGAAGTGACCAATGCTCAGGCAATTCACCCAGGCTATGGTTTCTTAGCAGAGCGCGCTGACTTTGCCCAGCAGGTAGAGGAAAGCGGCCTGATTTTTATCGGCCCGCATCCGGAGTCTATCCGCCTGATGGGTGATAAAGTTTCCGCCATTGAGGCGATGAAAAAAGCCGGTGTGCCTTGTGTACCGGGCTCTGATGGTGCAGTCGGTGATGATCCCACTACTAATAAAGCTATCGCTAAACGCATCGGTTACCCGATTATCGTGAAAGCCGCTGGCGGTGGTGGTGGCCGTGGTATGCGCGTAGTGCGCAGCGAAGAAGAGCTGGTTAGCTCTATCGAGATGACCAAAGCTGAAGCGAAAGCCGCTTTTGGTAATGATATGGTTTACATGGAAAAATTCCTGGAAAACCCACGTCATATCGAAATCCAGGTATTAGCTGACGGCCAGGGTAACGCTATTCACTTAGGTGAGCGCGATTGCTCAATGCAGCGTCGTCACCAGAAAGTGGTAGAAGAAGCACCCGCACCGGGTATTACACCAGAGCTGCGCGCCTTTATCGGTGGCCGCTGTGTTGATGCCTGTAAAGTGATGAACTATCGCGGCGCCGGTACCTTCGAATTCCTGTTTGAAAACGGCGAGTTCTTCTTTATTGAGATGAATACCCGTATTCAGGTAGAGCACCCGGTTACCGAGATGATTAGCGGCGTTGACCTGATTAAAGAGCAGTTACGCGTTGCCTCTGGTATGCCTCTGACGATTAAGCAAGAAGATATCGTTATTCGCGGCCACGCTGTTGAATGTCGAATCAATGCTGAAGATCCGAAAACCTTTATGCCATCACCGGGTAAAATCACCCGCTTCCATCCACCGGGTGGCAACGGCATTCGCTGGGATTCGCATATTTACGCCGATTACAGCGTACCGCCAAACTACGATTCAATGGTAGGTAAGCTGATTACTTACGGTGAAACCCGTGATATCGCTATCGCCCGTATGCGTAACGCGCTGGACGAATTGTTGGTCGAAGGCATTAAAACCAATATCCCATTGCATAAAGACATTATGCGCGATGAAGGTTTCTGCAAAGGCGGTACCAATATCCACTATCTGGAAAAGAAACTGGGCATCAAGTAATACGCTAAGCATTTGTTTCAATTATTTAAAAACCGCCTTTACGGCGGTTTTTTTCTGCATGTTTTTTGTATTAATTATCAGCCACTTCACCTTTTAGCCAGCGATAAGCTGTGACAAAAAGGTTAACTTGCACTAGTGTTAAGCTGCTTCTGCCTGTTGTCACGGAGGAACTATGCACCTTTCAGGCACCTACGTTATCCACTTTATAGTTATGCTGTTACTGCTATACACCACGCCGCTGCCCGCCGAACCCATGGCCGCCCCCGGCGATAAAATAAAAGCCCAACAGCTAAAACTGGCCGAGTTACCAGGTAAACCCGGCAGCTGGCATAGCACTGAATTTAGGCTACAGTCGGGTAAAGAGCAGCGTTTTTTTGTCCGTGGTTTAAACCCGGCAGCCCCTCTGTCCATTCAATTGATTAGCGCCAAGCCAGAGCAAAGCGCCAACATTTCACTGCACCGCTTAAGCTGGATCAAAGCCGATTATCAGGCCACGCTGCAACAGGGGCTGTTTCGGTTTGACGGTCGTGCTTATGGCGATGTTGGCATACGCATCATGCCTACCGGCGATGCTAATAGCACCGCCACCCTGCTGCTATGGCAAGGTGAGGCGGTAGCCAAAGCACTGGTCGGCATTTATCAGCCGCCACCAAGCAGCACTAACGGCAGTAACAGCTCTGCTAGGGTAGAAGATCAGGGCAGCGTGCTATCCTGGTGGCAACTGGCCGTGGTGTTGTTATTAGTGCTGATAGTGGCGCTACTGGTGGCCCTGTTAAAACGCAAACATACAGCCGCACTGGCGGCGGCCATGATGTTAGCCAGCGCTGGCCTGCTGCCGGCACCACCGCTGCAGGCACAGCTGCAGGATGATAAAGCGCCACCCAAGCAACAGCACGAAAACCCCTTTGATATTCCCAAAGACGCCAAAGATGCCGCTGTTGTCGGGGATAAAGATAAAGCAGCCAGTAGTGGCGCAGCGGACAAAGATAAGCCAATTAGTGATAAGGACAAAGCCAGCGCGGACAAAGACAAAGCCCAGGACAGCATTGATGGTAAAAGCGCTACAGCCAAAGATAACAAAGATGCAGATAAAGATAGCGAGCTAGCAGATAACAGTGCCAACCAAAATACTGACGGCCAAAGCTACGCTGAGCGCCTGGCTGCCGCCGAGCAGCATGTGCTGCAGCTGGCTGAGCAGATAGGCGCTAATCGCGCCGAGTTGGAGCGGTTAAAACTGTTACTGGAGCAGGACAGAGACAATGAGCCCAGCACAGATAATCTGCCACCCTTGCCGCTTAGCTGTAAACCACCGCAGGTTGACGGCGATGGCATAGTACGTGACGGCGATGCACAGTGGGAAAATTTCGAGCGCTGCCAGCAATGCTATGCCCAGCCACTGGCCGATTTAGAAAACCAGCTATTGCTGTATGAGCGGCTCAGAGTGATTTACCGCAGCACCAAAGATTATGTCAATAACGCCATTACACTGGGCGATAAAGTACCCAAGCCGCATACGCTGCTGGAAAACGCCTGGGCGGCGCAGAAGTTTTCCATTAACCAATCGTTTGAGAAAACTAAACAAGCCTATGATGCCAAGTTGCCTGAGCTGAACGACAAACTCAGTGAAATTCTGGATCGCGTTGGTCAGTGCGAAACCGACTTTAACAATAACCCTATGTGGCGCCAGACCAGCGGCTTTTTCTTCTACAACACTATGGCCACTAGCTATAAAAGGAGCGACTAATGTTAAAAGGGACGGCACTATTGCTGTTGCTACTGGCCCCTGCTCTGACGGGAGCGCAAAGTAGTATTGATAAGGTAAAAGCCAGCTCGAAACGACTGGTGGAGGTTACCCCAGGCGCCAAGCAGGTATTGGAACTTGCCGCTGAGGAAGATATCACACCGCTTACCACCGCTGAGCTGGAGCAGCTTATTACCGAAGCGGGCGGCAGCCTGACCAAACATGGCCGTAACTTTGCCGATGAGCTGGCTGAAGCCGGCAGCACGGCACAGTTTAGTGCAGAGGAAGTGGCGCAAATGGTGGCGCAAACCAACAAGGGCAAGGTCAATGCCAGTCATATCCGTAAAGTGCTGGAGCAGCGCGAGGCTGCAAAACTACCCAGTCTGGCGGGTGGCCGACAGAGTGATGATTGCCCCGGCCTGGTCTATGGTAGCGGCAAGCGGGAAATTTGTCTGCCGCTGGCTGAATTGTCATTTGCTGATCAGGTGGTCGCGTTTACTCCCGGCGAGAAGCCCTCCAGAGTACCCTTTAATAATCCGCTAAAAGCCCTGGGCGAGCCGGATTACCGTGCCACCCAGTCACCCGATTTTATTTCGATTGGCTGTGACGGCGAGCTTATCGTGCAATTCACCGACAATGTATTGGTGGATGTTGCCGGACCAGACTTATACATTTTTGAAGTGGGCCCCTTTGTGGAAAAAACTGAGCTGGCCATTTCGCAGGACGGCACAAACTGGCTGGACGTTGGCGTAATAGAGGGTGCCCGCTCAGATGTCGATATTAACGGCTTGGTTGCGGCGGGTGAGCACTACAATTATGTTCAGCTACGTAACGCCGGCAAAAGCTGCGGCGGTATGCACAGCGGCGCCGATATCGATGCCATTGCCGCGGTTGGCGCAGAGATCCGCTTATCGCTCGATAGCGCCCTATTATTCGATATCGCTAAGTACAGCCTGAAGCCTGAAGCAAAAACCGCTTTAGACGAGTTACTAGCCAAAGTGGCCGCCTACGGCAACGATATTCGCGTTACGGTTGAAGGGCACACTGACAGCACGGGCTCAGATAGTACGAACAAAACCTTGTCCCAGCAGCGGGCACAGGCGGTATGGGATTATCTCGCGCCGGGGTTAAGCCTCAAGCCAGAGCAGGTAAGCATAAAAGGTTATGGTGCCAGCCGTCCGGTTGCCAGCAATAATGACGAAGCAGGCCGGGCGCTAAACCGGCGGGTTGATCTGCTGATCCGCCCAGGCCAAAAACCAAAACGCTAATGGAATTGCCTTATGTTAAAGCAAGCTTTACCACTATTTGCACTATGCCTGGGTTTACACACTACCTTAGCGCAGGCGGAAGAGCCGGTGTCGTCAGGTTTTACCTGGGATAAATGGGCACAGGCATTAAATGACTCTCCCTGTAACTGGTTCGATAAACCAAGATGGCAGCAACTGTTAACCACTGAGTATAACGCCAGCAAGACGACCAGCCGTGAAGCGACCAGCTGTAAGTTCGTTTCAAGCGATCAGACATTACTGATGACCGCCAGTATCCGCAGTTTAGCTGATGCTACTGCGGTTAATGCCGAACGTGACGGCATGCTGTCGCAAATCAGCCAGTATGGTAGTGGCCGCTTTGAGCAAATCCCCAGCGGTAATAACGCTGTAACGGCCATTTTGCGTAAAGATAAGCTGCAATTATTTGTCTTTGCCAATGACAATAACGAGGCGGCATTTATTTTACTCAGCGGCCATCCGGTACGTAACGAAACGCCAGAGCAAAAAGCCCTGCGTAAAGCACGACTCATTAAGGTAGCACAGGCGATGTTTGATCAGTTTCAGTTTTAAATCTGCTGTTAGCAAGCTGCGAAACGCCGGCTTTTCAGCTAGAATGCCGGCTGTTTTTAGCTAAAGAGAAATGCCATGCCCTGGATCCAATTGCGCGTTACCACCACCGAAGAGAAAGCCGAGCAAGTCAGCGATATGCTGATGGGCTGGGGTGCGCAGGCGGTCAGTTTTCTCGATGCGCATGACACGCCCATTTATGAGCCAATGCCAGGTGAAGTGATCTACTGGACTAACACTGTCGTGGTCGGCCTGTTTGATGCCGAACATCCAATGGATAAGGTGGTTAATCAGCTTAAGCAGGTGTCATTTTTCAAAGGCGAGCCAAATTTCAAATTAGAGCAGTTAGAAGATAAAGACTGGGAACGCGAGTGGATGGATAACTTCCATCCGATTAAATTTGGTCAGCGCCTATGGGTATGCCCAAGCTGGCGCGATATTCCCGACCCGACTGCCGTTAACGTGATGCTGGACCCGGGCCTGGCCTTTGGTACCGGTACCCACCCCACTACAGCACTGTGTATGCAATGGCTGGACGCAACTGTTAAACCTGAGCAAACCGTGGTCGATTTTGGCTGTGGCTCCGGCATTTTGGGCATAGCGGCCCTTAAACTGGGCGCTAAACGCGTGGTTGGTGTCGACATTGACCCGCAGGCAATTGAGGCCAGCACCGCCAATGCCAAACGTAATAATGTCGAAGGCCAGATTGAGCTGTACCTGCCACAAGATCAGCCAAAAGATTTTCAGGCCGATGTGGTGGTAGCCAATATTCTGGCCGGCCCGTTAGCTGAGCTAAAAGACATTATCAGTGCTTATGTCAAACCTGGTGGCTTGCTCGCGCTGTCTGGCATTCTGGAAAGTCAGGCACAATCAGTAATGGATGCATATAGCGACGAGTTTAGCTTTGACCCCATCGCGGTGCAGGATGAATGGGTGCGCTTGAGCGCGCGTAAACAACGTTAAACTAGCGCCGCCGGGCTGAACGTTGCTTTTTCTGTTGGTACATCTCAGCGTCTGCACGTTTAAGCACTTGCTGTACCTGCTCACCCGGCTCTGCAACGACTAAACCGACACTGGCACCTTGATAATGCAGTACCGTATCGGCGATATCAAAATGCCCTGTGGTACTGTCATAGATCTGCTGGCGCAGCGCTTTGGCAGCATGGCCAATATCATTGCCGGTTACCAAACCAAAAATAACAAACTCATCACCGCCAATACGGCTGATAAAATCACCCTCTCGCCGACCTTGTTGCAAATTAGCACTTATCGCCAGTAAAAAGCGGTCACCGGCGTCATGACCATATTCATCGTTGATACGTTTAAAATCATCCAGATCAATATAGGCAACGAATACAGCACTACCATTACGCTTACCATTAGCCAGCATGCGTTGTAATTCTTTCTCCAACGCCCGCCGGTTACCCAGCCCAGTCAGCGGATCAGTTAAAGCGACATTACGAAACTGACGGTTTTCCAGTGCCAACTGTTGCAGCATATGTTCACGTTCAACCTGCATCGCAATAATGCGGCTAATCAGTTGCAGTAACGTAGCATTGTCGGAGGATACCATGGTTTTTTCTGTACTGGCAGCGCACACCGTGCCGTAAAGCTGGCCATCTGACAGACAGACCGGCGCACTGACATAAGTGCTAATACCAAGCTCTGCTGCTGCCGCAGAGTCGCCCCAGCACTGAGCCACATCGCTGGTAACAAACTGTTTTTGCTCCAGGGCTCTTTTGCATAAGGTGTCATTCCAGTTTACTGTCAGCCCTTCGTTTAGCTGCAGTTTCCCCGTGTTTAGTGAATACACGATGTGCTGCACACCTTTGCTCAGATCGATGCGGGTAAAATACGCCGACTCCAGGCCAGTAGACTGTTGTAATACCTGAATAAGCGCCCTGACTTGCTGCTCAAGACCATCAGTTGCAATTGAGTGGTTTAGCTCTTCAATCAGCGAATCCATACTAAAAACCTGTTTATATTCAGCATTAATGAAACCATAACACCCGAATCTGATAATAACAAACCACAGGTTATCTATCCGAGCGTTATGCTTTACAAGCCGGCAAACTGAAATGGTTTGGCAACCTTAAACTGCTTAATGGTATTACCCGCATAGGTTTGGCCTTTATCCAGCGCCAGCTTTCGCGTTGGCTGACCGGGGCGAAAATCAGCCTGGCTTAACTCTACCCACAAGGTATTAGGCGTCAGCGCCGTCTCAAAATAATAACGCAGTGATTTGTGGTCTGCTACCGAGCGCCAGCGGGTGGATGAAATATTAGGCTCAGTGGGTGACGAAATGCCAAAAGGCACTGAGGCATTGCGGATCACGCTAAACACACTGGCCGCCGCTAAGACGGCATCGTTCGTTTTTGGAATGGCCTCTAAATAAAATGATGCCCGCACAAAGCGATCGGCCGCCCGATTGGTGCCCGGCAGCATAGTGGTGCCGCCCAGCGCCTGCCAGTATTCATTAATCGCCAATTGTTTTTCAAATACCGGTGAGTTGGTCATTACTGTATATGACGGGTCGTGATGGATAACCAGTTTGCCATCGATATACTCAAACACCGCACTATCGCCCTGCGCATCCGATAACGACAAATGTACCGTAGTAAAGCGGTCGGTACCGGGAATGGTCGACGATACCACGACAAAAGGCTCATTACGCAGCGCCGTTACCGCTTCAGCCACCGTCGCATAGTTATCCAGCATATATTGCACCCAGGCCGCCACAGTTAAACCTGGCTTACTGCCGTCATATTCGGGGTAACGTGATTCAACCAGCCACAGCAGGTTAGCAACCAGGCCTTTTTCATTCATGCCATCGGCACTGGCAATATCAAAGGCACTGGCCACCACGCTGCCATACTTTGACGTCCAGCGCACTGAGTTAGCACCCACTTCGCCCTGGCGCTGAATACCCCGGGGAAACAACCATAAATTAGCGGGAATATCATCACGCCAGTCCATCGAGCGTGCAGTAAGAATAAGATTGTCCAGGCCCTTATACACCGCGCGGGTGCAAGCGTCAGCCACAGGGGCCAGGCTTAAGGTTAACAGGCTACTTAGAACTAAGGTTTTAATTTTCATTCGCGGCTCACTGTTTTAGGTTATCAGCACAGTAAAGCAGCGAAATGACAAAAAGAAAACCGCTGAAGCTTGGCTCAGGCAAAAAAGCCAGCATTACGCTGGCCTTTTAAATATCAGGGGGGTTATTCCCACTCAATGGTCGCTGGTGGTTTACCGCTGATGTCGTACACCACACGGGAGATACCGTTGATTTCATTGATAATGCGGTTAGACACCTTGCCGAGTAAATCGTATGGCAGGTGTGCCCAGTGCGCGGTCATAAAGTCGATGGTTTCTACTGCCCGCAGTGACACTACCCAGTCGTACTTACGCGCATCGCCCATCACACCCACCGATTTCACTGGCAGGAACACAGCAAAGGCCTGGCTGACTTTATGATACAGCTCGGCTTTGTGCAGCTCTTCAATAAAGATGGCATCGGCGCGGCGCAGAATATCGCAGTATTCTTTTTTGATTTCGCCCAATACACGTACACCTAAACCCGGGCCCGGGAACGGATGACGGTACAGCATGTCGTAGGGTAGGCCAAGCTCCAGGCCCACTTTGCGCACTTCATCTTTAAACAGCTCACGCAGCGGCTCTACCAGCCCAAGTTTCATGTGCTCTGGTAAACCACCGACGTTGTGGTGCGATTTAATCACATGGGCTTTACCGGTTGCAGAGCCGGCTGATTCAATCACGTCAGGGTAAATGGTGCCCTGGGCAAGCCACTTGGCGTTAGCCAGCTTTTGCGCTTGCTCGTCAAACACTTCAACGAACACACGGCCGATAATCTTACGCTTGGCTTCCGGGTCGTTTTCACCGGCTAGGGCCGATAAGAAGCGATCTTCGGCATCCACTTTGATAATGTTAAGGCCGAAATGGTCGCCAAACATATCCATCACCTGCTTGCCTTCGTTCAGGCGCAGCAAGCCATTATCAACAAAGACGCAGGTCAGGTTTTTACCGATAGCACGGTGCAATAACATCGCTACTACTGAGCTATCCACACCGCCTGATAAACCTAAAATAACCTGGTCATCACCAATTTGCTGCTTTAAGCGGATAACCGCATCTTCAATAATCGATGCTGGTGTCCATAGCTTGTCACAACCACAGATATCTACCACGAAATGCTCCAGCATCCGCAAGCCCTGACGGGTGTGGGTTACTTCCGGGTGGAACTGCACGCCATAGAACTGACGGGCTTCGTCTACCATACCGGCATGTGGGCAGGTTGGTGTGCTGGCACAGGTAATAAAACCTTCAGGAATTTGTACCACTTTATCGCCGTGGCTCATCCACACATCTAACAGTGCATTACCGTTGCCACCAACGTGGTCTTCAATTTTGGCGAACAGGTCGTTTTCGGCCACCACTTCAACCTGGGCGTAGCCAAACTCACGCATGTCCGAACCCTGCACCTTACCGCCCAGCTGCTCTGCCATGGTTTGCATACCGTAGCAAATGCCCAGCACCGGTACACCGGCTTCGAACACATATTGTGGTGCGCGTGGTGAGTTAGCTTCGTGTACACTTTCCGGGCCGCCGGACAAAATGATACCGGTGGGGTTAAATTCGCGGATCTGCTGTTCTGTTACGTCCCAGGCCCACAGCTCGCAATAGACGCCAATTTCGCGCACGCGACGAGCAATCAGCTGAGTGTACTGTGAACCAAAGTCGAGGATCAGGATGCGGTGGTGATGAATGTTTTTGTTCATAGCGACCTTTAAAAATAAAGCGGCTGGAGTAAACCAGCCGATGAAACCGAAATCAGTTTAGCCTAAACGGTAGTTCGGGGCTTCTTTGGTGATCTGCACATCATGCACATGCGACTCACCCATACCGGCTGAGGTGACCCGGACAAACTCAGGCTTGGTGCGTAAGTCGTCAATGGTTGGGCAACCGGTTAAACCCATGGCGCTGCGCAGGCCGCCCATTTGCTGGTGAATAATGTTTTCCATCGGGCCTTTGTATGCCACCCGGCCTTCAATGCCTTCCGGTACCAGCTTCTCAGCATTGTTGCTGCCCTGGAAATAACGGTCAGACGAGCCATTACGCTGCGCCATCGCACCTAATGAGCCCATACCACGGTAAGACTTGTAGTAACGCCCCTGATATAGCTCAACTTCGCCCGGCGCTTCTTCAGTACCAGCAAACATTGAACCGACCATCACGCAGTTGGCGCCAGCCACCAAGGCTTTGGCAATATCGCCCGAGAAGCGGATGCCGCCATCAGCAATAATGGTGACATCAGTGCCGGCCACGCCCATGGCAGCTTCAGAAATGGCGGTAATTTGTGGCACACCACAACCGGTGACAATACGGGTAGTACAGATAGAGCCAGGGCCGATACCCACTTTCACCGCATTGGCGCCAGCTTCTGCCAGTGCTTTCGCGCCAGCAGCGGTAGCCACGTTACCGGCGACAATTTGTAAATCAGGGTACTGGGCACGGGTTTGCTTTACCCGGTCAATAACGCCCTGCGAGTGGCCATGCGAAGTATCAATCAGCAGAATATCAACACCAGCCTCAACCAGCGCGGCAATGCGCTCGTCAGTGCCCGGGCCAACACCTACGGCAGCACCTACCCGCAGGCGGCCTAATTCATCTTTACAGGCGTTTGGCTTGCTGGCAGCTTTGTAGTAGTCACGTACTGTGATAAGGCCTTTTAATTTAAAGTCGTTATCCACTACCAGCACTTTTTCGATGCGGTGCTGGTGCATCTTTTTAAAGGCTTCTTCGCGTGGAGCAGTTTCCAGCACTGTCACCAAACGCTCGCGTGGCGTCATTAAGCTGGCAACTTTTTCGCTGTTGTTGGCTTCAAAGCTCATATCGCGGCTGGTTAACATACCCACCAGATTGTTGCTGGCATCGACCACCGGAAAACCCGAGAAACCGTGCTGCTGCGCCATGGCCTGCACTTCACGAATACTCATGTCTGGCGTAACCGTAACCGGATCAGACACCACACCGCTTTCGAATTTCTTTACCCGGCGTACATTAGCTGCCTGCTCTTCAATGGTCATGTTTTTATGAATAAAACCTAAGCCACCTTCCTGCGCCAGCGCTATGGCTAAGCGGGCTTCGGTTACTGTGTCCATAGACGCAGATACCATAGGAATATTCAGCGTGATGCTTTTGGTCAGTCGGGTACGTAAATCGGCCGTATGAGGTAGAACAGTAGAGTGCGCCGGTACCAGTAACACATCGTCAAAGGTAAGGGCTTCTTGTTTGATCCTGAGCATTGCAACAATCTCGCTGTGGCTGAAAAGATAGGGAATGTTGCGGCGCAATTTTAACGGTTTTACGCGCGTATCACAAACGCTTTTTTGTTTTATGTTACCCTAAGCGCTATTCAACACAGCCAATACAGCCCGTGCCATGACCAACCCGGATATTTATACCGTATCGCGTTTAAACAGCGAAGTGCGCTTAACCCTGGAGCTGCAGTTTCAAACACTGTGGCTGCAGGGCGAAGTGTCTAACTTTGTCGCTGCCGCAAGCGGCCACTGGTACTTTTCATTAAAAGACAATGCCGCCCAGGTAAAGTGCGCCATGTTTAAAATGGCTAACCGTAACAGCAGCTTTAGGCCACAAAACGGCCAGCAGGTACTTATTCGTGCCCGTATTAGCGTGTACGAGCCACGCGGTGAGTACCAGCTGCTGGCTGAGTTTATCGAAAGTGCCGGGGCCGGTTTGCTAAAGCAGCAGTTTGAGCAGTTAAAAGCGCAATTACAGGCCGAGGGCTTATTTGCGCCCGAGCGCAAAAAACCACTGCCCGCACAGGTGCAACGTGTCGGGGTGATTACCTCACCTACCGGCGCAGCGGTGCGCGATATCGTTACCGTACTTAAACGCCGGGCACCGGGTATTGAAGTCATTATTTACCCGAGCCAGGTGCAAGGCGAGACGGCGGCTGCCCAGCTACGCACTATGTTAAGCCGGGCGATACAGCGCAATGAGGTGGATGTATTAATTATTGGCCGCGGCGGTGGCTCGCTGGAAGACTTATGGTGTTTTAACGATGAATTCCTGTGCCGTGCGCTAGCCGCCAGCCCTATTCCCATCGTTAGTGCGGTAGGTCATGAAATTGACTTTGCCCTGACCGACTTTGTTGCTGATGTGCGCGCCCCAACACCTTCGGCCGCAGCAGAGCTGGTATCACCGGATCAGTCGCATCTAATAGATCGCATACTGCAGCTGAAGAACCGCTTACTGCAGGCGCAGCGCAGCCGCTTGCAACACGCCGCACCAACACTGCTCAATTTAAGCCAGCGCCTTATTGCACTGCACCCCAAACGCCGCCTGCAGCAGCAACAACAGCGGCTGGATGAGCTGCAACTGCGTCTAACAGCCACCATTAAGCGCATCTTTAACGCTGCGCAGCAACGCCAGCAGTATGGTGATAAAAGCCTGCGCCAGTTATCACCGGTTAAAAGCCTGCGACAGCACAGCCTTAAACTTGACGAGTTACAGCGCCGGCTGATTAACGCCCAGCACGCTTTGCTTAAACAGCGTAAACAACAGCTGGCGGCGCTTGGCAGCCAGTTAAATACGGTAAGCCCGCTGGCTACACTGGCACGCGGCTACAGTATTACCTTTGACGCCAAACAGCAGGTGGTGAGTAACCACCAGCAGTTACAGCCGGGAGATAAAGTGCAGGTAAAGCTGGCAGAGGGTGGCTTTGAAGCCGAGGTAATAAAGCTTACCGGCGGCTAGTGCCGCCGGTAGTTTAGATTGATTAAACCGTTTTAGCGCTGGTATCAAAACGATGGCGTATTTCCTCTTCTGCCGCTTCTGTTACCAGGCCATTCTCATGCAGGTAATTAAGTGCCCGCTGGCCTGATTGCGCCAGCGACTGGTTAGCCAGCTGCTCCATATGCGCCGGCAATGTCTGCGGATGCTGGGCACAAAGAGTAGCTAATTTCTCTGCGTTACGTGCCTGATAATGGCGGTAGAGGCCGGTGACTTCGGTATAAATATCTTGCTGAAATACCGGCTCATCAAAGTTATCCTGCATTAGCCCAATAATAATGATCGCCTTTCTGGCTACTATCATCTGGCTGCGGTAGTACTCCAGCTTTTCTTCCAGTAACTTGGCTTCGCTGACCTTACGGCTAAACAGCGTATGCATCATAGTGGCCAGCGCTTCAAAAATGTCTTTGCGCTCACGAAACGCATCAGGATCAATATTGTTATGCTGAGCGTACTCAATTTTTTCTTTTTGCAGGAACAGCTTGCTGTAAATCTTGCGATAAGGCCTTAAGCTTACTTCATTGTTGATATACAGCCGCTTCAGGATGGTGAACTCAATATTCACCATGGCCAAATGCAGTGATTGCACAAACACCGTCCGGCCGTAACGCTGCATCAGGCTTTGCCGCTCGGCCTTGGCCTCACTGAGCTTCTGCTCGACCTGCGCCAGCAAAAACTGGAATTTCTCTTCACTGAAAAACCCCTTTGCCCGGTGCTCTTGTAAGCGTGAGCGCTCCATCAACAGGTAGTAAATACCCAAATCAGCACGGTGTGCCGTTTCCAGTGGCTCGGCCGCATTAATCTTATAGCGGCGCATCATGGGGCCAATCATCGGCGCTTTAATAAACAGCGTAGCCAGGATACAGCCGATAGTCAGGGCTAACAGGAAATCACGCGGTGAGTACGGCAGGCTCCAGCCTTCTAATGTAAAGTCTGCCGGGATAATCAGTACGATAATAATCGACAAGGCGCCGCGCAAACTGGCCCAGGCCAGTAATTTGCGCCAGGATGACGGGATCTGCTCTTCCACTTTGCTCATGTTTAGCGGCAGCATCACCGCGTACACAGCCACAATACGGGTCAGCGCCACCACCATCACCGCTACTAAAATAGGCAACCACAACTCGGCAAAATTCACGCCTAAGCTGGCAAACAGCAGGCCCGCCATCAAAAACACCAGCGAGTTAACAATAAAGGCCATGTGTTCAATAAGTTTACTTAGATACTCATCCACCTTGGGCGCCAGAATATTGCGCGAGTAATTACCCAAAAACAGCGAGGCGACGGTTGTGGCAATAATGGATGACACGTGGAAATAACCCAGGCTGTTGATGAGCTCGGTGAGGATAAACACCAAATGCGCTGAAATCACCAGCAAGGTCACGGTTACAAATTCGTTGCGCTTGGTATAGTGCAGCGCCTTGGAAAACAAGCCAGCCATCAGTAAGCCAATGACAATACCCGAGGACAACATGATTAAAAATTCGCTCACTCCGTGCAGCACTGTGGTACTGCCAAAGAAGCCCTCGGTAGCAATGGCAAAAAACACAAAAAACAGCGCCACCGCCGTACCATCGTTAAATAAACTTTCACCCTCAAAAATCATGCCCAGCCGGCGTGGCACACCAAACTCTTTAAACATTGACAGCACCGCCACCGGATCAGTTGCCGAAATAATGGCGCCAAACATTAAGGTGAGGATAAGCGGTACTTCTATGCCAATTAACGGTAACAGGTAGTACAGCACAACCCCGATAATAACCGCCGAGATACACAGGCCAACGATAGCTAACAGCGAAATGGCCCAGGCATTGTCGACCATTTTGCGAAAATTCATATTAAAACCAGACTCAAAAATCAGTACCGGCAGGAAGATAAAAAACAGCAGCTCCGGTGTTAAGGCCATTTCACTAATAAAGCCAAACACCGTACTGAGATAAGGTAAACTGACTATCGGCACAAGCAGCAGGCCCACCAACACCAAAAGCACTGTGTAGGGCATTTTCAGACGTTTAGATGCAAAATAAACTACGGTGGACAGCGCTATTAACACAAATAGTGCCAGCGTGGATGTCAGGGTGAGTACCATTGCCAAAGCTCTCCGCTATATATTGAACGGGTTTAATTTAAAACTGGGTAATAAAGCAGTGTTGCCGATGCAATACGAACGTGGATTGAAACAGCACTGTTTAGAAAGGGGTTTACTCTGAGAGGGGTATTGCCGAAGAGGTGCAATGACGGTAATGGGTAACGTTTTAGTGCAGGCCGCAGGCAAAACCTGACAACACAGCGCGGCCAGCAGCAGGCGGATAAATGTAACAACGTTACCGGTATAACGGGCAGCGCGAACCGCGATGATTAACATCGGATGCATTGCAATTACCTTATTTTTATCACCAGAGCGCGGTAAAAATTGGCTCAGTGCTCAGAATAGCGCGCGTATTCTAACCCCTACAGGCAGGAAGTAAAGCTAAAAGCGCTGTTCATCGTTATTTCCCGGCATTCTCCCGCAGCTTGAGGCTCCAACCAACAGCCTTAGCCAGGTAAATTTGCATTAAACCTCTGTATACAGATTGTAAAATTTCAGCTGCAGCGCTACAGTTGCCGCCACGACGTTATTTACACAGCATCAGGACTGCATTATGCCTTTCCCTGCGACATTTTCAGTACGCCAGTTAGCACTGGTTTTGGGCTGTGCCACCCTACCCTTTATCAGCGGCTGTACCGTGCTGGGCATGGTGGCAGACCATGCGCTATTTGAAGAAGACCGCCGCAACACGCCGTTAATGGAGCAAAACACGACTCACCAGCCGGAAATGGCATTCAGCCAGCTGGGGTTAGAAGCCGATATCGCTATCGCGAAAAAAGTCATTGCAACAGTAAAAGGTGAACCTGAACAACCCAAAACGCGCTGCAAGGTGGAAAACGGTATCCGCTTTTGTTATCAGGAAGGCGCCGAAGGCTACTAGCCGCTATGTGCCTATGGCAGGCTTTTCCTTTTAAACTGGTCAATCCATAGAAAAAATGCTGGTGACTTGTTAACAGCGGACTATAGTTTAGCTATGTGTAGTTCAAAGGCTACTGCTATGGATAGCGCGATAGCATGCCCACAACCAATACGGCGCTGGTTATTCTGGCATCGCTGCTTTTTACTCGCTGGTTTGTTGTTGATGCTGTTTCAGTTGCATGCGCAGGCGCTACGCGTGGCGGTATCGGCAGATGACTACCCACCGTTTTATTATCAGCAAGGCGAAACCTTGCAAGGCTTCTCCGTTGATATATTACAGGCGGTCGCTACCGATCTGGGTTTAAGCGTGCAATGGCAGCGCTTGCCCTGGAGCCGGGTAGTACAGCACGTAGCCAGCGGTAAAGCCGATGTTATTACCGTATTTTATAAAACCGATGCCAGAGCAGAGCAGTTTTACTTTAGTACCGAGAGCTATTTGCGTGACCCTATAGTGCTGCTATGTGCTACGCCGTGCCAGACACAATTTGATGGTGACCTGGCCAAACTCAGCCAGCAACCGGTAGCCGTAGTGCGTGATTTTTCTTATGGCCCACTGATAGACCGGCTGGAATTTAGCCGCGCCGCGGTAGTAGATTCCGACCCTATGCTGTTTAAGCAACTGATTAAGCGCCGGCTGCAGTTAGGTATAGCCTCACTCATCACCGTGCGCCATGCCCCTGAGCTACAACAAGCCGCTGCTCAGGTGCAGGTGCTTTACCCGGTGCTGGATTATGTCGATATCTACTTCGCCTTTAGCCGGCAAAGCAGCGTAACACCAGAGCTGGTCCACCACTTTGATCAGGCTTTACAGCGCTACAAAAAAAGTGATGCCTACGCTGCGTTACTCAGCCGCTATCAGCTAGAGGATTTGTAAAGCCACTGAATGGCGGATGGCGAAGTATGTGTTGATACGCTTTAACAACAGCAAGGCGCGGTAGCCGTTAGTTAGCTACGACCTCATTTTCCGAAATAGGTATCGGATTTATTTATATCTTCTATCCCGACTAAGTTAAGTGATAAAAATTATTGACGCCATAGCACGGCCTGCTAAAGTAATAACATTGTTAGCACAATAGGCCTTGGTATGGAAATTGTTATCCGTAAAATTGGCAACTCAAAAGGTGTGGTAATACCAGCGCCGCTACTTAAGCAATTAGGACTGGACATTGATGACAAAGCCGACGTTGTGGCAGAAAACGGTCGACTGGTTATCGCCCCCAAAGCAAAAACGAAATACTCACTGGCTGAGCTTATTGCCAAATGTGATCAAGATGCTGCTATGCCTCAAGAGCTTAAAGAGTGGGAAGCTGTAACACCGGTTGGAAACGAGTGGTAATGGCGGTATTCGAGCGTGGCGATATTGTTCGGGTATGCCTTAACCCCACAGCGGGTAAAGAAATCCAAGGCGATTACCGTCCCTGTTTAGTCCTCACGCAAAAAGCGTTTAATCAGCTGGGCATGACATTAATCGCACCTATTTCCCAGGGCGCAGATTTTGCCCGCGTGCGTGGCTTTACCGTACCTTTAATGGGCAGTGGTACAGCAACTCAGGGAGTCGTGTTGGTAAACGGCATCAGAATGGCGGATTTAGTAGCAAGGCAAGCCCAAAAAGTCGAGACCGCACCCAAAAGTATCGTCAATGAAGTACTTGCCGTGATGCACGCTATTATCGAGTAAATGACCGTTACACCTTTATCGTATTTGGGACAAGCAGCGCGCTATGTCACACAACACTATCGCTTTAAACCAACAGCGCCAGCCGTTGCACCATCTTGAATCAGTCTGGCTGTTTGGCTATGGCTCACTGATTTATAAAACCGACTTTGCATATCTGGATGCTAAACCGGCCTGCATTTATGGCTGGGAAAGGCGGTTTTGGCAGGGCTCGCATGATCACCGTGGTACGCCACAGGCGCCGGGGCGGGTGTTAACCCTGATTGAAGCGCCGGGTGCGCGCTGCGTGGGTATGGCATATCAGGTAACGCCGAATACTTTTGAGCATTTAGACCACCGCGAGAAAAACGGCTATTTGCGTGTATTTACCCCGCTGCATTGGCTGGCTGATTCTGACAACAGCAGGCAAGGTGAAACAGAAGGCATAGTGTATTTAGCCACGCCTGATAACGCAGCCTATTTAGGCCCGGCCAGTGACAGCGACATTGCCGCACATATTGCCAGAAGCACCGGCCCCAGCGGTCCAAATAATGAGTATGTATTCAAACTGGCGCAGGCACTGCGCGCTATGAATGAGCACGATGAGCATGTATTTGCCATTGAACGCGAGCTGCTAAAACTTTTGTAAGCCAAGCTGTTAACGCCAAGCCTGCCGACAATAAAAAAACGGGCGGTGCTACACACCAACCCGGTTTTGTTTAGCCCTTAGTGATAAGCCTTTAGCACTGAGCTTTTAAACTCATCACTCATCACTCATCACTCATCACTCATCACTCAACACTAAGCACTTACAACTCAACACTACTCTTTCACCACATCAATAAAGTACTTCACTTCGCCGTCTACCGCTTCGCGCACTAAGCCGTGCACGTCAGTTTCAAAGCCGGGGAAGGCGCTGTTAAAGGCGCGGGTAAATTGCAGGTAGTTAATAATGGTTTTGTTAAAGCGCTCGCCCGGTACCATCAGTGGAATCCCCGGCGGATAAGGCGTAACCAGCATGGCGGTTACCCGGCCTTCAATTTCGTCAATCGACACCCGCTCAATTTCGCGGTGCGCCATTTTGGCCCAGGCATCAGCCGGGGTCATCGCCGTTTCAATGGTCGATAAGTACATTTCGGTGGTCACTTTGGCCACGTCATACTTACGGTACATATTGTGAATTTGCTGGCATAAATCGCGCAGTCCGACTTTTTCATAACGCGGCTGTTTTTTGGCAAACTCTGGCATAACGCGCCACATCGGCAGGTTTTGGTCGTAGTCGTCTTTAAACTGCTGCAGCTCAGTTACCATAGAGTTCCAGCGGCCTTTGGTAATGCCAATGGTAAACATAATAAAGAATGAGTACAGACCGGTTTTTTCAATAATAATACCGTGCTCGGCCAGATACTTACTGACAATAGCTGCCGGTATGCCCTGCTCGTCAAACTGACCGTGCAGGTTTAAGCCCGGCGTGATAATGGTGGCTTTAATTGGGTCGAGAATATTAAAGCCAGATTCTATCGCGCCAAAACCGTGCCAGCTGTCTTTGGCATGCAGCGTCCAGTTATCGCGTGTACCTAAGCCCTCTTCTGGCAGCTCGTCCGGGCCCCATACTTTAAACCACCAGTCATCGTCGCCAAAATCAGCATCCACCTTGCGCATGGCACGACGAAAATCTATCGCTTCTGACAGGCTTTCTTCAACCAGCGCCGTGCCGCCTGGCGGCTCCATCATGGCTGCAGCCACGTCACAGCTGGCAATAATGGCGTATTGCGGGCTGGTAGAGCTGTGCATCAGGTAAGACTCGTTAAAGCGGTGCGTATCCAGGCTGCGGTTTTGCGCATTTTGCACCAGAATTTGCGATGCCTGCGACAAACCCGCCAACAGTTTGTGGGTCGACTGGGTAGCAAACACTACTGTGTCTTCTGAGCGCGGCCGATCTTTACCGATGGCATGCATATTGTGATAGAAGTCGTGGAAGCTGGCATGCGGCAGCCAGGCTTCGTCAAAATGCAGGGTGTCGATGGTCGAGCCCAGCTCTTGCTTAATTTCTTCTACGTTATACAAGATACCGTCGTAGGTACTTTGTGTAATAGTCAGAATGCGCGGCTTTTTATTCTTCGCATTACGGGCAAAGGGGTTGGCCTCAATCTTTTTCGCAATCGCCGCAGGTGAGAACTCACTTTTCGGGATCGGGCCGATAATGCCGTAGTGGTTACGGGTTGGCATTAAAAACACCGGTATGGCGCCGGTCATAATAATGGAGTGCAAAATCGATTTATGACAGTTACGGTCCACTACCACGATATCGCCCGGTGCTACCACCGAGTGCCACACCATCTTGTTAGACGTTGAGGTGCCGTTGGTAACAAAGAACAAGTGGTCGCAATTAAAAATGCGCGCAGCATTGGCCTCACTCTCGGCCACCGGGCCGGTGTGATCCAAAAGCTGGCCCAACTCGTCTACCGCATTACACACATCAGCACGCAGCATGTTTTCACCAAAGAACTGGTGAAACATCTGGCCGACCGGGCTTTTTAAAAAGGCGACGCCACCAGAGTGGCCAGGGCAGTGCCAGGAGTAAGAGCCGTCTGAAGCGTAATCCATTAAGGCGTTAAAAAACGGTGGCGCTAACGCATCCAGGTATTTTTTCGCTTCGCGGATAATATGCTTGGCGACAAACTCGGGCGTGTCTTCAAACATATGAATAAAGCCGTGCAGCTCGCGCAGTATGTCGTTCGGCACATGACGGGTGGTGCGGGTTTCACCGTACAAAAAAATCGGAATATCGGCATTACGCTTACGTACTTCTTTGACGAAGTTACGCAGCTCGGCCAGCGCCTTATCGACTTCAGCGGCACTGCCACTGCCAAATTCTTCATCGTCTATCGACAAAATAAAGCACGAGGCGCGGCTGGCCTGCTGAGCAAAGGCGCTTAAATCAACATAGCTGGTGTAGCCCACTACCTCGAAGCCGTGGCTGCTAATGGCCTGAGCTAAATCGCGAATACCTGAGCCGGAGATATTCTCCGAGCGGAAGTCTTCGTCGATCACAATAACCGGGAAGCGAAAATTCATAACAGTATCCTTATTGCTCCAGTTTTTTGCGCGCTTTCATCAGGCGCTCACGCTTGTATTTCTGCAGCGGCGTTTCAGTGTTCTTTTTCGTCGGCGCAAAGGGGTTGTCACCTTCGCGGAACTCAATACGAATTGGCGTACCCATCATTTGCAACGATTTACGGAAGTAGTTCATCAGGTAGCGCTTGTACGAGTCTGGCAAATCGTTGACTTGATTACCATGTATTACCAGCAGCGGCGGGTTGTAGCCACCCGCATGGGCATATTTCAGCTTTACCCGCCGGCCATTGACCAGTGGCGGCTGGTGATCTTCCTGCGCCATTTTCATAATGCGGGTTAACAGCGCAGTGCTGTGGCGTTTAGTAGCACTGTCAAAGGCTTCTTCGACTGATTCAAACAGGTTACCCACACCAGAGCCGTGTAAGGCCGAGATAAAGTGCAAACGGGCAAAGTCAATAAAGCCCAAGCGGCGGTCCAGCTCGCGCTTAACCTCGTCTTTAATGCTGTCGTTTAAGCCATCCCATTTATTCACCGCAATGACCAGAGAGCGGCCGGCATTAAGCACAAAGCCTAAAATGCTTAAATCCTGATCAGAAATGCCCAGCCGGGCGTCCAGCACTAAAATGACCACGTTGGCATCTTCAATCGCCTGCAGTGTTTTTACTACCGAGAACTTCTCGACCATGTCATCAATTTTGCCGCGTCGGCGCACACCCGCCGTGTCAATGAGGGTGTAATCACGGCCGCCGCGCTGCATCGGAATATAAATGGCATCGCGGGTGGTGCCGGGCATATCAAATACCACTACCCGCTCTTCACCTAAAATACGGTTGGTCAGCGTAGACTTGCCCACGTTAGGCCTGCCGACAATGGCCAGCTTAATATGTTCGTTACGCAGCCGCGCGGCTTCAGCTGCCGCTTCTTCGTCGGTCAGGGTTTCCAGCGCCGGGCCGTCCTCATCATCGAGCTCGCCACTGAGTGCTTGCTGTTGTTCATTGCTTAACAGCGGCACCAGAGCGCGGTTTAACAGCGCCGACACGCCGCGGCCATGGGCTGCAGCTATCGGGTACACTTCGCCCAGGCCCAGGCTATAAAAGTCGGCAATGGCGGTATCGGCGTCCAAACCGTCGGTTTTATTCGCCACCAAAAACACTTGCTTTTCCACTTTACGGATATGGGCGGCGATGGCCTCATCACCCACCGTCACACCGACACGGGCGTCAAGCATAAACAGTACCACATCGGCCTCGTCTATTGCTTTAAGTGACTGCTCGGCCATTTCCACTTCAATGCCTTGCTCATTGCCGTCGATACCACCGGTATCCACCACAATAAACTCCAGGCCTTCATATTTTACCGTGCCGTATTTGCGATCGCGGGTCAGGCCCGGAAAATCAGCTACCAGCGCATCACGGCTGCGCGTTAAGCGGTTAAACAGTGTCGACTTACCGACATTGGCTCGCCCTACCAGGGCAACGACAGGCAACATTAGGTGCACCTCAAAAATAACAAAACAGGCCCACTACAGGCCTGTTCAAAAACTTGCACCGCCGGGGCGGATTAAGGCGTTTGTAATAAGACTAGCTCACCGTTGCGGCTTTGCACCAGTAACACATCACCGTTACTGACCGCCTCGGTGTAAAAACCCGAACTGTCCATACTCTGGCGGGCAACAAATTCGCCGGTGTCTCGATTTAACCAGTGCAGGTTGCCCTTGTTATCCCCTACCACCAGGTAATCTTTGTATACCGTTGGCCCGGTCAGGTAATGTTTGTTTAAACCAAACTGCGACCAGCGCTCGGTACCGGCGCGGCTGTCCATGGCGTAAATGCGACCTTGGGAGTCAACCAGATACAAGGAGTCACCCTGCATGGCCATATTGCGAAAGCTGGCATAATCCCGCTTCCAGATTTGCCGGCCACTGCGTAGCTCCTGCGCCACTAAAGCGCCATTATAGCCAATACTGTACACGGTGCCGCCTTGTACAATCGGCTTAGCGTCAACATCAGCTAACCGCGACAAATCAGTAGTCCCCATTGGCACAGCGACTTGCTCTTCCCAAGCCTGATAACCGCGGTCGGCAATCAGCACACCAATATGGCCACTACCTGAGCCATAAATCACACCACCGGATTCAATCACCGGCTCACTGACGCCTCGTAAGGTCAAAGCAGGTTGTTCGTTTTCAAACTTCCAGCGCTGCTCGCCGGTGTCCGGGTGTAAGGCGATTAAGGTACCCGCACCCGTTGCAACAACCACCAATCCATCGCCGGTAGCCGGGCTGGCTAATACTTCGCCCGGCACCTCTACCCGCCAAACCAGCTCGCCGTCGGTGCTTAACGCCACCACATCGCCGTTTTCGGTGCCAAAATACAGTTTGTCATAACCAAAAGCCAAACCGCCGGAAATGCGGGCATTGTCACCCGACCAAACATCACCAATGCTTTGCCATAGCGAACTGCCGGCTGGCTTGCGTAAGTCGAATAGCCATTTACGTTTACCTGAGGCCAGATCAAAGGCGGCGACCAGGCCTTCACGACTGGCAGCGTACACGGTGTCTTTAACAATAATCGGTGTCAGGCTGGACTCATAATGCTCAACCCCAGAGCCGATGCTGCGGCTCCACACTTCATCGGGTTCGATGATATTGGTCACCGGTGGTAACACCAGCTCTTCTTTACTGGAGCAGCCCGCCAGTACCAGGGCTGCCAGTAATAATGCCTGTTTAAGCTGTAATTTCACGCTTACCTCGTTATGCTGCAGTGACGTGCGCCAGCTCATCCAATTTTATTTGTAACAACTGCGTATTCTGACCGGCGCTGCTTAGCGCTTGTTGATAAGCCGTTTTGGCTTCGGCTAAACGCTCAGCCTGTACCAGCACATCACCTTTCAGCTCGGCTTGTATGGCGGCAAAACTCTCTGGCACTGGCTTAGCTAAGGTCGCTAAAGCCGCGTCCAGCTGGCCCTGTTCACGCTGCAGTCGCGCTAAGCGCAGCTGCGTAACCGCCAACAGCTCTGGCTGCTTGGTATTGGCCAGCACCCAAGTTAACTGCGTGGCCGCTTTATCAAACTGTTGTAATGCTACGGCATCTTTTGCTGCCAACAGTGCCGCCAGCACAGCGTAGTTATCCGCTTTACTGCCATCAATAAAACCCTGCGCCTGGGCTAACCAATCTTCACTGGCGCTGGCATCACGCTGCTCAACCAACTGGCTGAACTTGGTTGAGGCTGCCTCAGCCGCTTCGCGCTGATCAGCCTGATAAAAACGAAAACCGTATAATGCGGCTAACCCCAGCACCACACCACCCACTATAGCTTTGCCATAGTCCTGCCAAAACCGCTTTATCGCTTCAACCTGTTGTTCTTCGCTACTATAAATTTCCACTGCGTTACTCCGTTTCAAGCTCAGTGCGCTGTCAGCATTATGCCAGCACTGCCGCTACATCTGTGATTAGTAAAGTTTGCTGCGGCTTGTCATCACGCAACCATTTTAAGGTAATTTCACCCCGTGCCAGCTCATCTTCGCCCAGGATCAGACCAATGCTGGCACCAGACTTATCTGCCCTTTTTAATTGTTTCTTTAAATTGCCGCCGCCGCAGTGCGTCATAATACGCTTACCCGGCAAAGCGCTGCGCAGCTGTTCGGCAACAGTTAACGCGGCAAGTTCCGCCTCATCGCCAAGTGCCATCAGATAAATGTCGGCGGTTGCAGGCAGCTGTGGCAGTAAATTCAGGCTTTGCAGCAACAATACCAGCCGCTCCAGCCCCAAGGCAAACCCTACCGCTGGCGTCGCTTTACCGCCCAGCTGCTCAACCAAACCGTCATAACGACCGCCTGCACACACAGTGCCTTGGGCACCCAATTCAGTGGTCACCCACTCAAATACGGTTTTGTTGTAATAATCCAGCCCACGCACCAAACGCGGGTTAAGGCTAAATTCAATACCGGCACGACTTAACAGCTGCTGCAAACGGGCAAAATGAGTTTTTGATTCCTCATCCAGATAATCTGCCAGCTGTGGCGCACCCGCCAGCACCCCGGCCAAAGCCGGGTTTTTGCTGTCCAGCACCCGCAACGGGTTAGTATGCATGCGGCGCAAGCTGTCTTCGTCCAGTAAGGCTTTGTGTTGTTCCAGATAGCTAACCAGCGCTTCACGATAAGCGGCGCGCGACTCGCTGGAACCCAGCGAATTCAGCTCCAGTTTCACGTAAGGTGTGAGGCCCAATTGTTGCCACAGGCGGGCTGACAAGATAATCACTTCAGCATCGATATCGGCTGAAGCCATACCAAAGGCCTCTAAGCCAAACTGATGAAACTGCCGGTAGCGGCCTTTTTGCGGCCGTTCATGACGAAACATCGGCCCGGTATACCACAGCCGCTGCTCCTGGTTATACAGTAAGCCATGCTCATTACCTGCCCGTACGCAACAGGCGGTGCCCTCTGGGCGCAAAGTTAAGCTGTCACCATTACGGTCGTTAAAGGTGTACATCTCTTTTTCGACAATGTCGGTCACTTCACCAATAGAGCGCTTAAACAGCTCGGTCATTTCCACTATCGGAAAGCGGATTTCACTGTATCCATAGCTGGCAACGGTATGGCGCAGGATCTGCTCGACATACTGCCAGGCCGTTGTGTCCTGCGGCAGGCAGTCGTTCATGCCGCGAATGGCCTGAATTTGCTTCGACAAAATGAGTCTTCCATCGGGTTAAATTAAAAAACTGCCGCGATTATAGGCGCAACCACGGCAAACACCAAGCCTGTTACCGGCTTAATCGACCTTTCGGACTGCGATTTGCTGCGCCAGATAACTGCGTACCTGCTGCTCCAGTTGGGTGGCAATTTGCTCATTATCCAGCCGCAGCTTTTGCCGCTGGCCATTTATGTAAAAGCCGCTTTTTTTGTTAGCACCGGCCACACCTAAATCCGACACCAAAGCCTCACCCGGGCCATTCACCACACAACCAATCACCGACACCGTTAATGGCTCGGTGATGTCTTCCAGTTGCTGCTCCAACTGATTCATGGTTTTAATCACATCAAACTCCTGCCGCGAGCAACTGGGGCAGGCAATAAAGTTAATGCCACGCGAGCGAATGCGCAGCGACTTTAAAATATCAAAGGCGACTTTAACTTCTTCTACCGGATCGGCCGCCAACGAAATACGCAGCGTATCACCGATACCTTCAGCCAGCAGCATGCCCAGGCCAATAGCGGATTTTACCGCACCAGCACGGGCCCCACCGGCCTCGGTAATACCCAAATGCAGCGGCTGCACTATCTGTTTGGCCAGCAAGCGATAGGCACCCACCGCCAAAAACACATCAGAGGCTTTGACACTGACTTTAAACTGATCAAAGTTCAGCCTGTCCAATATATCGACATGGCGCATCGCTGATTCAACCAGCGCTTCGGGTGTCGGCTCGCGGTATTTTTCCTGAATATCGGCTTCAAGCGAGCCACCATTAACCCCGATACGGATGGGAATATTATGGTCGCGGGCGCAGTCTACCACGGCGCGGATGCGATCTTCGCGACCAATATTACCCGGGTTAATACGCAAACAATCCACGCCATATTCGGCCACCTTCAGGGCAATGCGGTAATCAAAATGAATATCCGCCACCAAAGGCACCGGCGATTGTTGCTTAATCAGCTTAAAGGCTTCGGCAGCGTCCATGGTGGGCACCGACACCCGCACGATATCAGCACCTGCCTTGGCGATAGCTTGAATTTGCGCTACGGTGGCGGCGACATCGGTGGTAAGGGTGTTAGTCATCGACTGCACCGCTATAGGCGCGTCACCGCCTACAGGTACAGACCCTACATGAATTTGTGTGCTTTTACGGCGTTTAATCGGACTGTCTGCAAACATGCTTATTCTTACTCAGGAAGGGTGAACTTTGCTACGCGACCGGCAGGAAAGGCTGCCATATCAACGGCTTGCTGATTTAAACTAATACTAACCACACTGGGGTTACCCAGGGTGATGGTAAAGGGGGCGATCCCGCTTAACTGCATAATATAACCGGCTTGTTTGGTACCAAAGGCTACCCGGCTGCCGGTGGCATCAACCACATCTATCCAGCAGTTCTCACGAAAACGCATCTCCAGCTGCGCCATCTCGCCGGCTACAACCGCTGGCGCTTGCGTATCGCCAGAGGCATCCGCTACAACTGGCATAAGCTGCTCAAGCTCAGCGCTAAGCTGCTCCGGCGCGGTCGGGGCAGACATTTCAGCGTCTGCTGCTTCGCTTGAATCCAACACACTGCTGCCAGCGATATTGTCAGAAGTCTCACTGTCAGCCGCTGACTCTGTTAACCTGGCATCAGAGTCTGTCTGCCCTTCAGTAACACCTGATGCCGCCACAGCAGCGATGTCGTCAATCGGCTGAGCGGTCGACGCTTGTGTGGCGCTTTGGCTACTTGTAGTACTGCCACTTTGCCACCACCAGATAAATAGTAATACCAGTAGCAAGGCAACAATAGCGTACGTTAACCACACAAAGCGGTTTTCAGTGGCCTGGCGTGCAGTGCGGTTAGAGAACGTCCGCATTGGCTTGGCATGGCTTTGCTCAAGACCGGTATGACGACCAAACGCCGCCATAAGCTCGGCTTCTGGCAATTTTAACAACCGGCCATAAGCGCGCACATAACCGCGGGCAAAGGTCTCTAAGGTTCCTTCCAGCTGATCCTGCTCCAGCTGATTTATAATGTCCGGACGCAGGTTAAGCTGCAATGCCACTTGCTGCTGGCTCAGTTTGCGCTGCTCGCGGGCCGCACGCAGTAACTGGCCAGCGGTGAGTTGTTCAGTCTGTTGCTGGCTCATGGCTCTACACTGGCTGGGTCAACCACCAATACCTGCTGGCCAACTTTTAATGTGCTTTGTTCAGTTAAATTATTCCACTGCATAAAGCTGCTCAGGCGCACATTGTAGCGGTACGAAATACCAAACATGGTTTCTCCCGCTGCCACTGTATGATACGGCTGCTGTGGTGTAGCTTGTTCACGCTCTGGCAAAGCCGGTTGAGTTTCAGGCTGCTTTAATTGTTCATCTGACACTTCTGCTAACCAGATTTTTTGTCCGGTTTTAATCACAGAGTCTGGCGTGAGCTGGTTCCACTGCATCAAGCGCTGCAGACGGATATTATGTTTTACCGAAATAGCATACAGCGACTCTGACTGCTGCACGATATGAAAGGGAATATCCGCTGCGACAGCACTATCTGCCTCGGGTGCAGAGGCAACACCCGCATCAGCAGTGACGTCCTCATCAGTTGCTGGATCTACCGACCCAGCTGTCTCAGCGAGTGTTGTTTCAGCAGAAATTGTCTCTGCAGCTGTTGCTTCAGCGACGACTGTGGCTACAGTTCCTGCAGTGATGTCAGTTGGCTGCGTTGCTGGTATTTCTGCGGTAACTTCGGGCTCGGCCAACTCTGTCTGGGTCGTCGTTTGCGCCGTGGTAATAACTTCCTGCTCCGCTGGCGTTTGCACAGACGGTTGCGCAGGCTCAGGTGCTGGCTCAGTTTGCTCAGCGGCCTGCTCTAACGCAGCAGCTTGTTGTTGCAATGCGAGCAGCTCCTGCTGTGCCTGTGCTTCTTGTTGTGCCTGTGCTTCTTGCTGCAGGGCAAGTGCCTCCTGCTTTTCAGTCTCTTCCTGCTGCGCAGCCAGCGCTTTGGCCTCAGCTAACAGTTCTGTTTCGGTTGGTAAAGCCTGTACCGCAGCAGCCTGGCTAACCACCGTAGTCGGTGCTGTGACTGCAGGCAACGCTGAGGCATTAGTCGCTGATGCACTGCTGCCAGTTTGGCTGGTGGCCGCACTTGTGTTTGCGTCCGTGCTGCTGTCGTCCGCTGTTTTACGTTTAACAATTTTCAGCTTAGGGTTAGCAGTGGGCTGCGCCGGCAGCTCAGGTTTAGTTGCGGTCTCATCCGGCACCACAATATTGGCCATTAAACTGTCTTTGTAGCGCTCACGCAACTGCTCAAACTCACTGTCTTGCAGCTTTTGCTGCAGCAAAAGCCGCGCTTCGGGTGTATCAGTATATAAGGTCAGCAGTAACTGCTCTGCATTACGCAGGGTTTCCTGATCGCCATTTTTGTCGGCAATCAAATAACTTAACAACACGGTGCGGGATGATACCCGGCCCAGCCGCTGAATACGGTCCAGTAGTGCTTTGGCGCCACGGTTATCGCCCATGGCGTAAGATAACCCTGCTGACAGCGTTAACGAGGTAATACGGGTGCTGTTGTGGCTGGTAGAGTTGTCCAGGTAGGTTTTGGCTTTGGTAAAATTATTTTGCTGCAGCTGACACAGCGCCAGGTTTTCATAGCTTTCAGCGACGCGAATATAGCCCGGCCGGCTAATGGCTTTTAGCAGTAACTGCTCGGCCTCGTCATAACGCTCCAGCTGGCATAAAAAAGCGCCATAGTTGTTGTACGCATCGGCATAGTTAGCGTCTTTACTGATGGCTTCACGAAAGTACTTTTCTGCTTGTTTGTTTTCGCCGACCATCTGGTAGTAATACGCCAGGGCGCTATATACCTCGGCTGAATTGGGCGCAAAACTGCGCGCCCGCTCCAGGTTATATTTGGCTTGTGAGCTGTCACCACGGCGCAGATAGTTTAACCCTAAAGAAATACGGGTGCGGGCTGCTTCAATATTGTCAAAGGTGCGACTGGCCACCGGCCGGTCGGTGCCAACATAGGTTTGTTCAGATACACAGCCGCCCAGCAGCAGTACACTGCTAATTGACAGACCAAGTAATACTTTCTGTTTTACCACACCGACATCCTTGATGTTATTGCAGCACTTTTACGGCAATTGCCTGCCCTTTTTGCTGCTTCTTAATTAACCTTTTGGTCCGGTCGATAACATCGCCTACCAACTGGCCACAGGCCGCGTCGATATCATCGCCCCGGGTTTTTCGTACAATAACAGTAAAGCCGTATTCTTGTAAGACTTTGTTAAACCTGTCAATGCGCGAATTACTTGAGCGTTTGTAAGGTGAACCCGGGTAAGGATTAAACGGGATCAGGTTAATTTTCGACGGCGTATCTTTTAATGCCTGCGCCAGTTCATGTGCCTGCTCCATGCTGTCGTTTATCCCTTCCAGCATCACGTACTCCACTGTGACCTTATCATTGGCCTTAGAGTTCGCGACATAACGTCTTGAGGCGGCTAAAAACTCTTCCATCGGATATTTGCGGTTTACCGGTACCAGCTCGTTCCGCAGTTCATTGTTCGGTGCATGTAACGAAATGGCCAACGCCACGTCGATTTTTTCCCGCAGTAAGTCCAGCGCCGGTACCACGCCAGAGGTGCTCAACGTAACCCGCCGCTTTGATAAGCCAAAACCAAAGTCTTCCAGCATCAGCTCCATCGCGGGTACGACGTTGTTCAGGTTAAGTAGCGGCTCGCCCATACCCATCATTACCACGTTGGTCACCGGCTTATCGCCGGTATCGCCGTAACTGCCAATAATTTGCGCCACCCGCCATACCTGACCGATAATTTCGGCCACGGTTAAATTGCGGTTAAAGCCCTGCTGTGCGGTAGAGCAGAATGAGCAGTCCAGCGCACAGCCAACTTGCGATGATACGCACAGGGTACGGCGGTCTTTTTCCGGGATCCACACCGTTTCAACTTCCTGACCGCCACGTAACCCCATAACAAACTTAATGGTGCCGTCGCTGCTATCCTGACGTGTCACCACCACCGGCGCTTCAATCACACAGCGGGCTTTTAACTTTTCGCGCAATACTTTATTGATATTGCTCATCTTATCGAAATCATCGATACAGAAGTGGTAAATCCATTTCATTACCTGATCAGCGCGGAAGGGTTTTTCGCCTAACTCGACAAAAAACGCCTGCATCTGAGCCCGGGTTAAATCAAGTAAATTAATTTTCTCTTGCTGCTCAGTCATTTGCAGAGCGCTCCTTACCACAATAAACAATAGCCATAAAACACTGGACTAACATGCACTAAGGGGGCTGTTGCCCCCTTAGTCCGTTACCGCAAGCGATTAACGCTTAGCGGGTACGGGCACACAGCTCGGCTTCAGTGAAGAAGTAAGCAATTTCGCGTGCGGCAGAAGCAGCAGCGTCAGAACCGTGTACCGCGTTCTCATCGATGCTGGCCGCGTAATCAGCACGTAAAGTACCGGCTAAAGCATCTTTCGGGTTAGTCGCGCCCATGATTTCACGGTTTTTACGTACCGCATCTTCGCCTTCTAACACTTGCACCATTACCGGGCCAGACGTCATGAATGACACCAGGGCGCCAAAGAATGGGCGCTCTTTGTGCTCAGCATAGAAACCTTCAGCCTGCTCGCGGCTTAAGTGTAGCATTTTAGCGGCCACGATACGTAAACCGGCAGATTCAAAACGGTTGTAGATGGCACCAATTACGTTTTTAGCAACGGCATCGGGTTTGATAATAGAAAAAGTGCGCTCTAACGCCATAACAGGCTCCTGTTAATAAGATTATGTGAACTTAAGGTTTAAAATTTAAGGCGGCAAATTATACGCTAGTTGGCGAAAAAAACCTATTTTTTGCCAATAAAAAAGCCGCAACCTCAGGCTGCGGCTTTCGTTGATAAGAATAGCTTAGAAGGTGGCGACAACCTTCACGCTGCTATCGACACTGCTACTGTCGATATAGCCAATGGCACTGCTATTAGCCGCTACGGCAGCTTTTACCGCAGCATCGTCAGCCAGCTCTTTTGGCGGTGTACCTTTACCGGTAAATACCAGCTTTGACCAGTAGGCTTTTAATTGCGCAGAAGAGCGGTTTAGTACTTTGCTATCAAATTCAGCCCGCGCGGTCTGCCCTTCTGCTAAATTCAGTGGCGTGGCCTTGCTGCCGTCGGCAAAACTTGCACTACGACCTAAAAACAAGCGGTTAAGATCATCAGCAGACACCGCGTTGGCATTGGCAGGATTAACTACTACAGCAATATCGGCCTGAACTGCTCCCACCAGACACGTTGTTGCCAACAACACGATTTTGACTAATTTCATAAGGGACCTCCTTAAAACACCAGATCCACACCCAGCGTGATAAGGCTGGTGTCATCATCGGTAATGTCGTTATTTACACGGGTCAGCTGTGCTTTAAAAGCGGCAGAAGGGTGAAAGTCATACCGCAAGCCCAGGTTCCAGGCGTCACGTTTTACCTCAAACCGTTCAACGGCCTGCGTGACACCCAGCGCCAGTTGCGCCGGCACGCCTTGTGGTAACAGGGCAATTATGTCGCGTTTGGCGTCGTTATCGCGTTTTTCGTAAGAGATATAAGGCGTCAGGCTGTCAAACCGATGGCCAACAGAAACGTAGTAGCCATTTTGCTCGGCAATCAACGAATCATCCACTTCGGTGCGGGTAATTTCGGCAACCGCTACCCAGTCGTTTTTATCCAGCGTTAGCGCCAGACCTAAAAAGGTACTGCTCTCTTCATTCACGTCGATAGCACGGGCCACAGCACCTAAGCCGCTGGCGGTCAAAATGCCGGTCAGTGCATCAATATCCGGGTTAGACAAACTGGTGTCACCCGTCAGATAAGCCAGACGTGCGCTAATGCCATCACGACTCAGCTCCCAGGTAGCCCCCAGGATTTGGTCAATTTTAGCTTGTACTGTCAGGCCGGTAACGACTGCATCACCGTCGAAGCTACCGGCAATAAGTTGTAACGTTGAATCAAAACTGCCAAGCGTTGCGGTGCGGTATAACGAGACGCCTTCAATATTATCAAAGTCAAGGTTGTATACAGCTTCTGGTACGCGCGACCAATCGTAGGCATAGCCAACATCTTTAAAATCAGAATATTTGTAAAAAGGTGTACGTAAACGCCCGGCATTAATTTGCATATTGTCGGTAAGTTGGTAACTCAGGAAGGCCCACTCAAACTCGGCATTGAAATCTTCCCGGCCACGGCCCATCAGCTGAGCCGTGACAGACAGCTTTTCACCTAAATCAGACATTACCTGTACAGCAAATAAACTCTCGTTTTTAAAATCAAGTTCATCAGTGTAGCCATACAAGGTCGAATCACTATCCAGTGTCATGCCGGCCTTAATAGAGGCAAAGCCGTTAATGGTCAAATCAGCATGCGCCGGCGCTGCCAGTAAAGCCGCCAGAGTAAGCGTGAGCGCAGAACGTTTAAACATATGAACTCCGTCTTTCGTTGTTGTTAGTGCAAGATTAGCTGAGCTGCGGCTAATCTCCAGTGTTTTCAGCAGTTTTGTTGATATAAACCCGGTTCTGGCCGAAAAAAAACGGCCGTTACAGCCGTTTCTGTGGATACAACCAGCGTTAATGGCCTTCGCTGACCAGATTAACGGTGTACTTGGGAATTTCGACTACTAAATCCTCATCGGCGATACGGGCCTGACAGCCTAAGCGCGACTCTGGCTCTAAGCCCCAGGCTTTATCCAGCATGTCGTCTTCCAGCTCGTCACTTTCGTTTAACGAATAAAAACCTTCACGCACGATGACATGGCAGGTGGTGCAGGCGCAGGATTTTTCGCAGGCATGCTCAATGGCAATACCGTTACGCAGTGCCACGTCTAACACGGTTTCGCCGGTTTTAGCCTCTAAGGCTGCACCTTCCGGGCACAGCTGGGCATGGGGTAAAAATACAATTTGTGGCATCTATTATACCTCGTCCACGTTATGGCCTTTAAGCGCCCGGCGAATAGATTGGTCCATTCGTCTTGCGGCAAAGTCGTCGGTTAACTGGTTGGTGTGCTCGATGGCAGTTTTAATGGCAGCGGTATCGTCACCCTGCTTCACCTGCTGCAGTGCACTCAGCGCCTGGTGGATACTGTCAAGCTCGCTTTCACTTAATAACGCCGCGTCTGCTTTCAGTGCCTGGCTTACCGCTTCCAGTACGCGCTCGGCCTCGACCTGCTGCTCGCGCAACAAGCGCTGCTGCATGTCCTGACGGGCATACTGCATAGAGCCTTTTAGCATAGTAGCAACCTGATCATCGGTTAAACCATAGGATGGCTTTACCTGAATATTGGCTTGTACACCGGTTGATTTTTCCTGCGCCGTCACGCTAAGCAGGCCATCGGCATCGACCTGAAAGGTAACGCGGATATGGGCACCACCGGCAGGCATCGGCGGTATACCGCGCAGTTCAAAGCGCGCCAGAGAGCGGCAATCATTTACCAGCTCGCGCTCGCCCTGCACCACATGCAGCGCCATCGCGGTCTGGCCATCTTTAAAGGTGGTAAATTCCTGCGCCCGCGCTACCGGAATCACGGTATTGCGCGGAATAATTTTCTCTACCAAGCCGCCCATGGTTTCAAGGCCCAAAGATAATGGGATCACGTCCAGTAGCAGGGTATCACCTTCGGCTTTGTTGCCTACCAACACATTGGCCTGAATAGCGGCACCAATCGCCACCACTTTATCGGGATCTATCGAGGTTAGTGGCTCAGTAGCAAAAAACGCTGCGACCTGCTGGCGTACCAGTGGCACCCGGGTAGAGCCGCCGACCATCACTACCTTAACAATATCTTCAGCGCTTAAACCGGCATCACGCAGTACCTGACGACAGGCGCGAATAGTTTGTTTAACCAGTGGGCTTATCAGTTGCTCCAGCTCAGCCCGGCGCAGGCTGCCGTTATATACGCCGTCATTCAGCGGCAGGGCAAAATCGACGCTATCCTGCTCAGTCAGCTGTTCTTTTAGCTGGCGTGCCGTAGTTAAATACTGGCGCATTTGCTGATGGCTTAAATTGGCCTGGCCGGTTTGCTGCTGCAAATAACTGACAATAGCATGGTCAAAATCATCGCCACCGAGGGCTGAATCACCACCGGTGGCCAGCACTTCAAACACACCACGGCGCAGCCGTAAGATAGAAATATCAAAGGTACCGCCACCTAAATCGTATACGGCAATTACCCCTTCCTGACCTGAGTCGAGGCCGTAGGCCAGCGCTGCCGCTGTCGGTTCGTTTAGCAACCGCAGCACATTAAGGCCGGCTAACTTAGCGGCATCTTTAGTCGCCTGACGCTGGGCATCATCAAAATACGCCGGCACGGTAATGACCACACCGTTTAACTCGCCACCCAGAGTTTCGCTGGCTGTATTGGCTAACGTGGCCAGAATTTCCGCCGAGACTTCTACCGGGTTTTTCACGCCCTGTGCCGTGTCAATGGCAACCAGCCCCTGCTGATCAACCAGCTGATAAGGCACCTGCTGTTTTAATGCTGTGGTTTCGCTGTAGCCTTTGCCCATCAAGCGTTTTACCGACACTATGGTGTTTTGCGCATCATCAACTGCAGCGGCCAATGCCACATCGCCCACCACGACACCATCGGCCGTGTAGCGCACTACAGAGGGCACCATATCGCGGCCCTGGCGGTTAACCAGGGTTTTCGCTTCACCGCTGCGCACTGTTGCAACCAATGAGTTGGTGGTGCCAAGGTCAATACCGGCCGCCAGTTTATGCTGGTGCGGTGCCGCGCTTTGGCCCGGCTCTGCGATCTGTAATAACGCCATAGTGTTGTTTAGTCTTGTAGTTGCTGTTCAATAAGCTCCAGCTCTTGCTGCAGCTTAAAGAAAAATTTTAGTTTACGGATAAGGTCAGCCGCCAGCTGGTCCTGCTCAGCAGTTTGCGCATCCAGTGCGCTGGCAAGTTGCTTAAGCAGCTGCTTTTTTTGCTGCTGCAGCTCACGCTCAATGCTGTCGATCATAGCGTCCGGATCGTCGCTTTGCACCACCTCGGACAGCTGCTCTCGCAGCTCCATCTGCTGCATTAAAAACATAGGGTCAGTGAAGCTGCGCTGCTCGTTACTGATTTTTAAGCCACGCAGCGCCAGCAAATGCTCGGCGCGCAGCAACGGCTGCTTTAAGCTGTGATAGGCATCATTAATGTTGGCGGTTTGTTGTACCGCCAACAACTTGTCGCGCTCCGAGCCACTGCTGTGCTGATCCGGGTGAAACTGCTTTTGCAGTTTCAGGTAGCGCGAACCGAGCTCGGTTAAATCGAGGTCGAACTGCGCCGGCAGATTAAACAGCTGAAAATAATTCATCCGGCCCTTCGATGCTTAATATAACAGGTTAGACAGTGAAGCTTTCACCACAACCACACTCGCCGTTGACGTTAGGGTTGTTAAACTGAAAACCTTCGTTCAGGCCTTCTTTGACAAAATCCAGCTGGGTGCCGTCGATATACACCAGGCTTTTGCCATCGACGATCAGTTTTAAGTCGTCATGCTCAAACACCTGATCATCGTCGTTTAGCGTATCGACAAATTCCAGCACATAAGCCAGGCCAGAGCAGCCGGTGGTTTTTACCCCAACTCTAAGGCCAATGCCCTTGCCGCGATTTTGCAGAAAACTGCGCACCCGGTCGGCAGCGGCTTGTGTCATCGAAATGGCCATGCTACTTAGCCTCCGTGTTTCTGCTTATAATCGGCGATGGCTGCTTTAATGGCATCTTCGGCCAGAATAGAGCAGTGAATTTTTACCGGTGGCAGCGCCAGCTCCTGGGCGATGTCAGTATTTTTAATTTGCTCGGCTTCCGCCAGGCTTTTGCCTTTTACCCACTCGGTTACCAGTGAGCTGGAGGCAATAGCGCTGCCACAACCATAAGTTTTAAACTTGGCATCTTCGATAATGCCTTGTTCATTTACCTTGATTTGTAGCTTCATCACATCGCCACAGGCCGGTGCGCCGACCATGCCGGTTGCTACACCAACATCGTCTTTGTCAAAAGCGCCGACGTTGCGTGGGTTTTCGTAGTGGTCGATTACTTTATTACTGTAAGCCATGATAGTTACCTCTGTTTGCAGCCGGCGCGCTTAGTGCGCAACCCAGGCCACAGTGTTTAAATCGATACCGTCTTTGTACATATCCCACAGCGGAGACATCGCACGCAGCTTGTCGATAGCCTGGTGCACTATCTTAATGGTGTGGTCTATCTGCGCTTCGGTGGTAAAACGGCCGATACTGAAACGGATAGAGCTATGCGCCAGTTCGTCACTCATACCCAGCGCACGCAGTACATATGAAGGCTCCAGGCTGGCGGAGGTACAGGCAGAACCTGACGACACCGCGATATCTTTCAGTGCCATAATCAGCGACTCGCCTTCCACATAGTTAAAGCTGATATTGGTGATATGCGGCACACGCTTCGTTGCATGGCCGTTTAAAAACACCTGTTCAATATCTTTTACACCATTAACCAGCTTGTCGCGCAGCGCACTGATACGCTTAATTTCGTCGTGCATTTCTAATTTAGCAATACGGAATGCTTCACCCATGCCGACAATCTGGTGGGTAGGTAAAGTGCCTGAACGCATACCACGCTCATGCCCGCCGCCATGCATTTGCGCCTCCAGGCGGATGCGTGGTTTACGGCGGACAAATAACGCCCCTATGCCCTTAGGGCCATAGGCTTTGTGCGCTGAGAATGACATTAAATCCACTTTTAAAGCTTGCAGGTCGATATCAACCTTGCCAACGGCCTGGGCCGCATCAACATGAAAAATAATGCCTTTACTGCGGCACAATTCACCAATAGCAGCAATATCTTGCACCACACCAATTTCGTTATTAACAAACATCACGCTGATGACGGTGGTGTCAGGGCGGATCGCCGCTTCTAACATCTCTATGGTCACTAAGCCATCAGTTTGCGGCTCTAAATAGGTCACTTCGTAACCTTCGCGCTCCAGTTGGCGCATAGTATCCAGCGTAGCTTTATGCTCGGTTTTTACCGTGATCAGGTGCTTGCCCTTTTTATGGTAAAAATCGGCTGCACCTTTAATAGCCAGGTTGTTTGACTCGGTAGCGCCCGAGGTAAACACAATTTCACGCGGGTCAGCATTTACCAGCTCAGCAATCTGGCTACGGGCAATTTCTACCGCTTCTTCGGCTTGCCACCCAAAACGATGCGAACGTGACGCCGGGTTACCAAACTCGCCGTCCATCGTTAAATACTGCATCATTTTCTCTGCGACCCGCGGGTCGACCGGGGTAGTTGCAGCGTAATCCAGATAAATAGGTAGCTTCATTGTTTGCTCCGTGTTGCCTACAGCTGGCAGCTGACTTCGATATCAGTTGCCGGATTCTTCACAATGCGGCTGTTTTGCCGCTTTGCCACGTTCTGTACGTCGTGCTGGTTAACCAGCTCGCCCAGCGTAATGCCGGTAAGAAAATCTTCAATGCGGTGACTTAAGTCACTCCACAGCGTATGCGTTAAACAGCGGGTGCCGCTGTGACAATCTGACTTGCCCTGGCAGCGGGTAGCATCGACCGACTCATCCACTGCGCTTATGACATCCGACACCGAAATCTGTGCCGCTTCACGCCCTAGCTGGTAACCACCACCCGGGCCACGCACACTGCTGACTAAACCTTGTTTACGCAGGCGGGCGAATAACTGTTCAAGGTAAGATAACGAAATACCCTGGCGCTCAGAAATATCCGCCAGCGGTACTGGCCCGTTGGCGGTATGTAGCGCCACATCCAGCATCGCCGTCACCGCATAACGGCCTTTTGACGTTAATCTCATATAGTCCCCCCAACAGCAGTGGCGCTATTTTACTTTCCTGACTATTTTAGTCAAGTATTAATACCCTACTAAATTAGTAAGGTATTTAGGCTAAGGGTTCAATTTTTTCGTTCAGATGTTAGGGTCAAAAGCTTCCACATCACGCTTACGCTCTTGCGCAGCGCGTTGCTCCGCCAGACGGAAGTCTTCCTCTTCAATATCTACTGCCGGTACTTCCTCGCAGACATTACCACCCAGCTGATTAACGCTGTGGCACAGCTCGCCCACTTTGTTATCTAAAAACTGGATATGATCCAGCATGCGGCCGATAGCATTGGCTACCGGATCCGGGTTGTCGGCCGATACGGCGTAGGCATCAAAGCCGAACTTTTGCGCCAGCTGCTTACGCTCAGCGCTCACCTCAGCATCGGCTTTGGCAACAATGCGGCCTGGAATACCCACTACAGTGGCGCCGGCAGGTACGTCTTTTACCACCACCGCATTAGAGCCAATGCGAGCATTTTCGCCCACTTGCAACGGCCCCAATACCTTGGCGCCGGCACCAATAACCACACCATTACCCAGGGTAGGATGGCGCTTTCCGGGGTTCCAGCTGGTGCCGCCCAGTGTCACACCATGATACAGCGTCACATCATCGCCAATCTCGGCGGTCTCGCCGATTACCACGCCCATGCCATGATCGATGAAGAAACGTCGGCCGATTTTGGCGCCAGGATGAATTTCCACGCCGGTTAACCAGCGCGCTATAGTGCTTAAAAACCGCGCCAGCCATTTAAAATTAGCCCGCCACAGTTTATGGCTGAGCCGGTGCCACCAGATGGCATGCAGCCCCGGGTAATTGGTTAATACTTCAAAGCTGCTGCGCGCGGCCGGGTCACGCTCAAAAACACTTTTTATATCTTCTTTAATACCCGCAAACATGCCCTACTCCTTGTCGCCGGCCGCCTTTTGGCCATAGCGCTGAACTGAGGTTAAGATGCCACGTAAGATGTTGTATTCAGTTTCTTCCGGCCGCGCCCGGGTAAATAGCCGTTTCAGTTTGGTCATTACCACACCCGGGTGTTGCCTAATGATAAAGCCGGTATCGTTTAAGGTGTCTTCCAAATGACGATAAAAACTTTCCATTTGCGCACTGCTGGGATACGCCACCTCTGACACTGGTTGCGGTTGCTGTGCTGTTGCCAGGTAAGCCATACGTACTTCGTAACTTAGCACCTGCACCGCCATTGCCAAATTCAGTGAGCTGTATTCCGGATTGCCCGGTATCGACACCTGACGGTTACATAGCTGCAGCTCTTCGTTGGTAAGGCAGCTTTTTTCGCGGCCAAACACCAGCGCCACCGGATGACTGGGGGCTTCCTGTACACACAGCTCACCGGCCTGACGCGGGTTAAGCATGGGCCAGCCTAAGGTACGCTCGCGGGCACTGACCGCAATCACCAGCGGGCAATCGGCAATGGCTTGCTCCAGGGTATCGAATACTTTGGCATTGGCCAGCACATCACTGGCGCCGGCTGATAACGCGTAGGCCTGGCCGTCCGGCAGCGTTTTCGGTGCCACCAGATACAGCTGTGATAAGCCCATGGTTTTCATCGCCCGGGCTACCGAGCCAATATTGCCGGTGTGGCTGGTGCCCACCAGAATAATACGGATTTGGTCTAACATAAGGCTTCCCGCGTAAAAGGGCCGGCATTCTATCACAGCCGAATGCAATTGTTGATGAGAAAATAGCAGTCTGGCCATCTGAATTAAACCAGACAATGTGCCTGACTCACCTGCTTTTTTAGCATTGTTTTGCTACACTAGCGCCACTTTTACTCCAGGGAACCACGAAGATGAAAACACTTACACTCGCTACCGTGCTGTCTGCTCTGCTGTTAAGTCCACTGGCCAGCGCCAGCACGCCACCCACGCAAGCCGCGGCTGAAGCCTTGCAACTTGCCGTTGACCACCCAAGCCGCAGCCCGGCTAATGTCGCCCGCGATAAATACCGCAATCCGGTTGCCACACTGCAGTTTTTTGACGTGACACCCAATAGCACTGTGGTGGAAATTGCCCCCGGCGGCGGCTGGTACACTGAAATTCTGGCGCCGTTACTGGCGGCACATGGCACTTACTATGCCGCACACTTCCCGGCTGACAGTAGCTCAGATTACTATAAGCGTAGCCGCGCGGCCTTTGTTGAAAAGCTGGCGGCTAACCCGGTATACAATCGGGTACAACTGACCGAATTTGCTCCTGGCAACAGCAGTGCCATTGCGCCAGCCGGCAGTGCCGATGTGGTGCTGACATTCCGCAACTTGCATAACTGGTATGGCAGCGGCGGTGATGAAGGCATGGTGGCCATTTTCAAAGATTTCTATAACGCATTAAAGCCCGGTGGGGTGTTAGGCGTGGTTGAGCATCGCTTGCCGGCCGATAAGGCCAGCGGCGACTGGCAAAAAACCGGTTACTTCCCGCAAGCGCTGGCGATTAAGCTGGCAGAGCAAGCCGGTTTTGTGTTTGAAGCCGAAAGCAACATAAACGCCAACCCAAAAGACACAGCCGACCACCCAGGCGGTGTCTGGACCTTACCCCCTGTGCTGCGACTAAAAGAGCAGGACAAAGAGAAATATCTGGCCATTGGCGAAAGCGACCGTATGACGCTGAAGTTTCGCAAGCCGGTATCTGAGTAATTTTTTGAACAATTGACGGAAAGCTAAATGAAAGTATTGGTAATTGGCGGCGGTGGCCGCGAGCACGCCCTGGCCTGGAAAGCCGCCCAGTCACCTCTGGCCACTAAGGTATTTGTCGCGCCGGGCAATGCTGGCACCGCACGTGAGAGCACCCTGACCAATGTCGCGATAGCCGCAGATGATGTGTCTGCGCTACTGGCGTTTGCCAAAGCAGAAGCTATCGACCTGACTATCGTCGGACCCGAGGCGCCGCTGGCCAAAGGTGTGGTTGATGCGTTTCGCGCAGCAGATCTGGCCATTTTTGGCCCGACCCAAGCCGCGGCGCAGCTGGAAAGCTCCAAAGCCTTTGCCAAAGACTTTTTAGCCCGTCACAAGATACCCACCGCCGCCTATCAGACGTTCAGCGACATTGCTCCGGCCAAAGCCTTTGCGAAAACGCTTGGCTTACCGGTGGTCATTAAAGCCGACGGTCTGGCGGCGGGTAAAGGTGTTATTATTGCGCAAAACCAACAGGAAGCCGATGCCGCTATTGACGATATGCTGTCGGGCAATAAATTTGGCGACGCCGGCAGCCGTGTAGTGATTGAAGAGTTTTTAACCGGCGAAGAGGCCTCTTTTATCGTGATGGTTGATGGTAAAACGGCATTGCCATTTGCCTCATCACAAGACCATAAAGCGCGTGATAATGCCGATAAAGGCCCGAATACCGGCGGTATGGGTGCATACTCGCCCGCACCGGTGGTAACACCAGCCGTACATGACTGGGTGATGCAGCATGTGATATACCCAACGGTAAACGGCATGGCCAGCGAAGGCACGGTATTTACCGGCTTTTTATACGCCGGTTTAATGATAGCGCCGGATGGCAGTGCCAAGGTGCTGGAATTTAACTGCCGCTTTGGTGATCCGGAAACTCAGCCGATTATGCTGCGCTTGCAATCTGATTTAGTGGCGCTATGTTTAGCGGCAACTAAAGGCGAGCTGGCCGGTAAGCAGATCCAATTTACCGGACAGGCTGCAGTAGGCGTAGTATTAGCCGCCGGCGGTTACCCTGACAGCTATGCCAAAGGCAAGGTGATCAGCGGTCTGGATGGCATCGACAGCGACAGCGCCAAAGTGTTTCATGCTGGCACCGAGCAAAAAGACGGCCAGGTGCTGACAAACGGTGGCCGGGTGCTGTGTGCCACCGCCTTAGGCGCTAATGTTACGCAAGCGCAGCAAGCTGCCTATCAGCTGGTCAGCCATATTAGCTGGGATGGCATGTTCTGCCGCACCGATATTGGCTATCGCGCTATTGCCCGTGAGCAGCAGTAACAGATGATGCGTCAGAGTTTAACGTCAAAGCAGCTGGCACTGCTCGCTGCTTTTGCTTGCAGTATCATAGCACCCGGCCAGGCACTGGCAGAGTGCTTGTCCGACACCACCGCCATTTCAGCCATTCAGGGAAATACGGACATCAGCCCGCTGTTAGGCCGCAAGTTAACCACGCAGGGCATCGTTACTGCAGTGGTTTACCCTGGTAGCAAGACTGCCGGCTTGATGCTGCGTGCAGAGCAAAATACAGACCCGTTAACAGCCAATAGCCTGTTTATTGCTGATAATGAAGCGGCTGCAATTTACCAGCCAGGACAAGTATTGCAGGTCACTGGCACTGTCGCTGAACTTAACCAACAGACCAGTCTGCATCAGCTAACTGATATTAAACTGTGTGGTGAGGCGGTGACGGTTAACCCGCAGCGCCTGACACTGCCTCTGGCGGATAACCTGCGTTGGGAGCAACTGGAAGGCGCGCTGCTGCACTTTAGCCAGCCCCTTATAGTGAACGACACTTACCATTTAGCCCGCTACGGTGAGGTTACCGTTGCCGACCAACGGCTAATGGTACCCACAGAGCAGCTGCTACCTGGCGAGGCGGCAGCTGCGCTGTTTGATACTCAGCAACAGCGCCAGATGCTGATGGTAGATGATGGCCGTTATCAGCAAAACCCCGAGCCATTAATGCTGGGCGCGGTCAAAATCAGCGCCAGCCGGACACTCAGAGTCGGCGATACGCTGAATGACCTTACCGGCGTGCTATGGCAGGATGAGCGAGGCTACCGTTTAGTGCCAACCACAACGCCACACTTCAGCCAGACCAATCCCAGGCCCACCGCACCTGCGGCTAAGCCAGCTAAAGCCTTGCGCGTGGCCAGCTTTAATGTGCTGAATTACTTTAATGGCGCTGGGCAAAACCCGGCGTTTCCTACCCGCCGCGGCGCGTCAAACAAGGCCGAACTGCTAAGGCAGCAGGCAAAAACTGTCGCTGCGCTGGCCGCGCTGGATGCCGATGTCATTGGACTGTTAGAAGTTGAAAATAATGGCTATAGCCAGCAAGGGGCGTTAGCCGAGCTGACCGCCGCGCTGAATAAAGTGGCCAGTAAGCCCTACCGCTTTATTATCACCCGCGAGCAGCCTGGCACTGATGCGATTAAAGTGGCGCTGTTGTATCGCCCGGCCAGTGTCAGTGTAGAAGGCAAAGCCGCCATGCTATTAACCGCACCTTTTAACTGGGGCAGCCGGCCGCCACTGGCACAAAGCTTCCGCCACCTTGCAACTAACGAGTTGGTTACCGTCAGCATTAATCACTTTAAATCCAAAGGCAGCTGCCCAAAAGACGGCAAAGATGTTAACGCTGATCAGCAAGACGGCCAGGCCTGCTGGAATGCCCTGCGCACCCGTTCCGCTAAAGCATTAAGTGATTGGCTGCAAAGCCAGCCGACCGGTGTCAGCACCGACAAACAGATTATTCTTGGCGATCTGAATGCGTACCGGCGGGAAGACCCCATCCGCACGCTGGAGCAGCAAAACTGGCAATATCTGCAAAGCGCACAGGGCAGCCAATACTCTTATGTGTTTCGCGGTCGCACCGGCTCACTGGATCATGCGCTGGCGAGCCCGGCGCTCGCCAAACAGCTGAGCAGCATGCAGCACTGGGCTATTAACGCCGATGAACCTGTGTTGCTGGATTACAATACCGAGTTTAAAAGCACAGCACAGCAGAAGTTATGGTACAGCGCTGACCCGTATCGTTCATCCGATCACGACCCACTGATTGCCACCTTTGAGTTCTAAACTCCCCGGGTTCAGCCAGTTAACAGACTGAACCCGCAGCAACCCTTTCTGGTCCTCGTAATAAAGCGCAAGAAACAGTTGCCCAGTATCGAACACTTGTTTTAAGGTGAGGTTCAGTTAAGTTAGCGGGCGACAGTTATGTCTCATAAAAACCCTATTATTGCCATTACCGGTTCTTCCGGCGCCGGCACGACGACCACGACCATAGCGTTTCAGCATATCTTTCGCACGCTCGGCATCGACGCCGCCTTTGTTGAGGGTGACTGTTTCCACCGCTTTAGCCGGCCAGAAATGGAAGTGGCGATACGTAAAGCGAAAGAAGAAGGCCGTCACATCAGTTATTTTGGCCCGGAAGCCAATGACTTTGGTGCGCTCGAGACCTTTTTTGCCAGCTATGGTGACACCGGCAGTGGCAAAATCCGCCATTACCTGCACACCTTTGACGAAGCCGTGCCCTACAACCAGCTGCCAGGCACCTTTACCCCCTGGCAAGATTTGCGCCCCAATACGGATTTACTGTTTTATGAAGGTTTACATGGTGGCGCCGTCACCGATGAGCATAATGTGGCGCAGCATGTCGACTTACTGATCGGCATGGTGCCGATTGTTAACTTAGAGTGGATCCAGAAAATTATCCGCGATACCTCAGAGCGGGGCCATAGCCGTGAAGCAGTGCAAGCCAGCATAGTGCGCAGCATGGACGATTATATTAACCATATTACGCCGCAGTTCTCGCGCACCCATATCAACTTTCAGCGTGTACCGACAGTGGATACCTCTAACCCGTTCAGTGCCAAAGATATTCCGTCGCTGGATGAAAGCTTTGTTGTGATCCGCTTTCGCGGCATTAAACATGTCGATTTTCCTTACTATCTGCAGATGATCCAGGGCTCTTTTATGTCGCGGGTGAATACGCTGGTGGTACCGGGCGGCAAAATGGGCCTGGCAATGGAGCTGATTTTAACACCGCTGATTGAAGAGCTAATGATTAAGCGGCGGCAGGCCCGTGGCCAGGTAGATTGGTTGGGAACCTAAACGACAGTGCTTGTTGCTCTGTAGCCCGGCCAAACCGTTTTACCCACACCAACACGCCGTAAATACGTCCCTGTAGGCTCGATTCGGCCATCCTGGCCTGCAACGGTTGGTTTAGGGTAAAGCGGTTCGTCCTGTTTAAGTGTTGCTTACGCGTTTAATCAGCTGGTGATAAAACCAACAGCACTACAATTATCTTTTTTGCCAGCGCCCATTCCACCGTGTTTCTGCCTTTACAAAACACCAATTTTCAGCCGTTTAGCGAATGTCAAGACAGCAAAGGCCAGTAAATTTACACTTTTGTTTAAATAATAGCCTTTGCTTTGGCGGCAAAAATCCGTAAACTTAGCGCCCCTTACGGGTAGAGCCTTGGATTACGTGGTGCGCATAGGTCCATATCAGTTAGCGAACAAAGTAATTTGTGCTCCGATGGCTGGGGTAACTGATCACACTTTTCGTGAGCTTTGCCGCCGTTTTGGTGCAGCCTTAGCTGTGTCGGAAATGCTGTCGAGCAACCCGTTGGTATGGCAAAGCGAAAAATCGCAAAATCGTATGGGACACCGGCAAGAGTCTGGCATCCGCTCGGTACAAATTGCCGGTTCAGATCCGCAGCAAATGGCCGAAGCCGCGCAGTACAATGTGTCTATTGGTGCCGATATTATCGACATTAATATGGGCTGCCCGGCGAAAAAGGTGAATAAAAAACTGGCAGGCTCTGCCTTATTGCAGTACCCGGATTTAGTGCAACAAATTGTGCGCGCTGTAGTCGATGCAGTAAAGGTGCCGGTAACATTAAAAATCCGTACTGGTTGGGATACCGACAACCGCAATGGCATGCACATTGCGCAGATTGCACAGGATAACGGTATACAGGCACTGGCGGTGCATGGCCGCACTAAAGCTTGTATGTATAAAGGCGAAGCTGAGTACGACACTATCCGCGCTATTAAGCAAAGTGTGTCGATACCTGTGGTAGCTAATGGCGATATTACCACACCGGAGAAAGCGCGTTTCGTGCTGGATTACACCGGGGCTGACGCCATTATGATAGGCCGCGCCGCACAAGGCCGGCCATGGATTTTCCGCGAGGTGGTGCATTATCTGGCCACCGGCGACAAACTGGCGCCACCGGCAATTGCCGAGGTGCGCCAGATCATGCTGGAACATGTGCAGGGTTTACACCAACTTTATGGTGAGCATGCCGGTTCCCGTATTGCCCGCAAGCATGTGGGCTGGTATTTAGCCGAGCACGATGCGCTCGGCGTGTTTCGTAGTGAATTCAATGGCATTGAGTGCGCTAAGCAGCAACTTGACGCCTTAAATGACTATTTTCATCAACTAGCAGCAACCTAACGTAAAAGAGAAAAGCAATGTTTAATTCGAACGTTACTTCGCCATTTATTACTAACGCTAACGTACAGTCTCAGGAAAAGCCACAGGCATTAAGCACTGCCGCCCAGAAAGCCGTTGCTAACTACCTGCAACAGTTAAACGGTCAGGACGTTACCGATCTGTACGAGCTGGTATTATCTGAATTAGAGCGCCCGTTACTGGAAGAGGTAATGAAATATACCCGCGGTAACCAAACCCGCGCTGCTAACCTGATGGGCATCAACCGCGGCACGCTGCGCAAGAAATTAAAACAGTACGGCATGAGCTAATGCCAACGCGGGGTTCGCCCCGCTGCTAAGCACCTTCGGGTGCTTTTTTATTGGCTGGTCCTGAGGAATTTTACGCATTACCTTCCGCATTAGCTTCGGTACTCAGGCAGCGACGACAACGTTAACAAATTAAGTGGCAACTGCCACCTTGCTCACGCAAACATGCCGTAAACCCATCCCTGGGGGCTCGTCTCAGCCCGTCCAGGGCTTCAACGGTTCGCTTAGAGCAAGCTGACATCTGCCCATGCGCTAAACTGGCGTTACAATTTTAATACGATTTCTGCAAGCTAAAATGAGAGTCTAAGCATGACGACACTAAGACCTATCCGCCGCGCACTGTTAAGTGTGTCCGACAAAACCGGTATCGTAGAATTTGCCCGCGCGCTTGAAGCCGCTCAGGTAGATATCCTCTCTACCGGTGGCACGGCAAAATTACTGGCCGAGCAAGGCATTAAGGTAACGGAAGTCTCTGACTATACCGGCCACCCGGAAATTATGGACGGCCGGGTAAAAACCCTGCATCCGAAAATTCACGGTGGCATTTTAGCCCGCCGCGGTGTTGACGAGGCGGTAATGGCCGACAACAACATCGGCCCGATCGATTTAGTGGTCGTTAACCTGTATCCGTTTGCCAGCACAGTAGCTAAACCCGGCTGCACACTGGAGGATGCGGTGGAAAACATCGACATTGGCGGCCCGACTATGGTGCGCGCTGCAGCGAAAAACCATAAAGACGTGACTATTGTCGTTAACGCCAAAGACTACGATAAAGTGCTGGCAGAAATGCACGCCAACGGCGGCGCTACTACCCACGCCACCCGTTTTAGTCTTGCGATCAGCGCTTTTGAGCATACGGCCCAGTACGATGGCATGATTGCCAACTACTTTGGTGCCATGCTGCCAGCGTACGACACGCCAGCCGAGCCGGCTAGCAAGTTCCCACGCACTTTTAACGCGCAGTTTGTTAAGAAACAAGACTTACGCTATGGCGAAAACAGCCACCAGAGCGCAGCATTTTACGTGCAGGATGGCGCCACTGAAGCGTCTGTTTCTACTGCCAAACAGCTGCAGGGTAAGGCGCTGTCGTACAACAATATCGCCGACACCGACGCGGCACTGGAGTGCGTAAAAGAATTCGCAGAACCTGCCTGTGTAATTGTTAAGCACGCCAACCCTTGTGGCGTCGCCATTGGTGACAGCATTCTGGAAGCGTATAACCGCGCCTATAAAACCGACTCAACCTCAGCCTTTGGCGGCATTATTGCCTTTAACCGTCAGCTGGATGAAACCACCGCGCAGGAAATAGTCAGCCGCCAGTTTGTTGAAGTAATTATTGCCCCGTCAGCAACTGATGCTGCCGTTGCGGTAGTGGGCACCAAGCCAAATGTGCGTTTACTGGTATGTGGTGAATTTAGCCCTGCTGCGCCAGCGCTGGACATTAAGCAGGTTAACGGCGGTATGTTGCTGCAAGACCGTGATCAGGCCAAAGTTGCTGCATCAGACTTAAAAGTCGTCACCAAACGCCAGCCCACCGAGCAGGAGTTAAAAGACTTACTGTTCTGTTGGAAGGTTGCCAAGTTTGTTAAGTCAAACGCCATTGTCTACGTAAAAGACAGCATGACTATTGGTGTCGGTGCCGGCCAAATGAGCCGGGTATATAGCGCAAAAATCGCCGGTATTAAGGCTGCCGATGAGAAGCTGGAAGTAAAAGGCTCAGTGATGGCGTCAGACGCCTTCTTCCCGTTTCGCGACGGTATCGACGCAGCAGCAGCAGCTGGCATTACTGCAGTGATCCAGCCAGGTGGCTCAATGCGCGATGCGGAAGTTATCGCCGCCGCCGACGAGCACGGTATGGCCATGGTATTTACCGGCGTACGTCACTTTAGACACTAATAAGCTAATCTGCTTAAGACAAAAGGCCGCAGTGCGGCCTTTTTTATTGCGGGTGCTATGCATTAAGAAAATCACCGCTTTGGATCTGCTGTAAACCCGACGTATCGCGGTTGTAGATATACACCCAGGCGCTAACGCTGGTGCCGTTTTCCAGCGTTACTTGCTGCAGTTCACGCCGATATTCCCGCGGCTCAGCAAAACCTTCGCCGCATTCTTCGTATTGGTCCAGCTGAGGCAGTAATAGTCCTGGCTGCAGTAGCTGATACAGCTCGCCCACTACCTGATCGGCAGTGTTGCTTGATGGTACAGCAGCGGGATAGTAACTTACCTGATATAGCCGCGCCTGATATCGCGCCACGCTAACGAAGCGGGCGTGAGCGACTAACTGCTGGTGCATTGGATGCTTGGCGTTTTGGCGTAAGGTGCCGTACACAAAAAGATAGTCTGACATAGCGATGTATTTAAGCTTTTTACTCACTGTGCCAGTGCCAAGCGGCAATAACAAGCTGCCTTATAAACACAACGGCGCTACATAAAACGTGCGGGTACTGACCACTGTAGTTCAGCCTGCGCCAGTTCTTCACTGATACTGATACAGCTAAGCGACGCTTTACGAATATTAATCACCGGCATGTCAATACCCAGCAAGCGGCTAATCAGCAGTGAGAAATCAGGCTCATGACCAACCAGCAAGGTATGCTCAGGTAATGTTGGCCATAACAGCTGTAACTGCGCAATGGCTTGTGCAACAGGCGTTTCCAGCGCCAACCAGGGCTGCTCAGTGGCAGCAGAGAAACCTGCGTTTTTACACACTATTGCCGCCGTTTGCACGGCGCGCGGATAAGGGCTGGTTAACACCTGCTGCATATTCAGGTTTTGCCGCTGCATAAAGTCTGCGACCCTGCGTGCCTGCAGCCGGCCTTTTTCTATCAGGCAGCGGTCGATATCCAGCTGATTAGGCCGGATGACTTCAGCAGTAGCATGACGCAGAAAATACAGGAATTTATTCATAGCGCGCAGTTATAGCAGGGTTGTAAGGCATATTTATGACAATGCTGGCAACATTATCTCCGTTATTCCACTGGGGCCAAGCATACCCTTTCTGATATGACAGTAGATCACGTTGGTAACTCTGGGCCTGGGTTGCTAAAATGACCAGCCTAAGGAGAACGCCACCGATGAAAGTAAACTGCCCTACCTGTGACAAAGCCGTGGAATGGAGCGCTGCTTCACCCTTTCGGCCATTTTGCTCTGAGCGCTGCAAACTGATTGACCTTGGCGACTGGGCCGCAGAAAACCACCGTATCCCCGATAAAGCGCCGATTGATGCTGCGTTATCAGAAGAATACCTGGCCGAACTGGAGCAGGAATTTATCGCCCAAGACAATGACTTTTTTAAGCACTAACAGCTGCGCTAACAAGTCAGACTAGCGGTTAGCAAAATACTGCTGCACGCGCGCGACAATCGGCTGGTTGGCATCGGGGAATTCGATGCTATCAAGCGCACTGACATCCACCCAGCGCAGTGGCTGGCCTTCGCGGCCGTGTGGCTCGCCGTTAAAGGCGCTCACCAGATAGATATCCAGCAGCACGGTTTTCTCCGGGTAGGCATATTCCAGCTGCATAAAGGCATTGCTTTGCGTTACCTCAATCGCCACTTCCTCTAACAGCTCGCGGGCCAGTGCCTGTGGCACCGTTTCACCGGTTTCTACCTTACCGCCGGGAAACTCCCATTTACCGCCCTGATGCTGTTTACTGCTGCGCAGCGCCAGTAAGATCTGCTGGTCGCGTACTATCACGCCTACTGCAACATGCACGACTTTGTTGCTCATACTTCCCCCAAAAACAACAAAGCCAGCCTGAGCTGACTTTGTTTTACCACGACGGGCTTTAAACCAGCTTACCGTGACATTGTTTGTACTTTTTACCCGAGCCACAAGGACAAGGATCATTGCGGCCTATTTTGTCGTGGTCACGGAAAACCGGACCCGTTGGCATACCCGCAGGCACATCGCCACCAACATGCTCAGCTTCAGCATGCTGGTAATCGTGTGGTACCGCATCAGCCTTACGGCGCTGCTCTTCAACTGCTTCTACATCTTCTGCAGCCCGCACCTGCACCCGGCTTAATACGCCGATGACATCAATTTTCAGGTTTTCCAGCATGGTGGAGAACAGCTCAAAGGCTTCGCGCTTATATTCCTGCTTCGGGTTCTTTTGCGCATAACCACGCAGGTTAATACCCTGACGCAGGTGGTCCATCGCTGCCAGATGTTCTTTCCAGTGCGTATCCAGGCTTTGTAGCATAATGGCCTTTTCAAACTGACGCAGTACCTGCGGCCCCACCATTTGCTCTTTATGCTGATAAGCTTTTTCAACTTCTTCAGCGATACGCTCACGCAGCTTTTCTTCAAACAGTTTTTTATCGTCAGCCAGCCACTGGGCAATCGGTAAATCCAGCGAGAAATCAGCTTTTAAGCGCTGCTCCAGGCCCGGCACGTCCCACATTTCGTCCAGTGATTGTGGCGGAATATATTGGCTGATAACACCGTCGACCACGTCGGCGCGGATAGCATTAATGGTTTCGCTGATATCGTTAGCGTCTAACAGCTCGTTACGCTGCTCGTACACCACTTTACGCTGATCGTTGGCAACGTCATCAAACTCTAATAGCTGTTTACGGATATCAAAGTTACGCGCTTCTACTTTACGCTGCGCGTTCTCAATAGCACGGCTTACCCAAGGGTGTTCAATAGCTTCGCCTTTTTCCATGCCCAGGCGGCGCATCATGCCAGCCATACGGTCTGAAGCGAAAATACGCATTAACGCATCATCCAGCGACAGGTAGAACCGGCTTGACCCCGGGTCACCCTGACGGCCAGAGCGGCCACGCAGCTGGTTGTCAATACGGCGTGATTCATGCCGCTCGGTACCAATAATATGTAGACCACCGGCTGCGATAACGGCGTCATGACGTTGTTGCCAGTCGGCTTTTACTTTGGCTTTTTGCTCTTCGGTCGCATCATCGCCAAGTGCAGCTAATTCAGCCTGTAAGCTGCCGCCCAGCACAATGTCAGTACCGCGGCCGGCCATGTTGGTGGCAATGGTTACCGTACCCGGCTGACCGGCCTGGGCAATAATTTGCGCTTCATTAGCGTGGAATTTAGCGTTCAGTACCTGGTGTTTAATTTTGGCTTTGTTCAGCAGGCCCGATAAGTATTCAGAGCTTTCAATAGATGCCGTACCCACTAGCACTGGCCGGCCGGCATCGCGGGTAGCGGTAATGTCGGCAATAATAGCCTGGTACTTGTCTTCGGCATTTAAGTACACCAAATCGGCCATGTCGTTACGCACCATCGGCCGGTTGGTTGGTACTACTATGGTTTCCAGACCATAAATTTGCTGGAATTCAAAGGCTTCGGTGTCGGCTGTACCTGTCATACCGGCTAGTTTGTCGTACAGGCGGAAGTAATTCTGGAAAGTAATAGAGGCCAGAGTCTGGTTCTCGTTCTGAATTTTTACCCCTTCTTTGGCTTCTACTGCCTGGTGTAAACCTTCAGACCAGCGGCGACCTTCCATGGTACGGCCAGTGTGCTCGTCAACAATGACAATTTCGCCGTCTTTTACCACGTAATCCACGTCACGCTTAAACAGCTGATGGGCGCGCAGCGCAGCATACACATGGTGCAGCAGGGTAATGTTGGCAGCAGAGAATAAAGTATCGTGCTCGCCAATCATGCCCTTTTCGCGCAGCATCTCTTCTACTCTGATCTGGCCTTGTTCGGTTAAGTACACCTGACGGGCTTTTTCATCTACGGTAAAGTGGCCATCACCGTGGGCGCCTTCCTCATCCTCTTTTTCCTGTTTTATCAGGCTTGGCACCAGCACGTTAATTTGTTTATACAGCTCTGAGCTGTCTTCGGCCGGGCCGGAAATAATCAGTGGCGTACGGGCTTCGTCGATTAAAATGGAGTCTACTTCATCGATAATGGCAAAGGCCTGATCGCGCTGCACCCGATCTTGCGGTGAAAACGCCATATTGTCGCGCAGGTAGTCAAAGCCAAATTCATTGTTGGTGCCGTAGGTAATGTCAGCCTGATAGGCTTTTTGCTTATCCGGATGCGCCATGCCAGGCACGTTAACGCCGACTGACATACCTAAAAAGCCAAATAGCGGTGCATTGGTTTGCGCGTCGCGCCGGGCTAGGTAATCGTTCACGGTAATAACATGCACGCCTTTGCCGCTTAACGCATTTAAATACGCCGGTAAGGTGGCGGTTAAGGTTTTACCTTCACCGGTACGCATCTCAGAAATTTTGCCCTGATGCAGCACCATGCCGCCAATTAACTGCACGTCGAAATGGCGCATGCCAAATACGCGTTTGCTGGCCTCACGCACAGTAGCAAAGGCTTGCGGCAGTATATCGTCCAGGCTACTGCCACTGGCCAGTAACTGCTTAAACTCAGCGGTTTTTTGTTTCAGTTGGTCATCGGATAAGGCTTCAAACTCCGCCTCGAGACTATTAATGTGCTGAACCTGTTTTTCTAGTTTTTTTAAGAAGCGGTCGTTGCGGCTACCAAATAATTTGGCAAAAAGTTTTCCAAACATTATCCCAATACCATTTTAAGTTAAAACTGCAGGGCAGCCCCGGCGGCCTTTGGCCTTACCAGTATAAAATTGCTGTTGTGCAAGCATATTACGCCAGATATGGTGCCCTATGCTAATGCTTTCAAGGTGTAACATGTTCGCTTCGGCGCTAAGCTGTTACACTGCGTTATCTGTTTCAGTGCTGCCGGGAGTTAAGCATGACCCGTTATACGCAAAAACCTCAGGATATCAGTAAGCTGCTGTCGCACAGCCCACTGGGGTCGCAGCAGCAACAAGTGCAACTGGTGCAACAGTTAAACCAGGTATTAGCTGAAGTTTTGCAACTGGATCAACTGAGTTTTTGTCAGGTTAGCTGTATTCGTGATGGCAGAGCCATTATTTTATCGGCCTCGCCCAGCTGGCTGACCCGTTTAAAAATGCAGCGCGACGCCATTCTAGACAATTTTCGCCGAAAAATCTTGCCCGATTTAGCCGGCATTGAGATTGAGGCCTCGCCCAATGGCCAGATAAACCGGCCCAAAGTACTGCTACCCACAGAAAACAGCAAGCAATTATCTGAGCAGGCAGCCGACGGCCTGCGCCAGCTGGCGGCCGGCACTGACGGCGCACTGGCACAAGCGCTGTTAAAACTGGCGAAAAACGCCGGTGCTAAAAATGACAAAACCCGGTAACAACCGGGTTTTGTTTGTGATAAGGCAGAAGGATAATTACGCCAACTGCGGTGCCAGGTAAGAAATTGGCATATCGGCTTTGTCTTCAAAGCTGACAAATTCCCAGTTTGCCTGGTCGGCCAGTACCGCACATAACAGCTGGTTATTCAGCGCATGGCCGGTTTTAAAGGCTTTAAACTCACCCAAAATGCTGTAACCGGCCATATACAAATCGCCAATCGCATCAAGAATTTTGTGTTTAATAAATTCGTCTTCGTAGCGCAGACCGTCCTGGTTTAATACCCGGTACTCATCCAGCACCACGGCATTATCAAAGCTGCCGCCTAAGGCCAGGTTATTGGCACGCAGGTATTCAACTTCATGTAAGAAGCCAAAGGTACGGGCGCGGCTGATGTCTTTTATAAAACCGGCGGCGGAAAAATCCATCAGCATATGCTGGGTGGTTTCTGCAATCACCGGGTGGTTAAATTCAATGGCAAAATCAATTTTAAAGCCGTGGTGTGGCTTAAATTCGGCCCATTTGTCGCCGTCTTCTACCCGCACATGCTTTTTAATGCGGATAAACTTTTTCGCCAAACGCTGCTCGGCAACGCCGGCTTCCAGTAACAGGTAAACAAAGGGGTTAGCGCTGCCGTCCATAATCGGAATTTCTGCAGCGTCTACTTCAACCATCAGGTTGTCGATACCTAAACCGGCAATGGCCGCCATCAGGTGTTCAGTGGTAGATAACCGCACGCCATTGTCATTGATTAAACAGGTACACATCACGGTATCACCCACTAACTCAGGCGCTACCTTAAAATCGACCACAGGATCAAGATCTACACGACGGAACACGATACCCGTGTTGTCCGGCGCAGGTCGGAGAGTAAGCGTAACCTTTTCGCCTTTGTGCAATCCCACTCCAATGGAGCTGACTGTTTTGCCGATGGTACGTTGTTTAATCATAATTTATTCCTGCTCAAATAATAAGCAATCACAAAATGGCGGCGAAGCATAGCATAACGTGGCAATTATGCCAAATTTCACTGAACAGCAGCTTAATCCTGCTGTCGGCCCTGCCGTGCGACTAAGCTAACGCTTAGTCGGCTTGTTTGCGTAAAAACGCTGGAATATCAAAGATATCGATATTAGCTTTGCTCTCAGGCTGCGCTTTTACTGCCGCTGGCTGCTCCTGACGCACCTGCTGTGTTTCGTGCTGTGGTTGCAGCGCGGCACCGCCCTGAGTACCGTAAAACGGCTTTTGTACTTCTACCGTACGGTTGTTTGGCACCAGGCTGATATCCGGCCGACGGTCGGCGCCAATACCGGTAGCGACTACTGTTACACGCAGCTCGTCTTGCATGTTCGGGTCAATCACTGCACCTACCACCACAGTGGCGTTTTCCGAGGCAAAGGCTTTAACCGCGTTACCAACGGTTTCAAACTCTTCAATGCTGATATCCAGGCCGGCTGTGATATTCACCAGTATGCCTTTAGCGCCTGATAAATCGATATCTTCCAGCAGCGGGCTGGAAATAGCCTGCTCGGCAGCCTCTTCAGCACGATCCGGGCCGGTAGCACGGCCGCTACCCATCATGGCGGTACCCATCTCTGACATAACAGTACGTACGTCGGCAAAGTCGACGTTGATCAAACCCGGGCGGGTAATTAATTCAGCAATACCCTGCACTGCGCCCAGCAGCACGTTATTGGCGGCTTTAAACGCATCCAGCAAACTGGTGCCTTTGCCCAGCACTTTTAACAGTTTGTCGTTTGGAATGGTGATCAGCGAGTCAACATGCTTGCTCAGCTCTAAAATACCTTCATCGGCATAAGCAGTACGCTTTTTACCTTCGAACGGGAATGGCTTGGTTACCACCGCCACGGTTAAAATACCCAGCTCGCGCGCCACTTCGGCCACGATAGGCGCCGCACCGGTACCGGTACCACCACCCATGCCGGCAGCGATAAAAATCATATCAGCGCCCTGCAGGGTTTTCTTAATGGTTTCGCGGTCTTCCTCGGCAGAACGACGACCGATATCCGGGTTAGCACCCGCACCTAAGCCCTTGGTAACATTAGAGCCCAATTGCAGGGTAATATTGGCCGATGAATTACGCAGTGCCTGCGCATCGGTATTGGCGGCAACAAACTCCACCCCTTCGATGTTGCTGGCAACCATGTACTCGACGGCATTGCCGCCGCCACCACCAACACCTATTACTTTAATGACAGCTTCTTCGCTGTGGTTTTCCATTAACTCAAACATAGCTCTCTCTCCGTTTCTACGCTTACTTAAAATTCGCCTTTGAACCAGCTGCTGATCCGTTTGACGAAGCCACTTACTGAATCCCGTACGTCAGCCGCTTTTTTCTGCTGCGTACGCGCATCTTTACCGTACAGTAACAGCCCCACCACGCTGGCGTAGGCCGGGTCCTGTACATATTCTTTTAACCCGGTTACATGGGCCGGCTGGCCCACCCGTACCGGCATCTGAAAAATGTCTTCGGCAAATTCCACCGCCCCTTCCATCTTGGCGGTGCCGCCGGTCAGTACCACACCGGCTGCAATTTGCTCTTCTAAGCCGCTGCTTTTTATCTCTTCCAGCACCAGCTCGAATAATTCCTGATAGCGCGGCTCGACCACCTCGGCCAGGGTGTGACGTGACATAGAACGTGCCGGCCGACCACCGACGCTTGGCACTTCAATGCTTTCTTCTTTGCCTACCATGCTGCGCAGCGCACAGGCGTACTGCACTTTAATCTCTTCGGCGTGGCTTATTGGCGTGCGGAAAATTTTGGCAATGTCGCTGGTCACCTGATTACCTGCCACCGGGATAACCGCGGTGTGCCTTAGTGCACCATTGGTGAAAATGGCAATATCAATGGTGCCACCGCCTAAATCGACCACGCAAACGCCCAGCTCTTTCTCATCGTCTGTCAGCACCGCATAGCTGGATGCCAGCGCGCTGAAAATTAACTGGTCTACCTGCAAACCACAGCGCTCAACGCACTTTTCAATATTTTTTGCCATGTCATTGGCACAGGTAATAATGTGTGCCCGTGCTTCCATCCGCACACCTGACATGCCGACCGGGCTTTTAATGCCCTCTTGCATATCTACCGAAAACTCCTGCGGCAGCACATGCAGCATGCGCCGCTCGGCGGAAATGGGTACCGACTTGGCAGCATGGATCACATTAGCCACGTCGTCTGCAGTCACTTCAGTGTCGTTAATCGGTACCATGCCACTTTCGTTCTGACAGCGGATATGTTTACCGGTAATGCCTAAATACACTGATGACACCCGACAGTCAGCCATCAGCTCGGCTTCGTCTATCGCGCGCTGTACCGCTTGCACCACCAGGTTTAAGTCGTTAACGCCGCCTTTATCCATGCCGCGTGACACATGGGTGCCTACACCAACAATGCTTAAGCGATCGTCAGCGGTAATTTCGCCTACCACCGCTTTAATTTGCGCAGTGCCGATATCCAGGCCAACAATCAGATCTCTATCTAACGACTTTGTCATGCTTTTCTCTTCTGCTCACTGCTGTAACGCACAGCAATACCGGTGTCGTAGCGCAGGTCGACTTCGGTTATCGCTTCGGTTTTATGTTTGCTAATTACCGGATACAGCTCAATAAAACGCTGCAACCGTTTTAAGGTGTCATCACGCCCCAGCTTCAGTGCTACGCCATTACTCAGGCTTAGCTGCCAGGAAAAGCGCTCGGTTACGCCAAGCGCCACGGCATTAAATTTATGCAGGGCCAATAAGCCCTGCATATGGCGGAACATGGCCAAGGCGTCCTGCTGGCTGCCGTCGGGGCCGGTTAGCATCGGCAGTTCCGTTTTCAGCTGCTCTAGGGGCGCCTGAAACACCTCGCCCTCTTTGTTGAGTAATTGCTGCTGATTCCAGATCGCTACCGGCTGTTGTTCTGTGACAACCACCACCAGGGCATCAGGCCATTGTTTGCGCACGGCCACCTGATATACCCAGGGTTGCTGTAACAGGAACTGCTGTACCTGGTCCACGTTCACGCTAAAAAAGTTACCTATGTACTGCTGCGCCAGCCGCTGATGCAGCGCCTGAGCATCGATGTGGGAAAAGTCGCCATACAGTTTTACCTGCTTCAGCGGCGCACTTTGCTGATCGTGCAGCCAGGCATTTACCTGTACCGCCGCCCACACCAGGCCTGCCACCGAGCAGAAAAAAAACAGCACGCCGGCGTAGAACGCCGGTTGCTGCTTAAACTCGAACTTCGGCAGGTGTTTAATCATTATCTCGCCTCTTGGCTCTGGCCTAAAATCGCCACCACCAGTTGCTGGAAACTGTAACCGGCAGCCTTTGCCGCCATCGGCACCAACGACTTTTCAGTCATACCGGGTACCGTATTCACTTCCAGCAAAAAGTGCTGGCCGCTTTGGTCCAGCATAATATCCACCCGGCCCCAGCCACTGGCGCCTACTGCGTTAAAGGCTTTAAGTGCGCTTTGCTGCATGGCGGCGGTTTGCTCGGCGCTTAGCGGTGCCGGGCACAAATATTCGGTACTGTTGGCCTGGTACTTTGCTTCATAGTCGTAGAAAGCACGCGGTGTACGCATCTCCACAATTGGCAGTACCTGGCCATTTAAAATGGCCACGGTAAACTCGCGACCGTCGATCCAGCGCTCTACTAAAATTTCGCTGTCATAGTTAAGTGCCTGCTGTACCGCCTGCTGCAGCTCTTCGGCAGTGCTGGCGGCACTCATACCAATGCTGGAGCCTTCGTTGGCCGGCTTTACCATCACTTTACCGCCCAAACTTGCCAGTAAAGCGGCAAAGTCGGTGTCATCGCGGTGCACCACGGCAAAAGGCGCCGTTGGCAGTTGCTGCGCCTGAAACAGGTATTTGCAGCGAATTTTATCCATTGCCAGTGCCGAGCCCAGCACACCGCTACCGGTATAAGGCAGGCCCAGCTGCTGCAGCGCGCCCTGCATGCTGCCATCTTCGCCGCCACGGCCGTGCAGCACAATAAACACCCGCTTTGCACCGCTTTGCGCCAGCTCAGCCAGGCTTTGCTGTTTCGGATCAAAAGCAAAGGCATCAACGCCAGCTTCGGTCAGTGCCTTAAGCACGGCAGCACCGGAGCGCAGTGACACCTCGCGCTCAGCCGACAGCCCGCCAAACATTACTGCTACTTTGCCAAATGCCTGTACTGCCTCACTCATGCTTGTTCTCCTGGACTGGCTTTAAGCTTGCTGATATTCAGTTGCATCGCCGCCAGTTTCTTTACCAGGGCGCCAATATTGCCGGCGCCCTGCGTTAATACCACATCGCCATCGGCCAGCACGTCGGCCAGGCTGGGCGCTAATTCATCCGGCCCGGCAACATAAATAGGGTCCAGTGTGCCACGGGCACGAATAGAGCGGCACAGGCTGCGGCTATCGGCCCCGGCTATCGGTGCTTCGCCGGCGCTGTACACTTCAAGCAACAGCAGCTTGTCGACGCTGGACAGCACCTTGGCAAAATCTTCATACAGATCGCGGGTGCGGGTATAACGATGTGGCTGATACGCCATCACTAAACGCCGCTCCGGCCAGGCTGCGCGCACCGCAGCAATAGTGGCGGCTACTTCGGTGGGGTGGTGGCCGTAATCATCCAGCAGTAGCACTTTGCCGTTGCCGGTATCAAACTCGCCGTACTGTTGAAACCGCCGACCAATGCCTTCAAATTCAGTAAAGGCCGCTAGAATGGCCTGCTCGCTGATGCCTTCATCACGCGCCAGCGCAAAGGCGGCGGTGGCATTTAGCGCATTATGTTTACCCGGCAAATTCAGCACCACTTCGCGCTGATTGCCTTCAGTGTCGCTAATGACAAAACAGCTTTGAGTGCCGCTCTGGCTAAAATCACTGATGACAAAATCCGCATCCTGGCTAAAGCCGTAGGTCAGCACAGTGCGGCCAATTTGCGGGATCAATGCGCGCAGTACCGGGTCGTCAATGCACACCACAGCCACACCGTAAAATGGCAGGTTGTGACAAAACTCCAGGTAAGTGGCTTTGAGTTTTTCAAAGTCGCCCTGATAGGTGTCCATGTGGTCAGCTTCGATATTGGTGATCACGGTGGCCAGCGGCTGCAAATGCAGGAAAGAAGCATCACTTTCGTCTGCCTCAGCAATCAGATAGCGGCCCGCCCCCAAGCGGGCGTTAGAGCCGGCCGAGTTCAATAAGCCGCCAATCACAAAAGTGGGGTCAGTGCCGGCTTTGGCAAAAATGGAGGCCAATAAGCTGGTGGTAGTGGTTTTACCGTGCGTACCCGCCACGGCGATACCATGGCGAAAGCGCATCAGCTCACCGAGCATTTCAGCACGGCGCACCACCGGAATGCGCAGCTCACGGGCGGCGGCCACTTCCGGGTTGGCGCTGTTAATGGCACTGGATACCACGACCACACTGGCTCCGGCCACATTAGCCGCGTCATGGCCAAAGCTGACGCAAGCGCCCAGGCCGATTAAACGTTCAGTTACGCCATTGGGCGCGATGTCAGAGCCGGATACGTTATAGCCTTCGTTAACCAACACTTCGGCAATGCCGCCCATACCGGCACCGCCAATGCCGACAAAGTGAATACGTTCTACGCGGCGCATTGCCAGTTTTTTCTGTTGTGGTGTCGTAATCATACTACTTGTCCTGTTACGGTTTGACCTGCTACCTGCTGACACTGCGCTACTACCTGCGCCGTGGCATGAACCAGCGCACAGGTACGCGCTTTGGCGGCCATCTGTTGTAACGGTGCTTTATCCTGTTGCCACTGCGTCAGCAGCGGTAACAACTGTTGTTCGGTTAAGTCTGGCTGTGCCAGCATCAGGGCGGCACCTTCTGCCACCAGCCAGCGCGCATTAGCAGTTTGATGATCGTCTATCGCCTGTGGCAGCGGCACAAACAGTGCTGCCACACCCGCACAGGCCAGCTCACTGACGGTAGAGGCACCGGCGCGGCAAATCACCACATCGGCCCAGCTGTAAGCCTGCGCCATATCGTCGATAAAGGCGCTCACCTCTGCCGTTAAACCACTTTGGGCCAGTTGCTGATACAACGCATCAGTCTGCTGCTGCATCACCTTACCGCTTTGGTGGCGTACCTGCAGTGGCGCCTGCTGTGCGGCTTTGGCAAAAATGGCGGGCAATTGCTCGTTCAGTGCTTTGGCACCCAAACTGCCGCCCACCACCAGCACTTTTAAGCTACCGCTAAAATCATGCTGTTTACCGGCATCGACCAGCGCTGCCCGTACCGGGTTACCCACTATCAGCTGCTTGGCGTGGCCGGCAAAAGCGGCCGGAAAAGCCACTAACACCTTTTGTGCCAGCCGTGCCAGTAAGCGGTTAGTACTGCCGGCAACGGCATTTTGCTCGTGTACTAACAGCGGCACGCCTTTAAGCCAGGCTGCCAGGCCACCGGGGCCACTGGCAAAACCGCCGAAGCCCAATACCAGGTCTGGCTGCACTGCCGTGATAACACGCCGCGCCTGCAGTAATGACTTCAGCAGCATCCAGGGTGCTTTTATTAGCGATTTCAGGTTTTTTCCACGTAAACCGGCCACTTCAATACTGTGAAACGGCCAGCCAAACTGCGGCACCAACTGGGCTTCCATCTTTTCACGGCTACCCAGCCAGTGAATTTGCCAGCCCTGGGCATTTAGCGCTGTAGCTACCGCCTGGGCCGGGAAAATATGGCCGCCGGTGCCGCCTGCCATGATCAGAATACGAGGCTTAGTCATGCTTGCCTCCACTGATGGCGTGTTTACCTTTTAGCCGCACTTCAAAATCAATCCGCAGCAATAGTGCGGCTGCCGCCAACATAATGATTAAGCTACTGCCGCCTGAGCTGACATACGGCAGGGTCAGGCCCTTGGTCGGCAGTGCGCCAGTGGCCACACCGATATTGACCGCCGATTGAAAGCCAATCCAAATTGCCAGCGCATATGCTAAAAAGCCGTGGAAGCTTAAGTTTTTTGCCAGTGCCCGCTGGCCTATCCACAGCGCGCGGTATACCAGCAAAAATAGCAATAGTACCAGCACGGCCACGCCAATAAAGCCGGTCTCTTCAGCGATGACCGCCAAAATAAAATCGGTATGCGCCTCTGGCAGGTACTCCAGCTTCTGAATACTGTTACCCAGGCCCTGACCAAACCAGCCGCCGCGGCCAAAGGCCATCAGTGACTGTGTCAGCTGATAGCCACTGCCGAACGGGTCGGCCCAGGGATCTAAAAAGGCGGTTACCCGTTTCCAGCGGTATTCGCTGTAGACAATCAACACACCAATGGCGGCGATGCCGGTAAAGATTAAACAAAAGAACTGCCACAGCTTAGCGCCGGCTAAAAACAACAGGGCCACGGCGGTAGCAAACATCACAATTACGGTACCCAGATCCGGCTGCATCAGCAGCAAGACAGCAAAAGCAAACAAGACAAACAACGGCTTTAAGAAGCCTTTTAAGTTTTCCCGCACTTCTTCATGCCGGCGCACCAGATAGCTGGCCAGGTAGACAAAGAAAAACAGCTTAGCTGGCTCAGCGGCCTGTAAGCCAATGGGACCGAGTGACAACCAGCGGGTACTGCCGTTAACATTTCGGCCGAATAATAACACTGCCACCAACAGCGCCAGTGCAGCAAATAACAGTGCCATATTGCTGTTATGCCACCACTGCACCGGCATGTTCAGGATCAATAGTGCCGCAGTTAAGCCCAGCGCCAGGTACACCAGATGGCGGATGGTAAAATGCAGCTCATTATCATACAGACGCGACGCTACCGGCACCGAAGCACTGGTGACCATGACCACACCAATCGCCAGAATAAGCAGTAGCAGGGTTAAGAACAATTTATCGTAAGCGGCACCGTCTTCAGCGCGCCACCACTGGCTGATGGCCTGTAGCGGGTTGGTCCAGGGCTGCTTAAACATGCTCAGTGCCAGCTGTTTCATAGCACCTCCGCCTTCACAGCTTGTGCAAACAGCTCGCCACGCTCAGCATAGCTTTTGAACATATCCAGACTGGCACAGGCCGGTGAGAGCAGCACCATGTCGCCGGCTTTGGCCAGTTTTGCTGCGGCTTTTACCGCCTCCGTTAAACTTTTTACTTCTATACTGCCAGGCAGTAAGGCGGCGATGGCCGGGCCGTCCTGCCCCAGCGTAATCAGCTGTTGTACATCGCGTTGTAATGCCGGTTGCAGCTCGCTAACATCCGCACCCTTGGCATCACCACCCGCAATTAAAATTAGCTTCCCGGCAACGGTGGGTCTAAGCCCGGCAATGGCTGCTAAGGTGGCGCCGATATTGGTGGCTTTGGAGTCGTTGATCCAGCGCACACCGTTGTGCTCGGCCACTAAAATGCAGCGGTGCGGTAATGAGACAAATTGCTTTAGTGCGCTTTGCAGGCCAGCGCGGCTGGCTCCGGCTGCCAGCGCCAATGCACAGGCCACCAACGCATTAAACTGGTTGTGCTCACCAAACAGCGTCATCTCAGCCAAAGGCAATAAGGGCTCACCTGCTACCTGTAACCAGCGCTGGCCGCCTTTACTGACAATACCGTAGGCGCCATCGGATAGCTTAATGCCCAGGCTGTGTCCGGCGTGCTGCGGTATCGTTGCGGCATCATCCAGGTTAAATACCGCCAGTTGGCTGTGCTGGTACACCCGCTGTTTTGACGCAGCATAAGCAGCCATATCGCCGTAGCGGTCAAGATGATCGGCACTGACGTTTAAAATGCAGCTGGCGATGCTATGTAAACTTGAGGTGGTATCCAGTTGAAAGCTGGACAGCTCCAGCACAAAGACATCAACATCGCGCTGAGCTAAAGCATCCAGCACCGGTAAGCCGATATTGCCCGCCGCCAGTGCGTTTACACCGCTGGCTTTAAGCATGGCTTCGACCAGCATGGTGACTGTTGATTTGCCATTAGAGCCGGTAATGGCTACCACCGGTTTTTGGTTAACCCGCGCAAACAGCTCGACATCGCCCATCAGCTGGGCACCCTGCGCGACAGCAAAACGGATAGCCGGATGCGCCGGCGACAAACCGGGGCTTAATACGATGATGTCCATTTTTGCCAGCCGGTTAGCGTCAAGCTCGCCTAAATAAATACCATCTACCTTTTCCGGCGCGATTTGCTCAATACCGGCAGGCTTGCTGCGGCTGTCCATCAGCACTGGCTTAATGCCTAAATTCAGCAAAAAACGCACCGTGGCCAGACCCGACAGGCCCAGCCCCACTACCGCTATGCGTTTTTTCGCCAAATATTGCATTAATGCCTGCTGCGTCATGGTTATCTCAGCTTCAGGGTGGCTAAACCCACCAGCACAAACATAATGGATAAGATCCAGAACCTGACGATAACGCGCGGCTCTGGCCAGCCCTTTAATTCATAGTGATGGTGTATTGGCGCCATACGGAAAATGCGCTGCCCGCGCAGCTTGTAAGAGCCTACCTGCAGGATCACCGACAGGGTTTCCATCACAAAGACGCCGCCCATAATAAACAGTACAATTTCCTGGCGGACTAAAATGGCGATCACGCCAAGCACCGCGCCCAGCGCCAGTGAGCCAACATCGCCCATAAACACCTGCGCCGGATAAGTGTTAAACCACAAAAAGCCCAGACCCGCGCCAATCAGCGCGGCGCACAGCACCACCAGCTCGCTGGCATAAGGCAGATAAGGAATATTCAGGTAAGCCGAGAAGTTCACGTTGCCGCTGGCATAGGCAATAATGGCAAAAGCGCCGGCCACCATAATGGTCGGTACTATGGCCAGACCGTCCAAGCCATCGGTCAGGTTAACCGCGTTGCTGGTACCAACGATAACGAAGTAACTTAACGCCAAAAACAGCAGGCCCAGCTGCGGCATCACATCTTTTAAAAACGGCACTAACAGCGCAGTTTCGGCCGGACGTTCGGCGGTGAAATACAAAAAGGCGGCAGTGGCAATCGCAAACAGCGACTGCCAGAAATATTTCCAGCGCGCGATTAAGCCTTTCGGATCTTTACGGATCACTTTACGGTAGTCATCGACAAAGCCGATCCAGCCGAAGCTGACCAGCACAAACAGCACGACCCAGACGTATTTATTTTCCAAATTGGCCCACAGCAAAGTACTGACCAGCACCGAGCCTAAAATAAGCAAACCGCCCATGGTTGGCGTGCCTTTTTTCGAGAAATGACTTTCCGGGCCGTCGCCACGTACCACCTGACCAATTTGCATTTTTTGTAAGCGGGCAATCAGCTTGGGCCCCAAATACAGGCTTAGCAGTAATGACGTTAAGATGCCCAAAATGGCGCGAAACGTCAGATAACTGAATACATTAAAAAAGCTGAAGTATTGGGTTAAATACTCGGCTAACCAAACTAGCATGGGCTGCTCTCCTGCTGACAACGTTCTAGCAAGTCCTGCACGACTAATTCCATTTTCGCACTGCGCGAGCCTTTCACTAGCAGGGTGACCGCCTGTTGTTCAAAAACGATTGGCATCAGCCGCTGTAACAGTGCCTGACGCGAACTGAAATGTGCCCCCTGACCGTTAAACAGGTCACTGGCGCTCTGTGATAACACGCCAAGGGTGAACAACAGATTAATTCCGGCATTTTTTGCGTATAAACCAATCTCTTCGTGGTACAAACGGGCGTCGGCGCCCAGTTCAGCCATATCGCCCAGAATAAGCACGCGATAGCCGCTGTAAGACGCTAACAAATCAATGGCGGCTTTCACCGACTCGACATTGGCATTGTAGGTATCATCAATCAGCCGCAGTTTGCTACTCAGCTGTTTGATGTTGGTACGGCCTTTTACGGCCTGCATTTGTGCCAGCCCCTGCGCTACATCCTGCAAACTGGCACCCACCGCGACACAAGCCGCTGCAGCTGCCAGCGCATTGGCCACATTATGTTTACCAGGGATGGTCAGTTTGACATTCACATTACCAGTAGGGCTTTGCAGTACAAAACCGGCACAGCCCTGAGCGTCCAGCACTATGTCACGGGCGCTGTAATCGACCGCCTGATTGGCCGAGAACTGCTGCACCGGCATGTCGGTTAGCCGGCGTAGCCAGTAATCGCGGTATTCGCTGTCAGCCGGCACTATCGCCAGGCCATTACCGGCTAAGCCGTTAAAAATTTCGCCCTTGGCGCGCGCCACACCATACACATCACCAAAGCCTTCCAAATGCGAGGGCGCGACATTGGTGATAATGGCGACATCTGGTTTCGCCAGTGAGGTAGTGTAAGCAATTTCGCCCTGATGGTTCGCCCCCAGCTCCAGCACAGCATAACGATGTTCGGCCGTTAACCGCAGCAGGGTTAATGGCACACCGATGTCGTTGTTAAAGTTACCCTGAGTTGCCAGTACCGGCCCAAGTCTGGCCAGAATGGCGGCAATCATCTCTTTTACCGTGGTTTTACCGGCGCTACCGGTAACCGCGACGGTTTTCGGCGCCAGCCTGGCTTTTAGCGCAGCCCCTAATTGCCCTAAGGCTACACGGGTGTCGGGCACAATCAGCTGGGTAATGTCTTCGCTAACCGGCTGCTCCAGCACCACGGCTACCGCGCCCTTGGCTTTAACGTCAGCGACAAAAGCGGCACCGTCGAAGTTGGGGCCTTTTAATGCGATAAACAACTCACCGGCGCTGATACTGCGGCTGTCGGTGCTGACTGAGCTGATAACTTGCTCGCTACCCAGCATACGGGCACCGAGCATAGTAGCAATTTCACTGCAGGCTAAGCGGATCATAGTGACATCTCCGTAACCAGTTGACGCAGGTAAGCCCGTTCATCGTACTGCCGATGCTCTGAGCCGATAATTTGCACCGTTTCATGGCCTTTGCCGGCGATCAGCACTAAGTCGCCCGGCTGCGCACTGGCCAGCGCCAGCTTGATCGCATTTTGCCGGTCGGGCTCTATCTGGTAACTGGCATCCGGGCTCATACCGGCAGCAATCTCATGGCAAATGCTCAGCGCATCTTCGCTGCGCGGATTGTCCGAGGTAATAATGACATGGTCAGCAAACAGCTCAGACAGCTGGCCCATCAATGGCCGCTTACCGCGGTCACGATCGCCACCACAACCAAACACACACCACAGCCGGCCACGACAATGCAGCCGTAATGACTGCAGCGCCTGCTGCAAGGCATCTGGCGTGTGGGCGTAATCGACCACGGCGGTAAATTGTCTGGCAAACTGAAATTGTTCCATCCGCCCGGGCACGGCTTTAAGCACGCTGCAGGCGGCCAAGATGGCATCAAAGTCATAACCCAGCGCCATCAGACTGGCGATGGCCGCCAACACGTTTTGAATATTAAACTCGCCCAGCAGCGGCAGCTTAAGGTGAACTTTACCACTGTGGCTGGTCAGCGTCAGGCTGTACCCGGTGTCGTTAGCAATCACTTCTGAATAACCCAGGTAGCGGTTAAACCCCTGGCAGTCTTCGGTTTTACCATACACCCATACCGGCAGTTGGCTTTGTGCTGCCAGCTTGCGGCCAAATTCATCAGATACGTTAATCACTGCCACCCGCGCCAGCTGCGGTGTAAACAGCATGGCTTTGGCCGCGCCGTACTCGGCCATAGAGCCGTGATAATCCAGATGATCGCGTGTCAGGTTGGTAAAAACCGCGACGTCAAACAGCATACCAGCGACGCGCTGCTGTACCAGGGCGTGGGAGGACACTTCCATCGCCACCAACTGGGTTTGCTCAGCGACAAACTGCGCCAGAATACGCTGCAAATCAACATAATGCGGCGTGGTATTAGGCAGCGGCGTAAGGTTTTTGCTGTGGCCATAACCCAGGGTGCCAATCACCGCGGCTTGCTGCTGTAATTCAGCGGCAAGCTGGCTGACAAAAAAGCTGGTGCTGGATTTTCCGTTAGTCCCGGTAATACCGACCAATTGCACTTTACGCGCTGGTTGCTGATAAAAATTCGCCACCAGTGAGGGCAGAACTTGCATCAGCTCAGGCAGCACAACCACACGGGCATCGTCATACTGGCCTGCATCGGTCAGTACCAGAGCAGCGCCCTGTGCCAGCGCCTGAGCAATAAATTGCCGGCCATGTTGTTGCACACCCGGTATCGCCAGAAATACATCGCCAGCGCTCACCTTACGGCTGTCCAGTTGCAGCTGCTCAAGCTCAGTGTCGATAACATTGCTGGCATAAAGTGCCAACCAGGCTTTGCTGTTAACCGGCATTGCGCCCTCCCGTTACTACTGAGATTTTGCTCTGGCTGGACGCGTCTGGCGTCAGGTTCAGCAATTGCATGGTAGCGCCCATAATATTGGCGAACACCGGCGCTGCAATTTCACCGCCATGGTAAAAATCGCCGGCTGGCTCATTAATCACTACCACACACGCCAAACGCGGATTCGAAATTGGCCCAACGCCGGCAAACGAGGCAACATAATCCTCACCATAACCGCCGGCAATGGCTTTACGTGCGGTACCGGTTTTGCCACCTACCCGATAACCTTTTACCTGCGCCCGAGTAGCGGTACCGCCAGGCATAATGTTCGCTTCCATCATCTCCAGCATGGCGGCAGCATGCTCCGGATCCAGCACCTGCTCGCCTGGCAGAATATTGTCTTGTTTCACTATGCTAAGCGGCCGGCTGACACCGCCGTTAGCCATAGTGGCATAAGCCCGCGCCAGCTGGGCCGCAGTCACAGATAAGCCATAACCGAAAGATAAGGTAGCGCGCTCAAAATCAGACCAGCGGCGCCGATGGCTTAACATGCCACCACTTTCTCCATTTAAGCCCAGGCCGGTATCGCTGCCCAGGCCCATGTTGGCGTACAAACTAATGACATGCTCTACCGGCATGTCCAGCACCAGTTTGGTGACGCCGATATTGCTCGACTTCTGGATAATGCCGGTCAGGCTTAAGGTATTGTAGTTAATGGCGTCACGTACCCAGCTGCCGCCGACGCGGATATAACCCGGATAAGTGTCAATTTTACTGCCCAGGTTAGCGCTGCCAAACTCCAGTGCACTTAACACCGCTAATGGCTTCATAGTCGAACCCGGTTCAAAGGTGTCGGTAATAGCGCGGTTGCGGAACAAATAAGCCGGTGTATTGCCGCGGTTATTCGGGTTAAACGATGGGCTGTTCACCATCGCCAATACCTCTCCGCTATGCACATCCACTACCATGGCCGAGCCTGAAGTGGCGCCGTGGGTTAACACCGCTTTTTTCAGCTCGCGATAAGTAATAGACTGAATACGCTGATCAATACTCAGCTGCAAACTGCCCGGTGCCTGCTGTTGCACCCGTTCCAGCACTTCAATTTCACGGCCTTTGGCATCTTTACGGAACACTTTACGTCCGGCAGTGCCGGTCAAAAGCTCGTCAAAACGCTTTTCAATACCCTCTACACCAACATCATCAACGTTGGTAAAACCAAGCAGCTGGGCGGTGACTTCACCAGCTGGATAATAACGGCGCGATTCCTGACGAAAATAAATGCCCGGCACTTTTAGCTTTTTCACGTAATCAACCACAGCCGGATTGACCTGACGCTGCAGATAGACAAAGCGCCGCTGAGGGTTGGTGCCAATGCGGTTTTGCAGCTGTGCCGGCGTTAGCTGTAAAATATCGGCCAGTGCATGCCAGCGCCGCTCATCAGAGGCGGCATGGCGCTCGATCACCACTTTAGGGTCGGCCCAAATCGCTTCCACCGGCACACTCACCGCCAGCTCTTCACCGTTACGGTCGAAAATCATACCGCGCAACACGGTATCGGCTTCTACACGCAACGAGCGGGCATCACCCTGACTGACCAGCATATCAGGCTCTACTACCTGTAACCAGGCGGCGCGCACCATTAAGGCACTAAACACCAAGGCTAAACTGAGCAATACAAAAGCAAAGCGCCAGCCCAGCACCGAGGGCACCGTTCTGGCTTTGGCTTGAGGTGTACTGCGTTTGCTACTCATGGCACTGTCACCGCAATGTCTTGCTCAGCCGCAGGGCGCACCATATTCAGCTGGCGGCGGGCAATGTCTTCTACCCGGCTATGCTCGGACAGGGCACGCTGCTCTAAAATCAGGTTACGCCACTCGATATCCAGCTGATCGCGCTGCTGATACAAGGCATCTTGCGCTATGGTCAGCTGGCGGTTTAAATGGGCAAAGTGCACCACCACCAACGCAGAAATAATGCAGGCCAGCAGCAACAGTGCCAGCCATTTTTGCTCGCGCCAGTCGCGGAAAATTAACCGGTGCAGGCTGATATTATTCATGGCGCTGCTTCTGTGCGATGCGCAGCACGGCACTTCTGGCGCGCGGGTTAAGCTCCAGCTCTTGATCTGAAGGCATAATGGCTTTACCTACCAGCTCCAGCTCAGTGCGCTGCTGCATTTGCGCCGCAGTAAGCGGAATACCGCGCGGTAGCGGCTCGCCTTTGGAATAACGGCGCATAAACTGTTTTACCAACCTGTCTTCCAGCGAGTGAAAGCTAATCACCACCAGCCGGCCACCGGGCTTAAGCACTTTCATAGCGGCATGCAGCGCCTGATTAACCTGCTCCAACTCGCTGTTAATGTAGATGCGAATGGCCTGAAAGCTGCGTGTTGCCGGGTGTTTTTTCTCTTTGTTACTTTTGGGCACGCTGTCGCTGATAAGCTTGGCTAACTGCGCTGTGCGCGTCAGTGGCTGCTCGCTGCGGGCCGCTACAATGGCTTGCGCAATACGCCAGGCGAATTTTTCTTCGCCGTATTCGCGCAGCACAAAGCTGATATCTTCGACGTCGGCACTGGCAAGCCAGTCTGCGGCGCTGATGCCACTGGTGGGGTCCATTCGCATATCCAGCGGGCCGTCGCGCATAAAGCTAAAACCACGGTCGGCGTCGTCCAGTTGCGGTGATGACACTCCTAAATCCAGCAAAATGCCGTCTATTTTTCCGATAATTTGCTGCTGCTCAGCAATGGTTGCCAGGGCGGCAAAGGGGCTGTGAGTGATATGAAAACGCGGATCGCCTGCCAGTGGGGCGGCAGCGGCAATCGCGGCGGGATCGCGGTCAATGGCAAACAACCGGCCTTGCGGGCCAAGCTTTGCTAAAATAGCCCGGCTATGGCCACCACGGCCAAAAGTGCCGTCCAGGTAACAGCCGTCAGCTTTAATTGCCAGACCATCCAGTGCTTCCTGCAGCAGGACGGAAATATGAGCCACAGTATTCATTTACAGTGCAAAGTCCTGTAATCGTTCTGACAGTTCTACATCACCGGCCTGAGCCTGTTCCAGCGCAATATCTGCCGCTAAACGCTCATGCCAGGCGGTTTCATCCCAGATCTCGAATTTATTTAATTGACCGACCAGGCGAATACCTTTAGACAAACCGGCATGCTGGCGCAGCGGCGCTGGCAGTAAAATACGGCCGTTTTTATCCATATCGCAGTCGGTAGCATTACCCAGCAGCACGCGCTGTAAGCGGCGTTCCTGCGGGTTTAGGCTGGACAAGCGCTTGAGTTTTTCTTCTATTTCTTCCCACTCAGCCAGCGGATACAGCAATAAACAGGGGTCATGCAGGTCAATGGTGCAAATTAAGTGGCCCTGACAATCAGACAGCAGAAATTCACGGTAGCGTGCTGGTAACGCTAACCGTCCTTTCTCGTCCAGTGTCAGTGTAAATGAGCCACGAAACATAAGCTTCCTGTGCAATGACTTTAGTTATTTTGTTTGCAGGTAAGCCAAAATGATCCACTTTTACCCACAAATCCCCACGACGATACAGTTTAGGGTGCAGGTTTGACCATTGTCAAGGTAAAAACCAAGCTATCGATCGATTGCGATCACAGTAAAATCGGGCGCTACAGCGAAGGTGATGATTTTGGTGGGAAAAAGTGGAGACAATACAAAACACTCAGTAAATAGCCCTGTTTTTATATACAGCACCCTAAATTATGCTGCTTTTTTCTGCAGCCGCTTGCCAACATGGAATAAATTATTCAATACTGAAGTAGGTTGCCAATAACAAATTCCATAGAGCTTGGGCAACACAATAAGGATATTCCCTGTATGGTATGTTTACTCAAGATCCGCGGTATGCTGGATCAAATGTCGGTGATCGAGCGCAAGCTGGCAGATTTTATTCTGGATAATGCCCATTTGCTACGGGATTATTCGTCGCAGCAACTGGCCGATGCCGTTGGTACCAGCCAATCCAGCGTGGTAAAGTTTTGCCAGAAACTGGGCTATAAAGGCTACCCCGACTTAAAGCTGGCGGTAAGCGAAGCCATTATTACCGCCTCTACCCTGCAGCGTGACAACAACGAGCCTGGTAACGCCACCAATTTACAACAGCTGGTAGAACAGTTGCAGTTTAGCCTGCACAGCCATTTACGCGGTATTCTGGAAATTAATGAAGAAAAAGCACTGCATGACGCCGCAGCCTTACTACAACGTGCTGACCGGGTATTAGTGGCCGGTTTTGGCAAATCAGGCATAGTGGCGCATGACATGCAGTTTCGCTTATTACAGCTGGGTAAGTTAACGCTGGCGCACAGCGACCCGGCACTCTCCTTACAGTTGGCCAGTACTTTAGGGCCGCAAAGCGCCGTGCTGCTGATCTCTGAGTCTGGCCAAAATGCTGATTTACTAAAGCTGGCACGCTACGCCAAACAACAGCACATTCCACTACTTAGCCTGACCAGTTATAAAAGCAATGCACTAAGCCTAACTGCTGATGTACCGCTGTTTGCACTCAGTGGCGATGAAAACGTGCGGATAAACCCGATCCTGGTGCAAATGGCGCAGCAGCATTTATGTCATATCCTGTATTTGTTGCTGTGCCAGCAGCACAACAATGACCATCAACTGGAAGAGAGCACCAAGCTGCTGCAGGTGCTTAAACAGGCCTGATAGCTTAAGCCAGCATTTCCAGGCCATCGATACTGGTAATACCCAGGCCCGGCGCATCTTCAATCGTAATATCGGCATCATTAAATTTTACGCTGCTCTTTACCGGATCAAAGGCGCACAGTGACGGGCCGTCCAAGTCGATTTTGGTGATCACATCAGATTTTGCTACAGCAACATGCACTGCGGCAGCCACACTGACACTGCCCTCCAGCATACAGCCAATCATGCACTGCATATCGTAAAACGAGCAGATATCAGCAATTTTAATAGCATTGGCAATACCGCCGGTTTTCATCAGCTTAATGTTAATAATGTCGGCGGCGCGCATTTTAATCAGCTCAATCACTTCACGCGGGCCGAAGCTGCTTTCATCGGCCATCACCGGCGTGTGTACGCGCTCGGTAATGTATTTTAAGCCCTCCAGATCGTAGGCTTTAACCGGTTGCTCCACCAACTCCAGCCGCACGCCGGCGTCCTCCAACTTACGAAGCGCATATACCGCCTCTTTCGCTGTCCAGCCCTGATTGGCATCCAGCCGGATCAGCGCCTTGCTTTCAACAGCCGCATAGATAGCCTTTACCCGCTCAATGTCAACGCCGATATCTTTGCCTACTTTCACTTTTAAGGTTTCAAAACCGCGCTCAACCGCACTTAGCGAGTCGGCGACCATTTTGTCGATGTAATCCACGCTGATGGTAATATCAGTGGTGATTTTCGGCACGCCGCCACCGAGAATTTTATACAGCGGCGCTTTGTACAGCTGGGCAAATAAGTCGTACACCGCCATCTCCACAGCGGCCTTGGCGCTGTAGTTTTTCATAATACAGCCCTGAATAAGACGGATAATGTGGTTTAAATCGCTAACGTCCTGGCCAATCAGCTTGGGTTTTATCACCGTGCGGATAGCTTCAATAATAGAGCCGTGAATATCACCGGTGATCACTGCAGTGGCCGGTGCCTCACCATAACCAACATGCCCGCTGTCGGTGTGGATCATGACGATAATATCTTCAATGCTATTCACGGTACGTAATGCCGTTTTAAACGGCGTTTTCAGAGGCACCCGTAACATACCCAGTCTGATATCAGTTATTTTCATAGTCGCCTCTGTTATCGCATTGATTTAATGGCATAGAGTGCATCAAGGTAAGCATGCTCTGTATTGTTATGCAGTGGCATTAATGGTGTAACCACCACACCGTTTAAGGTGCCCTGATACAAGCCGGTATCGGTTGGGTAAATTAGCGTATTTACCGAGTGGATCATAAAAGGTTGCTGCTGCACCCTACCAATAAACATTGACACATGGCCGGGGAAATACAACAAATCGCCGACTTTGGCCTGTGCTAACGCCTCTAATTTGTCGGCCTGGCTTGCGTCAGGTTTAAACCTTTGATTAGTGCCATAACTGCCCATACCTTGTTGGCCGGAGTTACGCGGCATCAGCATACCAAAGCTGCGAAACACTTCGGAGATAAAACCAGTGCAGTCACGGCCGTTATAATCATGGCCCCAGCCGTAACGCTCGCCTAAAAACTTAAAAGCCTGACGTAACAGATTGTGCTCGGTAAAAGGCAAGTAGCCGATACTGACATCGCTACTCAGCGGCAGCAGCGCCGGCATAAAGTGCAACCGGCCATCATTAAGCCGCTGCGGCAATTGCACAATATGACTGGCCAGCGGGTTTTGCCCATGGACATTAAAACCGGTGTCGGCAGCGCTGATTAGCGGCAGTCGAACGCCCATGTCCAATTGGAGTTCTGATAAGGCTGGCTGCGCAGGCGTGTACGCAGTATGTGTTTTGGCCGCCGTTATCACTAAAAAGGGCTCCTGCTCGGCGTAGCTAAGCACCTGCAGGCGGCTGCCAATGGCCACATCAGCCGCCTGCACCCAGCCGGTGTAATTAAAGCTTTGCACTAAAAGCCAGCTGTTATCGCGGCTTTGATGCAGCACCGCCAACGGCTCGGCAACAAAGAGTGCGGTTTCAGCAAAACGGTCCAGGTCAGTATTGCCCTGCTCATTGACGACTCTGTCCAGTGTCGGAAACGCCCGCAGCGCTGTGCGTTTTACCACCAATGCAAAAGCGACCGGGTTGGTGTCTTTTACCTGCTCTTTACCCAGCAGCGCCTGATAACGCTGCCAATCTGCTGCGCGAAGCGCGGTGCCGTTAGTGTAAAAACGTGGGCTGGACGGGATTTTACTGACAGTATCAATAACCGCCATCAGCTCGGCGGCAGAATACTGCTCAGGCAGTGCCGTTAACGGCTGCATTTCGTCCTGCAGCGCAAAGGTCTGCCGATTACGTTCGGCAATTTGTGCTGGTGTGAGTAACAGCCTGTCGCCCTGGCTAAGCTTTTGTTGCCAATACTGCAGCTGTAACTGCTCTGGTTGTATAAATGGCACGTCTGTTTTAAACCCAATATTCAGGCTAACTTCACTGGCCGCAATGGCTGGTATCAATAAGCCGCTGCTCAATAGCAGCAGTGCGCCAATCAGCCAAGCCTTGGTATTATAAGCCCTTATCTTCACGCTATTTTTCAAAATTTATCAGCCTTTACTTTCTAGCAACGATAGCGTCAAGGAATGAAATATTCCAACATTTTACAAAAATCAGCATAATTTATTTTCAAAAGGAAAGAAATATTGCTATGTTAATTTTGTGCAGAAATTAAACGTTTTGCATGGGCAGTAAAAACGGGCACTCAGACCCGGGTAACGGATAGCACTATAAAAACAGAACAACGCAACTCCAGGAGAAAGTGATGAAGTTGACCAAACTTATTCAGGCCCTTACCCTCGCCGGCCTGAGCAGCCATGCGCTGGCCCAAGAAACGACAGCAGCAAGCGATACGGCCCAGGCTGACAGCAAAGTTGAACGGATCCGGGTTACCGGCTCTAGTATCAAGCGCACGGCACTGGAAGGTGCACTGCCTATCACGGTGTTCAGTAGAGCCGATATTGATGCCGCCGGTATAACCTCGGCCGAGCAATTATTACTGCAAATGAACATTGCCGGTAACTCATCAGACAACCTCGCCAGTAACGGTGGTATTGTCTCTGAAGAGCAGCGCGGCAATAATGGCGTGTCTGGCGCTAACCTGCGTGGCCAGGGTGCTGATGCCACGCTAGTGCTGCTAAATGGCCGGCGCGTCGCGACCCATGGCTTAAAAGGCCGGGCGGTTGACCTGAACTCTATCCCTTTTGCCGCGCTGGAGCGTGTTGAAGTCTTACGTGATGGCGCTTCTGCCGTTTACGGTACTGATGCCATCGGCGGCGTAATTAACTTTATTACCAAACGCGACTACACCGGCGCAGAAGTGTCGGCTTTCGTCGACCATACCGAAGCCGGTGGCGGCAATATTTACCGCGGTAATATCCTGTTTGGCACCGGCGACATTAATAAAGATGGCTGGAATGCTTTTGCTACCCTATCGTTTAAGAAAAATGAGGTGCTTGAGGGCACAGATCGTGATTTCTCCAATACCTTCCAGCCAGAGCGTGGCTTGTCACCTGATACCCGCGGCACGCCATTTGCCACCGTATTTAACCGCGGCGCTACCGATGCCAACTTAATCGGCACAGGCCTTATAGATCCACTAGATGGCCAGTCTGTTACCGCTATTAATATTCTCGATTTACCGGGTGGAGCGGGCTGCGAAACCGGCGGTCCGAATATGGGCCCTTATGATCACCGACTGTGGAGCTCAGAGTCGTCCCGCTATGCCTGTGCCTGGGATTATCCGGCAGCAGCCCGTATTCAGCAGCCACAAGAAAGTATGGATTTTATTGGTCGCGCCAGCTTCAAACTGGCGGAAATGCATACCGCAACATTAGAGTTTGTGGCCTCTGAAGTCGATGTCAGTAAGGCTTTTGAGCCTTACCAAATTTCTCCCGGTTCAACCTTTGGCCCAGATACCTGGTACCCAAGCACCGGCGCGTCTTATGACAGAATATACAACGCGTTGGCCGGCTATTTTGGAGCAGACCAGCTCAGTTATGGCGCCCCTATCGCTTATCGCTGGCGCTGTATGGACTGCGGTGGCCGCGAAATTGACACCACCACTACGGCGTACCGCTTTTTAGCGGCAGTTGAAGGTGTAATCGCAGATTGGGATTACAACGTGGGCCTCTCACGTGCGTCAAGCGAGTCCGACTCTGTGCTCGGCGGTGGATATTACTACACTGACGCCTTACAGGCTGCTCTGGGCTCTGGCCTGGTTGATCCCTTTCTTTTACCTGGACAAAGTCAGAGTGCTGCCGGTATAGCGGCATTGCAGGCCGCATCAGCCCGTGGAGTGACGCTGTATGGTGGTGAGTCAATTATGACTCAGCTTGATGCGACAGTATCAGGTGAAGTGGGTTTTGCACTCCCCGGTGGCGAAGTGATGATGGCACTTGGCGCTGATTTGCGCCGCGAGGAGTTTAAGTTTAATGGTGACGAGCGCGCTGAAATGCGGCCAGTATTTTTAGCCCCCTTTGATAACGCTAACGTACTGGATAAAGTCAGCCGCGATATCAAAGCGGTGTTTGCTGAGTTTTATCTGCCAGTCACCGACCAGCTGGAAGTCACCCTGGCCGGCCGTTACGACAAATATGATGGCTTTGGCAGCACGACCAATCCCAAATTATCGTTTAGCTACAAGCCACTGGAGCAACTGCTGATACGCGGTGCCTTTAGTACCGGCTTTAAAGTGCCGTCGTTTAACCAGCTATTCAACGGCGTAACAGAGTTACCCTACACTGGCCTGGATTTGGCAGACCCACAAAGCTGCCCCGGTGGTGTGGCTGATGAAAATGTGGCGGGGTGTGAGCGCATCCAACCGGTTGAATTATTTGGTGGTAAACCCGACTTAGCGCCGGAAGAGTCAGAGCAAAAAAGCTTCGGTGTCGTTGTCGTCCCTACCGATTACTTTAACTTTAGCCTGGACTGGTGGGAAATTGAACGTACTGACACGATCCGCTCTGCACCGCGCGAGGTATTGATCGACAACTACGATTTATTTACGGCCAACTGGATCCGTAATGCCCAGGGTGAAGTGGTGGCGATTGACCGGCGTTATATCAACTCTGGCGGCTCATTAACTCAGGGTATCGAGCTGGATATGAACCTGACAGGTGAGTTGGCCGGCGGTGCCTGGAAAATCAACCTGAACGCCAGTTATATCGATACCTTCAAAACCAAAGGTTTAGACAGCTTACCTTACAGCGAAAACTTAGTTGGCGAGTATGTGCGTTACTACAACCTGCCGATTAAATGGAAGCACACCCTTAACTTCAGTTATGTGCATGGCGACTGGAGCCACAACCTGACTCAGCTGTACCGTGATGGCTACAAAGATGAATTACCGGTCAGTGTGCGTAACGAAACCTATATTCCGTCACAATGGAACCCGAATGTCGATGAGTACATTACCTATAACTACAGCGTAAGTTATGCCGGTATTGAGAATATGAAACTGACCTTTGGTATCAAAAATCTGTTTGATGAAGACCCACCGTTTACCGCACACCAAAATGACTTTGCTGCCGGTGCCGCCTGGGAACCTCGTGTGGCAGATCCGCGTGGCCGGGCTTATACCCTGTTACTGGAATATAAGTTTATGTAACGCTTTATCATACTTACTCGGCTGTACCTGGTAATTCTCTGCCCGCTCTGTGCGGGCTTTTTTCTGCATCATCGTTCTGCGCTACAATAAAAAGCAAAAAACAAAAAACCGCAGCCTATTACAGCTGCGGTTTTTCTGTTGTTTGCTGTGAGCCAGCCATTAAGCCGGGTTCTGTGCTCTGTTGCCAGAGTGACAATCATTCCTCTAGGACTTAAGTCGCCTTAAGCCTCAAGCAATCTACCCGCCCCCAACGCGGGCCGCGCCAAAGGGGGCCTATTTGATCTTGCTCCGGGTGGAGTTTACCGTGCCACGAACTGTTACCAGCCGCGCGGTGCGCTCTTACCGCACCCTTTCACCCTTACCTGATCCCACTTGCGTGGGCCATCGGCGGTTTGCTCTCTGTTGCACTGGTCGTAGGCTCGCGCCCCCCAGGCGTTACCTGGCACCCTGCCCTGTGGAGCCCGGACTTTCCTCCCCCTGCTTGCGCAGGCAGCGATTGTCTTGACCAACTCACTCGGGCAATTATACCGGTTTTACCCGGTTTCACCAGTTAATTGCAGTGCCACTTTATACAGGGCGTTTTTCTTGCCGCCATGAATTTGTGCTGTAAGTGCAGCCGCTTTCTTTAATGGCAGCTCTGTCAGTAATAACTTCAGCGTACTAAGCTCCGCCTCGCTGATGTCACTCTCAGCTTTAGGGGTGGGGGCTATCATCAGCACCATTTCGCCCTGGCAACGCTGCGGGTCGGCCTCTAACCAAGCGTGGATCTGTGCCGCAGTACCATATTCCAAATGCTCAAAGGTCTTGGTCAGCTCTTTGGCCAGCACCAACTCGCGCTCAGGGCCAAATACAGCAGCTACATCTTGCAGGCTGTCTTTAATGCGCCGCGCTGTATCGTAACAAATAAGGGTGCCAACGCCGGCCGGCACTTCCGCCAGCTGGTTTTGCCGCTGCTGGCTTTTCGGCAGTAAAAAGCCAATAAAGTGAAACTTGTCGGTTGGCAAACCCGCCGCGCATAAGGCAGTAATTAAGGCACAAGGGCCGGGAATTGGAATAACCCGCACGCCGGCGTCGCGGCACTGGCGCACTAAGCTGTAACCGGGGTCGCTAATCAGTGGCGTACCGGCATCCGATACCAGCGCCACATGCTCGCCAGCCAGGCATTTTTGAATAATACTGGCGGCGCGCTGCTTTTCGTTATGATCGTGCAGCGCGATGGTTTTGGCACTAATGCCCAAATGCGACAATAGCCGGCCTGTGTGGCGGGTGTCTTCTGCTGCTATCCAGTCGCAGCTCTGCAAGGTGACGATAGCCCGCTGGCTAATATCATCTAAATTGCCAATCGGGGTAGCGACCACATATAAAAAACCGTTTTGTTTTGCCATTCTGTGATTTACACACGCTATTTATTTGAGCTTAGGTGGCAGTCTCAGTAAGATAAGACCCATATTTTCGGCTATGGTACTGCGCATTGTGACTTCCAGCAAATTAAAGCCCCTGTTATTTCTCGCCACCGCGGCGCTGCTGACCAGCTGTGCCCAGCGCCCGGCACCTACCACCGGCTCAGCGGTGTCTTTGCCCGATGAGCCGCTAAGTAAAGTTGAAGAGAGCCAACAAACGGCGCGACAACTGTATCAGCTGGCGGGCAATTACCAGCACGAAGCCAGGCATTATCACCTGTTAAAAGCCGCACGTCAGGCACTGCAAGAGCAGGATTACCTGCTGGCGCTGGCCATCAGCGAAAACCTGAAAAGCAGTCGCTACCCTATGATAGTGCAGCAAAACACGCTGGTACTGTTAAAAGCTTATCTGGCTACCCAACAGCAACACAGTATCAGCACACTACTGGATAACGTCAGCGTGCAGTCACTGCCGCAGGCCGAGCAGGCCGAATTTGTCTGGCTGGCTGGCGGCTATCAGTTAGCCCAGCAGCGTTATTTGCAAGCCAGCCGCTACCTGCTGCAACTGGATACACTGGATACCGATGCCATGCGTTATCCGCAATACCCGGATTTACTCTGGCAAAGCCTGTCGGCACTGACTGACAGCCAGTTAGAAAGCCTGCGTACAGGTGCAAGCCAGGCTACCCTTGGCTGGTTAGAGCTGGCGCAGCTTAGCCGCCGTTATATCGGTAAACCCGAAGCCTTACAGCAGGCCTTTACCGACTGGCAGCGCCGTTATGTGCAGCTAAGCAGCCGGCTGACACTGCCGGCGGCACTGAGAGAGTTACTTAACCTGACGCCGTATCAGCCACAGCGTATTGCCGTGCTGCTGCCGCTGAGCGGGCAGTTTCGCCAGCATGCGCAGGCCATTCAGTATGGCATTTTAGCCGCGGCCAGTGCCCAGCAAGCCGCAGGGCTGGTGTTTATCGACAGCCAGCAGCCGAACGAAGTACTGGTCGAGCAAGTCCGTCTCTCTGGTGCCGACTTTGTCATCGGGCCTTTGCTAAAACCCCAGGTAGACCGGCTAAGCCAAGACGACAACTGGCGCTGGCCCACGCTGTTTTTAAACAGTAAAGAGCCAACCGTGCCGGCCAAAGCCGAGCAATTTTATTTTGCCCTCAGCATGGAAGATGAAGCCACGCAAATGGCCCAGCTATTTGCACAAAAAAATTATCAGCGCCCGGTCGTGATTAGCACTAACAGCAATATCGCATTACGTATGCAGCAGCGTTTTGCCGCGCACTGGCAAGCCTTGGGGTATAGCGCCCCCGAGCAGCATCAATTTGGCAATAAAGCCGAGCTTGAGCAGTTAATCAGCCAGTTGCTGGAGACCGATAAAAGCCGCGAGCGGATAAAACAGCTAAATAACCTGATCCCGGAGAAACTGGAAGCCGACCCGCATAGCCGGCTGGATATAGACGCCATTTATCTGATTGCCGATCCGGTACAAACCCGTTTATTCAAGCCCTTTGTCGATGTCTCGGTTAGCCAGACGGCACCGCGTTTACCGCTGTATGCCAGCTCACGCAGCCACAGCACCAGCCTGGACAGCACTGATTTACGTGATTTAAATGGCTTAACCTTTACCGAAATGCCGTGGATGCTGGCTGAACAAAACAGCCGTGCGCTACGCGAGCAATATCAGCAGCTGTTTGCCGAGCAGGATGAAACCCTGCAGCGTTTATTTGCCATGGGCGTAGATGCGTATAACCTGGTGGGGAGCCTGCGCCAGCAGCAACAACTGCCCGCTACCGTGTTCTACGGCCTGACCGGCCGGCTGCAACTGGACGCCAGCGGCAGCCTGGTACGGCAGCTCAGCTGGGCGGCTTATCGCAATAACCGCTTAGTTCCGCTGCAGGAACCCTGAGCGAATGAATAACTTAGGCCAACACTATGAGCAGCTGGCTGCAGACTACCTGCAACAGCAGGGCCTGCGGTTAATTAGCAGCAACTTTCAGTGTAAAGCCGGTGAAATAGACCTTATTATGCGCGATGGCGACACCTTAGTATTTGTCGAGGTAAAATACCGCGCCAGTGCCGCCTTTGGTGGGGCCATGGCGGCAGTAACCTACAGCAAGCAACAAAAGTTGCTGCGTGCCAGCCGCTGGTATCTGCAGCAACACCGGTTGTCAGATCAGCCGTGCCGGCTGGATGTGCTGGCCATAGAGGGGCAGCCGCCGTTTCAGTATCACTGGGTTAAAAATGCCATTGGCCAGTAAACTGGCCATACTAACCCGCTTACGCAGGACAGCCTGATGCAAGAGCATATTCGTCAGCTTTTTAGTGAAAATATTCAAACCATGATAGCCGCGGGTGAAAGCCTGTCTGGCCCGTTGGAAAACGCTGCCTTTGTCATTGTGAACAATCTGGTCAGCGGCGGCAAAGTGATCTGTGTTGGCGAAGGAGCTACCAGCGCGCTGGCCAGCCATTTTTGTCAGCTACTGCTAGACCAGTTTGAAACCGAGCGGCCCTGTCTGCCGGCATTGGCGCTGTGCAACCAGAATAACAGCCTGCAGCATAGCCATCAGCAGGATTATCTGGCCCGCCAAATTAAGGCGCTGGGCCAAAGCCAGGACGTGTTGCTGGTGGTATCAAGCAGCGGTAGTGAACCCAGCCTGATAAAAGCAGTCGAAGCAGCACTGACTAACGATATGAAAATTATTGCGCTAACCGTAGATGGCAGTGGTGAGCTGTCGGGCTTACTGAACCAGCAGGACGTTGAGCTAAAAGTGCCGGCGCACCGGCGGGCTCGCATTTTTGAATGTTACACCTTTTTACTGCACACTTTGTGCGAACTGATTGATATGACGTTGTTTCCACAACAAGGAGATTTATGAATACGCTAAAGCTTATTGCTGTTTGTGTCATGCTGGCTTTGCTGCAAGGTTGCGCGGCGGCCGTAGTCGCCGGTGGCGCCACCGCCGTTACCTCTGCCAACGACAGGCGCACCCTGGGCTCTCAGATAGACGATAAAAATATAGTGCTAAAAGCGCAGCGCGCGCTGGCCGACAACCCCTTAACAGCCGAGGGCAGCAACATTAATATCACCAGCTATAACGGTGTGGTGCTGTTAACCGGCCAAACCCGCACCGAGCAAATCCGCCAGCAGGCGCAGCAGCTGGTACGCGGCATAGATGGTGTGCGCGATGTGCAAAACCAGATAAGGCTGGGTAATAACACCGGCATGACCACCCGCACCCGTGATGGCTGGATCTCTACTAAAGTTAAAACGCAGCTGTTAGCCGACGAGCAGGTCAGTGGCCTGAACATTAAAGTGGTGACCGAGAACGCTGAAGTGTTTTTAATGGGTATTGTTAGTGCACAAGAAGCACAAAAAGCCGTTGATATCGCCCGCCACGTTGAAGGCGTAGCACGTGTTGTGCAGGCGTTTGAAATCCGCTAGCCGAACGTTTGTTACCAAAACAGCAAAAGGCCAAAGTAGGGCCTTTTGCTAAATTTAACAGAGATGATCATCCTTCTTAGTATTTCTGACAGCGCATAGTAATGGTGCAATTATCATCTGAGTCACAACTGGTACTTTGCTGACAAATCATCCCACTATCTTGTTTGTAAGTGTGATCAAGAAAATCCCTTAAATTGTCGTTAAAATCCTGGCCACGTTGATGGCTTAAATCAAAATACGCCGTGCTGTCTGTAGCGCTTGCTGTCCCCTCAATATCGTGGCAAAAACTGCCGGTGGAGACACAAACAGTTACAGCGTTAGTTGTCGACACGTTAATCTGAAATTGCATTGGTTTAGAAACAACTTGTGAGAGATCAGCTTGAACTTGTTGTCCATTTGATGCAATACGCAGAGTATTATCAACAATGTTGGTAATACCTTCTGTTCGGTCAATTGCTCTGTCGATTCTGTCGCCGTTTCGGCGAGTCTTTGCCGCTGTGGTATCATCGCTTAGTATCGGGTTGGTCGTTAAAGTTTTTTGTCGAGTTCCATCACTCAATATTTCGGTGCAACCAGTGTCATCGCAGCATACTTCTTCAGCAGGGTTACAAACATAGATAACTTTTTCATAAAATGCATTATTAACATTTGCTGATCTGAAAGCCCAAAGCATATCATTGACAACGTCGTTGGTTGCGCCACAACCTTCATTACACTTTGCAACGAAACTATAGTTAGCATGAACCAAAACCCGGTTAGACTTCTGAATTACCCGATTAACGAGTACTTTGTGCTCAGTACCATAACTGTCTTTGAAATACATCGTTAGGTTACTGTACTCATATGCAGCGCATACTGCACTTGCCTTGTAAGCATCATCAAAACATTGGTTGGCAGAAACGACTGAGCTGACACTGCACATTACGATAAAAAAAATGCCCCAAATCAATTTCCCAAAAAGCATTAACTCTCCCTCAATTCAGTTTGTCGTTCTGTGGCTTAAACCCACAGCAAAAGTCTACTCTGATCTTTTCAAAGCGCGCCGACAAAAAAATTATAAAGAGTTGATAATTGAGTATTTCGTTACTGAAGGGCGGTGAATTAACACTCCTGCAGCGCCTTTAGCACCTTAGAGTGAAACTCGCGCTGCTTCATTACCAGCATCACCACGACCGACGCCACCATAAACAGTAGCGGGTCGATAAACCAGGTCAGTGCCGACAGCGAAAAGTAAATGGCGCGCAGGCCGTAGTTAAACGAGTGACCAGCCTGATCAATCACTTTCGACGCACGATTGGCGTACAGCAACTGCTCGTCACTGGTCATGCCGCGGCCATCCGGTGCGGCGCCAATTAATACGCCGCAAAAGCCATACTGACGCAGCGACCAGGTAAACTGAAAAAAAGCAAACACGAAGATAAACACCAACAGCAACAGTTTTAACTGTACTGCGCCCTCGGTGTAATTGGCCCAGGGCACCAGGTTAGATAGCATCAGGCTGAGTTTTTCTGCCGAGGCCATGGCGGTCAGCAAACCGGCCAGGATCAGTAAAGTGCTGGAAGCAAAGAAGGTGACATTGCGCTCTAAGGTTGAGATAAGCCCGACATCGGCCATTTTGTTGTCGCGCAGCAGCATCTTTTGCATCCAGTCATTGCGCTTACGCCTGAGTTCAAACGATAAACAACTGACTACTTTCGCCCGGCGTTTGGCAAACAGGGTATAGCCAATCCACAAACCGAAAAACCACAGTACTGCAATCAGGTCCAGGCTGCCTGCCATCTCTTTTCTCCTGCTGTTAGCTGTACACCAGCTTACGCTATTTTGCCTTGATTTTGCAGCCTTTGCCGGCGGTTATGTCGCCAGGCATCGGCGGTATACAGCAACAGCGCCAGCCAGATAAGGCCAAAGGTGACCAACCGCTCTGCGGCAAAGGGCTCATGGTACAGCCAGACGCCGAACACAAACATACAACTTGGGCCAATATATTGAAAAAAGCCCATGGTCGAGAGCTGCAACCGGCGGGCACCGGCAATAAAGCACAGCAGCGGCACCGTAGTTACCAAACCTGCGGCAATTAAATAGCCGTTAAGCGCGGCACTGTTGTACAGCAGGTTTACCGCGCTACTGTCGGCATAACTGTGCCAGTACCATAGCGCCAGCGGCAACAACAGCAAAGACTCAATAAACAAACCGCTAATCGCATCAACATTAAGCTTTTTACGCATCAGGCCATAGATGGCAAAAGAGCCCGCCAGCGTCAGTGCTATCCAGGGCAGCGAGCCAAAGGTAATAAGCTGAATAAGCACGCCGCTGGCAGCCAGGATGACCGCTGTCCATTGCAGGCGGCGCAGCCGCTCGCCCAGAAACAGCATCCCCAGCAGCACATTCAGCAGCGGGTTAATGTAGTAACCTAAACTGGCATCCAGCATATGCTGGTTATTTACCGCCCAGATAAACAGCCCCCAGTTGCCGCCTAACAGCACCGCCGATAGCAATAACCAGCCCAGCATCTCCGGCTGACGCAGCACCGCCACAACCTTAGCGCCTTGCTTTAAGGCCAAGAGTACCAGCAGCAGTAACACAAACGACCAGACAATACGGTGAATAAGAATCTCACTGGCGGGAATAAAGTCAATTTGCTTAAAGTACAACGGGGCCAGCCCCCACAGGCTGTAGGCACTGGCGGCAAACAGCCCGCCCAATTTTTGTTCACGGCTTAATGGCATAAGGTACTCCGGCGAAAGAGCGGCCATTATACGTGGCAACAGGCCTTTCGCGCAGCGGCTTTGTCGGCAAAAACCGGCCAACCGGCCCGGCGTTTGATGATATCAGGCCAATTAACGGTTCCGGCGACGCCATTAAGGCTTTAGAATGTCGGCTGATTGTAAGTAACTGTTGGTTTAACGTGCACGCCGATTTATTGCCCCTACTAAAACAGCATTTTGGCTACAGCGACTTTCGCAGTGGTCAGCAAGCGGTAATTGCAGCTGCTTTGGCCGGCCAGGACAGCTTTGTGCTGATGCCTACCGGTGGCGGTAAGTCTTTATGTTATCAGTTGCCGGCACTGTTGCTGCCGCAGGTAACTATAGTGGTATCGCCCTTGATGTCGCTGATGAAAGATCAGGTCGATGCACTTAAGGCCAACGGTATCGCGGCTGAATTTGTTAACAGCAGCCTAAGCCGTGAACAGGTGCTGCAGGTGTTTGCCCGCCTGCGCCAGGGCAGTTTAAAACTGCTCTATGTCGCGCCCGAGCGGCTGTTACAGCCGCAGTTTTTAGACCGGTTGCAGGACGTGGGCGTCAGTTTATTTGCCATAGACGAAGCGCATTGTATCTCACAGTGGGGTCATGACTTTAGGCCCGACTATATGGCATTGGCGCTGTTAAAGCAGCGCTTTGCCGGCGTACCGGTAATGGCGCTGACAGCCACTGCAGATGGTGCGACACGCCAGGATATTTTGCAGCAACTTCATCTGCAGCAACCTTATGTGCATTTAGGCAGCTTTGATCGGCCTAATATCCGCTACACGGTGCAGGAAAAATTCCGCCCCACCGAGCAACTGATAAGCTACCTGCAGCAGCAGGATGGCGCCAGTGGCATAGTATATTGCAGCTCGCGGCGCAAAGTAGACGAGCTGACCGAGCAGTTAAAGCAGCGCGGCTTTAATGCAGCGGCTTACCACGCGGGTCTTAGTAGCGACGAGCGTAATCAGGTGCAGGATGCCTTTAAACGCGATGATTACCAACTCATCGTTGCCACCGTGGCTTTTGGCATGGGGGTGAATAAATCCAATATCCGTTTTGTGGTGCACTTTGAGCTGCCCCGCACCATCGAGGCGTATTATCAGGAGACCGGTCGCGCCGGGCGCGACGGTGTGGCCGCTGAAGCCATGTTGCTGTTTGATCCGGCCGATATTGGCCGGATGAAGCGCTGGCTCGACAGTGAAGAAAACCAGCAACGCGCCGAAGTGACCTGGCAACGCTTTTTGGCAATGGCGGCTTTTGCCGAAGCGCAAACCTGCCGGCGTCAGGTGCTGCTGAATTATTTTGGTGAGGCGCGGCAAACCCGCTGCGGCAATTGCGATATTTGCCTGCAGCCGCCGCAGCAGTTCAATGCTACTGAACTGGCGCAAAAGGCACTGTCTTGCGTGTATCGCGTCGGCCAGAGCTTTGGCATGCACCATGTGATTGAAGTACTACGTGGCGGCCATAGCCAGAAAATTACCGAACTTGGCCATGATAAATTGTCGACCTGGGGCCTGGGCAAAGATTTTAGTCACGACTACTGGCTAAGCATTTTGCGTCAGCTGATACATTTTGGCCTGCTGCAGCAGGATATTACTGCACACTCGGTATTAAAGCTGCAGCCGGCGGCACGGCCGGTACTGCGCGGTGAAACCGAGCTGATGCTGGCCGTGCCGCGCTTACACAGCGTGAAACGCGAGCCTGAGCGACGCGCGGTGCAAAAGTATGACCGGCTGTTATTTGCCCGCTTAAAAGCGCTGCGTAAACGTATTGCCGAGCGCGATGATGTGCCGCCTTTTGTCGTATTTAGTGATGCCAGCCTGATTGATATGTGCCAGCAGTTACCTACCGACAAAACCAGCTTTCTGGCGGTGTCGGGGGTGGGCCAAACCAAGCTGGCGCGCTATGGCGCCGACTTTTTAGATGAGATAGCCGATTATCTGGTGGAAGAAGCCCCCTCAGCCTCAGCCGCCGGCGGGTAAACTGGCATAAAACGCGGCAATATTAGCAATATCCGCATCGCTTAAGCCGGAGGCCATCGGTGACATAATGGCGTTTTTACGCTCGCCGTCACGATAAGCCTTAATCGACGCCTCCAGGTAGCGTACTTTCTGCCCAGCCAGATTGGGGTAATCAGGGATCACTGAAATACCATTAGCACCATGGCAGGCGGCGCATACCGCAGCTTTGGCTTTACCGGCGTTAACATCGGCAGCGACCACGCCAGCAGAACCGAACAACATCACTGTTATCAATAGCATGTGTTTCATCAGGGCACCTTTTTATTGTTTTATTACGTTAAAACTAAAGTACACCATGCGCGGCAGAGAAAAAAGCCCCGTAATGCTTGGCGTATTGTCGGCCAGCCAGGTTTTTCTGCTGACACGTTAAGCTGCGGTATGTTACTGTTTAGCACCAAATTTATTAACATGGCTATGCGCAACAAGGAGCGTCTGGAGTGAAGTTTGCCGTTTATCCGCTGTTGTTATGCTGCTGGTTATACAGCCTGACACTACAGGCATTTCATGCACAAACCAATAGTATCAGCCAGCCTCAACCTGCACGTCAGCAATTACAGCAACTTTATTACCTGGCCACACCTTCCACGCTGACATTAGACGAACTGTTGGCCGATCCGGCTTACCATCATAGTTTTAGCTTACTGAGCAAACAGCAAAAGGTGTTATTTCAGGAAGATCAGGCGGTATGGTTATTTGCCCGTCTGAACAATACCGGCAACCGCACGCTGCAAAGCATTCTGGAATATGACTTTCCACTGGCCGATAAAATTGAAATATACCAGGTAGACCGGCAAAACCAGGATATTCGCCTGCTGAGCCGCAGTGGCAATGCCTACCCCTACAGCGAACGGGCGCTACCCTATCGCAGCTTCGCTGTAGCGTTAAACCTGAAATCGGCCAGCGAAACGGACATTTTTATTAAGGTGCAGGACGCCGCTGTTGTGCCCTCTGAAGTGCTGCTATGGCAACATGAAGCCTTTATGGCGGCAAAGCAGCAGCAAGCGCTACTCGATGGTGTGTTACAGGGCATTCTCATCATACTGGCACTGTATAACTTGATGTTGTTTGCCCGGCAGCAGCAGGTGCATTACCTGTACTATTGCGGCTTTTTCGCCAGTTTTGCCCTGGTGGTCGCCATTTTAAACGGCATGGCGTTTGCGCTGTTGTGGCCGGATTACCCCGAAATTAACCAATCCATTTTGTATATTGCCGTTGGTGCCTGTTTACTGTGTCTGAACTTATTTATGCGTTTTGGCCTGACAAACCTCTCTGGCAACTGGTGGTACCGCTGCAGCCAGATCAGCAGCTTTAGTGCCTTGTTGCTGTTGTTTAGCCCATTATTTGCCAGTGGCCAGTTCAGGTTGCAGCTGTTGTTTATTGCCATCAGCTGGGTGCTGGGCAGTAATCTTTTGCTGGCATTGCGGGTCAGTATGGCTGGCGCCGCGCAGGCGAAAAGCTTTATCTGGGCTTGTGTGCTGACACTGATAAGCGCACTGCTACTGACGTTAAACCAGGCCGGTTATCTGCATGGCGGCATCAATTGGGCTTATATTTTGTTTTCGCTGGTGCTGTTAAGCCTGGCATTAACCAGCTTTACGTTATACAAGTTTCAACCCGTGCTCGACACTAGCCGTCCCCCAGCATCAGAGCAGCAGTACAAAGAAATCTTCCACAATGCGGTTGAGGGCATGTTTACCACTACCCTCGACGGCCGTCTGATCAATGCCAACCAGGCGCTGTTGAACATCCTCGGTTATGCCAGTCTGGACCAGCTGAAACAGGCTATCGCCGGTACCGGTATGGCCCGCTTTTATGCCGATCCGGCCGAGCGCCAGTATATGCTCAAGCAGCTGGAGCAAGGCAGTAGCAAAAGCTTCGAAATACGGGGTTTACGCGGCGATAACAGCCCATTTTGGGCGCTCATGTCAGTACGTCTGGCTGCTTCGGATAACCAAAGGCCCGCCTTTGTGCACGGCTCTGTGATTGATATCACCGAACAGAAGCTCGCCCATGAACAGCTGGCTTATCTGGCCAATCATGATGCCCTCACGGCGCTGTATAACCGCTACTATTTTGATAAACAACTGCAGGTACTGTGCGAGCAAAGTGGTGAAGACAAAGGCTGCGTGCTCTATATTGATGTTGACCAGTTTAAGCTGGTTAACAACAGCTGCAGCCACAGTGCCGGCGACGCTTTACTGAAGCAACTGGCCGAACTGCTTAAACGCACCGCCCATCATAACGGCCCGCTGGCCAGGCTGGACAGCGACGAGTTTGGTATTCTGCTGGCAGGCAAAAACGCCAATGAGGCGTTTTCACTGGCCTATCGCCTGCTCGATGCGATGCGCGAGTTCCGTTTTATCTGGCAGGACAGTGTGCATACTATTAGTATCAGCATTGGTATTGCCGAAATCCGCCGCGACGACAGCAGCGCTGATAGCGTACTGAAAAAAGCTGATGCCGCCTGCGCCATTGCCAAAGAAAAAGGCCGCAACCGCATTCAGTTGTTTGATGAACATGATGAAGATACCCAGCGCCATCAGGCTGAACTGCACTGGGTAGGTCAGCTACGCCAGGCAGTACAGGACGATAAATTTGTGCTGTTTCAACAGCCGATTAAAGCACTTAACGGTGGCGATGGTGGTGATTGCTATGAGTTACTGCTGCGATTGCAGGCCGAGAACAGTCAGCTTGTTACACCGGCCAGTTTTTTAAGCTCTGCCGAGCGCTATGGTCTGATGCCACAAATAGACCGCTGGGTAATTAAGCAGTATTTTCGCTGGCTGCAGCAGTATCCACAGCATTTGCAGCAACTGGCATTGTGTAGCATTAACCTGTCTGGTAACTCATTACTTGACCCTACGTTTAAAGACGATGTTCAGCAGCTGTTTGTGCAGTATCAGGTGCCTTTTACACGCATTTGCTTTGAAATTACAGAAAGTGTCGCCATTGTGAATTTACAAAACACCCTGGCCTTTATTGAGCATTTTCGCGTTCAGGGCTGCAAAATAGCCTTAGACGACTTTGGCAGCGGCTTTTCATCTTATGGTTACCTAAAACACTTCCCGGCTGACTTTGTCAAAATTGACGGCCACTTTGTGCGTGATTTGCTGGACGACCCTTACGATAAAGCCATTGTGAAATCGATCCACGAGGTCGCACGGGCAATGAACATGCTAACCATTGCTGAATATGTCGAAACCACAGAGATTGAACAGGCACTCAGGTTGATTGGGATTGACTATGTGCAAGGCTACGCCATTAGCCGGCCGCAGCCACTAAACAACTTACTGGACTAAAATATATTTAGTCTGCCCTATTGCTGAGATCTTAAGCAACTTTGTACAATGCCGGAGCGACATTTCGTCGCTCCTTAACAGGCAACCCTAAATTTTTTAGTTATTTCGTTCGGAGTCTTTATGCAACGGCTGCGTGAATTATCGCGTCGTGTTGAGGCTGTGTATGGCGAAATAGCGGAAACATTCTCAGCATATCAGCAACAGCGTGGCCTTGGCTGCCGCACTGGCTGTGGTGAATGCTGCTTGCAACCGACGATAGAAGCGACGGTGCTGGAGATGTTACCGCTGGCATTACACTTGTTCGATCAAGGTAAAGCAGAACAAACACTGACACAACTCGAAGAGTTAACAGAGCCTGCGGGCTGTTTTTTTTACCAGAAGCTGTCGTTTGACGGCAAACAGGGCCAGTGCAGTGTGTATCAGCAGCGGCCAAGCATTTGCCGTTTATTTGGCGCGGCCGGCTATCGCGACAAACAGGGTAAAACCGCTTTATCTTTATGTAAGGTGATTAAAGCCGATAAACCGGCTGCTTATCAGGACAGCCTGATTGCGCTGGAATCAGATCCACCGCCAATGATGCTCAAAGCCAAAGAGCTGGTAAACGAGCTGGATTATGAACTGGGTAAACAGCATTTACCCATTAACGAAGCCTTGCGCCAGGCGCTGGAAAAAGTGCTGTTTAAAGCCTGGTATAGCGGCTTTAATGACGATCAGCAAATTGCCTGAAAAAAGCCGAGGCTATCAGCCCCGGCGTTTTGCTTAAATTACTGCTTACCAGCCTTCCAGTACCAGCTTACCAATAGCTTTACCGCTTTCCAGCAGTTGATGTGCCTGACGTAAATTCGCCGCGTTTATCTTACCCGGTGTTTGTTTTAGCGTGGTTTTTACCTGCCCTTGCTGAATTAACCGGCTTAAGTCGGTTAACAGCTGGTGCTGCGCTATCATGTCTGGTGTGTTGAACATGGCGCGGGTAAACATAAATTCCCAGTGCAGCGAAATACTCTTTTGTTTCAGTGGCATAATGTCTATGCCACCGGCCGGATCATCAATCAGTGCAAGTTTGCCCTGTGGTGCCAGCAACTGCACCAACTCGGCATAATGCTGCTCGGTGTGGGTTAAGCTGGCAACATGGCTGACACAGCTAAGATCCAATGCCTTTAGCTGGGGTAACAACGGCTGACTGTGATCCAGCACATAGTGTGCGCCCAACTCAGTTACCCACTGCTTGGTTTCTGGCCGTGATGCCGTGCCAATAATGGTTGCCGTCGTTAACTGCCGGGCCAGCTGTACCAGTATGGAGCCTACCCCACCGCCTGCACCGGTAATCAGCAGTACCGGATGCGGGTGCTTCAAACTGGCTTGTTGGATTTCCAGCCGGTCGAATAGCAGCTCCCAGGCGGTAATCGCTGTTAATGGCAACGCTGCCGCCTGAGCAAAACTGAGGTTTGTCGGCATCAGCGCGACCAGGCGCTCGTCCACCAGCTGATATTCGCTGTTACTGCCGGGGCGGGTTAATGAACCGGCGTAATACACCTTATCACCCGGTTTAAATAAGCTGACTTCGTCACCCACCGCCACCACTTCGCCGGCGGCATCCCAGCCCAGCACCTTGTACTGGCCGGGCTCAGCACTGATACGCTTACGTATTTTTGTATCTACCGGGTTTACCGACACAGCGGCTACATTCACCAAAATATCGCGTCCCGTTGCCTGTGGCCCCGGCAGTTCAATGTCTATTAAGGCGTTCGCATCGGTAGCGGGTAACGATTGCTGATAACCTACTGCTTTCATCTGTACTCTCCGTTTATTTGTCCCTACCTTAGACGCTTAGCCGGTAGCGGTCAATTTTCTTCAGCAAACCCTGCCGCGATAAGCCCAGTAGCCGTGCTGCCTGGCTTTTATTGCCCTCAGTTTGTGCAAGCGCCTGTTTAATCAGGCGTATTTCCAGCCGCTGTACGGCTTCATCCAGTAGCAGGCTATCGCTGACTGACGTTGCGTCCAGCGGCTGTTCATCGGTGTGTGCATGCAACAGGCTGATATCTGCCATACTGATCACGCCATCCTGCGCCACGGCCGCCACGCTTTCCAGCGTATTTTTTAGCTCACGGATATTACCCGGCCAATCTCGCTGCAAAAACCAGCTCAGTGCCGTGCTATCAAGCTGCAAGCGCTGGCCCTGCTGTTTACTGTGTAATTCAAGAAAATGTTGCAGCAGCAACGGAATATCCTGGCGTCGCTCACTTAGTGCGACGGTCTCCAGCGTAATGCCTTTGATACGGTAGTATAAGTCTTCACGGAACTGACCTTGCTTTACCAATTGCGGCAAATTGGCATTGGTAGCCGAAATAACCCGCACATCAATTTTTTGCTGCTCACGCCCGCCAACGGCAAAGAAAGTGCCTTCCTGTAACACCCGAAGCAGCTTTACCTGCATCGGCAGCGGCATTTCGCCTATTTCATCCAGAAACAAGGTGCCACCATCAGCCAGTTTTAACAGCCCCGGCCGGTCTTTATCGGCACCGGTAAAGGCGCCTTTGACATAACCAAACAGCTCGCTCTCCAGCAAGTCGGCCGGTATGGCACCGCAATGTACCGAGATAAACGGCTTGTCTGCCCGGCGGCTAAGCTGATGCAGCGCTTTGGACACCACTTCTTTACCGGTACCGGACGGCCCGGTGACCAATACCCGTACATCAGTCGGCGCAATACGCTGAATAAGGGTACGCATCGCTTCCATTGGCGCTGAAGCACCAATCAGCCGGTTTAATCCATCCAGGCTGGACGCTTTTAACTGCTTAAGCTCAGTGTCCAGTTGATGCTTATTCAACGCCCGCTTGATCACCACCGCCAGCAAATCCGGATCAACCGGCTTGGCAATAAAGTCCCAGGCACCCTGCGCAATGGCATCCAGCGCCAGTTGCCGCTCGGCATGGCCGGTTAAAATAATCACCGGCCGGCTGGTAAAGTCTGCCAGTGCGGCCAGCGTATGCTGGGGGTCAAATTGTGGCGGAAGCGATAAATCCAGCAAAATTAAATCGGCGTCAAAGCTGCTTAACTGTGCCCGGGCGGCTGTTAAATCGGCAGCGGTCTGCACCTGATAGCCACTATTTTGTAACCAGCTTTGCGCCAACTGGCGAAAGGCGGGTTCATCATCGACCAATAAAATACGGCCATTAGTCATGTTTGGCGTCCTGTGGTGAGTTAAATTCCAGTTCAAAGCTAACCGGCCAGCCCAGATCAGTGCGGTGCCTTACCTCACCGCCATGCGCCTGCATAATGCGCCGCACTATGGCCAGTCCCAGGCCGCTGCCACCGGCACGCTTACTAACAAAGGGCTGAAACAGGCTGGCTTGCTGCGCGGCGTCAATCGCTGGACCCTTGTTGTGCACATACAACCATACCTTGTTATGTTGGTGGCGGCTTTGCAGGCAAATTTCAGCGCCTGGCTGATTACGGCAAAATGCCAGGGCGTTATCCAGCAGATTAACCAGCACCTGCTGCAAACGATAGCTGTCGGCGAATACGCTAAGATCATCCGGCAACTCAACGCGGCAGGCCACGCCATGCCAGTCTTGTTGGCTTATTACACTGTCAACCAGCGGCTTAACCGCCACAGCAGTGCAATGTAGCTGTAACTGTCCGGAGTAACTCAGCAGATCAGCAATCAACCGGTCGGCGCGCTTTAGCTGCTGCTGAATATGGCCGCGCACCTCAGCTGAGGTTGAAGCAGATGCCATAGCGATGATATTTAACGGGTTACGCAGTTCATGCGCCATAGCCGCGGATAACGCCCCCAACTCAACCAGATGCTGCTGATCCAGCCGTTTACGCTCGGCGTCGGCCAGCTGCAAAGATTGCTCCAGACTGTTACAGCTGGCCAGCAATAGCTGGGCGAAGATTTCACCTTGCAGGCGGTAACCGGGCGTGACGTCATCCCAGCCCTGCAGTTCGTAGTGCCAGCCGTTATTATCCCGCTGACAGCAGATATTTAGCGCACTGCTGCTGCGCCCGGCAAGCGGCAGCGTTACGGTTACCTGCTGCCTTAACTGCTCGGACAGCAGCTGACTGGCCAGGATGCTAAGTTGCTGCCAGTCAGTACATTGCTGCAGGCGTGAGCGCCACTGCGCCAGTAAGCTTTCATTAAGCGTAAGCCCCGGATAAATGAGCCGGCGCGCCAGGGCCGCCAACGGCCGGTAACCGGCCGCAGACAACAGCAATACCAGTGCTGAATACAACCATAATTGACTGGCCGGCACTGCTGCCAAGGCCTGCATACCCAGTTGCCCCAGTAACGCACTGACCAACGCCATCAGCGCCAGCACCAGCAGCAACATGGCCAGCCACAGCAGCGCTTTGTTGGCAAAGGCGTTAATCTCTAACACCTGATAGCGCACTACGCCGTAGACCAACAACAGTAAGTAACTTGGCAGCAGTAACATTGGATAGGGGTACCAGCTAAGGCCCAGAGATGGAAACACAAAGCTGGTCGCCAGTAACAGGCCCCAACCACCGGCCAGAAACATCGCCACTATAGAGCGACGTTTATTACCGCGATGCTGGCGCCAGCCCTGCCACAGCACGGCATGAGCGGCGATGCCCAGCAGCACCGTATACAGCAGGTTAAACCAGCCAACGCCAGTAAAAATAAAGAAGCCGGCAAAACCAGCGGTTTGCTTAACAACTCCGCCGGGGGACAGCCAGCTGAGCAACATCACCAGCAAGGTTAAACTGTATAGCAGCGGTAACAGCCAGCGCGGTTGGCGTCGGGCAGTAAATTGCAGCGCAAAATGCAGAAAAAACATTGGCATTAACGGGTTGGCCAATACCAATGCTACCCCCAGTTTTGGCAGCTGGTGCAATATAGCAATATGGCCGCTGCACCATAGCGCCATCATAGCCGCAAAGCCCGCCAGCGCTGGCATGGCCGCCTGGCGCTGACCTTGCCAAAGCAACCAGCCGGCCAGCAAAACGGCGCAGGCACTGGTCAGCCACATGCTGATTTCAAACGCTAAACTCAACGTCACTGTAAACCTCGTTTACAACACTAGCGGCCGAAGATCGTAAACCCGGTTTACATGCAACGCAAGCTAAATAGAAAAAGCGCTATAAATCAACAACTAAAAATTCACTCATAAAGTGGTAAGCATTTTGCTTTGTTACAGTAGGCAAAGCGCCTGTTAACCGGGGGATCAGATGAACAGCAGTATTTTAATCAGCGATATCTTAGGCTTAAGCTTAATGGTCGCAGTGGCACTAGCCCCTGCAGCCTGGCGTTATCTGCAACAGCGCCGGGGGTAGTATGGAACTGGATGCTGCGCTACTGTCACGGTTACAGTTTGCTTTTACGGTAAGCTTTCACATTATCTTTCCGTCAATCACCATAGGTCTGGCTACGCTGATTGCCATTTGGGAAGGGCTCTGGCTAAAAACCGCTAACCCGGTGTACCTGCAGCTGGCAAAATTTTGGATTAAACCCTTTGCTATTACCTTTGGCATGGGCGTGGTGTCGGGTATCGTATTGTCGTACGAATTTGGTACCAACTTTTCAGAGTTCTCCCGTATTACCGGCGCAGTGTTGGGGCCTCTGATGGCCTACGAAGTGCTGACAGCGTTTTTTCTCGAAGCAGGTTTTTTGGGCATTATGCTGTTTGGCTGGCAACGGGTTGGGCCCAAGCTGCATTTCTTTGCTACCCTGGTCGTCGCTATCGGCACCTGGATTTCCGCATTCTGGATTATCGCTGCTAACTCCTGGATGCATACGCCAGCCGGACATATTATTGTCGATGGCGTGTTTCAGGTAGACAGCTGGTGGCAGGTGATTTTTAACCCCTCTATGCCCTATCGTTTTAGCCATATGTTACTGGCCGCCTTTATTACCGCCACCTTTGTTGTATTGGCAACCAGCGCCTGGCAGCTTAAACACAGCGAACATAAAGCCATGGCCCGCAAAGGGCTATCCATGACCTTGTGGCTGGCGTTAATCCTGACACCCTTACAGGCCTTTGTGGGTGATTTACATGGCTTAAATGTCAAAGAGCATCAGCCGGTGAAACTGGCTGCAATGGAAGGTATCTGGCCGGAGCGCGAGGCCGGTGCGCCGCTGCTGTTATTTGCTATTCCTGACCAAAAAGCCGAAAAAAATCACTTTGAAATTGGCATCCCTAAACTGGCCAGCCTGATCTTAACCCATGACCCCAATGGTGAGCTGATGGGCCTTAAAGCCGTGCCCGCCGAAGATCGCCCCAACGTGGCAGTGGTGTTCTACTCGTTTCGGATTATGGTGGGTATTGGCCTTATGATGATCCTGGTTGCTGTAGTAGGCACTTACTTGCGTTGGCGCGGCCGGCTGTACCAAAGCAACGGGTTCCTAACGGTCTGCAGTTATCTGGCGCCCAGCGGCATTGTCGCCGTACTAGCCGGTTGGTACGTGGTAGAGGTCGGTCGCCAGCCCTGGCTGGTGCAGGGCTTGGTACGCACTATAGACGTCGTCTCACCCTTACCAGCCGAGCGGGTGCTGTTTTCGCTAACACTGTTTGTGCTGACCTACAGCGTGCTATTTGGCGTTTACCTGTACTTTATGCGCAAGCTTATTCACAAAGGCCCGCCGTCTGTTGCACAACTACAACAACAGTTAATTGGCGTTAAAGCTGCCGGTTATGCCGTGGCACTGGCTAAACAGCTTAAACCCGCACAGGAGCAACACTGATGGAACTGCAATTAAGCTTACCGCTGTTTTACTTTCTGCTGCTGGGCTTTGCCATTTTAATGTATGTATTGCTCGATGGCTTTGATCTGGGCATTGGCATTTTATACCCCTGGTTTAACACTGATGCCGAGCACGACCACTTAATGCGCTCTATCTCGCATGTGTGGGATGGCAACGAAACCTGGCTGGTGTTCGGCGGCGTGATTTTGTTTGGCGCCTTTCCGCTGGCCTATGCCAGTTTGGCGTCACTGTTGTATCTGCCGATTATGCTGATGCTGATCGGGCTGATTTTTCGTGGTGTGGCCTTTGAGTACCGCTTTAAATCACAGCGCTCAAAAATCTGGTGGAACCGCGCTTTTGCCATCGGCTCCAGCGTTGCCGCATTTTGTCAGGGCCTGATGTTGGGCGCCGTGGTGCAAGGCATAGAATATAGCAGCCAGAACCTGGCCGGCTTGCCCTGGCTTAGCCCCTTTAGTGTGTTTACTGGCCTGGCAGTGATGGCAGGGTACGCCCTGCTGGGCTGTACCTATCTCACCATGAAAAGCCGGGGCGATATTCAGCAAAAGGCGGCGCGCTATGGCCAGCGTTTGCTGCTGTTCGTCATGCTGACGATGTTGCTGGTGAGCCTGTGGACCTTATTCACTCAGCCAATGGTGCGCAGCCGCTGGTTTGGTGGCTGGCCTAGCCTGCTGTTAATGTTGCTACCCTTGATCACCGTGCTGGCTGCCCGACTGCTATTTCGAGACCTTGGCCGGGTACAGCGGCAGTTTGCAACGTCGACCGACATTAACCCTCGCCACGAAAGCCGGCCATTCTGGTTGGCCGCAGCACTGTTTTTCCTGGCCTTTACCGGTTTGGTAGTGGGCTTATTTCCTTATTTATTGCCGCCGCATCTCAGTTTCAGCCAAGCCGCAGCACCCGACAGCAGCCTGCGTTTTATGTTGCCGGGCATTGTGATTTTTTTACCGCTGATCCTGGCCTATACGCTGTGGGGCTACCATATCTTTCGCGGTAAGGTAGAAGATTTCGAGGAGGGTTACTAATGGCAGACACCTCTACCCGGTTACCACGGCTGGCCTGGTTTGCGCTGTATTATTTGGCTGGTATTGGCCTGCTTAGCCTGCTGGCATGGTTGCTAAAGCAGCTATTGCAGTATTTATAGCCCTGCTTAGCGACAGAAACCGGCTGTTGGTCGCAACGGTCGGTTATTTTTTCAGCCACCGCTTGCGAAATACATTTAACCGGCTCAGTATTAGGGCGTGTTTTGTCGCTACCACTCATTAGGTAGCAACGAGGGTGTATGCGCTGGCTAAGTAGTTTTGCCTTACTGCTGTTTTTAAACCTGTGGTGCACGCCACAGGCTTTTGCTGTGCACGACAGCCGTTTGTCACCGCTTGCCGACACGCAGTTTTATGCCGTTACCTCCGTTAGCTCCTGTCATCAGTTTAATATTGAAACCGAAAGTAGTGACGAGCCGCAGGATAGCTTAAAACCCGGCGCTACTGTCTTCACACCACCGTTAGCTGGCCACATTCAGGCTGCGAATGCCTGCAGCCTTGCTGCAACACCCTATAGTTATAACCAGCCACGCGCGCCCCCTGCTATCGCTTAACCCTCACTATCGATTTAAAGCAACTTTGTTTCTTTTATTGACATTAAACCGGTAAGGCCTCTGCATACCGGTGGTTAAGGATTAGCATATGAAAACGTTAGCATTATATTCAGTTGAAAATATTGACCATTTAGTTCAGCCAGCCGATTTTACCGGCACAACCTTACAGTCTCCGGCGCTTAGCGTAGTAACCGACTTTAAGCACAGCGAACCGAACATGATAGACGCCGCGACCAGTGCTAAGGTGGCATTACAAATGATGCAGCAGGAGCACAGCAAACTAAAACTGGTGATAGACCGCGCAGGTGAGCTAGTGGGGTTATTACCCATAGAGCAACTGTCAGAGCAGGCCATGATGCGCCATATTGCCTTTGGCGCCAGCCGTGATGACATCCGCGTTGCCGATTTAATGCGTCCGCGCGAGCGTATTAAAGCGCTGGCCTATCAGCAGTTACAGCACTGCAGTATTTCAGATGTGGTGAACACCCTGCAATCGAGCGGGGAGCTGCACTGTGTGGTCATTGACCGGGAAAACCATCAAATCCGCGGCGTGATCAGTGCACAGGATATTGCCCGCCGCTTAAAAATGTCGTTGCCCATCCCGCAGGCGCCGACCTTTTTACATATTTTCGACAGTTTAGCCGGCTGATAGCCCCTACTGTCGGGTGTCATAACGCTCAAAACCGTCAGTTTGCCGCTGATGGCTTTGAGCCTGCCGCCGCTTCGGGGTAGTTTAGCCTTATTACAACGCAAAACTACCCTGAGGCGACTATGTTGAAGTTATCCCATGTTTCACTGGCTACTGCCTTGCTGCTAGGTTTTAGCAGCGAGGTACTTGCCAGCACTGAGCCGGCAAATTTTGCCAGCAGCCGTTATTTTGAGGCAGAAGATATTTTTTCACTGGAATACGCCAGTGACGTGCAAATATCGCCTGATGGCAGCCAAATCGTCTATGTGCGTGCCAGCAACGATATTATGACCGACAATACCCGCCAGACGTTATGGCTGTTGGATGTTAAAACGGGCAGCCAGACGCCACTCTTTGCCGACCAGTTTAACTACAGCTCGCCGCGCTGGTCGCCCGATGGCACACAGCTGGCATTTATCTCAGACAGCTCAGGATCGCGTCAAATTCACCTACACTGGCTAGCCGAGAACCGCACCGCCAAATTGTCCGATTTACGCCACAGCCCGGCAAACCTGACCTGGTCACCCGATGCCAAGCAACTGGCTTTTACCATGAATATGCCAGCTGCACCGGCCGAGGTGCAGCAAAAGGTAAAACGGGTGACAAAACCCGCCGGCGCTAAGTGGTCTGAAAGTGCTACCGTGTACGACAGAGTGCGTTATCAGGCTGATGGCCAGGGCTTTTTAAAACCGCAATTCCGGCAAATTTTTATTCTGCCCACCGCCGGCGGCACTGCCCGTCAACTGACACAAGGTGACTTTAACTACGGCAGCGATTTAACCTTTACACCAGATAGTAAAGCGCTGATTTTTGCTGCCAACCTGGACGCCGAGTGGGAGTATCAGCCCCGCGATGCCAACCTGTACCAGCTGGATTTACGCACTGAACAACTGACTGCGTTAACCACTATGGCTGGCGAAGAAAGCGAACCGGTATTTTCACCCGATGGCAAAAAGCTGGCTTTTCTGTGGCAAACCAACGCCCTGGTGCCCTACAGCAACAGCAAGCTGAAGGTGCTTAATCTGGCCAGCAACAGCATCAGCGATATCGCCGCTGACTTTGACCGCAGCATAGCCGCGCCCAACTGGCTAACCAACAGCAGCTTTGTCGTGCAGTTTGATGACAGAGGTCAGCGTAAACTGGCCAGCTTAACCGACAAAGGCAAGCTGACAGAGCTGACGGCCAGCCTGGGAGGTGTGAGCCAACCACAACCTTATTTAAGCGGTAGCTATTCGGTATCTGACAATGGCGTGATTGCCTATACCCATGGCACCAGCAACCGCCCAAGCGACGTTGCTGTGCTGCACAAAGGTAAAAGCCGGGTACTCACTGCGCTAAATGAGGATTTGCTTGGCCACAAAGCACTGGCCAGGGTGCATGACATTACCTACAAGTCGTCCTTTGATGGTGAAGAAATTCAGGGTTGGTATATGACACCACCGGATTTTGATCCAAGCAAAAAATACCCGCTGCTGCTGGAAATTCACGGTGGGCCGCATTTGGCTTATGGCCCACAGTGGAGCGCCGAAATGCAGCGCTACGCCAAAGAAGGTTATGTAGTGTTTTACAATAACCACCGTGGCAGCGCCTCTTACGGCGAGCGTTTTGCCATGCTGCTGCACAATAAATACAGCTCACCGGAAGATTTCGCTGACCACAACAGTGGCGTCGATGCCATGTTAAAGCTGGGCTTTATTGACGAGAACAACCTGTTTATTGGCGGCGGCTCGGCCGGCGGTATCGCCAGCGCTTATGCCATTGGTTTAACCGATCGCTTTAAAGCCGCCGCTGTGGTAAAGCCGATTATTAACTGGCTAAGTAAGGTGATGACTGGCGACAGCTACACTTACCAGACTTTTCATCAGTTCCCCGGTGTGCCTTGGGAGCATGTTGAGCATTACTGGCAGCGCTCGCCGCTGAGCCTGGTGGGTAATGTGACCACCCCAACCATTTTAATTACCGGTGAGGATGACAGGCGCACGCCTATTTCAGAGTCAGAGCAGTTTTATCAGGCGCTGAAACTGCGTCGTATCGACACGGCACTGGTACGGATCCCGAATACACCGCACGGCATCTCAAACAAACCCAGCCGCATGATTGAAAAGGTCGAATACATGCTGGCCTGGTTTGAGAAATACCGCACGCCGTCTAACCAGGAGTAAAAAATCTATCCAGCATCGCCAGCGTCTGGCTAATCGTTGCCAGGCGCTGGTCAATACCGGCGCTGTGCGGCCGGATACCAATTTTTGCCCCCAACACGGCTAAGCTTGCTGCATCAGCGGCTGCCAGGCACGCATGCATCGCTGGCTCAGTTAGCCAGCTACCCGGCTCACCCAGCGGCATTAAGGCACTTTGCTGCGGCGGCTGATGGCTGTCGCGCCAGGCACCAAATTCAGAGTCTTGATCTGACACACCAGAGAACATCAGGCCAGCTAGCAGGCCTGCAGCTTGTGCCTGCTGTATATGCTCAAGCGCACCATCAATATGGCGGGTTTCAAATACCGAGCGGCCCCAATTAATTACCATGCCAAGCTGTTGCTGCGCCGGTAACTGCCGGTTTAAGTCTGTTAACACCTCAAGCTCATCGCTCAGCGCTAAAAAGCCTTTTGATGGCGCATGGCCGGGTACATAGGCATCGCAATGTTCAATCAGGATCTGTGCGCCCTGCCAGTCCCATTGCAGCATGGTGTGTAGCGACTTTTTAAACGCTGCAGCTGATGAAGCGGCATGATGCCGCGCCGGTGCGGTTTGAATTTGTATCGCAGTCACCGCCTGACGGCCTAAATGCGCGTTTAACGTGCCAATAGCAGCACAAGCTTGCTGCATAAACGCCAGCGCTGCCTGACGGCCGCTCTCATCTTCTGAGGCCAGGCCAAACTGCGGGTTGTGCGACAGCGCCGTCATAATGCCGGGAATACAGGTAAACACATAATCCCACTGCGGGTCGATATTGGCTAAAAACCAGCTATCGTCGTGTGGGTGTAAACGGCCTAAAAACGGGTGTTCCAACCCCTTCAGGTTAGGCAGCGTTTTCAGCGCGGCATAAAACGCGGTTTCAAGCGCCGCCTCCCAGTGACTTTGGTTCGGTGAGGCGGCATAAGCGCCCAGAGTGTATTTCATCATGGTTTAAGCAACCTATTGTTATCAGCGCTAATCATCAGGGCTGGCTAGTCTTCAGGGCTATTCAAGGTAAACACCAAATGTTTACGCATATCTTTTAACACCACACCCTTTTTTAGCAATAAGCCGCTGAGGCGTTTTTGCCATTGCAGCAGCTGCGGCTGAGCGTTATCTAACAGTGCTTGCTCAGCAAACTGCAGCCGCACTAGTAACGAGCCGGGAAAGGCTTCATATTCCAGACTAAACCAGGCCTGCACTACGCCGGGTAAGTCAGCCAGTGCCTGTTGTTCCAGCATCGTCACCGCATCTAACACCGCAGCCTGTTGTTTCAGTTGTACTTTGGAGAGTTTTTTCATGAGCTTGATTATTACGTGGTTTACTTTAATTGCTATAACTTCGCTTCGTTGACGGATTATGCCGCTAATTCTGATTTCGTGCGAATAGCGTTTTCGATATCTTTTTATTAAGTTACTCTGTGAAAAAAGCGCTTAACTTTAAAACAACTGCTCAACTTGAGTAAATTAACGATGTCCATGCCTGTCCCAGTTCGATTGTTTCACATCACAGCGATAGATAATTTACCTGCGATATTTCAGCAAGGCGCTTTATTATGCAAACAGCAGTCACAGGTAGCGGGTATTAATTACCAGAATATTGCTCATGCCGGTGCTCAGGGCATCAGGTCTACCAAGGCGGTGATCGACCCACCGGGTGGCAGGATCCATGACTATGTACCGTTTTATTTTGCGCCGCGCTCCCCCATGCTAATGGCAATTCATGGCGGCAAGGTGGCCGGCTGCAGCTACAGGCAAGATGATATAGTGCATTTCGAATTGCTGGTTCGTGTTGTAGTGCAGCATACCCAAGACTTTGTGTTTTTTGATCGCAATGCCACTAAGGTATACAGTCAGGCTTACACTGATCCGCATAAACTAAGAGATGTGATCGATTGGCAACTGCTAACCGAACCACCACAACTTGATGGTTTTTGTAAGTATTTTAGTGACAAACCAGAGCCAGCCAAATATACCGACCGGCTGGAGAAACGACAGGCCGAGTTTTTAGTAAAGCATCAAGTACCTTTGGCATGGTTTACCCGTTTAGGTGTTATCAATGACACCAAAGCCGAACAAGTTCGGGCTTTAATAAGCCAATTTGGGTTAAACTTACCGGTAGCGGTAATGCCAGACTGGTACTTTACCGGCCAGTGATATCAGGATGTAACGGAGAACAGCAGTGACCATAGCGTCAACTACAGGTGATTTACTTAAACAGCAAGATGTTGATGCCATAGTCAACACAGTAAACTGTGTAGGCGTGATGGGCAAAGGCATAGCACTGCAGTTTAAGAAAAAATGGCCGGCTAATTTCAGAGCCTACGCTACAGCCTGTAAAGCAGGAGAAATCCGTCTTGGTAAAATGTTTATTTTTGATCTGGGTGCTTTAGCCACACCGCGTTATATCATCAATTTTCCCACCAAGGATCATTGGCGCAATACTTCTAACCTGAAAGATATTGCAGCTGGCCTACAAGATTTAGTACAGCAAATCAAAAATTTGGATATTCGCTCTATTGCGATGCCACCGTTAGGTTGTGGTAATGGCGGCCTTAGCTGGAGTGACGTACGCCCGGTTATCGAGCAATATTTCGCGAGTTTACCTGAGGTTACAGTACGCTTATTCGAACCGTCTGACACTGCAGCCACCGCACAATTAGAAGTAAACACCGCGACCCCCAAAATGACTGCCGGCAGAGCTGCTATTCTGACGTTGTTAGAGTGCTACGAAGCGCTAAGTTATGGCTTGTCCAAACTTGAAGTACAAAAACTCGCGTACTTTCTGCAAGAAGCCGGCGAAGATTTAAAACTCAGCTACCAAAAACATAAATTTGGCCCTTACGCCGACCAATTGCGCCATGTATTGGATCGTATGGACGGCCATTATATTCACGGCGTCGGGGATGGCGTGGTTGAATCCGCTATTACCCCAGATCCGCTTGCGCTAACAGCAGCTAAGGCTTTTCTGGCGCAAGCCAACCCAGAGCTACAAACCAGAGTTGAGCGGGTGGCACAACTGATTGACGGCTTTCAGTCACCGTTTGGCATGGAGCTACTCGCCAGTGTGCACTGGGTAGCGAAACAGGAAGGGGCGGCAGATGCACAGCAAGCACTGCAGAAAATTCAGTCATGGAACCTGCGTAAAAGCCAGCTGATGCAAGCAAATCATGTTGAAGCAGCATGGCAGCAGTTACATCGATTAGAGTGGGTTTGAGCGTTAACCTTTGTTTTGTAAGTTAGATAGTAATTCCGCCATGGCTTTATCTGGCCATTGGTAGTCTGTTAGCCCTTTTATGGTACATGGCCTGTGGCTTAACTCGGCGCTGTAACGGTATGGGTTAATATCTGATACGGCAGTGTTGGTGTAACCAAGGCCGTAATCAATGTCTTGTGAAATTTGGTTCATTGTTCCCTGCACCGAGCGGTTACATTCAGTGTCGAACTGTAACGCTGCCAAATGCTGCGTGGCAGTTTCGACCAGCTCGTGTGGCAAACCGCTTTTAAGCAAGCTGTTTATAAACACATCTTCAAAATGCCATTGTAGCTTGGCGAAGTCTGGCTTGGTTAAACAGGGAATAAACACGGCGTAACGCGTGGCGTCATGCACGGCGATAACACATTGTCTGCGTTGGATCGTGATGAGGTTAGCATGCCAGTTTAACCACTTTGCCTGTAAGCCAATGCTTGTTGGTGCAGGTGCTGTGGTGTTAGCTGGCAGCTTTGTATACAGCTTTTTGGTGCAATGCAAGATCACTCACAACCTCTTTCATATCCCGGCGAAATAGCGAAATTGTACACGTTATCTAACATAGAGCGGATCATTAACCAACGCTGACTCCCTGCTGTGGTAAGTCCACTGGACTCGGTACACTCTCGCCTTATCGAAATCTGTTCGCACAATTCATAATCTGTTTGCTGCAATTAAGTCTTGTCATTCAACAATACTGCCCCGCCACCCAGCCGCTGGCCCAGGCCCACTGGAAGTTATAGCCGCCGAGCCAACCAGTCACGTCAACTACTTCGCCGATAAAATATAAGCCCGGCTGGTGTTTCGCTTCCATGGTTTTTGACGATAGATAATCGGTATCGACACCGCCGATGGTTACCTCAGCAGTGCGGTAGCCTTCGGTGCCATTCGGTTTAAAAATATAGCTGTGCAACGTAGCAGCAATCTGGCTGATGCTTTTGCTGTGCAGTGCTTTTAATGGTTGATTATGTAACGCGTTAATCTCAATCAGCTTTTCTACCAAACGTTTTGGCAGTAACTTCGCCAATGCGGTTTTAAGCTCCTGATCCGGATGCGCCTGCTGCTGAGTTTGCAGATACTCAGTAATATCTGTTTGCGGCGACATATTCACTGTCACCTCATCACCTGGCTGCCAGTAGCTGGATATTTGCAGTATCGCCGGCCCGCTCAAGCCACGGTGGGTGAACAACATATCTTCCGGGAAAACGGTGCCATTAGCTTCGGCGGTTACCGGCAATGATACACCGCTGATCTCCTCAAACACGGCTTTATCATTTGGTTGCCAGGTTAATGGCACCAGCGCAGCACGCAGCGGCAGCACCTTTAAGCCAAACTGCTCGGCTAACTGAAAACCAAAGGCCGTAGCGCCCAAATTAGGCAAACTTAAGCCGCCACTGGCCACCACTAAACTGTGGCACTGCCGGCTTAGCTCTGGCGTGGTAAGCGTGTACTGGCCATCAGCAAAGCTAACCGCGGTGATGTTTTGCTGCAGCGCAATCTGCACATTCGCAGCCTTGGCTTCTGCCAGCAGCATATCAACAATGTCTTTGGCGCTATCGTCACAAAACAGCTGGCCCAGGGTTTTCTCGTGGTAAGGGATGCCATGCTTTTGCACCAGGGCGATAAAGTCCCACTGGGTGTAGCGGCTTAGCGCCGACTTGCAAAAGTGTTTGTTTTGCGACAAGAAGTTTTCGGGTCCGGCATACATATTGGTAAAGTTACAACGGCCACCGCCCGACATTAGAATTTTGCGCCCCACCCGCTTGCCGTTATCCAACACCAGCACTTTGCGGCCACGTTTACCGGCTTCTATAGCGCACATTAACCCGGCTGCACCAGCGCCTATTACGATTACATCCCACTGCTGCATTGTCTGCCGCCCGCCTGTTGCTACTAAAGCCACTATTGTCCTGTACACACCCGTGGCATGCAATGCTGTTGTGCTTTCAGTTTAAGACAAACCTTATATATTTCTTTTTGGAATATATTATAACCAATTACAATAAATTACATTTGTATCTAAATGTAACACATGTCAACCATTATCATGGTTAGATGACAGTGAGATGAAATGCTTCTTCCGCAAATAGTCCTTTTTTCGGTACAGTGGTTTACATTAGTTCCTGCTAACGAAAAACGACACTTTTGGGCCGGGTTTACAAGGCCAGAGCAACAGGTTAAAAATCGGACAGCAGCCATCCAGACAGGCTGTGTACAACAATAAATAATCATAACCCCAGGTAACTAATTATTATGAAACATTCCTCTTTTCGCTTAACGGCATTGGCGGCGCTTTGTCTGCCTGCCGCTGTTTTTACAACCCAGGTACATGCAAACGATAATGCCGAGCAAACAGACGGCCCGGCGACGCGTTTTATTATCAAATATAAAGAAACTGCCGGTGCCAATATCAGCAGCGCGCTGCCACAAAGCGTGGGCCAACAAATTAAGGCGCAGCGCATGGCAGAAAAAGCCCAGCGCTTTAGTAGCCGTGCAGGTGAGAACATGCGTTTTGTTCGCGGTTTAGCACTGGATAAACATGCGGTGTTCCGTGCAGAGCGCAAACTGTCAAAAAAAGAAACTCAGCGTATGCTGGAGCTATTGGCACAGGATGACGAAGTAGAACGCGTAGAAGAAGACGTTATGCTGCGCGCTACCGCCACGCCCAACGACACCCAGTACAGCAGCCAGTGGCATTATTATGAAGCCACCGGCGGTTTACGCGCCCCTGCCGCTTGGGATAACGCCACCGGCCAAGGCGTTGTCGTTGCCGTGCTGGACACCGGCTACCGGCCACATGCTGACTTAAATGCTAACATCCTGCCTGGTTATGACATGATCTCTGACAGCTTTGTCGGTAACGATGGCAACGGCCGCGACAGCGATGCCCGCGATGCCGGTGACTGGACTGATGCCGGTGAGTGTGGCAACGGTTACCCGCCATCATTTCAGGGCTCCAGCTGGCATGGTACCCATGTCGCAGGCACCATCGCGGCAGTAACCAACAATAACAACGGTGTGGCCGGTGTAGCGTACAACGCCAAAATTGTACCGGTACGGGTACTGGGTAAATGCGGAGGTTACACCTCAGATATCGCCGATGGCATTATCTGGGCCGCTGGCGGCACAGTTTCTGGCGTGCCGGCAAACGCTAACCCGGCGGACGTGATCAATATGAGCCTGGGCGGCGGCGGTGCTTGTTCATCTACTACGCAAAATGCCATCAATATTGCCCGCAATAACGGCGCTGTGGTGGTGATAGCTGCCGGTAACGACAATGACAATGCTAATAACTACAACCCGGGTAACTGTGCTGGCGTAGTAAACGTAGCCTCTACCGGCCGTAATGGTGGCCGTGCTTACTATTCAAACTACGGCACTTCAATTGACGTTGCCGCACCTGGCGGCGCGATGAACTCGGCCAATGATCCAAACGGCGTATTATCGACCTACAACACCGGCACGACTACGCCAGGCAGTGACAGCTATGGTTACAGTCAGGGTACCTCTATGGCTGCACCGCATGTGGCGGGCGTGGCAGCGCTGATTAAACAGGTGAAGCCTAGCGCAACACCAGATCAGATTGAGCAAATTTTAAAATCGACTGCCCGCAGCTTTCCGGCTACCTGTAGCGGCTGTGGTACCGGTATTGTAGATGCCAACGCGGCGGTACTTAGTGCGATGGGTTCAGGCGGTGGCGGCACACCAGGCACCAATGTGCTGGAAAAAGGCGTTGCCAAAACCAATCTGTCGGGCAGCACAGGCAGCAATACTTTCTACACCATTACTGTACCTGCAGGCGCGACTAATCTGACCTTCAATATGGCAGGTGGCAGCGGTGATGCTGATATGTACGTGAGATTTGGCAGTGCACCGACCAGCTCAAGCTATGACTGCCGGCCATACCGCACCGGTAATACCGAAAGCTGTAGTTTTGCTACGCCTCAGGCAGGTACCTACCATGTGATGTTAAATGCTTACAGTGCCTATTCAGGCGTGTCACTGACAGCAGACTACACGGCACCAGCTGGCGGCGGTAGCACCGGCGGTGGCGGCACGATGAACAACCTGACAGCAACAACGGGTAACTGGTTACATTACACGCTTACAGTACCTGCAGGTATGGGTTCTTTGAACGTTACTATGTCAGGCGGTACAGGTGATGGCGATTTATATGTGCGCCGCGGCGCTCAGCCTACTACCAGCAGCTACGACTGCCGGCCATACCGTACCGGTAATAATGAGAGCTGTGCCTTTACCAATCCGCAGGCAGCAACTTACCATATCAGTATCCGTGCCTACAGTACCTTTAGTGGTGTGACACTGGTGGCGGAATACAAGCCTTAACGATTCAACAAATAACAAAAGGCCAGCTAAACGCTGGCCTTTTTATTAGCGAACAACCTTATTAAGGATTAAGTAACCGGCTAAGCTGTGCCTGGGCCAACGGCTCACTTTGTTCGGCCGCCAGCTGATACAGATCGCGTGCTTTTACCAAATCTTTCGCCACACCGCGGCCATATTCATACATCCAGCCTAAGTTGTACTGGGCATTGGCATAGCCCTGCTCTGCCGCTTCTGCAAACAGTTCCACCGCACGTTTATCATCAGCTTTTACCAGCCGGCCGTTTTTATAAAACAGCCCCAATGCGGTAAGTGCACGCGGCACCTTGGCTGATAATGACTGCTGATACAAATCCAAAGCCCGTTTTTCATCCAGGCTTACGCCATAACCTTTCTCATACATATAGCCCAGATGCGCGATAGCACGCAGATGATTTTGCTCAGCAGCTTTTTGATACCAGGCTACCGCTTGGCGATCATCTTGCCTTACGCCTCGGCCTGTCTCGTAACGTAAGCCCAAATTAAACTGCGCGTCAGCATCGCCCTGTTCGGCTACCTTGGTATACCAGTACAGCGCTTTTTCATCATCTTGTGCTACGCCACGGCCCGCGCCGTACATAAAGCCCAGGTTATATTGTGCATACAACACACCTTGCTCAGCGGCAGCCCGATACCACTTTACCGCTTCAACATCATTTTGCGCCGTACCGGTACCGTTAGCCAAACGCAGCGCAGTCAGATATTGCGCTTCAGCGTGGCCCTGCTGCGCTGCTTTTAGTAACCAGCCAAAAGCCGCGCTTTCATCCACAGCAACACCCTGCCCCTGGCTTAACATAACGCCTAAACGGAATTGCGCCTCGCTGTTGCCCTCTGTTGCGGCACGCTGTAACAACTGAGCGCCTCTAACCGCATCGGTCCTAAGTCCACGCCCTTCCAGCATATGCAGCGCCAGATGATAGCAGCCTGCCAGATCCTGCTTGTCGCAAGCGAGCTGTAAAAACTCGACGGCTTTGCTGTCATTCGCACGCACACCACGCCCCTGCGAGTAACTGATCCCCAGCTCGCGCTGCGCCTCTGTCAAACCTTGCGCAGCAGCACGGTTGTATAAATCAAAGGCCCGGCTTTCATTTTTACTGACGCCCTGCCCGGTTAAATAAAACTGTGCCAGTTGAAAACCTGCCCGGCTATGGCCCTGATCCAACGCCCGCTGATACCAGCCAATGGCTTTGTTGATGTCTACCGCGGCGCCGCGGCCTGTTTGATAACGACCAGCGACAATATATTGCGCATCGACATCACCCTGCTCAGCTGCCCGCTCATACCATAGCAGCGCACTGGCTTCATCCTGAGTGACACCACGGCCATTAGCATACATAAAGCCCAGGTTATACTGGGCCAATACATGTTGCTGCGCGGCGGCTTTTTGGTACCAGTACACCGCCAGCGCATCGTCCTGCGCCACGCCTTTACCATTGGCATGCGCAAGCGCCAGCTGATACTGTGCCTGCGCCATACCCTGTTCGGCAGCGGCGTTAAACCAGGCGGTAGCGGCACTGTCGTCTACTGCCACACCATGACCATTGGCATACAGCGCCGCTAAATTAAACTGCGCATCCATCACACCGGCCTGCGCCAGCGGATACCAATGGCTGTAGGCCTCGGCATAATTCTGCCGGCTAAACGCACGCAGTCCGGTATCGAATTTAGCCTCTGCAGCCGCCACTACCGGCAGCTCTGGCGCCTTTACCGCCAACACGGCGGTCTGGCCGACAGGCGTAACAGGTGTGGTTGCTGTTGTGCTGGTGTCAGCGGCTGCCGTTGTGGCCACGGCTGTTGCTGGCATATCGTCAGCTGCCGCTATCACGGCTTCACGGCGCTGCGCAGCCTCGGCTTCACGTTGCTCTGCCTCACGCAGCTCGGCGACGCCCTGCACGATATCCTGCCTGGCACGGGCCGATTCAGCGAAATCTGTACTGTTCGAGGCAGCCTGTTCAAGCCAGTAAGCCGCTTGCAGCGCATCCTGCTCCACGCCGTGCCCCAGCGAATACAATTTAGCCAATTCAAACTGCGCGGTGGTATTGCCGTCTAATGCCAGTGCCTGCCACAGCTCAGCCGCTTTAACGTAATCGCCCTGCTGATAAGCTGCCTTGGCTGCTTCGATTTGCTGTTGTGGCTGTGCTGCCAACACAAAGCTGGTTAGCATTAAGCTTGTTATTATTCTATTTAGCCGCATAGATGCCCCTCCGTTAGATGATGTTATATCAAAGAACGGCGGCGACACCAAGGGCGAAAACGCGATATAAAGTGAACAGAGCGTGAATAAAAGCGCAAAAACTGCGATAAGTTGCCGTTTTTAGCCGGCAAACTGCTGCTGATAACCCGTCAACAACCACGGCCAGTGCTCAGGCTGCCAGCCAAAGCCGGGATGCAAACCACGCTCTTTGTTTAAAGACCTTAGCAAGCGCGCCAGATTGTCTTGCTGCCAACTGCCGGGATGGCGCAGTGCACATTTATCAAAATCAATCAGCCAAAAACAACCTTCGCTATCGAGCAGAATATTATGACAATTCAGATCAGAGTGATAAACGCCATGCCGGTGAAACAGGGCTATCAGGCTGCCAAGCTGCTGCCATTGTACTTCGCTAAGCGTTTCACCGGCAGCCAGCAAGCTAGCCAGATCCCGCGCCCCCGGGATCAGCTCCACCATAATATCGCTTTGATAGTGCAGCCCGCTGTGGCGGTAATGCGCAGCAAGTGGCCGCGGTACGGGTAGCTGATAGCGTCTTAGCTGGCGTAGCAGGGCATATTCCTGCATCGCCCGGCTGTGCAGTACGTTTTGATAACTGAACTTGTCCGTAACGAGCTTGCCAATCAGGCCGCCGCGGTAATAATGCCGCAGCACAAATTTGTATTGTTGGTGTTGCACAAACCAGGCCGTGTTACGGCCCTGTGACTGGCCAATCACCGCCTGTTGCTGTTGCCAGTGCTGTGGTACAAAACTTAACTGTGCTGGCACAGTAAATACCTGGCGCTGATACCAGCTAAGGCCACCGTCTTTGGCAACGACGGCAAAATCGTTAATGCCCTCACCCAAATAAGCCGCAATGGCCTGACACATACGCTGACTGGCACCACTGTGGCGCTGATATAACGCCTGCGCCTTACTGCCCTGCTGCCGTGCCAGTGTAGTGTTGTTCAGCAGTTGTGCAGTGCTGTGTACCAGTGCAGGCACATCCGCTACCCAGCTCAGCGCTTGCGCTCTATCCAGCCATTGATAAGCTGTAGCAAAATTAAATACATGCCGGCCGCTTTGAATCGGCTTGGCAAAGTACATTGCCTCCAGCGGGTTATGCCCACCGCGCGCTATTAAACTGCCGCCGATAAACACCACATCAGCCAGTTGGTACCAGGCCAATAGCTCGCCCATCGTATCGGCTAACATCACATCATGCTGTAGGGTAACCTGCTGGCCACTACTGCGGCGTATGTAACTTAGATCGGCCTGACGAATCAGCTGCGCCACAGTGTCAAAACGCTCCGGGTGGCGCGGTACGATAATGAGTATCAACTTAGGGAATTGCGGTTTAAGCGCCTGGAACGCCTGTAACAGCAGCTCATCCTCGCCGGCGTGCGTGCTGCCGGCTACCCACACCTGACGGCCGCTAAACTGCGGCTGAAACTGGCTTACCAGCGCAGAATGCCGCGCCGGCAGCTGCATGTCGTATTTTAAATTACCACACACCTGAATATCGGCCTTACAGCCTAATGCCTTAAAGCGCCGCGCAGTGGCGTTATCCTGTGCCAATAGCAGGCTGATATTATCCAGCGCCAATCGGCTAAAACTGTACCAGCGGCGGTAGCCTTGGGCCGAGCGGGCTGATAAACGGGCATTTACTACTACAGTGGGGATAAGTGCCTGGCGACACTGCTGCAACACATTGGGCCACAGCTCGGTTTCCAGCAAAATAACCGCTTGCGGCTGCAATTTTCTAAGAAAACGACTTACGGCCCCAGGCGTATCCAATGGCAAATAACAATGGTGCACCCTGTCGCCAAAGCTGTTAATAATCCGGCTAGAGCCGGTTGGCGTGGTACAGGTAACGGTTAACCTAAGCTCTGGGTATTGCTGCTGTAAGGCCTTAATCAGAGGCGTTGCGGCTACTACTTCACCGACAGAAACAGCATGTACCACTATGCCGCCTACAGCTTGCTTGGGTACCTGCTGCAACGCCAGCCGCTCACTGAACCGCTTACGGTAGGCCGGGTCTTTACGCGAACGCAGCAGGAAATAACCCAGCACTGGCAATACCGTGAGCATGATCAGCAGGTTGTAGCAAAAACGGGCAAGTAACAGCGGCATTAACAGGCTTCCGGCGGTTTGACGGCGGTTATAATGCCAAAAACGCGGCACTGTTACCAAAAGAATCTGTCTCAACAAAGCAATAAATGCTAATCTTATTGCCATTTTTGTTGTTAGCCACTGCATATTTTCGCAGCTGCAATTACCCTGTTTGGAGCTCTCTTATGGCGTTACCGCAACACCAGCAACCAGCTTTGTTTGATGGCGTAAAAGAATTCTTGCTGCGCTTTGCCGCCTCTGGTTATTTTCCTGCCACGGCCTTTATTAAAAACCAGCCAGATAAAGCCAGCCTGCGGGTATTTAATGACAATATCAAACTGGAAATTGTCAGCCACTGCTGGAATTACGCGCGCTTTTTCGTCTATCAGTTAAGCTCGCTGGTGAAATACCCGCCGACCAATATGCAGCTGCGCTTTACCGTGTTTTACTCCGAAGACGATGTGGAAACGACTAAGTTACTGCAGCATTTTCAAACTATTGTGGTGCCTAATGTCGAATGGAACTTTCAAAAGCTGCCAACGCCGTTATTGCTGCGCCGCGCTATTGGCCGCAATCATGCGTCGAAACACACTGAGGCGGACTGGATCTGGTTTGCCGACTGCGACATGGTATTTCATGAAGGCTGTTTAGACACGCTGGAGCAATTGCTAAAAGGCCGGCAGGATATTTTACTGTTCCCGGATACCTTATTGGTTACGCCACTACTGACCGAAGCCGACCCGATGATTTCAGCCGGTAAAGATAAAACCGAGCTGCTAGAAGTAGATAAAAGCAAATTTAAACCGCGTAAGTTTGACCGCGCCACCGGTGCCATTCAGATCATTCATGGCGACGTGGCGCGCGCTTGCGGCTATTGTGATGATTTAGCGGTTTACCAAAAACCGAAATATCACTGGACCAAAACCTATGAAGACCGTGCTGTGCGTTGGTTATTGGGCACCCAGGGTACGCCGATAGCCCTGCCTAACTTGCTGCTTATTCGCCATGCCGAGAAAGGACGCTATAAAGAAGACAGTAAAATTTCCGTCATTCGCAAAACTATCCGCCGGGTAAAGTCGGCGTTGATAAATAAATAACCTTTGAAGCTAAGGGGTAACTGTACTTACCCCTTAGCATTCATGGCTGGCTGACCATATTCCTTCAGCATGTTATTGATTTGAAAGTCATTACCACTTTCGGGTTGTTTGTTGAGTTGCCACAGAGTCACAGATTTACTGCTCTTCCACACGATTAACTTCTTATTACTGCCAGTGCGATGGATAGAGCAGCCATTAAGTGTCGCCATCCAATAAAGCCAAATATCATCTCCATGTGGCGATAGCCGGCAAAACTTTTCTTCATCAGTAACATCGCTGTGCAAAGCGCCAGGTGGAAACAATGCGCCAGCACCGCTGGTGAAAAAGAGTCGGTTATCTGGCCCACGCTGCTCAGTTTTGGCCTGCCAGTAGCGATAAGGCAACAACGCATTCACCTCGTCCAGCATGATGTAATGTGCCCGTAAGCACACTACTTCTTGCTTACCTCCCCGGTAACCGGCCAACAACTCTTGCAGCCAATCTGGCCGGTAGTAAATATCATCGTCTGCGGTAACATGATAAGCGTTGGGGTATTGCCGCAACGCCGGAATCAACTTTTTATACGATTTAATATCGCGCTCTACCAAAGCAATAGTAAGACCATGCTGCTGCAGCGCTAAGACTTCAGCAGGTAACTGAGCATAATCAGCCTGGTACAGCCATAAAATAAGTTTATCTGCTTTCACATTTTGCAACAGCAATGATTTCAGCGTCAGATGCAGTGTGGGAAAGCGCGGTGGATAAGATGTCAGATTAACAATGAGATCACCCGCTAACGTATGGGATAGCTGCTGCATCTGCTGACGCCGCGCCCAATGCTTTAGTACCACCGACTGTGCAGTATACTGCAGTGGTATCCCCTGAATAGATTTCAACTTTCGTTGAATATGACGCTTTAGTGTGGCAAGCACTGACATGGTAATTCTCGTAAAATGGCGTAACCCGCAAAGTAAAGGCTACGCCCGGTGCTGTTACAGCGCAGCTAAAATCACTTCTGCTTTACTGACTTCAAAGGTTTTTGGCGCTTCAACATTTAACAGTGTTACCACACCGTTTTCTACAACCATGGCATAACGCTGTGAACGGGTGCCGCCAAAATCACCGGTTTCCATGGTCAGGCCAATGGCTTTATGAAAGGCCGCGCCGCCGTCGGCTAAAAACATAATTTCTTCAGCGTTCTGGCTTTTGGCCCAGGCATTCATCACAAACGCATCGTTTACTGCGGTACAGATAATGGCATCAATACCCTTGGCTTTAATTTGGTCAGCCAGGGTAATGTAGCCCGGCAAATGCGCAGCAGAGCACGTGGGTGTAAAAGCACCCGGCACGGCAAATAGCACCACCTTTTTATTGGCAAACACCTGGCTGGTGGTTGGGTTCATTACGCCTTCTTTAGTCAGCTGCGAAAAGCTCACTTCAGGCAGTTTATCGCCGACTTTAATCATCTTGGTCTCCCCACGAGTTTCGTTATTTATTAAAGGTGTCGTTATTTATTAAACATCATTAAATGGCCGCTATCACATAAACGTCAAAGCGGTTGTTTTTCCCTGTTACCGACAAGGTCGGTGCTTGTTGTGCCAAAAAGTCAGCATAGCCCGGCCGTTTTACCACTACCCGTTTTTCTGCCAGCTGCAGCGCTGGCGCCAGCAGCGCATCGGCATCAGTATCACTGCCCACGACATCATGAAAGGCGCGCATTTCTTTTTTTACCAGCGCACTTTTATCGCGTGGCGGAAACATCGGATCTAAATACACCACATCAACCGGCGCTTGGGCACTTAGCGCGTCTGTCGCATTGGCAAAGCATAATTGCATACGTTCATTCAGCCAGTTTAGCTCTTTATGCTCCGCGGCGCGGCGCAAACCATCGTGCAGCAGCGCGGCGACCACAGGGTTACGCTCTACCAGCGTTACCTTAGCACCTAAACTGGCTAATACAAACGCATCACGGCCTAAACCGGCGGTAGCATCCAGCACGCTAAGATCGCGCTTTTTATTCAGGCCGCAGGCTTTGGCAATGGCTTCGTTTTTACCACCACCATGTAAACGGCGGTAACTGGCGGCGCCACTGGCAAAATCCACCAGAATATCGCCCTGCTTGGGTAAATCGCTGTGGCGTAGCACCAGTGCATCATCAGCAAAGGTTAAATGCCAGCCAGAGGCCCGCTCAATCAGGGGTAAGCCAAACTGCTGACACAACTCTTGAGCATAATCCTGCATAGCAGCGTTAGTCAGCAGCGAAATAACCATTAACGCTGCATCCCAACGACATTTTCGCCCACACTTAACGCAATAATCTGGCTGATATGCGTCAGGCTGCGGCCCGATTGCTGCTGCCACAGGTTAAACTGTTGCTGAATTTGGCCAAGGCTGCGCTTGCTGTTTAAACCGCCGTCAAACACCTTGGTGGCGCGCAGATAAGCTTCCACGTCAGTGCTTAAAATAAAGGTATCTTTACCAATGGCGCGCAGTGCATAAGGCCCGGTATTACCGCCTAAGCGGGCGCCGTGCTGCTTTAAATAGGCCCACAGGCCAATAATATCGCTGGTTGGCCAGTTGGCGATAAAGCGGGCAAAGCTGCCGTGCTTGCGCGCTATATCGTCTATCATCATGGCATTGTGGCGAATGGTAAACACTTTAGAGGCGTTGCGGATAATACGCTCATCGCGCGCTTTGGCTTCGAGCATTTCGTCGCTCATCAACAGCATTTTTTCGATGTCAAAATCGAAAAACACCTCACAGAAGCCCGGCCATTTCTGCCGCACTACGCGCCAGACAAAGCCAGATTGAAACACCTTCTTGGTCAGTTCACCCAGTAACAGATTATCCGGCAGCTCAGCGATTTGCTCATTGCCAACAGTAGGGGTTAACAGCGCTTCTAAGGCGCGCGCGCCGCCTTTGCGCTCGCAGGCGCGCTGATAAATCCGCTGAAAAGGTTCTGCAGTACTCACGAAAACACCCGAAAAAAGAACAGGGCAACAGTTTACCTGCTGCCCTGTGGTTTAGGCTAGTTAGCCGGCTGTTAATTAATACTCGGCGCTTTCACCGCCGGTCTGCAAAGTGCAGACACCGTCTTTTAACACCACTGCCGGTTTGGGCACCACCGCACAGTTAGACATCAGCCCCAGCCGCTCGTTTTCAGCTTTTACCGCAGCATTGTATTTGCCTATCAGTGCCATGATATGTTGTTCATCCAGATCTTTTACCGACACGGCAATGTAGCTGGACGGCCCGCCACACGGCTTGCTGCCAAAGCCCACTACCCGACACTGCGCGACGTTATCGGCTTTGGCTTCGCCCACCAGCGCCATAATCTCAGCACGCATCGCATTGATATTGTCTTCACCGGCCATCAGTTGTTTCCTCGCTTTAACTGCCGCCACCGGATCCTTAACCGGGTCAATCGGCTCTACCACGGGCTCTGGCGCCACCCGCTGTGTGGTTTCCCCAGAATTGGCCTGGCCTTGCTGGCAAGCTGCCAGCAGCAAACTGGCGGCTAACACTAACACTGTCTTACCGTGCATAACACCTCCTGTCATTCAGTGTCAGCTTGGCAGAGCCTGGCTGAATTGGCAATGAATTGTTAACCCGCAATGCCCATATGGCGCAATAACGCTTCGTTACTCGGCTCACGGCCTCGGAAGGCTTTAAACAACTCCATCGGCTCGGCACTGCCGCCGCGCTCTAAAATACAGCGCAGAAAATCTCGTCCGGTGTCGGTGTTAAAAATGCCTTCTTCTTCAAAGCGGCCAAAGGCATCAGCAGACAATACTTCTGCCCACAGGTAGCTGTAATAACCTGCCGCATAACCACCGGCAAAAATATGGCTAAAGCCGTGTTGAAAACGGTTAAAGCGCGGTGGAATAATGACCGACACTTCATTGCGCACTTCATCCAACATTTGCTGTACGCGGCCGCCCTGTGCCGGGTCATATTCGGCGTGCAGACGAAAATCAAACAGCGCAAATTCAAGCTGACGCACTAAAAACATCGCCGATTGGAAGTTTTTCGCCGCCAGCATTTTGTCCAGTAAATCTTGCGGCAGTGGCTCGCCCGTTTCATAGTGGCCGGAGATAATGGCCAGCGCCTCGCTCTGCCAGCACCAGTTTTCTAAAAACTGGCTGGGCAGCTCAACAGCATCCCAGGGCACACCGTTAATACCCGCTACCGCCGCCGCATCAACCTGCGTCAGCATATGGTGAATACCATGGCCAAATTCGTGGAATAAGGTGACCACTTCATCATGGGTAAACAGCGCAGGCTTGCCACCTATCGGCTTATTAAAATTACAGGTCAAATAAGCGACCGGCGTTTGCACGCTGCCATCAGGCAGTATGCGCCGGCCCTGACAATCGTCCATCCAGGCGCCACCACGTTTTTTCGCCCGGGCGTATAAATCCAGGTAAAAACTGCCGCGCAATGTGCCGTCAGCGGCAAAAATATCGTAGAACTTTACGTCTTGGTGCCACACATCTACACCGTCACGCAGTTTTACCGTTACGCCAAACAGTTTGTTCAGCACAGTAAACAGGCCCGCGACCACTTTATGCTCAGGGAAATAGGGCCGCAGCTGCTCGTCAGAGATCGAATATTTGGCCTGTTTTAATTTTTCGGCGTAATAAGTGACATCCCAGGCGGTGAGCTCTGCCGCACCATACTCGTTTTTAGCAAAGGCTGAGAGCTCCGCTAAATCCTGCTGTGCCTGAGGCTTAGCGCGCTTGGCTAAGTCATGCAAAAAGTCGAGCACTTGCGCCGGTGACTCCGCCATTTTTGTTGCCAGTGACTCTTCAGCGGCATTGTTAAAATCCAGCAGCTGCGCCAGCTCGTGCTTAAGCGCCAGGGTTTCTTCAATAATGGCGCTGTTGTCAAACTGTCCGGCAGTCGGGCCCTGATCTGAGGCCCGGGTACAGTAAGCGCTGTAAAGCTCCTCGCGCAATTCACGCTTATCGGCATAAGTCATTACGGCGATGTAGCTGGGGAATTCCAGTGTAAACACCCAACCTTCAAGCTCGCGGCTTTTTGCCTCTTCAGCAGCGGCCAGTTTGGCATCTTGTGGCAAGCCCGCTAAGTCTGCTTCATTGGTGATGTGTTTAAACCAGGCTTGCGTTGCATCTAAGGTATTGTTAGCAAACTGAGAGCTTAAATCAGACAACCGGCTTTGAATGTCGCCATAGCGCTGTTTTTTCTCGGCAGATAAACCAATACCCGACAATTTAAAATCACGCAGCGCATTTTGCACCACCTTTTGCTGCGCTGCGGTTAACTTGGCGTATTCTGCACTTTGCGCCAGTTGCTGGTACTTCTGATGTAAGCCTTCGTGCTGCCCCAGCCAGGTGCTGTATTCCGACAATAACGGCAGGCAGCTTTCGTACGCTTCGCGCAGCTCTGGCGAGTTCACTACCGAGTTCATATGCGACACCGGAGACCATAGCTTACTTAAGCGTTCGCCGTCCTGCTCCAGCTGCTCCACCAGACTGTGCCAACTGACATCAGGGCTGGCCACCACCCGCTCTACGGCCGCTCTGGCCTTGGCAATAGCCTGCTCTACTGCAGGTTTTACCTGCTGTGGCGTAATTTGCGAGAATGGCGGTAAGCCGGTAAAAGACAACAGGACATTTTCTGTAGCAGACATAACACACCTTAAGGGTTAACAACCTAATACTGGCTAATGTTGGGGCTACGCCGGTTTTTGTCAACCGCTGCTCTGCGCTATTGGCAGCCTACTCAGCCTTGGCTATACTGCTGACAACTTGTTAATCAAAGGAATGACTCGAAATGAAAATGTTAGCAAAATACCTGCTTACCGGCTGCATTATCAGCAGCCTGCCACTTTGCGCCACCGAAGCTGAAATCAATGAAGCCATCAGCGCCGCCAGTAAACACTATAAAGCCGGCGAGTTGTCGCAAGCCATTGCCCAGCTGGATTATGCCAGCACCCTGATCCGGCAGGAAAAAGGTGAACTGGTAAAGCAGGCATTCCCGCCCGCCCCGGCAGGCTGGCAAGCGGAAGAAGCACAAAGTGAAGTGGCCGCTGCTGCCATGTTTGGCGGCGGCATTACCGCCAGCCGCAACTACTACAACGATAACCTTAATATTGAAATGCAGCTGATGATGGACTCACCCATGCTACAGGCATTTTCCATGATGCTGAGCAACCCGTCGATGATTGCCATGTCTGGCGGTAAGCTGGTTAAAATTCAGGGCTTACAGGCGGTGCAAAAGCTGGAAGGCGACCGCTTAGAACTGCAATTTGTTACCCCGGCCGGCGCTATGGTAACGGTATCAGGCGATAACGCCGCACAAAGCACTATGCTGGCGCTGGCAAATGCGATTGATTTGAAAAAGCTGTAACCCTGTCAGCCCGACGCTACAGCAGCTTTTGCTGCCTTGTGGCGCATCGGGCTTGTAAAAGCCGCAGTCACCCCTTATAACCAGCCTAAGGCTAATTCTGGCCAAGCAGTTTGGCTGTTGTTATGGAAGGGTTTATGTCTCGTCATTTTAATTATCTTGCCATCGGCGCCGGTAGCGGCGGTATTGCCAGTGCTAACCGTGCCGCCCAGCGTGGTGCCAAAGCCGCCGTGATTGAAGCCAAAGCCGTTGGCGGTACCTGTGTTAACGTCGGCTGCGTGCCGAAAAAGGTCATGTGGTACGGCGCCCATATTGCTGAGGCATTAAAATACAGCCCGGCTTATGGCTTCGACGTCACGCAAAATGGGTTTAACTGGGCCACGCTGGTAAAAAACCGAGAAGCCTACATTGAGCGAATTCACGGCAGTTACCAACGCGGTTTTGCCGCCAATGGCGTAACCTTAATCGAAGGTTTTGCCCGCTTTGTAGACGCCAATACAGTAGAGGTAAATGGCGAGCACATTACAGCAGATCACATCACTGTCGCCGTAGGCGGTCGCCCGAGCCGGCCAGACATCCCCGGTAGCGAATACGGCATCGACTCAGATGGCTTTTTTGCCCTGAACCAGCAACCGAAAAAAGCCTTAGTGGTTGGCGCCGGCTATATCGCCGTAGAAATTGCCGGCGTATTGCATGCGCTGGGCACAGATACGCATTTGCTGGTGCGCAAAGACCGGCCGCTGCGCAATTTCGACAGCGACATTACCGATATGCTGCTCGAGCGCATGGCGCAGGATAAACTGCAATTACACACCCACACTGAAGTAAGCCGGGTAGAAAAAAACGCCGACGAGACTCTCACGGTGTACTGCAGCAACGGCAGCGTATTTAGCCATGTTGACTGCCTGATTTGGGCCATTGGCCGCGAACCAGCCACCGATGCCATTAACCTGGCCGCAACCGGGGTGCAGACCGACAAGCAAGGTTTTATCCGCACTGATAAGTACCAAAATACCAATGTAAAGGGCATTTACGCCGTGGGTGATATCACCGGTGAAGCCCAGCTAACACCGGTAGCGATTAAAGCCGGCCGCATGCTGGCAGAACGGCTATTTAACCCAAGCCTGCCTGATGCGCATATGAATTACGCGCTAATTCCAACTGTGGTATTTAGCCACCCGCCTATTGGCACTATCGGGCTGACTGAAGACGAAGCCGTGGCAGCATATGGTGCTGATAACGTTAAGGTGTACCGCAGCAACTTTGCAGCTATGTACAACGCCATTACACCGCATCGGGCGCTAAGCCGCTTTAAGCTGGTGTGTGCAGGCGACGACGAAAAAGTGGTCGGCCTGCACGGTATTGGCGAAGGTATGGACGAAGTGCTGCAGGGTTTTGCCGTGGCGATAAAAATGGGCGCGACCAAAGCAGATTTTGACGCCACCGTTGCGCTGCACCCCACGAGCGCAGAAGAATTTGTCACGCTACGCTAATGACTGAGCCGCTAGAGCAGCCGATGCAGCCCTTGCCGTTAGTGCTGGCAGGGCCCATGCTGCGCGCCATCACGCCGCGCAGCCTGACGTTTTGGTTGGCCACCTCTGAGTCGGTAAATATCAAGCTAAAGCTGATGGCAGAGGGCGCAGAAACAGTTGAACTTGATGCCGCAGTGCTTGCGCAGCATACGCAAAGCCTGCGCTGCGCCGATAAACTCTATTTGCAGCTGATCCACCTTCCCCTTGATAGTGCGTTGCCGCAAGGGTGCTGGATTGGCTACGATTTGCAACTGGCACCGGATAGCACTGCTGGTGCTGAAAACAGTGCTGACTGGCAGGGCTGGCAACAATGGGCACCCGATCTGGTCTACCCAGGCCGCGACAGTCCTGGCTTTGTGTTACAACCCCGCTTACAAAAATTACTGCACGGCTCCTGCCGTAAACCGCACTTTAATGCTGATGATGGCCTGTTAGCCGCCGATAGCTACCTCGAGCAGCACGCGCCTGAGCAATGGCCGGCTTTGCTGCTGATGAGCGGCGACCAGATTTATGCCGACGATGTGGCGGCGCCTATGCTCAAAGCCATTCATCAGCTTATCAGTCAGCTGGGATTTAATGACGAAACGCTGCCCTGCTCTGCAGTGACAAGCTCAACGGAGCTACACAGTAGTCAGCCGTATTACTTTAAGCGCCATACCTTACTGCCAAAAACCGAAGGCAGCCAGGCGGTGCTGTCACAGGTATTTAAAGGCGTAAAAAAGCCGGTATTTACCTCAGACAATGCCCGTAACCATTTAATCAGCCTGGCTGAAATGCTGGGTATGTATTTGCTGGTGTGGTCACCCGCCGCCTGGTTGCCCGACGCCACCGAGTTAACGCAGCAACAGGCTGCCGAGTTAACCCCAGAGCAGCGCCAAACCTACAATACACAGCAGCAGATCATTAAACAGTTTGCTGCCGGTTTAGCTAAAGTGCAACGGCTGCTGGCGCACCTGCCCAGTGCGATGATTTTTGATGATCATGATGTCAGCGATGATTGGAACCTCACCGCAGAGTGGGAGCAAACCGCCTATAACCATGATTTTTCCCGCCGTATTATCGGTAATGCATTAATTGGCTATTTACTGTGTCAGGGCTGGGGCAATACGCCAGAGCGCTTTACGCCGGAGCTACTAAAGCAAGTAGAATGCGCCTTTGCCGACAGTGGCAGCGAAAAACATCAGCAGCTGATTACCGAGCTGCTGCGCTTTAATCAATGGCATTATCAGTGGCCCACCGCGCCAGCACTGCTGGTACTGGACACCCGTACCCGGCGCTGGCGCTCAGAGGTCGATATTGGCAAGCCTTCAGGCCTGCTGGACTGGGAGGCCATTACCGAACTACAGCAAGATCTTATCGGCCATGATGCCGTGGTGCTGGTGGCGCCGGCACCGGTGTTTGGCGTTAAGCTGATTGAAGGTATTCAGAAGTTTTTTAGCTTTATTGGCCGGCCGCTGCTGGTGGATGCAGAAAACTGGATGGCGCACCGCGGCACGGCCTATGCGCTGATGAACCTGTTTCGCCACCCGAAAACGCCGAAGCACTTTGTTATTTTATCCGGTGACGTGCATTACTCCTTTGTTTATGAAGTCAATTTACGCGGCCAGCAAGGCGGGCCCGATATCTGGCAAATTACCAGCAGCGGCTTAAAAAACCAGTTTCCAGCTAAATTGCTTGATGTGTTAGACCGGCTCAACCGCTGGCTATACTCGCCACGCTCGCCGCTGAACTGGTTTACCAAGCGCCGCAGCATGAAAATTGTGCCACACAAGCCGGATAACGCTAAAGCCGGCGAGCGCTTGTTAAACCAGGCCGGTATTGGCCTGGTAGAGCTCAATGCTGACGGCTCACCTAAACAGGTGCTGCAGCTTACGGTTAAAGGCGAGCGAATCGCCTTTAATATCAGCGAAGATGATGCCCGCTGGGAATAGCCCGGTTAAGGCTGCAGCGCTATACGCAGCAAATAATTGGTCGCTGTTATATATAGCCAGCGGTTATCACTGCTTAGCGCCACATTGGCAGCCGATACACCCGTTTGGATAGTGCCCAGATGTTCGCCTTCTGGCGATAGCACCCAGACGCCACCGGGGCCGGTAGCTAAAATGATGCCGGATGGCAGCACTTTTAAACCATCCGGTAAACCGTTTTGCTGCTGCGCCTGTGCGGTGGCATCAAACAACAGCTCCGGCTGACCCAAACTGCCATCGGCTTTTACTGCATAGCGCCACCACTTAGCGGCGTTTTTATCGGAATTTGCCACATACAGCCATTTTTCATCCGGCGAAAACGCCAGACCGTTGGGCCGGGTAAGGTTATCCACCAATAAACTAACACTGCCATCCGCCGCCAGCCGGTACACACCATTTACGCTAAGCTGCTTTTCAGCCGAGCTGTCGCCGCCGGCGAGGCCATAAGGCGGATCGGTAAAATAATAAGCGCCGCTGCTATGCTGCACCAGATCGTTCGGGCTATTAAGCAATTTGCCATTAAAGGCAGTAACTAAGGTTTGATACTGCGGCACGCCATCTTTGACACCGGCTAACAATGCCAGCCGGCGGTCACCGTGCTGCGCCAACACCAACTGGTTGTTATTATTAAAAATCAGCCCATTAGCGCCCTGCCCGCGGTTATTTTGCGGATAAAGGCCGGTATAACCAGACGGCTGCAGATAGACGGTTAACCCCTGCGCTTCATTCCAGCGATAAACTGTATTCTCCGGCACATCGGAAAACAAAATATCGCCGCTGTCCGGCTCAGCAATGGGCCCTTCAGACCAGCTAAAGCCCTCGGCCAGCACGTCCAGTTTGGCGTTACTGTCTACCACTTGCTGCATTGCAGGGTTAAGGCTAAGTACCGGTTGCTCGGGCAATGAATGGGCGCATAACGTCAGGCTGGTCAGTAAAATTGGTAGTAACACAATGATACGCATAACAACTTACACCGCTGATATTGGATGTATTAAAGGCTAGCATGAGTATGCTCCAGAGGAAATGCAGCGTTTTTGGTCTTAACCAACTGGCTTGATAAATAAGTACTCAGCGTGACAGCCTGCCTGGTATTTTCCGGTAAAAGCGGACGTTGATCTAACGTCCGCTGACGATAAAGTCGCCAAAATCAATTACACATCAAGCGCCAGAACAGCGCAGAGCGCATTTACATTAAATACTCTCTTCTGGCGCTTAGCCGTGCATGTTGGCTAGAATGCGTGGCCAACACTTGAAACCGACCGAATTACAATTTCGCTTGTTTCCACATCGTCAGGTTGTGAAATTGCGTATAACACAGCGTTTGCAACCGACTCTGCGTTCAATGACATCGTACGAAGCTGGCCAACAAGTTCTGCCGCTGCGTTATCGGTAATATCATGTCCGAGCTCGGTAGTGGTTACCCCCGGAGACAGCACAGTAACACGAATTCGGTTAGATTCCTGACGTAAGCCTTCACTAATCGCCCATACTGCGTATTTACTAGCACAATACACCCCACAAGAGGGGCCGACAGCATAAGCACCGGTCGATGCAGTATTGATTATCTGCCCCCGCCCTTGTTGCTCCATAATGGGTAGCACTGCGCCTATGCCGTTCAGTACGCCTTTGATGTTGATGTCAATAATGCGATTCCATTCATCCGTTTTTAGCGCATTCATCGGTGATAAAGGCATGATGCCGGCATTATTGAATAACACGTCAACCTGGCCAAAAGTATCTTGGGCAAAGTGTACAAAGGCCTGAACCTGGTCGGCATCGACAACATCTAACTTTTGGTAAGCCGCTTGCCCACCTGCCCATTTGATATCCTGCACTATGGATACTAGACGCTCTGTTCTTCGGGCACCCAGCATCACCTTAGCGCCATGCTTTGCTAAAAGTCGTGCTGTTGCTTCGCCAATGCCACTGCTAGCTCCTGTGATCAGTACCACTTTGTTTTGCACGTTCTGCATGTTGTCGTCCTCATTTCAGGATTTGTCCAATCGACAATCTGAATGTTAAGGATTTAACCATGTACTTTGGATGCAGAGAGCTACAAGAAAATTGCCTATTTCTACAATATGCTAGAGTGGCAATATAACCAGGCTTATAATTAGCTTCAGTAGATTGTCGGGGTTACCAGAAATTGAAAGATAGCCAATGCAATGAAATTGCTGAATTAATTGATAAATTCACCGCAGGAAATGGTGTTCATCCTACTGCTATCGCCGGCCTAAATTGCATAAAATTCAATACTATTAATGACAACTTACCCAGCGTTTATTGCCCATCTTTGTGTATTATCGTACAGGGCAAAAAGCGGGTTTTACTGGAAAATGAAATTTTTCAGTATCAGCCGTCTGAGTACTTAGTTGCATCTGTAGATTTGCCGGTAGTAGGACAGATTTTTGATGCCACAGAGGAAAAGCCGTACTTATGCTTGCAGCTTGAACTCGATATATCTGAATTAACGGAGTTAGCCATACAGGTCAATTGCGCCAAAGACGCTGCTAAATCGAGTTATGCCGGTATTTTTATTGGTCGCGTCGATGACTTGCTTGCAGATAGCGTGCTCAGACTCGTCCGCTTGTTAGAGACACAACGGGACATCAGCGTTTTGGCCCCTATCATCAAACGTGAGATCTATTACCGGCTAATTAACGGTGAGTACGGAGCGCAAATTACGGCAATAACTCACATTGGCAGCAATATGCAACGTATTTCAGCGGCGCTAAAAATTCTTAAAACAGACTTCAAAAATAGAATTAATATTGAAGAACTTGCCGCTCAAGTAGGGATGAGTATTTCCTCATTTTATACTCACTTCAAATCAGTGACGGCCATGACGCCTTTGCAGTACCAAAAGCGTTTTAGGCTGCTTGAGGCACGCAAAATTATGATCACTGAGCGTCAGGACGCTGCCAGTACTGCATACCAGGTCGGTTACGAAAGCCCATCACAATTCAGTCGTGAATATGCTCGCATGTTTGGCAACCCGCCTAAACGTGATATTAGCGTTCTTTCCAGTAACTATTGATAGATAATCAAGCAACGTTCGCAGTGTTATTGGCGCTGTCAGCGCATCAGTATTGCTTGCTCTTCCGGCCGCAGCGTCAGCACCTCGACGCCGGTTTCGGTTACCGCCACTGTATGTTCCCACTGTGCCGACAACTTTTTATCGCGGGTTACCACAGTCCAGCCATCTTTTTTGGTTTTCACTTTAGCGCTGCCCTGGTTCAGCATAAGCTCTATGGTAAACACCATGCCGGGCTTAAGTAGCATGCCAGTACCGGCGGCACCATAATGCAGCACTTGTGGTGCTTCGTGCATTTCGCGCCCTATGCCGTGGCCACAGTATTCACGTACCACGCTGTAGCCCTTACTGCGGGCAAACTGCTCGATAGCAAAACCGATATCGCCCAGGCGGGCGCCGGGGTTCACGGCGTTAATGCCCAACCATAACGCCTGGTAGCAATCATCCACTAACTGCTGCGCGGCAAAGCTGAGCTCGCCTATGCCATACATTTTGCTGGAGTCGGCAATAAAACCGTGTTTTTCCAATGTGATATCGACATTAACAATATCGCCGTGTTTTAGCAGCTGCGTAGCAGAGGGTATGCCATGGCACACCACATCGTTGACCGAGGTATTCAGCACATAGGCAAAACCATACTGGCCTTTACTGGCTGGCCGCGCCTGCAATTCATCAAAAATATAACGCTCGGCCAGATCGTTAATCTGCAAGGTTGAAATACCGGCCACTATTTTATCGTCCAGCATAGCAAACACCTGCGCCAATAAACGGCCGGCCTCGCGCTGCAGCGCCAGCTCTTCAGCAGTTTTAAGCTGAACGCCGCTCATCGCTGCCTCCGGCCAGCTTCACGTCGGCTTGCTGCAGCAGCATCTGCACCAACTGCTGATAATGATGTGTTGGGTACAGCTCGGCCAGCATACCCATTTTTAGCCAGAATTCGGCTTGGGCGTTAATTGAACGCGACATAGCACTACTGGCTTTACGAATTTCTTCATGCAGCTCATCTGCAATTTTCACAATACCCACGGAGATTTCCTTTGATGCTCAAAATATACGAATTATATATAAAACATATATTGAGTAAAGTGGCGTTTGCACTGGCAACTGGATCTTAACGAAACAAAAAATTAACAATACATCTTGCCAATTTACACCTTATCGCTAACACTGAAGCACGTTAATCTTGAACAAGGATGATAACTATGCCCCGCTTTGCTCTGCGCAACCTCTATTTACTGCCCTTGCTGTGCTACCCGTTAACGATATTGGCAAAATTTGATCAATGCAGTATTGAGGTGCCCAGTGCGGTGCATGGCAGCCAGATCTGGTTACAGCTGGGCCATCCACTGAATACGACCATAGAGCGCCTCGGCCGCTTACAGGACAGTGCAGGGGCTAAGCTGATTGCCCTGGCCTATCAGGGTTGGCAGCAAGGCAAAACCGAGCAGCAAATTAGCCATGAGGTTGCGGCACTGTGTAAAACTTTTAGCGCTGATGAACTGGAGGCAGATATTATTGAGAGCCCCTGGCCGGTACCACGCACGGTATGCGGTGATGTCAGTGAAAGCGTACTTAATGCCATGAACGACTCAGGCAGCACCGCTGCGGCGACTGTGCTGTTTCAGTTAAAAGGTGAAGAGCCCGCGCCAAACTTATTACCGCTGGTCGAACAGGCAATAGCACTGAGACGGCAAAATATGGCCGATATACAGATCCTGGAACAGCTGTATACCCGCTGCGCAACAAAAAGCGCCACAGAAAAAGTGGCGCTCGGTAAAGAGTTTTATGTCGAGTAATGCTGCTTATACCGACGCCAAGGCTGCCAGCGAGCGGTCAATCTCCTGCTCATTATTGATCAAACTGGGCGCAAAGCGGGCATAAGATGTGCGATAGGGAGTACTGCTGATAATAATGCCTTTGCTATGCATGGCTTTAACCACTTCCTCCGGTGCCATTTGCTTATAGTCGAAACACACCATCCCGGATGATAGCTCAGCCGACATCGGCGTATGTAACTTAACATTTTTCATTTGCGCCAAACCGGCCTTGGTTTGACTATTAAGCTGATGAATACGCGCCTGCACTTCTGCTTTGCCCAACTGTAAATGCAACTTAAAAGCTTCAGGCAGTGCCCAGCGGTGTTCAAAGGAGTGAAAGCCGCCCGGCGTCATATGCTCGCCCAATGGCACTTGATCCTGAGTACTGCCGCCCAGCCAAACATCGTATGAGCGGCTAAAGCTTGGAATGACGGCATGGCAGCTATCCCAACCCCGCTTGCTACCCCAGATCACACCGGTACCACGCGGGCCGAAAATCCATTTATGCGTACCGGCGATAAAGAAATCACAACCGAGTGTTGATACATCAACGTTTTCAATACCAAAGCCATGCACGCCATCGACACAGAAAATTATCTGATCGGCTTCATCACGCTGTTTATTTTGCTCTACCAACAGCTGCGCCATAGCGCGGATTGGCAGCTTAACGCCGTTACAGGAATGCACCCAGGTTACCGCCACAACTCTAGTAGCAGGCTTAATTGCTGCTTTAAGTTTGCTTAGCACCTCATCAACAGACACCAGCGCCGGATCATCGTATAGCGCCACCTGACGTACTGTAGCACCCGTTCTGTCAGCCCTTAGCTGTAATGATAAATCGGTAGAATAATGATCATGCACCGTTTGCAGTATTTCATCGCCCGGGCGCAATTTTAATCCACTGTACACCATCGCCAGCCCCATCGTGGTGCTGTTAGTAAGCGCAATCTGCCAGGCCTCACCGCCCATATACTCTGCCGCCGCGGCGGCGATTTCATGATCAATGGTCATAAAATGTTCATGCCAGTAATCAGCCGGGTTTTCGTCAAAAGCCTTCCGGTGACGCTCTATTGCGTCAGCCACCGGCTTGGGGTGTGATGCCAGTAAAAAGGTAGCCAGGTGAATGTATTTCGGTGTTAAAGCAAACTGTTGCCTTAGGCCTTTCCAATCGGCAGTGTTAAGCGCAGGTATTGTTGTGCTGGCTTGCAGCAGGCTGGAGACCGGCAGCAAACTGCTACCTAGCAGTAATGAAGTGTGGGTAAGAAAGTCACGGCGTTTCATGGCTAATCGTCCTGATTAAATTTCAATCAGTTTAGTGTATGGAGGCCAGACTGCCGTAAAGCTGTAACAGTTTGGCACTAGCCACTTGTATCGCAAGGTGTTTTAGATGCAATAAAAAAGCCCCGACGGCAATTCCTACGGGGCTTTGAATTATTAACAGAGGGTATCAGAACGCCAGATTATCCAGGATATCGTCATCTACCCGATTGGCCAGGGTAACTTTTAACTTTGGTGTTCTGGCCATTTCGCGTTTGATGGCAAAGTCAGCTTCGGCATTACGGGCCCAGCTGCGCCGTGCTATGCCATTGTTAACATCAAACAGCAGCATCGATTTTAACCGGCGATCCGCCTCCGCACTGCCATCAAGCAGCATACCAAAGCCACCGTTAATCACTTCGCCCCAGCCTACACCACCGCCGTTATGGATAGACACCCAGGTGGCACCGCGGAAGCTGTCACCTATTACATTATGAATGGCCATATCGGCGGTAAAACGGCTGCCATCGTAAATGTTCGAGGTTTCACGAAACGGCGAGTCAGTGCCGCTGACATCGTGATGATCGCGCCCCAATACCACAGGGCCAATCTCACCACGGGCAATGGCAGCATTAAAGGCGGTGGCGATTTCCATCCTTCCTTGCGCATCAGCATATAAAATCCGCGCTTGCGAGCCCACCACCAACTTATTCTGCTTGGCGTCTTTAATCCAGGTGATGTTATCCTGCATTTGCTGCTGAATTTCTTCAGGTGCCTCTGCCATAAGGTGCTGCAGCACCTGGGCGGCTATCGCATCGGTTTTATCCAGATCTTCTGGCTTACCAGAGGTGCAGACCCAACGGAACGGGCCAAAGCCGTAGTCAAAACACATTGGGCCGAGAATGTCCTGCACATAAGAGGGATATTTAAAATCGATACCGTTTTGGGCCATCACATCGCCACCGGCGCGTGAGGCTTCGAGTAAAAACGCATTACCGTAGTCAAAAAAGTAAGTGCCCTTTGCGGTGTGCTTATTTACCGCGTCAGCATGACGTTTTAATGTCGCCTGCACTTTGGCTTTAAACAGCTCTGGCTGTTCCCGGATCAAGCGGTTGGCTTCGTCATAACTGATACCAACCGGGTAGTAACCGCCCGACCAGGGGTTATGCAGTGAGGTTTGATCTGAGCCTAAGTGCACGAAAATATCGCTCTGATAAAAGCTTTCCCACACGTCCACCACGTTACCAATGTAGGCAATTGACACCACTTCTTCATTGGCCTGCGCCTGTTTTACCCGGGCGATCAGCGCGTCCATTTTATCGATTAGCTCGTCAACCCAGCCCTGCTGATGGCGTTTAGTCGCAGCTTTGGGGTTCACTTCGGCACAGACTGTAATACAACCGGCGATGTTACCGGCTTTGGGCTGAGCGCCGCTCATACCGCCTAAACCAGCGGTTAGGAAGATTTTCCCTTTGCTGCTTTCGCCTTTTTTCAGCACTTTGCGAAAGGCGTTCATCACCGTGATGGTAGTACCATGCACTATGCCCTGCGGGCCTATGTACATATAAGAGCCCGCCGTCATCTGGCCATATTGGGTTACGCCCAACGCATTATAGCGCTCCCAGTCATCCGGCTTGGAGTAGTTCGGGATCATCATACCGTTGGTGACAATAACCCGCGGTGCGTCTTCCGACGACGGGAACAAGCCCATCGGGTGGCCCGAGTACATGTGTAATGTCTGATCGCTTTCCATCTCGCTTAAGTACTGCATGGTTAACCGGTACTGCGCCCAGTTTTGGAACACGGCACCATTACCGCCATAGGTAATCAGCTCTTCCGGGTGCTGAGCAACCGCTGGGTCCAGGTTGTTATCGATCATCAGCATAATTGCCGCAGCTTGCTGGCATTGGGCCGGATAATCAGTAATTGGCCGCGCTTTTAGCTCGTAGTCCGGCTTAAAGCGGTACATATAAATACGGCCATAATCATTTAGCTCTTTAGCAAATTCCGTCGCCAGCTCACTGTGCCACGCCTTTGGGAAGTAACGCAGCGCATTACGCACCGCCAGTTGTTTTTCCGCTTTGGTCAGAATGTCTTTGCGCTTAGGTGCACGGTTAGCATCCGCCGGATACGGCTTGGCGGGTGGTAACTCGGCCGGGATACCCTGTTTAATCTGCTCCTGAAAAGTCATCATCCGTATCCTCTTAATTCAATGCAAAGTTAACGGTAAAAGCTTGGCTTTTCACCAGTTCGATCATGGCGTCGATATCCGGCTTTAACAGACGGTCTTCTTCCAGCTTGGCCACTTTGCTGCGAATAAGCGCAAAGTTTTGCTCAATGATATCTGAGCATTTATGTGGCCGGCGAAACTCGATGGCCTGCGCCGCGTACATCAGCTCTATCGCGAGGATTTTCTCCAGGTTGCCCAAAATTTGGTTCAGCTGGCGGCCAGAGATACTGCCCATCGACACGTGATCTTCCTGCCCCATAGACGTCGGTACACTATCTGCTGAAGGCGGGAAGCACAGCGATTTATTTTCGGTCACCAGCGCCGCAGTAACATATTGCGGGATCATCATGCCGGAATTTAAACCACCGGCTTTGGTTAGCAAACGCGGTAAACCATGCAAGCCTTCCAGCAGCAGGTAACAGCGACGATCGGAAATATTGCCCAGCTCCGCCGCGGCAATAGAGGCGTAATCCAGTACCATCGCCAGCGGCTGGCCGTGGAAGCCACCGCCGGAAATGGCTTCTTCGCTGCTTATCACGATAGGGTTATCGGTGACCGAGTTCATTTCAATCTCGGCCAGCTCTTTTAAATGGTTATAAGCATTACGCGAGGCACCATGTACCTGCGGAATACAGCGCAATGAGTAAGGGTCCTGCACCCGGGCACAGCCGGTATGCGAAGCCATATTTTCTGAGTCTTTAAACAGGCGACGCATACGTGCTGCCACTTCAATGTTACCGGCGAAAGCGCGTATTTGATGCAGCTCGGCGCGAAACGGCGAGCCACTGCCCTGCATACCTTCAATGCTCATGGCACCGGCCACATCGGCTAAATCGAGCAGGTAGCGCATCTTGGTCAGCGCCGTGATGGCATGCGACAGGATAAACTGGGTACCGTTAATTAGCCCTAAGCCTTCTTTGGCCTGCAGTTCCAGCGGTGCAAGGCCATGTTGCGCTAAGGCTTCAGCGGCACTGATAGCACCATGGCCGTGCCAGAACTCGCCTTCACCAATCAGCGGTAAAAACAGGTGTGACAGCGGCGCTAAATCGCCTGATGCACCTACTGAGCCCTGCTCTGGCACCACCGGAATTAAGTCGAGCTCAAGAAACTTTAGCATGCGCTCAACCACTTCTAAGCGCACACCCGAATAGCCCTGACTTAGCGCATGCACCTTGGTGATCAGCATCAGTTTTGAAATGGCTTTGGCAATAGGCTCGCCCACGCCCACGGCATGAGTGATCAGCAGATTCTTTTGTAAAAGGGCAGTTTCCGCCGGCGAGATTTGCGTATCGCATAGCGGGCCAAAGCCGGTGTTAATACCGTAAATGGCTTTGTCCGATGCGGCCATCACCTCAACGTTGTTGCGGCTTTGATTAATTCGGGCAATGGCTTCTGCGCAAAGCTGCGCTTTAATGCTGCCATCCGCGATACCGTTAACGATATCTAAATCCATCCGGTCTAAACCGTAGCGAAACGTCATCTTGTGCTCCTAAATTCTGCGGATCTTGATTAGAGCCATGCTAGCTTGCACAGGTAGTTTTATAAATACATAATAATCGTAACTTATTCCGGCTATATCGAACTAATAGAGCTGCCAGTATGCAAGTGCAGGATGTTGATCTTAGGTTACTCAGAGTGTTTGTCACTATTGTCGAGTGTGGCGGCTTGTCGGCGGCTGAGTCGCGACTGAATATTGGCCGCTCTACGATTAGTGCGCATTTATCTGATTTAGAAATCCGCTTGGGCGTAAAGCTGTGTAAGCGGGGCCGCAGCGGCTTTGAACTCACCGAGCCTGGCCGCGTTACCTATCAGGCCTCGTTAGAACTGCTGCAGCAATGTGAAGCCTTTGCCAATACCATTGCCGGCTCTAAACAGCAGCTGTCAGGCCGGGTCAGTATTGCTATTATCGACACCCTGGTTAGCGATCCACATTGCAAAGTGGCGCAGGCCATTGCCGCGTTAAAAGACAAAAGCGATAACATTCAGTTTGATTTATACGTCTGTGAAGCGCGTGAAGTGGAAACCGCCGTCGCTAATGGCCGCTCTTTACTGGGCATTGGCGTGAGCCGCCATCATATCCGCGGCCTGGATTACACGCCGCTGCACTATGAAACCAATTACTTGTACTGCGCCGCCGGCCATCCGCTGTTTGCCTGCACTGAGCAGGATATCAGCCGGTTACTCAGCCGCGCCGAGGTGATTACCAGTAACTATCTGCGCGATAAAGAACGGCGTAACGATGGTTTGCATTACCCCAACAGTGCCATTGCTTATCACGATGAAGGTATAGCCCACCTGATTTTAACCGGTAAGTTTATTGGCTATCTGCCAGAGCATTACGCCAATTACTGGGTGGATAAAGGCCTGTTTAAAGCCATTTTACCGGCAAAATATTCGTACCAAATTCCGCTAATGCTGATTACGTCAAAACAGCACGCCAACACACCACTGGCACAAGCGATGATTAAGCAGATTAAACGTAGTCACGGGATAACAGACTAACAATGATGAGAGTGTAAGCAGTGGTGCCTAGGGTCGGACTCGAACCGACACGGAGTTTCCCCCGGCGGATTTTGAATCCGCTGCGTCTACCGATTTCGCCACCCAGGCACTGAGGGATATTTTGAGGTAAACGCCTGCATTATACGATGCGATTAGCGTTGCGCAAGCGAATTTCTGTCATTCGCCGTTAGTTGCACAAAATATCAACAGCTTCGAAAAAGCCTTGCTGCATGCTACACTTGCGCCGTTTTTTTACTTCGGATAACACTATGTTTGCTGATGCACCCCGTGCCGGGTTACTGCGCCGTTTAGCGGCGTTGTTGTATGACTGGTTGATTTTAGCTGCGCTGTGGATGCTGGCGATGGGCATCGCCATGGCGGCAGTGGCGCTGCTAAACCAAGTAGGGCTGATTTCGCTGGCGGGTTACACCGACTATGCCGACTTTACTACCCAGCATAAAATCTGGTTTCAGCTGTATTCGGTAGGCTGCTTTTTTTGGTTTTATTTGTACTTTTGGTATAAAGGCGGCCAAACATTGGGCATGCGCGCCTGGCGCATGTTACTGGTGCAGCAAGACGGCAGCGCAATAAGCCTTAAGCAGGCAGCGTTGCGCGCCGTTACTGCACTGCTTGGGTTGGGTAACCTGTGGTTGTGGTTGCGTTGGGGTAAAGGGCTGGCACTGCAAGACCAGCTAAGCGGTACTCAGGTGGTGGTGCTCACCAAAGAGCAAAGCAAGCAGTTAAACCTGCACAGAGCGGCCCGTTAATACGGGCGCTTTAGCAACCCTAATCGGCTAGACCTTTTTTCGCATAAAATATAACGACAACCCGATAAACAGCAGACTGGGCAGTAAAGCGCCAGCCAGTGGTGGTAGCTGATACACCAGCGCTACCGGGCCAAACACCTCGTTACTCATATAAAAGCCAAAACCAGTCAATATGCCCATTAACACCCTGGCCGCCATAGTTACACTGCGCAGCGGGCCGAAAATAAACGACAGCGCCATTAATAACATGGCAATAATGGTGAGCGGCTGCAGCGCTTTACGCCAAAACGCCAGCTCGTAGCGGCTGGCGTCCTGCGAGTTTTGCGCCAGATAATCCATGTAATCGGTCAGCCCCTGCAACGACAGCATTTCCGGCTTAATAGTAACCACACCCAGTTTGTCGGGCGTCAATGATGAACGCCAGCTCTGGCTTGGCCACTGTTGTTTTTCAACCCGCTCTGGCGTAAAGCCTAAACGCACTACCTGCTGCAGCTGCCAGGCGTCCTGCTGATAGACTGCCGTTGCTGCACTTAGTAACGACACCAACTGCAGCTGATCATCAAACTGATAAATCACTACATCCTGCAGGTTGCCGAAATCATCCACTTTGCGAATATTTACGAACTGATCGCCATCTTTGGCCCACACGCCCTGCTGGGCGGCAAACAGGCTCCCATCTGAAATAGCCTTGGTACGCAGCTCGCGCGCGGCTCTGTCACTGACCGGCGCGCCCCACTCGGCAATGGCCATCACCAGTAGCATCATCACCACAGCGGTTTTCATCACTGAGTTAATAATATTTACCCGCGACATCCCTGCTGCTTGCATAACCACCAACTCACTGCTGCTGGCCAGCATGCCCAAGCCTATTAAGCCGCCTATCAGCGCCGCCATCGGAAAAAACGTTACCAGATCGCCGGGCACGCTATACAGGGTAAATAGCGCTGCATGCACCATATCGTAATAACCGCGGCCGATAGAGCGCATCTGATCGATAAATTTAAACATAGCCGAGATAGCCAGCAGCACGCTGAGCGTGAGCAAGGTAGTGCTTAAAATGGTGCGGCCAATATAAATATCAATTATTTTCAGCATGTTAACTTCTACCTGCCAGCCAGGCCTGGAACCGCTGCGCAGTACTGCGGCTGCGTAAAATCAGCACGGTACCCAGTAATAAGGCAGCGCCATGTAGCCACCACATCCCCAGCGCTGGCGGAATCTTGCCATCTTCCAACGCCGAGCGGGCAATGATTAGCAGAGAATAATACCCCAGATACAATAACAGTGCCGGCAACAGGCGGCCAAATTTGCCCTGACGTGGGTTCACCCGGCTCAGTGGCACAGCAATCAGCGTAAGTAGCGGAATAGACAACGGAATGGCAATACGCCAGTGCCACTCTGCAATGGCTTCGTTACTGGAGTTGTGCAACAGTTCGGCGGTTGGCACACTGCCCAACTTGCGCCGGCGCTGCTCTACTTCCTGCTCGCGGATCTGCATTTGGTAGCGCTCAAACTCAGTCACTTCAAACGCCGGCGAGCTGACGGCACCGGTATAGCGCCGGCCTTGCTCTAACTGCAGAATTTGTGCGCCGCTGGCATCTTCCCGCACACTGCCACTTTGCGCATACACTATGGCATGGCCACCGGGCTCATCACTGGCGCCACTTTGCGCCACAAACACCCGCGCTAAGCGACCACTGTCATCGCCACGGCCAACCTCGTGCACAAAAATTACCGCTTTTTCGTTTGATGTGTGCTGGAACCGCCCCGGCACCATAGATAACAGGCCGGCATTGGCATCAGCTTTTTCCAGTAGGCGGTATTCCTGCTCGGTGGCCCAGGGGCTTAAATACAAGGTGACGCTGCCAGCGAGAATCGCCATCAGCAACGACAATACCAGGGTAACACGGGTAACATACCATTCGCTGACACCGGTAGCATGCAGTACTGTCATTTCGCTGTCAGCGTAAATACGGCCATAGGCCACCAAAATGCCGATAAAGGCACTTAACGGCAGAATAATTACCGCCAGCTGCGGTAACTTTAACGCGACTATACTCATGACCAGCTGACCGGGCAGCTCACCCTCGGAAGCATCGGCCAGAATTTTGACAAAGCGCTGGCTGACGATAATGGTCATTAAAATGAGAAATACCGCCAGCTGAGATTTAAACACCTCCGCTAACAGGTAACGAAAAATAATCAAAACGCCCCCTAAAAACCTGCCTTTTTGCTGGAACCCTGGCGATTTTTCAGTAAACTTGATATTTATAGCAATTATTATCGACCAAACGGCGCAGAAAACCGAGCTTTTTTATAAATTCGCGGTAGAATTTAGCCAATAATGTGCCCGTTATCCTAGCACAGTCTCTTAGAATCAGGAGTTAGTATGGAGTTCAGCGTAAAAAGCGGAAGTCCGGAAAAACAGCGCAGTGCATGCATTGTTGTCGGGGTGTACGAACCACGCCGTCTTTCCGCCGTGGCAGAACAACTGGATAAAATCAGCGAAGGTTATATCAGCAACCTGCTGCGCCGGGGTGATTTAGAAGGCAAACCCGGCCAGATGCTGCTGTTGCACCATGTGCCTAACGTACTGAGCGAACGCGTATTATTAGTAGGTTGCGGCAAAGAACGCGAATTAGACGAACGTCAGTACCGCCAAATTATCGCCAAAACCATCAGCACCTTAAACGAAACCGGCTCAATGGAAGCGGTGTGCTTTTTATCTGAGTTACACGTTAAAGGCCGCGACACTTACTGGAAGGTACGCCACGCGGTAGAAACCACCCAGGATTGCCTGTACGTATTTGACCGGTTAAAAAGTAAAAAAGATGAAACCCGCCGGCCACTGCGCAAAATTGTCTTTAACGTACCCACCCGCCGTGACTTAACTATTGGTGAAAAAGCGGTTGAGCATGGCCTGGCGATAGCCGCCGGTATCAAGCAGTGTAAAGACGTTGGCAATATGCCACCGAATATCTGTACGCCACAATACCTGGCCGAACAGGCGCAGCTGTTAACACAGCACAGCGACAAAGTATCGGTTGAGGTACTGGGCCCGGACGAGATGCACAAATTGGGCATGCACTCTTACCTGGCGGTAGGCCGTGGCTCGGTAAACGGCCCTCGCATGGCGGTTATCCACTACAAAGGTGCCGGTAACGACAGCGCACCTGTGGTATTAGTGGGTAAAGGCTTAACCTTCGACTCTGGTGGCATAAGCCTTAAACCGGGCGAAGGCATGGACGAGATGAAATATGACATGTGTGGTGCCGCCTCGGTGCTGGGTACCATGCATGCGGTGGTAAACCTGAACCTGCCGGTAAACCTGGTGGCGGTATTAGCCGCAGCGGAAAATATGCCTGATGCCAACGCTTACCGGCCAGGCGATATTTTAACCACTATGTCAGGCCAGACGGTAGAAGTGTTAAATACTGACGCCGAAGGCCGGCTGGTACTGTGTGATGCCTTAACCTATGTTGAGCGGTTTGACCCTGAGCTGGTGATTGATGTGGCCACCCTAACTGGCGCCTGTGTTATTGCGCTGGGTAAACACGCCACCGGTTTAATGAGTAACCACAACCCACTGGCGCACGAGATTTTAAATGCCTCTGAGCAAAGTGGCGATCGCGCATGGCGCCTGCCGCTGTGGGATGATTACCAGGAGCAACTGGAAAGCCCCTTTGCCGACTTTAGCAACCTCGGCGGCCGCGCCGCCGGCACCATTACCGCCGCGTGTTTCTTGTCGCGCTTTACCCGCAAATATAACTGGGCGCACCTGGATATCGCCGGCACTGCCTGGCGCAGTGGCGGCAAAGACAAAGGCGCTACCGGCCGGCCGGTACCGCTACTGACCCAGTTTCTAATTAACCGGGTTGGTCAGCAGCAGGATCATTAATGCAGGTTAGCTTTTATCTGCTAGGCACTGCGCAAGCAGACGACGCAGCGCCCCAAAATGAGCTGAGCACCACGCCAGCTCATTTTGCTTTAGCCTGCCAGCTCTGTGCCGACTTGTACCGCGCCAGACAACGGGTTTTCGTTTATACTGCCAGCCAACAGCAGGCCGAAGCGTTTGACGAGCTGCTCTGGCAATTTGATGCCGAGCGTTTTGTACCGCACAACCTGGCCGGCGAAGGGCCCAAGTACGGCGCGCCGGTAGAAATTAGCTGGCAGCCGCCACGGCAAAACCGCCAGGTGTTAATTAACCTGGCCGACACTGTGCCGGCCTTTGCCAACCGCTTTAGCCAAATTATTGAATTTGTTCCCGTTGCCGAGCACGACAAGGCGCTGGCCCGGGCACGTTTTAAACAGTATCGCCAGCTGGGCTTAAACCCAGACACCATTAAAGCTGGCTGAGTAACAGGTATTATCATGGAAAAGACGTTTAACCCCAGTGAAATTGAGCAGGCAATGTATAACGCCTGGGAAGCTAAAGGCTATTTTAAACCCAGTGGCGATGAGCGTCTGGGTAATTACTGCATTATGATCCCACCGCCAAACGTTACCGGCAGCCTTCACATGGGCCACGCTTTCCAGCAAACCATTATGGACGCGCTTACCCGCTACCAGCGTATGCAGGGCAAAAACACCCTGTGGCAGGTGGGTACCGACCACGCCGGTATCGCGACGCAAATGGTGGTTGAACGTAAACTGGCCGCCGAAGGCCAGCCCGGCCGCCATCAGCTGGGCCGTGAGGCCTTTATCGAAAAAGTCTGGCAGTGGAAGGCTGAGTCAGGCGGCACTATCACCTCACAAATGCGCCGTTTAGGTAACTCGGTAGACTGGGAGCGCGAGCGTTTTACCATGGACGAAGGCTTGTCCAATGCGGTGCAGGAAGTATTTGTGCGATTGTACGAGGACGACTTAATTTACCGCGGCAAGCGCCTGGTAAACTGGGACCCTAAACTGCACACCGCCATTTCAGATTTAGAAGTAGAAAACAAAGAGCAAAAAGGCCAGATGTGGCACCTGCGCTACCCGCTGGCTGATGGCGCCAAAACGGCAGATGGCAAAAGCTATTTAGTCGTCGCCACCACGCGGCCGGAAACCATGCTGGGCGATACCGGCGTGGCAGTAAACCCGGAAGACGAGCGCTACAAAGCGCTGATTGGCAAAGAGATCATATTGCCACTGGTAAACCGGCGTATTGCCATAGTTGGCGATGAGCATGCCGACATGGAAAAAGGCACCGGCTGCGTCAAAATTACTCCGGCGCATGATTTTAACGACTACGAAGTCGGTAAGCGTCATCAGTTGCCAATGATTAACGTGCTGACACCAGACGCCACCATCCGCAGCGAAGGTGAGTGCTTCTTTACCAATGGTGAGGCTAACCCGAACCAAAGCGCTGCCATACCGGCAGAGTTTCAGGGGCTGGACCGCTACGCCGCGCGTAAAGCCATTGTTGCCGCCTTTGACGCGGCAGGCTTGCTGGATAAAGTAGAGGATCACAACAACACCCTGCCTTATGGCGACCGCAGTGGCGTGGTAATAGAGCCGTTACTGACTGACCAGTGGTATGTGCGCGTAGCACCGCTGGCGAAAACCGCTACCGAAGCGGTAGAAAACGGCCAGATTGAGTTTGTGCCTAAGCAATACGAGAACATGTACTACAGCTGGATGCGCGACATTCAGGATTGGTGTATCTCACGCCAGCTATGGTGGGGACACCGTATTCCGGCCTGGTATGACAACAACGGCAACGTCTATGTTGGCCGCTCAGAGGCCGAAGTGCGGGCGAAACATCAGCTGGCCGATAACATCACGCTTGCGCAGGATAACGATGTACTGGACACCTGGTTCAGCTCGGCACTGTGGACCTTCTCAACACTGGGCTGGCCGGAAGATACTGATGCCCTGCGCACTTTCCACCCGACTGATGTATTGGTCACCGGCTTTGACATTATTTTCTTCTGGGTGGCCCGCATGATCATGATGACCATGCACTTTATTAAAGATAAAGACGGCAAACCGCAGGTGCCGTTTAAAACCGTGTATGTTACCGGCCTTATCCGCGATGAAAACGGCGATAAGATGAGTAAGTCTAAAGGCAACGTCATCGATCCGCTGGATATGATAGACGGCATCAGCCTGCCAGATTTATTGGCCAAACGCACCAGCAACCTGATGCAACCACAACTGGCAGAAAAAATCGCCAAAGCGACCGAGAAACAATTCCCGGATGGCATTACCGCCAGCGGCACCGACGCGCTGCGCTTTACCCTGGCAGCACTGGCATCAACCGGCCGTGATATTAACTGGGATATGAAGCGCTTAGAAGGCTACCGTAACTTCTGCAACAAGCTGTGGAATGCCAGCCGCTATGTGCTGATGAACACTGAAGAGCAGGATTGCGGCTTTAACGGCGGCGACATGCAGTTATCACTGGCCGATAAGTGGATTTTGGCGCAGTACCAGCACACAGTAAAGCAGGTGCGGCAGTATATCGACAGCTACCGTTTTGATATGGCGGCCAATACGCTGTACGAATTTACCTGGAACCAGTTCTGTGACTGGTACCTGGAGCTGACCAAGCCGGTGCTGTTTAAAGGCAACGACGCGCAGCAGCGCGCCACCCGACATACGCTGGTGACGGTGTTGGAAAGCCTACTGCGCTTAATGCACCCGATTATGCCGTTTATTACCGAAACCATCTGGCAATCGGTTAAACCACTGGCAAATATTCAGGCAGACAGCATTATGCTGCAACCTTACCCGCAAGTGGACACCAGCCTTATCGATGAGACGGCTACCGCCGATCTGGAATGGTTAAAAGCGGTAATCACCGCCATTCGCAACGTACGTGGCGAGATGAACATTGCGCCCAGTAAGCCGCTTAGCATACTGCTGCGCAACCTGGGCAGCGATGAGCAGCGCCGTTTGAGTGAAAACGAAAACTTCCTGATGAACCTGGCTAAGCTGGACAGTATTAAAGTACTGGCGGCAAGTGAGCAAGCCCCGGCAAGTGCGGCCCAGCTTATCGGCAGCATGGATTTATTGATCCCGATGGCTGGCTTAATTGACAAAGACGCCGAGCTTAGCCGTATTGCCAAACAGCTGGAGAAAACCCAGCAAGAACTGGCACGGGTGGCCGGTAAACTTAGCAATGAAGGCTTTGTCGCCAAAGCACCGGAAGCGGTGCTGGAAAAAGAGCGCGCCAAGCAGGCAGAGCTGGAGCAGGCAGTAGCCAAACTGCAAGCCCAGCAGGCCGAAATCGCCGCGCTGTAACGCACTTTTATTTGCCATGAAAAACCGGGCGTTACAGCCCGGTTTTTTTATTAGCATTCGTCTTGCCACCAGAGCGGTTTTACCCCGCCGCAACCAAAAGATCGCAGTTGTAGAACGCGAAATTTTTGCTATGATTGCGCGGTATTTCGGCAACTGGCTGACTATACGCTTGCACTGCGTATTTATGCAGTAAAGTCCGGTGTTTAGCGGCTATTTATGTACCGCGGCGCACGGCTGATAAAGCAAGGAACCGCTCCGTTGAGTTGGGTTATCTGCTGCAACGGTTCACTTAATTTTTATCCGGCCTGCCGGATTTTTTTACAGAGAAAAATAAATGATGTCAGCAGATACCCTGGTCGAGAGTCTCGCCGAACCTGTTGCCACGGCGGCCGAAGCGGCCGCCGTTGTTGTCAGTGCGCCGCCTTCTGCACTGAGTTTAGTGCCGCCTGTGGTGGTATTGTTGTTGGCCGTATGGCTAAAGCGCCCCATTTTAGCGCTGATCATCGGCGCTGTTGCCGGCTTGCTGCTGCTCAGCCCGGCTGAATCGTTATCTAATTTTTCTGATATCTCGGTCAGCGTAATGCAAGACGAGACCATCGGCTGGCTTATTCTGGTCTGCGCCGGCTTTGGTGCGCTGATCGGCTTGTTAATTCATACCGGTGGCGCCGTGGCCTTTGGCCGCTTTGGTGCTCAAACGGCTAAAGGCCCACGCTCGTCGATGTTTATGACCTTTATCATGGGTTGTATTATTTTCGTTGATGATTACCTTAATGCCCTGTCGGTCGGCGAGGCAATGAAACGGGTAACCGATAAATACAAGGTGTCGCGGCAAAAGCTGGCCTATATTGTCGACTCAACCGCCGCGCCTATTTGCGTGTTGGTGCCAATCTCTACCTGGGCAGTGTTCTTTGGCGGCCTGCTGGAAGATAACAACATTGCCGAAAAAGGCCGCGGTGTCGCTGTCTATATCGAAGCCATTCCCTACATGCTCTACCCGATACTGGCGGTAGTGATGGTGATGCTGGTGGCGCTGAAAATTATGCCCGATATAGGCCCAATGAAAAAAGCCGAACTGGCCACCCAGCAGGGCACTCCTATCGAGTCTGAACTGGCGGATAGCCCACAAGCGGGCGCACGTCTGCAACACCATGCAGCCGACGAAATGCCGTACCACACCAGTGACGACTTTGCCATGAGCTCTATTGAAGAGGAGTTCGAAAGCAGCAACAAGCAGGGCAAAGTGCACAATTTTATGGTGCCGATGCTATCACTGATTGTGTTTACTGTGCTGCTGGGTGACTCGTTAAGTGAGCCTGATGTACTCAAAGGCGTTATCGCGGCGTTGCTGTTTTCCCTGGTGTATTACGGTGTGCAACGTTTAATGTCGCTGTCAGAAATGATGGACGTGATGATGAATGGTTTTAAAACCATGCTACCGGCCATCAGTACCGTTATTGCCGCGTTCATCTTTAAAGACGTGTGTGACAAGCTGGGTTTACCACTTTATATTATCGAAAACCTGGCGCCTTATATGAACGCACAGTTACTGCCGGCGTTGGTGTTTTTCTCCATGGCGATACTGGCATTTGCTACCGGTTCATCCTGGGGTATTTTCGCCGTGTCTATCCCTATCGTGATGCCCCTGGCGTTTGCGGTGGAAGCCAATATCCCGTTGGTCATTGGCGCACTGTTATCAGCCAGTTCGTTCGGTAGCCAGGCCTGTTTTTACAGTGATTCTACCGTACTGGCTGCGCAGGGCTCAGGCTGTAACCTGATGAGCCACGCCCTGACACAGTTCCCTTATGCCTTTATTGCCGCTGTGCTGGCGTTCTTCGGCTTTATCGCCATGGCGTAACCGTTATAAGCTTCAATAACAAAGGCGCCACTGGCGCCTTTGTTATTTTTATCAGCCGTGACAGCAGACCATCACTTAGTGGCTGGTAAAGCCGAGATAAACTTTGGCTGACGGTAAGCATTCAGGTAGCGCTCTACCTTGGCAGCTAACGACACCAGCTCCGGCTCAGACCAGGGTAAGCCGACGATACTTACGCCCAGCGGTAATAGACCATCAAAGGTTGCCGGCAGCGTAACCGAAGGGTAACCCGCCACTGCCGCTGCCGTAGAGGTGCCAAAATTAAACTTATCGCCGTTAACATGATCAATTGGCCAGGCTGGGCTATAGGCTGGCAGAATAATCGCATCATAACCCTGCTGCAGATATTGATTTAACACCTGCTCAGCCAGCTGCCGGCTTTGTGTAAGCGCCGCCAGATAATTGGCCTCATCTTTGGCTAAATCAATCGCTGCGGCCTGCTCCAAATACTCCTGACCATAAAACGCCAATGCGGCTTTACCTTGCTGCTGGTTAAATGCCACAATTTTGGCCAGCGTATTAACAGCCTCGTCCACCTGATACTCTGCCAGCCACTGCTCCAGGTCACGCTTAAACTCATAAATTAATACGTTAAACTCGGCCTGATAAAGCTCAGCGGGCAGTTGCCAGCTGTCGGCATTTACCACCTCGACACCCTCAGCTTGCAGCATCAGCGCCAGCTGATTAAACATCGGTGCCAGCGCTGCATTACGTTTGTCATAAGCGCGAACCAATAGTATTTTTTTGGCCACCGATGGCTGGGTAGCAGCCTGAGCCAATGGTTGTGCTATTTTGCTACGAGCCTCTTCAGTTAACATGGCATCTAACAGTAGCGCTGCATCATAAACCTTGCGGGCCATCGGGCCGGCGATGTCCTGAGCATGCGCAATAGGAATAATGCCCTCGCCAGATACTGCGCCCCGGCTGGGTTTAATGCCGACAATACCGTTAATAGCAGCCGGACAGGTAATAGAGCCATCGGTTTCAGTGCCCACGGCCAACAAGGTGAAATCGGCCGCTACGGCAGCGCCAGAGCCCGAGCTAGAGCCACAGGGACTATGGCTTAACAGATGCGGATTTTTCACCTGGCCACCCAGTGCCGACCAACCACTGGCCGAGCCTTCACCACGAAAGTTGGCCCACTCCGATAAATTCGCTTTGGCCAGGATCACAGCACCTGCATCACGTAACTGCGTGACCAGCTGCGCATCTTTGGGCGCAATATGCCCTTTTAACGCCAGTGCGCCAGCTGTCGTCGGCATGTTATCTGCGGTGGCAATATTGGCTTTTAGCACCACAGGCAAACCATGTAGCGGTGACAGTACCGTGCCGGCTGCGCGCTGCTGATCCAGTATTCTGGCCTGTTCCAGCGCGTCCTTATTAATGTCAGCTATAGCAGCAATGTTATACCCCTGCTGGTTATCACTTGCTATCCGCGCCAGGTAGTCGCGTACCATTTGCTCACTGCTGAGCTGGCCCTGCTGCATGGCGGTTATTGCCGTTTGTGCATCCAACCACTGCGTACTTTGCTCTGCTAAAGTGACGGTACTTAGCAGCAGTGCACTGCACCAGGCAAACGTTGTTTTTATCATTATTTGTCCTTATCAGTTGGCATCAGCTGATACTACGTGACAGATGCCAAAATGTGGTGAAATTTTGTCCTGAAAATCCCTCCTTTGCCCGCAAAAAAGTACATACCCGACAAAACAACAACACTTTGTCACTTTTTTATCCCTGACAAATTAGCGCTACACTGTTACCTTATATAACAATCTATTACAGCGTGTTTACCGGAGGTATTATGCTGACGTTACTGGCACGAATTTTAAAAGTACTTAACTCTCAGGCGTCGCCCTGGCAAGTGGGCTGGGCGGTTGCGCTGGGGCTGTTTGCCGGCATTTTACCCTTTGGCCTGTTAAGCCTGCTGATTGTGTTACTGGTATGCCTGCTTACCATCAACCTGTCGACCTTTATTCTGGTGTGGGGCTTAACAGAAGGCCTGATGTTACTACTGGCCGACCCGCTGGAGCGCCTCACCTGGCACTATGCGCAGAACGAGCAATTACTGGCGCTGTTAGCCAACAACGAAAGCCTGCAGTTGCTGCATTTACACCATACCCTGACCCTGGGCGCGTTTTTACTGGGTTTGTTATTGCTGCTACCCATTGCCTGGCTAAGCCAGCTGTTGGTTACACAGTACCGTGAGCGGGTAATGAACAATGTACAAAAGTGGAAGCTGATGCAGATGCTCAAGGCCAGCAAGCTATTTACCCTATACGAAAAACTGCAATAAGGAGCCGGCGATGAAAAATGCTATTGGTTTACGCCCCTCAGGCTGGTTAGTTTTTATCATTTTTTTCGCGGCGTTATTAGCCCTGGTGTATCTGTTGGCCGGCCCGGCTATTCGCGTAGGCATGGTATACAGCCTGGAAAAATCTGTCGGTGCTGAGGTTAATATTGATAAGGTCTCACTGCAATTGGCACCACTGGCGCTGCGCGTTGATGCGTTACAAATTACCGACCCCACCAAACCCAGTCATAACAGTTTAAGTTTTAGCCAGGCCAGTGCCGCTATAGAGCTGTGGCCGGCGCTACTGGGCTATTACGTGATAGACGAGCTGAGCATAGATGGCCTGCAATATGGTGCACAACGGGATAAAGCAGGCGCTGTGTACCGCCAGCCCGGCACGCTGGGCGAAAGCATCGACCTGGCGCAGCTGCTACAAGTAGACCTGCCCGATGCTGATGAGCTGATTGCCCGCGCCCAACTGCAAACGCCAGCGAAAGCCGAGGCGCTAAAACAGCTGGCCCAGGCCGAACAGCAGCAGCTCGGTAAGCTGAAACAGCAACTACCGAGCAAAGACAGCCTGGCGCAATATCAGCAGCAGGTGAAAGCACTGACGGACAGCAAAATAGCAAATGCGACGGATCTGGCCGCCAAAGCTGAGCAGTTACAGCAGCTTAAACAGGCGCTGGGCGAAGAAAAGGCCAAGGTGGAGCAGGTAAAACAGCAACTGTCGCAAAGCAAAACTGCGCTGCAGCAAGCGGTAGAAGAGCTTAAAGCCGCCAGCAAAGCCGATTATGCCAAGGTGCAGCAACTGGCTAATCTAAGCGACGGCGGCCTGGCCGGCATTAGCCAGATCTTGCTTGGCGATGTGTGGGGGCAGCGCATCAGCCAGTTACAAAGCCTGTACCTGCTGGCTAAACCCTACCTACCCGAGCAATTACCGCAAGGCGCAACAGGCAGCGCTACTAGAGCACCAGAGGTGGTATTACCCAACCGCATTCTGCCACTGCCAAGCCAACCCTACCCGGATTTTTGGGTAAAAACCGCCCGGGTTAACTGGTTACTGGGCGGCGGCGAAGGCACCCTGACGCTAAGTGATATTACCGCCCAGCATGCGCTGATTAACTCAGCGACCAAATTTGCGCTGGATGTTAAACAGCTGCCGCAACTGGCTGCGTTTAACTTAAGTGGCGATTTTGCCGTATTGGAGCAAATGGTCACCAACCTCAGCTGGCAATTAGAGGGTTTAAACCTTGAGCCACTGTCGTTGGGTAAAGGTGATACCGCCCTGGACTTAGCCGCCGGTTTATTAAGCTCCAGTGGTACCTTAAACCTGACCGATAATCAGCTGTCACAGCAGGCCAGCCTGGTATTAAAGGCAGCGAATTTTAACAGCAGCGGCAATAAGTATCTGCAGCAGCTGGCCAGTTTGCTTAACCAACAAACGCAAATTCCGCTTAACATCAGCGCCAGCGGTTTAATCAGCGCCCCTGAGGTCAGTGTGCGCTCCTCACTGGATAAGCTGTTAGGCGATGCCCTGTTAGGTGAAGCGAAGCAAAAAGTCGCTGCCTATCAAAATGAGCTGTCGGCCAAACTCAACAGCCAGCTGCAAACTGGCCTGGGTGGGCAGGATGACTGGGCCGCCATGTTAACCCAGCAGGATGGTGAAGTAGCCGACATCAGCGCCAGCATTGAAAATATGCTCAATGCCAAACTGGCTGATGTCAAAGATCAGGCCAAAGACAAACTGAAAGACAAGCTGTTGAATAAACTGGGCGGCGGCAACTAGCTAACACCTTACAGGCTGTAACCAGCTGTTACAGCCTGTAAGGCTTTATGAATGGCGCGCCGTCTGACGCAGAATTTCCTCCACTTGCCCCATCAACATCGCTTTTTTTCTGCCAGCCGATAGATTTCAGCCTACTTCAGTGTCTGAGACTCTGCTATGAACCTGACCCGCAGTGCGCTTATTAACCCCGCCAGCGTCATTGTTATCGCCATCCTGCTGTTGCTGTTTGGCCTTATCAGTTTATTTAAGCTGCCTATTCAAATTACGCCGGATATTGAACAGCCGCAAATTTCGGTATTCACCGGCTGGCGCTCAGCCGCGCCACAGGAAGTAGAGTCGGTTATTATTGAACCGATTGAAAACGCCATTAAAAACACCCGTGGCGTGGTAAAAGTAGAAACCAATATCCAGCGCGGCTTTGGCGCTATTACCCTGACCTTCGATGTTGGCGCTGACATGCAGCAAGCCACATTGGATGTGATCAACAACCTGAACCAGGCACCGCCTTTGCCACTGGATGCGATAGAGCCCACGGTGGTTGCCGGCGGCGGGCAAAACGCCCCTAATGCCGCATCGCTGCTGATCCGCACCTTACCGGGTAACACAACGCAAGACGTTATAAAGTACCAGCAGCTGATTGAAGATGTAGTGTACCCGCGTTTAAGCCGTATTCAGGGCGTGGGCCAGGTGAACTTAAACAGTCAGCGGCCACGGGAGCTGAAAATCAGCTTCGACCCACAGCGCGCTGCCGCACTGGGGCTTAGCATTAACCAGATTGCCAACCAGGTACGCGCCGCTACTGATGCCTCCGGCGGCTTTGCCGATGTTGGCCGGCGCCAATACACAGTGCGCTTTGCCGGCCAGTTCAGCCCGGAAAGTCTGTTGCAGATGATCATCGGCTACAGTGGCGAACGGCCTATTTACCTAAGCGATATTGCCACTACCGAGCTGGGCTTTAGCGACCGCACCGGCTTTACACTGCGTAACGGCGCTCAGGCTTATTACATCACCATAGCGCGTAATAACGACGCCAACACCGTTGCCTTGCTGGATGAAATTAACCTGGCGATAACCGAGCTAAACCAGGGCGTACTGCGTGATGCCGGCCTGATTATGGAGCTGAGCTTTGATGCCTCGGTACATATCCGTAATGCGCTGGCACTGGTAAAAAGCAACCTGGGGCTGGGTGTGTTACTGGCGCTAGGTTTGCTGTGGCTGTTTATGCGTGGCTGGCGTGCCACTGCCATTATTGCGCTTAGCATTCCGCTGTCACTGGCGATAGCGCTTATTACACTGCAGCTGATGGGGCGCAGTTTAAACGTGATCTCGCTGGCTGGCCTGGCGTTTGCCGTGGGCCTGGTGCTGGATGCCGCTATTATTGTGCAGGAGAATATCCTGCGGCTGAAAAGCGAGGGGCTGGATGATAAAAAAGCCGCGCTACGCGGAGCGGCTCAGGTCAGTGGCGCCCTGCTGGCCTCCACCGCCACCACAGTGGCCATTTTCCTGCCTATTTTGTTTATGGCCGGCATTGAAGGGCAGTTATTTTCTGATCTGGCGTTAACCCTGTCTGTGGCCGTATGCAGCAGCTTTATCGCCGCAGTAACGGTGATCCCACTGGCCAGTCGTTATTGGCTGGGCAACACCCCAAGCCGGGACCCATTCAGCCAGTATTGGCAGCGCTTAAGCCAGCTGATTATGCAGCTGACCAACAGCAAGCTAAAACGCTTCAGCTGGGTCGGCGGCCTGTTGCTGTGTTCGGTTTGTATCAGCCTGCTGCTGGTGCCGCGCACCGACTTTATGCCCAGAGCCCCCACTGACGGCTTTTTCTTCTCGTTTAGCCTGCCACCGGGCGGTAATATCGATTTTATTGAGCAAGAGCTGGCCAACCGGGTAGTACAGCGGCTGCAGCCCTATTACAGCGGCGAAAAAACGCCTGCCATTAAAAGCTATAACTTTTATACCTATGGCCCCAATGCCAGCGGCGGTTTTATTTATGCCGCCGACCCAACCCAGGTCGAACAACTGATGCAGCTGGTGCGTGATGAGGTATTTGCCGGTATTCCCGACACTCAGGTGTTTTTATTCCGCGGCTCGATGATTAACGTCTCTGGCGGCGGTGATGGCCGCAGTATTGAGCTTAATTTGCAGGGGCCTGACTTAGCCGCGCTGATGCAGGCTGCACGCACTGGTGTCGCCGCCGTACAGCAGCACTTACCCGGCGGCAGTGCCCAGCCGGTACCGGCGCTGGATATGGCCGAGCCAGAGCTAAAACTGCTACCGGATGACAGAGCTATCAGCCAGGCAGGCTTAAACCGCGCCGAGGTGGCTAATTATGTGCGCGCCTTTACCAGTGGCTTGTTTGTGTCGGAATACTTTGATGGCAACGACCGGATGAATGTCATTTTACGCGCTGGTCAGTGGCACACGCCCGAGCAGCTGGCCGCCATGCCGCTACTAACCCCGCATGCCGGCGTGCAACCGCTGGCCGCCATGACGCAATTGCAGCAAACCGTTGGTCCCTCACAGCTAAGACGGATAGGCGGCAAGCGTACCTTAAGTTTAATTGTGCGCCCGCCCGAGGGCATGTCACTGGATGAAAGCATGGAAATCTTACAGCGCGACGTACTACCGCAAATGCAACTGGCACTGCCTGAGGGCGCCAGCTTGCTGCTTAGCGGTAACGCCAGCCAGATGAACTCCGCCATTGACGAGATGCTGATAAACTTCGCACTGGCGCTGCTCATTTTGCTGTTGTTAATGACGGCGTTGTTCCGCTCGTTACGCGACGCGCTGCTGGTGCTATTAGTGATGCCGCTGGCCATCGCCGGCGGAGTGATGGCACTGGCGTTGGTAAACCTGTTTACCGTGCAGTCACTGGATTTACTCACCATGATTGGTTTTATTATTCTGCTGGGGCTGGTGGTGAATAACGCCATTCTGCTGGTAGACCAAACCCGCACTGGTGAACGCGCCGGCCTAAACAGCACAGAAGCGGTGCGTCAGGCTATCGTTTTGCGGGCACGGCCGGTATACATGAGCACCCTGACCAGCCTGTTTGGCATGCTGCCATTAATGCTGATCCCGGGCGTTGGCGCCGAAATATACCGCGGCCTGGCCACGGTGATTGTTGGCGGCATGACGGTCAGCGCCCTGTTTACCCTGATTTTACTGCCGGCGGTGCTGCAGCTTAAGCGCCCGGCTGCATTAACTCCATCGCTTGCCGCCGCAGCGGCTAAAGGATCTGCCCATGCGTAATACCCTGCTCCTGCTTACCCTGTGCTATGCCGGTATGGCTGCCGCGCAAACAGCGCCGGCAACTTCGGTACAACTGGGCGAAAGCCGCTTATCCTATGAGGTGCCTACGACTGAGGTGGCCGGCACTGTGTACAGCCTGAATAACACTGAGCTTACCGCCGGGGTCGATGGTCGTCTAATCTGGGTAGCCGAAGCCGGCAGCCGGGTTAACGCCGGCGATCCGGTGGCCAGGCTTGACCCACTGCCGTTACAGCTACAACAGGCTGAGCTAAACGCTCAGTTGCAGCGTGCCCAGTTACTGGCCAGCTATTTACAGCGCGAGCATCAGCGCCTGCAAGAGCTGCAGCAAAGCCAGAGCATTTCCCGCTTGCAGCTGGATAAAGCCCTGTCAGATTATCAGTTAGCCCAGGCCGATACCGACATTATCCGTGCCCGTATGGCACAGCTGTCCGATCAGCTTAGCCGCACTGAAGTAACCGCTCCCTTCGCCGGTGTCGTGGCCGCAAGGCTGCGTGAAGCCGGCGGTGATGTCAGTCGCAGCACACCACTGCTGCGGCTGCAAGATGTTTATCAGCTGGAAGTACGCGCCTATGTGCCACTGCAGTATTTGCGCTTTGTGCAGCCAGGCGACACCCTGAGTATTTACAGTGCGCAGCAGCAGGGTAGTGCGGCTGTTACTGCACTCATCCCGGCGGCTGACGGTCAAAGCCAACGCGCCGAGCTGCGGCTTAAACTGGGTGCTGCGTCGAAAGACTGGCTGGCAGGCGAGCTGGTGAGCGTAAAAGTGGCCACCCGCGATGCCAAAGCCGCTGTTACCGTGCCACGCGATGCCCTGCTGCTGCGCAGCGACGGCACCTATGTCGTTACAGTGGATGACAACAATCTGGCGCAGCGTAAAGCGGTAAAAGTCAGTGACGGTAATGGCGACTGGGTTACGGTAGATGAAGGCTTAAACGCCGGTGAAAAAGTGGTGACCCGTGGCGCCGAGCGGCTGCGCGACGGCCAGGCCGTCACGCAAAGTTAGCTTAGCAACGTCAGCGACTGCTTTTAGCAACTATATCAGCGACTATGCAGGGCAACTTTGTTGCCCTCGCTGTCGGTGAATATGGCAATAAAACCATGCTCGCCAATCGACATTTTACTCTGCAACACCTTGCCACCTGCATGGCTAATGCGCTCCAGGGCGTTGTCGATACTCTCTACCTCAAAGTAAATCAGCGTACCGCTCTGGCTTGGCTCGTAGCCCTCGCCCTGCACCAGGGCGCCGCTGCTGCCGGCTTTGTCATGGTCAAACGGAAAGCAGGCCATACTGCAACCCGGCATCTCCATTAAATGAAACTCTACGCCCAACACCTGATGATAAAAGTGCCTGGCACGTGATAAGTCGGTTACGGCGATTTCAAACCACCCCACCGGATTTGGGTTAAACATAACAAGGTCTCCTGTAAGTCAGCTATCGCCGCTAACTATAGTCGTCACAGCGCTCTCGCTCCACTTAACAGCCAAAAGAAAACCGCCAAACGGCGGTTTTCTTTACCAGTGTGTTTTATTCTTCATCGTCGTCGTAATCGACATCGTCGTCACCTTCAAAATAGGTGCCCCATCCGTCGTATTCTACCTTGTGCTTTTTCGCCAGCTCTTCGAGTTTAATGGCATCGGCAACGATGCTGTCAGCATCCAGTGACTGCTCGCGAATGGCATCGAACACCCAGGCATTACCGCCATCTTCAAACTCGACTTCTTCGGCGTCAGTGACTTCATAGCCCAGTTTAAACAGCTCTACCGCCAGCTTTTCCAGCTTGGCGAAGTCGCGGTCATAGAAATGGTGCTCAATGGTGTAAAGCGCATCCGGATCGCTACCATCTTCTAACAAGGCGGCGATGGTGTCTTCGGTGAATTCCTGCCAGTTTTCCATAAAATTACTCTTTAGCTGCTTTTGTGCTGGCAGTGTAGTCGTTGCCCAGTTCGCTATCAAGCAATGCTATCTGCGCCTGCATCTGCTGGTGCATATTTTGTGCGAAGTCGCGGATGTTCAGCTGCTCTTTGGGCAGTTCTACTGGCGCCATTACCTGCACTATTACTTTGCCGTTATTCCAGCGGTTTAGTTTAAACTGGCCATGGGTGCTGCTCATACACACCGGCACCACCGGCACGCCGGCTTCCAGCGCTATATGAAAGGCGCCCATTTTAAACGGCAGCAGGCCGCGGCCATAGCTGCGGGTGCCTTCGGGGAACATCCACACTGACAAGCGTTTTGCCCGGATGCGCTCAGCCGCGGCCAGCATGGTATTCAGTGCTTTAGATTTGTTGTTACGGTCAATCAGGATATTGCCGCTTAACCAATACAGTTGGCCAAAAAACGGAATAAACTTCAGGCTTTTCTTACCAATGGTCACGGTACCGGGCTCTACCGCATTGCTGATGGTAAACAGATCCAGATTATTCTGGTGGTTTGCAATAAACACACAGGGTTTACCAATAGGCGCCCCCTGATAGGGCCGTACTTCCACCTTAATGCCAAATACCCGGCTCATAAAGCCGTACCAGTGCGAAAAAATATACACATTGTTGGCATGAAAGGGTCTGAACAAACAAATAATCAAACCTGCCAGGGTGCTGAGCAGAAAAAACAACACCAACACCAAAATACGAACCACCGCTACCACTGTTGTCTCCAGTTGCCGGTACTGTTATTACCGGCCAATAAAAAGGCGCCTGAAAAAAGGCGCCCAGTATAACGGCTTTACTCGCTCAGGCTGGTTTGATCACTGTCCGGCTCAGCGGTCTGATTCACCAGCACCTGGTCGATACGCTGCAGGCCGCGCGGTAATTTATTGCCGCGCCGGCCGCGCTCGCCCTGATAATGCGCTAAATCGTCGGCTTTAAGCCCCAGCTTACGCTTACCTGCCACCAGCGTAACGCTGCCACCTGCCGGCACCACCGCCAACTGACAGACATATTCCTCACGACTGGCAGCACGGGCCGAGGGGATCGACATCAGCTTATTGCCTTTGCCTTTGCTCAGTTTGGGTAGCTCGGCGACCGGGAACACCAGCATACGGCCTTCGTTAGAGATACACAGCAGCAAATCTGTCTCCGGCTGTTTAATCACCAGCGGCGGCAACACTTTAGCGCCCACCGGCAGGCTTAATACCGCTTTACCCGCCTTGTTGCGGCTGAGTAAATCAGCGTATTCGGCGACAAAGCCATAACCGGCGTCGCTGGCCAGTAACAGCGCCTGTTTTTCGTCGCCCAACAGCACATGTTCAAAACTTTCGCCGGCAACTACGGCAAAGCGGCCACTTAACGGCTCGCCCTGGCCACGGGCCGAGGGCAGCTCGTGCGCTTCGGTGGCAAAGCTGCGGCCGGAAGAATCAATAAACACCGCCTGCTGGTTCGAGCGACCACTGGCCAGGGCTTTAAAGGCATCGCCGGCTTTATAGCTTAACGCATTGCCATCTATATCGTGGCCTTTGGCGCAGCGTACCCAGCCTTTTTCCGACAGCACTACCGTTACCGGCTCGCTTGGCAACAATTCTTTTTCAGTTAAGGCTTTGGCTTCTTCGCGCTGTACAATGGGGCTTCTGCGCTCATCACCGTATTTCTCGGCATCGGCCAGAAGTTCATCACGGATAAGCTTGGTGAGCTTTTTCTCTGAACTCAAAATAGCCTGCAATTTGTCGCGCTCTTTGGCCAGCTCGTCCTGCTCGGCGCGAATTTTCATTTCTTCCAGCTTGGCTAAGTGGCGCAACTTCAGCTCTAAGATGGCTTCGGCCTGACGTTCGGTAATGCCAAAAAATGCCACCAGCTCGGGTTTGGGCTCATCAAAGGTGCGGATAATTCGAATCACATCGTCAATGTTTAAGAAGGCGATTAACAAGCCTTCCAACACGTGAATGCGATCGAGTACTTTATCTAAGCGGTACTGCAAGCGGCGGCGCACGGTGTCGCGGCGAAAGCTGAGCCACTCGGTTAAAATGTCGGTCAGGTTTTTCACCCGAGGCCGCTGGTCCAGCCCCAGCACATTGATATTCACCCGGTAGCTTTTTTCCAGATCGGTGGTGGCGAACAGATGCTGCATTAACTGCTCGACGTCAATGCGGTTAGAGCGCGGCACGATCACGATACGGGTGGGGTTTTCATGATCCGACTCATCGCGTAAGTCACTGACCATTGGCAGCTTCTTCGCCTGCATCTGGCCGGCAATTTGCTCCAGCACCTTAGCACCGGAGGTTTGGTGTGGCAGCGCAGTAATAATAATGTCGCCATCTTCCAACTGATATACGGCACGCATTTTTACGCTGCCACGGCCGGTTTCGTAAATGGCGGCTAAATCCGTGGCCGGGCTGATGATCTCGGCATCAGTTGGGTAATCTGGCCCCTTGATGTACTGCATCAGGTCGCTGACGCTGCTGTGCGGGTTATCTAATAGCGCCGCACAGGCATTGGCGACTTCACGCGCATTATGCGGCGGAATATCGGTGGCCATACCTACGGCAATACCGGTAATACCGTTGAGTAAAATATGCGGCAGCCGCGCTGGTAATACTTTAGGCTCTTCCAGGGTGCCGTCAAAGTTCGGCAGCCAGTCAGTGGTGCCGGAACCCAGCTCTGACAGCAGCACTTCAGAGAAGCGTGATAACTTGGCTTCGGTATAACGCATGGCAGCGAACGATTTCGGATCGTCCGGCGCCCCCCAGTTTCCCTGGCCGTCTACCAACGGGTAACGGTAAGAAAACGGCTGCGCCATCAGCACCATGGCCTCATAACAGGCACTATCGCCGTGCGGGTGAAATTTACCCAGCACGTCACCGACAGTACGCGCCGATTTTTTATATTTGGCTAAGTGCGATAAACCCAGCTCAGACATGGCGTAAACGATACGCCGCTGCACCGGTTTTAAACCGTCACCTATGTGTGGCAGCGCGCGGTCCATAATGACGTACATCGAATAGTTTAAATACGCCTCTTCGGTAAAACGGCGCAGCGGCAGCTGCTCAATACCATCTTGTGAAATTACCGTTTCTGTCATCGCTTATCCTGTTTGTTCACTACCGGATACGCCGGTGGCCTGCTGTTTAGCACCTCGCCGTGTCAGTTGCCACAGCAGTAAAATAAGCAGCACTAAGGTACTGCAGCCTAATATCGCCAGCCACAACCATTGCACCTGCTGGCTGCGCTTGGCCTGTTGCAGCTTAAGGGCGTTAATTTCGTTATCCTGCTGCAGCAAGCGGGTTTGCTGTTGTTGCCGCTCGTGTTCAAAACCGGCGCGGATCTGCTCAAACGCCAGCTCATTTTCGCGGTTACGCATATCCTGATACTCTGTGACAAAGTCATACAGCTGGTGGTAGGCTTTTTCAAACTCGCCCTGCTCAGCAAACAACTGGGCTTTTAAATGCCAGATAGCCAAGCGGCTGGCAACATCTTCGCGCAGGCCATCTTTGTTCAGGCTTTGCTCCGCCAGCAGCACCTGCTGTTGCGCTAAGGAAACTTGCTGTAGCTTCTTGTACATCAGCGCTTTTTCATAGTAGTGAGTGGCAACATGGGCGCTGGATTGTAATAGCGGCAGATACTGCTCGGCCTTGTCCATATACGACAGCGCCGCGTCATGCTGGCCGGCATCCATGCTGGCTATCGCCAGGCCGGAATAAGCATGATACAAGTTAACATTGTCTTGTAGCTGCTGGCTTTGTTGCAGCATCTGGTTGTAGGTTTGCAGCGCCAACTCGTAACGGTCCAGATAGCTATAGGTACGGGCCAGATTGTACAGCACGGTAATCTGGTTTTTCGGCCAGCCCAGCTGCTGATACTGCGCTAAGGCCTGTTGCAGCAGACTGACAGCTTCTTCGTCATAACCCAGCGAGGTGTACAGTAAGCCCAGCTCAGCCGTCACTTCAGCCAGCACTTCTTCGTCGTTCAGTTGCTGCGCGCGCTGATAGGTGTCTTTTAACAGTGCCAGTGCCTGCTGGTCGTTATTTTGCAACGACAACATGGCAGCATGATTAATTTGGCCCAACAACAGGTATTTTTCGTTCTCCAGCTGCTCCGCCAGTGTCATACCGGCGAGATAATGCTGCAGTGCTGCCGGGTAATCGGTTTGCATTTCCCGGGCAAAACCCAGCTCGTACAACAGTTTAACTTTTAGTAAGGCATCACGCTCGCCCAGCACCGCCAGGCCACGCTCGGCCGCCTGTTGCTGTTGTTGGTGGCGCCCCAGGGCGTCCAGTAACGCCGCCTGCAAATAATACCACTTGGCCTGTAATTCAGGGCTTAACCCTGCCAACTCTGATTGGTGCTGTTGCAAAACTGCCAGCATCGCTTCTGGCTGCTGGCGTTTTTTCGCCGCCACTTCGGTTAGCCAATCAGGCTCATTAGCCGCTGCAACCGGCAGGCTTAGCGTGCCCAATAGCGTTAGCAGCAACAGCAGTGGATAATATCGCTTTACCATCAGTTTGCCTTGTTATCCGTCACTACACCGCAATCGCGGCTTTATCACCCTTGAGTTCCAGCCAGTCACGCCGGTCGGTGGCACGCTTTTTCGCCAGCAGCATATCCATCACCTCCAGCGTTTGTGCCACGTCGTCTACCGTGAGCTGCACCAGCCGGCGGGTGTTAGGGTCCATGGTGGTTTCGCGCAATTGCAGCGGGTTCATCTCGCCTAAGCCTTTAAAGCGCTGCACATTCACTTTACCGCGCTTTTTCTCCGCTTCTATGCGGTCGAGAATGCCGTTTTTCTCATCTTCGTCCAGCGCATAATACACTTCTTTGCCAATATCGATGCGATACAGCGGCGGCATCGCCACATAGACATGGCCCGCCTCAACCAAGGTGCGGAAATGACGCATAAACAGCGCGCACAGTAAGGTGGCAATGTGTAAGCCGTCAGAGTCGGCATCAGCCAGAATGCAAATTTTGCCGTAGCGCAAACTGGATAAATCGCTGCTATCCGGATCCATGCCAATCGCGACAGAGATATCATGCACTTCCTGTGAGGCGAGAATTTGCCCCGACTCGACTTCCCAGGTATTGAGAATTTTACCGCGTAGCGGCATTACCGCCTGAAACTCACGGTCACGGGCTTGCTTTGCACTACCACCGGCTGAATCACCCTCAACCAGGAACAGCTCGGTTTGGTTTAGATCCTGCGCCGAGCAATCGGCCAGTTTACCGGGCAGCGCCGGGCCTGAGGTCACTTTTTTACGTACGACCTTTTTCGCTGCTTTTAAGCGTTTTTGCGCGTTGTTGATACAAAAATCAGCCAGGCTTTCGGCAATATCGGTGTGCTCGTTTAGCCACAAGCTAAATGCATCTTTGACAATCCCGGTAACAAAAGCGGCTGACTGCCGTGACGATAAGCGCTCTTTGGTTTGGCCGGCAAATTGTGGATCTTGCATTTTCAGCGACAAAATATAGCTGCAGCGATCCCAGATATCTTCCGCCGACAATTTAATGCCGCGCGGCAACAAATTGCGAAACTCGCAAAACTCACGCAGCGCTTCCAGCAGCCCCTGACGCAAGCCATTAACATGGGTGCCGCCCTGTGCGGTAGGAATAAGGTTCACATAGCTTTCGGTCACCAGCTCGCCGCCCTCAGGTAACCACAGCAGCGCCCACTCGACCGCTTCGGTGCTGGCACTAAAGCTGCCGGTGAACGGCTGTTCGGGCAGACAGATGTAGTCTTTTACCGACTCAGCCAGGTAATCTTTAATGCCGTTTTGGTAACACCACTGATACTGCTGCTGGTTGACCTTATCGTCAAAGCTGACCGTCAGGCCCGGGCACAACACGGCTTTAGCTTTAAGCACATGCAATAAACGGCTGACCGAGAACTTAGCCGAGTCAAAATAGGATGCTGTTGGCCAAAAACGCACCCGGGTGCCGGTATTGCGCTTGCCCACAGTGCCGGTAATAGTTAACTCGCTGGCCTTATTGCCATGTTCAAAGGCCATCTCGTACACATTACCGTCGCGCCGGACGGTGACTTCAACCCGGCTGGACAGCGCATTTACGACTGAAATACCCACACCGTGCAAACCACCGGAGAACTGGTAGTTTTTATTAGAGAACTTACCGCCGGCATGTAAGCGGCAAAAAATCAGCTCTACCCCGGTCACGCCCTCTTCCGGGTGAATATCGACCGGCATACCGCGGCCGTTATCGATGACTTCCAGCGACTGGTCATCGTGCAAAATCACCTGCACCGCATCCGCATGGCCAGCCAGCGCTTCATCCACACTGTTATCTATTACTTCCTGGCCTAAGTGGTTTGGCCGGCTGGTGTCGGTATACATACCGGGGCGACGCTGCACCGGCTCAAGCCCGGTCAGCACTTCAATCGAATCGGCGTTGTACTGTTGTGCAGTCATAGTTTCGGTCACTGGCTGATTGGATGTAGCGCGTTTTACGCGAGTTGGCAAAAGTTGGCAATAGTTTCCAGCTCTGCGGCATAGCCGACATAGCTGTGATCGCCACCCTCACTCAGTTTTATGCTTGCGCCCTGATAGTAATCAAGCGCAAGACGGTAATCTAACACTTCATCACCGCTTTGCAACAGCAGCAGGTAATTCTCTGGTTGTTTCAGCGCTTTTGGCATCAGCTGCTCGAGTATCGACATCTGTTCAGCGCTAACTTCATAATGCTGTTGCAATACCGGATGATAATAGCGGCCCAAATGCTGATGCAACACCTTATGGGGTGCTACGGCCGGGTTAATCAGGCAGGCGCGGCAGCCCAACTGCTCAGCAATACAAGTCGCCAGAAAGCCGCCCAGTGAGCTGCCAATAAGCGCCACGTCTGTTGTTTGGCCGATATGCTGGCGAATACGCGCCAAAGCCGCATCCGGCGCGTAGGGTAAATCCAATGCCGCATAGTCGATATGCGGGTAATGGCGGGCAAAATACGCACTGGTTAACAGGGCTTTCTCCGATTGCGACGAGCTGGCAAAACCATGTAAATACACTACTTTTTTAGTCATTATTACTACTTTTGCTTAAATTAAGGCGCTGAAACTGCCAGCGCACCTCACCGCTGGCACTAAAATGCCAGTCGCACCACTGCGGCCCCAGATCGACCGTTTGCCAGTCGGGCGTGGGTAAAAACTGCACTGAACTGGCCGGGCAGCCCACAATGTCAACCTGTTGCTGGCGACCATGATAGGCATAATGCGCATGGCCATGACCAATACCACGAATACGCGGCTGCTGGTTAATACTTTGCCACAACTGTGCCTGATGCTGCTGGCCATGTTTGTCGATAAAACAGTTCAGCGGCGCCGGGTGATGATGGCAAAACAACCAGATAGCCTCAGCGTCTGTCTGCTGACATTGTAGCTGCAACCACTGCTGCTCGGCCGGCAAAAACACCCCGGCAGGCGTATCGCCTTTGGTGTTAAGCAGCAGCAGTTGCCAGCCGGCCAGATTAAGGCTGCGCTCAGGACGAAACGGTGCTTGCTCACATAGCCATGCTAATTGCTCTACATCATCATGATTACCCGGCAGACAAAACACCGGGCAACTTAACGGCGCCATAATACGGCCCAGCAGCTGATAAGACGCTTGCGTATGATCCTGGGTGACATCGCCGGTTAACAGCACCGCATCTGGCTGTTGCTGTACCAAGTGCGCCACAATTGCTGCCAGATTACGGGCCGGCTGTATGCCCTTGTAGAAACCTTCACTACTGGCCAGTAAATGACAATCGGTAATTTGCGCCAACCGGTACTGCGCTTTTTTGGCAAAACGATGTTGCATTAAGCAAACACCAAACTGTCACGCCGGTAACCGCAGGCACTGCAGAGTTTTAGCCAATCGCGTAGCAGCAAATTAATCTGCCGTTTTTCATCTGGCAGCAACATCTGGCTGTTCGGGTAATCGTAACGGGCAGCAATACGGCTGAGATGCTGGCAGGTTAACACTTCGGCCACCTGGGCATCATGGTATAGCCGTACAGTAAAGCGCGGGGTAAAAAAGCTGCCCTGCTGCAGCAATTCAATCTGCAAGGTGGTGGTAAAGCGGGCCAACTCAGTAATGGTGAGCCGGTAGCAGTGCTGGTCTGTTACCTGAATATCCATACGCTGGCCTTCGCGCACCTCAGTGCTAAGGTAACGGTTTAGCTGAGCGTAATTACGCTCGCACAGCGCCAGAAAATCCGGCAACTTTGGCACATACTTCTGCCGTTTAAACCACACGTTAGCCTCCCCAGGCTTGTTTTACTTTGTCCAGATTAATCGCCAGCCACTGCAGCGCTATCACACTGGCGGCATTATCAATCTTTTGCTCAGCCAACAGCTGCATCGCATCAGTTCGGCGTAGTACATGCACTTTAATGTCTTCGTGTTCATCGGCCAAACCAAACACCCCAGCGCTTACCGGCGCGGTTAGGCGGCCCAGGAACAACTGTATACGCTCGGTGGTACCACCCGGGCTGGATAAGTAGCTAAGCATAGGCCAAAGCTCGGTAATTGTTAACCCTGCCTCTTCTTGCGCTTCGCGCTGCGCCACCTGCTGTGCACTCTCGCCCGGTTCAATCATGCCGGCAATCGCCTCCAGCAACCAGGGGCTTGGGCTTGACGCCATCGCCCCCAAACGAAACTGCTCAATCAGCACCAGCTCATCGGTTTGGGCATTATAGGGCAACACGACTACCGCATGGCCGCGCTCAAACATTTCCCGCTGCATTGGCGTGCTCCAGCCGCCATTAAACAAACGGTGGCGCAGTGTGTAGCGGTCAAGGCGGAAAAAACCCTGAAAAACCGTGCTTTTGTCGATAATCTCAACATCCGTGGCGCTAAATGACGGATACTGTTCAGCCTTGAATTCTGACATTACTGTACTCACATTCTGTTACACTCTAGCGCGTAACTTTACGGTTTAAAGATTACCTAGTTTACCGTAACAGAGTATTATTCGTGCAGTTTCCTTTTTAGACGGCCAGGATAGGTAAAAATGAAAAAGACCTTATTGAGCACCTTGTTAGCCACCAGTTTTGCTATGTTTAGCGCTCAGGCCGCTGACAACCTGCAAAGTATTTACCAGTTAGCAACGCAAAAAGATCCACAGTTACTCAAAGCTATAGCCACCCGTGATGCCGCCAAGCAAGGCATAGATGTGTCTAAAGCCAGCTTATTGCCGCAGGTAAACTTTAGCACCGGTTACACTAAAACCATGTCAGAAAGCCCGGAGTTTCTGGAAAGTGGCATTGTGGTTGTCGACGGTGAAAACACTGGTTGGGATGCCCGCATCGGACTACAACAGTCGTTATTTGACTGGACCAACTGGAAAAACCTCGACACCGCGGAAAAACGTGCGCTGCAAAGCCAGACCAATCTGGATGCCGCCAGTCAGGCGTTAATCGTGCGGGTATCGCAAGCCTATTTTAACGTGTTAAAAGCGGTTGATGACTTAGGCTTTGCTGAAGCGGAAAAACGTGCCATTGAGCGTCAGCTGGAGCAAACCAAACAACGTTTTGCCGTGGGCTTAACCGCCATTACTGACGTACATGAAGCTCAGGCCCAGTTTGACAGCGCCTTAGCCCGTGAAATCACCGCACAGAACAACCTGGAAACGGCCCGCGAAGCACTGCGTGAAATTACCGGTCAGTACCATGACGAATTGGCCAGTTTAAATACCGATAAGTTTTCCACCCAAACGCCGTCACCAGCCACGGCAGACGAATGGGTGAAACTGGCAGAACAACTAAATTTAAGTTTAAAAGCAAACAAGTTAGCACTGGAAATTGCTGACAATGAGATCGAGCGTGCCAAAGCGGGGCACTACCCTACGGCTAACCTGAATGCGTCCTGGTCTACCCGTGACACTGAATCAGAAAACACTATTGACGGCCAGACATTGACTACTAACCTGCCACGGCTGGATACCAAACAAATTGGTGTCACGCTGTCAGTGCCAATCTACAGCGGTGGCGCCACCACAGCACAAACCAGCGTAGCACGGGCAAACTATGTTGCGGCCAGCCAGGATCTGGAACTGAGCTACCGCACTGCAGTGCGCCAGGTACGCAGCTCGTTTAATGATATCAACGCCAATATCGCCACCATCCGTGCCTTAGAGCAGGCGGTGATTTCGGCAGAAAGTGCGTTAAATGCCACTGAAGCCGGTTTTGAAGTAGGTACCCGTACTATCGTTGATGTACTACAAAGTACCCGTAACCTGTTTGAAGCCCGTCGCAATTTATCGGGTGCACGCTATAACTACATTATCGCCATTCTGACGCTGAAACAGGCGGCCGGTAACTTGTCTGAACAAGATTTACAGGCCATCAATCAGGCCCTGGCCAGCTAACTTCCTGTTGCAGGTTCACCGCTGCTGCGGTGAACCTCTTACCAGTTTGCACTATCGCCCCGGTTAATTTTCGCTACAATAGCGCATTATTTTTTACTGAGGACATCGCGTGGTTCAGGCTCCGCAGTTTAGCTGGCGTTTTTTATTGCCACAATACTGGTTACTTTGGTTTGGCGCAGCGCTGCTGTGGTTAATCAGCTGGTTACCGTATCCGGTATTAATGGCACTGGGCAGTGGCTTTGGCCGTCTGTTAGGTAAACTGCTTAAATCGCGCCGCAAGGTGGCCCTGCGCAATATTCAGCTGTGCTTCCCCGATATGCCCGCCGCCGAGCAACAGGCCCTGGTCGAGCGCAATTTCAGTGAAACCGGCAAAGCTCTGTTTGATACTGTCATTGGCTGGTGGTGGCCAAACTGGCGGATCAAAAAACTAGCGCATTTTAGCGGTTATGAGCATATCCAAGCTGCCCTAGCTGAAGGTAAAGGCGTATTACTATTAGCGGCGCACTTTTTACATCTGGAAGGCGCCTGCCGCGTGTTTGGTCTTACTCACCCCAGCGTCGGGTTTTACCGGCCGCATAACAACCCGCTGATGGATTATCTGCAATATCATGGCCGAAATCGTGCCAATAAATATATGATTGGCAAACGCGATGTTAAGGGCCTGATTGAAGCGTTAAACCAACAGGAAGTGTGTTTTTACTTACCGGACCAGGACTATGGCCGCAACCGCGCCGAGTTTGTGCCATTTTTTGCCGTGCCAGATGCGGCCACCACTACAGGTACGCTATTATTTGCCAAAGCGGCCAACTGCGTCGTTATTCCGGTAATCACCAGCCGTCTGGCGGGCAGCCAGGGTTATAAGATCACAGTATTACCGGCGTTGCAGGGGTTCCCCAGCGGTGATGACAAAGCCGACGTTACCCGGGTAAACCAATGGGTAGAACAGGCGGTGCTGCAACATCCGGAGCAATATATGTGGTTGCACCGGCGCTTTAAAACCCGGCCCGATGCGAAGGCGCCGTCACTTTATAAAGGACAGTAAAAATGTGGTTCTGGATCCGTAATATCAGCTTGCTGGTTATTTTAGGCGGCCTGGCGTACCTGCTGTTGACCAAGCCGGACTTTTTGATCCGCAAAGACTCTACCAATGTGGCGGCCGAGGGCTTTAGCGAGTTTTACAGTAAAATTCGTGGCTCATTAGCCGATGGTGCCCGTGAACTGTCGCAATTCAAACTTACCCTGCCCGATACCAGCGACAAGTTAAGCACACAGCTGCAGCAGCGCAGCGCCGTCGTGGTGCCGGCCGACATCGACTGGCGCGGCTCTGTGACCGACCGGCGTTTTCGTGAGGGTGATACGCTTAAAACAGAACTGACCGAGTTCGCCCGCGCCGAAGGTCTGGAGCTGTTCTGGACCTTGCCGCGTGACTACGTGGTAAAGCAGTATTTTCAGATTGATGACTCGTTAATTGCCACCATACATAAAGTGTCTGTTGCCATAGCGCCAGACTTTTCTTCACCGGTACAGGCGTTCTTTTGCCCGCGGGAACGGGCCGCGGTGATCACAGACAAAAGCAATCCATATCTGTCAGAGCACTGCATCAGTGCCTCCACGCCGCCGAAAAAAGACTAGCCGACGGCTCCGCCAAACAACTGTTGCCACACCTGCGCCACCTGGGCTTTCGCAATCTGTAAACTGTCATCGGCCGGTAAGGTAGCCGGTGCCAGGGTTTGTCGGTGGCCGTAACCGCGCAGCAACTGATATGCCTGCTGTAGTTGCTGTACCTGTGCGCTGCTGAGCAAACCGCACTCGGCGGCGGCATCTAAAATGCGGATATTATCGCTGTAACGGTACAAAGCGGCATGCTGATGTGCATAGGCCAGCACTAAAAACTGGCTGATAAACTCCAGATCAACAATGCCGCCACTGCTGTGCTTAGGGTCTTCAGTCTGCAAACCATGATGCTGGCGCAGTTTCTGCCGCATTTGCACCACGTCAGCAGCCAGCTTGGTTAAATCGCGCGGCGTAGTCAGAATTTGCTGACGGATATGTAAAAAACGCTGTTGCATAGCGTCAGCGCCATAAATGGCGCGCGCCCGCACCAACGCCTGATGCTCCCAGGTCCAGGCTTCTTGCAGCAAGTACTGCTGGTAAGTATCGATATTCACTGCCAGCAAACCTGAATTGCCCGACGGCCTAAGCCGGGTGTCAACCTCGTACAGTACACCGCTGTTGGTGCGGGTAGTACACAGATGCAATACCCGCTGCACCAGCTTTAAATAAAACTGTTTGGAATCTATCGACCGCTCGCCGTCCGTCGGTGCCTGACTGTCACAATTGTGCACAAAGACTAAATCGAGATCTGAGCCATAACCCAGCTCCCAACCGCCCAGCTTGCCATAAGCAATTACTGCCAGGCCTTTGTCCTGCTCACTGGCATTGGCAGGTATACCGTAACGCTGCACCATTTGCTGCCACGCCAGCTCGACAACCTGCGCCATGATCACTTCGGCCAGCCAGGTCAGATGGTCGCTCACTTTCATTAGCGGCAGTGCTCCACTGATGTCGGCAGCGGCGATGCGCAGTTGCTGCGCCTGTTTAAACTGGCGCAGGGTTTCCATTAGCAGCTCTAAATCATCATCAGGCACCCGCAGCATATGTTGGCGCAGCCGGTCGCGATAATCGGCGACGGTGGCAACCTGATATAACTGAGCCGGATCAATCAGCTCATCCAGCAGCATCGGATAGCGCGCCAACTGCTCGGCCAGCCAGCCACTCTGGCTACACAGCAACACCAGCTGTTTTAGCGCGGCATTGTTTTCAAATAACAGTTCCAGATAAGCCGTGCGGGTAACAATTTGCCGGAACACGCCCAGCACGCGGTTTAGCACCGCCGCTCCGGCCTGTTGTTGTTGCAGTAAATACAAGAGTTGTGGCACCAGTTTGGCCAGATAATCGCGGCCACGCGGCCCGACACTGCGCCTTTGGCAGTCCTGTTTAAATTGCTGCAGCGCACTAATCAGTGCTTGCGCTTCCTCTTCTGCTAACCATTCCAGCTGGCTGGCCAGCTCAGTCGGGCTTTGCTCGCTGTCCCAAATCAGCCGACCTAAGCTGTTGTCCTGAGCCTCGGCCTCATCGCCGTTATCGATAACCTGCTTAAACTGCTGATGCACCCGCGCCATGGCGGTATCGAGCTGTTGCTGTAGCACTTGCCAGTCGGTTTGCCCCAAGGCGGCCAACAACTGGCTGCGCGCCAGGGCTTGTTGCGGCAAGGTTTGGGTTTGTTGATCATCAATACCCTGCAAAAATTGCTCAACACGGCGCAGCAGCAGGTAATCTTCGCGCAGCGCATCGGCCTGCTCTGTGGTTAAAATTTGCTCAGTGCAAAGCACCTGAAGGGCTTTTAACAACGACGGCTGCTGCAGTGCCGGAATGCGCCCACCGCGGATAAGCTGGAGGGTTTGCACAATAAATTCCACTTCACGGATGCCGCCCACACCCAACTTAATATTGTCGCGCCGGTTTAAGCGGCGGTTTTCCTGCTCAATTTGCTGCTTCATCCGCCTTAGCGATTCAATAGCAGAAAAATCGATATAACGCCGGTAAATAAACGGCTTTAACAGTTGCTGCAGCTCCTGGCTATGGTAGCCATCAGGGTTTAACACCCGGGCTTTTAGCATGGCATAACGCTCCCACTCGCGCCCCTGCTCCTGATAATAATCTTCCATCGCCGCAAAGCTCAGCACCAGCGGGCCACTGTCACCAAAAGGCCGCAAACGCATATCTACCCGGTAAACAAAGCCATCGGCCGTTACCTGATGTAACGCCGCTATCAGCTTTTGCCCAAGCTTAGTAAAAAACGGCTGATGCTCGCAGCTGCGCCGCCCGCCTTGGGTTTCGCCATTAGCCGGGTAGGTAAAGATCAGGTCAATGTCGGAGGAAAAATTCAGCTCAGCGCCGCCCAATTTGCCCATACCCAGAATAAGCAAGGGCATCGGCTGACCACGTTCATCCAGTGGTGTGCCCCACTGCGCCGTTAACTGCTGATAGGCCCAGCGGTATGCCGCATTAATCAACTGATCGGCAAGCGCAGATACCGCCAGCAGGCTTTGCTCTATGCTCTGCAGCTGAAGCACGTCGGCGGCTAAAATGCTGCTAAGGCGGGCATTGCGCACCTGGCGCAGCAGACGAAACAATGCCACCTCGTCCAACTGCTCGCAGCCGGCTAAGGCTGCACTGGCGTAATGGTCCATTTGTTTTAGCTGGTTGGCGTCGCCAAAAACCTGAAGCAGCGCAGGCTGCTGCACCAGCGTGCGGCCAATAAAGCTACTGGCGGCCAGCAACTGACCAAGCTGCGCCTGTTGCGCTTCGGTTAACTGCTCAGCACCAAGCTGACTAAGCTGCTGCGTTACCACCTGCGCTAAAGTGCCGTCCTTTATCATGTCAGCCGTTGCCATGTTGGCCTCCGTCACCACTTTGCTGATACAGGTAGTGTGATACGTCAAGTAGCCACAGCTGATAAGCAGTAGAGGCAAAGACTGGCTCACCGGCGGCACAGTGCTGAGCAAACTGCTGCGCCTGTTCAGTCAGGACATCAAGAGCTATCTGGTCCAGCGTGTCGGCCAGCTGTTGCAAATACTGCGCCGTAACCTTTAATGCCAGTGTGCCCTGCTGTGGGTAACAGGCTTCCGCTTGCTGCAAAGCACTCAGTTGTCTGGTCAGCTGCTGCTGTAAATTCAAGCTGTCTTCAGCAACTGGCGCTGCAAGTAACGCCAATGACCGGTCGGCACGCAGCAAATAACCGCGCGCCGCTTTACTTAACCAGCCGGCCTGTAGTGGCAAACTGACCAACAGCTGCCGTGCCAGGTCAAATAAGGCCGTGCCATTACCGCTTAGTAATTCCAGCTCCAGCTCAGCAATAGGTTGCTGTTTGCCTGACGCATTAATACTACCGCTATCATAGGCCAGCTCCACCACGCTGCCATCAAAGGTGTTAAGCTGCCAGCTATGGCGGACAAAGTCGGTGCGAAACAGCTCAGTAAGCTCGTGCTGTAACGCCGTAATATCGGTATTTTCCGGCCAGATATGTGGCGGAAAGTCTGCCAGTACCGGCAGTACAGATGCACAGGGCACATTATATTCCGGCCGCATTTGCAAGGCGCCATGCTGCTGGCCGGACAGCTTGATGGTTTGCTCGTAACGGCCGCTTTTCAGCCGGCTACGCAGCCCCATATCATGGCGGCGAAACCAGTTGTCGGCGGTATCAAAATAGGCATTCAGTAACGCGTGCTCGGCCTGATGTTGCACCTGCGCCAGTCGTGGCAACAGCGAAATTAATTGCGGTAAATACGTTGCCGGCAGGGCAAACTTCAGCTCAAGTTCATTACTCATCTGCTACTCTGTGACGTTGGTACTGGCAATAACAACCATTACCGTTTTAAACCTTGTCAATTGCGGCGCAACTCCCTATCATCCAAGGTGTTGGCAGCAAAGCTGTTTTATAAAAATAAGCTCAGGATACCTATGTTCAGATTAATTAAAAGCACCCTGCTGGTATTATTTTCCGCTTACTGGCTGACACTCAGCGGTGCTGTTTGCGCGCAAGCTGAAGCCAAACCCGCTTTCGTCAGTGATGCCCTATTTGTTTACCTGCACTCTGGCCCCAGTAACCAGTACCGTATTATCGGCACCGTCAACGCTGGACAAAGTATTACTTATTTGGGCGAAGACGCTGAAACCGGCTATGCCCACATTCAATACGACGCAGATAAAACCGGTTGGTTGCCAAAAGAGTATGTCACCTTTACGCCCGGCCTGGTGGCACAGCTGGCCGATCTGAAAGCGCAATATGCCAAACATAATGAAACCGTGCTGGCGTTAGAGCAACAACGTGACGAGTTAAATAGTCAGTTAACACAAGCCGTAACTGAGCGTGAAACCGCTTTGGAGCAACTGCAGCAAGCCAACCGCGCTTACGAGCAGTTAAAAGTACAGCTGGAAAACACGCAAAGCTCTATTTGGGAAAAGCCCATGGTGCTGGGCTCGCTGATTTTGTTGGCGGGTTTAATCTTTGGTTTAGTGTTACCGCTTCTGATCCCTAAACGCCGCAACAGCGAACGCTGGATGTAACCTTGCCGCTTTAGCCCGCTGTAGGCGGGCTCTCTGTTGGCTTAATCGGCAAGCCTGCATCATTTTTCACTTGTTCAATCACCACATAAGTATGGGTTTGTGCGACACCGGGCAAATCGACAATCAGCGCCAGTATACTGCGATAGGCATCCATATTGGGCAGGCGCAGCTTTAACAAGTAGTCAAAACCACCGGCGACCATATGACACTCTGCCACCTGTGGAATTTGCACCACCGCATCGCGGAATTTATCAAACACCTCACTGGTGGTTCTGTCCAGCGTCACCTGAATAAAGGCCGCGGTGCCAAACCCCAGCTTAGCGGCGTTTAAACGCGCACCAAAGCCATCGATATAGCCTTCCTTTTCCAGTCGTTTTACCCGGTCAATGCAGGGGCTGGCACTTAAATTGACCTTTTTTGCCAAATCAACATTGGCAATGCGGCCGTCGCGCTGCAGGGTGTCGAGAATACTGAGGTCAATCCGGTCTAAGCCTTTAGTTTTTACAGGTGTATTCATGGCAGTAATTTTTCTGGTTTTACTGAATTTAGACAGAATTATATAGGGTTAAAACGCAAAAATAACCACCCTATGCTGCGGACATTTTACTAAAATGCCGCATTCTTATTCTTGTCAGGAAGCTAACTGCAATGTTGTATAACGGTTCCCTGGTTGCCACCCAACCGCTGCGTCAAACTATCCGAGATTTCTACCGCGCCGATGAAGACAAGGTATTAAGTTACCTGTTGCCCCTGGCCGATATTGGCGTTAATGCCCGCAGCCGTGCCTGGGAGCGTGCCCGCCAGTTAGTACTGACTATCCGCCAGGCCCAGGTGGGCAAAGGCGGCGTTGATGCCTTATTAAATGAATTCTCTTTGTCGACTGAAGAGGGCCTGGTGCTGATGTGTCTGGCTGAAGCCCTGCTACGGGTACCAGATAAAACCACGGCCGACCGCCTTATCCGCGACAAGCTGTCACAGGGTGACTGGAGCGCGCACTTGGGCAACAGCAGTTCGCTGTTTGTTAACGCCTCAGCCTGGGGCCTGCTGTTAACCGGCAAGCTGGTGAACTACTCAGATGAGCAAAAGAAACAACAATTTGGCCTGTTAAAACGTACCTGTGGCCGTTTAGGCGAGCCGGTGATCCGCCAGGCAGTGCGTTATGCCATGCAAATTATGGGCGCCCAGTTTGTTATGGGCACCACCATTGATGCGGCGCTTGAGCGTGCAACCGAAATGGAAGCCAAGGGCTTTCGCTATTCCTACGATATGCTGGGCGAAGGTGCCCGCACTATGGCCGATGCCGATCGCTACTTTGACAGCTATATGCGCGCCATCGACACCATAGGTAAAGCCGCCAACGGCCGTGGTCCTTTTAACAGCCCGGGCATTTCCGTCAAGCTGTCGGCCATTCACCCACGCTATGAATTCAGCCACCGCGACCGCGTAATAAACGAGCTGGTACCAAGGGTAAAACAGCTGGCACTGGCTGCCAAAGCCTATGACATAGGCTTTACCATTGATGCCGAAGAAGCCGACCGGCTGGATTTGTCATTGGATATTATTGAAGCGGTGTTTAGCGATCCGGCGCTGGATGGCTGGGAGGGCTTTGGCCTGGCGGTGCAGGCGTACCAAAAGCGTGGCATCCATGTGATTGAGTGGCTGCGTGAATTAACGCTAAAAGTGGGCCGTAAAATGATGGTGCGGCTGGTAAAAGGCGCCTATTGGGATACCGAAATTAAACTAAGCCAGTTAGAAGGTTTTAGCGACTTCCCGGTATTTAGCCGCAAGCCGTCAACCGATGTGTCGTATCAGGCCTGTGCCAAGAAAATGCTCAGCTACCGCGACAGCATTTACCCGCAATTTGCCACCCATAATGCGTACACGGTTGCCACCATTATGGAAATGACCACCGATTACAGCGGTTTTGAGTTCCAGCGCCTGCATGGCATGGGCGATGCGCTGTACGACGAAATCGTTATTCAAGATAAAATTCCCTGCCGCATTTATGCGCCGGTAGGCGAGCACTCGGACTTGCTGGCCTACTTAGTACGCCGTCTGCTGGAAAACGGTGCCAATAGCTCCTTTGTTAACAACATCGTCGATGAGACTATTCCGGTCGAATCCTTGCTGACTGATCCGGTTGAAACGGTACGCGGCTGGCAAAGTGTGCGCAACCGGCAAATTCCGCTGCCGGCAAATTTATATGGTAGCGAGCGGCTCAATTCAAACGGCCTGGACCTGACCGACATTGATCAGTTAGAGCAGGTTAAAAAAGTCGTGTCGCTATGGTTTGACAGCATTAAACAGCTGCCAGTGCAACACGATGCGGTGCCGGTAACCAACCCGGCGAATCTGGATGAAGTGATAGGTTACCTGCACTACGCCGACGAAAACCAAATGCAACAGATCCTGGCCAATGCGGATAATGCCTTTGCCAGCTGGTCTCAAACCGACGTAAAAGAGCGCGCCGAGCTGCTGCGCCGTATTGGCGACGCCTTAGAAGTACACCGCAATGAGCTGTTGGCACTGTGCGTCAAAGAAGCCGGTAAAACCTTAGGCGACAGCGTGGCTGAAGTACGCGAAGCCATCGATTTTTGCCGCTATTATGCCGCCCGCGCTGAAGAGCTGTTTGCCAAGCCGCAGCAAGCCCGTGGCGTGTTTTTATGTATCAGCCCGTGGAACTTCCCACTGGCCATTTTCTTAGGTCAGGTGGCAGCCGCTATTGTTACTGGTAACACTGTGGTCGCTAAACCGGCCGAGCAAACCAGTTTAATTGCTATTCGCACTGTCGAGATTATGCGCGACTGCGGTATGCCCGAGCATGTGGTACAGCTGGTGATTGCCCCAGGCCGTCAGGTGGGCGAGCATATCGTGCCGGACAGCCGCATTCAGGGCGTCATGTTTACCGGCTCTACCGAAACCGGTTGCTGGATTGCGCGTAAACTGGCCGAGCGCGGCGGCGAGCCGGTACCTTTGATTGCAGAAACCGGTGGCCAAAACTGCATGATAGTTGACTCTACCGCCCTGCCAGAGCAGGTGGTTGACGATGTGATCTCATCCGGTTTCCAGAGTGCCGGCCAGCGCTGCTCGGCGCTGCGGGTACTGTTTTTACAAGAAGACGTGGCCGATAAAATTATCACCATGCTAAAAGGCGCCATGGCCCAGCTTCATGTTGGCGACCCGCAGTGGCTTAGTACCGACTTAGGCCCGGTCATCGACGCCAAAGCCCACGAGCGCTTAAGCGCCCATGTGCAGTATCTGGCCGATAAAGCCACCTTGCATTATGAGTGCGCCATTCCGCAGGATGGCAAACACTACTTCTTTGCCCCACGTTTATATGAAATCAGTGATTTAACCGTGCTGGAGCGTGAGGTATTTGGTCCTGTGGTGCACATTATCCGCTTTAAAGCCGATGAGCTCGATAGCATTATCAACCAGATTAATGCCACCGGTTATGGCTTAACCATGGGCGTACACAGCCGTATTGAGCAGTTTACCCGCCGTATTGCCCGCGACATTAAAGCCGGCAATATTTACGTTAACCGCAACATGATTGGCGCTGTGGTGGGCGTGCAGCCGTTTGGCGGCCGGGGCTTGTCTGGCACCGGCCCTAAAGCCGGCGGCCCGCTCTATTTAACCCGGCTGGTGAAAGATAACCTGGATGTCAGCTGCGCGGCGCTTAGCGAGCAAAAACGCCACAGCCTGTTAAGTGAAACCACCAGTAACGCCGTGGCTTATGCTATGCCGGTAGCCGCCAGCGCCCAACAGGCCTGGGCCATGCTGCCCATTAACCAGCGCACCTCGGTACTGCGGCAGTTCTTGGCCTCGCTGGCCGCTAACACTGTGGTTAACAAGCAAGAGCCTGATTTAGAACAGGTGCTGACCTTGGCGCAGCAAAAACTGCAGCGGGTTGAACGTGAACTGCAACGCCCGGTGAGCCTGCCCGGCCCCACCGGTGAAAGCAACACGCTAGTGCTGGACCCGCGCGGCGTGCTGGCACTGGTACGTGACGACAGCAGCAGCTTTAGCTACTGGCTGGTGGCTATAATTACTGCGCTGGCGGCCGGCAATGCCGTGATCACTGCGGTAGAAGAGCAGGATTTTGCCGAAGCCGAAGCCTGCATTAAAGCCCTGCAGCAAGCCGGTATGCCACAGCATTTGCTGGCCGTAGTGCGGCTGGACTGCCTGACGACCCTGCTGGCGCATCCCGACCTGGCCGGTGCCATGGTAGAAGTCAGCAGTGCGGTAAAACCGCTGTGCGCCGAGCTTGTTGCTGCGCGGCCAGGTGCCATACTGCCACTGATTACCGCGCCAGCCGGCCCGCAGTTACTGCACCGTCTGGTAACGGAAAAGACCATCACCATCAACACCACTGCCGCCGGTGGTAATGCGTCACTGATGACGATGGCAGACAACGTCGGCTAATTTTCTGCCGCAAGCCCTCTAATAAAGCCCGTTTTTACGGGCTTTATGCTATGTTTTAACGCATATTGTCGCAGCGCAGCGACAAATCATCTTTTTGTTAATTTATAGTTAAGGTGCTTCAGGTATACTGAGCCACTAACAGAGCGTTTGGCAAAGGTGTAACAAATGCCGTATCAGGAAGTCCGCATCGCTGATCTGCAGCCGGGAAGCTACGTGGTGCAGGTACTACAACAAAGCGGCGAAGTGATCGTTAAACATGCCGGTTGGGTGCGCAGTGCCCAGGCCGTCGATGTGCTACGCCGCAAAGGCGTGCAGGTAGTACTGATTGATCCGGCGAAAGCCCTGCAACCAGAGCCTGTTGAAAACCTTACTGATAGCGCCAGCCAAACCACCCGCAGCGATGAAACCCCAGCGCGCAGTGTATTTAGCGATGAGTGGCCCAAAGCCGAACGCGCGCTGCTAAATACACAAAAAGTGCAGCGCCAGCTGCTCGACGCCGTGCGTCAGCAACAGCAAATTGACCTCACCCTGGTTTATGAGGTCAGCGCCGGTTTAGCCGAGTCGATTAGCCGCAATCAGGACGTGCTGTTATGCTTAAGCCGCATTGCCGAGCAAAGTGACAGCCTGCTGCAGCACAGTATTAATTGTGCCGTGTATATGGCGGCCTTTGCCCGTTATCTGAATTTGCCGCCGCACAAGGTGCAAGCCCTGATTACCGCCGCGCTGCTGCATGATATTGGCAAAGCGATAAACCCTGATCTGCTGCAAGCAGAAGACCATAAGGCAATACCCGCCAGTTTAAATGCCCTGCAAAAAACCGCCAATCTCGCCGGTGAAGTGTCATTGTGGATAAGCCAGCACTGCGCCCACTTAGATGGCAGCGGCTCACCGAAGATCAGCGCCGGCCAAATCGAAAAACCCAGCCGCATGTTGGCTATTGTTAACAGCTACGAAAAGCTTACCTCACCGCAAACCAGCAAATTGGGGCCGCTGGCAGCATCGCGCATGCTGCTGGAGCGCACACCGCATAAGCTGGATGCCGAACTGTTGCAGCAATTTATTAAATGTATTGGTATTTACCCGCCGGGTTCAGTGGTAAAACTTAGTAGCGGCAAACTGGCGCTGGTACTGGAAAATAACGCCAAAAAGCCGTTACTACCGAAAGTAAAAGTGTTTTATCACAGTGTACACCAACACCATATTCCGCCTAAGGTACTGGATTTAGCCCGCCAGCAGGAAGAGCAGATAGACAGCTGTGTGGAGTTGAAAAAATATGGTCTGGACGTGCACAATTATATTTAGTCATAGCTGTGCAATCACTGTATTCGACTGCCCGCCTTAAACACCCTGCCATTCGCTTAGCGCCGCCATGCTAAACAACTGATTGCCCAGCTGCAACAGCACAAACTGCGGCGTAATTTCTTTAATACGAATGTCGGCCGTTACCCACTGGCCTTCCTGCAGCGTTTTACCATTCACTTTCACCCAGCGCTGGTTAGTGCTGGTGGCGTATACATGCGCTTCAAATTTAAGCGGCGGGATCTGCAGCTGTAATGGTCGCTCCAGGCTGGCGATATCCACAGCCGGCGCGTCATGGCTGCGCACAGTGGCGGGACGCACATTTTGTGCCGTGGCTTCCAACGCTGAGGCAAATTTATCCCGCAATTCGGCCGACACTTCAGTGCTGTTGGCGATTGGCTCAGCAGTGGCTTTACTACTGGCTTGTAATGGCTGTGGCTCAGCGGCGGCAGTGCCAGCAGTCATGGTAGCCACCGGCGGCGGGCTCACAAACGCTTCTTGTACCGGCGTGGGTGGCGGGTTCAGGTTTTGCTCTAACTGTTGTGGCAGCTGGGTTGGTGAAGCGGTATCGGGGTTTAGCGTTAATACCGCACTAATTTGCTCGCTGCTGGCCGGTGTGGCTGTTTCGTCGGCTACTGCCTGGCGATTGTGCTGCACTGGGCTCGGGCTAAACCAATAGGCCAGTAACGCGCCCAAACACAGTGCCAACAACAGGGCTAATGCCAGTGCCAGTTTGCGCCAGAAGGCCAGGCTGTCATTGGGTTGCGGTAGTGTGTGTTGCTGCTGTTGTTTCAGCGCATCCATTAAAATTGACATCTCGTCTGTTCTACACCTTGTCGTTAGGCCGCGGTTAACCAGGGTAGCACCAACATGGCTAAACCGAAGCCCAGCACTATAGCGCAAAGGCCCAGCACAGGCCAGAACCAGCGCGGCAATGCCTCTGATTTGCTTTGCTGTGATAATGGCAAAATTTCGCCGGCGGCCTGACGTACCAGCTTGTCGCTGACCATCGCCTGCTGCTGGCTGTAAGCGCCCAGCAAGGCACGATCAGCCATCAAATTTAATAGCCGCGGTATACCGCCTGACAGCTGATACAAACGTTTTATTGCCGCCTCACTAAACACCGGCCGGCTGCAGCCGGCTACCTGCAAGCGAAATTTCAGGTAGTGCCTGACTTCGTCTGGTGTTAACGGCAGCAGGTGGTAACGGGCAGTGATGCGCTGGGCTAACTGGCGTAAATCATTTCGTTTTAACAGCTGCTGCAGCTCAGGCTGGCCAATTAAGATGACCTGCAGCAATTTGCGGGTATTGGTTTCCAGATTGGTCAGCAGCCTAAGCTGCTCCAGCACGGCCGGTTGTAAGTGCTGCGCCTCGTCAATAATTAACAGAGTATGTTTACCGGCTTCGTGGTTTTTCAGCAAGCGGGCTTTAATTTTGTCGCCCAGCAGCTTTAAGCTGGCATCGGCTTTTTTGTAGCGGATTTTCAGCTCATCACAAATGGCGGCTAACAACTCCAGCTCAGACAGCGTGGGGTTTAAAATAAACGCCACCTCGGCTTTGTCGTCCAGCTCCTGCAGCAAACAGCGCGATACCGTGGTTTTACCGGTGCCCACTTCACCGGTAAGCAGCACAAAGCCGCCCGCTTCGCCCAAACCAAAGCGCAAATGTGCTAAAGCCTCGGCATGGCGCGGGCTCAGGTACATAAAATCCGGGTTGGGCGCAATGGAAAATGGCGCACTGCTTAAGCCAAAAAATCCGGTATACATACGGCTTCCTGCTGATTGAAGTGGACTGCACCCTGGTGCAGCCGTGCATTTTGCAACTCGGCGGGTATAATGGCAAAAAATTACGCAACAGGAAAGCCGGTGCAACGTTATCTGGTGGGCGGTGCCGTTCGCGACACCCTTTTAGGTTACCCGTTTCATGAACGCGACTGGGTGGTGGTAGGTGCCACACCCCAGCAAATGCTGGATCTGGGTTATCAGCAAGTCGGTAAAGACTTTCCGGTCTTTTTACACCCCAAAACTAAAGAAGAACATGCACTGGCGCGCACCGAGCGTAAAAGCGGCCGCGGTTATACCGGCTTTAGCGTCTATGCCGCACCCGATGTCACTTTGGAGCAGGACTTACAACGGCGTGATTTAACCATTAACGCCATAGCGCAAGCCGATGACGGCGAGCTAATTGACCCCTTTGGCGGTGTGGCCGATCTGAAGCATAAAGTGCTGCGCCATGTGTCTGATGCCTTTGCCGAAGATCCACTGCGCGTGCTGCGAGTCGCCCGCTTTTATGCCCGCTATGCCCATTTGGGTTTTAGCGTAGCCGACGATACCCAACAGCTGATGCGCACTCTGGCAGACGAGCTGGCGACGTTAACACCCGAACGGGTATGGCAGGAAACCGCCAAAGCGCTTGGCGAGCGCACGCCGCAAGCCTATTTTCAATTGCTGTACGATACCGGCGCCTTACAGCTATTAATGCCCGAGCTCGCCGTGTTGTGGGGCGTACCACAACCGCCACAGTGGCACCCGGAAATTGATACCGGCGTACATACCCTACTGGTATTGGCGCAGGCAGCGATGTTATCAGCCCGTATCGATATTCGCTTTGCTGCGCTGGTGCATGATTTGGGCAAAGGCGTTACTAAGCCCGAACTTTGGCCGTCGCATCATGGCCATGAACATACCGGGCTGCCGCTGATAAACCAGCTGTGCGACCGCCTAAAAGTACCCAACGATTGCCGCGAGCTGGCACTGCTGGTGTGTGAATATCATCAACTGGTACACCGTGCACTTGAGCTAAAAAGCGCTACTGTGCTAAAGCTGTTTGATGCCATTGACCTGTGGCGTAAACCAACCCGGCTGGATGCCATCTTGCTATGCTGTACTGCCGATTTACGCGGTCGCACTGGCTTTGAGCAGGCAGAGTACCTGCAGGCAGACTACCTGCAGGCGCTGGCCGCTGCCGCGCGGCAGGTTACGGCAAAAGATATGCTTGCTCAGGGCCTGAAAGGCGAAGCGATAAAACAGGGCTTACAGCGCACCCGTTTAGCGGCAATCCAGGCCGCTAAACAGCAGTGGCAAGCAGGGTAAGGCGTAAGCGTAGCGCGGTTTAAACCGCGCTAATTAGGCTGCGCTGCTGAGCACCACTAGCAACACCACACCCAAAATGAGCCGGTAAATAACAAAAGGCAGCATACCCATGCGCTCGATCACCTTTAAAAACAGGTGAATACAGATAAAGGCACTGATAAAAGACAAACCGGTGCCGAGTAAGATAGCACTGACATCGTACTGCGTGGGTTCGGCTAATAACTTAGAACCCTGATAACCACCGCTAAGGATAATAATCGGGATAGATAACAAAAAGGAGAAACGCGCTGCACTAACCCGATCCAGCCCCAGCATCAGCGCGGCTGTCATAGTAATGCCCGAACGCGACGTACCCGGAATAAGTGCCACTGCCTGGGCGATACCAATCAGTAGTGCCTGTTTCCAGCTCAGTTGTTCCATGCTTTGCACCTGCTTTGCTGTGGCATCAGCCAGCCACAACGCCAGGCCGAATACGATAGTGGTAATGGCAATCACATAGGGCGAGCGTAAAAAACTTTCAATTAAACCGGCCCCGAATAAGCCAGCCAAACCAGCTGGAATAGTGGCCAGGATCACCCACCAGGCCAGTTTACTGTCGGTACTGTGTTTACCGGCTAATGACTGCACCCAGCCAACCGTAAGTTGGCCAATATCACGGCGAAAATACAGCATCACCGCCAGTAAAGTGCCGACATGCACCGCCACATCAAATACCAGGCCCTGATCCTGCCAGCCAAACATGGCTGACGGCAAAATAAGGTGGGCAGAAGATGAAATAGGTAAAAACTCGGTCAGGCCCTGAATAATGGCCAGAATAATCACTTCCACTGTACTCAAGGTTACTCGCTCCAGTTAAATGGCACCGGCCATAGTTTTTGTTGTTTGCTGTAGCTCTGCCATAAGCTGGCATAGGTTTTACCGCTGCTTGGATGCAGCACATCAGGGGCAATTTCCGCCAATGGCCACAGGACAAAGGCATTTTCGGTAATTTCAGCCCGCGGCAGTTCTACCGGCTGCTGACAAATCAGCTCATCATAGGTCAGTAAGTCCAAATCCAGTGTGCGGCCACTGAATTTAGCCGCACTGCGATCGCGGCCAAACTGATCTTCAATCTGCTTAAACAGGGCAATACAATCTGCCACTGACAAGTGCGTGTCTGCAGCAGCAACCAGGTTATAAAATGGCTCGCCGACAAAGCCGACCGCTTCACTTTCATATACAGACGATAACTGCACGGCGCCAAACTGCTTTTGTAATGCGGCCACGGCAGCGCGCACATGGTAGTCCCGGCGGGTATTGCTGCCAATACTGATATAAATACGTGCCATTAACTGCGGCTCCGCACTATTTGCACGCCCACGGTTTGCGCCTGCGGCACAGCGCCAGGCTTGCTTACCGTAACCTCGACTTTTTCCGTGGCGAACTCAGACAGCAGCATCTGCGCCACCCGCTCGGCGACAGTTTCTATCAGCTCAATCGGCTGCGCCGTAATAAGCGCCGTAACTTTTTCGGCGATTACGGCATAGTCCAGAGTTAATCTGATGTCGTCCTGATCTGCTGCGGCTGTTACATCCGTATACAGCGCAATATCGAGCAGCAGACGCTGCTGAATGGCTTTTTCCCAGTCGTAAACGCCAATCACGGTGTCTACTTGTAGCTGTTTTATAAAAACTATGTCCATTCAGTTACATCCGCATTGCGTTATTTCTCGTTTCAGGTAGGCTGGTCGGATAGGCAAAACCGTGAAAACCCTATATTCTGCTGGCGTTTCGCCGGGCTGCAATCTTAACGTAAAAACTGGTGCTGAGGAACCGCCTTAATGACCCCGCTGATTGGAATTATGATGCTGGCAGCCTATCTTTGTGGCTCCATTTCGTCGGCAGTGCTGGTCAGCAAGCTGTTTCGCTTACCCGACCCCCGCCTGCATGGCTCGGGCAACCCGGGAGCCACTAACGTTCTGCGTCTAGGCGGTAAATTACCCGCGGTACTGGTGCTGCTGTTTGATATTTTAAAAGGCACTATTCCGGTGTGGGGTTCGTATTTTCTTCAAATTGAACCGCTGTATTTGGGCCTGATTGCCATTTGCGCCTGCCTGGGTCATATATTCCCATTGTTTTTTGGTTTTAAAGGTGGCAAAGCCGTTGCTACGGCGTTTGGCGCCATGATGCCAATTGGCTTGGATTTAGCCGGCTTACTCATCGGCAGTTGGCTCATCATTGTCGCGCTAAGTGGTTACTCATCATTGGCCGCCATTTTAACCGTCAGCCTGGCGCCGGTATTTACCTGGTTTATTAAACCGCTGTATACCGTGCCGGTGTTGATGCTGAGCGTACTGATTATTTTGCGCCACCGCGAAAATATCGTGCGGCTTTATCAAGGCAAAGAAAGCAAAGTTTGGGATAAAACCAAGCGTATTCGGGAATAACTGCTTACCTAACCTTCATTGCGAGGTTGGAATCCCGAACTGGGCGCCACAGAGTGTCTGAGTGAGTGCGCAAGCGCGAACGAGTTGCTGTGGCGAGCCAGGGCGGGAGTTGCAACCGACGCCCTACTCCAGACTCTGCCGCATATCAATTTAAACCGCTGGCAACTCCTGCATTGGCCAGCGTGGTGTAACCCCAATGCTTAAATCCTGCTGCTGACCGGCCGCTAAGCGGTAGTAGCCCGCCAGTGCTATCATGGCGCCGTTATCGGTGCAAAACTCTTTGCGTGGGTAATACACCTCGCCACCATGACGCTTAAGCAGCTTGGCTAATTGCTCACGTAATGATGTATTGGCACTAACGCCCCCGGCGATCACCAGCCGGTTATAACCGGTTTGTTCTAGCGCACGCTCACATTTAATCACCAGTGTATCCACCACCGCTTGCTGAAACGACGCCGCTATATCAGCCTGAACCTGATTGCTGTTGCCCTCTTTGGCAATGACATTTGCCGCCGCGGTTTTTAAGCCACTAAAGCTAAAATCCAGCCCTGGTCTGTCGGTCATCGGCCGTGGAAACTTGTACTTTTTGCTGTCGCCCTGTGTTGCCAGTTTGGCCAGCAGCGGGCCGCCTGGATAATCCAACCCCATTAACTTAGCGGTTTTGTCAAAGGCTTCGCCGGCTGCATCGTCTATAGACTCACCTAGCAAGGTATAACGGCCAATACCCTCCACCCCCACCAACTGCGTATGGCCACCGGACACCAGCAAGGCTAAAAACGGAAACGGCGGCGGGTTGTCCTCCAGCATCGGCGCCAACAAATGGCCTTCCATATGGTGCACCGCCAGCGCTGGCTTTCCCCAGGCCAGTGCCAGTGAACGGCCAATGGCGGCACCGACTAATAAGGCACCGGCTAACCCCGGGCCGGCGGTATAGGCTACGCCATCAATACTGGCTGCATCGCAATTAGCCTCGCTAAGCGCCTGTTTAATCAGCGGGATCGTTTTACGAATATGGTCACGTGAGGCCAGCTCTGGCACTACACCGCCATAGTCAGCATGTAACGGAATTTGGCTGTACAGCACATGGCTAAGTAAACCCTGCTGGTCGTCATAAATGGCAATACCGGTTTCATCGCAGGAGGTTTCTATACCTAAAACTCGCATCTGGGCCTCAAGTCCGCTAAAATGGCCGCCATTGTACCGGCTCTGTACCAGCAGAGCCAGAGGATCGGATTTAGATCGCAGAATTGCTTTACATCGCCCCGTCTTTTTGCGTAAAATGCCGCACCATTTTTAATCGTATTGGTTTCGAGATAACCAATTTGGCCCTGAGGTGAGAATTTAATGCCTGTTGTTAAAGTAAAAGAAAACGAACCCTTTGACGTAGCGTTACGTCGTTTCAAGCGCTCATGCGAGAAAGCAGGCGTATTAGCTGACGTTCGCGCGAAAGAATTCTACGAGAAGCCAACCTGGATCCGTAAGCGTAAGAAAGCAGCAGCTGTTAAGCGTCACGCTAAGAAGCTGTCTCGCGAAAACGCACGTCGTATCAAGCTGTACTAAGCTATACCGCTTAGGTTACCCGCTTTACGACTACGGCATTGTCCGCTGGTCTGCCAGCAGCTAAAAGCCGTATTGATATTGCAAAGTTGATATCTGCATACCGTGCCCGCAAGGCACGGTTTGTCTTTTTCTGAATTACGCCGAAGGAAAAAGGTGGCAGGACAAATCCCGAAACAGTTTATTGACGACTTGCTGGCCCGCACCGACATCGTCGAACTGATTGACCAACGTGTACCGCTGAAAAAAGCCGGTAGAAATTACGCCGCCTGCTGCCCGTTTCATAGTGAAAAATCACCGTCCTTTACCGTAAGCCCGGACAAGCAGTTTTACCATTGCTTCGGCTGTGGTGCCCACGGCAACGCTATCAGTTTTATGATGGAGTTTGAACAGCTGGAATTTGTCGAAGCCATTGAAGAGCTGGCCCAGCTACATCACCTTGAAGTACCGCGCGAAAAAGGCAGTGGCCGTGCCCGCCCTGCTGCTCAGGCTGATGATTATCAGTTAATGCAACAAGCTGCCAGCTACTATCAGCAGCAATTACAGCAGCACCCAGACAGCCCGAAAGTGCGAGACTATATTGCCAAACGCGGTTTGAGTGAAAAAACCGTGGCCGACTTTGCTTTAGGCTATGCACCAGAGAGTTGGGATGGCCTGCTAAAACAGTTAAGCCCGGTAAATCAGCGTGCGCTGCGCGACCAACTGGTAGAGCTTCGGCTAATTAACCGTAACGATAATGGCCGCGAGTATGATTTTTTCCGTGACCGCTTAATGTTCCCTATTCGCGACAAACGCGGCCGGGTTATCGCCTTTGGCGGCCGGGTGCTGGGCGATGGCACGCCGAAGTATTTAAACTCGCCGGAAAGCCGCCTGTTTCATAAAGGCCGTGAACTGTACGGCTTGTATGAGGTGCGCCAGCAGCCGGGCCATGTTAGCCAGATTTTGGTGGTAGAAGGTTATATGGACGTCGTGGCACTGGCTGAGTATGACATCCGTTTTGCTGTCGCCTGTTTGGGCACCGCCACCACGTCGGATCATATGCATACGTTGTTTCGCTACACCCCCAAAGTGGTGTGTTGTTATGACGGTGACCGCGCCGGGCGCGATGCGGCCTGGCGCGCTCTGCAAAGCGCGCTGCCACAGTTAAAAGACGGCGTAGAGCTTAACTTTGTGTTTTTGCCCGACGGCGAAGACCCCGACTCGTTAGTGCAAAAGGAAGGTAAAGACGCCTTTTTACAGCGCATTGACGATGCGATGCCGCTGAAGCAGTATTTTTTCGAACACCTGCTGCAAGAACATGATCCGGCCACCGACGCCGGCAAGTCGGCCTTATCAGTAAAAGCGGCCGAGCTGATTAAACAAATTCCCAGTGAATATTACCGCGACAGCTTAAGCGACAAACTGGCCAACCTATTGGGTAAAAGCCGCGAGCGCACGAAAGCCGTTGCCAGCCGCGCACCCAACCGGGTAAAGCCAGCCGCCATTAAAATAACGCCGATGCGCCGGGCTATTGGTTTATTGCTGCAAAACCCCAACTTAGTCAATGTTATGCCGGATGCACCTGAGCTGGCCGACGCTGACATTCCGGGCATCACCTTGCTATTGAGTTTACAGCAACGGCTGCAGCAAAACCCGCAGCTGACCACCGCTCAGTTAATCGAGCAGTGGCGTGATTTGCCCGAACACAGCTTTTTAATGACACTGGCCAGTTGGGAGCATCAGATAGAGCCAGAGCAACTGTCGCAGGAGTTTATTGATACCTTCCATTTTATTGAAGATCAGTACCTGCAAAAGCAACTGGACGAACTGGCAATACGAGCAAAATTAAATCAGCTGAGTAAAGCTGAATGGCACAAATACAACCTGCTGCTGCAGGCGCTGAAAAGCAAAAAACCAAAGCTTGCGACCTAATGCAGCTGGCTAGAAAAGCCGCGCTTTGTTATAATCGCTAGTTCGCAATTTTACATTAATCAACATTGGTGGAAGATAAGTCTCTATGGAGCAAAATCCTCAGTCGCAGTTAAAACTCCTGATCCTGAAAGGTAAAGAGCAAGGTTATCTGACCTTTGCCGAGGTGAATGACCACCTGCCGCAAGACATTATCGATTCAGATCAGATAGAAGACATTATCCGCATGATCAATGACATGGGTATCCAGGTGTTTGAAAGCGCCCCTGATGCCGATGACCTGATTATGTCCGATGCCACCACCGACGAAGACGCGGTAGAAGAAGCCGCTCAAGCGTTAGTTAGCGTAGATAAAGAGCTGGGCCGCACCACAGATCCGGTGCGGATGTATATGCGCGAAATGGGTACGGTTGAGCTGCTAACCCGTGAAGGCGAAATTGACATTGCCAAGCGCATTGAAGACGGTATTAACACCGTACAAAGCTCAGTCGCCGAATACCCGGAAGCCATTACCTACCTGCTGGAGCAGTGGGACAAATACGAAGCGGAAGAAATTCGCTTAAGCGACATTGTCACTGCCTTTATTGACCCGAACGACATTGACGAAGCGCCTATTGCCGGCAGCCATATCGGTTCAGACGTGCCAGAAGATCAGCTGGACGATGATGATGACAGCGACGATGATGACGACAGCGACGGTGATTCTGACGATGGCGACAGCGGCCCGGATCCAGAAATGGCACGGCAGAAGTTTGGTGAATTACGTACGCAATATGATGTGACGCGTAACTCTATCGTGCAAAATGGCCGTGAGCACGCGACCACTAAAGCTGAAATTGAAAAATTAAGCGAAGTGTTCCGCTGTTTCCGTCTGGTACCCAAGCAATTCGACCGCCTGGTTAAAAACATGCGCGAAATGATGGACCGCGTGCGCGTTCAAGAACGGATTGTGATGAAGCACTGCGTTGAATACGCCAAAATGCCGAAGAAAAACTTCGTTAAAGCCTTCACCGGCTTCGAAACGTCAACCGCCTGGTTAGATGCTGAAATCGCGGCGAAAAAACCCTATTCAGAAAAACTGGACGAGCACAAAGACGAACTGGTGCGCAGCATTGAAAAGCTGAAGAAAATTGAAGAAGAAACCGGTTTAAGCATCTTTAAAATTAAAGACATTAACCGTCGCATGTCGATTGGTGAGGCCAAAGCCCGCCGGGCGAAAAAAGAGATGGTAGAAGCCAACTTACGTCTGGTTATCTCAATTGCGAAAAAGTACACCAACCGTGGATTACAGTTCCTTGATTTAATTCAGGAAGGTAACATCGGCCTGATGAAAGCGGTAGATAAATTCGAATACCGCCGTGGCTATAAATTTTCAACTTACGCTACCTGGTGGATCCGGCAGGCCATTACCCGCTCTATCGCGGATCAGGCCCGCACCATCCGTATTCCGGTGCACATGATTGAAACCATTAACAAGCTAAACCGTATTTCCCGGCAGATGCTACAGGAAATGGGCCGCGAGCCGTCACCGGAAGAGTTATCTGAACGCATGCAAATGCCGGAAGATAAAATTCGCAAGGTGTTGAAAATTGCCAAAGAGCCAATCTCAATGGAGACGCCAATTGGTGATGATGAAGACTCGCATCTTGGCGACTTTATCGAAGACAGCAGTGGTGAGTCACCGCTGGATTCCGCCACCATGGAAAGCCTGAAAAACGCCACTAACGAAGTGCTGGCCGGTTTAACCGCCCGTGAAGCTAAAGTACTGCGTATGCGCTTTGGTATTGATATGAATACCGACCACACGCTGGAAGAAGTGGGTAAACAGTTTGACGTAACGCGTGAACGTATTCGTCAAATTGAAGCCAAAGCCCTGCGTAAGCTGCGCCACCCGTCACGTTCAGAAGTGTTAAAAAGCTTCCTAGACGAGTAAAAGGCAAACACAGTCCCGCATTAATAAAGGCGCTTCAAGCGCCTTTATTGTTTTTATCGCTTAAAGCCTAAAAAAGCAGCAGTTAAGTACCATTTGCCGAATAAGCCGGATGACAAAGCCGGTAAAAGTTTTTATACTGCCTGCCGTTTCACCTGTGATGGCCCCATAGCTCAGTTGGTTAGAGCGCTCGACTCATAATCGATCGGTCGCTGGTTCGAGTCCAGCTGGGGCCACCATTTCAAACTTCGCTTTCATGCTACCCCACAGTGGACTATTCCCTCTTGCAGCTAAAGCTGCTACGCGTTCAACTCGCGCAAAACGATGTTTTGCCAATACGCTCGTTTCACCCAGCTGGGGCCACCATTTCAAGCTTCGCTTTCATGCTACCCCACAGTGGACTATTCCCTCTTGCAGCTAAAGCTGCTGCGCGTTCAACTCGCGCAAAACGATGTTTTGCCAATACGCTCGTTTCACCCAGCTGGGGCCACCATTTCAAGCTTCGCTGCCATCCTACTCTTTGCGAAATTTTCTAAAACTTCGTTAGCACGGCTTAACGCTTTGGCTTACACTGGATTACGCCCTGTCTGAGTTGTGATCGTGACCTATTATGCTGCCACCTAAACTGCCACTAAACGAAACTGAGCGCTTACAGGCACTGTATAAAACAGGGCTGTTGGATAGCCCGGAAAATGCTGAATTTGATCGTTTTACCCGTCTGGCGCAGGCGCTGTTTGGTTGTAAAATTTCGCTGTTTACCCTGGTTGATGAAAACCGCCAGTGGTTTATGTCACGCCAAGGCATCGAATTAAAAGAAACGCCACGTGATGTGTCGTTCTGTGCCCATGCCGTATTTGATGACAAGGTGCTCTATGTGCCCGATGCCAGAGCGGATGCCCGTTTTGCCGATAACCCGCTGGTAACAGGCCAACCGGCAATACGGCTGTATGCCGGCGTGCCGCTGCATTCAGTTGAAGGGCTGCCACTGGGTACGCTGTGTATTATCGACGATATGCCGCGTGAGCTAAATCAGCTACAGCTTACGTTATTGCAAGATCTGGCCGCATTGGCTGAGGCAGAAATAGCCCGCAGCAGCTTACAAAAACAAGCAAAACAACTGGCGCAGGATAAAGAGCTGCTGGAGCACCAGCGCCAGCGATTATCTGCCTTTATTGAAGGCTCACGGCTGGCGACCTGGGAGTGGAACGTGCAAACCGGTGATGCCATGTTTAACGGGCGCTGGGCCGAAATTATTGGCTACGAGCTGCACGAGCTGATGCCGCTCAGCGTTGAAACCTGGCTGAAACTGATCCACCCGGCAGACAAAACCCGCTCTGAACGGCTACTGCAGCGCCATTTTGACGGCGAGCTGCCGTTTTACGAACTGGAATGCCGTATGCAGCACAAGGATGGCCATTGGGTGTGGATTCTAACCCAGGGCAAAGTCATCAGCCGCACCGAATATGGCGCACCACGCATTATGGCCGGTACCCATCAGGATATTACCGAGCGTAAATCCAATGAGGAAGCCATTACCGAAGCCTTTAGTTTATTGCAGCGTGTATGTCGTAATGCGGGTATTGATGTTGCCTCTGCAGCAGGAGCTAATTTCCCCTTAGAGAACTAACTTTATAAGCGTTGAAAAGGCGGCATTTGCCGCCTTTTAACCTGCGCATAGGTTAACTATCGCACTATGTCCATCTCGTCCAGCAGGTTCTGTGCACCGTCAACGTGCTGCATCAGCCACAGTACATAACGGATATCCACGTGAATGGCACGGGTAATTTCCGGGTTAAAGTACCAGTCTTTTGTGATCGACTCATAAGTTGAATCGAAGTTTAACCCTACCAGTTCACCCTTACCGTTCATCACTGCAGAGCCTGAGTTACCGCCGGTGGTATCAGCGCTGGATAAAAAGTTAACAGGTACCGAGTTAAAGGCTTTCACCTCAGGCACCGGGCAGCCAGCCAAACGGCATAAAAAGCCAGGCTCAAATTTCGCCGCTAAGTCGGCATAAAAATAGCCGTCAGTTTTGCCCGCGTTGTAGACATCAACCAGCTTTTGCGGCAGGCTAAACGGATATTCCGCCTGGCGCTTGGCAATCATGCCTTTAACCGACGTAAACGGCGTTTTATACACGCCATCTTTAGCCGGGTAACCCTCTACGCTACCGTAAGTAATGCGCAGTGTGCTGTTGGCATCCGGGTACACCGGCTTACCCTGAGTTTTGTTAAAGGCGATAATGGCCTGCATATAGGCCGGGCGCACTTGTGACAACTTACCGGCTAAGGTTTTTTCTTCCAGCTCCAGTGTTTTGTTTTTAGCAAACAGCGCTACGGCCAGTTTAATAAAGGGGTCGCTGCTGTTAGTAAAATCGTTTGGCACCTTGCCTAACCAGGCTTTGCGGCCTGCGGTAGTGGTTAACGTGGTGTGCTGATACAGCGGCGCCAGTTTCTCGCTTACCTGCTGTATCGTCATATTCGGCGTTAAGCCCAGCGCCGCATCAAATTCGGCTACACGCACGGCGTCAGGCTGCGCCAGGTACTCAGCTACTTGCTCTGACCAAATAGCTAAATCCATGGTCGGGTGAAAGCTTTTTTCCAGCCGCGCTAAGCGGCTTTCAATCATGGCTAAATCGCGCTGCTGATAGCCCATTTCACGCTCTGCGTCCGGCTTTTCACTCTCAACCGCTAAGCGGTATAAACGCATTGCCGCCTGTAACATATCGCTGCGCTTGGCATTATCAAAGTAATAGGTTTGCTGGGTATAGGCCTGCTCGGCATCAATCACGGTTTGCAATTCATTAATGCTCTGCTGGAACTGCTGATATTTCGCATCGCTGTTAATCCAGCTCAGCAATTCTTGCTGCTGTTGCTGCTTAATGGCGTGGATATCGGTAACCTTAAACCCATCCAGCAAGCCTTGCAGCTTTTTCATCCGGTTATTCAGGCTTTTAACCGTGGAGGCATATTTCACTTTTAAATCGGCATCAGTTGCACCCAAACGGTCAATGGTATTGATGATTTGCATGTAGGTTTTAACCTGCGCCGGATACTGCCAGTCGGCGGCGAAGGCAATTTCATCGGCCAAGCGATAACGGCTGGTGCGGCCCGGGTAACCGGCCAGCAAAATGCCATCACCGGCGCGTACGCCATTCGCGTTCACTTTCAGGTAGTGCTTGCTCTGATACGGTACGTTGTCTACCGAGTACGGTGCTGGCTTGCCATCTTTGCCCACATAGCCGCGTAGAAACGCATAATCACCGGTGTGGCGCGGGTATTCAAAGTTATCAATATCGCCACCAAAGTTACCAATGGCTTCGCTGGGTGCATACACCAGACGCACGTCCTGCAGCATCAGCTGCTTGATCTGAAAGTACTGCATACCGTGGTGAAAGCTCACCACTGAGCAGCGGTAGTTCGGGTCGGCTTCACAGCTTTTAATCAGTGCTTTGCGGTTGGCTTCAATCGCTTCATAGCGCGCTGCACCGCTCAGTTCTGGCGCTAAATTACCGGAAACCTGTGCCGTAACATCGGTTACCGCTTCGGTAATATACAAACGCTCCTGCGCGCCAGCCGATAACTCTTCGCCCAGCGTCTTAGCTAAAAAGCCCTTTTCAATCAGATTGTTATCTTTAGTCGAATTATTCTGAATAGCGTTGTAGGCACAGTGATGGTTAGTGACTACCAGGCCTTTGGGCGAAACAAAAGACGCCGAACAATACCCCAGGCTGACAATAGCGCTCATTGGGTACTGGCTTAAATCGGCCAACTGTTTACCCGGGATTTCAATACCTTTGGCACTAAGCTCGGCTTGCAGCTCGGCCATCTGATGCGGTTGCCATTGGCCTTCGTCGGCCAGTGCGCCCAGACTTACACTCAGCGCCGCCGCAGTAATTAAGAGAGAGTTTTTCATGCGCGTTCCATGGTTCAGGTTATTTTCATTCTTCGCGCGGCAAATTAACCCCTTTGCCGCAACAAACGCAACCTCGATGCGTTAAGTACGCCTAAATTAGCGTAATCTGCCCGCCGCCAACAGACAGCGCATGTCAGGTACGCTATGCTTGGCGCAATTTTTCATCGCAGTTTAGCAAGGTAAGTTAATGAAAATAGTCGTTCGCAGTTTACTCACCGGCCTGGCCATAGTGCTGCCACTGATTATCACGATTGAACTAGCACGCTGGCTGCTGAACCTGGTAGAAAGCAGCCTCGCTCCCGCGCTTAAGTGGGTGCTGCCCGCGCACTGGTACCTGCCGGGCATGGCGATCCTCAGCTTTATGCTGCTGTGTGTTGCTATTGGTTACAGCTCGCGCTGGCGGGGTTTTAATTGGCTGTGGCAACTGCCCGGTCAGGTGCTATTAAAACTGCCGGGCACCAAACAAATTTACGGCATGCTGCAGGATATTATCGATTTAATGGCCGGCAAAAACTTTGCCGATGGCTCGGTAGTGATGCTGAAGCTGCCACCGTCGGATATAGAGTTAATTGGTATTATTACCAAGCAAGGCGGCCAAAGCGATGACCGTATGTCTGCACTTATGCAGGATGATCAAATCGCGGTGTTTATTCCAATGGCCTACAACGTGGGTGGCTATACCGTTATCGTGCCACGCAGCTGCACCCGCAATATTGATATGAAGCCTGCTGAAGCCTTGCAGCTGGTGTTAAGTGGTGGTTTGGGCAGCAACAAAGCACCCGGTCATCGTCAGCAGTGAACCAAACGCTATAGCCCCCGTTACTTCGTCAAACACCCAGCAAAATCCGTTGCATGTAAAAGCCACCTTTCGGTGGCTTTTTCGTTAGGCGCTGTGGCAGGTGTTCGCCGGATTACAGCAGCTGGCTTTGACTTCTGTCGCCGGATATCCCGCCTCTGTTAAGACCTCCATTACCTCTGCAGAGCTCAGTTCCGTGCTGAGCTGCAGCGTTTTGTCGGTCAGGTTAGTCTGTATTTTTGCATCACCATCTGCTGTGAGGATGGCTTTGGTAACCATGCTAACGCAGTGGCCACATGTCATGTCAGCGATATGGAATTTCATAGTGTTTCTCTCCTGTGGTGTGTTCATGACACAAGCTAATGCTTGCCACTGTGGTACAGTCAAGCCGCTATTTTAAATTTTTTTGAAAATTGTTTGACCTTGCCATAATGGTAAGGTTTAGTCTTGTTATGCCTGATAACATTTCTCAACCTGGAGTTACGGATATGGCAGCAACAATACAACTTGCAATAAAGGGCATGACCTGTGCGTCCTGCGCGAATCGGATTGAAAATGCACTGCGCGCTGTGGCCGGCGTGACCTCAGCCAGCGTCAACCTGGCAACAGACATCGCAACGGTAGCAGGCGATGCCCGCTTTGACGAGCTTAGTGCAGCGGTAACCAGTGCGGGCTATGAACTGGACACGGCTAACCGGCAATATGCGGTAAAGGGTATGACCTGTGCGTCTTGCGCCGGCCGGGTGGAAAAAAGCCTGTTAAAGGTGCCTGGTGTGCTAAGCGCGTCAGTAAACCTGGCCACAGAGCAGGTAAGCCTGACCCTGTTACCAGATACAGAAGATAGCGCCCTGAAACAGGCCGTTGCCGATGCCGGGTATGAGCTGAGCCTCAGCCAGACTTCGTCTGTGGCGAAAAATACCCCAAGCAAAGCTGTGCGTTTTTATCAGCGCGACAGCTGGCCGGTGATCGGTGCTGCCCTGCTCACTTTGCCTTTAGTACTGCCGATGGCAGGCATGTTGTTTGGCGCCGACTGGATGCTCCCCGCCTTGTGGCAATGGCTGTTAGCAACACCAGTACAATTTTACTTTGGCGCCCGCTTTTACAAAGCCGGCTGGCATGCACTTAAAGCGGGCACCGGCAATATGGATTTGCTGGTGTCAATTGGTACCAGTGCCGCTTATGGTTTATCGCTCTATCTGTGGTACAGCTTTGATGGGCATCATGGCGCACCACACCTGTACTTTGAAAGTGGCGCGGCAGTATTAACCCTGGTACTGCTGGGTAAGTTACTGGAGAAACGCGCCAAGCGTCGTACTACCGATGCGCTGCAAGCGCTGGAAAACTTAAAACCGACATCAGCGAGGGTCTGGCGCAATAATAGTTGGCACAGTATTGCAGCGGCTGAGCTGGTTAAAGGTGATCGCATTCAGGTGCTGCCAGGAGAGCGGATACCGGCCGACGGCATAGTGACAGAGGGCAGCAGCCATGTGGATGAGGCACTTATCAGCGGCGAAAGTGTGCCGCTGCATAAAACCTCTGGCGATAAAGTGACGGGCGGCTCGGTTAATCTCGATGGCCGGCTCGAGTTTGAGGCCAGCGCCTTAGGTGCAGAATCCACCTTGTCAAAAATTATCCGCCTGGTAGAGCAGGCTCAGGGCGCGAAAGCACCAGTACAAGCCCTGGTGGATAAGATAAGCAGTATCTTTGTACCGGTAGTACTGCTGGTCGCCTTAGCCACCGTGCTGATTTGGGGCCTGGCGTTTGCCGATTGGCAACAAGGTATTCTTAATGCGGTTGCGGTATTGGTTATTGCCTGTCCCTGTGCTTTGGGTCTGGCCACTCCGGCGGCCATTATGGCCGGTACCGGCACAGCGGCGCGCCAGGGCATTTTGGTAAAAGATGCTGTCGCGCTGGAGCAGGCGACAAAAATTGATTATGTCGTGTTTGATAAAACCGGCACCCTCACCGAGGGTAAACCCGTATTAACGCAGCTGAATGCGCTTAACAACGAAACCGAGTTGGCCGCATTGGCCTATGCGTTATCACAGTACAGTGAGCACCCACTGGCCAAAGCCATTGTTAGCTATGCTATCAACCACAATGTCGATTTATTGGCAGTATCGGATTTTGCTGTAGTGGCCGGAAAAGGCGTGAAAGCTAACGTCAAAGGCCGTGCGGTAATGCTAGGCTCGGGTAGCTGGATGCGGGAGATGGGGCTGACATTACCGCAAGATCTTATCGCAGTACCGGGCGCCTCGGTATCCTGGCTGGCAGAGAAAACTGATCAGGGCACGACATTACTCGGTTTGCTGTGTTTTGCTGATAAAGCCAAAGCCCAGGCAAAAAATGCGGTACATAAATTACAAGCTGCCGGTATTCAGGTTGCCATGTTAACGGGTGATTCAGCGGCTAGCGCCGAGTATGTCGCCAAAGAGCTGGGGCTAGACAACTTTAATGCCGAAGTGCTGCCGCAAGGTAAAGCAGAAGCCGTAGCGACCTATCAGGCACAAGGCTATAAAGTAGCGATGGTGGGCGATGGCATTAATGATGCCCCTGCTTTGGCTCAGGCTGATTTAGGTATCGCGATGGCAACAGGTACCGATGTTGCGGTCAGTGCGTCGGCATTTACGCTGATGCGTGGCGATCCGGAACTGGTGGCGACAGCATTGTTGCTTGCCAGTGCAACTTACCGCAATATTCAGCAAAATCTGTTCTGGGCCTTTGCCTTCAACACCATTGGTATACCGCTGGCGGCGATGGGCTTTTTAAACCCTGTGTTAGCTGGTGCAGCGATGGCGTGTAGCAGTGTGCTGGTGGTAACCAATGCCCTGCGTTTGCAACGCATGTCTTTTAAATAAGGAGCGATATATGGCGACCTTACTCACCATTGGTGATGCGGCAAAAGAAAGTGGCTTAAGCGCCAAAATGATCCGGCACTATGAGCAATCCGGTTTGCTGCGAAAATCGCCACGCACTGATGCAGGTTACCGGCTGTACAACAGTGAGCAAATTAACCAGCTACGTTTTATTCGTCAGGCGCGCAGCCTGGGGTTTTCGTTGCACGATATCCAGTCGCTGCTGGAATTATGGCAAGATCCACAGCGCGAAAGCCGTGCGGTCAAACAGCTGGCTCAGCAACACCTGGATGAAATTACCAGCAAAATTGCCGAGCTACAGCATATGCAGCAGGTGCTCACCGCGCTGGCCGACAGCTGCCGCGGCGATGGCAGCCCACACTGTAATATTTTGCAGCAACTGGCGAAACCCAGCTGACAGTGTCGGGCTTCAATAAAAAACACCACTTTAAAAGTGGTGTTTTTTGAAGCGCCTATTATTAGCTACTGCATCGCAGCATCGCTAATGTGCGCGTAGACACTGGTGCTGCCATCTTTGTTTAGCAGCAGAATGTCGTACGGCATAAAGCGGTCTTCGACTTCCATGCCCGGTGAGCCGAGCGGCATCGCCGGTACACTCAGGCCAATCGCATCCGGGTGCGACTCTGCGAGGAATTGCCGGATGTATTTAGCAGGGATATGGCCTTCAAAGGCATAGCCCTGCTCCGATACGGCGGTGTGGCAAGAGTAATACTGTGGTGAAATGCCATAGCGCGCTTTTATGCCACTTAAATCATCATAATCTTTCGTCTGTGCAACCACGCCTTGCTGCTCTAGGTGCGATACCCACTTTTTACAGCAACCGCAGCTTGGCGTTTTGTACACCGTGAGGGTTAGTGCTGTCGCATTGCCGGCACTGTCAGACACAGCTGCAGTTTCAGGCTTAACCGGGCCGGCGTCTTTACAACCACCCAGTAATGCTATGGCTGCCAGCACAACCGCTGCCAGAGTTAACTTCATAGTGCTCTCCCGCTGTTGTCCTAGTGTGACCAGTGCACATGCACGATCTTCCAGCCGTCGCCGTTATCTACCAGCACCAGCGTTTCTTTACTGACTACGTCAACCGGCTTGCCTTTGTATTCGCCCGTCAGCTGGCTGCGGCTTACCGAGTAGGCCACCTTGCCCAGCACCTTGGTCTGATGCTCCAGCGCCTGCGCCTGTACCGCCGCCATAAATTTCATATCAGCCAGCATATGGTGACTGGCATACTCGTCAGCTGAGCGCTCTACGCCATTACCTTCGACAATCAGCACGTCATCTGCCAGCATGGCGCGCACCGCTTTGGCATCACCAGCGCGTAACGCCTGGTGAAACGCTGTTACCGCCTGAGCGGCGGCGGTGCTTTCGCCAACAAACAAGGCCGGGGCGGCAGGTTTTTCATTGCCGTGCGCCAGCGCACTAACGGGGCACAGCAACGCCAGGCTCAGGCTGATGGCAGACAAGGTTTGAACTTTATTGCGAAACATATTAGGTATCCTGTTGTAATTATTAGAATAAAGTAGGCTTAATGGGCTAAACCCACCACAGTGGTAAAACTGCTGCTGGTTGCCAGTACCAATAGCGCTAACAGCATTTCGATAAAAATAGACCTTGCCAGCAAGCGGCTGTTGTGATGCTGCGCCAACGCGTTGACCAGACTAAATTTGTGCCAGGCAGCCAGCAGTAACATGGCCGCGACCAACATCAACTTAAATAACATTAAGCGGCCATAGTCGGTGACAAACAGCTCTCTGGGTGAGTCAAGCAGTTGCAGTAAGATCAGCACGCCACAGCTGATAAGCAATACCAGCAGATAGAGCGCAACCTGGCCAAACTGCTGCATCAGCGCCAGCAGCCTGTCCGGTGCCAAGCGGTAACAACTTTGCCACAGCGGCAGCAACGAACCTACCCAGGCCGCAATCGCCAGTACATGCAGCGTCAGTAACAGCGGCCACAGGCCTGCCAAACCGGCCACGTGGCCGGTTTGACTAAAACTGGCCGCGAGCAATACCGCGCCGATACTCACTAGCGCAATACTCACCGCGTTGCCGCTGTGTTTAACGCGCCAGGCCCAAAGCCACAGCACTGCATAACCGCATAACCATAAAAGCAGCTGAGTGCGCATTGCCGATTGCCAAACCATCTGTAGCATCAGCCTGTCGGCCATGCCAGCTAAACCCGCCTCGGCAAGGGCGCCTGCCTGTAGCGGTAGACACAGCAGCGCCAGTACTATACCTGTAGCCGACCATCCCAGTACAAGACGTTTTAACCACAGCCGAAAGGCGCAGCTGTCAGACTGTGACTGTGACTGTGATTGCCCCTGAGTTAAAGCCGGTAACAGCAGCAAAAACGCCGCACCAATACTGCCGCTCACCGCCAGATAACTCAGTAGTTTGTGAGCAAATAAGGCTAACACCCAGGCATCGCTAAACATCGATAATCTCAGCCCATCTAGTGCTGATGCGCGTGCGCGCTATCAGCTTTCACCCCGGCGTCATTGCTGGCGTGCAGCATAAAACTGAAATCACCTTTCATTTTATGCCCGTCTTCGCCCAAACCTACCCAGTTAACCTGGTAACTACCGATCCTCAGCACTGGCAACGGCCAGCTAAACTGCGCGGCGGCAGCAGTGGGCGTAAAGCCAAAATCGATAGCGCTGCCGCTATCGTGCAGCAGCGTGACTTTCGTCAGCCGGATCGGGCCACTAAAGCTGATACTGAGTACATCCGGTGCCTGCATTAGCATGGCGTTATCCGCCGGCACCGAGCCGCTTTGTTTAACATGCGCCAGCACCGGCCCGGCAAACGCCAAACAGAGCAGGGTAAGCAGCGAGATTAATTTTTTCATGTTGATCACCTTATTTATTAAAACCCTGATCTATTAAAACCAGAAACGCACACCGGCAACCCAGGATGTTTCTGCTGTCGATGCATCCTGCAGACGGGCAAAATCTGCCGTGTTACCATATTTGTTATGCCACTCTACCCCAACATAGGGTGCGAACTGGCGGGTAAATTCATAGCGCAGCCGAAGCCCAGCGCCCAGTGAAGACAGGCCTTTACCCAGCTGATTGACCTCATCGTCTTTGCCATAGGCGGTCAGCTCCGCCCGGGCCTGCAGGATCAGGCGCTGCGTTAACAGCAGCTCATATTCCGCTTCCGCACTTAACGCGGTGCGACCACCACTGCCCAGATAAGCCTTGACATCCACTTCAAACCAGTACGGCGCCAAGCCCTGCACACCCAATGCTAACCACTGCCGGTTTGTACCATCGGCAACCTGATCAGCGCGCAGCCCAAGCTGACTATCCCAATAAGCCGCTATCGCATGGCTCCATAACAGCTCGGTGCTGCTCTCTTCCAGCTTACCGTCACTGACTTCAGCTTCGGTTTTCAGCACCAACCGATCATAGGTCGTGCCGTACCAGGCTTGCAGCTCCAGTTCGGTGGCATCACTGTCGGCATTGTATTCCAGCCGATCGCCCAGCACCGACCACTGTGGATGTTCAACACCGTGCTTTAAATGGCGTGAATCGGCCATGCCATAGGGCCCATCAGTCAGGGTGTAGCCGTTGGAGTAAGCATGCGGATCGCGGGCATTAGCCGGCGCCTTACCGCCCTGCATTTGCATATCGGCATGGTTCATCGTGCTGTGATCCATACTGCTATGATCCACGGCCTGCTCAGCGTGGTTCATTTCACTATGGTTCATCTCGCTATGGTCCATCTGGCTATGGTCAACCGTCGGCTCTGTGTGGTCCATTTTACTGTGGTCCATGCCGCTATGATCCATCTGACTATGATCCATATCACTAGGGTTCATCTTGCTATGGTCCATCTGGCTATGGTCAACCGCCTGCTCAGCGTGGCCCTTTTTACTGTGACCCATCTGGCTATGGTCCATTTTGCTGTGATCCGTGCCACTGTGCGTTGGTACCGGCAGTTTATCAGTGGCGCTCTGCGCTGCCACGCCCGGGCTGAGCGCAACAGTACAGGCCAGCGCCAGCAGCGACAAGGTTAGCGTTACGTTGGCTTTTTTCATGACACCACCACTTCTCTGAACATACCCGCATCCATATGAAACAATAAATGACAATGCCAGGCCCAGCGCCCGACATCATGCGGCGTGGTTAAAAAGCTGATGCGCTGCGCAGGTTGCACCGGTATGGTATGGCGGCGCACCTGTACGGCACCTTTTTCACTTTCCAGATCACTCCACATACCGTGCAAATGCATGGGGTGGGTCATCATGGTGTCGTTTTGCAAGATCACCCGGATACGCTGGTTCAGTTTCATATGCACCGGTGTGCTTTTACTAAACTCCAGGCCGTCGAATGACCAGGTGTAGCGCTCCATATTGCCGGTCAGATGCAGCTCAATTTCCGCCTCCGGGCCGCCCGGCTCAATAATACCGTCCAGCGAATGTAAATCGGCCAGGGTCAGCGCGCGCCGCCCGGTATTGCGCAAACCAATACCCGGATCGTCCAGGTTGGTTCTTGGCATATCCACCCGCATATCCACCGACGGGCCATACTCGGTGCTGGCATGACGCACCGTTGAACTGGCTTTGGCATAAGGCACCGCTGGGCCATGCTGACTGTGTTCGATAGCCATAGCACCATGCTGGCTATGATCTTCCGCGCCATTGCCGTGCGCCATCGCACTGTGGCTGTCGCTAGCGCCATGGTTCATATTTCCCATCATGTCAGCCATCGTCAGCCACTCCACCGGATCCAGCGCCGGCACCGGGGCGTGCAAGCCCTCGGCCACGGCCAGGGTACCGCGGGCATAACCACTGCGGTCCATACTCTGGGCAAAAATGGTGTACGCATCCTCTTGTGGCGACACGATAACATCATAGGTTTCGCCCGGACCAAAGCGGAACTCGTCCACCGTTACCGGGTGCACATTCTGGCCATCGGCCTGCACCACGGTCATTTTCAGCTCGGGAATACGCACATCAAAAAAGCTGTTGCTGGAGCCATTGATAAACCGCAGCCGCACGCGCTCGCCGCGCTTAAATAAGGCTCGCCAGTTGTTCAGTGGCGTACTGCCATTCATTAAATAGGTAAAAGTGGCCGCAGAGATATCCGCCAGATCGGTTGGATTCATCCGCATTTGCTGCCACATCTGCCGTTTTGCCAGCGCCGCGTCCAGCCCTCTGGCCGTGATATCGCGCAGCATGTCCTGCACCGTTGGCTGATTAAAATTATACAAATCGCTTTGCACTTTTAATTTGCGAAACACCGTATGCGGATCTTCATCGGTCCAGTCCGACAGCTGCACTACATATTCGCGGTCGTCGGCAATCACGTCCTGCGCTTTGGGTTCAATGATCAGCGCGCCATACATGCCGGTCATTTCCTGAAAGCCACTGTGCGAGTGATACCAGTAAGTGCCGCTTTGCTTTAGCGTAAAGCGATAGACAAAGGTTTCGCCGGGCATAATGCCTCTGAAGCTCATGCCGGGTACGCCGTCCATCTGGTACGGCAGAATAATACCGTGCCAGTGAATTGAGCTGGGCACCGACAAGGTATTGGTTACCCGAATGGTTACCTCATCGCCTTCGCGCAAGCGTAAAGTCGGTGCCGGTATCGAACCATTGATGGTGGTGGCTTTACGGACCACGCCGGTAAAATTTACCAGTGCTTCGCCGATGGTTAAATCAATTACCTTACCGCTGAGCTCAGTGGCATAGCCGGTAAAGGCATTATCTTTAAAGGCGCTACCCGCCCTGACGATATGCGGAAAAGTGGCCAGCACGCCCCCTACCGCCAGCCCCTGCACAAACCGGCGCCGTGAAACAGATACCGGCATCATCGTGTTAGCCTTTATCATCTGCAACCTCCAATACACTCTGTATGCGTTGCAGTGTAGAGGACGAAACTGTCAGCAGCATGACCTGAACATGACAAAGTTGTAATCTTGCTGTCATGTTGCTGTTTGGCGCTTTATGGCCTAATACTGCCAGAGCTATGTGTGGAGAGAACAACGTGCGTTTGCTGATTGTGGAAGATGAACAAAAAACCGGCGACTATCTGAAGCAAGGTCTGAGCGAAGCCGGTTTTCAGGTGTCACTGGTCAGAAATGGCCTGGATGGCCATCATCTGGCGATGACAGAAGATTTCGATCTCATCATGCTGGATGTGATGCTGCCGGACGTCAGCGGCTTACGTATTGTGCAGGCGCTAAGAGAAAACCATAACCACACGCCGGTACTGTTTCTGTCGGCCCGCGACAGTGTCGACGACCGGGTAAAAGGCCTGGAGCTTGGCGCCGACGACTACCTGATCAAACCCTTTGCTTTCTCGGAAGTGCTGGCCCGGGTCAGAACCCTGCTACGGCGTGGTCAGGCCGCACCGCAGTCAGAATTATTGCAGGTCGCCGATTTACAACTGGATATCGCCAAGCGTAAAGCCAGCCGTAGTGGCGCCAAAATAACACTGAGTAATCAGGAATTTAGTTTGCTTGAACTGCTGATGCGCCGCCGCGGCGAAGTACTGCCGCGATCCTTAATCGCCTCGCAGGTGTGGGATATGAATTTTGACAGCGACACCAATGTTATCGACGTTGCTATCCGCCGCTTGCGCGCCAAAATTGATGACGGCTTTGCGGCAAAACTGATCCATACCGTGCGCGGTATGGGCTATAAACTGGACGATGAGCAAACTGATGCATAAGGCTGGCACACGCCCTCTCTCGATCACCGTTCGCGTGGTACTCTTTGTCGCGCTGACCATTTCGGTTTGCCTGTTCTTCGTGCAGCAATTGCTGCTTAGCTCCGTAGAACATCACTTTATCGAGCAGGATGCCGACGAATTAGCGGTGATCCTGCACGCGGTTGAGCACACGCTGACTGCCGCTCAGGACGGCCAGCAACCACCGGCACAGACGCTGGCAAAAGCGGTATCGGGCCATCACGGTGTCTACTATCAGGTGATGGATAGCCAGAACCGCTTACTGTACCGTAATGCCGACGTTGACTTAAGCCAGCTGGCAGCCATCACCCCGGCCAGCGCCGACTATAATGCCAAAGCCATCCACAACTGGCAGCTGGGCGGCAAAGCCTATCGCGGCGTGTTCAGCCGCCTGACTACGGCAGATCAGCAGTATCAGGTGATTGCCGCTATCGATATCAGTTTTCATGCCCATTTCTTAGCGCAGTTACAGCGCAGCCTGGGGCTGATTTTACTCGGCTCTGCGCTACTTACCCTGCTGGCCGCCTGGCTGGCGGTGCATCAGGGATTGAAACCGCTTAGAGGGTTAAGCGCGCAAATGCGTGATATTCAAACCAATAAACTGGATATTCGCTTATCACCGGGCGAGGTCCCGGCCGAGCTACAGCATATGGTGCAGTCTTTTAATCTGATGTTAGACCGGCTGGAGCAGGGGTTTACCAAGCTGTCGCACTTTAGTGCCGATATCGCCCACGAACTGCGCACGCCGCTGACCAATATGATCACGCAAACGCAGGTCAGCTTATCGCGCGCGCGCAGCGCCGACGAGTACCAAAATCTGCTGTTCTCCAATCTGGAGGAACTTGAGCGGCTGAATAAAATGATTAGCGATATGCTGTGGCTGGCCAAAAGTGACAATGGCCTGTTAACGCTGCAAAAGCAGCCGCTGGAGCTAAAGCAGGAAATAGCCGCGATTTTCAACTTTTTCGAAGCCTGGGCGGCAGAAAGTCAGGTTGCTCTAAGCTATCAGGGCGCCAATATTATTGTGCAGGCCGATCGCACCTTACTGCGCCACGCCCTGACCAATTTATTATCCAATGCGCTTCGGTATACCCCGCCCGGCGAAACCATTACCGTCAGCACCACCGCATCAGCCGACAGCAGCACCATCACAGTAACAAACCCCGGCACACCTATCCCGCCACAGCATCTGCCGTTTTTGTTCGATCGCTTCTATCGTGCTGACGCCTCGCGCCAACGACAGATAGAAGGCTCAGGTTTGGGTTTGGCCATAACCAAAGCCATAGTCGATGCACATCAGGGTCAGTTGAGCGTTGAATCGGATGCGCGCTCTACCCGCTTTAGCATCAGGCTTAAACTGGCGTAACGCCGGTTAAACTTACCGCGGTGCTGTGCGGTATTAGCCGAGTAACATCCACAGCGCCACGCCAAACATCAGGCTGGCGCCGATGCGGTTTAAATACTGCACCCGGTTGGTTTTGCTGAAAAACAGGGCCAAAGCTTTGCCGCCACTGGCGTATAGCAACATAGAGCCAAATTCCAGCAGCAGAATAATGGCCACTAACACCAACAATTGCGGCCAAAACGCCAACTGGCTATCGATAAAGGGCGGCAACAGCGCCATATGAAACGCCCAGCCTTTGGGGTTAGACACGGCAGTAATAAAGCCCTGGCTAAGCAATGTACGCCGCGCCAGCCTGGCGGGCAGCTCACCCGCTTGCGGTAGTGCTAACTTGCCTTTCGCGCGCCACATCTGCCAGCCAATGTAAGCCAGATAAGCCGCACCCACTAACTTAAACCACTGAAACAGCGTTGGAAACTGCAGCATTATTGCTGCCACACCGCACACCGCCAGTATCGCCACCAGCGCCACGCCGAGCATTTCGCCCCACATCATCCACAAGGTGCGGCGCACGCCCTGGCTCATGCCTAATGTCATCGCCAGCGTCATGCACATACCTGGGGTAACCGAAACAAATAAAAACGTCGGAATAAACGCGCCCATCAACGCCAGATTAATCATAACCACCTCAGCAGCAAACTGGCGCTATTCTGGCCGGTTGTAGCAGTGCCAGCAAGGGCTTTTGGCAGGGTTTTTCGTGAGATAATCGCAGTGCGACCAAACCGATACTGACATAATTATCGGCGTGCGATCCAATCCTGTCCCACTGTTTCGACTAAGCTGTGGTACAGCCATTTCATCAACTCTACAGTATCCGGATGCCGCCAACGCGTGTTAAACGGACTAATCCGTATTAGTCGTCATCGTTATTGTCTGTTGCACCTATAAGTTATTGTAAGTTTTAAAGAAGCACTGTAGTGTTATAAACATTAAATTTACAAACACCCCAAAGCGTTAGCGGGCTTTCATCTTATGACAATACGTTGTCGATAAAATCCAAAGTACTGCCAACAATCACCTTACAGGAGTAGCGGACCTCGATGAATGGACTTATTCGGTTTTTGAAATGGGCCTTTGCCATCATTTCAGTGATTGGCCTTGCCTCACTTGTGGCAGGATTATCGTTTCGCTCGGGGTTAGGCACGCCAACCACAGAGTTCAAAGAAAAAGCCGTGTATGCACCGCATGGCGTAGTGGCGACCAGTCAACCCTTAGCCAGTCAGGCTGGTTTGGCCGTGCTGCAAAATGGTGGCAACGCGGTGGATGCTGCGGTGACCGCCGCGGCCGTGTTAAGTGTCGTGGAACCCTACATGACCGGTATTGGCGGCGATATGTTTGCGATGGTTTGGTTGGAGCGTGAGCAGCGCCTGATCGGTATCGATGGCAGTGGCCATGCCGGCGCACTGATGACGCTCGACAAATTGGCGGGCCGCAATCGCGTACCCGACGAGGGTGCGCAATCCATTACCTTGCCTGGCGCGCTAAGTGGCTGGGCCACCTTGTTGCAAACCCATGGCACTATCAGTCTGGCGCAAGCCTTGGCACCCGCCATTGAATTGTCCGAAAAAGGCTTCCCCATCTCGAAAACCACAGCACAGGAATGGGGCCTTTTTGAAAGTAAAATCAATTATGACCAAGGAGCAAGAAGCACCTTCTTAATGGATGGCGGCCGCACGCCTGTCGCCGGTGATTGGTTTGTCAATCCAGACTATGCCAACACACTGAAACTGATCGCAGCAGAAGGACCGCAGGTGCTGTATGGTGGTGAACTGGGTGCGAAAATTGTGGCACGCGTGCAAGAGTTAGGTGGCTTTTTGACCGCTGGCGACTTTGCTAATTACCAGGCGAAGTGGGTGGAGCCGATGTCCGTGTCCTATAAAGAATATCGTTTATGGGAGTTACCGCCGAATGGGCAGGGAATTGCGGCGCTTGAAATGCTGAAAATCTTAGAACCCTATGATTTAAAGGCGATGCAGCATAATTCAGCCAGCTATTTACACCATCTTATTGAAGCCAAAAAGTTGGCTTATGCCGACCTCGAACATTTTGTCGGTGATCCGCAGTTCATGCAGATAAAAGCGGAACAGTTATTAGAAGACGCTGTGATTGCTAAACGGCGTGCGTTGATTAAGCCGGAACAGGCCATGCAGCAAGCAGAGCCAGAAGCGTCCCTCACCACCAGCGACACCACCTATTTGAGTGTGGCAGACAAAGACGGCAATATGGTGTCTTTTATTAACAGCATTGCCGGGCCTTTTGGCTCAGGCGTTGTGGTCCCGGGCACCGGTTTTGCTTTACAAAATCGCGGTGTGGGTTTGTCGCTACAACCCGGCCGCGCCAACACCGTCGCCCCCGGCAGAAAGCCATTTCATACCATTATTCCTGGCTTTGTCACTAAAACCGTTGCCGGCGGTAAGCAACAACCCTGGTTAAGTTTTGGTATTGTCGGTGGTCCGCAGCAGCCTCAGGCGCATGTGCAAATGCTGCTGAATATGGTGGTGTTTGATATGGATGTACAAGAAGCCATTGACGCGCCGCGGTTTCGCCATTGGCAAGGTAATAGCGTCAGCTTTGAACAAGGCATCCCACAGAGTACCGTGGATGCGCTGTATTCGCTTGGACATGCGCCGCAAAACCCGGTGATGGCAACCGTACAGGGCTTTTTTCACGGCAATAACCCCGGACTGGTATTTGGCGGCGGACAAGGTGTTATGAAAACGTCCAAAGGCTATGTCGCAGGTTCTGATTCCCGTCGCGATGGCGTGGCAGCGGCACATTAGCTTGCATAACTTGTGTGCATGCCCTTCAACCGGCTAATTACTTGTGCTTTTTATAACAGCCAGCTGACGGTTGATAGGGCTAACGGAAAAAGGGGAGCGCTAATTTACTGCATAAGTGCTCGACCCCATTTTCCGGATTCCCCCTACTGTTTCGACTAAGCTGTGTTACAACAAACAAATGCGTTTTACACAGGAGAATCAAAATGTCAGGCAATACCTTAACGCTACACCGGGTGATAAAAGCTACCCCAGAGCGGCTGTACCGTGCCTTTTTAGATGCCGATGCGCTAGCCAAATGGTGCCCGCCAAATGGTTTTACCGGCAAGGTGCACAGCATGGATGCGCGGGTCGGTGGTGGTTATAAAATGTCGTTTACCAATTTTAGTACCGGCAAAAGCCACAGCTTTGGTGGCACTTATCTGGAGTTAAAACCAAACGAGCTCATACGCTATAACGACCAGTTTGATAACCCCAATCTGCCGGGCCAGATGTTAGTAACGGTTAAACTCAAACCAGTACTGTGCGGCACTGAGCTGACGATAGAGCAAAGTGGTATACCAGAGGCGATACCATTGGAGTTTTGTTACGCCGGTTGGCAGGAGTCGTTACAACTATTGGCACTTTTGACTGAGCCGGAAATACCAGATCAAGCGTAACGCCGGTATCGGTGAAAGCAGGATTGGCACTGCCTTAATTAATCAGCTTTAATTTGACAGGTGAAGCAAGAAAGGCTGCATATGTAGCTTATTTTGCTTCATTTGGCTTCTGAATGTCAGCGCTAGCCTCAGTGATTCAAAAAGTGCTCCGACCCCATTTTCTGAAATACCAATAAAAACTATTTGGGAACAAATCTGGTTCATGAGGCTGATGAAACTAGTTACTGGTGGGCTAGTGCTCATTGTCCTAATCGTTGCAGTTGTGAGGCCAGCGCTGAAGTCCATCATTTATCCAAAAGACAATGAGCAATAAAAAATGTGATGAGAAAAAGGGAGCGGAGCTAGCTTACTGAAAAAGTGCTCCGTCCCCATTTTCTCTGATAGAGCAATGAGTTTGATTCAATAATTTCCACAAAATTAGAGTAAGGCATATTGAGCTATCTATCTGAAAACGCTATAAATACCACACCATCATTACTACAAGTAGGACGAAAAATGAAATTTATTAGTTTACTCTTAGTTATCGGCATTTTTGCAGCCAGTACCGAAGCGAAATCGGCTGAGACAAATGAAGCAGTATGTGCAAAGCAAGTAGCTGCCACGATCGATGCGATTGAAATGGTGCAGCAAAAGACTGGCGAAGAGGGAAAATTAAAAGACTTAACAATTACAGATATAAAAAAGTTGCAAGCTGAAAAAGGTAGTTGTGCAGCAATGGTCGAGATCAACAAACGAACGATGCAATAATCGCCGGTAACCATATAAACAGCACCATAGTGCGGAGTTAAGCAATTTTTTTCGGAAAAAGGCGAGAGCTAATTTACTGGAAACGTGCTCCGGCATACATAAATGATTGAGAAACACTTAAAGAAATTTACGACAGCAGTATTCATAGTCACGCTGATATTGTTGAAGTTTATAATTGGGCCAGTTACATGCAATAGTGGCTGGAAGTCTCCATCCATAGGGCGCCAGGGTGCTTGCTCACACCACGGAGGGGTTGCCGGCTGGAAAGGTACGTTACCAGTGCTTATCAGCGTCGGCGCTGCAGTTTGGTTCTATGTTGCTTTTAGCCCCAAAACCTCTGGACCGAGTGTAAGACGTTGCACTCCCCAAGCGCCTATTATCCCAGATGGTAGCAAATCAGTAAGGCCGCCCGTTCCGAGAACATCGAGAACTCAGAAAAAGCAAACAAAGTGTCCAAGATGTAACGCTCCGATGGCTTTAAGAACGGCAAGAAGAGGTCGAGAATCAGGCAGTAAATTCTGGGGCTGTAAGAAATATCCACGCTGCAAAGGCACAAAGCCATATATACCTGATTAACCAGAAAAGGCTTAGGGCTAATTTATTAGGAAAGTGCTCCGACCCAATTTGCTCGAGAAGTTACCTAACAACCCAACTCAACCGGACGACAGCAACGCTGTAGCCTCTGCCTGAAGCGTTAAATTCAGCAGCAATAAAAAAGCCGGGCATGCCCTGCTTTTTATCAATTCTGAAACATCTCAATGTCGCTAACGCTTGTTAGCCGGAGCAATACGCATTTGTAGCAAATGCAAATTCAGGCTGTACCTATAACCTATTGTCAGTTATAAAAAATTTATGTAATGTTCCAAACATTAAATTTACAAAGGCGGAAAAATCCGTATTTAAACACGGACTTTTCCGCCTAATAAGCTGTTAGAGGGCTTAAATGCCAGTAGAAGATATCATTGAGCACTTGCGGCTAGCAGCTCAGATTGCTGACGAAGAGTTCGCAATTTCAAACATTCTTCAGCCCGGAATCATTAAAGAGTTAATAATGTCTGGAATCCTCGGGCATCGGTTAAATCCAGTCAAAAACCAATGCGATGCATTTGATGAAGAAAACCGTCCAATAGAGTATCTGGCAAGTATTCGGAGGGTTGGCGTTATTGCCAATGCTGGCTGCAGCTTCCAAATGGATAGAATGACCAGAAACAATCTGAATAGAATCACAAGAAACCACGAAATTTATTTCGGTATTTTTCAAGACCATTTAACCATTCAAGAAATATGGAAGGTTCCTGTTCGAGTCGTTCACACTGAAGCTCAGAGGCAACTTCCCGGAGGAGCCAACGCAATTGGCCATGTAAACTTTCTATTGAGATGGGTTCAGAACAATGGAGAGCGCATTTTTCCAGGCGCCCTCTAACAAGTCGTCCCAGCCGACCCCGTACCGGGGCGGCTGAACTCCAACGTTAATGTCTGCTATTCGCTCAAAGCAGACAATAAAAAAGCCGGGCAAACCCGGCTTTTTCCATTCAAAACAACCTAAATCAACTGTATCCCGCCACCAAAACTGCGATAGATGCCAACTAAGCGGTTAAAGCTTTGCTGTTGCACTAACGCCAGCTGATCGCGGGCGCGCAGTAACTCGCGCTCGGCGTCGAGCAAGGACAAGAAATCACCGCTGCCAGCGTTATAGCGATCGCGGGCGATTTGCAGCGCTTTATTCGCGGCCTGCCACTGTGCTTCAGTGCTAAGCTGCTGCTCGCGGCTGAGGTTATAGCTAAACAGCGCTAACTTCATTTCATTCAGGGCGTTAAACACCTGCTGCTCAAACTGCGCCAGCGCAATTTGGCTACCGGCCTCAGCCTGACGGATACGGGCTTTTACCGAGCCTAAATCGGCGGCTTGCCAGCTGAGTGTTGGTGCCACTGCCCAGCTTTGCGTATCGCCATTAAGCGCCAAGCCAGGGCCGGAGATAAAGCCTAAAAAGCCACGTACCGAAAGGTTCGGGTATAAATCAGCCGTTGCCACACCAATTTGCGCCGTGCTGGCAGCTAAGGCGCGCTCGGCCACGGCGACATCGGCGCGGTAGCGCAGGTAGTTTTCACCCTCGACCAGTGCCACCGGCTGTTTTAACTCTGGCAAATGCGGCACGGCGCCAAGCTTTAACTCGCCCGGCTGCTGCGCCAATAACGCAGATAAGGTCGCGCCTGCAGTTATCAGCGCCGTGCGATATACCGGCACACCGGCTTTTACCTGATGCAGCTGCACATCGATTTGCGCCAGTTCCAGCTCGGAGGCCATACCGGCATCAAAACGCGCTTTAACGATGTCGCGGCTTTGCTGCAGGTTATGCAGGTTTTGTTCGGCAACCACTAAACGCATTTGCGCGCCGCGATAGTCACCATACGTGCTGGCGACCTGGCTGATGAGCTGTAAGCGCGCATCCTGCCACAATAATTCGGCTTGCTGGGCGTTAGCTTCGGCCGCTTCGGTGGCGCGGCGAATTTTACCGAACAGGTCTACATCCCAGCTCAGGTTAGCACCGCTGTTATAGCCGCGGCTAACCACACCATCGTCCAGATTGGACACACTGGGGTTTTTGCTGGCCTGATAGCCTGCATCCAATGTGCCTTTGGGCAGCCAGTCGTTATTGGCATCGCTAAACACCGCATAGGCGCGCTCGGCATTGTAGCGCGCCTGTGCCAGAGTACGGTTTTGCGCCAGCGCCTCAGTAATCAGTTGGTTCAGTGTGGCGTCGTCAAACGCCTGCCACCAGTTTTGCGCCCGCTCTGCTTGCTGGTACGGCACGCTGACGTTGATGTTGGCGACAGTTTGCGGCGCCTGATAATCCGGGCCTACCGCACAAGCGCTTAATGAGGCCACCAATAAGGCGATGGCCGAGTGTTTTATCGTATTACGCATGGCTAGCCTCCGCGCTGTCTGCCGTTATACCCTGCTGTTGTGCTGCACTGGCTTTGGCGTTTTGCAGTTTGTCACCGCGTTTGGCCAGCATGTAATAAAACAGCGGCGTTAAAATCAGACCAAAAATGGTCACACCTATCATACCGGCGAATACCGCCACCCCCATGGCCTGGCGCATTTCGGCGCCGGCACCTGATGAGAACACCATTGGCACCACACCCATAATAAAGGCGATAGAAGTCATCAAAATTGGCCGCAAGCGTAAGCGACCGGCTTCTAAGATCGCCTCCAGCGCGCTCATGCCCTGATCTTGCAGCTCTTTGGCAAACTCGACGATTAAGATGGCGTTCTTGGTGGCCAGGCCAACCAGTACGATCAAGCCGATTTGGGTGAAGATGTTGTTATCGCCACCGTAGATCAGTACGCCGCTCAGCGCCGATAACAGCGTCATCGGGATGATCAGGATAATCGCCAGCGGTAAGCGTAAGCTTTCGTACTGCGCCGCCAGCACCATAAACACCAGCAGGATCACCAGCGGGTAGATCAGCATGCCCGCATTACCGGCCAGAATTTGCTGATAGGTCAGCTCGGTCCACTCGTAGGTCATGCCGTTTGGCAGCGTTTCGGCAAGGATTTTCTCAATCGCCGCTTGCGCTTCGCCGCTACTGTAGCCTGGCGCCGGGCCACCGTTAATTTCGGCGGTGGTAAAGCCGTTGTAGTGCATTACGCGGTCTGGCCCTGCGCTGTTAGTGACGTTAATAAAGGACGCCAGCGGGATCATCTCGCCCTGGTTATTGCGCACCTTTAACTGGCCAATTTGCTCTGGTGTTTGGCGAAACTTCTCGTCGGCCTGCATATTGACCTGATAGGTACGGCCAAACTGGTTAAAGTCATTGACATACACCGAGCCCATATAAGCCTGCAGCGTCTGAAAGATTTCATCCATCGCCACGCCCTGCTGCTTAGCTTTAGTGCGGTCGATATCTAAATCCAACTGCGGCACATTCACCTGATAGCTGGAGAACACACCGGCCAGCTCTGGCGTTTGCCAGGCTTTCATCATCACCTGCATGCTAACCTTGTACAGCTCTTCGTAGCCGTGATTAGCGCGGTCCTGAATTTGCAGCCTGAAGCCACCAATGGTGCCCAGCCCCTGTACTGGCGGCGGCGGGAAGATAGCAATAAAGGCATCTTCAATACCGGCAAATTTCTGATTTAGTGCTCCGGCAATGGCATTGGCCGATAAGGCGGCGCTGTCGCGTGCCTCAAAGCTGTCTAAGCCGACAAATAACACGGCACTGTTCGGGCTATTAGTAAAGCCGTTAATGCTCAGGCCCGGGAAGGCAATGGCGTTGGCCACGCCCGGATGCTTAAGCGCGATGTCTGACATGCGTTTTACTACTGCATCGGTGCGATCCAGTGACGAGGCATCCGGCAACTGGGCAAAGGCGACCAGGTACTGTTTGTCCTGCCCCGGCACATAACCGGTTGGCGTGCTGGCAAACTGCAGGCCGGTTAAACCAACCAAGGCGATATACAGCACACCGACAATGGCGCCAAAACGGATCACCTTACGCACCAGATAGCCGTAACCCTGGGATAATTTACCGAAGAAACGGTTAAAGGGCGCAAATAGCCAGCCACCTAACAGTTTATCCATAGCACGGGTTAAGCCATCTTTCGGTGCATCATGGCCTTTTAACAGCAGCGCCGATAGCGCCGGGCTTAGCGTTAACGAGTTAATGGCCGAGATAAAGGTCGAAATGGTAATGGTTAAGGCGAACTGCTTATAGAACTGCCCGGTTAAGCCCGACATAAAGGCGGTTGGGATAAACACCGCTGCCAGTACCAGCGTGGTGGCAACAATAGGGCCGGTCACTTCTTTCATCGCTTTTTGCGTTGCCGCTACCGGCGATAACCCCTCACTGATATTACGCTCAACGTTTTCTACCACTACGATGGCGTCATCGACCACGATACCAATGGCCAATACCAGACCAAACAGGGATAACGCATTAAGCGAAAAACCCATCAGCTGCATAAAAGCAAAGGTACCCACTAATGACACCGGCACCGCCACTAACGGAATAATAGAGGCGCGCCAGGTTTGTAAAAACAGTACCACTACCAACACCACCAGCAATACCGCTTCAAGCAGGGTTTTAACCACCGCTTCGATAGAGCCGCGTACAAACACTGTTGGATCGTATACGATGTCGTAGGTTAAACCGTCCGGGAAGCTTTTTGCCAGCTCGGCCATTTTGGCACGTACATCGTCTGAGATTTGAATGGCGTTCGAGCCAGACGCCTGGAAAATCGGAATGGCCACCGCTTCTTTGTTATTTAACAAAGAGCGCAGCGCATAGGTTGAGGCCCCCAGTTCAACCCGGGCTACATCTTTTAAGCGGCTAATTTCACCATTAGCACCGACTTTAATAATGATGTTTTCAAACTCTTCTACCGCGGCTAAGCGGCCTTTGACGTTAATCAGCAACTGAAACTCAGCCTCGCCACTTGGCTGCGCACCCAAACTACCGGCAGCGGCCTGCTGGTTTTGCTCACGAATCGCTGCAGTGATTTGCGACGGCGATAAGCCCAGCGCGGAGACCTTGTTCGGGTCCAGCCAGATGCGCATGCTGTAATCACCGGCGCCGAACAGCTGCACTGAGCCTACGCCTTCAATGCGCGCCAGCTCATCTTTTACATTCAATGCAGCATAGTTTGACAGGTATAGCATGTCGTAACGCTCGTCGGGCGAGGTTAAATGCACCACCATGGTTAAATCGGGCGAGGATTTCTCCGTCACCACACCTAAACGCTGCACTTCCTGCGGCAGGCGCGGCTTGGCACGCTCTACCCGGCTTTGCACCTGGGTTTGCGCTAAATCGACATCGGTACCAATGGCGAAAGTCACCGTTAATGTCATGCGACCATCAGAGGTGGCCTGCGATGACATATACAGCATGTTTTCCACACCGTTGATTTCTTGCTCCAGCGGTGAGGCCACCGTTTCGGCAATCACTTTCGGGTTAGCGCCCGGATAGTTGGCGGTCACCACCACCGTTGGCGGCACCACTTCCGGGTATTCCGTCACTGGCAACTGCCACACCGCGATAGCGCCGGTGATAAAAAACAGCAGGGAGATTACTGCGGCGAATATCGGCCGCTTAATAAAAAATTGCGATAGCATAATGTGTTCCTTAACCGCGTCCCGGCGTTTTGCCGGCATTAGCTGTTGCTGCCATATCAGAAGTTGCTGCGAAAGCAGCTGCGGCCTGATCCAGCAGCTGCTGCGCATCTTTTAACGCTGCCAGCTGTTCGCTGGAGGCCATCTCTACCAGTTTCGGTTCAACCTGCATGCTGGGGCGTACACGCTGCAGGCCGTTCACCACGATGCGATCATCAGCGCTTAAGCCTTTGTTGACGATGCGCAGACCGTCGAGCTTCTCGCCCAGTTCAATAGCGCGGTACTCCAGCTGGTTAGCGTCATTTACGACCAGCACAAACTTGTTGTTTAAGTCGGTACCAATGGCTTTTTCGTCAATTAATACGCCTTCGTACGAGGCGCTGCCGGCCAGTCGCAGTTTGGCATACAGCCCCGGCATTAACTGGTTGTCGCTATTAGCGAAACTGGCGCGCAGGCGAATCGTGCCGGTTTGCGCATCAATGCGGTTATCAACAAAGTCGATATGGCCGATATGGCTAAATTCGGGCTCGTCAGCCAGCGCCAGATACACCGGGTTGGCGTGCGCTTCACGCGTATCGACCCGTTTACCGTCTTGCGCTAAGCGGGCATACTTAAGATAGGTTTGCTCATCAACATCAAAGTAAGCGTACATTTTTTCAATCGACACCAGGCTGGTGAGCTTGGTTTGGCCGGCAGTAACATAATTACCTGCGGTAACTAGTGCGTTAGACACCCGGCCACTGATCGGTGCAGTTACGCGGGTATAGCTTAAATCCAGCTCGGCGCGCTCAAGTGCCGCTTTAACGGAAGCCACTGTCGCAGCGGTTTGCTTTTTGCGTGCCTGGCGGTTTTCCAAAACTTCCACTGAAATGGCGCGCTGTGCCAGCAGTCGCTGCGCCCGCTCGTATTCGGCATGCGCCAGCTCTGCGGCGCTTTGTGCGCTTAACAGCTCAGCCTTCAACCGCGTCACCTCGGCAGCAAAGGGTTTAGCATCAATGGTTAACAGCACATCACCGGCTTTAACCAGTGCGCCCTCCTCGAACAGCACCTGCTCAACATAACCCGAGACGCGCGGCACTAAGTCTACCGTTTGCGGCGCCTGCAAGCGGCCGCTAAATTCGTCCCACTCGGTAATACGCTCAGCTACTACTTGCGCCACACTGACCTGCGGCGCAGCCGGCGCCTGCTGCTGGCTGGCCGCCTCGGGGTTGCCACAAGCGGCTAACACCACGGCAGCGACGCTGGCTAACATAAAGTTTCTTACAGTGTTTGTTCTGCTCATGACAGTTGTCTCCACGCCTTTAACATAAACTTAAATTGAAATTGAACTTGCTAGTTTTGTACTGGTCGGTAAATATATAGATCCTGCAGCGACAGTCAATTGATTTTTGTACCGACTGGTATATTAATTTTTTTCTAGCCCAGATGATTTTGTTCTAATGGGCTGTTAACGGTAGAGAATGTGCCGCTGTCGTGCCCAATATGTACTAAGTGGTAAGTAACCCTTACTGGACAAGGGTTATTTTGCTGTTTACTATATGAGCATCTTTGAATACAGGAGCTGGACAATGTCAGCAGTAGGTAGCTCTTCGCATGTCGGCCGGCCACGCGCTTTTGATATGGACACGGCGCTGGAAAAAGCGTTAGAGGTATTTTGGCGCAAAGGTTATGACGGTACCTCGTTGTCGGATTTAACTGAAGCGATGGGGATTAACAAACCCAGCCTGTATGCTGCTTTTGGCAATAAAGAGCAGTTATTTTTAAAAGCCATAGAAAAGTACGAAAGCCGGCCCTGCGCCTTTTTTATGCCGGCGCTGGAAAAGCCCACCGCCTATGAAGTAGCCGAACATATGCTGTACGGCGCGGCGGCCAATATGGCGACTAAAGATCAGCCGCAGGGCTGTGTGGTGATCCAGGGCGCGCTGTCGTGCTCGGAAGCCGCCGCTGTGGTAAAAGAAGCACTGATTAACCGCCGGCTGGAAGGCCAGCAAAAACTACTTGAGCGTTTTGAACGCGCAAAAACTGAGGGCGATTTGCCCGCTTCAGTGGATGCCGAGACCCTGGCACAGTATCTGGGCACGGTGCTGCAAGGCATGGCCATTCAGGCCAATAATGGCGCCACATCGGAGCAACTGCGTCGCGTTGCCGAGATGACCTTACTGGCTTTTCCGCGCGTCTGAAACCTTGCTTAAAAATTCTGCATTTTCTGCTTGACCTTACCTCAAGGTAAGGTTTTACCCTGCCTGACATCTTGTTCAGATGGAGAAGATCTTATGTCAGCACTCAGTTCTATGTCGGCATCACGCAGTCATTGTACGCATGACACTAAACCGCCTAGTCTGTTGCAACCCGCGTCGTTGCAGCACGGCGCCACGCAGCTGATACACCAACTGCAGCAGGCGTTTTTTCAGCGCGATCTCAGCGCAATGGCACACTGTTTTGCCGAAGAAGCCATACTGGTAAATATCCTGGGTCAGCGTTTGCATGGCCGCGACGCTATTTGCCACTATATCCACAGCACCTTTGCCGATTGGCAAGACGAGTGGTTAAGCTACCGTTTAGAGCACATTACCCCACTGGCTGACAATATGGCAGTGGTTAATGTACAGCAGTACAGCTACCGCCGCAGCGACAATCGCATCAGCGGCATCAGTGCCGCACCGCTGTGGGTCATTGGCTTTGTTGCCGGCAGGTGGCAGATCTTGGCGTGTAACGCGCTGTGAACAGCTTTGCTAACGCGGCAGCGATAAATATTTGTTGTGCACAGACTGTTTATCGCTTGCCCTCTCCAGTAAGATCACGCCGCTGTGCTTAAGCGCCTTGGACACACCATGCAAAATATCCTGCTGTACCTGACCACCGTGTTTATTTGGGGCTCTACCTGGTTTGCTATCGAGTACCAACTGGGTGAAGTGGCTATCGAAGTGTCACTGTTTTACCGTTTTGTTATCGCGGCCGTGCTAATGTGGCTGTTTTGCCTGTGGCGCCGGCTGGATATGCGTTTTAGTCTGAAGCAGCATGGTTTTATTTTGCTGTTGGCCAGTTTGAATTTTGCCCTGAATTTCCTGCTGATTTATCAGGCACAGCAATATTTATCGTCAGCCATGACCGCCATTGCCTTTACCACTATGCTGCTGATGAACATTATCAACACCCGGCTGTTTTTTGGCTCGCCGGTGGCCAAGCGCATTTATTTTGGAGCCCTGTTTGGGATCGCCGGCATCGTCGTGCTGTTCTGGCCCGATTTGGACGGCGTCGATTTGAGTAACGCCAGTTTAATCGGCCTGATATTGATTTTGGCCGGTGCCTTGTCGGCATCGTTTGGCAATATGGTCAGCGTGCGTAACTCGCGTGAAAATATGCCAATTATGCAGGTGAATGCCTGGGGTATGCTGTATGGCAGCATCGTGCTGGGGCTGGCCGCCTGGCTTAAAGGTGACAGCTTTACCTTTAGTACCCAGCCCTCTTATATTCTGTCATTGCTGTATCTGGCAGTGTTTGGTTCGGTTATTGCCTTTGCCAGCTACTTCGCCCTGCTGAAAAAAATTGGTCCGCAGCAAGCCAGTTACACCATAGTGCTGTTTCCGTTGGTGGCGGTGGTGCTGAGCACCTTATTTGAAGGCTTTGTCTGGAGCCTGTATACCGTAAGTGGTTTTGCATTGGTGTTGCTGGGCAATGTGCTGGTGCTGACACCGTTTGAGCGCATTAAACCGCTGCTACAGCGTCGCCGCACGCTGCCGTCGTCACTTTAACGCCAGCTTAAACCAGTCCAGCTGGCTTTCACTGACAGAACTTGCCTGGCCCAGCATATTCAGCAGGGCCAGCAAATCCTGGTTTTCTTCGTTATCCAGCAGTTTTCTTACGCCCAGGCTCCAGCGCGAAAAATCGCGCTGTGCGATCGGCTTTCGTTGCAGTAGCCGCACCTGAGTATGACGCGGGTCGCGGCAAATACTGGCATAAAGCGCATCAACCACCGCCGCTTCACCTTCCAGATACTGTAAGAAATAGCGCTCGGTATACAGCAGTGCTCCGGTGATATCCCGCTTGTGGTTATTATGCTCGGCGCGCAGTTTAATTTTATGAATCGCAGCCTCATCAGTATCAGGGCTGCGTTCACTGATATACACCAGTTGGATCTGTTCTGTTGCAGGGGTAGCTATGGCCACAATGCTGTTCCTAAAGCGCAAGTGTTTCAGTTATAGCTTTAGCACTACAACAAAGCAATGCCATGCACAATATAATATAAAATCAACACATTACAGCCCACTACTACGCGCTACGCGCCGCGCTATCGCCTGCTGCAATAAGGCCGGGTTGGCACACAACAAGCTAAATTGCTGCTTCGCCCGGGTAATGCCGGTGTACAGCAGCTCACGGCTTAACAGCGGGCTGTTGTCCGGCGGCAGCACTAAACAGCAGTGGTTAAACTCCGAGCCCTGCGATTTATGTACCGTAATGGCAAAAGCCGTTTCTACCTCGGTTAAACGGCTGGGCAGCACCCATTTAATGCTGCCATCGGCCAGTTGAAACACCACCCTCAGCTGCCCGCTGCCTGGCTGAGGCAGCGCGATGCCAATGTCGCCGTTCATTAAGCCTAAGCTGTAATTATTACGCTGCATCATCACTGGCCGGCCGGCATACCACAGCCGGCGGCCATCAATAAAACCGGCCTCGGTTAACCACTGGCTCACCTGGGTATTAATGCCCTCAACCCCCCAGTCGCCGCTACGCAGGGCGCACAGCAACTGAAACTGGCTGTAGTGTTTAAGCACGCTACGTGCCCAGCTATCGGCATCGGCGTCGTATTGCTGCAGCAGCGCCAGATACTGGCTAAAACCAGCCAGTACCAGCGGTTTTAATGCACTGATATTTTGCCCCGGCAATAAGTGGATATCGGCAAATTGGTCAAACAGCGCCGGCGCACCGCTATCGCCGCGGTTAACCGCAGCGGCTAGCATACCTATACCGGATTTGGCATCAAAGCGATGGCTGTGGCGCAGCATGACGGTAGCCTGATTAAGCGCACTGCCGTCACCGGCAAACGCAGTAAGTGGCGCTTCGCTGTAAGGTGCCAACAACTTCAGCGTATTGGCATGGTAAGCGCCCATTTCGGCACCGCGGCAGAGATCGCCCAGCACAGAGCCGGCCTCTACTGACGAGAGCTGATCTTTGTCGCCCAGCAGCACCAGTTGTGCCTGTGCCGGTAAGGCGTCTAATAGCGCCGCCATCATTTCCAGATCGATCATCGAGGCTTCATCAACCACCAGCACATCCAGCTGCAGCGGGTTTTGCCCGTTGTGTTTAAAGCTGCGTCGGTTCGGCAGTGCGCCCAATAAGCGGTGCAAGGTGGTCACTTCTGTCGGAATGCAAGCGCTTAGCTCCGCCGGTAAACGGCTTAAAGCGCCGCTAATCGACTCGGTTAAGCGCACCGCGGCTTTGCCGGTCGGCGCGGCCAATTTTACTGTTAACGCCTGCTGTTTAAGGCGGGCGCCATATTGCAACAAGGCTAACAGCTTGACGACGGTGGTGGTTTTACCGGTGCCGGGGCCGCCGGTAATAATGCTAAAACGCCGCTGCAGCGCCATGGCACAGGCCAGTTTTTGCCAGTCGATGCCGCTAGCTGGCGTTAGCGTTGGCGCAAACAGTTCAGCCAGCTTTGTCGCAACAGCGTCGGCCAACGGCAACTGCTGTGACAGCCGTGTGCTTAGCTGCTGCTTGACTAATTGCTCAGCCTGATACAAGCGATGCAAATACAAGCGGTGGTCACTAAGCACTAAAGGCGCGGCATGGCCGGCAGCTTGTGTCAGCCAGCGGCTGTTTGCCAGCGCCTGCTGATAATCTTGCAGCGTCAGGCCACGTAATATGCTTGAGGGCCTGTCGCTAAAGCGTTGTAAAAATTGGTTTTGTGGCGGTAGGCTGAGCAGGCCGTCCGGGTCATCAACTAAATCACTGAGCAAAATACAGCTGTGGCCTCGGCCATACTGATGGCACAGCAGCGCACATAAAAGCCAGATCAGCGGGTTTGGCTCGTTGCTTAACTGATGCAGGGTTTGCGGCAGCTGTGCATCTAAAGCGCGCAGCCAGCGCCGCTCAACCCAGCGCTGCAGCAAGGCTTGCATTTGGCTTAAATCGTCAAGTGCGCTGGCACTGACTGAGCTGTTAACGGCAGTCTGGCTGGCAAATAAATCCAGTTGTTCACGCTGTGACATCGGCAACCTCCTCGCCAGCAAACAGGGCATCCAACTGCCACAGCAGTGGCATATCGGCGTTAAGCGCCAGCTGGCCCGGCTCGGGCGCGCGGATAAACCAATATAGTGCGCCGCCCAGATACCGCTCGGGCGCGCTGGCATAGCCGGGTTGACGCAGCTTTAACAGCCGGTGCAATGCCAGTAAATACAGCGCAGCTTGCACGTCATAGCGTTTATCCAACAGCGCCTGCTGCATCTGCTCAGTACTGTAGTGGCTGTTATCCGGCCCCAGCCAGTTCGATTTATAATCCAGTACCCAGTAGCGGCCATCACTGCCTTGCAGGGTTAAATCGATAAAGCCTTTGAGCATACCGTTTAGCGTATCGGGCAGTAGCGCCGGTCGCGCCATACCGGGCAAGATTGCCCGGCTAATCAGTTTATCCAGTTTAACGACATTTACCTGCTGGCTTTGCAGCCAAAACTCCAGCTCAGCGCGCACCTGCGAAAGCCCGGCCAGGCTGCTAGCCACCGCCTGCAGGGGCGTGTGCAACATCTGCTGTAGCCACTGGCTTAATACCCCTTGCCAGCTTTGCCAGTTATGCCGCGCCAATTGCGCCGCAACTAAGCTTTCGATAACAGCGGCGTCACAGCGAGCAAAGCCGTGTTGCTGCGCATCTTCCAGCAGTTGGTGTAAAAAAGTGCCCGGCAGGGCGCCGCGTGGAAAATCGTGCATAGATGCCTGCTGCTCGCTGTAAGCACTCTGCTCTAAGGCTTCTTCCTGCAACAGCGCCAATAGCGGTGTATCGGCTGCGCTCTGCTCAGGTTGTGCCACTTGCTCACCAGGCGTGTGCTGCTCAGCGGTTTTTAACGCCGAATAACTGGCTATCCACCAGTGTTCACGTTTCACCGGCCGGTTTAGGCTAAGTGCGGGCGTCAAGGCGGTTTGCAGCTTAGCCGGTGTGTAGCGGCAATAAGGCGGCAGCGGCTGCGCTTGCCAAGGCAAGGCAGCCAGTAAAGCGTTGAATTCAGCCAGGGTGGGTTCATCTGATACCCCCAGCAAATAGCCCAGCGCACTCTGGCTCAGTTTGCTGCTTTTGCCGGCGCCTTCACTAAATAGGCCCAGACCAAGATAGCAGGCATACACCGGCCGGGTCAGCGCCACATACAACAAGCGGATATCTTCCAGCAGGCGCTCACGCTCGGCCAATTGCAGTGCTTTATCGTCGGGGGTTAAGTCCAGCACCATTTCAGTGCCGTTAAAGTAGCGCTGCGGCTGGCCTTTTTTCACACTTTTAACGCCACAAATAAAGGGTAAAAACACCAGGTTATATTGCAGGCCCTTACTTTTATGAATGGTGACCACCTGCACCAACTGCTGATCGCTTTCAAGCCGCAGTTGCTGCTCATCGCCGCTTTTCGGGCTGGCCAGCTGTTCGCTAAACCAGCGTAGTAAGCCGCTTTCGCCATCACGCTGCTGGCTTTCGCTTTGCAACAGCTCCGCCAAATGCAGCACATTGGTCAACCGCCGCTCGCCCTGCCCGTCTGCCAGCCATTTGCTGGGTAACTGAAAATAATGCAGCCAGCTACTGAGCATCGCCAGCACGCCCTTAGTGCGCCAAATATGGCGAAACTGCCGCACTTGCTCGGTAAGCTGCTCCCAGGCCTGTTCATCATTAAACCACTGGCTTAACTGACTGTCGTTGTTGCTGCTTAGCGGCAACGCCAGCGCCGCACGCAGCAGGCTCTCATCCTCTACCTGCTGACAGGCGCGCAGCCAGTACAATACCGCCTGCGCCTCGTCGCTTTGAAAAATCGACTCGTTGTCCGACATATACACCGAGCGCACATTACGTGCACTGAGTTCCCGGCGTACCAGCGCCGCTTCGTTTTTATCGCGCACCAAAATGGCAATATCGGCCGGTTGCAGCGCGGTTAAGCCGTTAGCAGAGCGAAAACCTGCTGCGCCTTGCTGAGCTTGCTGCAGCAGGCCGGCAATTTCATCGGCGCAAGCCTGCGCCATTACTGCCTGGTAAGCACCTTTTTTCAGCTCAGAGGCTTCATTAGGTGCCAGGTAATAATTTACTGCAGGGATTGCCTTACCGTTACGCTCAAGCTGCTCATCTTTGCCGTTGGCCTTAACCGGCAAAAACGGCAAGGCGGTATCGGAGGCTTTGCCAAAGCCGAAAGCACCGCGTTGCTGCTCGGCCGCGTTAAACAGCTGATTTACCCCTTCAACCAGGTCGCGGGTGGAGCGAAAGTTAGTGGCCAGACTGTAATGCCGGCCGCGGGTAAGCTGGCGCGCCTGCAAGTAGGTGTGTAGGTCGGCACCACGAAAGCTGTAAATGGCTTGTTTGGGGTCGCCGACCATAATCAGGCCGGTGTCACGGCTGTTAACGTCGGGGTAAATGGCACGAAAAATAGCAAATTGCAGCGGATCGGTATCCTGAAACTCATCGACCATCGCCAGCGGATATTGCGCCCTGATCCGCGCGGCCAGCACACCGCCGGCATCACTATTCAGTGCACTGTGTAGCTTAAGCAGCAAGTCGTTAAAATCCAGCTCAGCGCGCTCGCGTTTTTGCCGCTCAAATTCACGCTGTAAGTACAAGGCGGCATGATGACGCACCGCCAGCGCCAGCTCAGGCTTGCTATTAAACAACGCGACGCTTTGGTTAAACAATTCAAACAACGGGTGGCTAACCAGCGGCTGGCCTTTTTTCTGCCCAGCGCTGAGCTTATCAGCGCTGAATTTTTCGACCATAGCGGCAAAATCGGGCTCGCTGCTGTGCAAAAGCTCGGGCTCAGCCAGCATACGCTGCCACCACTGCCGCTCACTGCTCCAACTGGCGGCACGGTACTTATTGCCGTTTAACCAGCCGTTGGCATAGGCATCGTCGAGCAGCTGCAGGGCGTCCATGCTTAGCGCCTGTTGCAGCTCGCGGCAATGCGCGTCCATTTGCTGTTGCCACTGCAACAAGGGCGCGGCGGCATCTGCCGGGCTTAGCGGCGCCGGCAGTGCGATACCGCCGGCATTAAAGCGCATGGTGACCGCATCGGCTTGCAGCCAGGGGCGCACATCGCTTAGCAGGGCTTCCGGTGAACTGGCCACATTACCCAGTGCTTTTAACAGCGCAGGCTGTTCAAGCGGATAAAGAAACCGGCGCCAGTAATCACAGGCCAGCGTATGTAACAAGGTTTGGTTGTCATCAGAGAGTGTTTCGCCAAAGCGCATGCCTGAGTCAAAGGCATGCTCGGCCAGCATACGCTGACACCAGCTGTGAATGGTAAAAATGGCGGCTTCGTCCATCCACTCAGCAGCGATACTAAGCCGACTGGCACAAGCCGCATGCTGCGCTGGCGGGTAGGATGTGAGCAAAGCGGCTAAATAGTCATCGTCGCTTGCGCCCAGACGAAAGGCATTGGCCGCCTGCACCAGCCGGGCGCGAATACGATCTCTCAGCTCGGCGGTGGCGGCGCGGGTAAAAGTCACCACCAGTATTTGCGGCGGTAACAGCGGCTGGGTAAAACGGCTGCTGTCGTCGCCATGGCCCAGCACTAAACGTAAATATAACGCCGCCAGGGTGTAGGTTTTGCCGGTACCGGCGCTGGCTTCAATTAAGCGGCTGCCGTGCAGGGCAAAATTAAGCGGGTTAAGTAAGGTTACCTCACTCATGCGTCAGCCTCCTGTCCGGTTAGCCCGGCCACCGCCAGTTGCACCATAGGGCCATATAACTTTTCGGCCCAGTCGGTAAAGCCAGCGTCGAGCAGGCTGGCAAAATCCGGGTAATAGCGCGCCAGTTCCGGCGCGCCGTCCAGCTCGCCTGTTAGGCTGTAACCGCCTTCATACTGCTCTCGGCATTTGGCTAAATCGCCACTTTGCAAATAACAGAGCGCGGTTTTTGGCATCACCGGCAGTGGCGCCGTTAAGCCTTGCTGCCAATAGCTGACCAGGTTATCCAGCTGGCTACTGGCATGGGTTTGTGCCAGCGGCAACAGATGCACGGCATCGTCGAGACCAAACTGGTAAGTGCTGACGGCCTCGCCCTGGGCGTTAGCGGCCAGTTGCTGGACATAACTGCTGCGCAGTGTATGCCAACGCAGCTCGCCTTTATTGCGAATGGCGCTGGGCCTAAGCTGCAGCAAGGCTTGTTGGCCGCTGGGGGCTGCAAACACATTGCTCAGGCTGTCGTGTAGTGGCAAGCCTGCCGGTTGCAGCGCCAACGGCAACGGTGTGCTGCGCCGCTGCCAGGCGATACCACAACTTTGGTAACGGGCAAACACCACCCTGGCCTCGCGGCTGATCTCGGCCGCGCTTAACAGGCCAAATAGCGCCAGCGGTAATTTCGCCTGGGCAGCCAGCCTGGCGACGGCCTGATCGATATCCAGCTCTGGCTCGGCGAGCAGTTGTAGCAGCAGTTGCTGCTTCAGCTGATACAGCTCCAGCGTATTAAGCACAAAGGGCTCGCTGTCGGCAGTGCTAAGCTCAGCCTGATAAAAGCGGGTTTTAAAGCGCTGCTGCAAATAATGCCGGCACGGGTTGGCTAAAAAGTCATCCAGCAGGCGCAGGCTCAGCATGGGCAGCTCAGGCGTATGCTGTCTGGACTCAGCCGGCGTTGCTGCCAACTGATGCGCCGCCTGCCACTCATGGGCATAAGTGGGCTGCGCGCCGTTAAAATACTGCGGCGAAAATGGCTGCAGCGGGTAGCTATGGCATAGCGCTTTTGATACGACTTTACCGCATGGATGCTGCCAGCCGCTGTCGAGCAGATCCATTAACTGGCTAACCAGCACACTGGGCGGCAGCTCGCTGTTATTGCGGATATCACGCCCCACCCAGCTTAAATACAATGCATCGCGCGCACTTAACAGCGCTTCTAAAAACAGGTAGCGGTCATCATCACGCCGCGAGCGATCGCCGGGGCGATAATCGTGCGCCATTAAATCAAAATCGTCGCGCATGCGTGCCCGCGGGTAGTCACCGTCATTAAGCCCCAACAGGTAAATGCGTTTAAACGGAATAGCGCGCATTGGCATTAAGGTAGAAAAGGTTAAGCTACCGGCTAAAAAGCGCTGGCTTAAGCCACTGCTATCGGCTTGCGCCAACCAGGCCTCACGCAGTACCGCCAGACTAATGTCGCCGCTAAAATCACCGCTTTGGGCAGCCTGTACCAAGGTCGTCATGCCATCGCTGAGGCGGGCGTATATGTGCTGATCCTGCGCCTCGCTAAAATCAAACAGGCTGGGTAGCAAGCCGTTATCTCCCAGCAGCAACTGCTGCCAATCGGCCAGATTACGCTGGCTGTTATCGGCGCTAAAACTCTGCTGCCAGCGTTTTAACTGTTGTACAAACTGCAATACCGGCCCAAGCTCGGCGGCGGCTAAGCCGGCCACTTCAGTGTAAGGCGCACAGCCTTGCCAGTCGTCGACGTCGCCAATAGCAAAACCCAGCAGCATACGCTCGATGGCAAACATCCAGCTGTACTGACTGCCCGGCGCGGCTAAATCTAAACTGGCGCGCTGCTGTGCATCCAGCCCCCAGCGGGCACCGGCTTCAGTCAACCATAAACGCAGCTGCGGCATTGCCTCACTGTTGATACCAAAACGGCGCTGAATGGCCGGTACATCCAGCAGGTCGCACACTTCGCTTAAGCTAAAGCGCTGCTGCGGTAAATCCAGCAGATATTCCAGCGCCAGCATCAGCGGCTGGCTGCCGCGCAGGCTCTGATCGGCTAAGGTATAGGGCAAAAAGCGGGCATCGTCCTGCGCCAGCCGGCCAAACACTGCATGCACATGGCTTTGATACAGGCTGATATCCGGCGTCATAATGATTACATCACGCGGTTTTAGCTCAGGGTCAGCGGCAAAGGCGGCGATCAGGTTATCCTGTAAAATTTCCACTTCGCGCTGGCGGCTATGCGCCAGATGAAAGCTGATGCTGCTGTCGTTTGCCCTAAGCATCCGCGGCGGATTGGGCGTGGGGTTAAGCTCCAGCATATCGTGCTGCAGCTGCGCCAATAGCGGTAAAGCGCTGATATCGGCTACCGGCTCTTCGAACAAATCAATCCGGCCATTAAACCAATGCCGATATTGCTCGCTGTGATCAAAACCGTCCAGCAGGCTGATATAGTCCCGCCCCTGCTTGCCTAAACTGGCCAGCAGTACCGGCGCATGTAAATACAAAGCGTCAGTATCGAGCACCGGCGGCAGGCCCGGTTTGCGGCCATGGCGTTGTTGTGCACTGCGCACTTCATCTTTAGCGTTAGTGATATCGCCCCAGAAATGCCGGCACGGGTTTAATACGGTTAACAGCACCTGACGCTGTGCGCCCAGCGCCGCCAGCAGTTCTACCGTTTGCTGCGGCAACGACGATACGCCAAACACCACGATGCGATCGGGCAGTAAATCGGGTCGCGCCAGCTGGCCCTGCTGCAGTGCGCTGAGCGCCTTGTTGTGCACATCGGCCCGGCTGGAAAAAGCCAGCTGGCCCAGCTGACTACTTAGCTCATGTTGTAGTAAGCGCCACAGTGCCGGTTGCCATAGCTGATCGTCCGGCACCTGCCGCTGCTTGCTGCCTGGCAGGGCGTTTTCCCCATCGCGCCAGCTTTGCAGCCAGTCGGCGCGATACACCTGATACTGGTCAAATAAGTCTGCTAAGCGCAGCGCCAGCTGGTAGCTTTTACGGCCATCACTGTCATCCTGCAGGTAACGCTTAAGCGGCTGATACACGCTATCGGTAAGTGTTGGCAATAAGCCCAGCAGACGCCAGCTTAAATTCAGTTTGTCATACGGCAGGCTTTTCGGAATGCTCTCACCCAGCACCGCACGGTACAGCTGCCAGACAAATTGATTCGGCAGCTCGACCTTTAAACCGGCGGCAATGCCGGGGTGGCCATTAGCGGTTTCGGCCAGCGCCATTTTCAGCCACTGGGCAATACCATTACTTTGCACCAGTATTTGCTCGGTACCCAGCACTGGCACCGGCTGCTTACTCAGCCACTGTACCAAGAGCTCGCGCAGGCTTTCCAGCTGATTGGCGTGAATAACAACAAAACCGGGCTCTGGCATGCGAATTCTCAGGCAAAACAATATGCTGGCAGGTTAGCACAGCCACTTGCGTTTGAGAACGCGCAGCCCGCCCGTAGCACGGTGACAAATTGGTCAAGCTGCGCTAAACGCGCTAGCATAAGGCATCAGCTGAACAACGGGAGCCGCTATGCTGGCACGAAAACGCAAAATCTGGTTAGTGTTCGCGGTGTTAGTCTGCGCCGGTTGCGCTGCACTGGCCGGCCTGGAACTGGATAAACAGCACGGCCGCGCGACACCGGATAACCGCGCCGCCCTGAGCGCCGCCACCGATGAACTGTTCAACCAGCAGGTTAAGCCGCTTATTGATGCCCGCTGCGTTGTGTGCCATGCCTGCTATGACTCGCCCTGCCAGCTGAATATGACCACAGCTGACGGCATAGCACGTGGCGCCCACAAAGAAAAAGTGTATGACGGCACCCGCTTATTAGCGGCAACACCACAGCGCTTATCGCTGGATGCACACAGCATAACGCAGTGGCGCGAGCGCGGCTTTTTTCCGGTACTTAATGAGCGCAGCCAAAACCCCACGGCCAATACCCAGGCGTCGGTGCTGGCCAGAATGCTGGAGTTGAAACAGCAACAGCCGCTGCCCGACAGTACCATTTTACCCAAGGCATTTGATTTTAGCCTGAACCGCGAGCAAAGCTGCCCCACCATTGAAGAGTTTGATCACTTCGCCCGCCGTGAGCCGTTAGCGGGTATGCCTTATGGCCTCCCCGCCCTTAGCCGTGATGAGCATCAGCGGTTAATGACATGGCTGGCGCAAGGCGCGCCCATGCCGGCTAGCAAACCAGTTGATGCTGAGCAGCAGGCTGAAGTGACCAGGCTGGAGCAATGGCTAAATGCCGATGATCTGAATCGACAGCTCAGTGCACGCTATATTTACGAGCATTTGTTTACCTCACAGCTGTATTTTAGCGCCTTGCATACTGCGCAGGAAACACCGCAGTTCTTTCAGCTAGTACGTTCAAAAACGCCTCCCGGCAAGCCCATTGAGGTCATTGCGACCCGCCGGCCCTTTGACGACCCGGGCGTAACGCGGCCTTACTACCGGCTACTGGCGCTTAACGCCACTATTGTTAATAAAACCCATCAACCTTATGACATTAATGCCGATTTACTGGCCAAGTGGCAGCAGTGGTTTGTTGATGCCGATTATCAGGTTACCGAACTGCCCGGCTATGAACCCGAGGTGGCTGCTAACCCGCTTACGGCCTTTGTGCAACTGCCGGTTAATGCGCGTTACCGCTTTATGCTGGAGCGGGCCGAAAACACCATTATGGGCTATATCAAAGGCCCGGTATGCCGTGGCCAGGTGGCGCTGAATGTAATTAACGATCACTTCTGGGTGTACTTTGTCGCCCCCGAAATGGCCAGCAGCAAAGATGTAGAAGAATTCTATTTATCGCAGCGTGACAACCTGCGCTTACCGGCCGAAAAAGACAGCAGTACCCTGGCGCTAAGCTGGGTCGCGTTTGCTAAACGCCAGGGCAATTACGTGCGGGCACGCAGTGCCTTTTTAAACCGGGTATTACAAGATGGCCGCCACTTAACCGAGCAAGGCCTGTGGGATGGCGATGGTATTAACGACAACGCCAGCCTGACGGTGTTTCGCCATTTTGATAACGCTACCGTAGTAAAAGGCCTGGTAGGGCAACAGCCAAAAACCGCCTGGGTAATTGATTATGCGCTGCTGGAGCGCATCCACTATCTGCTGGTGGCCGGCTTTGATGTGTACGGTAACTATGGCCATCAGCTGATGACGCGGCTGTATATGGACTTTCTGCGTATGGAGGGTGAGTCAAACTTTCTGGCGTTTTTACCGCCTGAAGAGCGCCGGCGCGAGTTTAACAACTGGTATCAAAAATCCGGTGTCGAGCTAACCGCTTTTATCCGCGATGATATTAACTCTTTTGCCCAGCCCAGCGGCTTAAGCTTTAGCTCCGACACGCCCAAAGCTGAGCTGTATCAGCGCTTTGCCAGCCATTTAGCCCAGGTTCAACCTAAACGCTATCAGCTAAGCCAGGCACGTTTAAGCGACAATAGCCGCGCCTTACTGGCACAGCTGGGCAAACTACACGGCGCCACGGCATCGATTTTGCCCGAACTAACGATGCTTATGGTAGAACCTGCGGCTGGCGGCGAAGCGCAGCTATTTACCCTTATTCGCAATAGTGCCCATTACAACGTCAACAGCCTGTTTAGCGAGGCGGATAACCGCAACCCGGCTGAAGATAACATGACACTGGTGCATGGCCTGCTGGGCAGCTACCCCAATGCCTTTTGGCGGGTAAAAGAAGCCGATTTGGCCAAACTGGTAACACAGGCACAGCAAATTAGCAGCGAGCAGGATTACGCCAAACTGTTGGATAACTTTGGCGTAAGGCGCAGTAACCTCGACTTTTGGGCCTTTAGCGATAAACTCAACCGGCAGTTTAGGCAAAACCACCCGGTAGACAGCGGCTGGCTGGATTACAACCGGCTGGAAAACCGCTGATAGAGCCCTTGCAACCACGGCGAAAGCGGTTATAATTTCGCCGTTTTCTTATCTTTGGAGCTGATAACTGAAATGAACAACTAAATCCTGATTATCCGTATTTTTTCTTGGACTTATCAGGGTTAGTGGCTTTGTTTTAGTTAGGCTATTGTTAGCACTGCCTTACTTTGCCGCCCGTCCCTGAGCAATCGGGAGGCATTATGGCCCTATTTACTTTCTCTTCCTGCAGTTTCAGCCTGGCCAACGGCGATGAACTATATAGCAATATTCAGCTTCAACTTGATGCCGGTTTAACTGCCCTTATTGGCCGCAATGGCGCCGGAAAATCGGTACTGGCAGCGCAACTGGCCAGTCAGTATCCGGCAGACGGCTATTTGTTAACACAACTTCCGCCCGCGCATTGGCAGCAGCACAGCATTGCCGAGTTATTGGGTATTAGCGCCAAGCTTAAAGCACTGCAGCACGTCGCTGAAGGCGACTACAGCGATGCCACCCTGGCGCTGATCGACCAACACTGGACTCTGGCAGATGATCTATGCACTGAGCTAGCCCGGCTTAACGCCGACACAGATATCTGGCAACCCTGCTGTCAGTTAAGTGGCGGCCAGCTAAGTCAGCTCAGGCTATGGTGGGCATTTTATCAGCCCAAGCGATTGCTGATACTGGACGAGCCGTCCAACCATCTTGATGGTGCGGCGCGACAATGGCTGTGTCAGCAGTTTGGTCGCTTTCTCAGCAGGCGCAACACTGCCATACTGCTAATCAGCCACGACCGTCAGCTACTGCAGCAGGTCGAAGTGATCTATGAGTTAAACAGTTTAGGGTTGCGCCGGTATGGCGGTAATTATGCGTTTTATCAGCAGCAACACCAGTTTCAACAAAGTGCGCTGCAACAACAACGTCAACAGGCTGAGCAAAAGCTTGCCCAGCAGCAACGCGCGGCCCAGAAGGCCACAGAGCGCGCCGCAAAACGCCGGCAACAGGGCGAAAAACAGCACGGCAGCCAGGCCAGTGTACTGCTGGATTACCAGAAAAACCGCGCACAACAAGCAGCATCAGCACGGCGCGGCCAGGAGCAGAAACAACTGCAGCAAACCCAGCAACAGTTACAGCTGCTAAAAGCACAGCAGGAAGTCATTAAGCCTCAACAGTTTTATCTGCGAACAGCGCTCAGCGCCAGTAATAAACTGCTGGTAAATGCTGTTGCATTACGCCTGGCACGTGGCACTAACGCAACACTTAATTTCAGCTGGCGCAGCCAGCAGCGCATCCAGATACAGGGAGCCAATGGCTGCGGTAAATCCAGTTTACTCAAAACACTGGCCGGCACATTGCAACCCGCTGGCGGTGATCTACAGCTGAACTGCACTGTGCAGTATTTGGACCAGCATTTTAGCCTGCTACACCACGCTGGCAGTGCGCTCGACAACCTACAAAACTATTGTTCTGCCCTGAGTGAAACCAATGCCAGAACACTGCTTGCCAGCGTTGGCTTGCGTGGTGATAAAGTCTTAACCCCTGCCGGAGAGCTAAGCGGCGGTGAAAGAATGAAACTGGCCATGCTGATGGTTAGCCAGCACAGCGACAGCATGCTGCTTTTGGACGAGCCGGATAACCATCTGGATTTGGCTAGTAAGCAGTTACTGGCTCAAGCATTGCAGCAATATCCGGCGGGTTTTGTTGTAGTAAGCCACGATCCGGACTTTATCTCTGAGCTAGGTATAGATACGCAGTTGCATCTTTAGCAGCATTACTCAGCCCAATAGCATTCAGCGCCAATAGCCAGCCAAGACCAATAAATGCTAAAGTCGCGCTACCTAAAAAAGCTGTCGCTGGCAGCGGGTAGTTTGCGATTTTGCAGTGGAGTAAGCATGGATAAAATTTATCATATTGGTACTGTTGGCCAGGCCTGGGGCGCAGCAGAAACTGCGCAGTGGTTAAGCGAGCAAACCATAAAGCGTAGCTTTTTTGCTGAAGTATTACCGGCGATAGAGGCACTAAAAACCGATTTTGACGTTGAGCAATACGGCGAGCTAGATTACCGCCATGTCAGCGGCAAAACCTACCCGCTGTTTGCCGTGAAAAGCCGCAACTGGCAAAGCGACAAGCCCACTGTTTTAGTCACCGGTGGTGTGCACGGTTATGAAACCAGTGGCGTGCATGGCGCTTTGCGCTTTTTGCAAACTGAGGCTCAAGCCTACAGCGCTAAATTGAACATACTGGTGCTGCCCTGCATTAGCCCCTGGGGGTATGAAACCATTAACCGCTGGACACCACAAGCGATAGATCCAAACCGCAGCTTTGCCGCCGACGGTAAGGCCGCCGAGGCGCAGTTAGTACGCCAGTATCTGGCCAGCCTGAACACGTCTTTTGCGCTACATATTGATCTGCACGAAACCACTGACTCGGACAACAGCGAGTTTCGCCCGGCCAAAGCCGCGCGTGATGGTACAGTGAATAAAAACTGGAATATCCCGGATGGCTTTTACACGGTGGATGACAGCGAACACCCCTGCTCGGCGCTGCAAAAAGCCATTATCGACAGTGTCACCAAGGTGACGCACATCGCTGAAGCGGATGAAAACGGTGAACTGATTGGCGAAAAGCTAGCGCAGTTTGGTGTAATTAATTACGCCAAAGCGAGCTTAGGTTTATGCGCCAGCGTAACCGATGCGCCGCTGGTAAGCACCACAGAGGTATACCCGGATAGCCCAAGCGCCACGCCAGAGCAGTGTATTCAGGCGCAGGTCGCGGCAGTGGTAGGGGCGTTGGATTATTTATTGGCAATTAAATGATGTTAAGCAGTTCTACTTATCATCAAGACAGGTTTGAAAAACACCAAGAGATGCGACCAGAACCCTTTTGCGCACAGCCACAGAGTGTCTGAGTCGACACGCCAGTGGCGGCGAGTTGCTGTGGCGAGCACAAAAGGCGTTGTGGTGAAAGCATCTCGTCTTGATGCTTCCACCTAACTACATTAACTACGCTCTGGAATACGCTCCAGCACCGCTAACAGCAATTCCCAGTACTGGCCAACGGTGGTGATATTGACCATTTCATCCGGCCCGTGTGGGAAACGGATGGTGGGGCCAATGGAGACCATATCCATGTCCGGATACGGCTTTTTAAACAGGCCGCACTCTAAACCGGCGTGTATCACCATAATCACCGGCTCTTTGTTGTAAATGGCCTGATAGGTGTCTTTCACAATCGCCATGACCGGTGAGGCTGGGTCTGGCTTCCAGCCAGGGTAAGCACCGCTGAACTTTACCGCCACACCGGCCAGCTGCGCCAGCGAGCTTAACATGCCCTCAACCTGCTCACGGCCGCTGTCAATTAACGAGCGGATTAAACACAGCACCTGCAGGCTGCTCTCTGTGGTGGTAATGACGCCCATATTCAGCGAAGTTTCTACCACACCGGCAATATCGTCGCTCATGCGCATTACGCCGTTGGGGCAAACGTTTAACAGATTAACCAACCGCGCCTGTACCTCTGGCGTTAATACCTGTGCTGGCAGCGTGGTTTCTGCCAGGCTTAACTTTAACGCAGGCTCTACGGCGGCTAATTCTTGTTGTAAAAGGCTTTGGTACTCGGCTACCTGCTGCTGTAGCTGGCCAAGCTTGGCTGCTGGCACGGTAAGCGTCACGCTGGCTTCACGCGGAATGGCGTTACGTAGCGAGCCGCCGTTAAAAGCGGCTACATTAAGCTCAAACTCAGCCGCATTATCGGCTAAAAAGCGCGCCAGCAGTTTATTGGCATTGCCGCGGCCTAAATGAATATTGACGCCGGAGTGGCCGCCTTTTAACCCCGTTAGACTTAAGGTTAGCGCCGTGACACCCGCAGCCGGCGCCTGCCACTGTGCCGGCACAGTAAATTCGGCATCTACACCACCGGCGCAGCCCATATAAATTTCGCCTTCCTGCTCGGAGTCGGTGTTAATTAAGATTTCGGCATCCAGCATGCCCGGCTCAACGCCAAAGGCGCCGGTCATGCCAGCTTCTTCGTCTATGGTTAAAAGCACTTCCAATGGGCCGTGTTTAATGTCGCTGCTGCCTAAAATGGCCAGTGCCGACGCCATACCAATGCCGTTGTCGGCCCCCAGGGTGGTGCCATTGGCTTTTACCCAGTCGCCATCGACATAGGCTTCAATAGCATCTTTGGTAAAATCATGCACTTTATCGGCATTTTTTTGCGGCACCATGTCTAAGTGCGCCTGAATAACCACCGTTTTGCGGTTTTCAAAACCCGCCGTGGCTGGCTTTTTAATGATCAGGTTGCCAACCTTGTCTTCCTGCACTGATAAGCCTTTATCACGCGCCCAGGCCTGAATATGCTGGCTTAATGCCTGCTCGTATTTTGACGGGTGAGGAATGGCACAAATTTGGGCGAACCACTGCCATAACGGCTGGGGGTAAAGGCTGGCTAATGCTGACACTACGGGCTCCTGCGGCTTGATAAAGGCAAAAACAAAGGCCGGCATTTTAGCACAGCCGGCGCTTTGCAGCCTATGGCCTGCCGTTACTTGTCCTGTGTCAGCGGCTTGTCAGCTTTTGTTTCCGCTTTTACGTCACCTTCTGCCAGTGTTTGCTTAACGGCAGCAACCGGAAAGAACACACTCAGTGGTTGCTGCCGGGCCTGCTCCCACAGGCTTTTTAACAGCAGCGGCAAGCGGCTGATACGGGTGCCACGGGCGCGCAGTGCTACGGTTAGCGCCAGGGTAAAACTGACCCATAAGTTTACAAAGCCAATCAGCAGCACAAACAGCAGGTGCAGCAAAAAGCTGAGCATGCCAATTTCCCCACTGACGGCACTGTAGCCCAAATTGGCCGATGAAAATGCGACATGGCGGATATCCAACGGCAAACCGCTGATATAACCCAGATAGCCGGTCATGCCCAGCAGCACACCAAAGAAAAAGTTACCGGCCAAAGCGCCGTAATTATCGTGCAGATAATCCGCCAGCTTTTGCCGTGGGCCATCGCGCAGCAGCTTTTTTAACAGCGGATGGTGAAACAAGCGTAAGCGCAGTTCCAGGCAATTGGCACGGTTATCGAAAAAACCCGCGATAATACCGGCGCAAAACAACCAGATACCGGCAATAGCGGCATACAGCAGCGCCAAGCTGGTGAAAGGTGAAATGGCAGCCAGCTGATAACTTACCTGAGCCGCATCCAGCAATGGCGTACCACGCAGCAAAACGGTAGCCAGCGCTATCGTGCTGGCCAACAAAATAGCCACACTGACGTTACCCCACACCGCAGCCCACTGTGAACGGTTTACGTCAATCAGCAGGCTGGCCAGCTTACGGTTCACCGCGCGGCCGTTTTCGCCGCGCTCTACCTCCTGGGCGAAGCTGGCCGCAGTCATCGCCGGCTGTTTAGTCGCAATAGTAAAGTGCAGCATATGGATCAGCACAAAGCCCAAACCATAATTCAGGCTTACCAGCAGCGCGCTGTTAAACGGGCTAAAACCCCGGCTTTCGATATAAATTTTACTCAGCGCCATCAGCGCAATAATCACACCGGCACCGGCGGCCGAGCGCATCAGGGCAAAAAAGCCGCTGCGGTCACGGGTAATGTAATGCTCGCCATGGCCGCTTTTATTTACTGTGATGCTTTTTGACAGCATCTGGGTGCTGGAGCGCCATAGCGCACTGATACTGTTTTGCTCGGTACTGGCTTCAATTAAGGTGCTAAACAGGCTAAACAGCTTTTGCCGCTGCACCGCCGGCTCACTGATAAGCAAATCGACCAGTAAGGCTATCCGATCCAGCGTTTGCTCCAGCCGCTCCAGTAAATGTGCTACCGCGACCGAGCTACCAACACCGGCACCACGGCGGCGCAGCCGCTCTACCTGCTCGCGTGATTGAGCCATCATTACGTCTAAATGCGCGGTATCTAACAACGGCAGTTCGGGGTTTAACAGTTGCTGCTTGCCGCTTTCGACAAACAGGTTCATCTCGCGGCTAAGCGCAATAAACGGTGAGTCGACACTGGCCAGGCGCCGGTCTATACGCATTAAATCAGGTTCAATCTCTTCAGCCGCCACCCAAATAGCCAGCATTTCCAGCGCGTACAAGCTTTCTTCACGAAAATGGCCCTGCATTTTCGCTAAGGTGGCTTCGCTGCACTGGGCTGCCAAAGCATCAAAGCAGCCTAGCATGGCGTCGCTACCACCCTGCTGCAGCCACAAAGCTTCGGGCTTACCGTTAAACAGTTGCACCAGCACATCTTTAAAATCGTTTTGGTCACGCGGTGCCGGGTTTAACCGTTCGTACAGGCGGGAAGCGGTTTCACGAAAAAAGCCGCGGCGGGAAAACAGGCCTAAATTGACCAGTGCCGGGTAAATATTTACCTCGCCCAGCCAGTTAAACAACACTTCGCTGATAGCGGCGGCATGCTTGGGGTTCGTTTGCAGCGCATCGCACAGTTTTTGTGGCCGCTGAGCGTGGTCTACCCCCAAACCGTTATAGCTTAGCCAGTTTACCAGGCTGGTAAGCAGACTAACGGCGCAGCGCTGCTCTGACACACTTCTAACCAGGGTTACGGCACCCAGTGTATCCATCTTTTGTCTCCGGCGCTGTTAAGATATCGCAGGACTATACCCAAAACCGCCGGTAGCCGCAAAACGCTTTCGGTTAAGCGGCGTGTTGTTGTGGCCTCAGTATGGTGATAGTTCAACGGTTTTGTTGCTGTGCACCGGCAGCTGTTTTATCAGGCTGCTAAAGTCGGTGTCAACCGTTGCCTGCTCGCCGTGCTCCAGCAGCAAATAGCCATCCCGGCCATGCTGCTTTACCCAGTACAGCGCCTGATCGGCCAGTTGCAGTTGCTGCTGCCAGTCGGCTGCCGGCGCAAAGCTGACCGCCCCAACCGAACCGGTTAACCGGCTAAACACCTGGCTATAAGGCCAGGGCTGGCTACGCATGGCGGCCAGCAGCCGCTGCAGTAACTGTGGCACATCGGCGCTGTGCTCCAGGATCAGTAAAAACTCTTCACCGCCCCAGCGCACCAGATGATCGGTACTGCGACAATTTTGCCGCACGATGTCGGCTACCTGACGCAGTATGGCATCGCCTACCTGATGTCCCAGCTTATCGTTCACGCGTTTAAAATGGTCAAGATCCAACAGCGCCAGCGTCAGCGGCTCATTGGCGCGTTCAGCCCGTGCCAAAATCTGGCGGATATTGCTGTCAACATAGTGCCGGTTATACAAACCGGTCAACGCATCCTGCATACTCAGTTGCTGCAACTTCTGGTTTGCCTCATGCAGTGCCTGCGTGCGCTCGGCCACTTGCCACTCTAAGCGTAGCCGTGCTTTGGCCAGAGCCGATAAGCGCCAGCGATACAGCCCCCACAGCGCCAGTACAACCAGCAGCATAAACAGACTTCGCGCCAGCCAGGTTTGATACCAGTAGGGTGTTAACTGTACCGACAGCTCAACGGTATCGCTCCAGCGGTAATCACCGGCCACCCGCACCTGCAGCATAAAGCGATAGATGCCAGCCGGCAGGTTGGTATAAAACGCTTCGCGCCGGTTAAAGGCGTAAATCCAATCTTTGTCATAACCTTGCAGCTGGTAGCGAAATTCCAGCGATGAGGCCTGCAGAAAAAACGGCGCAGTAAACCGGATACGCCAGTCGCGTGCTTCAGGCGGCAAGCTAATATCTTGCTGAAGATATTGTTGAGCAGCGGCGATTACCGCTGTTATGACTGGCTCTGGCACGGCACTATGGTGAATAAGCTGCTGAAACGGAAGCGATACCACGCCATCCAAAGTGGGGTACCACACCCGGCCCTGATGCACTAAACCCTTGCTGCTGCCAGCGCCATTGCAGCAGCGGTGCGAGTCGGTTTCAGCTTCAGGCCGGCGGTCGTCGACCAGCATATACAGCTGGTCTATTTTTCCCTGCGCCAGCGCCGGATAACTTAGCCGGTAAAAGCCCTGAAAGTTACTGATCAGTAGCTGGTTATCAATTTTTTCAACGTGCATTACGCCATTACCAGGCAGGCCGCTGCGCTGATTAAACCATTGCCATGCACCGGGCTGGCCATAAATAAAGCCCTGGTCAAAGCTGCCTATCAGTAAATTGCCATCAGCAAACTGTTTAATCACACTGATAAAACTGCCAGACAAGGGTGTATCCAACACCGGCGTAAAGCCGCTATCGTCGCCCAGATAAAGGCCATTTTCTGTGCCTATCCACAAGCGGTTTTGCTGATCTGGCAGCACTATTCTGACTTTGGCCGTTTGCAGTTGCGCGGGCAAGACATCTTGGCGTAGCTCGTCATGCTGCAGGTAATACAAGCCACCATTGGTGCCCACCCACAAGCGCTCCCCTTGTCGTGCCATAGTGGTCACCAGCAAATGGCTGATATTGTCATAATTGCGCTGCCAGGCCAGCGTTTGCCGGTCTAGCCGGCTTAACCCTGCACGGGTACCAACCCAGAGGGCGTCGCCATCTGCTAGCAGGCTGTAAACAAACGGATTGGGCAGATATTGATTGGCACTAAGCGACTGAAACTTGCCATACTGTAACAGTGACAACCCTGCACTGGTGCCTACCAGCACATGCTGCTGCCAGGCCTCCAACGCCCAGACATAAGGGTCAGGTATGCCCTGCGCTTTGCTAAAACGCTGGGTTGGCGGTTTACGTAAACGCTTTAAGCCATGTGAGCGGCTGCCAAACCACAGGTTATGGTGTTTATCCTGCAGCATGCTCTCTACCCAAACAAAGTCCTGATGTTTGCCTTTAACGTAATCTGCCCGCTGCACCTGGCCATGCTCAATCAGATAGGTGTGGCTGTAATGACTAACCCACAGCCGCTGCTGAGCGTCGGTGTACAACAGTTCTATACGCGTTTCGCTGCCCTGCTCAGGCAGTTCGACGGGTTGCCAGCTTTGATTAGCCCAGCGGTATAAACCTGCCGTAGTGCCCAAATACAAATGGCCATCGTGCCAGGCCAGCTCACTGATTTGCATTGTTGGTAGTGCATCAAGCTTGCCATACCATTGATAATGGCCCTGTTCTAGCGAAGCAAAACCGTCCTGCCCACCGATATAGAGTATGTCGTTGTGCTGATACAGCTGAAACACCGGGCCCTGATGTGCCGGCACCTGTTGCAACTGCTGTTGTTGCCAGCGGTATAAGCGGTTACCACCAATATACATAGTGCCATCGGCCAGCTCGGCAAAGCCGGTAATAGCGCCCTGCAGTGGCGCCTCTTTATCCAGCCGGCTAAGTTGGCCGTCCTGATAGCGCATTAAGCCATTAACACTGCCAATCCACAGCCGGCCTTGCTGATCAAAGTGCAAGGCGGTGATTAAATTAGACGACATTTCTGCCGTGTTGGCCGTGTTAAATACGTCAAACTGCAAGCCATCAAAGCGGGCCAGGCCATTTTGGCTGCCCAGCCAGAGAAAGCCCTGCTTGTCCTGTACAATGGCGGTCACCGAAATTTGTGGCAAACCAGATTCCACCGACCATACCCGGTACAAATAATCCTGTTGGCTTAATACCAATGCCTGGGCACTTCGCAGTGGCACCAGGCAAAGCCAGCACAACGTGATGATATAAGTACCAAGCCTGAACAAAATGCCGCATCCTTTACTAAAAACGTAAATATGATGTGACTTTACTATAGCCTGTTTTACCAACAACAGCGGCAGCCGGACGAGTGGTATTTTTAACCGCCTGAGCGGTCAACTTGCGGCAATGGTCATACCAGTGTAAGCTCAACGCCATATCGCATTTCGGGACTTTCTTGATGGCCAATTCACTTCGCAAAGCTAACTGGGGCCTAAAACTTTTCGCCTGGCGTTATATTCCACTAATCGGTTTTTGCTCGCCGAAAATCGTGCGGATGGACAACACAACGCTGGAAGTGACCATGCCGCACAGCTGGCGTACCAAAAACCATTTAGGCAGTATTTACTTTGGTGCCCTGGCCATCGGTGCCGACCTTGCCGGCGCGTTTTTAGTGTTTAGCAAAGCCAAAGCACGCGGCGTTAACGCGAATTTCGCTTTTAAAGATGTTGAAGGCCATTTTTTAAAACGGCCGGAAGCCACGGTGCACTTTAGCAGCCATGATGGCGATATTATCGATGCGATGATTGATGAATCACTGGCCAGCGGCGAGCGCATTAACAAGCCGGTATCGGTGGTGGTTACCTGCCCCAGCCTGCATGGCGATGAGCCGATGGCTACCTTTACGCTAACCTTGTCGGTTAAAGCAAAAAGAAAGAAAGCAGATTAACACCAGACGAGTGAGCGGAAATCGGCTTGCTCTAAGTCAACCGTTGCAGGCCAGGATGCTTACAAATTCGCCGGGAGCGAATTTGAACAGCGAAGCTGGTCCACCGGATAAACTTCATGGATGAAGTTTATAATCGAGCCTACAGGGATGTATTTACGGCGTGTTGACGTGAGCAAACCGGTTTTCGCCTGCAACAGTTGCCTGACATCATCATATTTGCAGCAATAGCCAACAGCGTCTAAAATCCGCAGTCTTTACGCCTTACGCCCAAGCGAGCCTGACTTTTATGCAACACTTAGCCGGCAATTTGTTTATCGTCTCTGCGCCCAGCGGTGCGGGAAAATCCAGCCTGATCCAAGCCCTGCTGAAGCGCCACAGCGATATGCAGGTCAGTGTCTCGCACACCACCCGCGCACCGCGCCCCGGAGAACAGGACGGCGTGCATTATCACTTTATCAGTGTTGCTGAATTTAAAGCCTTAATTGCCAAAGACGAGTTTTTTGAATGGGCAGAAGTGTTTGGCAATTACTACGGCACGTCAAAAAGTACCATACGCGATAGCTTAAGCCGTGGCATTGACGTGTTTTTAGATATCGACTGGCAGGGCGCCCGGCAAATAAAAGCGCAGGAAAGCTCGGCCAAAGGCATTTTTATCCTGCCGCCCAGTTTAGCTGAGCTGGAGCAGCGGCTGAACAAGCGTGGCCAGGATTCAAGCGAGGTTATTGCCAAGCGTATGGCGCAGGCACACAGCGAGATGAGCCATGCCGACGAGTACGAGTATCTGATTATTAACGATAACTTTGACAGCGCGCTAAACGAATTTGAACGCATTGTGCTGGCGCAGCGCAACAGCTTTGGCAGCCAGGCCAGCAAACATCAGGCGCTACTGACGCAACTGTTGGCGAAAACAGCAAATTAGCGTAAACTATGCGGTCTTGTGAATACCCGCACATTCGGAGCAATAGATGGCACGCGTAACTGTTCAAGATGCAGTAGATAAAATTGGTAACCGTTTTGATTTAATTCTGGTGGCTGCACGCCGTGCCCGTCAGTTAGCCGTAGAAGGCAAAGAGCCGCTGGTCGATATCGAAAACGATAAACCTACCGTAGTAGCCCTGCGTGAAATTGAAAAAGGCCTGATCACCAACACCGTACTGGACGAGCAAGAGCGTCGTGACCAGATGCAACAGGAAGCGTCAGAAATGGCCGCTGTTGCGGCTATTATCGGTTCAGACCACTAAAAAGCCCCGCCATCTGCAGGCCAGCGGCGTATTAGCCGTTGGCAACTGCAATAAATAGACGTATATTCATAATAAATCCCGCGCTTAACGGCGTGTCTTGTTTGCTGTCGCAGTTTGGGAGCACCGGTGTATTTATTTGAAGGTCTGAAAAATCAGATTAGTGCTTACTTGCCACCCGAGCAGGTTGCTTTAGTGCAACAGGCTTACATAGTGGCGAGAGACGCGCACGCGCCGCAAACCCGCTCCAGTGGCGAGCCTTATATTACCCACCCGGTGGCGGTAAGCAGCATACTGGCCGACATGCACCTGGACCATGAAACCCTGATGGCCGCCCTGCTGCATGACGTGATAGAAGACACCCCGGTCAGCAAAGAAGACCTAGCCAGTCAGTTTGGTGACACCGTCGCCGAGCTGGTACAGGGCGTTAGTAAGCTCGATAAGGTAAAATTCAAAGACTATCAGGAATTTGAAGTTACCAACCTGCAAAAAATGTTTATGGCGATGACGCAGGATATTCGCGTTATTTTAATCAAGCTGGCCGACCGCACGCACAATATGCGCACCCTGGGCGCGCTCAGGCCAGAAAAGCGCCGCCGCATTGCCAAAGAAACCCTGGAACTTTACGCCCCGATCGCCAACCGCCTCGGTATTCATAATATTAAAAACGAATTGGAAGACTGGGGCTTTCAGGCGCTATATCCGATGCGCTACCGCGCGCTGTCTACAGCGGTAAAACAGGCACGTGGTAACCGGCATGAATTGCTGGAAAAAATCCGTAGTGAAATTCTCAGCCGCTTGGAACAAGCCGGTATAGCCGCCGAAGTCAGCGGCCGCGAAAAGCACCTGTACAGCATCTACCGCAAAATGAAAAACAAAGAGCTGATGTTCAATGATGTGATGGACATCTATGCCTTTCGGGTGGTGGTAGACAGCATAGATAATTGCTACCGCACTCTGGGTGTGGTGCACAACCTGTATAAACCGATAGAAATCCGCTTTAAAGACTATATCGCTATCCCTAAACAAAACGGCTATCAATCGCTGCATACCTCTCTGGTGGGGCCGCACGGCATACCGGTCGAAATTCAAATGCGTACCCGAGAAATGGACGAAATGGCCGACAAGGGTATCGCCGCACACTGGTTATATAAAGCCAATGGCCAGCATCAGGACACCACGGCACAAATTCGTGCCCGGCGCTGGATGCAAAGCCTGCTGGAACTGCAGCAAAATGCCGGTAACAGCACCGAGTTTGTCGAGAATGTGAAATCGGAGCTGTACCCGGACGAGCTGTATGTATTTTCGCCCAAGGGCAAAATTGTCGAACTGCCGATTGGTGCCACCGCCGTCGATTTTGCCTACGCCGTACATACCGACATTGGTAACCGCTGCGTCGGTGCCAAGGTAGACCGGCGGCCTTATCCGTTAAATAAACCGCTGGAAACCGGCCAGACAGTAGAAATTGTCACCAGCCCGGGCGGTAAACCTAATGCTAACTGGCTGAACTATGTGGTGACCAGCCGGGCGATTTTAGGTATTCGCAACTACCTGAAAAAGCAGCAACAAAATGAGTCGGTCAGTTTAGGGCGGCGTTTGCTGGGTTCAGCCTTGGGTGAAGTGAAGCTGGAAGATATTGCGCCCGAGCGCATTGAGCAGGTGCTGCAAAACACCAAACAAAAATCGCTTGATGAGCTATGCAGTGAAATTGGTCTAGGCAATCAACTGGCAATAGCCGTTGCCCGGCGCTTACTGGGCGAATTTGACTCGGATGAGTCCAGCAGCAAAGACGATGCCGGCCCAATGCCGAAAAGCAAAGCCTTTATCATTGGCTCGGAAGGTATGCTGCTGACCTTCGCCAAGTGCTGCCGGCCAATACCGGGCGATGATATTGTCGCCAGTGCCACACCGGGCAAAGGCTTAAACGTACATCGCGCCGATTGCCGCAATATTAAGGGCTGGGATAAAGAGCCAGGTAAGTTTTTCCCGGTACGCTGGGATAAAACCGGTGACAAACAATTCTTGTGCGATATCCGCGTGTTTATTGTTAATCGTCAGGGTGTGCTGGCCAAGCTCACTACGCTAATTGCCGGCCAGGATTCTAATATTCAGGATCTGGCTACCGACGACAGAGACACCGGCGAATATGTGATTAAAATAACACTTTCGGTGCGCGACAGGGTGCATTTGGCTAATGTGATGCGCAAGATCCGCGTGATGCCAGATGTACAGAAAGTTTACAGAAGGAAATAACAGTAATGTCTAAAGTGATTATCCGTACCAACGACGCGCCTGCCGCCATCGGCACCTACAGCCAGGCGGTAAAAATTGGTACCACGGTATATTTGTCCGGCCAGATCCCGCTGGTGCCTGCCAGCATGCAAATGGTGTCAGACAACTTTGCCGAGCAAACCCATCAGGTGTTTAAAAACCTGGCAGCGGTATGTGATGCCGCCGGTGGTAGCTTGAACGATATGGTCAAGGTGAATATTTTCCTCACTGATTTAAGCCAGTTTGCCACAGTAAATCAGATTATGAGCCAGTACTTTGCAGAGCCTTATCCGGCTCGTGCGGCAGTGCAGGTGTCGGCGTTACCCCGTGGCGCCCAGATTGAAATTGACGGCGTGATGGAAATCCCGTCAACCCATTAAATGCTATGGCAAACCTGTGGCAGCGCTACCTCACCCCAGCTTTGTTGTGCAGCCTGTTGGCGGCGCAACCCGTTGCTGCGGAAGAGCCCCTGCCACAGCGCACAGCCAGTCAGCCACAACTGCTTTGGTGTTTAGACCATTTCCCGCGCTTTCACCACTATGAAGAGGTAAACACCCCCTTTGGCCCCTCTGTCGATTTAATGCAGGAATTGGCCAAGCGCGCCGGTTTTAGCCTGGTGTTTACTCCTCGTACCGCAGTTTCACGCTGTTTTCGGCTGATGGCTGAAGGTAAGGTAGATTTAATGAGCAACCTGAAATTCAGCGCCGAGCGTGATGCCATTATGCATATGCTGCCCTATAACCAGACGGTGCCGGAAAGCCTGTTTCTGCGTGCTGACGATAAAAGACGTATCGACAGCGAAGCCCAGCTACAACAGCTTACGCTGGTAACTATTCGTGGTTATCTGTATTCACCGGCAATGATGGCGCTGCTAGAGCAAAAACAGCGTCACGTGGTAGAAGTGGACAGTATAGAATCCGGGCTGGAAATGGTATTTCGCCAGCGGGTTGATGGCCTGGTGGCGCCTACCGTCAGTACCACTAATGCCATCGACAACACCGCAGGCTATGCCCACCGTTTTCGCCGCGCAGCTATCGATTTAAGCCGTGGTCAGCCAAGTTATATTCATATCGGCCTGTCCCGCCTGAGCCCACATGCAACGCTGGCTGACAAATTACGGGATGAGCTGGCCGCCATGATTGCCGACGGCACCGTGGCGCGTTTATATGCCGAACCTACGCAAGCGCCCCTTGTAGGCACCCGCAAGCCCTGATGAGTACTTCCTTAGCCAAACTGCCCGTATCGGTCATTAAAGGCGTTGGCGCCAAAGTAGCGGAAAAGCTCGATAAGTTGGGTATCTACAGCCTGCAGGACATCTTGTTTCATTTACCACTACGCTATGAAGACCGCACCCGCGTCTATGCCATTGCCGATCTGATGCCGCTGATGCATGGCACTGTGCTGGGCGAGGTGGTAAGCAGTGAAATCCAGCTGGGCAAAAGGCGCAGCTGGCTGGTAAAAATTAAAGATGGCAGCGGTTATCTGACACTGCGGTTTTTTCATTTTAGCGCAGCGCAAAAAAATGCCGTTACACCGGGTGTGCTATTGCGCTGTTTTGGCGAAGCTAAACGCGGCCCGCGCGGGCTGGAAATGCTGCACCCGGAGTACCGCGTACATAACGATGAGCTACTGACCGAAGTCAGCGAAACCTTAACACCGATTTATCCCACTACCGAGGGCTTGCGTCAGGCGACCTGGCGTAACCTGACCGATGCCGCCTTATTGCAACTACGCAGCAGTGCGCCGGACGAATATCTGGCTGACTATATGGCACAAAACTGGTCACTGGCCGACGCGCTGCACTATATTCACCGCCCGCCGCCAAATGCTAGCCTGCAATTGCTGGAGCTGGGTAAGCACCCGGCGCAGCAGCGGCTGATTATAGAAGAGCTGGTGGCGCAACAACTGAGCATGTATAAACTGCGCAGCCAAAGTCAGCAGCAACACGCTATCGCCTTACACATAGATACCGCATTAGAGCAGCGTTTTTTAAGCGCCCTGCCGTTTGCCCCTACCGGCGCACAGCAGCGGGTGAGTGCAGAAATACGTCACGATTTAGCGCAAAATCTGCCTATGCTGCGCTTAGTGCAGGGCGATGTGGGTTCGGGTAAAACTCTGGTTGCCGCCCTGGCCGCGCTGACAGCCATTGGCAATGGTTATCAGGTGGCGTTAATGGCGCCTACCGAACTGCTGGCCGAGCAACACGCGGCGAATTTTGCCCGCTGGTTTGTGCCACTGGGTATAAGCGTGGCCTGGCTTGGCGGTAAAACCAAAGGCAAAGCCCGGCAAACCACGCTGGATGCCATCGCCGCTGGCAGCGCCCAGATGATTGTTGGCACCCATGCCTTGTTTCAGCAACAGGTGGCCTTTAAACAATTGGCACTGATCATTATCGACGAGCAGCACCGTTTTGGTGTACATCAGCGCCTCGCACTGCGGGAAAAAGGCGGTATTGCCGGCTGTTACCCGCATCAACTGGTCATGACCGCCACCCCGATCCCGCGCACGTTGGCCATGACCGCCTATGCCGATTTAGATACCTCGATTATTGATGAGCTGCCGCCGGGGCGTACACCAGTTACCACGGTGGCGATACCGGATACACGCCGCGACGATATTATTGAGCGGGTGCGCAGTGCGGTCAAAACCGAGCAGCGCCAGGCCTATTGGGTATGCACCTTAATTGAAGAGTCAGAAACGCTGCAAAACCAGGCGGCCGAAGACACCTTGGTGCTACTGCAACAAGCCCTGCCCGATTTACGTATTGGCCTGGTACATGGCCGGTTAAAAGCCGCTGATAAACAAGCGGTAATGCAGCAATTCAGCGCCGGCGAGCTGGACTTACTGGTTGCCACTACCGTGATTGAAGTGGGTGTTGATGTACCCAATGCCAGTTTAATGATTATTGAAAACCCGGAAAGATTGGGCCTGGCGCAGCTGCACCAATTACGTGGAAGGGTTGGCCGGGGCAGTACCGCCTCGCATTGTGTGCTGTTGTACCATGCGCCGCTGTCAAAAACGGCGCAGGCCCGGCTTGGCGTGCTGCGTGACTCCAACGACGGTTTTGTGATTGCTCAGCGCGATTTAGAGATCCGTGGCCCCGGCGAGCTGCTGGGCACCCGCCAGACCGGGGTGTTGCAGTTTAAAATTGCCGACTTAAGCCGCGATGCCGAATTACTGCCGCAAGCACAGCAACTGGCTACCAGGCTGTGGCAGCAAAATCCGCCAGCGTGCGAACAACTGATAAAACGTTGGCTGGCGAATAAAGAAATTTACGGCAACGCCTAAGCTGATATATGCAAGGCTTGCTGTAGATCGGCTATCAAATCATCGGGATCTTCAACACCAATACTTAAGCGGATTAAATCATCGGTCACCCCGGCAGCTTGGCGGCTTGGCGCATCCATTGCGGCATGGGTGGTGCTGGCCGGATGACAGGCAAGGCTTTCTAAATCACCCAGACTAACCGCTTGGGTAAACAGCTGCAGACTATCAAGAAAGCGCGCAGCCCGGTCGAAACCACCTTCCAGCTCAATACTGACCATGCCACCAAAAGCACCCACGGTGTCGGCCAGCACCGGGTAGCCGGCATCAGTGGCTAACCCCGGGTAAATGACTTTCTTCACTGCTGCATGCTGAGCTAAAAATGCCGCCACCTTGGCCGCGCCGGCCAGGTGTGCATCCATCCGTAGCGCCAGTGTGCGCAGGCCGCGCTGCAGTAAATACGCCTCTTGCGGGCCTATCGGCGCGCCTATATGTTTTAGCGCTATAGTACGCACCGGTTGCATTAACTCTTTGCGGCCCGCTACCACGCCGGCAATAATATCGCCGTGGCCACTTAAATATTTGGTGCCGCTGTGCATCACTAAATCAATGCCGTGCTTAAGCGGTTTAAACAAATAAGGCGTTAAAAAGGTGTTGTCACACACCGTAATGGCGCCAGTTTTCGCCGCAGCAGTTTTTACCTTACGGTAGTCGGTTACTTTAAGATTAGGGTTGGTAATAGGTTCAAACAGCACCAGCTTGGTGCCGGGGTTAATATTGGCCAGTAAGTCATCATCACTGCTATACCGGCTTACGGTAATACCGGCGCGGCTTAACGTATTAATTAAAAATGCTGCCGTACCACCGTACACCGGATCAATAAAGGCCACTTCGTCGCCGCTACTTACCAGTGCATAAAAGATACTGCTCACCGCCGCCATACCACTGGCAACCACCAGGGCTTCATCGGCCCCTTCCAGGCTTGCCAGCTGCTGCTCCAGCGCCTGCACTGTCGGGTTACCCATGCGGCTATAAATAAAACCCGGCAGCTCACCGGCAAAACGGGCCTTGCCCTCTGCCGCCGTGCCATAAGTAAAAGTACTGCTTTGATAAATTGGCGTGGTTAACGCACCGGTTTGCTGATCGCCATGGCTACTGTGCAGTAATTGCGTTTTAAATTTCATAGATAACATCCGTTAAATAGCCGCTTTGGCCACTTTGATAGTGCGGCCATTGTATGCCTGCAGCAGCATACTGAGAAGCAATTCATAACTATTAGCTATATCAAATAGAGATACACAGCCATCTGGATATATAGGCTGCCAGAAAGGGTGGGTATGCTTAGAACGATAACGTCCGCTTAGTGCTCGTCGCGGGCTAATTTCCATTGCAAAACCGCTTTTACTACTAAGGTGGCAATAGCAATTAAGGTTAGCAGTGCCGCTGCAATAAAGGCTCCAGCGGTATTGTAGTCTTGCTGCAGTAATTCGATATGCAGCGGCAAAGTATTGGTTTGGCCGCGAATGGTACCAGACACCACCGACACGGCGCCAAATTCGCCCACCGCTCGGGCATTGGTTAAGATCACACCGTACAACAGCGCCCAGCGGATGTTGGGCAGCGTAATATGCCAAAATACCTGCCAGCCGCTGGCTCCCAAAAGCACGGCTGCTTCCTCCTGCTCAGTACCCAAGGTTGACATCAGCGGCACCAACTCGCGTACCACAAAGGGGCAAGAGACAAACACCGTCACCATCACCAGGCCAGGCCAGGCAAACATCAGTTGCACATCATACTGGTTCAACAGATCAGCAAAAGGGCCATTGCTGCCATACAACAACAGGTATAACAAACCGGCGACGACCGGCGAGACAGCAAAGGGAATATCGATTAACGTGAGCAAAAAACGCCGGCCAGGAAAGCTAAAGCGTGTTACGCACCAGGCAATTAAGGTGCCGAACACTAGGTTTATTGGCACCGTTAAACCTGCCACCAGTAAGGTCAGGCCAATAGCATGCAGCATATCCGGCTCAGTCAAGTTTTGCCAAACACCACCTATACCGGCTGAAAAGGCGGCGATAAAAATAAACAGCAACGGCACCACAAGTAACAACAGGGTAAGTACCACGCCGGTACTGATCAGTAAGGGTTTAAGCCAGCGCTGCGCACTGTTAAGCCTGACATTATTCATTTGGGGCCACCGGTAATATGCTGATAACGCTGCTGTATGCCATTGATAATAAACAGCAATGTAAGCGACACAATGAGCACCACACTGGCGATGGCAGCCGCTGCGGCGTAATCAAACTCTTGTAGACGAACAAAGATCATCAGTGAGGTGACTTCGGTTTGCCAGGGCAAATTACCGGCGATAAAAATCACCGCACCAAACTCGCCCAGGCTGCGGGTAAAAGACAACGCCGTACCGGTGAGCAGTGCCGGTTTAATTTCCGGCAAGATGACGCGGAAAAACGTCTGTACCGGGCTGGCACCCAGGGTTGCTGACGCCTCTTCATATTCAGGGCCAAATTCTTCCAGCACTGGCTGCACGGTACGTACCACAAAAGGCACACTGGTAAACACCATCGCCACCACGATGCCCAGCCAGGTGTAAGACACTTTAATATCCCACAGCGCCAGATATTGGCCAAACCAACCTTGTGTTGAAAACACTGCCGCTAAGGTTAACCCCGCCACCGCAGTGGGTAAGGCAAAAGGCAAGTCCATTAACCCATCCAGCAGCACCCGCCCCGGGAAACGGTAGCGGGTTAAAATCCAGGCCATAAGCAAGCCAAAAAACAAATTAAATACACTGGCTACAGCGGCCGCCGACGCGGTCACTTTATAGGTGGCCACTACGCGTGGGTCGCTGATAATGGTCCAGTATTCCTGCCAGCTTAGACCCGCAACCTGCAATACCAGACCACTAATAGGCAGCAAAATTACTAAACTGATAAAAAACAGGCTACTGCCCAGGCTAATGGTAAAGCCCGGCAGCACCCGCTTACTGTTGTTGCTGCGATAAAATGCCACGGCTAGCGCTTAGCCTCGGCCAGCAATTTGTCTAACAGGCCGCCACTGGCAAAATGTTGTTGCTGTACCTGCGCCCAACCGCCAAATTTCTGCTCAACAGTAAAGAGGTCTGTTGCCGGGAACTGCTCTGCCGTGGCCGCCACCACTTCAGGGTGATGCACGCGGTAGAAATAGCGCGCCAACACTTGCTGCGCTTCTTTGCTGTACAGGTAAGTTAAATAGGCTTTGGCTTGCTGTTCGGTGCCATTACGCTGAATATTTTTGTCAATCCAGGCCACCGGAAACTCGGCAAGCACATTGGTGGGTGGCACGACCCGCTCAAACTGTTGATCAGGATATTGCGCGATAATGTTGTTCACCTCAGACTCGAAGGTAATTAAAACATCGCCCAAACCGCGCTCAACAAAAGACGTGGTTGCGCCGCGGCCGCCAGTGTCAAATACCACCACCCGGGCTAAAAACTGCTTTAACCACTGCTGGGCTTGCTGCTCGTCGTTATTAAAGCGCAGTAAGGCATCGCCATAGGCACCCAGATAGGTATAGCGGGCATTGCCCGAGGTTTTCGGGTTAGGAAACACCAAACCGACATCGGCTTTGGTTAAATCTGCCCAGCTACTAATTTGCTTAGGGTTACCTTTGCGCACCATAAAGGCCATGGTGGAATAGTACGGCGAGCTGTTATTGTCCAGCCGCTCACGCCAGTTGGCCGGCAGCAGGTTACCGCGCTGGTGCAAAATATCGATGTCGGTGCTTTGGTTAAAGGTTACTACATCGGCCCTTAAGCCCTGAATAATCGCCTGCGCCTGGCGCGATGAGCCGCCATGCGACTGCTTTATCTCCAGCGTTTCGCCGGTTTGCTGCTGATAATGCGCAATAAACAGCGGGTTTATCTCAGCAAACAACTCACGGGCAATATCGTAGCTGCTGTTTAGCAGCTCTTTTGCCGCCAGCGGCGTCGATAACAACGCCACCACCGCAGCAAAAGATAAGGTTCTGATCATCTGCATGTTAAGCCTTCCTGTTAAGTTAAATATTTTCACCGAGAAACACTTTGCTGTAACGCGGCTGGATCCAGGCCACATCGCCCTGGGCCAGCTGTAATTGCTTAAACTGATCTTTGGGCAGTTCAATATGGATAAGCTGCTGGTCGCTATCGCTTAGCACTTCCAGCCTGGCAACCGGCCCGACGATGGTGACCAAATCCAGCGTCACTTTTAAGCTGTCACTGACCGGCGCTTTGTACACATCAATTTCATGCGGCCGCACATAGGCAAAACCGTCCTGCTCTTCGCCATTATTGTGCTCAGGTGAGGCCAACTTAACGTTGCCGATGGTGCTCTGGCCTTGTTTCACCCTGGCATGGAATAAATTCACATTACCCAAAAACTCGTACACAAAGGGGTTAGCCGGGTTGTCGTAAACCTGCTCGGGTGTGCCATCCTGCTCTATCGCGCCCTTGTTCATCACCACTATGCGGTCAGCCACTTCCAGCGCTTCTTCCTGATCATGGGTGACAAACACACTGGTAACATGAATTTCATCATGTAAGCGGCGTAACCAACGGCGCAGCTCGGCACGTACCTTGGCGTCCAGCGCGCCGAAAGGCTCATCCAGTAGCAGTACCTTGGGCTCAACGGCTAAGGCACGAGCCAGAGCAATGCGCTGCCGCTGACCACCAGAGAGCTGTGCCGGGTAGCGATCTGCCGTCCAGTCCAGCTGTACCAGTTGCAGCAGGTTATTTACTTTTTTCGCTATCTCGGCCTTGTTCGGCCGCAGTTTCTTTGGCTTTACCGTAAGGCCGTAAGCGACGTTTTCAAACACTGTCATATGTTTAAACAACGCATAGTGCTGAAATACAAAGCCCACACCGCGTTCAGACACATGCTGGCCGGTAATATCCTCGTTGTTAAAGCGGATACGGCCGCTATCGGCCTGCTCCAGCCCGGCGATAATCCGCAGCAAGGTAGTTTTACCCGAGCCTGACGGTCCTAGCAAGGCGGTTAGCTCACCGGTTTTTATCGCAAGGTTAACATTGTCAACCGCAACAAAGTTACCAAAGCGTTTCGTGACCTGTTCAATACTGATACTCATGAATGCTGGGTTCCACCTGTTGAAACGACAGAGGCTACGCAAGCCAATCTTTACAATACAACTGGCATAATAAGACGAATTTTAATTACCAATAAATAGTGAATTACGATGTTATATATCTAAAAGAAATATCAAATGAGGTGATCTTTATGCTGCTAACCTGGCCGGTTGGACTATCGCTAAAAGCGATGGGTAGTGCCTGTTTATACCGGGTCTTGTCGGGTAAACTGATGGCTTGAACCAGCGGGAGAGTCTTATGCCTGAATTAACGCCGTATCAATTACGTCAGCAGTGTCGCAGTGGTGTTTTTAGCGGCAATACCTCGGGTTTGGCCCCAGGTTTTGTGCAGGCCAATATGGCGATACTGCCTAAACAGTATGCCGCCGACTTTTTGCAGTTTTGCCACTTTAACCCTAAGCCTTGCCCGCTGTTGGGTATGGCGGCCACACCAGGTGCCATCGATATGCCAGCGTTGGCGCAAGATCTGGATATCCGCAGCGATTTACCGCGCTACCGAATTTTTCGCCACGGCCAGTTGATTGAAGAAGTGACCGATATACGCGACTACTGGCGTGATGACTTAGTCACCTTTTTAATTGGCTGCTCGTTTTCGTTTGAAGAGTCCTTGCTGGCCGATGGCCTGGAAATTCGCAATATCACCGAGAAGGTGAATGTGCCGATGTACCGCACTAATCTCGGCTGCACGCCAGCCGGGGTGTTTCATGGTGGTATGGTGGTGAGTATGCGGCCCATGACACCAGCCGATGCGATACGGGCCATTCAGATTTGCTCGCGTTTTCCCCAGGTACATGGCGCGCCGGTACATTTTGGCGATCCGGCTGCGATTGGCATTAGTGATATCAATAAACCTGATTTTGGTGATGCCGTTAGCATAAAGCCCGGTGAAGTGCCGGTATTCTGGGCCTGCGGCGTCACACCGCAGGTGGCGATAGCCAATGCCGGGGTAGATTTTTGCATTACCCACAGCCCTGGCCATATGCTGGTTACCGATGTGCCAAACAGCAAGTTATCGGTGCTTTAGCCACATAATGACGTGTACAAGGAGTAAATTGCCGGACAATAACCCAATCACCGCCCGGCAATAAAATCACCACTCCAGGTCGTTACCAACTGTAGCGCACACTGACCTGTGCATTACGTGGTGCACCAAAAAAGCCCTGATTGTAGAAATCGATACTGGAGAAGTATTTTTCATCAAACAGGTTATTGATATTGGCGCTAAGCTGCCAGTTAGATGCAAACTGGTAACTGGCCATCAGGTTAATCACTGTATAACTGTCCTGAGTGAAGGTTTCACCATTGGGTCCCGTGCCGGGGTTTTCCGTTTTGCCTTGCCAGTTGGCATTTATACCAACCGTAATGTCTTCAGACACGTCATACAGTGCACTGGCTTTAAGTAGTGACTTTGGCAGGAAAGGCGCATAGTTGGTGCCATCGGCATCTTCGGCGTCGTTGTAAGTGTAGTTAAGCAGAATATTGATCTGTTCAGTCAGATGGCCGTTTAACTCCACTTCAAAACCGCTTGTTTTTGCACCTTTAACACCTATCGACGGGAACATTGTCGTGCCCGGCAACGGCTCAGGATTATTGGGGTCAGCAATAGCCAGATTGTCCTCTTCGACTTCATAGATGGCTGCACTGGCACTTAGCCTGTCGTTAAAGAAACCCCCTTTAATACCCAGCTCCCGGTTTCTACCTTCAACCGGACCAATCAGCTCGTTGTTCACATTACGTGCTTCCTGCGGCTGAAAAATTTCGGTGTAGCTGGTGTAAACCGAAATAAAATCGTTCACCGCATATACCAAACCAGCGTAAGGCGTGTTTACGCTATTGTTTTCATAAACACTGCTGGCCCAGGGTGCAGCGGCATCGTACTCATAGTTAGTAATACGGTTCCCCACAATGGCCGTCAGGTTGTCTGTCAGGCTGAATTTGGCGGCGACATAAGCACCTTGTTGTGTGTGCGCCTCTGTGGTGGCGTAACTGGGTGTAGTTAAAAAACTAAGCTCAGGTACGCCCTGCCCCCAGTCCAAAAGACTCGGGATAGCAATGTCATCAGCGGTGCCATAAGATGTTGCATTTACATCCTGCTCGGAATGCAGTAAACCTGCGGTTAGCTGATGCTCGCGTGCAAACAAGGTAAAGGGGCCAGATAGCAATAATCTGACGGATGTTTGCTCACGATCAGAAACATAACGATTCGGTGAAGCTGTAAAGCCCAGGCCGGTATCTTTATCCGGAAAACCAGAGAAGTACAGCAGATAGCCGTCCATTTCATCTTCACGCCGTTCAAGGTCGGCCTGTAGATTCCAGTTATTGTCAAACGCGTGCTCTACTTTAATGAAGGCGTTGGAACCCTTGCGTTCCCAGCGGTTCCACGGCGATGCTGTCGTCGTTTCTACCGGTAGATTATCGGTTTGAGTGCCATCAGCATAAAACAGCGGCAAAGCCCCCCACATACTGCCTTTGGGGTTACGTTCACTGTAATCGGCCCCAACGGTAAGCCGTGTCTGATCAGTTAAATCGGCTGCCACAACAGCGTAAAGCTGGGTATTGTCTTTCTCTGACAGATTGACATAGCTATCACCCTGTTCATGCGCCACTGCGACCCTGGCTCTGACACTGCCACTGTCGTTTAGCAGTTGAGAGTGGTCGGCTTCCAGCCGCACATTACTCCACGAGCCCAGCTCAACACTGGCATAACCGCCATTGTTCATTTTAGGGCGTTTACGAATTAAATTAATGGCCGCAGAGGGTTCACCAGCACCTGTTAACAGCCCGGTGGCACCGCGTACCACTTCTACCCGGTCAAACAAAATAGCGTCAGCCAATGCTTCACTGAAAAAGCTATTGTAAGCAATAGGCACACCATCAAACTGGAAATTGCTTACGTCCCTGCCACGCGCACGGAAGAAAAACCGGTCCGTTTCCGCTTGTTGCGCCTGAATACCCGGTGCAAACTGCATAACGTCAGCCACCGTATCCAACGCAAAACTCTCTATCAGGGTTTTGTCAATAATTGAAATTGACTGTGGTGTTTCCCGTAAAGTCAAAGGTAAACCGGTTGCTGTCGAGGCACTGTCTAAGCGGCTGCCGGTTACTTGAATATGTTCAAATATCTTTTCTTTTACTGTGTCTTCTTCATTATCGGTTTGCTTTTGCTGAGCATAGGCAATAGCGGGGAAAAGCGCAGCAAAAACAGCCGCATACGCAAAATTTTTGGCAAACATTTTCATGGTTAATCCTTGCACACACCCAAAGGATGCAAATGATAACCGTTATCATTCAAAATAATCAAGCTGTTTGCGTTAGCGTGGTATTGTCAGCCTCCTGCGCTTTTCTCTCGCAGCATAAAAAACAACGTCGCAGTGACAGCTCTTTCGGTAGCGCTGCTATTCAGTTTTTTGCAGCTCCTGGCGCACTATCGCAGCGCCAGCGGTTAACGCCTGCAGTTTGCCCTGTGCGATAGGGCGCGCTAATGGCGCCATGCCACAGTTGGTGCAGGGGTAAAGTTTATCGGCATCGACATACTGCAGCGCATTGCGCAAGGTATCGGCGACTTGTTCCGCTGTTTCAATGGTATCAGTAGCCACATCGATGGCACCGACCATGACTTTTTTACCGCGGATAAGCGCCAGCAGCTCCAGCGGTACCCGTGAGTTATGACACTCCAGGGAGATAATATCGATATTGGATTGCTGCAGTTTGGGGAAAATCTGCTCATACTGACGCCATTCGCTACCCAGGGTTTGCTTCCAGTCGGTGTTGGCTTTAATGCCATAGCCATAACAAATATGCACCGCGGTTTCGCACTTCAAGCCTTCGATGGCGCGCTCTAAACAGGCAATGCCCCAGTCGTTAACCTCATCAAAAAATACGTTAAAGGCCGGCTCATCAAATTGGATAATATTAACCCCGGCTGCTTCGAGCTCTTTGGCTTCTTCGTTCAGTATTTTGGCAAACTCCCACGCCAGCTTTTCGCGGCTTTGATAATAGCCATCGTACAGGGTGTCGATCATTGTCATCGGCCCCGGCAAGGCCCATTTTATCGGCTGCGTGGTTTGCTGACGTAAAAACTTGGCGTCGGCAACAAACACTGGCTTTGGCCTCGATACCGGCCCGATCACAGTGGGCACACTGGCATCATAACGGTTACGAATGCGCACCGTTTTGCGGTTAACAAAGTCAATACCGCTTAACTGCTCGATAAAGCTGGTAACAAAGTGCTGCCGCGTTTGTTCGCCATCACTAACTATATCAATGCCTGCCTGTTGTTGCTGCTGCAGTGCCAGGCTAAGTGCATCCTGTTTACCACTAACAAGCTCATCTCCCTGCAATTTCCAGGGCGACCACAGCGTTTGCGGCTGTGCCAGCCAGGATGGCTTGGGCAAACTGCCAGCGGTTGAGGTGGGCAGTAATATTGTCATGCTAAGCTCCACTGCTGTAATTTGGCCAGATAGGGTTTAATAAAATGCTGTTCGGCAAATTTGCCTTGCTCAATCGCTAAGCGGCTGCGCTCCTCACGGTCATACACGATTTGTGTGATCGAATGGTCAGCGTTTTTCAAGCTTGGCTGATAGCACTTGCCCGCCACCGCATTAGCGTTATAAATTTCCGGCCGGTAGATTTTCTGGAAGGTTTCCATGGTGCTGATAGTGCTAATCAGCTCCAGATTAGTGAAGTCATTCAGCAAGTCACCGCTAAAGTAAAACGCTAACGGTGCCACGCTATTGGGTGGCATAAAATAACGCACCTGCAGAGCCATTTTCTGAAAATACTGTTCGGTTAACGATGGCTCATTCGGCTGGTATTCCACGCCTAATACCGGGTGCAGGTTCTCAGTACGGTAATAAATTTTGTTATCTGACACACTGAGGCAAATAACCGGCGGCTTAGAAAAATGCTGTTTATAAGTCTCTGAGTTAACAAAACACTGAAACAGTTTGCCGTGCAGGTCGCCAAAATTGGCCGGAATACTGAATTTGGCTTGCTGCTTATTGTGCTCAAGCAGCAGCACGCTAAAGTCGTAGTCGCGCAGATAGGACGAAAAGTTATTACCAACAATGCCGGCATGGCGCGCCTTGGTTTTATGGTCAACGATGTGGGTTTGCAATACTTCTATTGACGGAAAGCTCTGGTTGCTGCCGTTAATACGGATATCAACCGATACAATATCCAGCTCTACCTCGTAACGGTCTGCCTTAGCGTTGTCCCATTGCGCTAAGGCATTAAACCTGTTGTTTATCATGCTAAGGGCATTGCGCAAATTTTGCTGCCGGCTTTCACCGCGGGCCAAGTTGGCAAAATTGGTGGTAAGCCGTGTACTGTCTGCCGGCCGATAATGCTCATCAAAGGCTTGTTGTGTAATGCTAAAGCTAAAATCGTTATTCATCATTGCCATCCTGTTTTGCTTCACTGCCAACACAGGGCCTGAACAGCCCATCGCTGATTGACGCCACACTGAAGACTTCCAGACGTCCAAACATGCGATAAAGCATAGGCGCAATATTTTATGATTAAAAATGATACTTTCTCATTATTTAATGAAATTACTTCATCAATTACCACTCAACACTCAATATGATTAAGCCTGTTTTCACCCTAAGCGCTATACCCATTAAGAAAAACGCTGTATTTTATACATTCAATGATTTTTACTCATAAGTTAGCCATGGTTGAGAAAATCCACCTAAGCATTTTGCGCGAAATCAGCCGCAGCGGCTCGGTCACCGCCGCCGCCGCTAAATTGCACCTGACACAATCGGCGCTAAGCCATAGCATTAAAAAGTTAGAACAGCATGCTGGCGTTAATCTGTGGCTAAAAGATGGCCGGCAGATCCGTCTGACAGAGGCGGGTGAGTATCTGCTGGAGCAGGCTAACCGGCTGTTGCCGCAGTTCGAGCGCATCGACGATACACTGCGCCAGTTTGCTGCCAACGAAAAAGGCAGTTTACGTATCGGTATGGAATGCCACCCCTGCTATCAGTGGCTGTTAAGGGTAGTGCAACCGTTTCTGGCACAATCGCCGGGAGTCGATATCGATGTAAAGCAACGCTTTCAGTTTGGCGGTATGGCCGCGCTGTTTAATTACGATATTGATTTACTGATCACGCCCGACCCCATCAACAAGAGCCGTATCGCCTTTGAGCCGGTATTCCCGTATGAGCTGGTGTTGGTAGTCAGCCAACAAAACCCGCTGGCAACGAAAACTCACGTCAGCCCGGAGCAGCTAAGCGACCAGACTTTACTGACGTATCCGGTAGACACAGCACGGCTGGATATTTTTCAGCAGTTTTTACTGCCAGCGCAGTGTATGCCCAAAGCGCATAAAACCCTGGAAGCGACCGACATTATTCTGCAAATGGTCGCCGCCAACCGGGGTGTAGCGGCCATGCCAAAATGGCTGGCACAGGAGTATAGTCATAACCTGCCAATTGCGGCGGTGAGGCTGGGTGACAAGGGTATACACAAGCATATTTACGTTGGCTACCGTAAACAGGAAAAGCACAACAGCCATATCCAGCGCTTTATTGCTTTGGCAAAAAGCTAAGGCGCTGCTTGCGAATACGCCCCATCTATAGGCTTAGGGGGTACTCAGCTTTAGCCAGCCATAGCGCATGTTATTGCGGCGGCGCAAAAGCGGCAAACAGCTCGTCACAGGTCATATTATGGGTGTGCTCAGCGAAATTGTAATATGACGGCTTGCTGTCGATACAGACCTGATGGTCAAACACCAGATCGTCGGCTGGCTCAAATAAGCCGACCGGCATAATATACTGGCCATTCTGACTTAGGCGGTAAAACAAATGTGTGCCACATTCAGCACAGAAGCCACGCGATGCCCAGTCTGACGAGCGGTAGGCGCGAATATGCTGTTCGCCATCAAAGCTGACCTGGGTACCGCAATCCAGCGCCAGCAGCGGACCTCCGCCCCAGCGCCGGCAAATACTGCAATGGCAGGCACCCACTTTATGATCTGCCGCACTGGCAGCTATTTTTACTTTACCGCAAATACACTGGCCATGACGCTGTACTGACATTGTCGCTTCCTTCTTTTTTGATGCTGCTTTATGGCATAAACCTAGTGTAAAGCCGGCCCGGCGTCCAGCACGCTGTTGCCGGTTTTACTTGCCATCAATACTGCGCGATCACTTGTTCAGGCTGCTGCCAATTACTGTGGTACACCTGAGCGCCCAACACAAAGTAAATGTCGTCATCGATTAGCACGGTACGGGCGTCCCAGCTGCTGGCATATTCCTGCTGCTGCGGGATCAGCTCGCCGGTTTTTTGCATAGTGCCGTTATGCGCTACTTCCAGTGTGAGCAGGCTAACCTGCTCCCCTGTGGCTGCATCATAGCGGCTCAGTGGCAGCGCCATACGGGTCATCCCGTCCTGTACGTTTAACGCTAAGCTATGGTGCTGGTACTCCAGCGGGGAAAACTGTGCTTCCAATATCAGTTCATCCTGCACCACGGCATCGTTAGCAGCCACATTAAACAACGCAATCTTTGCCCCTGCACTGCTCCAGATAGGATTGCCCTGCGCATCGGTCTCAATCTGTTGGCCTAAGCCCCACAATAGCTCGGTATTGATACTGTGCAAATACGCTGAGTATCCCGGTATTTCCAGCTCGCCGATAATAGCCGGTTGCAGCGGGTTGCTAATATCCAGCGTATACAGCGGATCAGTGCGCTCAAACGTCACGACATAGGCACGGTCACCGACAAAGCGCACGCCATAAATGTCTTCACCGGGTTTACCTATCAGTTGATCCGCTTGCTCTGCTTCCGGCAACTGAGCAGCTACGTTCAGGCTATCTCCTTGTTGTTGCAGCACAAACAAGCGATGCTGCTCGGCACTGGTCGAGTCAGAGCTGAGTAACATTAAATACGATTGTTTCTCGAACAACGAAAATGCCCGCTGACTACCACTGATCATGCCGGGCACCACGCCTGATGCCTGATAACCTACGGCAGAATCACCCAGGCTAAACTTGTGCAACACCGTTTCAGCATGCATTGCATAATTTATTGTGCCGTGCAGATACAGACTTTCGGTCGACATGTAAAAATCATTCACGGATGCCAGGATGCAACTGCTTTCGGTCTGATAAGGTGCGCTGGTGGCAATGCGGGTAAGCACCACCATGCGGTCACTGCCCTCATCAGTTGCAGCATTTTCAGGCAGGTAACATTGCTGCGAGGCCACTAATGGCTCAGGCACGCCGTTATTTAACCGGCGTTTTGGCAACAAATCGTTCAGGCTGGCGTTTTGCAGCACCAGCATATTGCTCTCATTGTCTGCTACTGTTGCAGCATACGGTCTATAACCGGCTACTTCTGGCTGGTAACGTGACACTAGCCATAAGGCATCAGCAGTGCGTCGGCTGTCAATCAAATCGCCATCAAAACGTAACTGATAGACACTGTTACCCTGTTCAAACAATTGCACACTGATTTCACCATTTTCTTGTCCCCATAGCGGTGGCGATAGTGCGGCAACCACATTGCCGTAACGATCATCGCCCAGCACAGTAAGTTGCGTATCCGTCGCGTATAAGCCGCGCACCTGACGCATTGGCGCCGCTAAAGTCAGAGGCTCCAGCGCCTGTAAACTGCCATCTTCGTTGCGTTGCCAGCGTTTCACATAGGGCATGTCGGTATCAGCATCTATGCCGCTGACAAACAGCTGTTGATTGGCAAATTTCACTCGATCCGCTTCATCCACGCCCTGAGTGATCAGGTTAGTCGCCCCGGGGGCTGGATCTGCCGGTGCGGGTAAACCTGCCCCCTGGCCGCGCTGATCAGCTTTGGCGTATAAACCATAACGCAGGTAACGCGCTAAAGGCTCACCACTCACCTGCGTCAGCGGTGCCGTAGAGGTTGCGGCAGCAGACACCTGCCAAAGTTGTGTATTGGTTTCTGGCTCTGAATCAGAGCCGCCGCACGCCGTTAATAAGGCGGTAATAGTCAGTGTTCCGGCAATTCGCATTTTATCTCCCTGCTTAAATGCAACAAGTTGTTAAACTTTAATTACCTTACACGGCTCCTCACTATTTAACTGTTTAAAGATGTAAAAGTTACTGTTTACTGTGTAAATGCATAACGCTGTCGAAATTGTCGTGGCGAGATATTGCACTGTTGGCGAAATGCCCGCCCAAAGTTGGCAGGGTCGGCATAACCAAGTAAATAGGCGATTTGCTGCACCTGCAGTGTTGTATGCGTTAAGTAATGCTGGGCCATGTGCTGGCGCCAGTGGACTACCAGCTGCTGATAGCTGCTGTGCTCAGCGTTTAGGCGCCGGCGCAAGGTACGTTCTGACAGGTTAAATTCAGTCGCGACCTGGCTGATATCCGGGATGCGGCCTTTAGTGCGACCCAGCAACATGAGAATGGCTGAGCTGATACTCGTCTGCCGTTGCTGCCTTTGCAATTCATGTTCGCACTGTGAACTTAATTGCTGTTGCAATACGCTGTCAGCAAAGGGCGGGCTGATAGCAAGACAGGTGTTAGCAAAACAAATACTGTGCTCAGGCTGGTCAAAATAGACCTGGCAGGGAAAAAACGCCTGATACAACGTCTGATAAGCCGGTGCGCTATAGGCAAAATGCAAGCTCAACGGTTGGTAATGTTGCTCGCTAAGCACCTGCAATACCTGATGCAGCGCCACCATCACCGTCTCTGCCATAAAAGCGCTAATGTCGGCCAGCGGATAACGCTCGGTTAACACCAGCGTGGTGTGCTGTGCCGTTTGTTTAAGCTGCAGGCTGATCAGCGGGCTGCGGGTAGAAATATAGCGACAAATCAGCTGCAACGCCTGTTGTAAATTTTCACTACTTAGCGCAACCAACCCCAACAAACCATGAGTGGTAATCGTCAGCTGACAGCCCAGATACAGACCTAATGCCGGCTCCTCAGACTGGGTCACACTGAGCTTTACCAGGCGGTGAAACTGCTGCCAACTCACCGTGGCATCAGCTTGCCCGATAAGGTGCTCAGCCATGCCCGCCTGCACCAGCAAAGCCTGAGTGTCAACGCCACGGCTTTTCAATAACCCAAGCAGTTGACGCAGATAATGATTGGGTAGCGTTAACTGTAACGGTACAACGTTTTTAGCGGCAGCGGTGTTTACTGGCATAACCTGGCTGGATGCAACATCAGTTTGGCCCAGTGTAGCTAACTGTTAAGCAAAAATCGGCACTTTGGCCGCAAATGACTATAAATTGGCAGGTGCTACCCTGTTGCTCAGCAGGCCTCTTGACTAGGCTGGCTCAGGTAACGTCGGGAGGTTTTATGTTCAACTATTTGAAATTCAGCTTATTTCACTGGTTAACCCTGCCATTTTTACTGGGCATAGTATTGGGCGGTCACTGGATGCTACTGGGCTTGCTGACGCTGACAGCGGTGATTGTGTTGGGCGACCTGTTGGCCGGCGATGATAGCAGCGAGCCCGATTATCGGCATACAGCCTGGTTAAATGCGTTACTGTACAGCGCCTTACCTGCTATTTGCCTGGTGTTTTTAGCCATGATGTGGAGCCTGTCAGACGGCGATCTGCTCGGTATAGCGCATTGGACGCAGCAGTTAACCGGTTACGATGCACTGGCTGCACGCCAGCAAAACACCTTTTGGCATTACTCGGCTATGTGTGTGGCGGCCGCGTTATTGTTTGCCCTGCTTGGCACCATACCCGCGCACGAGCTGACTCACCGTATATCTGATCCCATAGCTATGCTGTTCGGCCGTTGGCTGCTTGCCTTTAGCTGGGACACCGGCTTTGCCATTGAGCATGTTTACGGGCATCACCGTTATGTTGCCACCGCCAGAGACCCTGCCAGCGCCCCGCGCGGCCGCAATGTGTATCAGCATATCTGGCTTTCAACCCTGGGCGGCAACCGCAATGCCTGGCGCATTGAAGCCCAGCGGCTGGAAAAGCAACAACAGCGCCTTATCAGCCTGCATAACCGTATTATTCGTGGCCTGTTGATGTCAGTATTTTTATCAGTGTTAGCGTTATACCTGGCGGGTTGGCCGGGGTTACTGGCCTTTAACCTGAGCGCACTGCTGGCCAAAGCCTTACTCGAGATTGTTAATTATGTAGAACATTATGGCCTGAGACGACAGCTACACGAGCCGGTACAGTTTTACCATAGCTGGAATAGCAATAAACGCATCAGCAGCTGGGCCAGTTTCAACCTCACCCGTCACTCGCATCACCATGCCCGCGCGCAGCTGCCTTTTTATAAGTTGCATGCTATGCCAAAGGCGCCAACCCTGCCTACAGGCTATCTTGGCTGTATCTTACTGGCGTTAATTCCACCGCTGTGGTTTCGCATTATGACACCCAGGCTGGCCCGCTGGGATCAGCAGTTTGGCCTGTCGTCGCAGCCTAATGCGCAATCATAACGCCGCCGGGCAGTGTAAGTGTTATGCGAATGATCTCGCTATAGTGTATTGCCAGCTACTGGCGATAATGCGCCGACAGCGCCTGTAAAAAGGCATGTTCATCTATGCCGGCCCGGCCAAGCGGCTTGGCCTGAGCACTTAACATCACCACCACCAGCCGGGTGTCGGGGTCGACAAACAGATACTGACCAAAGATCCCTTCAGCGGCATAGCTGTTGCCATGCAGCGGCCACAGCATATAGCCGTAATCCACCGTTTTACCGCCAAGCTGTTGCCGGCTAGCTGCAGTGCGCATCCAGCCTGCCGGCAGCACCCGCTGCATTTTACCATCAACAGAAATGACACCGTCATTTAGCCAGAACAAGCCCAAACGACCATAATCACGTAACGTCGCCGATAAACCACTGCCGCCAATTTCCTGTCCCTGTGCGGCATCCAGCCACCAGGTGGCGTTGGCCTGCATACCCAGTTTCGACCAGATTTTGTCAGACAAATACTGCGATACGGTTCTGCCGGTTGCCGCCTGCACTAATGCCGAGGCCAGCTGGGTTTCACCGGTACTGTAATTCCATACGCTACCAGGCGCAGCCGCACGTGGCAGCGCCGCCATAAGATCTAAAATGCTGCCCGGCTGCTGGCTGATCTGCGCCTCTAACATGCGGCGCCGGTCAGAGGCCGGGTCGGTGTAGGTTTCGTTCCAGGTCACGCCCGAGCTCATCTGCAGTAGCTGCTTAACACTGACACCATCGTAAGCTGTACCTTTAAAACGCGGCAGATAGTTTACGATGTCATCATCAATACTCTTAATAAAGCCATCCTGTATCGCCGTCCCCACTAGGGTTGCGGTAATCGACTTTACCACTGACATCGACATCCAACGCGTGTGCTGATCATTACCCAGCTGGTAGCTTTCAAACTGTACCTCGCCGTTTTGGATAATCAGCATGCCGCCGACCCGGTTCATCGACAGCACATCATATAAATCATATTGCTGGCCGTTAAGGCTAAAGCTGAACTGCGCCAACGGCTGAGAACTGAGTGGCAGCGGGCTAATGCTACCGCCCCGCTTTACCATGCGGCTTGGGAACAAGCGGTCAATGTTACGAAAGGTGTTTACCTGAATATCCGGGTACAGTTTGCCATCATACACCTGACGCACTGTGCCTATAGGCTCGTTAGCATGGCGATAAACCGGTTCAGCCGCCGTAACCAGGGCACTACCAAAAACAAGCAACACAAAAGCAGGTACGGTTAAGCGCCTTAATAGATGCATCGGCCAGGGCTCCTTTTTCATTTCGGTTTAGTTAAGCATAGGCGCTAAATAGCCATTACCCAATTGACGCATTTGCCGCTCAACCCATTGCACACGTTGCTGTAAATAAGGTGTTAACTGTGTCGGGTCACGCTTGCGCGGGCTTGGCAACACAACCGCCAACCGGGCCGCCTGGTTCACCGTTAAATGCCGGGCCGTTTTGCCAAAATAGTGCTGACTGGCCGCTTCGACACCATAAATGCCTTTACCAAACTCGGCGATATTTAAGTACACCTCTAAAATGCGCTTTTTACCCCAAACCAGCTCCAGGCTAAGTGCCAGGCCGGCTTCAAGCCCTTTGCGTACCAGGCTACGCCCGGGCCACAATAGCAGGTTTTTCGCTGTTTGCTGGCTGATAGTACTGGCACCGCGCAGGCCACCACCATCGTCATATTGCTCAAGCGCCTTGCTGATGGCGGCAAAGTCGACGCCATAATGCTGCACAAAACGTTGATCCTCAGACGCCACCAGCGCCAGCGGCAGGTGGGCCGGCAAGGTGTCGATATTTACCCACTGATAACGCACAGGATAAGGGCTTTGTAACATAAAGGCCGAGGTTGGCGGCGGCACAAAGCGTAGGGTAATCAATATCAGCAATAACAGCAGCAGCACGGCCAGCACTGCACGCCAGCTAATAAACCACAACCAGCTAATAATGCCGCGTTTATGCTGTGTCATTTCGCCTCTCTTATCGCCTGTACTTAGTGTTAAAGACGCTCAGTATAAGATATTGGCTGTACATCATGTCACCGTCATGTCACCGTCGCAACATGGTTAAAACAAGCCAATTACAAGGTGCACATCAAAGTCCCGATTGCGTCGCCAAACCTCCAATTCAGCCACCGTTCACCTTGCTTTACCCCTGAACCCTCAACGATAATTGGCAACTTATGCCTAAGATAAAGGTGCTGTTGCATAACTTTATGCTCAGTAGCACTTAAGTCTTGGGGAAAACAACCTGGCCACTGATGTTCTTAAACCCTCGTGGTTTGGGGGCGCGCAGTGAGCGCGAAATAGGATAAAAATATGAAACACCTTGGCCTTAGTGTAGCGGTAGCATTGCTATCACTTACTATGACGAGCTGCCGTCTTATTGACAAGTCAAGTAGCTCGCTTAGCTTTTCCAGTACCCCACCTACCACAGTGATGGTGGGGGAAGAGTACCGTTACAATATTACCGTAACCCCTGAAACCACCCCAAACTATGATATTACCATTACCGGTGCACCAGACTGGCTGGAGTTACAAACTGCAGCGGCACAACCTGTTAGGGTAGGTAGCTTCCAAGGCGCAGTATCTAATATGGTGGCAGATGGTGAGGATATTTACTTTTATGGGATTACTATTAACAGCTTGGGGCTGCCAAATTATTGGATCTATAAAACCCGTATTGATAGCAACGAAGATCCACAAATTTTCTTTAGTCCGAGTGAGGGTTTTGATGGTTTCGGTGGCCTGTTTGTTCACAACCGAATGCTCTATATCGCAGAGAATAAAGAGCGCGGCGCTAACGCCAAAACCTTAGTACACCGGATTAATCTGGCTGAAGCTGATGCAGAACCAGAGCTATTTATTGAAATACCAGGGCATACGAGCTCACTGGCAGTAGACAATAAATATATCTACCAAGCTGATGGCAGCAATACCTATAAACTGTTCTTCTTAACTTTAGAGGGACAGCCACAATTGACCAGCGGCCTATTCGTTGAAACCTTTGGTGTAGACGCATACGGCTATATCCACGCATCCACCACTACTGGCTCTCAGTATCGCGATGTTGATATCAGGACTGATCGCAATCCGTTGTATACAAGTGACGATGTTCCTTGTACAGTTGGCATAGCAGGTTTCGCTAATGTGGGTACTTATTTTGCTAACAACACGTGTTATGCAAACGGCGAGAAGCGCTCAGGTAATCTGCGCTTTGTGTCTGTTGACGCGCCAAGTGACCAACCTACTAGTGACTCTCGGGTAATTTACCGTGAAGGTGAAATTATATCCGGTCCTGCCACAGCGGTTACGGTGACCGGTTCTGGCCGGATGGTATGGGCAACCCCGTCAGATGGTTCCCTGAGAACCTTTACTGTGCAGCAAAACACTTTGGTAGGTACGGCTACCGAGGCAGGTACTTACGACATTACACTGACATTGCCAAATGGTGCTACGCAAAGCTTCACCCTAACCGTGACGGAACCACCGGTAAGCTATGACGTAGCCGGCACTGTTTATGGCCTGCAAGGTGCGCTGCAGTTAAGCAATAACGGCACCGATATTGTGCGCATAACAACATCTGAAGAAGACAGCAGCCCATTTGGCTTTACCAAGCAGCTGCAACAAGGCGAAGCTTTTGATGTAGCGGTATTTGCTAACCCGGCTGGCCAAACCTGTAGCCTACGTGACCAGTTAGCAGCAACAGGTAACATGGGCACTGCCGATGTTGAACTGATTGTTGACTGTGAATATATCGCCTACAACATTAACGGCTCGGTAGAGGGCTTAAATGGTGAGCTGGAGTTACTGCTAAACAGCGAGCAGGGCGAAGAAGAATTGCTGGTCAGTGAAAATGGCGCCTTTAGCTTTACCGGTGAGTTTATCCTGGGCGACGAGTACAGCCTGACGGTTAAAACCCAGCCAATTGGCCAGGTGTGTGAGTTAGCTGTGAGCTTTGCTGATGAAAATGGCGAAGCCACTAACCCGGTAGTCAGCGGCCCGGTCGATTTGCCAATCGTATGTACCACCAATGAAACACCTCGCACACTTTCAGTGACGGTAACTGGCTTGCCAGATAACACCACTGTTGAAATGCAGGCCTTAGGCCCACAAGATGGCCGCTGGGAGTTTGAAGATAAAGCCTTCGCCACCGGCACTGCCGCCTTCGACAATACCCTGTTAGACAGCGAACCTTTTGCTATCGGCATTCTGACACAACCAGAAGGTTACTTCTGTGCCATTACGGATGAAGCGCCGCTGTTCGATATTGCTGATGGTTTAGGTATCGTCGATGGTAATGTCACCGTTACCGTAAGCTGTGAAGCAGAAGTGGTGGCTACACCGCGCACACTGTCAGTAACCGTAACCGGCTTGCCAGGTGGCAGCAGTGTTGCCATGCAGGCTACCGGCCCGGAGGATGGCCGTTGGCTTAACGAAAGCAATGCTTTTGCTACCGGCACTGCAAGCTTTGATAACACCATGTTTGACGGTGAAACCTTTGATATTCGCAAAATTCTAGATCCGGATGGTTATAGCTGCAGCATTACTGGTGAATCACCATTAGATGGCGCAGTTGATGGCTTAGGTATTGTCGATGGCAACGTAACTATAACGGTAGACTGTACCGCGAACGTAGTGGCCACACCGCGTAATTTGTTTGTTACCGTAGTCGGTTTGCCGCTAGACGGCACTACAGTTGCAATGCAGGCCGATGGCCCGTTAGATGGCCGTTGGCTGACCGAAAGCAAAGCTTTCGGTACCGGCACTGGTTCATTTAATAACACCATGCTAGATGGCGAGACCTTTGATATCCGGAAAATTTCCGATCCGGCTGGCTATAGCTGCAGCATTACTGATGAGATTCCGCTGGATGGTGGTGCAGATGGCATAGGTGAGGTTAATGGCGACGTTACAATAACTGTTACCTGTGTAAACAACTAACAGTAGCGAAGCATGATAGCTGGATAACCCTCCTGCCACAGTATGTGGCAGCCAGCTGCAGCTAAACGGCGACCACAGGTCGCCGTTTTTATTGGTTTGGTATCTATTAGCACATCACCATCACCGCCCAAAAGATCACGAATAAGTCATTTAAAATACACCTTTAATTCACATACCTTCTCTAGCCTGATGCAGTTTTACCCGGGATAAGTCTGAGCTGTCTGTCCGCCTGATAATGTTTTACTATTTTATTGAAGGAGAACCTTATGCGCTCTATCACTTTGTTACGTGGGCCAGTTCTGGCGGCAATAGCGCTGGCCTGGCTAAGTGCACCCGTTACGGTGCTGGCTGGCAACTCACATGATCTGGCGGCTAAACGCAGTGCACAGCTAAAGCCGCCACAACCTTATGCCGTACAGCTGGGGCCAAGGCCGTTTTATCTTATTGATGACATGGACCCGGGACCGGTTAAAACCCTGCTGCAAAGCTGCCCGAATGGCCGCAAACTTAAAAGCACCCTGTTCTCGATTGGCCATCGCGGTGCACCCCTGCAGTTTCCGGAGCATACCAAAGAGTCTTATGAAGCAGCCGCCCGAATGGGTGCTGGCATTATGGAATGCGACGTGACCTTTACCCAGGATAAACAGCTGGTATGCCGCCATTCGCAGTGCGACTTACACACCACCACTAACATTTTGGCCATACCGGAGTTGGCCGCCAAATGCAGCCAGCCGTTCACGCCCGCCGACCCACTTAGCGGCACGCCAGCCAGCGCCCGCTGTTGCACCAGTGATATTACGCTGGACGAATTTAAACAGTTAAGCGGCAAAATGGACGCCTTTAACCCACAAGCGACTACCGTTGCCGAGTATATGCAGGCCACACCCACCTGGCGCACCGATTTATACGCCGGTAAAGGCACCTTGCTGACGCACGCTGAAAGTATCGAGCTGTTTAAGCAGCTGGGCGTGAAGTTTACCCCAGAGCTAAAAGCCCCCGAAGTGTCGATGCCGTATCAAGGCGATTACAGCCAGGCTGACTACGCCCAGCAGCTGATCGATGAGTACCGCGCCGCTGGCGTTAACGCCAAAGATGTCTGGCCACAGTCGTTTAATATTGCTGATGTGCGTTACTGGCTGGCCAACGAGCCCGCCTTTGGCCGCCAGGCAGTCTATCTGGATGACGCTAACGACCCATCAGAGCTGCCCAGCGCTGCCGAGCTGCAAAACTATAAAGCCGAAGGCATAAACATTGTTGCGCCGCCAATGTGGGCGCTGCTGCAGCTAGACAATAACAACCAGATAGTGCCGTCTGACTATGCCCGCCAGGCGAAAAACGCCGGCCTAAATATTATTGCCTGGTCATTCGAGCGCTCTGGCCCGCTACAAAACGGTGGCGGTTGGTACTACCAAACTGTTAATCCGGCAATTGATAACGACGGCGATATGATGCAGGTACTGCACGTACTGGCACAAGACGTCGGTGTTATCGGCGTCTTCTCCGACTGGCCCGCCAGCGTTAGCCATTATGCCAACTGTATGGGCTTGCGCTAACACTAAGTCGCGCACCAACACGGGCAGCAAAGCGGTTAGCGCCGCACTGCCCGCACTTACTTTGCTGGCGTAGCGCTATTTGCCCTGCCCTAAAGCAAGAGTTACACTCCCTAGCAGAACATACACAGCCTGAACCGCGAAGCCGGGGTTGTAAAGCAGATTAAAGCCCGCTAATGTTTGGCGCATTAAATTTACCACGACGGCGTATCTTCGGTGTACCGCCAAATAGTAAGGCGCCGGTTATGACCCTGGCTAAACATTTTCGCTATTTTTCACTGCTTGGTACATTAAGTTTTGCTGCCGTGCTGGCCGGTTGCAGCACAGCAGCACTAACGCCGTCCGCCCCACCGGCAAGTGACTGGGTTAACCGCTGTACCGACTGGGATAAGTGGGACAAAGCCGGGCCGCCGTATCAAATTTATGGCAACAGTTACTATGTCGGCACCTGTGGCATCAGCGCTATTCTGATCACCGGTGCTGACGGCCATATTCTGATCGATGGCGCCACCGCCGCCGGTGCAGAGGTCATCGCCGCCAATATCCGTACGCTTGGCTTTTCACTGCAGGACGTAAAGCTGCTGCTACAAAGCCATGAGCACTTTGATCATGTCGCCGGTTTAGCCCAGCTGCAGCAACTAAGCGGTGCAAAGCTGCTGGCATCGCCTGTCGCAGCGCCGGTGTTAAGCAGCGGCGTGGTAAATGCGGCCGATCCGCAAGCTGGCATGCACGAGCCGTTCCCGGCGGCAAGGGTGGATGGCCTGGTTACAGCAGGCCAGCAAGTGACCCTGGGCAAGCTAAGCCTGCTGCCAGTGGCAACGCCCGGCCACACCCCCGGAGCCTTAAGCTGGCAGTGGACCAGCTGCGAAGCGCAGCAGTGCAAGGTGTTGGTGTATGCCGACAGCTTATCGCCGGTAAGCAGCGACAGTTATCGTTTTAGCCAGCATCTTAGTTACCTGCAAGCCTACCGCGCCGGGCTGGATAAACTGGCAGCGCTGGAATGTCACATTCTGCTTACGCCCCACCCATCGGCCAGTGATATGCGCACGCGGCTGCAAAGCAGCACGGGTTTAACCGATGCCAATGGTTGTGTGCTGTATTCACAAGCCGTAAAACAGCGGCTGCAAAAGCGTTTAACAGAAGAAACTGTGAAGGAAGGGCGTAGCGAGCGTTAGATTATTGGCTCCGGCCCCTTATTCAGTTAATGTGTTTGTTATGCGCCGCGCATACTAGCTATCTTACTATGCATTTGTTGCAACATTTGCTCGTTTTGCGCTAAGTACATATCTAAATATTTCAAGGTCACGACATTAACCATATAGGTATTAGCTTTATAATTTGGTGATGCATAGTGAAGCGCATATTGAAGTAAATTAACCTGCTCTGTCATGAGTTCTTGATTTTCGTTTAGGTAACACTCAAATAGTGGGCCATCTACGACAACTAATGGTTCGTACATTACAATGTCTGTTGACGTGTCACTGTATATTTCTTTATGTTTTTCGGCTTGACGGAACGACTCAAGGGTAGCTTTAGCTGAGCTAATAAAAGAACCAAACATAGTTGCTGTATCGTGGCTAAAAGCTACTTGACTGGTTCTGCCTAAACGAGGAAGTTGGTAGCAAGGGTGATACTTGTCTATAATATCTTCTGAGAATTTTGGTGGAGCTTTATTTGTATGACTTAATATACATGTAAAACCTTTTTCAAAAAATCTTGCTCTCTCTGATGTAAATATAACCCAAGGTTTTTCTGATTTTTTGATTTCGACTGAGAGCATGGTCCAACAGAAAATTTCAGGCTTGGTCTGACTTCCCCCAATCATTTTGTAAACACTTGCATCAATTTCACGGCCTTTGTTTTCATCTTGGTCAATAAAGTAAGTGTTTCCAGAAAAACTCCAGTTTCGTTTCCGAAAAATAGACTCGCTTACCAGTTCTGAGGGAAAGCCGGACTTTAATGCATCTTTTTTAACTTTTTCAGTTAGCTCAGTCATTTATTTCCTTGGGTACATAACGCTGCCAGCCGCAGCAGGAAAGCCGCGCAGTGGGTTTGAGGTTTAGCGACCAGAGGGAGCGGTGCCGACTGGCCTTGTTAAAGATCACCTTTAGCGGACTCATACATTTCATTATTGAGCTTTTCCAAGACTTCATCAGTTAAACCGAACTGAATTGCAGCAGATCTAGAAATCGGATTTAAAATATCTTCAACTGAATTAAATAACTTAATAGCGTCTTCAAGTTCACTTATCATCTTGTTTCTGCCAGCCTCATTTATAAAGTCTAAGGCGCGATCAACAAAATAGGCATGTGCTAACCAGTTTCTTTTTTGCAAAGCCTCTGAGAGGGTATTTTCAATATCGCTATCGAGTACACCAATTTCTTTTATCGCACCCAACAGGCGGCCCATAGTCTTTTTCGACAATGCGTCATCAAATCGGTCAAAATCTGCTTCCCATTTCTCACGACTTTCGAACTTAGGAACGTTTTTCTTAAAAAAATCAAAGAAAATAAGTAGCTGAACTATTGATTGCTCAACACATTGTGCTCGATACATTGCGAGACCAAAGTATGCGTAGACTTCTTTGCAGTGTTCAGACGTATCCATCGTGACCTCTAACGCCCGCAGCACGCGTGGCTTTGTAGTGAAGGCGAAGCTGCAACGGAAAAGCCGTCGCTGTGCCTGCGTTTGTTAACTGTATATTGCGCGTTCGCTTGCATCTCTTTCCTTATTGGGATCTTCTCGGCTGTCTGTGGCTGACAGGGCATCTAGGTACGCAGATGGAACTCCCGTTTCTTTCGCACCATTTATGACGTGAAGTAAATACCAAGAATAAGGCAGCAAAGACGGATCTGTGTTCGTTGCATAGTAGGTAACAGCTTCATGGGTGTTCCCTTGGGAATCACTTACCGTAACCCTCTTATCCTCATAGCCGTAGCCCAGCCCCTCAGCTCTGTCTAGTATGCTTTTCTCGTCATTTGAGATTTCGAACAGTGCGCCAATTACGTAGTCATCAGGATTTCCGGTAAATAGCGCATCGCATTTTCCAGAACCATCTTTCTTGCTCACCTTGTGAAAACGTAGAGTATGCTCGACAAGAGTGAACACCCCTATTCGCTCAGCACTTGGAACCCTCGCCTTCAACCTTGGGAGCGACATATTTGATCCATAAGCAAAATACTTCACACTGCCTCCATACAGTTAACGCCCCGCGCATGCGCGCGAACGTGTGAGCGTCGCAGGGGCCGCAGGCCCCGAATGACGCGGCTTGTTAGGAATATAAAAACTCAATTTTCAATACCTGCGTGAACGTAACCGAAAAAGCCTACTTCAACTTCGAAATCACACTGATCAAGTATTAACCAGCAACGACGTTCTTTTTGCGCAAGATGAGTAACTTGTGCTCGAATTCCACCAGCATTTTTACCTTTAATTTTTGATTTAGCGCCATGTAAAAGCAGTACGTTGCCATTGGCGATGTCCACTTTGTTGTTTCGATACTCCGGTGGAGTCTTGAACCTAATCACTGTGGCGTTGCTAACGACAAACTTTTCTGCTGAAACTTTTGTTTTCACATTGGCACCTTCGCCTTGCTTCATAGTTAACTCCCCGAAATTCCTAACAACTTATTCAAAGGACCAAAACCCGCAAGTTGTGCGTTGATCATCCCGCAAGTACCAAATTTAGACCCAGTCTATTTCGCAGGTTGAATATAAATCAAGCATTTTGATCTTGTGGCAATTTTGCCTTGGTAAACTGCGAGTTTTAAACCCGCAAGTTGCAGATAAAAAACTCAAAGGCATAATTGTGCATTTAAACAGTGAGAACCAGCAGGTTTTCGGGTAACAGATTATTGCGCTGTAACACGCCTGGCATTAATCAGCTTTAACAGCTCTGCGGTGGCAGTGGCGTCTGCCAGCGCGCGGTGGTGGTTGGTGAGTTTAATGTCGAACTCTTCGCACAGTTTACCCAGGCTGTATGATTGCAGCCCCGGGTAATAGCGGCGCATATTTACTACGGTGCATAATTGCGGCATATCAAACGGTATTTCACAGCGGGCGAATTCAGCGCGGATAAAGCCGTAATCGAACTTGGCGTTATGCGCGACAAATACCGCGCCTTGTAAAAATTCACTGAGGTTATCAGCAATGTCCGCAAAGCTGGGTGCGTCACTGACCATACTATTACTGATACCGGTGAGGCGGCTAATAAACGACGGGATAGACCGCTGTGGGTTTATAAGCGTGCTGAAGCTTTCCAGCACTTCGCCGGCCTGCAGTTTCACAGCACCAATTTCAATCACTCTGTCGGTGCCCGCTTTACCGCCGGTGGTTTCGACATCGAGCACCACGTACAGCCGGTTGGGATCGACTATCCACTGCAGTTTTTCAATGCGGGCGTTGAAGCCGGCGCTGTTAAGGGCCTGCAGGCGCGCCAGTTGGTGGCGCTGAATTTTATCGCCCGGGGCTTTTACCTCAACAAATTCCAGCTGGTTTTCTTTAACAAGCAGTAAATCGGGGTAGCCGCTACTGTGGCGGTTAAAGTCTTGCGCCATAGCGCGCAATATGGGCGCTAAGCTGCTTACGCCGTCGTTTTTGGCAGCATATTGCAGCAGTGGCAGTAGCTGCTCGGCCAAGTCGCTATGCCAATAAAACAGGCTATTGGCTTTACCATAGTGGCTGGTTAAGGCGCTAAGCAGCTGCTTATAGGCACCGGGCTGTGCCAGTTGCGCCAGCTTGTGCTCTATGGCGCTGGCAAACTGCTGATAAAAGCCGCCGCCGGCTAAATTGCGTGGCCGGCGCTCAAAGGGGTTGTGCAGCGCGCTGTCGCTGTGCTCAAACAGCTCGTGCCAGAACCACAGGCCAAACAGCGCCAGCCAGAGGTTGTTTTCGCTATGAAAGGTGCGATAGCCGCGCTGGGTGTAATACGCCATTAACCCCTGCTCGGCTTTGCCGCTGTATAGCTCGTCGATACCGGTTTGTGGCGCACTGCGCAGCAGCTCTGTCAGCAAAGAACGTTTAGTGCTACCGGCAAATTTACGCTGATAAAAATCATCGGCAAACAGCCATTCTTCATCACAGCTGGGGTCATCCAGCAGCTGCTGCAAATACTGCTGGCAGTTGTCAGTTTGGCCACTGCTGTAATACAGCCGCACCAGCCGTTCACTGGCAGGAAAACCGGCACTTTGCTGATAAAAACTGATGGCAAGATCAACAAGCAGATACTGCTCGGCCAACTTGCCTAGCTGATAACAGCGTTCGCTGCGTTTAAGTGCCAGTGCATTATCGTCGGTCTGAGGCCATTGGCTTAGCGTAGCCAGCCAGGGTGTCAATAATTCAGCTGCGGCTTCTGGCTGCTGTTTTAGCTGTTTAGCTAACTCAAACACCTGCTGCTTAGCGCTGGCCAGAGCAAACGCCAGCTGCGCTTGTGCTAAGTCGGTGAAGCGCGGCCTAAACTGCTGCTTAAACTGGCCGGTTTGGCGAATGCCTAAATCACGCAGGGTAAACAGCGATAAGTTAGGCTCAATGCGACCAAAATAGAGAAAATACAGGTAGTTAAGCGATTGCGGACGTTGCAGTACCAGATAGCGTTGCGGCAGCTGGCTGATAAGCGTAAGCCAGTTTACCTCGAGCTTAAGCGCGCAGCGCAGTAATTCGGGCTTAGTCTGGCTTTTTTTCGCTGTGATAGGCTCAGGTAACTGCTGCTGGGCCAGCTGCAATAGCTGCCAAAGCGTATCTTTAGTTAAGCGCAGCCAGAAGTCGGCTAAATTATCGGTGCTAAGGCTGCCGATAAAGCCGGCCGCTGCCAGCTCATCCAGCAGCGGCCCCGGCGGGCCTATTTCAGTGTAATTAAGCTCGCTGTCGGCAAATACATTGCCTTTGCGGTTTAGCATGCGTACCAGCAGCTGCTGCGCCGGCACGCTTAGTGCGGCAAAGTCACTGATATAGCTACGGCTATCGGCCGTTAAGCAGGGCGCGTAGTGTTCACCAACAAACTGCAGCAGCTCGTTAAAGTGCTGCAGGTAGTAACCGCTGTCGAGCTCCTGTTTAACGGGCGCCATGCGTTAAGCAATAACGGTGCTAACCAGATAGCCGGTATAGCCAACAAATACAGCCAGTAGCACGCCACCTTCGAGCCGGTTAATACGGCCCTGCTTTTTATAGCCATAGCCCATAACAAACAGCGCTGCGGTTAATAACGCCATTAGCGTCCAGTCACGGCTTAACACCACCGCATCGACCGCCATAGGTTCAATCGCGGCGGCAATACCCACCACCGCCAGCGTGTTAAACAGGTTTGAACCTATCACGTTGCCCAGCGCGATATCGTGCTCGCCTTTTTTAATCGCGATAAGGGATGACGCCAGCTCGGGCAGCGAAGTACCCACCGCCACCACCGTTAAGCCGATTACCAACTCGCTGACACCAAGGCTTTGCGCAATAAACACTGCACCGTATACCAGCATCCGTGAAGCGATGATCAGCAGCACCAGGCCCACCAACAGCCAGATAATGGACTGCTTTAGCGTCATTTTTGGCTGACCGGCTAAGTCTTCATCCATTTCTGTTGCCAGGGCATCCTGCGGGTTACGCATACCCTGCCACACTGACCAGCCCATCAGCACAAAAAACACCCCCAGCAAACACCAGGCATCGAAACTGCTCAGCTGATGATCAAATAACTGCCAGCCGGCAAACAGCGTTACCAGCATTAAAATTGGCAGCTCTTTTTTCAGCACTTGCGAGTGCACGGCAATGGGGCTTAACAGCGCTACCAGGCCTAAAATCAGCGCGATATTGGTAATGTTCGAGCCATAAGCATTACCCAATGCCAGCGCCGGGTTGCCGTCACTGGCGGCCATAGCCGATACCACCATCTCCGGCGCCGAAGTACCAAAGCCGACAATAATCATACCGATTAGCAGCGGCGGCATACCGGCATAGCGAGCGGTGGCTGAGGCGCCATCGACAAACTTATCGGCGCTCCAAACCAAAAGCGCCAAACCGGCAATCAGTGAAACTATAGCCAATAACATATCAATATCCTTTTAACGGCGTTAAAAATTGCGCGCAGCATAGCACGGCGGCTTAATAGCAAAGAAGCGGCACCAGCCTGGTTTTGAAACTATTTTTAAAAGCAGTTAAGCTCTGCAGCTAACCATACCGGAGCACACTATGACCACGCTTATCACCATTTTAGCCCTGCTGTTTGCCGCCCTGTTTATTCTGGTTACCTTAGCGGAAAAATACGGCAGTCGCGATAGCGAGCAAACGGCCAAATTAAGCCGCTATATTATGCCGCTGGTGGCACTGCTGATTTTGGCACAAGTCATTAAGTTTGCCTTTTTCTCAGACTAGGGCTGCACTTGCCGCCGTATTCTGCCCAGCACACTAACCAACAGTGCCGGTAAAAACGTCAGGCTAATCAGGGTTGAGAACAGCAAACCACACAGCACGATAATGCCCACACCACGGTAAAGCTCAGTACCCTCGCCGGGGATCAGCACCAGTGGTGCCAGGCCAAATACGGTGGTGGCGGTCGACATTAAAATCGGTCTAAGCCGGGTGGCTACCGCTCGGGAAACTGCCTCGGTTACCGTTATACCGGCATTTTTCAGGTTATGCCGGCTCTGGTCGACAATCAGGATCGGGTTATTCACCACAGTACCGAGCAAAATTAAAAAGCCCAGCATAGTGATCATATCAAACGGCTGATGAAAGCCGCCCAGCCCAACCGTTGCCAGCGCACTGCTGATACCATTAATGCTGACCAGCCCGACCAGCGCGCCGGCCAGCCCCAGCGGCACAGTAGCCAGAATAAACAGCGGATAGCCCCAGTGGCTGAAAATGGCTACCAACAGCAGGTAAATCAGCAGTACCGCCACCGCAAAGTTACCGCTAAGTGCAGCCTTGGTTTCATCCAGCTGATCGGAGGCGCCGGAGATATCCAGCGTCACATCACTGCCAATGGCACCATCGCGGCGCAGCTGTGGCACCAGTTGTTGTTGCACTGTGGCCACTGCGGTTTCCAGCGCCACCGAGCGCGGCGGAATAATATACAGGGTAACCGTGCGGCGGCCATCAACGCGGCGCAGCGTGTCGCTGTCGGCCACTTCGACTAAATCGGCCAGGCTGCTTAGCGGCAGCACGGCACCTGAGGGCGTTAATACCGGCGTTTGTGCCAGCTGCGCCAGACTTTGCTGGTTACCGGCGCTGCTAAATAAAAACATATCGACTTTATCGTCGCGGATAAAAAACTCATCGACATAAGCCCCGTCACTGAGTGCCGATACCGCATAACCAAAATCAGCGGCACTAAAGTTAAGCTCGGCCAGGCGCTGCCAGCGCGGGCGGATCTGCACCAGCGGTTGATCCAGCGATAATGACGAGGGCTCAGAGTTAAGCTGAGGCTGGTCAAACAACTGGCCGGCAGCGACATAGGCTGCATCCGCAGTCGCATATAAACTGGCGAGATCAGGTCCGGAGATGTCCAGCGCCACCGCACGGGTACCCCCGTCGTTACTGCTGATAATGGAGCCGCGCGCCGAAAACGCCCGCATACCGGGGTACTGGCGAAATAAGGCGGTAATGGCTTGCATCATGGCATCGATATCGGCAGCCCGCACCGGCTCACTCAACACCCGGATGCGGCCCACCGACACACTCAGTGAATAGTATTTTAGCGGCGGCATAGCGGTATCGCCGTTGTCAAAAGCGGCCGGTTCGCGGTTAACTTCCACATCCAGCCTGGCGCGAATTTCATCAGCAATCAGCGCCATTTCCGATAAGTTATACCCCGGCGGCGCTATCATCGATGAAAAGGCTTTCGGCTCTTCGCCCTCGGGTAAATATTCTGCCGGTGGCAGTAAATACCAGGCGCCACCCAGCGTCAGCAGCACTGTAACAGCAAGCGTAATACGCCGGCGCAGCGGGCTGATAATAATGGCCTGTACCAGCTGCAATAGCTTACCCGGTGCTGCAGTTGCTGAGTTGGCATTAGCCACTCCGCCAAAGCCCAGCCTGGCCACCGCGGCGGGCACCACAAACACCGCGACCAGCATAGAGGCAATAATGGCCGCAGCGATGGCAATGGCAATATCGGAATACAGCTGGCCGGCTTCCTGTTCGACAAACAGCACCGGCACAAACACCAGCACCGTGGTCAGGGTTGAGGCCAGTACCGCCGGCCAGACCTCGCGCACACCGGCAATAGCGCCCTCAATACGGTCCAGCCCGCGCCGACGCGCCTGCTCAATGCTTTCCAGCACCACTATGGTGTTATCCATCGTCATGCCGATGGCAAAGGCAATACCGGCCAGCGAAATAACATTAATGGTTCGGCCAAATGCCAACAAGCCGATAAATGCGGCTATGGTACATACCGGCACGCCCAGCACGCCCACCAAAGTGGCGCGGCCCGAGCGCAAAAATAAATACAGCACTAAGGTGGCCAGTAAGGCACCCAGCGCCAGATTGGTCCAGACATTGCGGATAGAGTCTTCGACATAGCGCACATCATCGCTTATCAGCATCAGCTGCAAGCCATTGCTGGCCAAAGTATCCTGATTCAGCTGGGCGACCACCTGCATCATCTGCTGTTTAATATCAATGACGTTAGAGCCGGGTTCACGGCGTACCGACAAGCCGAGCGTGCGCTCACCGTCAGCAAACGACAGCTCGCGCACTTCAAAATGGTCCAGCACCAGGGTGGCGACATCTTTTAGCCGTACCTGCAAATCGCCCTGCTGTAACAAAATCAGGTTTTCCAGCTGCTCCAGGCTGTCGAAGCGGCCGACCATTCTGAGCAAATAACGGCGTTTGCCACTGTCGATATCGCCGGCTGAGCTGTCGCGGTTGCGCGCCCGTATGGTATCGCGCACATCGGTTAGGCTAAGGCCGCGCTGTGCCAGCTTAGCGGGGTCGACTAAAATCTGAATTTGCCGCTCGGCACCGCCACTTACGCCCACTTCCGACACGCCCGGCACCCGCTCCATTTGTGGCCGCACGTAATCCTCGGCGTAGTCACGCAACATATCCATGTCCAGCGCCAGCGGGTTACCGCTAAGCGGCATCAGCCGGAAGTACATAAAGGCATTATTGGAAAACGAGCTGCTTAATAATCTGGGTTGGTCGACATTTTCCGGATACGACGGCACCTGGCTTAACGCATTGCTGACGCGGATCAGCGCTTCATTAACATCGACACCAAAGGGGAACTCCAGCTCTATTTGTGCCGAGCCGGTACTGGCACGCGAGATCATACGCTTTAAATTCGGCAGGGTGCGCAGGTAGCGCTCCTGCTCTATCAGGATTTCTTTTTCCACATCCTGCGGTGTAGCACCGGGCCAGCCGGTGATGACGCTGATGGTGCGCACATCCAGATCAGGGATCATCTGCACCGGGATACGCAGCGCCGCGACTATGCCCAGCACACAACAGATCAGCACGGCAACGGTTAAAATAGTGCCACGGCGAATACCCGCATCCAGCATCGCTTACTCCTTGCCCGTGCTATTAACGATATTAACCGGTTGGCCGTCGCGCAGGGTCTCATTACCGCGTATCACGACCGGCTGACCAGCTGGCAGACCCGATAAAATCTCCACCCCCTGCTCGCTGGTTTTGCCCAGCTGCACCAGATGACGCTGCGCCTTTTTGTCCTTAATGCTAAACAGGCTGTAGTTACCGTCGGGGTGACGCAACAAGGCATCCGGTGGCACCACCAGTACAGTGCTGTCATCACGTTCAAAATACAAAGTCGCACTGGCCGAACTGCCCGGCAGCAGCACCTGCTGAGCGCTGTTTACGCTAAAGCGGGCCAGAAAACTGCGGGCGCCGGCATCGCCCACCGGCACTGCTGCGCTAAGCGTCGCAGCGAGGCGCTGGCCGCTTTGCAAATCTGGCACCACCTCAACCCGGCGCAGGCTATTTAACTGGCTAAAATATTCTTGTGGTACTTGCAGATCCAACAGCAGCGGGTTCAGGCTAACCAGTTGCAGCACCGGTGTGCCTAAATTAACCCACTCGCCAACATCGGTAAAACGCCGGGCGATAACGCCGGCAAAAGGTGCCGTTAGTGTATGACGGGCCACCACTTCCTGTTGCTGTGCCAGCGCAGCCTTCGCCCGTGCGGTGTCCGCCTGGGCTTGTGCCAGCGCAGCACGGCGCAACGTCAGCTCGGTTTGTGGCAATAACTGGCGGGCGCTTAACTGTTCGGCCTCAGTCACCAACCGCTCTGCCTCGGCTTCGCCAACTAAGGCAGCATTATAAGTGGCCTGTTGCTGCGCCAGTTCGTATTCCGCCAGCGTGCTGTCAAGTTTAAGTAGTGGCTGGCCTTTACTGACCTCGGCGCCGACATCGACCGCCAGGTTAGCAACCAGACCAGCAGTACGGCTTGATAAGGCTGCGTCTTGCTGCGCGGTTAAGCTGCCACTTAATACCAGCTGCTGTGCCAGTGCCTGCTGTTTTGGCTGCACCACCTGAACCGGTGCGGCGTCCTGCGCCAACAGACCAACAGAAAAAAAGCTGCTTAATATTAGCGGCACAAGCTTGCGCATAAGGCTCCCTACCCGATAAGAACAGTTCTTGTTAAGCGCTTTAGTATGGCGCAAAGCCGGGCTTAGATCACTTATGCCATCCCGCTAGCAGGCCGGCTTTACTACCAGCTAAGTGGTTGTAGCCGGTAAAAGCGGCTTAATTGCTGATATAACCGGGGATACTGCTCGGCCAGCGCTTGGGGCTGTTCAAAGAACACTTCGCTTATCACGGCAAAAAATTCGGCCGGGTTGGTCGCGCCGTAATGGTCAAACAAACCGGTCTCACCCAGCGCAGCCTGGCGCTGTAAAGCAGCAAACTCGGCAGCCATCACGCCAGACCACTGTTGATAATCGCTACTGCGTTCCAGTAGGGGCGCACCGTTAGCAATGCCTTTTTCCTGATCCAATTGATGAGCAAATTCGTGGATCACCACATTGCGGCCATCCGTGGGGTTAGCCGCACCGGCCAGCGTATCGGCCCAGCTTAAAATTACCCGGCCCTGGCCCCAGGACTCGCCCGACAACACCCGGCGCTGCTCGTGCATCACGCCAGCGGCATCGGCCTGTTGACCCGGCACAATAAAGGCAGCCGGGTACAACAAAATGCTGGTTAGCTTAGGGTAATAATAGTTCGGCCGGTTTAACAGCAATAAGCACGCCTGGGCGGCAATGGTAACGCGCATTTCATCGGTGACCTCAAGGCCATCACAGCCGATAAACTGCTTTTCCGCGATAAAGACCTGAATATGCTTTTTTAGCTGCAGTTGTAAATCGGCAGGCAACGCCCGAAAATATGGCAGACGTTGTTTTAAGATGGCACGCCAGCTGGCCGGAAACGGCTGGGCCATCAGCTTACGGCGCTGATAGTTACGCCAGTAAGCAGGCATTAACACGGCAGCGATGATCGCTGCGCCTAATAACAGAGTAATCAATATAGCCAAGCCAAACCTCAGGCAATCAGCACCGGCAAAGCGTGCCGGCAGATGCAGCTGTAATGTGGCTGACGTGCTGATTTTTCAAGCGGCAATGGCCTGGCGAACTTTGCCACCAGCCTGGCCTCTAACGGCGGTAAGCCAGAAAAAGGAGTACTATGTTTCAGTTATTTAAAACCTTGCTGGATAAGGTCAACGATGGCCTTAGTATGCCAGCCGCCGCCCCCACCACTTATGGCTTAAACGACACTGAGCTGGCGTCAGTCGCGTTAATGCTGATGGTGGCGCATGCTGACTTTAGCAGCAGCGAAGATGAGCAGCAGCTGGCGCTGGCCTATGTAAAACGCGAATTTTCATTAAGCGACACTGCAGCACTGGCCGTGGTGCAGCTGGCCGATAAGCAAGCTGCCGATGCCACCTCGTTGCATCAGTTTACCAGCGGTTTAAAGCAGCTTAGCTACAACGAGCGGTTAAGCCTGCTGGATAACCTGTGGCAACAAGCTTATGCCGATGGCGTGTTAGATCCGAATGAAGAGGCCATGCTGCGCAAGATTGCTGATTTACTCTTTATCCGCCACAGCGATTATATTCAGGCCAAATTGGCCGTTTGCGGCAGCTAACTACGAGACATCATACGGAGAATCGGTTTGCCCTAAGCCAACCGTTGAAGGCATGGATGCCTGAATCGAGCCTATAGGGACATATTCACGGCGTGTTGGTGTGGGCAAACCGGTTCGTTGTCTCAAGATGACCCTTAGTCCTCACGCCTCTGCAACACTTCCCCTTCTATCGTCTGCGGGCCAGCAGCCGGGCCTGACGTTTCTTGCTGCGCGCCCTGCTGACGTTGCTGCCAGGCTTTCATTCTGGCGCGGTGGCGCCACAGCATAATCGGGATCAGGATCCAGCTTAGCAATAGCATAAATACCAATAGTGCAACGCCGACAAATAACATCAGCCCCAAAAACAACCAGGCCAGCAAGCGCTGCAAAGGCCCGCCACTGCGGCCCCGGGCAAAAAGCTGCTGCCACTGCTGGCTGTGCTGTTTAAAGGTATACATCTTGATGTCCTCAGGTTAGGGTTACCGTTTAGTATAACGGCACAATAGCCTGTTAGTGTGGGCACACGCGTCGAAGTTCAACCGCAGCCAGGTAAATAGGCTGCTATACTTGCTGCAATTTCGTTGCAAGGACTGCAGCTTATGCTACTGCATCTATGGTTATCCTCTTTGTTACTAGCCGCTGATATCAGCCCCGGTGACACCTTGTTGTTAGCGACGCATGCTCCAGCTAATCAAAGTGCGGCCAGCCGGGCACAAATTGATTGCATTATGAAACACACACAGCAGCCCTATCAGTTATTAGTGATGCCTTGGCGGCGCGCTAAACAAGAAGTAAAAATGGGCCGCATTGACGGCTATTTTACTGCAATGCCGAATAACGACATCGACAGCTTTGCTAAGTTATCTGCCCCGCTATTCCTGGAAAACTGGTACTGGGTTTGGCGGGCCGACGGTAAAGGGCCAGGCAGCGATACACCATTACGCTACGGCGCTATTTTAGGCAGCCACCAAGCCGATTGGTTTACACGTCAGGGCATCAAAGCCGAGGTTGAAGTGGGTGATATTAGTCAGTTGCTACAACTGTTGGCTATTGGCCGTATCGATATACTGCTGGCCGATTTGGACGACGTTAACGATGCTATGGCACGGCTAAAGTTAAACCCGGCTCAATTTAATCAGCGTTTCTTCCGCTATGTGCCACTGGGTAGCTATTTTTCCCGCGAGCGGCTGCAGCAGCGACCGGGCTTTTTGCGCCACTTTAATGCGGCGGTATATTTATGTGCCACAGCCCCTTTTGCACTCGCCGCCTCAGAGCGTGAAACCGTGACAACACTGTTACTTAACAGCGTGCAAAGTTTAGCGAAACAACGCTTTGTGCTGGATGCGGTGAGCCAGCAAAACCAACAGCAACTGACGCTGGATACCGTGCTACAACGAGACCGTTTATGGCAACAAGCCATACAACAACCGGATACCGCACCAGATCTAGCGCAGCAGCAGCTCTCGTCCGCTGTTTCTGCACAATTACGCCAGTGGCAGCAGGATTTTGCTGGCTTAGTTACTGAAGTCATTTTAATGGACAACCTGGGGGCCAATGTCGCGATAAGCCAGCTGACCACCGATTACTGGCAAGGCGATGAAACACCGTTTCTCAGTGTGTTTAACCAAACCTTAGATTATTTTGTTGATGTCGTAGAGTACGATCAAAGCGCTCAGCGTTTTCAGGTAAAGCTGAGCGTGCCGCTGAAAAACGCCGAAGGCTATCATATCGGCGCACTCAGCATCGGCATTGATGTAGAGCGCGCCTTAGCAACCGAATAGTTCGGCGGGCTTGGCACAAATTGCCGGCGGTGAATAGCTAGTCGGCTTTATTACTCAGGGCCCAGCGTACTATTTCGCCCCAGCTTGGCTCTTTACCGTACAGCTGCATGCCACGCAAAAATACCCGACCAGCGACCCGGCGCATCCACCAGACGGTGGCCAGCAACAGCAATAATGACAACAACGGCTGCCACCAGGCCAGCTCAACCATCGCCAGCTTTACCGGCATAGCGGCAAAAGAGGTTAGCGGTAAGTAGCTCAGCAGCGTCATACCCCAGCCATTAGGGCTGTCGATGACCAGATAAGTAAACAGCATTGGCAGCCAGGTAATCATCATTACCGCGCCTTTGCCGCTGTTATTCGGATCATCAATCGACGCCGCAATGGCGCCCATAAAGCTGGCACACAGCACCACGCCCAATAAGGCAAACGGAATAAGCCACAGCACCACGCTGATATCCAGCCAGGCTAAATCAATGCTTTTGTCGGCAAATACACTCACCACGGCAAAGGTCAGCAGCATCACCAGCGCCGAGGTAAACATGGCTTTTAGTGCACTAAAGCTGTGCCCCAACACCTTGCCGTCCATCCACTGTTGCGGTGTGAGAATAGCATACAGCTGCTCGGTAACGCGCTGCTGCTTTTCGCCGGTAATACTCATTAACACCTGGCCAAAGGCCGTCGTTAAACCAATAAACAACAGTATTAAGGCGCCCAGTGCAATCATTTTCTCCGGCCTGTCTTTGCCCTTGTAAGACTGATCCAGGTACTGCGTATCAATGGCCACCGGCTGCTCCAGCTGCGCCAGCTGCTCATCGGTTAAGCCCATGCCGACTGCGGCTTGTTTACGGTAATGCTGCTGCAACACCTGCTCCAACTGGCTAAGCCATTTTTTGCCGCTCTGGGTATGAATAACAAGGCCATTCTCGCTGCTGGTTAACACTGCATGCCAGGACTCATCGCTTTGCAGCTGCGCCAATTGCGCCTCCAGGCTGATACTGGGCCGCTGAAACTGGAATTGTTCCGTGTTGTCGATAGCAAAGCCGGCTGGCACCGCAATGCGGTATTGCTGGCGGCTTTCATCGGTAAAGAAGCTCCATAAAGCCACTGCAGCCATTACGCCGAGCATTAATAAATATGAAACAAGCTGCTGCTTCCACTTAAAAAAGCGCAAAAACTCCCAGCGTGCGACAATTAAACTTTGACGTGAAATCATGCCGTGGCCTCCGGTTTTGGTTGATGTTTAGCCATCGCCGTTAAATACAGCTGGTGCAGGTCGGCAGTTTGCATTTCTACCTGCGTCAGCTCGCCAAGTGCTAATAGTTGTTGCAGGCACTGACTGACACTGTGCGGCTCGCTGAGGCTTAACAACCAGTGCTGCTGCGACACGCTGTCTGCACTACTGATGCTGCTTAAGGCTTCTAACTGCGCAGCGCTTACCGGCTGACTAAACGCCACTTTTAACTGGCGCTGGTTTTGGCTTTGCGCACGAATTTGCTCCAGCGTGCCGGCCAGTACAACGCGGCCCTGTGCCATTAGCAGCATATGGTCAGCCAGCTTTTCAACCATCGCCATTTGGTGCGCGCTCAGAATAACGGTCATGCCACGGGCTTTAAGTTCGCGTAAAAATTGCACCACTTTTTCCTGATTGATAGGATCCAGCCCCGAGAACGGCTCGTCCAGAATGACCAAAGCCGGCTTATGCAGCACAGCAGCAATCAGCTGCACTTTTTGCTGGTTACCTTTAGACAGTTGTTTTAGCTCGTCGTGGCGCCGCTCAGTCAGGTCAAACACGTCCAGCCAAACCGCCATTTCACTCAGCGCCTGGCTTTTACTTAAGCCATGCAATTGCGCCAGATACAGCAGGTTTTTCTCAATACTTTTGTCGGGGTACAAACCACGGTCTTCCGGCAGATAACCCAATAACCGCCGCGGCACATGGTCAAAGTGCTGGTCCTGATAACTGACCAGAATGCTGCCACTGTCGGGCTTGGTCATGCCAACCAGCATGCGGATAATCGATGATTTACCGGCGCCGTTTGGCCCAAGTAAGGCAAAAATATCGCCGCTGTTAATCTGAAAACTGACTTTATCTACTGCCCGCACGTTGGCGTAGGCCTTACCAATGGCGGTTACAATTAACTGCATACTTGCTTCCTGCTGATTAACCTTTCGTTAGCTTATCATCGCTGTGCCACCATCAGCCAACGCCAAAGTGTGAGCAAATATGTAATTAATAATTTTTACCAAAAGATAAATACACTGCATCGCTGTAGCCACTGTCATCCAGCTCAGCCATACCCAGGCCAAAATACAGCGGCCCCAGTGGCGTATCCCAGCCGAGAAACACACTGCCGGCCCACAGCCAGTGGGTGGCGTCGTTGCCACCCGAGGCACCAAACACATCTTTACGTACCCGCCCCCGCTCCAGTGAGGTGCCCAAATATAAAGGCGCATTAATAAAAGCGATTTTCTGCTCGTTCAGCCGGTACAAATAGGCCAGGCTGCCAAACTGAATTTGGCTGCCAAACAGTGAATCGGCCGGATAACCCGACAGGTTTAATAAGCCGCCCAGGCTAAATTGCTCCAGCGCAAAAGCGCTGTCACTGTCCGAGCTGTAACGGTCAAAGCGCCAGCGGGTCCGCAGCGTATGATCCTGCCAGCTTTTGGCGGCCAGAAGCTCAGTGCGGCTGCTACGGCTGTCTACCCGCTGGCCCAGCGCCGAATCTGTCAGCCAGGCATAACTGCTGGCCAGCCGGATACCGCGGGTGGGGAAACTACGGCTGTTCAGCGTATCCCAGATAAATTCAGCAATAGGACCACGGCGCAGGTAATCTATCTCGCTTTGCTGTAACTGTGCAGCGTACACACTGGGTAACAGATAACGACCATCTCGCCAGGCCCAGCCCAGTTGCAGCCGGGCATGATCAGAAATATTCCAGCCGTGACTTAACTGCAGTTCATGTTCCTGGTTTTTCAGCTCGCCGGCCGCCAATTGGGTATTATCCTGCAGCGGCTGACTGTCACGGCGGTAGCGGTAATCGCCCTGTAGATACAAACCAGAACCTGCCAGCGGCCAGTACAGCTCGCTGGCCAGATATTTATCGCTGCCCAGCGCCAGCTCAGAGTGCCATTCGGCGCCCCAGGGCGACAGGTTAGTGCGGCTATACGCCGCGGCCAGCTGATACTGGCTGGTGTTACGAAAGTCATCTTCAAACATCAGCCGAAAATTCAGGTAGCCCGGCCCCCAGCTTTTCTCTTCCGCTTTAACCTGCAGCACAGCCTGCCCCTGCTGATCAATATTCAGCTGCTGGGTAATACGTTCAAAGGTGTCCAGACCATACATCTGGCGTAAACCACGGCGAATACTGCGCTCTGTGTAATCATCGCCGGCGGTTAGCTGCAGCCGCGCTAACAACAGGTCGTCGTCCAGCGCTGAGCGGTTGTCCAGCTCGACTTTATCCAGCCGTATCGAGCCCGTGCTGCTGTTGCTAAAGCGGCTGAACCAGTCGGTATAAATTTTTTGGCTCTGGCTAAAACCGGCCAGCGCCTGCACAAAGCGGATGGCACTTTGCCGGCCCGATACAATGGCTTTGTCGATATTGGCAAAGTCCAACGTGCTGATATCGACCAGATCAGGTTGCAGCAACAAATCTTGCTCGGTCAGCAACTGCAGCTGCTGCTGCACACCGGCACGCACTAAAAAGCTGGTTAACTGCTCGGTAATGCTAAAGGCTGATTCAATCTGCTCACGGCGCAGCAGCGGTGAGTCGATGCTGACAGCGATGATGCGGTCTACCCCCAACTGACGGGCTACGCTAATCGGCAGGTTATTCACCACGCCACCGTCCACCAGTAACTTGCCATTTATTTCCAGCGGCCGCACCACACCGGGAATGCTCATCGAGGCCTGTACCGCCTGCACCAGGCTGCCATCGGCGAGCACCACTTCCTGTTGGGTTAACAAGTCGGTCGCTACCGCCCGAAATGGCACCGGCAGTTGGTTAAAATGGCTCAGGTTAGCGTATGCGCCGAAGGTAGCGTGCAGAATTTCGGCCAGCGACTGGCCACTTAAAATACCTTTGGGTAAACGCACACCGTCGGCTGACACGCCAACATCCAGGTTAATCGGAAAATCGTCAGATTTTTCTTTTTGCCTAAGCGGCATTTCATCGCGGTACACCCGGTCACGAAAGCCGGCAGCCCAGGGCGTTTGCTGTAAACGCTGGGAAATTTCAGCTGCACTGTGGCCACTTGCATACAAGCCACCAATAAAGGCACCAATGCTGGTGCCCACCACCAGATCAATCGGGATCTGCTGACGTTCAAGCTGCTCTATCACGCCCAAATGAGCGCCACCGCGGGCGCCACCGCCCCCCAGCACCAGCGCAACACAAGGCCGCTGCTGCGCTCTGGCTTGCTGACAAATATCCTCTGCCAGAGTATTAAGTGGCAGGCTGGCACACAGCAGTAATCCTAACGTTAGGGTAAAGCGTATTGCCTGTTTCATCATCTTGCTGCACCTTAAGATTTACCCGGCAATGCGACAGATAACGTTTGAGCCGCCGCAGCCTTATTGCTATTGTTAATCAAATTAACTTGCGTGGTGCCGAATATGACACAGTTGTACGCCTTGCTATTTTCACTGCTGATCATACTATGCGGTTTTAGCCCGCGGCTAGCCGCCGATACGCTGAATATCACGCTGGTTAACCAGCACAACCAACCGCTGGCAGATGCCGTGGTTGAGCTGATAGCACCCGCTGGCGCGGCGTTACCCAACGCTAGGCCAGCCAGCGTGGCCCAGCAGGGGCTGATGTTCCAGCCTTTTGTCAGCGCTGTGGTGCGCGGCAGCGCGGTCGATTTTCCTAACCTGGATAAAACCCGCCACCATGTTTACTCATTTTCGCCGGCTAAAACCTTTGAAATTGAGCTGTACTCCGGCAAACCAGAGCAACCGGTGGTCTTTGATAAAGCCGGCATAGTCGCGCTGGGCTGTAATATCCACGACTACATGCAGGCCTATATTTACGTTGGCGACAGCCCCTTGCTGGCAGTCAGCGATAGCCAGGGCGAATTGCGCTTTACCGACTTAGCACCGGGCGATTATCAACTAAGGTTATGGCACCCCTGGCAACAGGCGCCTGCTGCTGAGCAACAGCTTACGCTATCCGGCCACCAGCAATTGCAACTCACACTGGCGGTACAGAATAAAACCAAACCGGCTGCGCCCAAACGCGGCTTTGGCCAATAGCCTATGCTGTTTCGCTCGCTGCGCAGCAAGTTAATTGCCATCCTGGTGTTGCTGTTAAGCTTGTTCGCACTGGCCACAGCGCTGGCAACCTTAAACAGCATGAAGCGTGACAGCCTGAGCCAGGCGCACGATATGTTAAATGTCGCCAGTAAAGTACTGCGACAGGCGCTGCAGATCCGTGCCAGCCAGCTTAGCGACAGTGTTGGCTTACTGGCCACCGACTTTGCCTTTCGTCGTGCTGTGGCCACTGCCGAGCAGGACACCATTGCCTCGGTACTGCAAAACCACGGTAGTCGCATTAATGCTGACCTGATGCTGTTGTTATCACCCAGCGGTGACTTGCTGGTAAGCTCAGACACTCAGCTGCAACCTGCTGATATTAAACCGCTGTTTGCACAAACCACTGGTGCTAACACCAGTGTAGCAGACATTCTTAGCCTGCATGGCAAACCTTATCAGCTAGTATTGACGCCGGTACGGGCACCAAACCTGATCGCCTGGGCCGGTATGGGATTTTTACTGGATAAACCACTGGCAGCTAACATTAAAGCCATTACCGATCTGGATATCAGTTTTGTCATCCGTCAATCAGACTCGCTGGTTTTACAAAGCTCAACGTTGACAGCCTCACAGCAACAAGGATTGACCCCACTGTTACCACAGCTATTACAGCAAGGTGGCAACCTGCAACAGGAGCGCGATCAGGAATTTTTGTCGGTGGCCAGCGCACTGGATCAGCAACAACAGCTGTGGGCGGTGCAGCATTTATCTAATCAGCGCTGGCTAAGCAATTACCAGGCGTTTCGCCATCAGTTGCTACTGATTTTTGGCGCGGCGCTGGCATTGGCGCTGTTGGTCGCCTTTGTGTTCGCCCGCAGCATTACCCGGCCACTTGACGCACTAAGCCAGTTTGCCCGCCGTATTGGCCAGGGCAGTGTCGAGCCTGCGCCAACGGCAGGCAATGACGAAATTGGCCTTTTGGGCCGCACCCTGCATACCATGCAACGGGATATTTTGCAGCGCGAACAGCAACTGCTGTTTAACGCCGAGCACGACGGGCTAACCGGCCTATACAACAGAGCCGCAGTGGATCGTCTGTTGCCCGCTATTCTGGCAGAGCAGGACGGTAGCCTGCTGCAGCTGAATATCCGCCACTTTAAGCACCTGAATGATATTCTCGGCTTTGCCAATGCCGATAAGTTACTGGTACAGCTGGCACGGCGCTTAATGACAGTATTGCCAAAACCGTTATTACTGGCACGGCTGGGCGGTGATGAGTTTTTACTGGTGTATGCCGGCCTGTTAACACCAGCGCAGGTGCAAGCCAAGTTGTTACTACTTAGCGAGAATTATCCGCTGGAGCAGTCATTAATTAACCTGAAACTGTGTGCCGGTTTATATCATTTTTTTGCCGGTGGCGAGTGCTTAAGCGATGCACTGCGCCGCACCGATATCGCCCTAGAGCATGCCCGCCACGCGCCCCAGCGCATCGCCACCTATGTGCAGGGGCAGGATGAAAGTCATCAGCGCGAGCTGCAACTGATCCGCGATTTACCCGACGCGCTGCAAAATGGTCAGTTTTATGTGGTGTACCAACCCAAGGTGGATCTGAAGCAGCAACAATCCAACAGCTGCGAAGCGCTGATCCGCTGGCAACACCCCAGCTTGGGCTTTGTGCCACCTGATCAGTTTATCGGCCTGGCAGAGCACGCCGGTAGCATTAGCCTGGTTACCCAATGGATGCTGCAACAAGTGTGTAAACAGCTGGCGCTATGGCAACAACAGGGCCTGCAGATGCAGGTGGCGGTGAATTTGTCGGTACAGGATTTACTGGAGTCGTCGCTGTGCAACCAAATTGCAGCTTTACTGACGCAATATCAGCTTAGCGCCGCCACCCTGGCCCTGGAAGTCACCGAGAGCGCCATTATGCAAGATACCGACACCGTCGTGCAACAACTGACCGCCCTGCGCCAACAGGGGATCAACCTGGCGATTGACGATTTTGGCACCGGGCAATCATCGCTGGCGTACTTAAAACAGCTGCCAGTGCACGAGGTTAAAATTGATCGCGCCTTTGTTAAGGATATCGCCAATAACAGTAATGACGCGCTGATTGTCAGTGCCACTACCCAGCTGGCACACAGCCTGGGATTTAAAGTGACCGCCGAAGGGCTGGAGCAGCACAGTGGCCTGAATACACTGAGGCAATGCGGCTGCGATACGGTGCAAGGCTATTATTTTGCCAAGCCACTCAGCAGCGAGGCTTTTTTTGCATGGCAACACGAATTTAACCAGAGCTCCGCACGTTGGTTTAACGGAGAGACATCCTCATGACGTACAGGTTAACACGCCAATTGGCGTTGCTGCTGGCACTGTGCAGCCCGGTTACAGCGCTGGCTGGCAGTAAAATTATCGCCACCGGCGGTGCCACATCGATTGAAGGCAGTGCCGGCGGCGGCATCGTGCCCTGGGCAGTAACCAACGGCTATGCCAGCAGTGGCGAATGGGCCGCCACAGCTTTTGCTACCGTAGTCGGGGTGGACGATTTCACCCTGAATGTGCAGGGTGCCAGTGTCAGTTATAACAACCAATGGGAGTGGTCTTTCGCCCGGCAAGGCTTCAAACTGGATACGCTGGGCGGCGAGCTGCGCCAGGATATTTTTGGCGTGAAGTATCACTTTGCCGGTGAGTTGTTATACACCGCCCTGCCGCAACTGAGCCTGGGCCTGCAGTACAAGAAAAACCGCGACTTTGCCCTGCCGCAGGCCGTGGGTGCCCGCGATGACAATGGCGTGGACCTGTACCTGGCAGCCACCAAAGTGCTGTTTGACCAGGTTTTCGGCCGTAACCTTTTGTTAAACGCTACACTGCGCGCCACCAAAGCCCACCAAACCGGTTTACTGGGCTTTGGTACCGCCACCGATAACAACTTCCAACTGGTTGCCGAGGGCTCTGCTGTACTGCTGCTAAATTACAACCTGGCATTAGGTGTCGAATTTAAACAAAAGCCTAACCGACTGGCATTTGCCAACGAGCAACACTGGCGCGATGTTTTTGCTGCCTGGTTTGTTAACAAACACCTGTCAGTCGTGGCCGGTTACGCTGATCTTGGCAGTATTGCCGGTTTTGATCGCCAGCAAGGCTATTATGTTTCGCTTGAAGGAGCCTGGTAATGACCCAGTTTTTCGCCACCACGACAATACTGTTAAGCCTGTTGCTACTGGGCGGCTGCAGCCAGCCAAACCGGCCGAGCTTATATCAGCAGCTGGGCGGTGAAGCAGGCATCGCTGCGATTACCGACGGCCTATTGCATGAAATTGAACATGACCAACGCATAGTGCACCATTTTGCTGACACCGACATTGCACGTTTTCGCCGGCTGTTAGCCGAGCAGTTGTGTGAGTTAAGTGGCGGCCCTTGTGTGTATAGCGGTGGCACTATGCAGCAAAGCCACACAGGTTTTAACATCAGCCTGGCCGATTACGATGCCTTAGTCGAAGGACTTATCAAGGTAATGCAGCAACAGAACATCAGTATCAGCGCACAAAATCAGCTGCTGGCCCTGTTAGCGCCGATGTATAAAGACATCAGCTATCGCTAACCCTGACCCGTTAATTTAGCCGCCAGTTTACGGCTGAGCGGCGCGAAGATAAACACCAAAGGAAAAGCACAGGCATGAGCATACAGATACGCCTTAAGCCAGGCGCTGAAAAACTCAGCAAACCAGCCCAGGTTAATAAAGGTTAAAATGCCTGACATTAAAAACGCCATAAAGCCAGACATAATAAAAGCAAATAAAACAGGCTGAAAACGCGGCGCAAACATCTGCTGCTCTCCGAAAAATGCTGTGATCAGGTTCAGGCCTGCGACTTTAGCATAATAGCGGCGGTTATGGCTTTACGCCGCGCCAAAGCGCTGCTATAACGCGGCACAACGTAATTGCAGGGCCAACCATGTACCAAACTGTCTTTCTTGATGCGGCTTCTATGGGAGATGCCGATCTTAGCCCGCTGCAGGCAGACAATATCGCGCTAACCTGCTATGACAGCACGGCACCAGTGCAGGTGTTAAACCGCTTACAGCACGCCGATATTGCTATTGTGAATAAGGTGGTGCTGGATGCCACTACGCTGGCCAATCTGCCAAGGTTGAAGCTGATATGCCTGGCTGCTACCGGCGCAAATAATATCGACCTGCCGGCCGCACAACAGCACGGCATCGCCGTGTGTAACGTGCGTGGCTATGCCGACACGGCTGTGCCGCAACAGGTGTTTGCCCTGCTGCTGCAGCTAACCAATAAGGTACGGCAATACCAGGATGCCGTGCGGGCCGGGCGCTGGAGCCAAAGCCCGCATTTTTGTTTGCTGGACTACCCGGTAACTGAACTGGCCGGAAAAACCATGCTGATTGTCGGTTATGGTGCACTGGGACAGGCCACTGCGCGTCTGGCCGAAGCCTTTGGTATGCAAGTGTTGTTATCTGAGCAACCAAACGCCCGTGTTTGCCGTGCCGGCCGGCTGCCATTTTTTACCGCCTTGGCACAGGCAGATGTGGTGTCCTTGCACTGTCCGTTAACCCAAGACACCGAGCGACTGTTTAACCAAGCTGCCTTCGCGGCAATGAAGCCTGGCGCACTGCTGATTAACACTGCCCGTGGCGGCCTTATCGACGAAGCTGCCCTGCTGCAGGCGTTACAGCGAGGCACGCTGGCTGGGGCAGCACTGGATGTGCTGACAGAAGAGCCCCCACCGCCAACGCATCCGCTTATCATGGCAGACTTGCCCCAACTGATTATTACACCGCACATGGCCTGGGCCAGCGCCGAGGCACGTCAGCGGATGGTACAACAGCTGGTGGCTAATGTGCAGGCCTTTGCTGGTGGCAAGCTGCGTAATGCACTATGGCTGCAGCAATAATGTGGCCGCAGCACTAATTTAGCGCTACACTGGCGAAAAAAATGATAATAAACAAGACAATGCGTCTACTCCTTTTTATCGGTTTGCTATTTGGCAGCGGCTACAGTAACGCCAGCGACACCTTGCAGCAACGCCTGCTACAGGCCAGCAGCCAGCCGGAGCAGGTGATCACGCAGTTACAGGCTTTACCTGACAACACCCTTAATAGCAGTGACTATCTGGTGCTGGCTGAAGCGCAGCTGCGGCTGCGTAACAAAGCCGGCGCCATGGACGCCGTGAACAAAGTGCTGGACAGTGCCGCCACGCCCTACCTTAAAGCCTATGCCTTGTTACTCAAGGCGCAGATGTACGGCATTTTGTACCGCGATACCATGATGGCCATTACCATGCTGGAACAAGCCGAGGTGTTACTGTACCAGCGTGAAGATGCCGACAGTCTGTCACTATACAGTGATGTACTGCAAAGCTTCGCCCAAGCGTATAACCAACTGGGCAATATTCCTAAGGCCATTCCTTACGCCCGGCGTAGTCTGGAATTGGCCATACAACTGCAAAATGCCGAGGCTGAGCTCAAAGCGCGTATTACGCTGGGCCGCCTAACCCTGCAAAACAATGCCTTCGGTGAGGCCTATCAACACTTTAATCAGGCGCTTACCCTGGCCAGCAGTTTACAGGACGACGATGCGCTGGCTTCGATTCACCTGCGTTTAGGTATGGCATATCGCAAAATAGAAGATCACCGTCAGGCATTACACCATCTGCAACAGGCAAAACAACGCTATAAACAGTTACAACGCGACGCCAGTTATGCTTACACGTTGATTTATATAGGTGAAACTTATTTAGAACACGCCGATACCGCCGGTGAAGCAGCACAGTATCTTACTGAAGCACTGACGCTGGCAAAACAGCTGGACGACCCGCTGCGGGTGGGTATAGCCACCTTAGGGCTGGGAAGGCTTGCTGTGCTGCAACAACAGCCGGAACTGGCACGGCAACACTTTGACACTGCCCGGCAACTGTTTAGCCAGCAAAATGTGCAAACTTACCTGCAGGAAACCCTGCTGGCACAGGCCGAGCTGCACCTGCAAACGGCCGAGTATGCACAAACCGCTAATCTGCTGCAGCACCTGGCCGCCGATATGCCCCAAGCGGCAGTCTACCTGCAGCTGCGCTTTTTTGAGCTGACTGCCCGTCTGGCCGCATTACAGAACGACTGGCAAGGCGCTTATACCAGTTTGCAGCAGGCCGGCAGTTTGCGCCTGGCGCAACTGGACGAACAGAATATCGTGCAACTGGACTTAATTAATCAGGGGCTGGAGCAAGCAGCAATCGCCAGTCAGTGGCAGGCAGAACTGCGCCAGCAACAGCTTCAGCTATCAGAGCAGCGGCGAAATATCAGCCTGTTGCTGTCGGCAGTCTCAGGGTTAGCGCTGGCGTTATTACTACTGTTGCTCTGGTCACGTCGGCGCAGCGCAAAAGCCATGCCGCCGGCAGACAGCCAGTTACGGGATTGGCGTAACTTTTGCCAGCAATTGCAGCACAAAGAGCACAACATCAGCCATATTCTGGCGTTCAGCCCACAGCAGAGCCAGCAGCTAAAACTGCGCTTTGGTCAGCAGCGCATCACCCAGGTACTGCAAAGGCTGATACCAGAACAAGGGGCAACGGCAGTGCTGGCTTGGTGTCTGGATCAGGACGTACTGTGGCTGGCACTTGATCAGCGGCAGACAGATGTCACAGCGCTACAGCTGAAACTTGCCCGGCAATTGCAGCAACAGCTGCCAGGTGCGAAAGAAGCTACCACACTGCTTAGCCTGCAACTGCCGCTGCCGCAGCTTTTCAGCAGCCCTTGGCAACTGACACAGCTACAAAGCCTGCCTGAAGCCTTCTGGTTAACCTTAGCGCTATGTCAAAAGCAGCCGGCCGAGCGGGGGCTTTGGCTGGCCCGCATAAGCAGCAGCCAAACCCCGGCCTGCGAATGGGCCAGCAGCCTAGTGCGGCAAGACTTACTTAATGCCTTTAGGCTGGGCCAATTGCAGCTGTATTGCAATGAAACCAGCCTGGAACCAACCTTAGCCGACAACTTGCATTAGCACTCAGCGCCGGCCAGCAAAAGTTCTGCGGGCAGGCTAAACTGCATCGCCTTGCCGGTTTTTGGGCAGCGAAAACTCAGGCTAACCGCCTGTAGCGCCAGCCCACTGCTATCTTTGTTGTTGCTACCATACTGCGGATCGCCCATTACCGGGTGGCCACCCAGGGCAAAGTGGCGGCGGATCTGATGCTTGCGACCACTGATCAGTTTAATGTCTAACCAGCTTTGCATAGTGTCGGCATCAAAGCGGCGCAAGTTAAATTCGGTACGGCAAGGCTTGTCGTCCAGCGGTTGGCTCAGCTCGCCCCGTTGCAGTAACGCAGACGACAACTGGCCTTTTACCCGAATAAGATAGTGTTTATCTATTTGCCTGTTGGCAATCAGTTTGCTAAACGCTGCTGCCATCGTTTTGCTGTGTGCCAGCAGCATCAGGCCACTGGCTTCGCGATCCAGCCGGTGCAGTAAAAATACCGGCCGTTTGGCGGCAAAATGTTGCTCGACGACGCGCAGCAACGACAAATGATCGCCCCATTCATTGCCCTGTGACAACATCCCTGCCGGCTTAAACCAGACGCTGTAATGCTGTTGATCGCTGATAAGCTGTGCCGGGGCACAGCTGCGGCTTAACAGCTCATCATCATAGTGCAGGCTTAGCTGCTGTCCGCTTTGCAACAAGGTTTGTGCCCGGCGCAGCCGCTTTTGTACTTTACCGGCCAGCAACACGGCACCCTTGGCCATAGCGTCTTTTAGCCGGCCTTTAGACAGCTCTGGCACGCCCTGACTCAACAAATCGATTGCCGTAATGCTTTGCTCTGCCACCAGGGTTCGCACCAGTTTCATTGCTTTACACTTCCTTTACGTTAAAGTTCAGCCAAAATTCATCGCGCCAGTCTGTAATGGTATCAAAGCAACCGGAGATACCGTTATGAAAAATTTCAGCCTGTTACTGTTAACTGCACTTTGGCTGTGCTGGCCTGGCCAGGCCGCAAGCAGCGAACTCTCCAGCCTGACCACAGAGCGGCGCACTGATAAGCCGGTCAGTTTAAAGCATAATAAAGACGCCACAGTAACCACACAGAGTTACCAGAGCCATGTCTGGTTTTATAGTGTCGACTTGTATTTAAGTGGCGATCGCAATGCCAATGGCTACTATCACCGGCTGGAAGTGGAGCTGGACGCCGATACCAGCGAGCCTTATCAGGCGGTATTTGCTGAATTTAGCCTGCTGCCAAGCTATGGCGATGAGCGCATTTTTTATACCAGCAGTGTGTTTGAGCTTTACCGGCAAAGCCCGGATGACTGGCTGGCCATAGATACCGTACTGCAAAGCCAGTTCGCTGCCGACGAATACTTATTGACCGTAAGGCTGTTTGACGCCAACACCGGTTACCTGCTGGCGGAGGTATCAGGCTTTGATGATGCCAATCTGGATCTGCTGGCGATGGAAGATATTAACCGTGACAGCCGGGTGCAAACCAGTACCACTGTAGCGGTGTCTGGTGGTAGTGCTGGCATCTTCAGCCTGCTGGCATTATGCTTAGTAGCAGGTTGGCGCCATTACCGGGTATTACGGGCTTGATAAGAAAGCTGTTACTGACGTTGTGTTGTATTGCGCTGCCGCTGGCAGCCACCCCACTAAAACTGCAACTGAAGCGTGACGCCGAGCAGTTGCAGTTTAATTATCAGTTTCAGGTAAATGCTGAGCCGCAGCAGCTGAGCTTCAGCCTGGACAACCAGAGCCTAAGTAACCATTTTCGTCAGTTTCGTGCATTAAAACCGGCGCTGTTACAGCAGTACTTATGGCGCGATGCCAGAGCTTATGTGGCGCAATACCCTGGCGCCCGCTTGCAACGCTTGCCCGGCAGCGACAGCCTGCGCTACCGCCTGCAGGCCCCGGCAGAGCTGAGCGCTAAGCTGGAAACTGAGCTGTCGCAGCTACTGCAAACACAACAGCAACACTATCTGCAGCAACATTACTACTACGCGATAACGTTGCCACTGGGCGAACAGGTGATTATTCCCGATCATCAGCGCCTGATGCAGGACAGCCTCAGTGCCTTGTTGCCGGTCGCCAATGCCCTGCACCAAAAACTGATGAACCTGCCCAGCCGGCAATCGGTTGCCTATATCAGCCATTGGCTGCAGCAAATTCCCTATCAGGATTTATCCGACCGCGCCGAGTCTGCTGGCAGCAGTTTTAGCCCGCCGCTAAAGCTGTTACAAGAAAACCGTGGCGATTGTGACAGCAAAGCGGTATTGCTAGCCGCCTTGGTGCGCATGCTGCTGCCGGATGTAAAACTGGCGATGATTTATCTGCCACAGCATGCGATGTTGGCACTGCAGTTGCCAGTACAAAGCAGTGATGACGCCGTGACCATAGACGGGCGTGATTATTTGTTGCTGGACCCAACCGGGCCGGCCTTACTGCCCCCGGGCGAAATCAGCCCGCAGTACCGTATTTACACCCAAAATGGTCAGTTTGCCTACCGTTTGCTGTAGCGGTTAGTCTGCGGGTTTATCTGCTGCTGGCAGGCTGGCTACTTTATCAAATACTTCTGTCCAGCCATCGGGTACATGCCGCACCCCTTGAGTCTGGCCTTTGCTTATGCGGTCTATGTGCACTAACAAGCGGTTCACTGCCGACAGGGTGCGTCGCCGGTAACGGTACTGTAGCGCCAGCAACAGACAGCCCAGTAGCAAGGTATAACTTAGCCAGTGCCAGACAAAATCAGCCAGCCCAGCGGCAAACAGGCTGGTTTTGTGCTCCAACACACCTAACGACCAGGGCATAGTACGCAGCCGCTGAATTTGCAGCATATGCTGGTTAACACTTTGCAGCCGGCTGGCCACGGAGCTGCTGATAAGCTCACCGGACTGATCCAGTAACATAAACTCGGTATCAGCATATTGCTGATACAGCGGCTCTAGCAGCGGCTGTAACTTGAGGGCAAACACCAGTCGCCCGAGCTTTTTATCTGACTGATACAGCGGCAGACTCAGCGCGGCCTGGCCGCTAATAAACTCAGCGTAAAAAATCTGCTCCCGCTCATAGGAGGGCTCTGCCGCATTATTGCGCTGCCAGCTGACGAGCTGGTCACTGACATAATCTGACCACTTTGCCTGCCCGTGGTAGACAAAACCGTGCTCGGAAAAATAATAAATCGCCAGCAGGTGCGGCTGAGTTTGCTCTGCCAGCTCAAAATAGGGCTTAAGCTGACCGAGCATCTGCAGCTCGGCTTGTATTTGGCCATCCGTAAAGGTGCTGCTGTCGTGCACAGTACCGTCTGCCAGCTGTAGCAGCGCTAACGGCTCAGGGCCAGTGGCTAACGGCGGTAATGTTAACTTGCTCAGAGCAGCGCGGCGCATGGCCTGGCTAAAGGCCAGCACAGGGGCAAATTCAGCATCCAGTTGCTGGCTAAGCGCCTGCAAATGCGCGGTGGTCTGGCTAACGCGCTGCTCGACACTACGAAAATAGTGCAAAGTGGCACCCAGAGTAGCCAGCAGCACTATGGCAATCAGGCCAAGTTGGCCGCTACGGCGGTATTCATAATAGACAGGGTTTTTCATGCAACTCCTTTTGCTTTAGCACAACCTGCTGTTTTGCAGGCAAAGCCTAGCTGATTGGTTAAATTAATCAACCAGGCTTTGCACTGTGCTTTACAAGTTAGCCTCAGCAAAAGAGGCCAACCGGCTGCGCACCACGCCATTGAGATTAATGGTGGTACTGCCCTCAAAGTTTTTAAAGCGCTCAACGATGTAGGTTAACCCCGAGGTGACAGCCGTCAGATAGTTGCTGTCGATTTGCGATAAATTGCCCGAGCAAATTAGCTTAGTGCCTTCACCGCAGCGGGTAATAATGGTTTTTAGCTGAGCAGCACTCAGGTTCTGACATTCATCCAAAATAACTATGGCATTTTGAATGCTTCGCCCACGCATAAAGTTCACCGATTTAAACTGAATATTGGCTTTTTCCATAATGTAATTCACGCTGGCATGCGGGTGCTCGTCGGTTTTATGCAGCACTTCCAGCGAGTCGGTAATCGCCGCCAGCCAGGGCGCCATTTTTTCCTCTTCGGTACCGGGTAAAAAGCCAATTGACTCCGCAATTTCCGGTGTGTTGCGGGTAACGATGACTTTGTCGTACATGCCTTTTTCAATCACCAACTCTAAGGCGGCCGCTAATGCGATCAGCGTCTTACCGCAACCCGCCGGCCCGGTCAGGATCACCAAATCCATGTGCGGGTCCAGCAGCGCCTGCATCGCCATCGCCTGATAAATATTTTTCGGATGAATACCCCAGGCATGACGGTGCATCAGGCGCTCGTAGCCAAAATCCAGAATACGGATCTCTTTGTCGGTTATGGCGGTCACTTTGCCGGCAAAGCCTTCCACTTCGTCTATCAGGTATTCGTTAATGTAGGCATTGGGTAGCACACTGCGGTTAACATAATGATAAGTTTCACGGCCTTCGTTTTCACTGCGGCATTCGCCGACCTGGCTCCAGAAGTCACCGGGAAACTTGTAATAGCCTTTGTATAAAAAGCGCACATCGTCAATGAGCTGGTCGGTGCGGTAATCTTCGACCAGCTTTAAGCCGGCGCCCTTGGCTTTCAGTCGCATGTTGATATCTTTAGTGACCAAAATCACTTTCAGCGGGCTTTTTTCCCGCTGTAAATACAATGCTGTGTTAATGATCAAGTGGTCGTTTTCGCCGCCAGGCAAGCCAGGAATTTCATCGGTAATGTGATGATCATTAATAATAAATAAATGACCACCCGGCTTCTGCTCGCCTGAGCGTGGCAAGGCCACGCCTTGCAGCATCTGATCGGGTGAGGCGTCTTTTAGTACGTCTTCCAATGCCCGAATGGCCACTCTGGCATCACGGCTGACGTCTTTGTTGCGGTCTTTAATGTGGTCCAGCTCTTCCAGTACCGTCATCGGTATTACCACGTCGTGTTCCTGGAAGTTTAAAAAGGCAAAAGGTTCGTGTAGCAGAATGTTGGTATCGAGAACGTAGATTTTTTTTTCTTTGGATTTCCTTCGCGCCATACGGCTCTCCTCTTCGCCTGGCCAGGCCGGTTACCTGTGCCATAAACTAAGCATAGTGCAATAGCGCTGTTTTGCCTGAGCTTTTAGCGGCAAACACAACACGCCACTCCCACCATGCCGCCGGCAGATGGCAATCAGATGACAGCGCCAGACGCTGAATTTACTGTAATTGATGATGCAGCGCGGCAGGATTCCTAGTACCATAGCGCCCCCAATTTAGCTGATAGGGTATAAGATGAGTTTTGCACTGGGACAACGCTGGATAAGTGATACCGAGTCCGATTTAGGTTTAGGGACTGTGGTGGCCATTGAGGGGCGCCATTTAACCTTATTGTTTCCGGCCAGTGGCGAAACCCGCCTGTATGCCCAGGCCGATGCGCCACTCACCCGGGTTAAATTTAATGTCGGCGACGAAGTTGCCAGTGCGGATGGTTTTAAACTGCTGATTGAGGCCATTAAACAGCAGCATGATAACCTGGTGTACTGCGGTAAACGGCTGGATGACGGCAGCTATACCGAGCTGCGCGAAACCTTTTTAGACCATTTCATCAGCTTTAATCAGCCACAAGACCGATTATTCGCCGGCCAGATCGACCGCTTCGACTGGTTTACTCTGCGTTATCAGGCCTGGCAACAGCTGCATCAGCAACAGCAAAACCCACTACAGGGCTTAAGCGGCGCCCGCGTTAGCTTAATTGCGCACCAGTTGCATATTGCCAACGAGGTGGCTAAGCGCCATGCCCCACGTGTGTTACTGGCCGATGAAGTCGGCTTGGGTAAGACCATAGAAGCGGGCCTGATTATTCATCAGCAGCTAATTAGCGGCCTGGCCAGCCGGGTGCTTATCGTAGTGCCCGAGGCGCTACAACATCAGTGGCTGGTGGAGATGCTGCGCCGCTTTAACCTGCGTTTTTCGGTGTTTGATCAGGAGCGCTGCGAGCAATCGGCACTGGATGTTGCTAACCCCTTTGATACCGAGCAGCTGGTGCTATGCAGCTTAAGCTTTTTGCAAAACCAGCCACGTTGGCATCAACTGGCCTGTGACAGCCAGTGGGACTTGCTGGTGGTAGACGAAGCACATCACCTGCAGTGGAGCGAGCAGGCGCCCAGCGCAGCCTATCAGCGCATCGATGCGCTGGCACAGCAAACTGCCGGGTTAATCTTACTTACCGCCACACCCGATCAACTTGGCCATGAAAGCCACTTTGCCAGGCTAAAACTGCTAGACCCGGCACGGTTTCACAGCTATGAGGCTTTTTTACAGGAAGAGCAGCAGTACCAGCAGGTTGCCGCTGTCGCCGCGCCGCTGCTGGCAAAAAGCCCGTTAACGCCTGCCGAGCAAACCGCACTTGAGCAGATGCTGCGCGAAAGCGATATCAGCGCTGAGCTTAACCTGTTGCAACAGGGCGATACCGAGCAGCAACAGCAGGCCCGGCAAAAACTGCTGGCACAGCTACTGGACCGCCATGGCACCGGCCGTATTTTGTTCCGCAACAGCCGCGCCGGTATCAAAGGTTTCCCCAAGCGGCAAGCTCACCTGTATCCTTTGGCGTTGCCCGAGCAATACCAGACAGCGCTGAAAGTACACTTTAGCCTGAACCCTGACCTGTCTGAAGCTGAGCGGGTACAAGCCAACCTGTTTCCTGAGCAGGTGCTGCAACACTTAGACGACAGCAGCAGTTGGTGGCAGTTTGACCCCAGAGTCGAGCAGCTTATCAGTCTGCTGAAACAGCATAAGCAGGAAAAATTCCTGCTCATTTGCGCCCACGCCCGCACTGCCATTGCGCTGGAAGAAGCCGTGCGCCAGCGCGAGGGGATCCGCGCCGCCGTGTTTCATGAGGGCATGAGCATTGTCGAGCGTGATAAAGCCGCCGCTTACTTTGCACAGGAAGAATACAGCGCGCAGCTGCTATTGTGCTCGGAAATTGGCAGTGAAGGCCGCAATTTCCAGTTCGCCCATCATCTGGTGTTGTTTGATCTGCCGCTAAACCCGGATCTGCTGGAGCAGCGCATTGGCCGTCTCGACCGTATTGGCCAGCGTGCTGATATTCAGCTGCATCTGCCGCATTTTGCCAACCAGGCGCAGCAGCTACTGCTCGACTGGTATCAACAAGGGCTGGATGCCTTTGAACATACCTGCCAAACCGGCCGCAGTGTGTTTGAGCAGGTTGCAGACCGCTTAATGCCGTTGCTGGCGCAACCTGTCGCCGACCAAACGGCAATGGCGGCGTTAATCGCCGACAGCCAACAATTAAACCAACAGTTAAAAACCCGCTTGGAACAAGGCCGCGACAAACTGCTGGAAATTCACTCGGCCGGCGGTGAGCAAGCGAAACAACTTTCGGCAGCTATTGCCGCACAGGATAATGACACCGCCCTACCGATGCTGATGTTTAAAGCCTGGGATCTGTTGGGCATTAATCAGGATGACCGCAATGACACCAGCATTATTCTGACGCCATCCGAGCAAATGCAGGGCAGCTACCCCTGGCTTGGCGACGAGGGCGTCACGGTGACCTTTGACCGGGCAACCGCGCTGGCAGAGGAAGATATTCAGCTGCTAAGCTGGGATCATCCAATGGTGCGCGGCACGCTGGATATTCTCACCACCGAACCACATGGCAGCAGTTCAGTGGCGCTGCTGGCCAATAAAGCCCTGCCGGTAGGCAGTTATTTGCTGGAGCTGAATTTTATTATTGAAGCCAGCGCCCCGCCGGCGTTGCAGTTACCGCGTTATCTGCCAGCGACACCTGTGCGTTTGTTGCTGGATAAAAACGGCAATAACTTATCGGCTAAGGTCAGCTTCGAGCAGCTTAACAAGCAACTGAAACCGGTTGGCCGTCAAACCGGCAGTAAACTGGCTGGCGCCTTGCAACAACTGGTACATCCACTGATCGCCAAGGCCACCGATATCGCCGGCAGCCAGATGGCCGATGTAATAAGCGGCGCACAGCTTAAAGTTAGCCAGACATTGGGCGCCCAGCAGCAGCGCCTAACCGCACTGCGCCAGCTTAACCCCAGCGTCAGACAGGACGAAATTAACGCGCTTGCCGTGCAACAACAGCAGCTTACTGACTATATCAGTAAAGCCAGGCTAAAACTGGATGCTATTCGCCTCATCGTGGTCAGCCACGACTGATGAGTATGCTGCACTATGCACCACCCACCTCGCCTTATCTGGATATTCTGTATCAGGATAACGCCTTGGTGGTGTTTAATAAGCCCAGTGGTTTATTAACGGTGCCGGGTAAAGCTGCCGAGCACAAAGACAGCCTGGAATATCGCGCCCGTCTGGTGTGGCCGGGCATTCGGGTAGTGCATCGGCTGGATATGGCCACCTCTGGCATCGTGGTGATGGCCTTAACCGCAGATGCCCAGCGCAGCTTAAACCGTCAGTTTCAGCTGCGCCACACCGAAAAGCACTATATTGCCCGGGTAAGCGGTCGTGTACTGGCAGATTATGGCACTGTAGATTTGCCGTTGATTTGTGACTGGCCGAACCGACCAAAGCAGCACGTTTGTTATCTGCACGGCAAACCTTCACTGACGCATTATCAGGTTCTTAGCCGCTCAGACAACGAAAGCCGTCTTAAGCTGATGCCGGTAACCGGCCGCTCACATCAGTTACGCGTGCATTTGCAATGGTTGGGACACCCTATACTGGGCGATAAGTTTTATGCCGACAGCAAAACGGTAGCAGCGGCAGCAAGATTACAGCTACATGCCGAGCAACTCTGCTTTTTGCATCCTGAACATTCCACTGCATGCTGTTTTATTGCCCCCTGCCCGTTTTAATCATAAAAACTCAGTTTTATATTAACCTAACGTTCATTTAGCTCGTATATCATTGTGGCATAATGTTGTTAAACAAATAATTTGTACTACTTTTTTATTAAAGTATTTTGTTAATCACAGTAATCTGCATATTCAATAATCTGCAATTAAGGTGTCTGGTAAATCTAAGGAGATATGGATGAAACTTAATAAAACGTTTTTAGCTGTTGCTGCCGCACTTCCGTTATTCAGCACTGCCGCTTTTGCCGACACAGTTAGCGCCGCTGATTTAAAAGAGCGGGTGTTTGGTTCAGTATTTGGCGAATACTATATGCCCGATACAGATAAAACCGAGTCAGCAGCCTGGAACTACATGGAAAAAGATTGGGGTTACGGTGTTGAGTTGGGTTATTACCTGACTGAAAACTGGGCACTGCGCGCTGAATTTGCCAAACTGGATCTGAAATCAAAATTAGATGGCTCAGATTCTGACGGCGATCGTATCGGTATCAATGCGATGTATCATTTACCTTCTATGTCTTCTGTCTACTTAGTGGGTGGTTTAAACCGGATGGATGCGGTACAAACCACTACAGCAGTAAACCTGGGCGTAGGTTACAAACATTTCTTTAATCAAAACTTTGGCGTCTTTGCTGAAGCGAACCGTTATCAGGGTATTGACGAGTCATACGGCGATGCCGGTATTAAACTGGGCCTGACTTATGCGTTTGGTTCAGCCGCAGCCAAACCAGCACCGGCGCCAGCCCCTGCACCAGCTCCCGCGCCGGCACCGGTACAAGCTGCACCGGCTGACAGTGATGCCGATGGCGTGGTAGACACCATGGACCGCTGCGCTGATACGCCAGCCAACCACAAAGTAGATGCTACCGGCTGTACAGTGTATGAAGAGAAAATGGCCGCTGTTGGCGATATCGACATTGAAGTTCGCTTCCCGTTCGACTCAGCCGTAGTGCCGCAAAGCCAGCGCTCCGATGTTGAAAGCCTGGGCGCCTTTATGCAGCGTTTCCCGGAGTCTACCGTGTTAATTGAAGGCCATGCGTCTAACACCGGTAACCCGGCGTATAACATGCGTTTATCTGAGCGTCGTGCTAATGCTGTGGCTGACATGCTGAAGAACGACTTTAATATCGCTGCCTCACGCATCACTGCTGTTGGCTTTGGCGTAACCCGGCCACGAGTGGAAGGTAACACTGCCGAAGCTCATGCTGCTAACCAGCGTATTGAGGCTAAAGTAACGGCTAAAGTAAAAGAGCCAGTACTTCGCTAAGAGTACTTAGCTAAGAGTACTGCGCTAAGGTAAGACCTGTTAAAAAGCCGCTGAAAATCAGCGGCTTTTTTTATGCTGTCAATAATCGAGCATTTTTATAGTGCCGCAGCCGAAAAAGCTGTGTTAGCATGCCCTGCTGGTGTGCTGAGATGGCCGCCATGATATCACAGCAAGTCTGTTAAATTTACCCGCAACGCTGGCGCAGGAGGCAGATACCGGTAATGTGGAGTGGGAGTTTATTATGCTTAAATATCATCGTCTGCTGGCTATTGCAGCGTGTTGCTATACGGCCAGCACTCTGGCACAACAGCCTGCTATTGTCTCGTTAAGTGCTAATGCACATGTTTGCAATGCTGAAGCGGAAACCGCCCGGCTGGCACAAAACCCGCAACTACGCGAAATGGCAAGGGCCCTGGTCGAGTTTAAACCTACCAAATTTTGCTTTATTTTGCCTGACGCTGCCACTGTCACCTTACTGGAGCAGCAACCGGGTTACATTAAATTCGATTATAAATCTCAGGTGTTGTTTACCTTTAGCCAGTATGTCGTCTCGGGCACCACGCTAGCCAGTAAAGGATAAAGTTTTCGCCGGCTAAGCCGACACCCTGTTATTGGTGTTCGACTTAAGTGTATAGAATGCGTTTGATGACATCGTCCTTCAAGCAAGCTGTTGTGCTGGCTGCAGTTCTGCTAATGCTGCCGGCAATGGCCAACGAACAAAATAATCTGATGGATTTGCAGCGACAGCTACCGGCTGAGGAGCTGCTGCAGCTGAGCGCCCAGCAAGAAACTTTTTTGGTACTGCAACGCGACACGTTGACCAGCTACACCAAAGGCACCGCCATTTTAATTTCTGACACCAGCGAACATGCAGCCAGCCCCAAACATATCGACCACTTGCGACAACAGCTGCCGCTGCATGGCTGGCATACGCTGGCAATGATACCGCCGGAATTGAGCAGCCCGCTGGTCGACCAGAGCCAGACCGATTATCACCAACGGATGCTCCGCCGGTTACAAGCGGCGCAACAGCAGGCGCTAACGCAGCCCGGTAGTATTATTATTATCGCCCAGGGCAACAGTGCAGCAGTGATTAACCGGCTGCTGGCCGATGGCGAACTTGCCGAGCCGGTTGCTTTTGTGATGCTGGGAGCTTATCTGAGTGACCCTCAATTAAACCGCAGCATTGCTGAAGCACTGGCACAGCAACAGGTGGCTACACTGGAGTTGGCGCACCAGTTTGACAACCCAGGCGTAGCGCAGCAGCTGTTACGCCGCCAACAACTGGCCAATAAAGCGTTAAAAGCGGTGTACCGGCAGCGTCAGCTGACCGGCTCTGCCTATCATGCCGACATACAAGAGTGGGCGCTAAAAGAAATTGTTGGTTGGCTAAGTAGTATTGGCCTATGACGCGACTTTTGGACGCTGTTGTTTAATCAGCTCATAAGCGGCCTGTATGTCTTGCGTGCGGCGTTTTGCCACGTCAAGCATTTCCGCAGGCACGCCTTGCGCCATCAATTTATCCGGATGGTGCTGCGCCATAAGTTTGCGATAGGCTTTTTTCAGCCCGGCATCACTGACATCTTCCGCCACACCAAGCAGCTGATAAGCATCTTGTAACCTACTGCTGGCTGCCTGTTTTGCAGTGCCAGACGAGAAACGATTTTGCGCCTGATAGGCACGGAGTAACAACTCCAGTTGCAGTTGGCTAAAATTAAGATACCCCGCCACCTGCTGTAATAAGCTGTATTGGGTATCGGTCATCTGGCCATTAACACAAGCGGTGCTAAGCTGTATCTCTAAAAACAGCTGTAACACGTCTTTACGTCTGCGGTAGGTTTGATAGAACTGGCCGAGCTGTTGCCGTAGCGGAAAATTTACCGCCTTACCGTCACGAAAGGCGGCCTGTGCTTCGGTTTGCTGTTGTGGTGTCAGGCCCAGTTGCTGCATGAACTGCGTCGCCTGTTGAATATGGGCACTGGTCACCACACCCGTGGCTTTAGCAATATGCCCCATAGTGGCGAAGGTGGTATAACGGAACAAACTCTGCTCGTCGGCATTATCACTGAACAAACCGGAAAAGCCGCCATGGCGCTCAAATTGCTGTTTAAAGGTTCGGTCAAACCAATGGCCAATCAGAAGACCAAGCAGTAATCCGGGTAATTTAAGTAGTGCCAGACCGAATAAGGCACCAAGAATTTTGCCCCACACTTTACTGTCCTTAAGCTTGTCGCTGCATACACCCTGCGCCAGAGGGCAGTATTAATGACGCTACTATATCGGATTAGCAGGATTTCTAAAATTGATTTATCATAGCCAGTCCGCTGTAGGCATATCGCTGTTTAAAATTAAGTAAGGCAAGAGTAGCTGCATGAAGCATGGGTTAGCTGTGGTTTTTTTTCTTCCGGTTGTCACGACCAGCACACTGGCTTATGCAGAGATCCCGCCAGCAATGTGTTATCAGCCATTGCAGCGTCCGGCGGCTCTAGCGCAGCTCAATCCTGCGGACCCGTCGGTGCGTATCGCCTCTGATCAGGTGGATTTAAGCGACAACCAGCAAGCCAGCTTTAACGGTAATGTACAGATAAGCTACAAAGATACCTTGCTGCTTGCCCCAAGCGCCCGTTACAGCAGTATTAGCCAACTGATGCAGGCCGACGGCGGTATTGAATACTTTAACCAGGCGCTGCAGGTAAGCGGCAGTATGTTTAGCGCTAATTTACAACAAAACAGTGCCCGGCTGGACGATGCCCGCTACCGGTTTATTGACCAGGCTGGCCGCGGTTATGCCACAGCACTTATCGCCAGCGCAGATGCCATCCGGCTGAACGATGCCTTGTTTACTACCTGTCCAGAGCAGGATAATAGCTGGGCACTCCATGCCAGCTCGATCAATATTGAAGCAGGCGAAGGCTGGGGCGAAGCCCGCAATGCTGTATTTAAAATTAAAGATGTGCCAGTGCTTTACCTGCCGTATGTGACGTTTCCAGTTAACGAAGCACGTCGCAGTGGCGTATTACTGCCTAAATTTGGCAGCTCACAGAAACTCGGTGTCGATTTTGAACTGCCCTACTATTTTAACCTGGCGGAAAACTATGACCTGACCTTAACCCCACGCTACATGAGTAAACGCGGTGCTCAGCTTAAGTCTGAATTTCGTTATTTAACCGAGCAGCATCAAGGTAATGTGCAGCTGGAGTATTTAAACTCTGATAACGAAAAAGCCGATAATTTTGGCGCCCGTTATCTGGGTCACCTAAGCCATGTCAGCGACTTTACCCCGCAGTGGCGTGGTTATGTTGATTTTACCGATGTCAGTGATGACGCCTACCTGACTGAGCTGGGTTCGGATTACTCCAACCAGAGCGATACCCAATTACTGCGTGAGGCGGCACTTAGTTTTTATGGCGACCAGGTTCATTCGCAGTTAAGGGTACAAGGCTTTGAAATTTTGGGTAATTACAGTAAAGCCTACAGTGCCTTACCTGAATTAAGCCTGACCTCAGCAACACCAATTGCTCTCTCTTCCTGGCTGGATTTCTCCTGGCAGGCGCAATACGCCCATTTTCGCAACAGCACCGCGGCGATTACTGATGCTGACCGTCTGCACTTGGAGCCTACGCTGACACTGCCGTTTATTACGCCCGCCTTTGAGCTAACGGCAGAAACCAGTATGCTGTATACCTATTATCAGCAAACAGCAGCCGAGCAACAGACCGACGTTGTCAGCTCAGTCAGCCGCGCTGTGCCCAAGGTCCGGCTGTACTCGCGGCTGAATTTAGAGCGCGAGTACGACTGGTTTGGCGAGAATGCCCTGCAAACCTTTGAGCCACAAATTCAGTATCTGTATATTCCTTATCGCGATCAAACTGACATAGGCCTGTATGACAGTGCCCGTTTGCAGGACGACTTTCACGGCTTGTTCCGCACCAACCGCTACTCGGGTATCGACCGCATTAACGAAGCCAACCAGGTCACCGTTGGCTGGACCAACCGTTTTTACGACAGTGCCGACAATGAGCTGTTCCGCTTTAGTCTGGGCCAAATCTTCTTTATGGAGACACCTGACAGCGCCACTGCAGGCGCAGACGACATCAGCTCCGCCGAGTCTATGTTAGCATCTGAGCTTATCTGGCACTGGTTTGAAAAATGGTACTTCAGCAGTGCGCTGCAATACGATATCGACAATGACCAACTGATGAAAAGTAGCGCGGCGCTGGATTACAGAGCCAGCGACAAAAGTTTATTCCAGTTGAACCATAGATACAGCCGGGCAGTCTCAGGACTGGAAATTCAGCAGTTAGGTGTGCTGGGCACTACCGCCATTGCCGACAACTGGCAGCTGGTGGGCAGTTACTATCGTGATGTAACAAATCATCGTATGATAGACGCCACTATCGGCTTACAATATGAGTCATGTTGTTGGGCAGTGCGGTTGGTCGCAAAGCGGCAGATCCTGACCGACCTTGAATTACCACTGGACAATTTCAGTCAGGCCAGTGGCCTGGACACCAGTGTCGGACTGCAGTTTGTATTAAAAGGCTTTGGCGATCGGGCTGGTTTTGGTGTTACCGACATGCTGTCTAACGGTATTTTCAGCTACCGTCGGCCTTATTTATTAACTAATTGATGTAGGAATTTATGAAGTTATCTCAACTCGTCGCCACAACCTTGTTGTGTTGTGCCAGCGTTGCCAGCCTGGCAGCTGAGCGTGAAATCGACAGTGTCGCCGCCATAGTGGATAACGGTGTGGTATTACAAAGCGATGTCAACGACATCGTCGAGCGGGTAAAGCGCAATGCTAAAGCACAAGGCCAGACCTTGCCCTCAGACGCGGCACTGCGCACCCAGGCCATGGAGCGGTTAATTCTGAACAGCTTACAGCTGCAAATGGCCGAGCGCATGGGTCTGCAAATCAGCGATGCACAGCTTGATGAAACTATCCGTAATATTGCTCAGGGCGAGAACCTGTCGCTGGAAGCCTTCCGCCAACAAGTGGTAGCAGAAGAAGGTGACTATGAGCGTTTTCGAGAGCGGCTGCGTGAAGAGATGATTACCGGCGAAGTGATGCGGGCTAATGTGCAGCGCCGCATTTATATCAGCCCGCAAGAAATTGACAGCGTAATAAAGCTGATGGAAGAGCAAGGTGCCAGCAATGAGCAATACAATATTGGTCATATTTTAATTGCTATTCCAAGCCAGGCGACCACCGAAGATATCAACGATGCCAAAGAGCGTGCTGACAAAGTGATGCAGCTTTTACGCGACGGCAGTGACTTTAAACGTATTGCGATTGCGTCATCTTCAGGCGCCAATGCTCTGGAAGGTGGTGACTTGGGTTGGATGAATATCAATGAAATGCCCACCCTGTTCTCTGAAGCGATCCGCGGCCGCAAAAAAGCCGACTTAATTGGCCCACTGCGCTCAGGTGCTGGCTTTCATATTTTGACTATCTTCGACATTCGTGGTGAAAACGTCGCGGCCATCAATGAAGTCAAATCGCGCCATATTCTGATTAAGCCGTCGATTATTTTAAGTGAAGAGCGTGCCCGCACTATGCTGGCCGACTTTGCCGCTAAAGTGCGCGCGGGTGAAGCCGATTTTGCAGAACTGGCAAAACAACACTCAGAAGATCCGGGTTCAAAGCTTAATGGTGGCGAGCTGGGCTGGAGTGAGCCGAGTATTTTCGTGCCCGCCTTTCGCGATACGTTAAACCGCCTGGCCATTGATGAAATCAGCGAGCCGTTTCGCACCGAGCATGGTTGGCACATTGCTCAGGTTCTTGATAAACGTACGGTAGATGCCACTGCAGATAAAAAGCGCGAGCAGGTGTACCGGATGATTTTCAACCGTCGCTACAATGAAGAGGCTACCAACTTCCAGCGTGAACTGCGCGCTGAAGCCCACATTGAAGTGTTAGCGGAGAATTAAATGACATTGCGTATCGGCATAACGCCCGGAGAGCCGGCCGGTATAGGTCCGGATCTGGTGATCAAGCTGGCACAGCAAGACTGGCCAGCAGAGCTGGTAGTATGCGCAAATGGCCAGCTGCTTAGTGAGCGGGCTGCTCAGTTGGGCTTGCCGCTGCAGTTAACGCCTTATGACGCCACTAGCTTACCGCAGCCACAACGTGCCGGCAGCCTGACGTTAGCCGATTTCAGCCTTGCCGAATCAGTAACCGCGGGTAGCTTAAACGCCGCCAACGGGCGTTATGTTATTGATACGCTTACTTTTGCCGGTGAAAAATGTATCAGTGGTGAGTTTAATGCTATCGTGACCGGACCGGTACACAAAGGCATTATTAACAAAGCCGGCATTCCCTTTAGCGGCCATACCGAATTTTTTGCTCAGCAATCTAACACTCCTTATGTAGTGATGATGCTGGCCACTGAGGGTCTGCGCGTAGCACTGGCGACTACCCATATTCCGCTGGCCTATGTTGCTAAAGCCATTACCGCTGACAGGCTGACGAAGGTGCTGACCATTCTGCATCAGGACTTGCAGCAAAAATTTGCTATCGCACAACCTCGTATCTATGTCTGTGGCCTCAATCCCCATGCCGGTGAAGATGGCCATTTAGGCCGTGAAGAGCTGGATATTATCAGCCCGACACTACAACAGCTGCGCGACAGCGGTATGGATCTGGTGGGGCCGCTGCCGGCTGATACCCTGTTTCAGCCGAAATATCTGCAGGATGCCGATGCTGTTCTGGCGATGTACCACGACCAGGGCTTACCTGTGCTTAAACATATGGGGTTTGGTCGCTCGGTTAATATCAGCCTGGGCTTGCCACTTATTCGTACCTCAGTTGACCACGGTACCGCACTAGAGTTGGCAGGCAGCGGTAAAGCAGATGCCGGTAGTTTATTCCACGCCCTAAACCAGGCCATTAGCCTGGCTACTAAAACGACAAACATCCATGACTGACAATGTACACCAGGGTCACCGCGCCCGTAAGCGCTTTGGCCAGAATTTTTTGCATGACCCTGCAGTAATAGGCCGCATCGTTAAAGCCATAGCGCCCAAAAGCGACGATATCCTGGTTGAGATTGGTCCGGGCTTAGGTGCCCTGACCGAGCCGGTCGCTGAGCTGGCTGGCCATCTTACCGTGATAGAGCTGGATCGGGATTTGGCCGAGCGCTTAAGCCAGCATCCGCAACTGGCCAGCAAACTGACAATTCATCAGGCCGATGCAATGAAGTTTGACTTCACCACCTTGCTGCGCGAAGGCAAGAAGCTCAAAGTGTTCGGTAATCTGCCGTACAACATCTCGACGCCCTTATTGTTTCACCTGTTCCAATACGCCAATTTAATTGAAAATATGCATTTTATGCTGCAAAAAGAAGTGGTTGATCGTATGACCGCCAGCCACGGCAGCAAAGCTTTCGGCCGCTTAAGTGTAATGACGCAGTATTACTGCCAGGCGATGCCGGTTGTTGAAGTAGGCCCGGGCGCGTTTAAACCCGCGCCCAAAGTAGACTCTGCCGTCGTGCGCCTGCTGCCCAAACCCGTCGCTGAGCGCGCCAAGGTGCCGGCCGAAGTACTTAACCGGGTGTGTCTGGAAGCCTTTAATCAGCGGCGTAAAACCATTCGCAATGGTTTTAGCAATTTTGCCAGCGCCGAACAGCTTGAGCAGCTGGGGCTTAACCCGTCATTAAGACCTGAGCAGCTTAGTGTCGAGGATTTTGTTACTGTCGCCACCTGGTTACATCAGCAAGAGAGCCAACCATGAGCTCACATTACAATGTACCAGTATCGGTAGAGACCTTTTATATTGCCGCTCAGTCTGATCCGGCAGCACAGCGCTATGTGTTTGCCTACACCATTACCATAACGAACCACAGCGACATCACAGTGCAACTACTACGCCGTTACTGGCTAATTACTGATGCCAACGGTAAACAAACCGAGGTGGAAGGCGATGGTGTGGTAGGAGAGCAACCTACACTGGCGCCAGGCAGCAGTTACCGCTATACCAGTGGTGCTGTGCTGGATACACCGGTAGGCACCATGCAAGGCCATTACGAAATGGTTGATGCCAGTCAACAGCCTTTTGTCACAGCCATTCCGCTATTTCGTCTGGCTATGCCTAATATTCTAAACTGATGGCAACCTATGTTATTGGCGATTTGCAGGGCTGCTATGACGCGCTGCAACGCTTGTTAGAACACATCAGATTTGATGATAGCAACGACCAGTTGTGGTTCTGTGGTGACCTTGTCGCGCGCGGCTCACAGTCGCTCGAGTGCCTTAAATTCGTTAAGGACTTAGATAAGACAGCAATAACAGTGCTGGGCAACCATGACTTGCATTTAATCGCCTGCCATTATGGCATCAGCCAGCCCAAACCACAGGATAAACTGCAAAGCCTGTTTGCCAGCCCACAGCGTGATGAGCTGATCCATTGGCTATGTCAGCAACCCTTGTTGCACCAAAGCGACGATCAGCGCCATACTCTGGTACACGCAGGGCTCGCGCCTGAGTGGAGCCTGTCGCAAGCACTGTTACTGACGGCCGAAGTGCAACAACAGTTACAAACAGCGCCGCTGCCTTTGCTTGAGGGAATGTATGGCAACAAACCCGAGCGCTTTAGCGACGCGCATAGCCAGGTGCAGCGCTGGCGTTTTACCATCAATGCCTGCACACGGATGCGCTTTTGCCGCCAGGACGGCTCATTAGAGTTAAAAGAAAAGGGCCATCCACGTAGCCAAACGGCATTGGTACCCTGGTATGAATTCTGGCGCAACCGGCTGGATACCGAGCTATTTTTTGGCCACTGGGCAGCATTAAACGGCTATAGTCCGGTAGCAAATATTCATGCGCTGGATACAGGTTGCGTCTGGGGTAATGCCCTGACGGCGTATTGTATTGAAACTCAGCAGCGCTATAGTGTGGCAGGTGTTTAGCGAAGCCTGTATATTAGACAACAGCATTCTGGTGCAGCGCCCTGGCCTGCACGTACCGTACTAAAATGGGAGTTATTATGAAGTTAACCGTTGCATTACGGATTATCGGCGGCTTTGGTATTATTTCACTGCTCCTACTGCTTATTGGCGCCACAGCGTATATCAGTTTGAGCAACATTAGCAGCTCTACCGCCGAAGTTAATCAGGTATCCATCCCCGCGCTGGAAAACAGTGCTCAGATGCAAAGTGAATTTGTCATCATGAGCAAGCTCAGCCTGCAGGCCTTCAATGCCATTGAGCTGAATGAGGTTGATCAGTTACTGCAGCAGTTCAGCACTGAGCAACAACGTTATCAGCAGGCCTCGACGCAATTGGCCCGCGCCGTGCAGGATAGTGCTCAGCTGAAAGGCGCTGCCGCCGAAGTGGCTAAATCTTATGATGCCTTCACCCCAGTCAGCAACGCCCTGTTCAGTCAGCTAAAAACCAACCTGCAGTTGCGTGATAGTATCGACAGTAAAATTGCTGATGTCGAAATGAACGCTGATGATATGGCATCGCTCATTCTGGACTTCACCGATGTCAGAGATGTGCAGCGCCGCTTTCCGAATGCATACAAGGCTGCTACTAATATAGAAACCGGTATCAACACTCTGGTCAGCAATGTGGTTGATCTGAATCGTACTACTTCAGACAGCACAGCGAACACCATAGGTAACGAAATTGGCTTTCGCTTAAAAGATTTAAACGACCAATTTGCCATTATCGAGAGTGATACTGCAGGCCAGGTGGCACTGGTGGCAGATATGGCAGAAAAAGTGTCTGAGCTGAATAATTTGCTGTCAGGTAGCAACAGCGTGGTTACGCTGAAAATGCAGCGTCTGCAAGGCATTGCCGACGCAACCGGTTTACTGGCGCAAGCCGAGCAGCAAACCGCCGCAGCTATGACCAGCCTGGCTGGCTTATTATCGCAGGCCCGCAGTGCGGCAGAGACGATACAGCAGGAATCGGCTAATGGCGTGGCTAATGCCATTACTACCATTTTTATTGTTGTCGTGGTATCGATACTGCTGGCAGTGGTTATTGCCTATATCACGGTAAAAAGCATAAAAAACCCGCTGGATAAGGTGAATGCCATCCTCGGCGTAGTGGCATCAGGCGATCTGACGCAAAAGCTGGACGATAAAGCCCAGGACGAATTTGGTGAGTTGGCGCGTAACTGCAATAAAGTTATTGCCAACTTACAGCAGCTTATTCAGGGTATTATTTCCCGCTCTACTCAACTGGCTGCTGCCTCAGAACAAACCTCAGCCATCACAGTGCAAACAACTCAGGCTATCCGCGAGCAAAAATCTCAGGTAACTCAGGCTGCTACAGCTACTACTGAAATGAGCAGTACGGCCCAGGGCGTGCTACAAAGCTCGAACGATGCCGTGGCGGAGATTAAAAACGCTGATAATGAAGCCGAGCGCGTTAAAGGTATCTCACTGGAAAACAAAGCTATTATCCTGCAGCTGTCGCATGAGGTTGAACAGGCTTCGGAAGTTATTAACAAACTGCATAAAGACAGCGCTTCAATTGGCAGCATTTTAGATGTTATCCGTGGCATCGCCGAACAAACCAACCTGCTGGCACTTAATGCCGCCATTGAAGCAGCACGTGCCGGTGAACAAGGCCGCGGCTTTGCGGTGGTAGCGGATGAAGTGCGTTCACTGGCCAGCAAAACGCAGGCTTCTACCCAGGAAATTCAGGCGATGATCCAGGTGCTGCAATCAGGCGCTCATGCCGCGGTAGAAGCAATGAACAAAGGCAAGAAACAAGCCGAAAACTGCGTAGAGAAAACCGAAGTGGCCACCAAGGCGCTGGACTCTATTACACATGCCGTGCATCTGGCGCATGATATGAGCATGCAAATTTCTGATTCGGCGCAAGAGCAAAATCAAGTATCACACGAGATCAGTAAGTTACTTGAGTCTATCGTAACCATTGCCGAGCAAACTGCCTCTGGTGCCGAACAAACGTCAGAGTCGAGCCATGAAGTGGCGCGTTTGGCCGAAGAGCTGCGGGTATCAGTAGAGCAGTTTAAAGTCTAAAGCACGAAAGCGAATGATCATCGCTAATAAAAAATCCGCCTGCTGGCGGATTTTTTTATTGCTTAGCAGCTGCTAAGAGCTTAATCACCTTCACCGGCGCGGGCTTTTAACACCGCCAACAGTGGCGATGCGCCAAAACCGTTAGCTTCTGCCCAAGCGATATCGCCAGAACCAGCTACAGAAGAGCCGGGTAACTGTTTTACGATAAACTCACCAACATCGGCAGCGTTACTTTTAAAAGCATGGCGAATAAGGCTTTCGCCATTACACACTACACCATCATAAATGTTACGTAAGCGCAGACGGTAATCACTCAATACCTTACGCAACCGGTTTTTATCATCGGCCGCCACGTAATCACACATAGAAGCAGCTAACTGATCATCTGCTAACGCAACCGGTGCCATTAACAGCGACAGGCTTACGGCAGCACCACAAAACAAAGTTGGCAATAATCTCATGTACTACTCCTTGCTGAATTTCGACTGAATCATCTTAGCAAGTTGTGTTAACAGGTGCAAACTCAGCCTTGGCGTTGCCAGGTACGAAAATAACAATGATAGGGGTTTTGCGCATCTGCCGAATGTTCGCTTTGCTGCACTAACTGCCAGTCTGCCGCAGCATGATAATCCGGGAAAAATGCATCCCCTTCGGTCGTTAAATCAATATCGGTCAGGTATAAACGCTGCGCCAATGGCAGCGCCTGGCGATATATCTCACCACCGCCGATAATCATCACCTCATCATGCCCCTGCAGTAGCTCAAGCGCCTGTGCCAGGCTATTTACCCACTCGGCCCCGCGGTTATCGATTGGCGGGGTGCGACTTATCACCAAATTGCGCCGGCCGGGTAACACCCGGCCAATCGAATCAAAGGTTTTACGGCCCATTACCACAGGTTTACCCAAGGTTACCGCTTTAAAATGCTTTAAGTCGGCCGGTAAGTGCCAGGGCATTTTATTATCTTTACCAATGACGCGATTAGCAGCCATAGCCGCGACTAAAGAAATGATCATCGCCTGCCCTTAGCGCTGGTAGATCACTTCAACGTCGTAGTCATCGTCGTCAAAGTCATCGTCGTCGTCTTCATCTATTACCGGCTGAATATCGGTCGGGCTGTCATCCCATTTAAAATTGACCGGATCAGCAATTGGCTCGGCGGCCTTTTCTACTGGCAGCTGCTCAATATAATTCAAAATGTCTGCCGATAACCGTTCGGTATTAGTACGGCTGGCCGCCGCTATTTTAAATATCGGGCCGTCCCAGTTCAGCGCGCTGGTGACCTGCGCGATGATCTCTTCCAGTTCATCTTCCATCACCAGATCAAGCTTATTAAACACCAGCCAGCGTGGCTTAGCCGCGAGCTTGGCACTGTATTTGGCCAGCTCGTTAACGATCGTCACTGCATTCTCGGCCGGATCTGAGCCATCAGCTGGCAGCACATCCACCACATGCAATAACAGCCGGCAACGCTCTAAATGCTTTAAAAACTGAATACCCAGGCCGGCCCCCTCGGCCGCGCCTTCAATCAAACCCGGAATATCGGCTATCACAAAAGAGCGATGTGACTGTACCCGCACGACGCCTAAGTTAGGCACCAAGGTGGTAAAAGGATAGTCGGCTACCTTAGGTTTAGCGGCAGACACGGCGCGGATCAGCGTTGATTTACCGGCATTTGGCAGGCCTAACAAGCCAACATCGGCTAATAACAACAGCTCTAAACGCAGGTTGCGGATCTCGCCTGGCGTACCATTAGTCTTTTTGCGCGGCGCCCGGTTAGTGCTGCTGGCAAAACGGGCGTTACCCAAGCCATGCCAACCACCTTTGGCAACCCGTAAACGCTGACCGTTGCGGGTGAGATCGCCCAGCACTTCGTCAGTATCAACATCCACTGCGCGGGTACCAACCGGCACGCGCAATTCTAAATCTTTACCACGCTTACCGGTACAGTTAACGCTCCCGCCATTTTCACCGCGCTCTGCACGGTGAAATTTCTCAAACTGATAATCGACCAGGGTGTTGAGGTTTTCATCGGCAACCAGATACACATCACCGCCATCGCCACCGTCACCACCGTTGGGGCCGCCCTTAGAAATAAACTTTTCACGTAAAAAACTGATAATACCGTTACCGCCGTCGCCGGCTTCTACGCGGATTATCGCCTCATCTACAAACTTCATCGGGTGCGTCCTGATTAATCAGATTTGAACCAGCTTTCAATAACTGGCGTTAAGTATAACGTAGCTTGCTAAGCCTTGTCGAAAAACGCCTTCTCGGCGCGCTGATAGCGGCTTAGCAATAAAAAACCCCGCACCAGGCGGGGTTTAGTTGAATGTGTACAGCTTATTCGCTGACGATGCTCACAAACTTACGGTTGTGTTCACCTTTCACTTCAAACTTCACTTTACCTTCAGTTAAAGCGAATAAAGTGTGGTCTTTACCGATACCTACGTTAGTACCAGCGTGGAATTTAGTACCACGCTGACGCACGATGATGCTACCAGCTAAAACAGACTCACCACCGAAGCGCTTAACACCTAAGCGTTTAGCTTCTGAATCGCGACCGTTACGGGTGCTACCTACACCTTTCTTACTTGCCATGTGTCGATACTCCTATTACGCGCTGATGCTGGTAATTTTCACTTCAGTGAACCACTGACGATGGCCCATCTGCTTGCGTGAATGCTTACGACGACGGAATTTAACGATTTTGATTTTATCGCCACGGCCATGAGTGACCACTTCCGCTACTACTTTACCACCTTCAACTAAAGGTGCACCGATAGAGATGTTTTCGCCGTTAGCGACCATCAACGGTGTAAATTCGATTGTTGCGCCGGTTTCTAAGTCTAGTTTTTCTAGACGAAGAGTTTGACCTTCCGTCACACGGTGCTGTTTACCACCACTTTGGAAAACCGCGTACATAGTTAACTCCGTACAAAGCACGCCATCGCTTGATAAGGGGCGTGTTAATTCAATTCACAGGGCGCGAA
>JBFMHG010000002.1:0-379343 GCA_040752955.1 Pseudomonadota bacterium
TAACGCTCAGGTTGGGAGTGCTGTGAGGTTTGCATGCTGGTGCGGCAAACCAAACAAGGTAGCCTAAACCCGCCACCGACGCCTCCCAAGGCTTCTCTAAAAAAAGCGCATCTGTTAAGATGCGTTTTTTTTTACAGCAACATAAAACTGATGTTGCTGCCCTTTGGCGGCGAAAAGTTGAATAAAGAGATTGCGCTAAGATGTTAGAAAGAATCAGAGAAGGCTCACAGGGAATTATCGCTAAGTCTATTTTAGGCTTGGTGATCCTGACATTTGCATTAGCCGGTGTTGGCAGTTACTTATCAACGCCAGCCGAGACGAATGTCGCAGAAGTTAACGGCGAGAAAATCAGCCGCCAGGATTTTGAACAGGCCTTTCAGAATGAACGTGCCCGTATGCAGCAACAGTTCGGAGAAATGTACGCTGCGTTAGCCGCCGATCCTGCTTATATGAGCAATTTCCGCTCAGAAGTATTAGAACGTCTGATCGACGAAAGACTACAGCAACAATATGCTGACAGTTTGGGCCTGCGTGTCAGCGACGAGCAGGTGCGTTCTGCCATCAGAGCGATGACAGAGTTTCAGATTGACGGCCAGTTCAACAATGACCGCTACCTGGCGTTGCTGCGTCAAGCAGGTTATCAGCCTGATCAGTTCCGTGAGCTTATCCGCGAGCAAATGTCGCGTAATCAGTTAGTCATGGGCTTACTGGGCAGTGAGTTTGCTACCGCTAAGGAAATGCAGCTGCTGTTAAAACTGCAACAGCAAACGCGTGATATTAGCTTTTTACGTTTTAAAGCAGCGGATTATGCCGATCAGGTCAGCATCACTGATCAAATGCTGCAAGATTACTACACGCTTAATTTAGCGCAGTTTGAAACCGAGCAGAAAGTGGCTGTTGAGTATGTCGAAATTTCTGCGCAAACCTTGGCCGCAGATGAGCAGGTAACGGCAGATGAAATTGCCGCGTATTATGACGCCAACAAGGCCCGCTACACCCGCGAAGAGCGCCGTCAGGTCGCGCATATCATGCTGGAATCTGAAGAAGATAACGCTGACGTGGCAGCCCAGGCTGAGCAACTGCTTGCGCAGCTAAACGACGGTGCAGACTTTGCCGAGTTGGCAAAGGTAAATTCGGCAGATACCTTCTCGGCTGAAAATGGCGGTGTTTTGGATTGGTTAGCCCCCGGTGATATGGACGCCGATTTTGAGCAGGCTGCATTCGCCCTTGAAAGCGAAGGCCAGTTAAGCCAGGTGGTGAAAAGTGCTTATGGCTACCACATCATTAAATTAGTGGCGCTGGAGCCGGCTCAGGTTAAACCTTTAGCCGAAGTATCTGACGAAATTGCCCAAACCTTAAAACAAGACCGTGCCACAGCAGCGTTTTACGAGCTGCAGCAGCGCCTGGCAGAAGTAAGCTTTGAAGTACCTGATACGCTGGAAGATGCTGCGGCCGCAGTAGGGCAGAAAGTCATGTCAACCGGTTTATTTGCCCGTAACGAAGCGACGGCGCCGTTAAATGAGCCTGCAGTACTGACCAAATTGTTTGAAGCGGACTTTATTGAGCAGCGCTTAAACAGCGAAGTGATTGAGCTCGGCAGAGAGCGTGCCATCGTAGTGCGGGTAAAAGATTACCAAAGCGCACGTACACAAAGCCTGGACGAAGTAAAAGCCGTGGTAGAGTCTGCAGTACGTGCCGAGCAAAGTGCGCTGCTGGCCAAACAACAGGCTGAAAAAGTATTGGCCGAGATTGCTAACAGCAGCCTGGCTGAGCAAGCACAAGCCCTTAACATGACACTGGAGCAATCTGTTGACACACCACGTTTTGGCGGTACTTTAGATGGTGAAATTCGTGCTAAAGCCTTTGCCATGGCCCGTCCGGTCGATACTGCATCGATTGAGCTGGCTACCCTGGCCAATGGTGATGCAGCCTTAGTGTCGGTAACAGCGGTGAAAGACGCTGAAGTGACACTGGTGCCGGATAATGCCCAGCTTGACCGCTTAGCCGACCAGCAGGCAGAGCAGGCCTACAGAGCGCTGATAGCGTCTTTAAAAGCCAAAGCTGAGATCAGCCGCAATTTACGTGCAGCACAAAGCACAGAGCCGATGTAACCACATCGGTGACATAAAAAAACCGTGGCTTGCCACGGTTTTTTTATTGCTTAAACATTTATCAGAATATTAAAAAATGTAACGCAAGGCGTTTATTTTTTTAACTCGAGACATTAGTATGCAACCCTTATTATTTAGTGATAAAGGGAACTTATGTCACAGAATTCGCCATTTGTCGTTGGCGTGCAGTGTCTGGCTATTGTTGCCCCTCTGCAGCAAAAGCCATGATGACAGTTACTTTATTCTGGCGCGTATTTAAGACAATAACCTCCCTTATTCAACCAGTTGGCCTTGCTACAGCGCTAGTCTTTCAGATCACAACAGATAAAGTGTTCGAGTTTAGCCGTTGATGCGCATCGTGCGGCTCTGCGGCGAAATTATCGACATCTCCAACAACGCGGTGGAAATGGAAGGCGTGGGGCTGGTGTTTCCGTTAAAGGTGGCCTTAAAACAACACAGTATTAAAGCCGGTAATAAAACCGTGCCCTTTGGCTCGGGAATGGCAGTAACAGTAGAAGTAAAAACCGGCCAGCGGCGGATTATTGAGTTTTTATTGTCACCGGTGATAAAAGCGGTGGATGAAGGGGTAAGGGAGCGTTAAATGAAAATTGCCAAAGCCTTGTTATTTATTTTGATGTTTATGTCCGGTTTGTTCTGGTTTATGAGCTGGAATAGGACGCTGGGAGATTACCCACCTGCTGAGCAGATGTTGTCAATACAAGGCAAGGTTGTGTCTATTAGTGGCCGACAAAACAAAGGCACCGGCTGGTTAACTTTAGAATCTGGCGATAGAACACTGAATTTTACACTGTGGATAGGTAGAAAGACTCTTAAACAATATGGTGATTTAACGGGTAAAGAGGTGCTGGTAAAAATGCATCCAAAATCTGATTTTACTTCCAAGAAGTATACGCCGAGAGTGAGTCATTTAGAACTTGTTGGTGGGCCAGTTGTGGCGGATTACACAATAGAACGAGAAAAGCACTTTGATTACATGAAAAGCGCTGACGGCTTAATTCTATTTTTCAGAACCTTATTTTTTGTTTTTATGGCGCTTTTTGCATTGTGCTTTTTTAAACGTGGAGGGAAACCATGAGAAAGTCAACCGGGCAACAATATGTAATGAACGAGCTGACAAAGCTGGCGGGGCTGTTACAAAGCGGAATAAATGGGGTTAGATCAAAATTAGAATAAATGGGGTCAGATCAAAATTAAATAGCCAGGCAGTATTTGTTTAATTTTGCTGTGATTCTATATCTGTAGTCTATCTTTCGTAAGGAAACATTAAAGCGATGAGTGTTTATAAGAACCGCAGCTGGCTTGCCGCTAGCTACGCGGCCGCGGCGCTGTTGCTGTTTGCCGCCAAGCCGCTTTCGGCCGCGGATTTTGACTGCAGCCTGGCGGCCACGGCGATAGAGAAACAAATTTGTGCAGATAACAGCTTAAGTGAGCTGGATGCAGCACTGGGTGTGGCGTATCTTGAACTTTATTATTTCTAATGGCAATTGGAGTGGCTTGTTATGTTGTTTATTAAAAATAAAAGCTCTTTTCTGATTTTTTTTGTTTTTGTAATTTTGTTTGGTGAAATTATTTATAACTACTCTGACTACACTGCTGATGAATCTGAGATTGTCTGTGAGCCAGGCAAGATTGAGTCTTTTTCATCTCCAAGAAGCTCGGCTACGTTGTTCTATGCAGTAGAAAGTGGAGTGAGATTTTACGCTGAATCATTTAATAGGAATGAGGGCGCGCCTTACACTTCTGTCGTAAATGGAGAATATAGCTTTAATCGAGAAATTCATGCTTTATGTTATTTTAAAACAACCCGTTTCTTTTATTTTGACATTTATTATGTTATTTATTTTGGTGATCATTCAAATTATTTAAAAAACTATAATAAATTAATGCCTTCTGTTGGTGCGGCTAATCTTCATACGTATATTTACTTTTTTTACTTGTTTTTGTTTTTTGTTGGTTTTGTAGCTTTGGTTAAAAAAATAGGGAGTTTTTATGGCTGATTTTGATAGGTTGGATTATTTTTCAAACGTTAGTAAAGAAGTTTTAAGGTTAGAATCAAAGTATAAAATAGCCGGATTTATGAACGCTAACGCTGATATAACTAATTGAATTAATGGGGTCATATCAAAATTAAATAACCATTCGGTATTTGGTTGATTTTGCTGTGATTCTATATCTGTACTTTATCTTTCGTAAGGAAACATTAAAGCGATGAGTGTTTATAAGAACCGCAGCTGGCGTGCAGGGTGCTACACGGTCGCGGTGCTGTGGCTGTTTGCCGCCAAGCCGCTTTCGGCCGCGGATTTTGACTGCAGCCTGGCGGCCACGGCGATTGAATTAATGGGGTCAGATCAAAATTAAATAACCATTCGGTATTTGGTTGATTTTGCTGTGATTCTATATCTGTACTTTATCTTTCGTAAGGAAACATTAAAGCGATGATTGTTTATAAGAACCGCAGCTGGCGTGCAGGGTGCTACACGGTCGCGGTGCTGTGGCTGTTTGCCGCCAAGCCGCTTTCGGCCGCGGATTTTGACTGCAGCCTGGCGGCCACGGCGATAGAGAAACAAATTTGTGCAGATAACAGCTTAAGTGAGCTGGATGCGGCACTGGGTGTGGCGTATCGCAATTATCAGTTGTGGGAGCTAAACAAGCTACAAACGCTGCATACCAGTGAGTACAACAGCTATGCCGACTACGAGGTGTGGCTAAACGGCGTTAAAGCCGGGCAGCTGCGCTGGTTAAAACAGGTGCGTAACGCCTGCAGCAGCACAGACTGCCTGACAAAGGCTTACCAGGCGCGTATTGCCGAGCTAAACGGCCAGCAGGCGCCACTGCCAACCTTTCGGCAAAGCGTAAACAATAAGCCAGAGCTGTGCGCCGCGATGCTGGAGGTGCTAAACCGCGCCCCGCGAGAGCAATTAGGTGCCTGTACCCGGCACGACTATACCGGCAGCCCTTTTACACCGGTTGTCACCGAAGCCAGCGAAGCACTGCGTATGCAGTTTGAGCAGCTAAACCCACCGCGAAATCCGCCTTTTGCTGAGCGCTGGCCGGCAATTTCTCAGCGCTATGCCACCGGCCAGCGCAAGCTATACAGCCAGCAAGCTGATATTGACGGCGATGGCCAGGCAGAGTGGTTAGTAGAGCTGCATTACCCTAGCCGTATGTGCGAAGTCTTGCCGGCAGGCTCACGCGAAGACAGGCAGGTATGGAATCGGGATAATCACCGCCACTGGCAAACACTGAGCGATAACCAGCAACTGCAGCATGCCCTGGAACATGGCTGGATATCGACTGTCGGCTTGTTGAGGGAAGGGGATTTGTATTCGGATGGCTTTGGCCAGCTACTGCGCTATCAGCAGCAGTGGCTGGTATTGGAACAGTCGCAAATGTATTACAAGCATTCGCAAGCAACAGCGAAAGATCATATTTCTTTATATGCAGTACCAACCAAATCGGGAAATTATTGGCGGGTAACTAAAACCTGCAGCTATTGATATAACTACGAGTAATTAAAAAGGAAAGTATACAATGACGTTATGGAGTAATTTACTCAGGGAAGAAAAATTACTAAATGCCAGTAACATGAAAGAAAAGACCGTGGCTTGCCACGGTTTTTTTATGCAATGGCGCTGTTGATCAGTTTACGGCTGTAATCGTGCTCTGCATGCTCAAACACATAAGCCGTTTCACCATAATCCAGCGCTTTGCCCTGATGTAATACCAATAAATCATCGGCAATGTGCTTAACCAGGCGCAAATGGTTAGTAATTAACAAATACGCCAGCCCGGTGTTTTGCTGCAGTTCCAGCAGCAGGTTGACAATTTGTGCCCGTAAAGAAGGGTCTAAGGCTGTCAGTGCTTCATCGAGGATTAACAGCTTAGGGTCCAGAATAAGCGCCCGGGCCAGTGCCACGCGCTGCAGCTGGCCGCCGGAGAACATGTGCGGATAATATTCACTGTGCTCGTTTAATAGCCCCAGTTGCTTCAGCGTCTGCTGAATTTTCTGTTTGCGGGCGTCTGCGTCCATGTCAGTGCTAAAGCGCAGTACATCATCCAGCATCTGGCCAATTTTCTGCTGTGGGTTTAGCGATTTCGCCGCATCCTGAAAAATAAACCTTACCTGATGGTTGTACTGCCGGTAATGCCCTAGCTGTACTTCAGTGTCATCCAGCAGGATGCGGCCTTGGTCGGGCTTTTCAATGCCCACTAACAGCTTAGCCAGGGTGCTTTTACCCGAACCGGTTTCACCCACCACCGCCAGTGTTTTGCCCTGTTGTAAGCTAAAACTGATGTTATCCAGTGCCTGCACAGTGCGATAACGGAATAAGCCGCTTTGCTTGCGGTAACTCTTACAAAGCTGCTGTACATCTAACAGGGTGGTCATGGCTCTTTGGCTCCGGTGAGCGGGAAATGGCAACTGTAATAATGGTTTTGCAGCCGCTCCAGTGTCGGGGTTTTTACGCATTCCTTACGCGCATTGGGGCAGCGAGGGCCTAAACGGCAGCCTATCGGCAGGTGCTGTAATACCGGTATGCTGCCCGGCAGGGCGTAAAGCGGCGTCTTCGGCTGCAGGTTTGGCTGAAACTCCGGCACACTTTTAATCAGGGCATGGGTGTAGGGGTGATAGGGCTGTTTTAAAATTGAGGCCGTTTCACCTGCTTCTACCAATTGGCCACAATACAGCACGCTTAAGCTTTGGGTATAACGGGCAATACTTTCCAGCTCATGGCTTATCAACAGGACTGACATGCCTTTTAGCTGGTTAAAGCTGGCCAGTAAGCGAAACAGCTGCGCCTGTGTGGTGCTCTCAAGCGCAGTGGTGGGCTCATCGGCAATTAATAGCTTAGGGTTTTTTGCAATCGCCATGGCAATCATAATTTTCTGGCATACCCCTTCAGATAACTGAAACGGATAGCTTTGCAATACGCTTTGATGATCGCGAATACCGACCTTGTGCAGCAAACCGATAGCCTTACGCCGGCGCAGGTAAGCGCGCTTCCACCAGGGGCCGTCCAGCAGGTGGTCGGGTATGGCTTCTTCCAGTTGCTCCAGGATGTGGGCGGTTGGGTCCAGGCTGCGACTGGGCTCCTGATAAATCATGGCGATATCGCGGCCGATAATCTTGCGCTGCTGCTCGTAGGGTAGGCTTAGCATATCCTGGCCACGCCAATTAAAACGATCGGCACTGATTTGCCAGCGCTTATTTAGCACCCCAACTATCGCTTTGGCGACCAGGCTTTTGCCCGAGCCCGACTCACCTACCAGGCCTCGGGTTTCCCCCTCACGCAGGCTCAGGTTTACCCTGTCTACTGCACGCACAAGACCATCTGCTGTATTAAGCTCTATGGTCAGGTTTTTAATATCCAGTAATAACATCAGTTTTCCCGCCGCTTTTTCGCTGCTGTGCGCAAGCCATCGCCCACCAGATTAACGGATAATACCGCTAAAAAAATCAGTAGGCCGGGAACCGCAACACCCGCTGGTGCGATGTAAATCAGATCTAAGGAATCAGCAATAATGGCGCCCCATTCTGCGCTGGGTGCCTGGGCACCCAGCCCAAGAAAGCCTAATGCCGCTATGTCTAAAATCGCGGTAGATAATGCCATTGTTGCCATTAAGGTAAGCTTTTCCCAGATGTTGGGTATGACAATGCGGCTGAAAATTTGCCAGTTATTGGCGCCATCCAGCCGGTAGGCAATAACGTAATCCTGGCTTAATTGCTCGGCAATGGCATTGCGAATGCCATGGACAAACTGGGGTAATAAGGCCAGCATAATTGCCCAGGTGGTGTTAAGCAGGCCAGGGCCCAAAATAGCGACAATAATAATGGCCAGTAGTAAGGACGGTATGGTCAGCGCCAAATCAAGGATATGGTTAAACACACTGGATTTTACCCCCCGGCTCATGCCCGCCAGGGTGCCCAGCAACAATCCCATGATCAGCGCCCCGATTACTGTTATCACCGCGATACCAAAGGTATAACGCGCACCTACCAGAATACGGGAAAACAGGTCTCGGCCCAAATCATCAGTACCCAGCGGATATTGCACTAACCCCAATTCAGACCATGAGGGGGGCAAAAGCAGTAGCGTATCATCTTGCCAATAAGGACCATGCGGAGTAATCAGCGGCGCCAGTATGGCCAAAACAAAAAATGCACTAAACAGAATAAGGCCTGCCACGGCGCTGTGCTGGCGGTTAAATTCACGCCACAGCTGTGATAACGGCGAGCGAGCCAGTTGTTCATCGGGAAGCAGACGAAAGCGTGACATCTTATCGTTTCCTCGCCAGCGGGTTAAACAAGGTATGCAAAACTTCTGTCAGCATGTTTACCGTGATCACTAAGGTTGATACCACCAACAGACCCGCCTGAATAGCCGGGTAATTACGCTGATAAATACTGTCAATCAGCCAGCGGCCGATGCCCGGCCAGGAGAATATGACTTCAGTAATCATTGCCAGCGTAATCAGGGTACTAAACTGTAAACCAATTTGCCGAATGACAGGCAGTAGCGCATTGCGCAGACCATGCCGGTACAATACCTGTGCCCGGTTAAGGCCTTTGGCTCTTGCTGTTTTAATGTAGCTTTGGTCCCACACTTCCAACATCGAATCACGGGTAAAACGTATCATTACTGTAGTGGGAAAGGTTGCCAGCACCAGCGTTGGCAGCAACAAATGCCTAAGCGCATTATACAGCGCAGCCTGTTGGTGGGGGCTGTCGTCTAGCAAGATGTCCAGCAGCATAAAGCCGGTTACCTGATTAATTTCGTACAACACGCCAATGCGGCCAGCGGTTGGCAACCAGCCAAGCCCTAACGATAGCACCATGATCAGCAATAACGCCCACCAGAACACCGGGATCGAATAGCCGGCTACCGCCAGTGCAGAAATCGCCTTACTAAGCATGCCATCAGGTTTGATGGCTGCGGCAATACCCAGCGGTATACCGATGACAAAAGAGATAAATAAGGCATAGGCGGCCAGTTCTATGGTGGCTGGCAGTAGGGGGAGCATTTCTTTTAACAAAGGTTGCTGACTGGCAAAAGACAGGCCCCAATCACCGCTGAAAATCCGCCCTAGATACGCCAGATATTGACTAACATAGCCTTGCTCCAGATGGTAACGTTCTATTACCTGCTGCATTTCAGCGGCGGATACGTCGCGCAGCCCACTGAAGTTTTGCCAGGCTTCGCCGGGAAATAAATAACCTAAACTAAATGCCAGGATGCTCAGCGCAATAAACACAAAGCCGAGTAAAAATAACCGGCGCAATAAGTACAAAATCATTGTGCTTCCTTGACGGCACCCGCCAGTGCGATGCCGCCGTACGGGTTAATCTCTACGCCGCTTATCTTAGTATTCAGTGCCTGAAAACGTTGCGAGTGTGCTATGGGTACCAGCGGCATTTGCTCACTCAGATACTGCTGCGCGGCCATGTAAAAACTGCGGCGCTGGCTTTGATCGGCAGTTAACAGCGCCTGGCCTATCAGGCGGTCGAAGTTTTCATCACACCAGTTGGCTCTGTTGGTACCGGTTTGCGCTGCACTGCAGCTAAGCAGCGGCCGGAAAAAGTTATCCGGATCGGCGTTATCGGCCGACCAGCCAATTAATACCGAGTCATGCTCATTGGCGCCCAGTTTACGGCGAAAGCTGTTCCATTCATAAGACACGATGCTTGCCCTGACACCTATTTGGGCCAAATCTGCTTGCATCAGCTCAGCCATTTTCAGGGCATTGGGGTTGTATAACCGTTGTACCGGCATGGCCCAGATGTCCATGCTAAAGCCATTAGCAAAACCGGCTTCTGCTAGCAGTTCTTTGGCTCGCTTCGGGTTAAACCCTGTGATGGTCAGATCGTCATTATAGGCCCAGGAGGTGGGGGGCAGCACCGAATTGGCTGCCGTAGCATGGCCAAAATACACCGCCTGCAAAATGGCCTCGCGGTTTATCGCCAGCGCCAGCGCCTGACGTACTTTTACATTATCAAAGGGGGGTTTGGCGGTGTTAAATGCCCAGAAGCCGACATTCATACTGGTGCTTTCCTGCACATCCACATCTGGCCGCTTACTGATAAGGCCAAGTTCGGCCACGCGCGGAAAGGCCACCACGTCGCACTCATGGGTAAATAATTTAGCCATGCGCCTGGCGTTATTCGGCACAATATCAAACACCAGTTGCTCTGGTTTTGCCAGCTCACGCCAATAATCCCGGTGGCGATAATAGCGGATTAACACATCTTTTTGATATTCTTTAAACCGAAACGGCCCTGTGCCAACAGGTTTACTATCGATTTGCTGTGGCGTGCCGGCAGCCAATAACTGTGCGGCATATTCAGCAGATAAAATAGCAGCAAAATCAGTGGCTAAGTTTGATAAAAATGAGCTGTCCGGCCGGCTTAGGGTGAATTTTACCTGATGCTCATTTAATGCTGTAACGCTGTTAACCAGATCTGCCCAGTCTACACTTTGGAAAAACGGGTAATTACCACCGCCTTGCCAGTGAAACGGATGCTCTTTTTGCATGATGCGGTTAAAGGTAAACACCACATCTTCGGCATTTAACGGCCGGCTGGGGCTAAAATACTCGGTGCGATGAAACTGCACGTCGGGGCGCAGTGAAAACACATATTCAAGACCATCACGACTTACCTGCCAGTTAAGTGCCAGGCCGGGCAACAGCTCGCCGCTGCCGGGGGCGATTTCCAGTAAACGGTCATATAATTGCTGACTGATGGCATCAATAGTGGTGCCCGAGGTAACAAGTTGTGGGTTAAATGACTCAGGCGAGCCTTCAGAGCAATACACCAGGCCGCTGCGAAGCGTGTCGGGCAGTGGCGGCTGACAGGCGCTTAGTAGCAGGCCTGCTGCCATTACAGCTAAACGACGGACCCGTTCAGATGCTTTGGGGTTGCGCATCATGCTTGCTGACTTTCCAGTAACTGATATTTTTTCATATAGCCACGTAACTGATGATAGGTCAGGTTCAGCAGCTCCGCAGTCTTTTTCTGATTGAACTGACTGGCAGCGAGTGCCTGTTTTATTAGGTTCACTTCAAAATCCTGTGACAGGGTTTTAAAATCCTGTACCTGACTAAAATCAAATTTCTCCGCCGTTGGCGCCACCGGTGCCTGTTGCACTGTACTTACCGGCGTTGACGGTTCAGCAGTTATGGCAGGATAAGCTGCCTGCCGTGCGGCTTTAATACGCTGTTTAGGCCGGTACGGTGACTCAAAGGGGTCTAACTGAATATGATGCACCGGCACATAGGCATTATTGGTGCGGTATACGCTGCGCTCGACCACGTTTTTTAGTTCGCGCACATTGCCGGGCCAATCGTATTCCAGCAAAGTGCGCTTGGCTTTCTCGCTAAAGCCACTGAATAGCTCCAGCCCAAGCTCGCGGGCCATATTAATGGCAAAGTGTTCGGCCAGCACCAGAATATCTTCACGCCGCTCGCGCATGGGTGGCAGCGTAATCACATCAAACGCCAGCCGGTCGAGTAAGTCTGCCCTAAATTCGCCGTGTTCGGCCAGTGTGGGCAAGTCTTCGTTGGTGGCACATATCAGCCGCACATCCGTCTTTATTGCCCGGCTACCGCCCACGCGCTCAAACTCACCATACTCAATCACGCGCAACAACTTTTCCTGTACTAATGCCGGCGTATTGGCCAATTCGTCTAAAAACAGCGTACCACCATGGGCGCGCTCAAAGCGGCCCTCATGGCGTTTACTGGCGCCGGTGAATGCACCTGCTTCATGGCCAAAGAGTTCACTTTCCAGCAAGTTTTCATTTAATGAGGCGCAGTTAAGCGTTAAATACTGCTGGTCCCAGCGCTGTGATAAAAAGTGCAAACGGGCGGCTATCAGCTCTTTACCGGTACCACGTTCACCGATAATTAACACCGGTTTGTCCAGTGGCGCGATTTGTGACACCTGATCCAGCACATTCAGAAAGCTGTTAGACTGGCCCACCAGATTATCTTGTTGGAATTTTCGGTTCATGGCGTGCTATTAATTGGTTAAATTGGCTAATTAGTAGTGTATTTCATAATGTCTAACAGCAGAAGCTTTTAATGAAAATAAATAAAGTACTATATAAATCAATGTTTTATTTTGGTTTGCAAAGTTGGCAAGAAACCTGAATAAGCAAGCTTGTACTAATACAGTCATTCATAGAGGTAAATATTATGGGTATTTTTTCACGCTTCTCAGACATAGTGAACTCAAATATCAATGCTTTGTTAGATAAAGCTGAAGATCCGGAAAAAATGGTGCGCCTGATCATTCAGGAAATGGAAGACACCCTGGTGGAGGTGCGCTCGTCATCAGCCAAAACGATCGCCGAGAAAAAGGACTTACAACGGGTCGTCACCCGGTTGCAGGAAGAAGTGGCTGACTGGCAAGCCAAAGCTGAGCTGGCGCTGAGTAAAGAGCGCGAAGACTTAGCCCGTGCAGCCCTGATTGAACGGCAAAAAGCGGCCGACCAGGCCGAGACAGTTGCGGCAGATATTGCCAACCTGGACGAACACATTAGTAAGTTACAGGATGAAGTCGCGCAGCTGCAGGAAAAGCTGGCTGATGCCAAAGCCCGGCAAAAATCAATGCTGATGCGCCAGCAAACAGTAGCCTCGCGTTTGGAAGTGAAAAAGACGCTGGACAGCAACCGTATCAATGATGCGATGTATAAGTTTGAACGTTACGAGCAAAAAATTGATACGCTAGAAGCTCAGGTAGAAGCCTATGATTTAGGTAAGAAAACCCTGAAGGACGAGTTTGCTGAGCTGGCAGCGCAGGACAAAATAGACAATGAACTGGCAGCATTAAAGGCTAAAGTTAATCAAAAAGGTAAAGACGCCTGATCTTCAGGCGTTTAGGAGCAGACATGGATATTACTGAGGTCATTGGCATCCCGTTTATTTTGTTCATGATTTTTGTGGCGCCAATCTGGGTCATAATGCATTACCGTAGCAAAAATAAAATGGGACAGGGCTTGTCGGATCAGGAGCTGACACAGCTAAATGATCTGGCACAGCGGGCAGAGAAAATGGCAGATCGCATTAAAACGCTGGAAGCGATTTTAGATGCCGAAAGCCCCAAATGGAGATCGCAGCATGACTAAGCCAAAACGTGAGTTGCTGCGCGATGACGCCAACGGCAAAATCGCCGGTGTTTGTGCCGGCATCGCCGACTACTTTGGCTGGGAGCTGTGGCTGGTGCGTATCGTAACGGTATCAGCGTTTTTCCTTGGCGCCGGTGGCCTGGTGCTGGTGTTATATATCGCCGCCTGGGTAGTGCTGGAGAAAAAATCCAAAGCGGCGTTAAAAGCTAATACTATCGACAGCAGCACGTTATCTGCTGAAAAGCCGGTGGAAGTAAAAACCCGCCTCTGGCAGCGCGGCGAGGCGCCAAAAGAGGCTTTGCAACATATTAATAGCCAGTTTAACCATTTGGAGCTGCGGCTGCGCGATATGGAGCGTCATGTCACCTCAGCCCGGTTTCAGTTAAACCGCGAATTTAATAACCTTTAAACAGGAAACACTATTGCCGGTGTCATTTCTCAGTCAACTTCAACATCAGGGGCGCGAGCTGACTGGCCGCGCCTTCGACCGTCACCTTCGCCTTGGCGTTACCGGGCTAAGTGGGGCCGGTAAAACGGCCTTTATCACGTCTCTAGTACACCAGCTCACGCAGGGCGATAGCAGCGATAACCTGCCGTTCTTTGCTGTAGTGCAACAGCAGCGTTTTCTGGGCGCGCGTTTAAGCCCGCAACCGCTTAGCGTGCCACGCTTTGCACTGGAGCAAAACCTTAGCTACCTGCAGCAAGAGCCGCCACAGTGGCCACCCTCTACCGTGGGCTTTAGCCAGCTTAACCTTAACCTGCGCTATAAAGCGGCTGAAGGACTGCGTGCCAGATTGCAACATCACAGCGAGCTGGCGCTTGAAGTGGTTGACTATCCCGGTGAGTGGCTGCTTGATTTACCACTGTTGGAGCTAAGTTATGCTAAGTGGTGTGAATTTAGCTGGCAGTTATTTTCCAGGCCGCATCGAAAAACCGCAGCAGAGACGTTTAAACAAGCGCTGCTAGCGGCCGATTTAAGCCGCAGCACGCCTGAGGTGCTACAGCAATTAACCGATGTCTATAAAGCCGTACTGCGACAGTTTCATCAGATCCCAGGCGCTTATTTAAACCAGCCCGGTAGGGTACTGGTACCCGGCGAGCTGGCTGGGGCACCCATGCTACAATTATTTCCACTCTTGCCTGAACAGCTTGAAGGTTCACCGGCGCTGGCAAAACAGCTGGAACAGCATTACCAAAGCTATTGCCAGCATGTGATTAAGCCCTTTTATCAGCAGTATTTTGCCCGGCTCGACCGCCAGGTTATTTTGGTCGACTGTCTGGCTGCATTAAATGCCGGTGCCGATGCGTTAGCCGAGCTTAGTCAGGCGCTCAAACTTATTCTGCAGAGCTTTCAGTACGGGCCGGCTGGCGTGTTAAGCCGCTTGTTTAAGCCGCGTATCGATAAAGTGCTATTTGCTGCCAGCAAAGCCGATCACGTCACCCCGGAACAGCACAAAGCGCTGACACTACTACTGCAACAGTTGTTGCAACAGCCGTTAAAGCAAAGCCAGTATCAGGCCGCGACGTCTGAGGCTATGGCTATTGCTGCCATTCGCGCCAGCGACAGCGGCTATGTGCAAATTGATGGTTTGGCGCAGCCCTGTTTAAGTGGCACCACAGTGGCGGGCAAAACGGTTACCTACTTTCCCGGCGAAGTGCCGGCGGTGCAGCCGGATACGAAGCTGTTCGCGCAGCATAAATTTGAATTTGTTGACCTAAGACCGCAGCCATGGCGCGATAATACTGCCTTGCCGCATATTCGCATGGATCATGTGCTGCAATTTTTGCTCGGAGATAAACTCAGATGAGCCCGTTAAAACAAGCGCGTTTTTTTGCTGACAAAACGCTGGCCGAGCCTGCGCCGCTGCAAGGCCCTATGGCCTTAGACGGTGAGCAAATGCAGCCTGATAGCGTCAGTACTGAGGTAGCGGCTAAGCCATCCGCCAATTGGTGGTGGCGGCTGGCCGGCGTTACCTTAATTGGGTTGCTGCTGTTATCAATCTGGCAATGGTGGCAGTGGCTGGCGCAAAGCTGGCAACAGCATTGGCTGTACGGTACGGCAGTGAGCCTCATTTCATTGGCGCTTTTGGTGTTACTGGCGGCACTGGGGTGGCGCGAGCTGATGCTGTGGCGGCGTTTGGCACGTAACCGCCACTGGCAACAAAGTGCCGAACGTATTGCAAACAGTGTGCAATATGGTGAGGCTGCAGCCTTGTGTCAGGCGATAGCGCAGAGCCTGGCACCCAGTGCTGAGCTTGATGCCGCACTGCAGCAGTGGCGCAGTACGGTAAAAGCTGAGCATAGTGACGAAGAGCAGTTACAACTGTTTGAGCAGCTGGTGTTAGGCCCGCTGGATAAACAGGCGCAACAGCTTGTTTATCGCGCGGCGACCGATACCAGCATGGCGGTTGCGGTAAGCCCGTTCGCGCTGGCTGACATGTTGCTGGTGTTGTGGCGCAGCAGCCGTTTACTGCGTGAATTGGCGCAGCTGTATGGCGGCCGTATTGGTCAGCTGCGCAGCCTGGTGCTGCTAAAACAGCTTTTAAGTGCACTGCTGTGGGCCGGAGGCTCTGAACTGGCGCTTGATATGGCCTCTGATGTGCTAGGCAGTGAGCTGACGGCGAAAATTTCTGCCCGCGCCGGCCAGGGCATTATCGCCGGTTTGCTGGTGGCGCGGCTGGGCAACCTGGCCCAGCAACGGCTGCGTCCACTACCTGCCAGCCAGACCGCGAAAATCAGCCTTAGCGCACTGAGTAAAGCGCTGCTGCTTCGCTTTAAAGCGGCTGTGCAAACTAAAGCTGACAGCCCTTCACAACACTAAGCCAATACCGCCAGACTGCAAGATGTCTGGCGTGCTTCCATTCAGAGCAGAATCTGCTATTTGTAATTGCGTCTTCCACTTTCTACAGCAGTATTGCTATGCACGATAATAATAAAAACGCTGAAACCCTTTGTATTCATGCCGGTAAAGAAAAAAACCAGCATGGCACCTTAGCCACACCGCTTTATCAAAGCTCGACCTTTGTGTTTGACAATGCCGAGCAGGGCGCCGCGCGCTTCGCCGGCGAAGCCGAGGGATATATTTATACCCGGTTAGGTAACCCAACGACGCGCGAGCTTGAACTTAAAATAGCAGCGCTGGAGGGTATGGCCGATGCCGCGGCAACTGCTACCGGTATGGGCGCAGTCGCCGCCAGTACCATGGCTTTTCTGCAACAGGGTGATCATCTTATTGCCAGCAAAGCGATTTATGGCTGCAGCTTTGCGCTGTTTAACCACATGTTTGCCCGCTATGGTATTGAGGTCAGCTTTGTTGATATGACAGACCATGCGGCGGTAGAGCAGGCCATCAAACCCAATACCAAAATGTTGTTCGCCGAAACGCCGATCAACCCCAATATGGTGGTGTTGGATCTGGCTTTCTTGGCCGATGTTTGCCGTCGGCACCAGCTTATTTCGGTGATTGATAACACCTTTATGACGCCGCTGCTGCAAAAGCCAGCTGACTATGGCATTGATATTGTTATTCACAGTGCCACTAAGTACCTGAATGGCCATGGTGATGTGGTCGCAGGGCTTATCGTCTCAGACAGTGAAACGATAACAACCATTAAGCTGACCACGCTCAAAGATATGGGAGCCACCATTAGCCCGCACGATGCCTGGCTGATTATTCGCGGGTTAAAAACGCTGGCAGTAAGGTTAGAGCGCCACTGCAGTAATGCGCAAAAAGTGGCTGAGTTTTTAGCGTCACACCCGGCGGTGCGCGAAGTGTATTACCCGGGCTTACCCAGCCACCCGGGGTACAAATTTATTGGCAGCCAAATGAAAGCCGCCGGCGGTGTACTGGCGTTTGAACTGAACGCCAGCCTGGACGAGAGCCGCTATTTTATCAACCAGTGCCAGCTGTTAAGCCTGGCGGTGAGCCTGGGCGATGCCGAATCGCTCATTCAACATCCGGCTTCCATGACGCACAGCCCTTACACTGCCGAAGAGCGGCAAATGGCCGGCATCAGCGACGGCTTAATTCGGGTATCGGTTGGGCTGGAGCATGTCGATGATATTATTGCCGATCTGGCGCAGGCGCTGAGTAAGATGCAGCAGTTGCAGCGTTGAGCGTTTTATTTGTAAGCCATTCTTTACGCTTTTAGCGTTAACTTTAGCCGGCAACGAGATTAACTCTTGCCGTGCTATCGCTTAGTATCCGCACTAACTAATTATCTGCCTAAAGCACACTACAAATATTCGCGCAGATAAGCGGGATACCCCGTATAACAGCATTAAGCAACAGGTTGTCTATGAGTAAGTCGAGTAAGTACGTTTCCCGTCAGTCTGATGAAAACGGCTTTATTGCCTGGTCAGAGGAAGAGAATCAAATTTGGCATGAGCTGATCACCCGTCAGCTTGGCGTAATTAAAGGTAAAGCCTGCGACGAGTATATGGCCGGGCTGGATAAACTGCAGCTGCCGACCGACCGCATTCCGCAACTGGAAGAAGTGAGCAAAGTATTACGCGCCACTACCGGTTGGGAATGTGCCGAAGTGCCGGCGCTGATTAGCTTTGATAAGTTTTTTGAACTGCTGGCCAGTAAACGTTTTCCGGTGGCGACTTTTATCCGCTCGCGCGAAGAGTTTGATTATCTGCAAGAGCCGGATATTTTCCATGAAATTTTTGGCCACTGCGCCATGCTGACCAATCCGGCCTTTGCCGAGTTTACCCATATCTACGGCAAACTGGGCCTGGCCGCCAGCAAGCAGGACAGGGTATACCTGGCGCGGTTGTACTGGTTTACCATTGAGTTTGGTTTATTAAGCACGCCAGATGGCCTGCGCATTTATGGTGGCGGTATTTTATCTTCACCCGGTGAAACCAAGTATGCGCTGGAATCAACCGTGCCAGAGCGTAAACCGTTTGACGCGCTTGATGTACTGCGTACACCTTACCGCATTGATATTATGCAGCCGATTTATTTTATGATTGAGCGTATTGATCAGTTGTTTGATATTGCCCAGCTGGATCTGATGGCGCTGGTTGAGCAAGCCAAAGCACTGGGGCTACATGCGCCTAAATTTCCGCCAAAAGAAAAACAAGCAAGTTAGGATAAAGTGATGTCTGAATTAAAAGCGATGCAATGTGAAGCCTGCCGTGCTGATGCGCCTAAAGTGTCTGATGCCGAATTGCCCGAGTTAATGCGCCAGATCCCGGACTGGACGCCAGTGGTGCGTGATGGCATTTTGCAGCTGGAGCGTGAGTTTAAATTTAAAAATTTCAAGCTGGCCTGGGCTTTTCATAACAAAGTGGCCGAGCTGGCTGAAGCTGAAGGCCACCACCCGGCACTGTTGCTGGAGTGGGGCAAGCTGACGGTGACCTGGTGGTCTCACTCGATTAAAGGCCTGCATAAAAACGACTTTATTTGTGCTGCCAAAACCGATGCTTTGCTATCGGCTTAAATCTTCGCCCGACAACTAAGTTAGCAGCGTGGCGCTAACGCGCCGCGCTGCTGAGTATAATAGCACTGCTGTTCCCGTTATCTGCCGCATCGGCATTGTCAACTGTCTTTTTGTTCACATTTCTTTACAAAAGCACTGGTCTCTTGTTCGCGTTATACCGTATTATGCTGCTCATTCCATAGTCGTGAGGCACTTTGCGGTATGCGGTTAGAAATTCAATGTCAGAACCGGCTCGGGCTGGCACAAGAAGTTTTAAATGTTCTGGTAAGTTATCAGTTAGACCTGCGTGGTATTGAGGTTGATCCCAGCTTAAGCCGGATGTACGTGTCGTTTCCTACCGTTAACTTTGAAAAGTTTCAGGAGCTGATGGCGAAGATGCGCCGTATCGCCGGGGTGGAGGATGTAAAAACCACCGCTTTTATGCCGTCAGAACGTGAGCACAACGAGCTGTCGACCTTGTTAAAAACCCTGCCGGATGGCCTTATCGCGGTAGACAGCAAAGCCAATGTCACGGTAATTAATGATGCGGCGCTGGACGTGTTAGCCGTCAGTCAGGAAGCGATTGTCGGCCAGTCGCTGCAGGGCATGGTAAAAGGCTTTAACTTTCAGCGCTGGCTGGAGGCTGACGAAGTGCTGGCGCAAACCCGCCGGCTTGAAATTCACGGCAAACGTTTCGTTGCCGATATTCTGCCGGTCATGGTGCCGGATGAAAGCGGCCATGAAATTCTGGCCGGTGCCGTCATTAACTTAAAATCTGAAAGCCGGCTGGGCCAACATATGGTGGCGTTTAAAAAAGGTGATCAGGAAAGTTTTAACACCTTGCAGGCGCACAGTAATTTAATGCGCAAAGTGGTGCGTGAGGCGAAAAAAATGTCGCAGCTCGACGCGCCTATTCTCATTATGGGTGAAACCGGCACTGGCAAAGAGCTGCTGGCCCGCGCTTGTCATGCTGCCAGTAGCCGCAGTGGCAAACCGTTTCTAGCGCTAAATTGTGCGTCATTGCCAGACAACGTCGCTGAGTCTGAGTTGTTTGGTTACGGTGCTAATGCCTTTCCTGGCACGACTGAGGGCAAAAAAGGCATTTTTGAGCAGGCCAATGGTGGCACGGTATTTTTAGATGAAGTGGGTGAGATGTCACACCAGCTACAAACCAAGCTGATCCGCTTTTTACAGGATGGCAGTTTCCGCCGCGTGGCCGATGAAAATGAAGTCAAAGTGGATGTACGGGTGATTTGCACCACGCAAAAAGACTTACCCGGCATGGTGCAGGAAGGTAAATTCCGCGAAGACTTGTTCTACCGCTTAAACGTACTGACATTGGCGTTGCCGGCACTGCGTGAGCGTAAACAAGACATAGTGCCATTGGCTGAGTTTTTTATTGCCCGTTTTGCCGCCCGTTTAGGCCGTAAAGCGCCGAAACTCACCGACAGCTGCGCGACTTTTCTACAAAACTACCCCTGGCCTGGCAATGTGCGCCAACTGGAAAATGCTTTATATCGTGCCATTACGCTTTTGGAAGGCTTTGAACTGGATAAAGAGCACTTACAACTGCCCAGCTACAACAATGACTTTGGTTATTTAGAGCAGGACTTTGACGGTACGCTGGATGAAGCAGTGAAACGCTTTGAAGCCAACCTGTTACGTAAGCTGTTTCCGGCTTACCCCAGCTCGCGCCAGCTGGCGAAAAAGCTGGGCTTAAGTCACACTGCCGTGGCGAATAAACTACGTGACTACGGTATAAATCGTAAGAGTGTAAAAATATAATTACGCTTTGTCTGTAAAGTAATACAAAACCAGGGCCGCCAATGCCAGTTGGTGGCCCTTTTTTACCCTTTTTTCGGTACTTTGTGCGTTTCGTAGCGCCAACTTTACAAAACCACTGTTTGCCCCTGAGCTAAGTGTCGGCTGTTGGCCTCTTCCTTTTTTTTGCCGCTAGCGCATTATTAGCGCCATCTAAGACGTAGCAGGGAATACACCAATGATTGATAACATTAACCCACTGGGTACCGATGGTTTTGAGTTTGTTGAATACACGGCGGCCGATGCAGAAGGCATTCAGAAGTTAAAAGATTTATTTTACTCGCTCGGTTTTACCGAGGTGGCTAAACACCGTTCAAAACAAGCCTGGCTGTACAAACAGGGCGATATCAATTTTATCGTCAATGCCGAGCCTAACTCACAGGCAGAAGAATTTGCCCGCGCCCATGGGCCAAGCGTTTGTGCGATGGCATTTCGGGTAAAAGACGCCGCTCATGCACTTAAGCATGCCGTAGCCAACGGTGCCAAAGAATACAAGAACCAGATTGGCCCAATGGAGCTGAATATTCCTGCAGTGTATGGTATTGGCAGCAGTTTGCTGTACTTTGTTGACCGTTATGGCGCAAGCAGCGTGTACGACATTGACTTTAAATATTACGACAACTGGCAGGTTGATATGGCCAAACACGGCGTTGGCCTGGAAGTGCTGGACCATTTAACCCATAACGTGATGCGCGGCAATATGAATGTCTGGGCCGGCTTCTATGAGAACATCGGTAACTTCCGTGAAATTCGTTATTTTGATATCGAAGGCAAGTTAACTGGCCTGGTATCAAAAGCCATGACGGCACCTTGCGGTAAAATCCGTATTCCGATCAACGAGTCCTCTGATGACAAATCACAGATTGAAGAGTTTATCCGAGAATACAAAGGCGAAGGCATTCAGCATATTGCTTTAACTACCGACAACATATACGACACCGTACGCACCTTACGTAGCCGTGGTATGGAGTTTATGCCCACACCGGATACTTACTACAACAAGGTAAATGAGCGGGTAGAAGGCCATACTGAAGATTTAGATCAGCTGCGCGAGCTGCGTATTCTGATTGACGGCGCGCCGATGAAAGATGGCATCTTGCTGCAAATTTTCACTAAAACCGTAATAGGCCCGGTGTTCTTTGAAATTATCCAGCGTAAAGGCAATGAAGGCTTTGGCGAGGGTAACTTTAAAGCGCTGTTTGAATCGATTGAAGAAGACCAAATTCAGCGCGGAGTGTTAAGCAATGCGTAAATGGGCATCGTTTCCGTTAAAGGAAGGGGATGTATCACGTCAGGCGCATGCTGATTTTCCTGAGCAGGCGATTTATGAGCGCGAAACCGGCCGCAGCGGCTTTTTTGGTCCGGCGACGCACTTTCATCACCGCCATGCGCCGACTGGCTGGAGTGACTGGCAGGGCCCCTTAAGGCCACACCTGTTCAACTTTAATGAGATTGGCAAAGACAACGTCAATTCGCCCTGGGCGGTGCCAAACCTGCTGTTTAATGCGCATTGTAAAATGCGCACCTGGCGCTTGAACGAGCCTATGAGCAAGCTGGTACGTAATGCTGACGGTGATGAGCTGCTGTTTATCCATGAAGGCAGTGCTGAGCTTTACTGCGACTATGGCCATATGACAGTGCGCGACGGTGATTACATTGTTATCCCGCGCTCCACCATGTGGCGCCTGGAGCCAAAAGAGCCGATGTTTATTCTGCTGATTGAGGCTACCAACGACAGCTATCAGCTGCCGGAAAAGGGCCTGGTAGGTAACCATGCTATTTTTGACCCGGCGATGCTGGATACGCCAAAAATTAACGAAGCCTTTAAAGCGCAATACAGCGAAGATAGCTGGCAGGTTGAGGTAAAACGCCACGGCCAGGTGTCAGTGATTACTTACCCCTACAACCCGCTGGATGCCATTGGCTGGCACGGCGATTTAGCGGTAATGCGTATTAACTGGCGTGATATCCGCCCGCTGATGAGCCATCGCTACCATTTACCGCCCTCGGCGCACACTACCTTTGTTGCGCAGCGTTTTGTGGTGTGTACCTTTGTACCAAGGCCTATTGAGAGCGATCCGGGCGCGTTAAAAGTACCGTTTTATCATAACAATGATGATTATGATGAAGTGCTGTTTTACCATGCCGGTGATTTTTTCAGCCGCGACAATATCGAAAAAGGTATGGTGACCTTTCACCCGGCCGGTTTTACCCATGGCCCGCATCCGAAAGCCTTTCAGGCCGGTCTGGAATACCGTAAAAAGTTTACCGACGAAGTGGCGGTAATGCTGGATACCCGCGATGCGCTGGAAATGGGTGAGGCGGCGCTGGCCACTGAGAACCCGGAATACGTTAACAGCTGGAAAGTAAAACCCTGAGCACGGTTGGTTAAGGATAAAACATGAAGTTAGCAAGTTTAAAAAATGGCAGTCGCGATGGCCTGCTGGTAGTAGTCAGCCGCGATTTAAGCCGCTGTGTGGCGGTGCCTGCAGTGGCCGCGACCATGCAGCAGCTGTTGGATAACTGGGCACAGTTAAGTGTAAAGCTTGAAGAAGTATATCATGCACTGAACAGCGGCAAAGTTGATGGCGAAATGGCCTTTGATCAGGCGCAATGTGAATCGCCGCTGCCACGTGCTTATCAATGGGCTGATGGCAGTGCTTATGTAAACCACGTAGAGCTGGTGCGTAAAGCACGTAATGCCGAAATGCCACCAAGCTTTTGGACCGACCCGCTGATGTATCAGGGCGGCTCAGATGATTTTATCGGCCCGCGTGACAATATCGATGTGGTAAGCGAAGACTACGGTATTGATTTTGAAGGTGAAGTGGCGGTAGTTACTGATGATGTTGCTATGGCGTGCAGTGCCGATGAGGCGCGTAGCAAAATCCGATTACTGATGCTGGTAAACGATGTATCCCTGCGCGGTCTTATTCCAAACGAGCTGGCCAAAGGCTTTGGTTTCTTCCAGTCAAAACCGGCATCGGCTTTTAGCCCGGTAGCGGTAACGCCAGATGAACTGGGCGATAAATGGCAGGGCGGCCGGGTGCATTTACCGCTGCTGTCGACCTACAACGGCAAGCTGTTTGGTAAACCCAATGCCGGTGTCGATATGACGTTCGACTTTGGCCAACTGGTGGCGCACGCGGCGAAAACCCGTAACTTAGGCGCTGGTGCTATTATTGGCTCGGGCACGGTATCGAATAAGCAGGGTACTGACCACGGTACTTCGGTAGAAGAAGGTGGCGTAGGTTACAGCTGTATTGCCGAGATCCGCATGATAGAAACCATTCGTGACGGTAAGCCGTCAACGTCATTTATGAAGTTTGGCGATACCATTCGTATGGAAATGCTGGACGAGCAGGGCAATAGCATTTTTGGTGCTATTGACCAGCAAGTGGTTAGGTATCAAAACTAACAGCTTAGTGAGCAGATGCGGATGTGCTTTTTCTGTGACCGTTGAAGGCCTGGACGGCCTGAGACGAGCCCCCAGGGATGGGTTTACGGCGTGTCACAGAAAAAATGTACGCAGCAGCTGCGGGATTCGAAGCGGATAATTAGCAGGACAGATCATGAAACTCTACGGCTACTGGCGTTCATCTGCCGCTTATCGGGTGCGCATCGCACTGAATTTAAAGCAGCTGAGCTTTGACAATCTACCGGTGCATCTGGTGAAAAACGGCGGCGAGCAGCATAGCGACAGCTACAAAGCGCTAAATCCGGCAGAGCTGGTGCCCACCTTAGTGGATGGCGATCTCAGCTTTAACCAGTCGCTTGCGATTATTGAATACTTGGACGAAATGTACCCTGTGCCTGCGTTGTTGCCAGAAGACGCCGCTGCCAAAGCCAAAGTAAGGGCTCTGGCGCTGGATATCGCCTGCGATATTCACCCGCTGAACAACTTACGGGTGCTGCAGTACCTGACAGGTCCGCTGGCTGTAACTGAGCAGCAAAAGCAGGCATGGATAACGCACTGGTTAAACACCGGCTTTACCGCACTGGAGCAGCGTTTAGCACAATGTGCTGGTCAGTACTGTTTTGGTGATAGCGTAACACTGGCCGATATCTGTCTGGTGCCACAGGTTTACAACGCCCAGCGTTTTGCCCTGGATATGACGCCATATCCTTATATCAGCAAGGTTTATCATAACTGCATGCAACTGGCGGCTTTTGCTTTAGCCGCCCCGGAGCAGCAACCTGACGCGCAGTAAAGCTACCGGCTGCATGGCAGCCGGTATCATCTTTCTCTTTTCTCTTTTCTCTTTTCTCTAGACGATTAACCAGAGTCGCCTATGCTTAGTTAAGTTTATACTACGATTTGTCAGCAGTTGATTGCGTGAACAGCGGTAACATGTTGTAGTGGATAGCATTAATAATCAAAAACGGCAAAGCCGGTGGAGTAGGCAAGCATGAGTAAATTGATGGCGGCAGTAAACCAGCGGACTAATCTGGTTGGCAATAACCGGCTGGAACTCTTGTTGTTTCGTTTACGCGGGCCGCAGCCATTTGGCATCAATGTGTTTAAAGTACGTGAAGTGCTACAGTGCCCTGAGCTGACCGAAATGCCGGGCTCAAGCCCACATGTCAGAGGCATTGCCCATTTACGCGGCGTGCCGGTAATGGTAATTGACTTAAGCCAGGCAACGGGCGGCAAGCCAATAGAAGATTTATCCACTGCCTATGTGCTGGTTACCGAATACAACCGTCATACTCAGGGGTTTTTAGTTAGCAGTGTTGACCGCATCGTAAACACTAATTGGGACCAGATTATGCCGCCGCCTAAAGGCGCTGGTGCCGGACATTATCTGACTGCGGTCACCGAAATCGATGGCAAGCTGGTACAAATTATTGATGTGGAAAAAGTGTTCTCTGAGATCACGCCAGTAAATGAAGATGTGAGCGAGGACGTAAAAACCAAGGCTACTGAGCGCAATTTTGACGATCTGATTGTTCTGGTGGCAGACGACTCTGCCGTAGCACGCAATCAGGTAAAACGGGCACTGAGCTCAATAGGTATAAAGGTTGAACTGGTTAATGACGGCAAACTGGCACTAGATTGGTTAAACGCGAAAGCTGCTGAACTCGGTGGGGATATTTCTCAAAAAGTGCCGTTGCTAATTTCTGACATCGAAATGCCAGAGATGGATGGTTACACATTAACAGCTGAAATCAAAGCCGATCCGCAGCTGCGTAATATGCATGTCGTGCTGCACTCTTCGCTGAGCGGCGTGTTTAACGAAGCTATGGTGAAAAAAGTGGGTGCTGATCAGTTTATTGCCAAGTTTCACCCTGATGAGTTAGTCTCGGCAGTACAAAAATGGATGACAACCGATTAGTTGTTGCAGGAAGTAGTATGAAAATAGCTTTACCCAAGCGCTGGATAAACCGCACCTTGGTAATATTGGGATTATTTGGCGTGGTGTTTCAACTGACCGCTGCAGTATATGCCTGGTGGCATGGTATTACTTTACAGGCAGGCTGGTTACTTACTTTAGCAGCGCCATTGCTATGCGTGGCTTCCGGGGCTATACCCGCCTTACAGCTGCAAAAAGAAGCGAAGTAGCTACCTGGCACGTCAATAACAGCCAGCTATTTAGCTGGCTTAAACATGCCTTCCACCCGAACTTCCTTGATCCCCTGTTCAGTAAACATAAAATTTATCTGACCCGGCCCGCGGTTAAAGTAATAGCGCTCATCATTTATCTGCAAAACAAAGCCACCTCTGGCATTTGTCAGGCTGCTATCCTGATACAGTTTGATCTGGTATTGCTCTAATTCAAAATCAAAACCGGTAAGCGGCTCGTTAATAAAATCAGCTACCCACACCTGTTTGTCGTCTTGTAAAACCAGCGCCAAAGAGTATTTTCTTGGTACTGAGGGTACCATTACACTGTGGCGTCCAACGATAAAACGATACTGACCATCCTGGCGAAAGTAGCTAAAGCCAAAGTCGAACGGCTGACTTTGGCCATTGGCCAGCTGCACAGTACCTTCGCCGTAAATGTCAAATTGGGCATAAGTTGAAGGGCTCAATAGCAGCAAACTAAGTAACCACAAGTACTTCATTGGTATGCCCCCATCTTTGTCAGCTATACCTGTGTGACATTTAAGATCAACTTAAGCTGTTGGCCAGGTTGCAGATATTGTGAAGTGTTAATGTTATTCCACTTCACAATATCTGCAACACTTATACTAAAGCGCTGCGCAATCCTGGCAAGGGAGTCACCTTTACGCACTTTATAATTCACCGTACGTGACACACCACTTGCCGTGGTATCAGTCGCCTGCGCTTGCCAAATAACCAGTTGTTGCCCGGTACGAAGCGGAGCGCGCTGAGCGATACCGTTCCACTTTGCGATCTGTGCTACGGTAACTTTGTGTTGTCGGCTCAAATCCCATAACGTATCGCCTTGTTGCACAGTATAGGTTAGCTTGTTACCTAATGCCCGTTGCTGGGCCTTAGCTATGCGGTTTGGCGCACTTAGGTCATAGCTGCTACCATCCTCTGCCGACATTGGAATGAGCAAATGCTGCCCCAGCCGGATGGTATTGCCTCTTAATTTATTGATGCGCTGAATTGCACTGATACTGGTATTATGTTGTTTTGCAATTTTGCCAAGCGTATCTCCGGAGGCTACAGTATAGCGTTGCCAACGCAACCATTGCTGGCTCGGTGTTTGCGCCAGCTTCAGGTTAAAGGCTGCAGTGTGGTGTTTTGGCAGAACCAGATAATGCGGGCCATCGGGATCGGTAGCCCATTGGTTAAAGCCAGGATTCAGCGCTTGTAGTTCCGCTACCGTCAAGCCAGCCATTTCAGCCGCTATAGCTAAGTCGATTTGGTTACCCACCTCAACAATATCAATTTTCGGCTCGTTGGCGATAAACTTCCACACGATGTCAAAGTCATCCGGCCGTTTAAGAATATCAACCAGTGCCAGCAGTTTGGGCACATAGGCTGTGGTCTCTGCCGGTAAGTCGAGGGACCAGAAGTCCGTCGGTAAGCGCTTCTTCTTGTTGCGTTTTATCGCTGCTAAGATGCGGCCTTCACCGGAATTATAGGCTGCGATAGCATTAAGCCAATCGCCTTCTAAACGGTCATGCAGGTATTGCAGGTAGTCCAGGGCAGCACGGGTTGATGCGATAACATCGCGGCGGCCGTCATACCAAAAGTTCTGTTTCAAACCAAAGCGTTTACCGGTCGCCGGCATAAACTGCCACATGCCGGCCGCAGCGGCATGAGAGTACGCAAAGGGATCAAAAGCACTTTCTACTATCGGCAGCAGCGCCAGCTCCAGTGGCATATTACGTTTTTCTATTTCCTGCACTATGTGATACAGAAATGGCTGTGCCCGGCTGGCGACGCGGTCTAAATAGGCCTGATGGCTGCTGTAGAAATTACGTTGCTCCACAATAGGACGGGTTTGCGGCACGTTAAAGGTCAGTTGTAATTGAATACGCTGCCATAAGTCTTCCAACTCGGTAGCGTCTGGCATGATTTGCTCAGGCGTTGGTGTACTGCCTGCCGACCACAATCTGCTGGCGATCTGCTCTGCGTTGGCGGCGCCGCGATGGAAATCTGCGGTTGAAGTTGGATTTGCCACAGTGGCTTGGTCAGTGACATCGTTGGTGGTGTTATTGCTAACGCAACCCGCGAGTATTAGGGCCGTAGCCACAGCAGAAAGTCTTTTCAACATTACTTCATTCCACATAGTAAAAAACGAATGTTACCGCGTCGGCAACCGATTGCAAGTTAAGCGTTAAAACGATCCTTAGCTTCTCTTAGCTGCGTGAACAGCGCTAAAGCGTCGCTTTGTTGCCATTTTGTTTGCAACTGGTTGTTATCACAGCGTAAAAATGGGTTGATTTGCTTTTCAATGCCCACTGTGGTGGGCAGGGTGGGCTTATTCTGTTGCCGTAAAAGGTCACAGTGCCTGGCATAATCGACCGCTAACTGATTATCAGGTTCCACTGATAAGGCAAACTTCAAGTTCGAACAGGTATATTCGTGCGTGCAATATATTCGCGTATCATCGGGAAGCTGACGTAAGCGCTGTAGTGATTGCCACATTTGTGCCGGGCTACCCTCAAATAGCCGGCCACAACCTGCACTGAATAAGGTATCACCACAAAACAAAACCTCAGCTGAATAAAACGCAATATGGCCCAGGGTATGGCCGGGTACAGCCATGACTTCAAATTTCAGGTCAAGTTGAGTCAGTTCTACAATATCGCCATCCTGCACAAGTGTTGTCAGGCCCTTGATGCGATGCTGCTCAGCCGCAGGGCCTATGATCTGAACATCGGGGAAGTGCTGTCGCAGTGTCTCTATGCCACCGGTGTGATCATGGTGATGATGAGTGATCAGAATGCTGTGTAATTGTTTGCCCGTTGTGGCTAAAAAATTAAGCACTGGCGTAGCGTCGCCAGGGTCAACAACCAGACAATAAGACGTATCAGGCTGACAGAGGGCCCAAATATAGTTATCCTCAAATGCAGGTAAGGCTGAAATCTGAATCATAATGACGATGTTTAATAATCAATCCGGCCTCAATGTAACATGAAACCGGCACTAAGCGAAAAAGACCGCCAGGCACCCTCTGACTGGCGTCAGTTTAACCAGGGCGAGGCTTTGGCTCGTGCTATTGCCACTGCACTAGAACCCTGGTGGCAGCGAATATTTGGCTACTACTTACTGAAACTGGGCGATTTAAGTGCTCAGCTTGATACGTCGCATTGCAAGGTTCGGCATCATATTAATGTTGGCCGCCACAGTGAGGCGCTAATGCTGCAAGCTGAGACTGATGCGCTACCGTTTAGTGAGCATAGTGTCGATGCGGTGTTATTGAGCCACTGTCTTGAGTTTACCGGTGATCCACATCATGTGGTACGTGAGGCACACCGGGTGCTGCGAGCCGATGGCTACCTGTTGTTAACCGGTATGAATCCGTTTAGTTTGGTCGGTTTAGTAAGATTTTGGCCGGGTTTACAACAACGTTACCCCTGGCAGGGCCGGTTTTTTTCCGCGTCACGCATCAAAGACTGGTTACATCTGGTGGGTTTTGAAGTACTGGACGAGCAGCGTTTTTTTTGTTCGGCTATGTTGTCAAGCGACTTCCATAATGGTAAAGCCAGGCAGTGGGCAGAGCGCCATCTAAATTATTTTGCTGCCAGTTACCTGATAGTGGCGCGAAAACGCGAACTGCCGCTGACACCTATCCGGCCAAAATGGCAACTTAACCCTGCTTTTTCGCAGCCGGTAAAAGGGGTCAGTGCCCGCCAACAAACCGACTAAGTGACCACCAATCAGGCCTGTTGCAAGTACTGCTTAGCACCTTTGATCGCCGCGGCAACTGTTAACGTCATAAAGTACAGCCGGTTGTTTTCAACCTCAGGCGGCGGGCTAATAACGAAGCCTAACTGTTGATAACAGCTGACCGCAACAGTGTTATGCCGGTGCACATACAGCGATATATTGCGCTGCTGCTGGCCAAGTGCCTGAATAATCAGCTCGTAAATTAGTACCTTTGCCAGGCCTTGGCCACGTTGGTCAGGGCGAATAACCAGCCGTGCCAGATGATGACAACCAAAGCGGTCACACAGCTGGCCAAAACCCAGTAACTCAGTACTGTTATCTGCCGGATCTGAGCTGATAAGCGCATAACTTTGTGTACCCGGACGGCATAGCTGCTGTAAAAAGCGCAGCTCATTGCAGGGGTAATCAAAATTATCACCGCCCCAGCTGTGTTGCTCGTCAGCGCTGTTAAACCAGCTACGCAGCAGACACATTTCTGCGACGCTGGCCAGCGCCAACTGCGGTTTTAATACCTGACTCATTGTGCTAGTTACCGGCTTACCACATTAAATCATCCGGTATTTTGAAATCAGCGTATGGGTCGTCTTCATCCGTTTGTTGCTGTTTTACGTTAAGCACGACAATGCTGTCGCTTTGGCGTTGTTTAATTTTCTCGGCGACGGCAGCAGGCACCAAATAATATTGCTCATCTTGCTTGGCAATGGCCAGCAAGCCCCGGCTTAGCTCGTCATGTAGCTTGTTGTTAACGTACAGCCGTTTGACTAATTTACCATCGGTAAAGTTATAGGCGACATCGCCCTGCGCTTTTACTGTGTTGTTATTGATCAGCTGTTTTACCTGGGCGGCAATGGCTTTTTGCTGCAGAGCTGCCTGCTTTTGCTGGTTTAACAAGCGGTCACGCTCTATCTGCTGTTGGCGGCTTTGCTCGGCCAGAATACTGGCTTCATTGACCAGCTTCTGGTTTTTGCCGGCTTGCACTTTTTGTTGGTGCTTTTCTTTTTTTACCGCTTTAAGTTTTTTTGCATCAGCCAGGCCGGCTTTTAACAACTGTTCTTTTAACGCATTACTCATGTCTAATCCTGATAGCGCTCGGAAGTAGGAAAAAATCAGCCTAATAGTAGCGCAAAGCCGGGCAGTTTCGAAATCAAACTAACTCAAATTGGCGGCATCGGTTATCATATAGCGGTATTTTGCGGTTTATGAGGTTCACTTTGCCATTTAACGATTTAGCGCTTGACCCGCGCCTGTTGCGCTCGGTGCAGCATCTGGGGTTTGTCAAACCTACCGACATTCAGGCCGAAGCCATACCGGCAGTGATGGTAGGGCGCGATCTTATCGTGTCATCCCAAACCGGTTCCGGTAAAACCCTGGCCTATCTGCTGCCGATGATGCAGCGCTTGTTAAAAAGCCGGCCCCTGTCAAAACGTGACGCCCGGGCGCTGATCCTGGCGCCTACCCGTGAGCTGGCTAAACAAGTGTATGCCCAGCTGAGGTTGTTTGTCGCTAATACGCCGCTGACGTCAGCTCTTATCGTCGGCGGTGAGAATTTTAATGATCAGGAAAAGCTGCTTAAGCGCGAACCGGACATTATCGTAGCGACGCCAGGCCGTTTTGTTGATCATTTGGAGCATAAATCGGTTTTTATAAACGGCCTTGAAGTGCTGATTTTGGATGAAGCCGATCGCATGCTGGATCTGGGTTTTATGCCGCAACTGACCGTTATTAACAAAGCGGCCGATCACCGTTTGCGTCAGACGCTGATGTTCTCAGCAACATTAGATCACGCTGAAGTGGACGAATTGGCACTGGCACTGCTGAAAAACCCTTATCGGGTGGCGGTGGGCGCCTCTTATCAGCAGCATCAGGATATCAATCAGCAGTTCTACCTGGCGGATCATTTAAGCCACAAAGAGGCGTTGCTGAGCCATTTTTTGCAGCAGGATGACATTAAACAGCTGATTATTTTTACCGCCACGCGCGAAGATGCCGAGCGCTTAGCCACCTTGTGCCAAACCTTAGGTAAAACCGCCGTTGGGCTGAGTGGCAAGCTGTCGCAAAGTAGCCGTAATAGCGTAATGCAAAGCTTTGCCAGCGGTAAATATCAGGTGTTGGTGACCACAGATTTAGCCTCGCGTGGTCTTGATTTACTGCAGGTATCGCACGTGATTAACTTTGATTTGCCCAAACATGCTGAAGAATACGTGCACCGTATTGGCCGCACCGGAAGGGCAGGTGCTAAAGGTACGGCTATTTCGTTGGTTGGGCCAAAAGATGTACCGGCCCTGCAGCGAATTGAAGCCTTTTTGCGCCAGGCAGTGAGTTACAGTGTCGTGCCAGGGCTGGAAGCCCGTTTTGATGGTAAACCGGCCGTAACAGCTAAACCTAAAGCGAAAAAACCGCAGAGCAGCCAGAGTAAGGCTAAAGCAAAACCAGCCGGTAGCGTTAAAGCCAAAGCGGTAGCCAAGCCACAATTTTTTCAGGCTGGCGATGATGGTTCGGCACCGGTTAAGCGTAAGCAAAAATAAATCTGTTGCTGATTATTTTTTCGGCAGTATTGCTGCTACACTCAAAGCGTTGTTGTTGTTTTAATGACAATAACAGGGTGATCAGCAGTGTAAAGCACATTACTGATCCGGCCAGAGCAGAAATATTTGCTGGCTAACCGGTAAGGTTATTGACCCCTCATATGGCTTAACTGATAATGAGGGCGAAAATATATACTAGCTAGCTGAAATGGCCGGTAATATTTAAGTCGCCAGCGTGCTGGCAAAATTAGTTAATGTAAGAGAGTGTTATGTCACAGTTAATTTCCGGCTCAGTTAAGTGGTTCAACGAAGAAAAAGGCTACGGTTTCCTGGAGCGCGAAGGCGGTAAAGACGTTTTTGTTCATTTCCGCGCGATCAACGGTACCGGCCGTAAAACTTTAGTTGAAGGTCAGAAAGTTACTTTTGAAGTAACTGAAGGCCAAAAAGGCCCACAAGCTGAAAACGTAACTGTTGTCGGATAAGTCCGGCCAGGCTTGCATAAAACCGGCATTTGCCGGTTTTCTGTTATCTGGAGTCTGCTAAATGGGTTTTCACTCCGGCGAGCCTTGTTAAATCTCCCTTTGCTAAAACGGTAGTGTGAGTTGCTGTAAAGCCGCCGTTTTAAAACCTACCTGTAGACCAATTAACCTTACACCTTGTTGTTGCCGGCGTTGCCAGGCTTCATCTAATAGCGGTAACAGGTTATCCAGCTCCAGCGGCTGGCCCTGTTTTTCTACCGTGGTTTGACGAAAATCACTGAACTTCAGTTTAATACCTACCTTTTGCACCGGTGTCATACGCCCAGCGTTACTGTTGCGATAATGCTCCAGCCGCCGTTGTAACTGCGGTAACAACTGACTTAACGTCTCTATACATTCTGTGTAGTTTTGCAAGTCCTGCTCTAACGTACGCTCTACCCCTAGCGATTTACGCTGCTCATTACTGCACACCGGCCGCTCATCTATGCCCTGGCTGCGTTTTAGCAGGCTATCTGCCTGAGCACCAAAATGCTTAACCAGCAAAGCCAGTGGTGCATTGGCAATATCACTACAGCTGTTAAGGCCAAGCTGAGAGAGTCGCTCAGCGGTTTTACTGCCAACACCCGGCAGCCGCCTTAGCGGCAGTGTTTTGACAAAATCGCTTACCTGATCCGGCGTGATAACAAACAGGCCGTCGGGTTTGTTTTCATCACTGGCAATTTTGGCTAAAAACTTATTCGGCGCCACACCGGCAGAAGCGGTAAGCCCGGTTTCCAGATAAATACTGCGGCGGATATCTTCAGCAATACGTGTTGCACTACCTTTAAACAGTTGGCACTCACTAACATCAAGGTAGGCTTCGTCCAGTGACAACGGCTCTATGTGCGGTGTATATCGCGAAAAAATAGCCCGTATTTGCGCGCAGGCGGCTTTGTATTTTTCCATATTACCGCTTAGTAGCGTTAACTGTGGGCACAGCTTTAATGCCTGGCCGGTCGGCATTGCCGAGCGCACACCATAAGCGCGGGCCGGGTAGTTACAGGTTGAAATAACGCCGCGGCTTTGTCGCGAGCCCCCAATAGCAATAGGAATATGACGCAGCGCCGGGTTATCGCGCATTTCGACGGCAGCAAAAAAGCAGTCCATATCAATGTGAATGATTTTGCGCATAGTCTTGCTATATCTGTTTATATATACAGTATATTAGGTAGGCGCGGGCTCGTTGTAAAGCGCAGCGCACAGTTAAAGCAGTGTTTTTGTTTTTGTGGCCGTTTAGATGGCTAAATATCGGGTGCATAAAATGCAAATTAGCGGTAGAATAGCGGCCAATTTTATCTGCCCGTTTTACTGTACTGCATTTTATTAAGACTAGCCGCGTAAGCCGCATCAGGAGAGAGCATGTTAAAGCGTGATATGAATATTGCCGATTTCGACCCGGAATTATGGCAAGCCATAACCCAGGAAACTGACCGTCAGGAAGCTCATATTGAGCTGATTGCGTCAGAAAACTACGCCAGCCCGCGCGTACTGCAGGCACAAGGCTCTCAACTGACCAACAAGTATGCCGAAGGCTACCCGCACAAACGTTATTACGGTGGCTGTGAGTATGTCGATATCGCTGAAGATTTAGCCATTGCCCGCGCCAAAGAGCTGTTTGGTGCAGACTATGCCAACGTGCAGCCGCATTCAGGCTCACAGGCCAACTCAGCCGTGTTTTTAGCGCTGTTAAACGCCGGTGACACCATTTTAGGCATGAGCCTGGCACACGGTGGCCACTTAACCCACGGTGCACATGTTAGCTCCTCAGGTAAGCTGTACAAAGCGGTACAGTATGGCCTGCACCCTGAAACGGGTGTGATTGATTATGACCAGGCCGAAGCCTTAGCGTTAGAGCACAAGCCTAAGTTGATCATCGCTGGTTTCTCAGCGTATTCAGGCATTGTTGACTGGCAACGTTTTCGTGATATCGCCGATAAAGTCGGCGCTTATCTGATGGTGGATATGGCACACGTTGCCGGTTTAGTCGCCGCTGGCCTGTACCCGAACCCGGTGCCGGTGGCAGATGTCGTTACCACCACTACCCACAAAACGCTGGCCGGCCCACGCGGAGGCTTAATTCTGGCGCGTAAAAACGAAGAAATTGAGAAAAAACTCAATTCTGCAGTATTCCCGGGCGGCCAGGGCGGCCCGTTAATGCATGTTATTGCAGCTAAAGCCGTGGCCTTTAAAGAAGCGCTGCAGCCAGAGTTTAAAACCTACCAGCAGCAAGTGCTGAAAAACGCCGTAGCGATGTGTGATGCTATGATGGTGCGCGGTTATAAAATTGTCTCCGGTGGTACGCAGAACCATCTGTTCCTGATGGACTTAATCGACAAAGACATCACCGGCAAAGAAGCCGATGCCTGGTTAGGGCAGGCGCACATTACGGTGAACAAAAACTCAGTACCGAACGATCCTCGCTCGCCTTTTGTCACTTCTGGCCTGCGCATTGGTACTCCGGCTATTACCCGCCGTGGCTTTGCTGAAGCTGAAGCGCGCACTGTGGCTAATTTGATCTGTGACGTGCTGGACAGCCGTGGTGATGAGGCAGTGATTGACAAAGTACGTAGCCAGGTTAGCGAGCTGTGCAGCCGTTTCCCGGTTTATGCTTAAGCGCTGATTAAGTGCTATGATGGCCGCTATTGCGGCCATTTGTTTATCTGGCTGGTTAAGATAACACGCTGCCTGGCAGCGTAGCGGGAAGCTGATTATGTACTGTCCGTTTTGTAATGCAGATGACACCAAGGTTATTGACTCGCGGCTGGTGGCTGATGGCCATCAGGTGCGCCGCCGCCGTGAGTGCCTGGCCTGTCATGAGCGCTTTACCACCTTTGAAGCGGCTGAGCTTGTGATGCCGCGCATCATTAAACGTGACGGCTCGCGCGAGCCGTTTAATGAAGACAAGTTACGCAGTGGCTTGTTGCGCTCATTGGAAAAACGGCCGGTATCGACCGAGCAAATTGAGCAGCTTATTAATAAAATTAAATCGCAGCTGCGCGCCACCGGAGAGCGTGAAGTGGGCAGTCAGCTTTTGGGCAACCTGATTATGGACGAGCTGGTCAAGGTAGATAAAGTAGCCTATGTGCGTTTTGCCTCGGTGTACCGCTCATTTAAAGATATTCGTGAATTTGGCGAGGAAATTGCCCGTTTGGGAGAAAAAGCCTGATGTTTAGCGCGGTAGATGCAGCTTTCATGGCGCAGGCGATACAGCTGGCCGGCCTTGGCCGCTATACCACCAGCCCCAATCCTAATGTCGGTGCCGTGCTGGTAAAAAATGGCCAGGTTATTGGCAAAGGTTATCATCAGCAAGCCGGCGGCCCGCATGCCGAAGTGTTTGCCCTGCGTGAAGCGGGTAGTGACGCAGCAAAGGCCACCTGTTATGTTACGCTGGAGCCGTGCAGCCATCATGGCCGCACCCCACCATGCGCTGAGGCCCTGATTGCGGCCGGTGTCAGCCGGGTGGTGGTGGCGATGCAAGATCCTAACCCTCAGGTCGCCGGGCGCGGCATAAGCATGCTGCGCGAGGCCGGTATTCAGGTCGATGTCGGTTTACTTGAAGCTGAAGCACGCTTACTTAACCCGGGCTTTTTAAGCCGGATGCAGCGTCAGCGGCCTTATGTTCAGCTAAAGCTGGCAGCCAGTTTAGATGGCCGTACCGCACTGGCCAATGGTGACAGCAAGTGGTTAACCAGTGAGGCTGCGCGTGCTGATGTACAGCACTACCGCGCACAAAGCTGTGCCATTTTATCTACTGCCGCGACCGTGATGGCCGATAACGCCCGCTTAACTTTAAGGCCAGAGCAATTACTGCGGCAGGTTTCTGCACTGGAAAACGGCCAGCTGCGCCAGCCCAAGCGGGTTATCTTAGACCGAAATGGTCTGCTTGATCATAAGCTGGCCCTGTTTGCTGACGGCGGTGAAGTGCTACTGTGCGTCAGTAAGCTTGAAAACGAGCGTCAACTACCCAATATCGCCAGACAAATCCATTGTCCGCTAACGGCGCAGGCGCAATTTGATTTACCGCTGCTGTTGGAGCACTTAGCACTTAGAGAGCAAATTAATACCCTGTGGGTAGAAGCCGGCGCTACGTTGGCCGGTACCTTGTTGCAGTTAAAGTTGGTCGATGAATTAATAGTTTACCTGGCGCCAAAGCTTTTGGGCAGCAGTGCCCAGCCACTGGCGGTATTGCCGGAGTTTAGTGCGCTGGCGCAGGTGCCTGAGCTTAGCTGGAGCGATGTACGCATGGTTGGGCCAGACCTTCGCCTGAGCGCCCGTTTACGCTAACCTTATTGCAAGGAACTGTTATGTTTACCGGAATTATAGAAGCGATGGGCCGCCTTAGCGCCATTCGTCCTCATGGTGGCGATTTAACGGTGACCATCAGCAGCGACAATCTGGACTTCAGCGATGTGAAATTAGGCGACAGCATTGCCAGTAATGGTGTTTGCTTAACGGTAACTGCGCTTAATAAGCACAGTTTTAATGCCGATTTATCCTCTGAAACGCTGGCGCACACTTTATTTGGCCAATATAAAACTGGCCAGCGTATCAACCTGGAGAAGGCGCTGTTGCCCACCACGCGGATGGGGGGGCACTTAGTCAGCGGTCACGTTGATGGTGTTACCCAGGTGCTGAAACTTGAGCAAAGCGGCCGCGCCTGGCACATCTGGCTGGCACTGCCTAAACATCTGGCGCGGTATATTGCGACCAAAGGCTCAATAACCATCGATGGTATTAGTCTGACTGTGAATGAACTCACCGCTGACGCCTTTCGTTTGACCATAGTGCCGCACACAGCGCAGCATACTACCATTGCTGAGTTTAAGCCCGGTAGTATGGTGCACTTGGAAGTGGATTTAATTGCCCGCTATTTAGAGCGGCTTCTAAACAAAGACAGCGCGGCAGCAAGCGGCGGTGTCAGTATGGCGCTGCTGGCGCAGCGTGGCTTTTTATAAATAAGGGCTGTTATGCAACTGAATACTCCTGCTGAAATTATTGAAGATATCCGTCAGGGCAAGATGGTCGTACTGATGGACGATGAAGATCGCGAAAACGAAGGCGATCTTGTGATGGCGGCAGATTATGTTACGCCGGAAGCGATTAACTTTATGGCCACCCATGGCCGCGGCTTAATTTGTTTAACCCTGACGAAAAAGCGCTGCAAGCAGCTGGCGCTGCCACTGATGGTCGATGCCAACAAATCACCCTTTGCCACTAATTTCACGGTGTCAATTGAAGCGGCCGAAGGCGTGACCACCGGTATTTCGGCAGCCGACCGCGCCCGCACGGTTAAAGCAGCAGTGGCGCGCGATGCTAAGCCCAGCGACATTGTGCAGCCAGGGCATATTTTCCCGCTGATGGCGCAAGACGGTGGTGTGCTGGTGCGTGCCGGCCACACGGAAGCCGGTTGTGATTTAGCCCGCTTAGCCGGCCTTGAACCGGCAGCTGTGATTGTTGAGATTTTAAACGACGATGGCACTATGGCCCGCCGGCCTGATTTAGAGATATTCGCTAAAAAGCACGGCATTAAAATTGGCACTATTGCCGATCTAATTGAATACCGTAATTTAAATGAAACCACCATTGAGCAAGTGGCCAGCTGTCAGTTGCCGACTGAAGTGGGCGATTTTAAGCTGGTAACCTTTAAAGACACCATTGATAACCAAATTCACTTTGCGCTGGTAAAAGGCGACATCCATCCTGAACAGCCAACCCTGGTGCGGGTGCATTTACACGATACCTTTAGTGATTTATTAATGGCAAACCGCGCCGCCAATCGCAGTTTCCCGCTGCACACGGCGATGGAACGCATTGCCCGCGACGGTGGTGTACTGGTACTGCTGGGTAAACATGAAAGCACGGAGCAACTAATACGCACGGTTCAGGGCTTTGAAGCAGAAGATAAAGGCGAAAAGCCACGCAGCACGCCATGGAATGGCACATCACGAAATGTTGGGGTTGGCTCACAAATTTTAGCCAGTCTGGGCGTGAAGAAAATGCGCTTGTTAAGCCAACCGAAAAAGTACCATGCGTTATCCGGTTTTGGCCTGGAAGTGGTCGACTACGTTAGCGAATAAACTGTGGGTTAAATGGTAAATAAGGCGTAATAGCCGGCAACAAACACTATGCCGCTTTGCGCTCTGTTGTGCTATTATGCACGGCTAATTTTTAGCGGTCAGATTTTAAGGGCAACGTATGCAGGTGATTGAAGCAGGGTTTTCTGCCAACGGTAAAAAGTTTGCGATCGTAGTCGCACGGTTTAACAGCTTTATTGTTGAGAGTTTATTAAGCGGCGCCACCGATACCTTAGCGCGTATTGGCAATGTTGCTGAGCAGGACATTACTGTCATTCGTGTGCCTGGTGCCTTTGAACTGCCACTCGCCGTGCAGCGTGTCGCCGCCAGCAAGAAATATGACGGTATTATTGCACTGGGTGCGGTGATCCGCGGCGGTACACCGCACTTTGAATATGTATCAGGTGAGTGTACCAAGGGTATTGCCCAGGTGATGATGCAGCACGATATTCCGGTCGCCTTTGGTGTGCTTACCGTAGACAGCATTGAGCAGGCTATTGAGCGTGCTGGCACTAAAGCCGGCAACAAAGGCAGCGAAGCGGCGATGTCGACGCTAGAAATGGTTAATCTGCTGGCCAAGCTGTAACAGGAAGAGAGACGAATGAAACCGAATGCCCGTCGTCAGTCACGGTCACTTGCAGTGCAGGGAATATACAGCTGGCATGTCAGCCAAAACCCGATCACTGAAATTGAGCAGCAACTGCTGCTGGAAACCAATGTTAAGCACCTCGATGTGGGGTATTTTCAGGATTTAGTTCGTGGCGTGGTTAAAAACCATGCCACACTGGATGAAGCATTGAAGCCTTATCTGGATCGCCCGTTTGACGAGATTGATTTTGTTGAAAAGGCCATACTGCGGGTGTCGGCTTACGAGCTGAAATACCGGTTAGATGTGCCGTACAAAGTCATTATCAACGAAGCCATTGAGCTGGCGAAAGCGTTCGCCGCTGATGATAGCCATAAATTCGTTAACGGTATTCTGGATAAAGCCGTGCGCGTGCTGCGGCCAAGCTAAGGCGCGCGGTGTCCACGTTAAAGGAGTGCCGGTGCTTACCGGCTTCTGCATACTATGGGTGAATTCGAACTCATTTCCCGCTTTTTTGCCAATTGTGGTGCCAAACGCAGCGATGCGGCTTTAGGCGTGGGCGACGACGGTGCTGTATTACAAGTACGCGACGGCTACGACTTAGTGGTCACCACCGACACTATGGTGGTAGGCACACATTTCTTCCCGGATGATGATCCAAGAGCTTTAGGACATAAACTGGTCGCGGTCAATGTCAGCGATTTAGCTGCTATGGGTGCCGAACCCGCCTGGCTGTCGTTAGCGCTGACATTACCTGCTGTCGATGAAGCCTGGTTATCAGCTTTTGCCGCCGGTCTTGGTGAAACGGCGGATTATTATCAATGCCAACTGGTTGGTGGTGATACCACTCGCGGCCCGATGAGCCTGACCATGATAGCCAAAGGCACAGTACCACGTGGCAAAGCGTTAACCCGTAGTGGCGCCAAAGTGGGCGATTATATTTATGTTACCGGCACTTTAGGTGATGCAGCGCTGGGTTTAAAGCTGTGTCAGGGCCTGCATGAAGTAAGTAAAAAGCATCAAAGCCATATTCTGCAGCGTTTTCATTACCCGTCGGCGCGAGTGGCGCTGGGGCAGGCACTGCGCAATCTGGCCAGCAGCGCCATGGACTTATCTGATGGCCTGTACAGCGATATTCAGCACATTCTCAAACGCTCCAATGTCGGCGCCAGTATTGACGTCAGCCGCCTGCCGTTATCACAGGCGCTGAAAGACAGCTGTGATACCAGTACAGCATTGCAACTGGCGTTATCCGGTGGTGAAGACTACGAGCTGTTGTTTACCGTGCCGGAAGCACGGCGTGGCTCGCTAGAGGTGTTGCTGTCACCTTATGGTATACCGGTGACCTGTATTGGCCGCGTTACCGGCGTGGCCGGCAAGCTGGAGTTAAAGCAGGGCGATCAGGTGTTTGATTATCAGCACCAGGGCTTTGTACATTTCTTATGACACACACTGCCTTTAACCTACGCAAATGGTATCAGTTCTTGGCTTTGGGGTTTGGCAGCGGTTTGGCTGCAAAGGCGCCAGGCACCTTTGGTACGCTTACTGCGATACCCTTGGTTGCGCTGTTGATGTGGCTGGGCAATCTATATTTATTGGCCTTTGTTATTGCCGGCAGCGTGCTGGGCGTGTATCTATGTGGCCAGACGGCTGCTGATATCGGTGAACATGACCATAAAGCCATTGTCTGGGATGAAATTGTCGGCTATGCCGTCAGTTTGCTTTGGTTGCCGCTACACTGGCAAACACTGTTACTGGCCTTTGTATTGTTTCGCCTGTTTGATATTGTAAAACCCTGGCCCATCAGTGTTCTGGACAAAAAAGTGCACGGCGGCCTGGGGATTATGCTGGACGATGTTGCTGCGGGTTTGGCAACACTGCTGGTTCTTCATCTGATATTGCCCTATTTACCGTTAGGCTAGGGCAAGGTTAATCTGAGAGCGTATTAATGAAACACATCAGTATGCTGCTGTTCTTATTAAACGCTGTGATCACTTCCTTTAGCGTCAACAGCTACACCCAACAATCTGTCTATGATTTTGACATTAAGCACTGGGGCAGCAGTGATGGCCTGGCCAACAATTCGGTGCGCGCTATTACACAAGATGCCCAGGGCTACATTTGGTTGGGCACCCAAGCGGGGCTTAATCGCTTTGATGGTAAGCAGTTTGAACACTTTAACAAAGAAAACCGCCGCCACTTAGCCAGCAACGCCATAACCCGCTTGCTGACAGACAGCTCAGGTTATATCTGGGTTGGCACTAAAGCAGGTCTGTCAGGGTTTGATCCGTTGACACTGGAGTTTGACCGCTACCAGATTTTGTCTGAAGTGACCTCATTGCTTGAGGTGCAGCCCGGCGAGATCTGGCTAACGGCTGATTCATTATTCAGGGTGAAAGATGGCAAGGTAAGCCGCATAGAGGCGATACGTGGCCAGGTCAGTCAACTTGAACGGGTCGATGATGCCGTATGGGTACTCAGCGCGGAAAAGCTGTACCAAGTTGATTTGCTTGGTAATGTAAGCAGCTTCGATTTACCGCCAGAGCTCATGCAAACGCCGGTATACGATTTGTATCATACCGAAAAGGGCTTACATATCGCCGGTGAGGCGGGTTTTTATCACCTGGATAACGATGGCAAGATTGCTAAATGTCAGTTACCAGACCAAAGTAACACTGCAGTTTACAAGCTGCTACGTGACAGCCGTGGCAATAGTTGGATCTCAGCGCACCGCAAACTGTTTCACAAGCACCTTAAACAAGATTGGCAGCACATCACCGGAGACGAGCTGGGCAGCTATCCCTGGTTTAGCGATATTTATGAAGACAAAGAGCAAAATATCTGGCTGGCCAGTTTCAGTGATGGGGTGTATCGGGCGTCTGCCGGGCATATCCGCCGGGTCGTGCCCGCTGATACCGATCCGGTTGTTCGAAGCCTAGGCGTAAGCCCGGACGATACGCTAATTATCGCCAGCCAGTCCAGTGTTGGGGAGATGTACCAAGATGGTCGTTATCAGCAACTGATAGACAGCTCTGCCTTGGGTGCCAGTACAGTGTACGACATTTATTGGCCGGATCCGCAACAAATGTGGTTAGCAACTGACGATGGTGTACAGCGCTTCTCACGCAGCGATAAAGGCGTAGTGGCACGTTTTTCTGCCTTGGCAGGTTTTACAGTCAGAGTATTGCAGCCACATGCCGAGCAAGGGGTTTGGATTGGCGGTGTAATGGGGTTATACCATTATCAGCAGGATGCGCTGACGCCCTTTGTCCTGAACGATCAGCTGGAGTCGCGCAATATCACCGTATTGCAACATAATGCGGAGCAGCTGGTGTTTGGCACCACACGCGGCTTATATCAGTATCAGCAGCAGACCCTTAACAGGCTCGGGGTAGGTACTGCATTGTACAACAGTTACGTGACAGCACTTAAGGTGTTGCCAGACCAAACTGTGGTAGCAGCCACACTGGACGATGGGGTTTTTGTTTTGCCTGCTGGCAGCCAGCAGTGGTTAAACTGGCACAGTAACAACGGCTTGCCGCATAGCCCGGTGGTGAGTATCGCATTTGATGCCGAGCAGCAATTGCTGTGGTTTAGCAGCAACAAGGGTATTTTTCGTGTAGCACCAAAAGAGCTGAGTGCACTGCAACAAAGCGCTGTGGCGGCTCAGGAAGTACTAGGGCCCTACGATCGTCAGCTGGGTACCGTGCCTGGCCGTTGTTGTAATGGCGCTGGCCATGCCAAAGTGGTGTTTTGGCAGCAACAATATTGGTTCCCTACGTTAAAGGGCATGGTGGCGGTACCCCAGCAATTAGCACACCGTTTAAACCGCAAGGTTGAACCTGTGATAAAGCTGGTGCAAGGCCAGCAAGCTTATCCTATCGCCACACCACAACAACGCCTTGTGCTGGAGTTGGACGATCGCAACCTGACCATTCAGTATTCGGCGTTGGAATTTGTTAAACCCAATGCACTCCAGTTTCGTTATCAGTTGCAGGGGTTTGATCAAAACTGGCATGAAGTAGGAGACAGGCGTGAAGCGGTATATACCAACCTGACACCAGGACGTTTTGTCTTTGCCGTACAAAGCCGGTTTGATAATGAACAGTGGCGGGATGCCCGTACAGCCAGTATAGAATTGGTTGTACCCAAACGATTTGACGAAACGCTGGTGTACCGGGGCTTATGGTTACTATTGGCTTTGTTTGGTATTTATGCTGTGTTGTGGCTGATGCGGCGCAATAGTCTGTACCAGCAACAGCAGCTGGAGCGCCTGGTGCGACAGCGTACACAAGAGCTTGAGAACAGCAATCTTAAACTGAACGAGCTGAATGAACAGCTAACGCTGTTAACACACAAAGACAGCCTGACTGGCCTGAGAAACCGGCGCTTTTTGTTTGAGCAGTTACCAAAAGATATCGAACACTTTCAGCGTAACCGTGAGTCTATGCTGGCACAGGGTAAGTGTGTGGCACTTATTCATCTCGACCTGGACAACTTTAAGCAAGTTAACGATCAATACGGTAATAGCGCCGGTGACAGCTGCATACAACAAGTAGCAGGCTTGCTGATCCGCGAAACCCGTGGTTCAGATTATGTGGTACGCTTTGCCGGTGAAGAGTTTGTGCTGGTACTGCGCGATATTCAAACCGAATTGGTAGCGCAGTTTAGCTATCGGCTGAACGAACTTATTGGCAATACGGTGTTTAGTTTACCTGATGGTCACCGCACCCGGTTGACCTGCTCCGTTGGCTATGCGGTGTATCCGCTTAACTTACTTGGCGGCCAGCTGATTAACTGGGAAATTTCATTGCAGCTGGCCGAGATGGCGCTGTATCACGTTAAACATGCCGGTAAAAATAGCGTAGCCTGTATTGAGTTTGATCAGCAGGTAGATGCGTTTGAGTTTGAAGATTCGGCGCATATTGAAGCTCAGGTGGAGCGGTTACTGGCCGCCGGCCTGGCGCATTTTGTCCGACCTGGTAGCAATCACTAACCCTTAGTTAAACATACCATCTCAGCCAGTACGCTTAGCAAAAAAGCGCTGTTAACACAGCGCTTTAATACTTGCCAGGATCCCGGCAGCATCTAATCCCAGCTCAGCGTAGATCTGCTCTTGAGTGCCGTGTTTGATAAATTGATCAGGTAGGCCCAGATTAACGCAGCGTACGTTAAGGGCGCTTTGGGCGATAAATTCATTAATGGCCGAGCCGGCGCCACCCATAATAGCGTTGTCCTCTACGCTAACGAACAGCGGGTGTGTTGCCGCAAGCTCAGTAAGTAAGGCTTCATCCAGCGGTTTAACAAAGCGCATATCCACTAGAGTGGCATCAAGCGCTTCAGCGGCTTGCTTACAGGCCGCCAGCAACGGACCAAAAGCCAATATAGCAATCTTACTACCACGGCGCACTGTTCTGGCTTTACCAAGGGGCAATAACTGCATGTCTTTATCTGGTGTAATGCCATTGCCACTGCCTCTGGGGTAACGCACCGCGGCCGGGCCTTTATACTGATAGCCGGTGTACAACATCTGACGGCACTCGTTTTCATCAGAAGGGACCATAATCAGCATATTGGGAATGCAGCGCATAAAACTGATATCAAAGGCACCTTGATGGGTTGGGCCATCAGCGCCTACGACACCGGCCCGATCAATGGCAAACAACACATCTAATTGTTGTAACGCCACGTCATGGATCAGCTGATCATAACCGCGTTGCAGGAAGCTGGAGTAAATGGCAACGACCGGTTTTAAACCTTCTATCGCCATACCGGCTGCCAGTGTTACCGCATGCTGCTCGGCAATCGCTACATCGAAATAGCGCTTAGGGTAGGTTTTGGAGAACCGCACTAAATCTGAGCCTTCACGCATGGCAGGCGTAATCGCTTGTAAGCGTTCGTCTGTCTCTGCCATGTCGCAGATCCAGCTGCCAAAAATATTGGAAAAGGTCGGTAGGCTGGCTTTTTTCGCCGGTTGCTTGGCTTCATCCGGGTTAAATTTCGACACCGCATGATAACCGATAGGGTCGGCTTCTGCCGGCGCGTAGCCTTTACCTTTCTTCGTCACTATGTGTAGCAGTTGAGGCCCTTTTAAATTGCGCATATTGCGGATAGTATCGACCAGTCCCAGCACATCATGGCCATCTATCGGGCCGATGTAGTTAAAGCCCAGCTCTTCAAAGAAAGTACCAGGGGTAACCATACCCTTGAAGTGCTCTTCGGCGCGGCTGGCCAGCTGATGCAGCGGTGGCACGCCGCTTAAAATCTTTTTACCACCCTCACGCAGGCTGGTGTAAAAACTGCCGGATAAAATACGGGCAAAATAGCGATTTAACGCCCCGACATTTTCCGAAATAGACATCTCGTTGTCATTTAAGATCACCAGCAAATCCGGGCGTACTTCGCCGGCGTGGTTTAAGGCTTCAAACGCCATACCGGCGGTAATGGCACCATCACCTATCACTGCTACCACTTTACGGTTGCTGCGCGCCTGCTGCGCCGCAATCGCCATGCCAAGGGCCGCGCTGATTGAGGTGCTGGAATGGCCGACTGACAGTACGTCGTACTCACTTTCTTCCCGGTACGGGAAAGGGTGCAGGCCATCTTTTTGCCGGATGGTGTGCATACGTTCGGCCCGACCGGTAAGGATTTTATGGGGGTAAGCCTGATGGCCTACATCCCAGATAACGCGGTCAAATGGCGTGTTATACACATAATGCAACGCCACTGTCAGCTCGACAGTACCCAGACCCGAGGCAAAGTGGCCGCTGCTCTGGCTAACGCTGCGTAATAGGTAACTACGCAGCTCGTCACTGAGCGCGGGCAGTTGTTCCTGTGACAGCTGTCTTAGCTGCTCGGGTAAATTAGCCTTGGCTAATAACGGGTAATCGTTAAGATCTAACGCCATAATCCTTGCCTGTGTTAAAACCTGCGTTCGATAATGTACTGCGCAAAACTGCGTAATTCATCAGTGTTATACGGTAGTTTACTCAGGGCGTTCAATGCATCCTGATATAATTGCTGTGCTTTGGCTTTGGCCTGTTCAAGTCCAAGCAGGGCAGGGTAAGTTGCTTTGTTGGCTTTACTGTCAGAGCCTTGCGGTTTACCCAGCGTTTGGGTATCACTTTCAATGTCGAGAATATCATCCTGCACCTGAAACGCCAGCCCCAACGCGCGGGCAAATTGCAGCAAGTGCTCTTTATCTGCAAGTTGCCGCTTGGGGCTGCATAACCAGGCTAACTCTACCGCATTTTCAATCAGAGCGCCGGTTTTGAGCCGGTGCATCTGCTCCAGCTGCGCCAGACTGGTTTGCTGGTTAGTTTGTGCCAGATCAATCGCCTGACCGCCACACATACCGGCATAACCACCTGCGCGCGCCAGTGTTTGCAGCATCTGCAGCACTTCAGACGCGCCGACCTGCTGATAGGAATGATGACTTAGCACATCAAAGGCTAGTGCTTGCAGTGCATCACCCGCCAAAATGGCCGTCGCCTCATCAAAGGCTTTATGGCAAGTTGGTTTACCACGGCGCAGGTCGTCATTATCCATTGCCGGTAGGTCATCATGAATAAGCGAGTAACTGTGTAATGCTTCAATGGCAGCAGCCGGCCCGTCCAAATCCACTAAACTGGCACCGAGCAGGGTGCCACAACTGTACACTAAGAAAGGCCGCACCCGTTTCCCGCCCAGTAACAAGCTGTAAGACATGGCTGACAACAGCCGCTCATCGGTTGTGGGTAGTTGCTTAATCACGCTTTGCAGGTGCTGTTCTACCCGTTGTTGGTAACGCGGCAAATTGGCTGGCAACACCTTAGTTTTCCTGCTCTGGTTCAAATGGCAGCAAGCTTTCTTGCGCTTGTTGCTGCATCAGGATCTGCACTTTTTGCTCGGCATGTTGCAGCAACTGCTGGCTGTGTCGGGCCAAGGTAATACCGCGTTCAAACTGTTGTAAGGATTGATCCAGCGACAGTTCACCTTGTTCTAATTGCTGTACTATCTGTTCAAGCTCAGTCAGGCTTTGCTCAAACTGGCTTAAATCAGCTTTTTTCTTGCTCATACCACCCCCGACAAAAGTGTGCGCAAAGGTACCTTAGCAGGCTATTATGGTCAATCAGAAAGCGGATGTGAAAGGCTAAATTGATAATTTCCCGCAATTTATACTTAATCATCTGCCGATTTTGTCGATAAACAGCTATCGTCTAAGATAAACTGGCAAACGTGGTTAACACTGCTGTGTGGTAATTAAGGAGAGTAACGTGGATTTGGCTACCCTGGTCGGTATGTTAGGCGCTATTGGTTTTGTGGTAATGGCCATGATTCTTGGCAGTAATGGCGCACCCGGCATGTTTATGGATACCGTGTCTGTCTTAATTGTATTTGCTGGCTCCATTTTCGTGGTGATCTCAAAATTTACCCTTGGCCAATTTTTTGGTTCAGGTAAAGCCGCTGCAAAGGCCTTTATGTTTAAAATTGAAGCGCCGGAAGAGCTGATTGAAAAAGCGGTACAGCTGGCAGACTCTGCGCGCAAAGGCGGCTTTCTTGCGCTCGAAGAAGCTGAAATTCCCAATGCCTTTATGCAAAAAGGCGTTAACATGCTGGTAGATGGCCACGATGCTGATGTGGTGCGGGCCACCTTACTAAAGGACATTAGCCTGACGGAAAAGCGCCATGAAACGGCTATCGCCATCTTTAAAAGTTTGGGCGATGTTGCACCGGCTATGGGTATGATTGGTACCCTGATTGGTCTAGTCGCAATGCTATCGAACATGGATGACCCCAAAGCGATAGGCCCTGCAATGGCGGTTGCGCTACTAACTACTTTATACGGCGCCTTTATAGCCAACATTATTGCCATTCCACTGGCCGATAAGCTTGCCATTCGTAATCAGCAGGAGAAGACCAACAACCAACTGATTTTAGATGCAATTTTGGGTATACAGGACGGCCAGAACCCCAAAGTGATTGAAGGCATACTGCGAAATTATCTGGCGCAAGGTAAACGTGAACCGGCAGCAGCGGAGTAGACCATGAGTGATGAAGCTGAAGAGTGCAAATGCCCGCCGCCTGGCCTGCCTGCTTACATGGGGACCTTCGCCGATTTAATGGCGCTACTGATGTGCTTTTTTGTGCTGTTATTGGCATTTTCCGAAATGGACGTGCTGAAGTTTAAGCAAATTGCCGGCTCAATGAAGTTTGCTTTTGGTGTACAAAATAAAATTGAAGTGGAAGATATTCCCAAAGGTACCAGCGTGATTGCAATGGAGTTTCGCCCTGGTCGGCCAGATCCAACGCCAATTGAGACGCTACAGCAGCAAACCATTGAAATTACGCAGCAGGTTATCGAGTTTCAGGCTGGTGAGGAAGACTCGGCTGGCGGACGTCAGGAGCAGCGCGAAGATTTAAGCGGTGGTCAGTCGGTGAGTAACGCCGAGGAAATTATGGACGGCGAGTCCGCGTCAGCCGATGCACAATCTGAAGCTCAGCAAGAGCAAACCAATGAAATGGTGAAAAAGCTGGCAGAGCAGCTGGAAAAGCAAATCGTTGACGGTGCCATAGAGCTCGAATCTTTGGGCCAGCAAATTATTATTCGCATTCGTGAAAATGGCTCCTTTCCTTCGGGATCATCGTTTTTACAGCCCAGGTTTAAGCCCATTATTCAGCGTATTGGCAGCTTGCTAAACGACGTCCCCGGCGAAATAACAGTTACCGGGCATACCGATGATATTCAGGTATCGGATGAGCTGCACAGCAATAATTGGGACTTATCGGCAAAACGGGCGGTGTCGGTGGCAACCGAGATGATTAAAGCGCCGGGCTTTGACCGAACACGGTTAGTGGTTGTAGGACACGCGGATACTAAGCCTTTGGCACCAAATGACTCTGAACTTAACCGCCGGCGCAATCGGCGGGTAGAAATCTCCATTATGCAGGGTAAAGCTAAAGAGTCTGAGCCTATCAGCCTGGAACCACCGGCACAGCCGTGATGTAAAAGCAGCAGTGGCGCAGAAGCAAGTGGTATGCCCAAATTAGGTCTTGGGCTAAAGTTCCGCTATAATCTGCGCCACTTTTTTTCCTGCTACCTTGTGCTGTCGCCCCATGATTGAATTTTTGATAAAACTTCACCCCGAAATCGCCATAAAAAGTAAGTCGGTACGTAAGCGTCAGACGTTGCTGCTTGAGCGCAACCTGAAAACCATTTTGCTGCAGGTGCATGAGCAGGTAGAGGTAAACAATAATTTTGATCACCTGACCGTACGCTGCAACAGCAATGATGCGACGGTGCGTCAGACGCTGATAGAGCGCTTGGGCTGTATTCCGGGCATAGTGAATTTCGCTGAAATGCAATCCAGCCCATTTACCTCGTTACACGACATTTTCGAGCAAGTGCTGGCCGTTTATGGCCCTAAGCTTGCTAACAAGAGCTTCAGTGTTCGGGTGCGGCGTACTGGCAACCACGATTTTACTTCGATTGAAGCCGAGCGTTATATTGGCGGCGGTTTAAACCAGCATATTGCCAGTGCCCGTGTGCAACTGAAGCAGCCAGATACAGTGGTGGCACTGGAAATTAAAAAAGACTTGCTGATTATGGTGCGCCAGATGCATCAGGGCATGGGCGGCTTTCCGCTGCCGTCACAGTCAGATGTGTTATCGCTTATCTCTGGCGGCTACGACTCGGCAGTGGCCAGTTACCTGATGATCCGCAAAGGCCTGCGCACCCATTATTTGTTTTTTAATTTAGGCGGTGCGGCCCACGAAGCCGGCGTGCGTGAAATGGCGTTTTATATCTGGCAAAAATATAGCCTGTCGCATCGGGTTAAGTTTGTCAGTGTTAACTTTGCGCCGGTCGTAGAGCAGATCCTGGAGAACATAGACAACGGCCTGATGGGCGTGGTGTTAAAGCGTATGATGATGCGTGCCGCCAGCCAGGTCGCCGAGCGTCTGGGTATTAAAGCCTTAGTGACCGGTGAAAGCATTGGTCAGGTATCCAGTCAAACCATTACCAACTTAAATGTGATAGACAGGGTAACCGACACGCTGATTCTGCGGCCGCTGATCTATCAGGATAAGCAGGAAATTATTGATATGGCGCGCAAGATGGGCGCCGATGATATTGCCAAGAGTATGCCGGAATACTGTGGGGTGATCTCGAATAAGCCCACTGTCAACGCCGTATTAACGGCGGTAGAAGCCAGCGAACAACAGTTTGACTTTACGGTGCTGCAGCAGGTAGTGGAAGGCGCCAAAGTGCTGGATATCCGCACCGTGGAGTATCAGGCCGAGCAACAAGCACATGTGGTATCCGAGCTTGCGCAGCTGCCCGCTGAGGCGGTGGTGCTGGATATTCGCAGCCCGGAAGAAACTGAGCTTAAACCGTTGACGGTGGCTGGCCATAGCGTAATTGAGCTACCGTTTTTCCGTCTTGCCTCTCAATTTGGCAGCCTTGACCAAAGCAAGCAGTATTACTGCTACTGTGAGCGTGGCGTAATGAGCCGGCTGCAGGCGGTGGTGTTGCAAGAGCAGGGTTTTACTAACGTAGCGGTATACCGGCCTTAACGCTGACGGGTTAACTGCCGGTGCTACTCAAACACAGTACTTGAGCCAGCATAGCGTTATTGTGCGGCACCGCGATACCAAAGCGTGCCGCTTGTTGCACCACATAGCCATTGATCGCTTCTATCTCAGTGCGGCGCTTGTTGGCAATGTCCTGCTGCATAGACGAAAAGTTTTCTGCTGTGGCTGCAACAACCTGTAGTACTTTTTGTTGCAGCAGGGCGTAATCCAATATCACACCGCAAGCCGCAGCCACTTGCTGCACCTCGTTTATTGCTGCGGTTAATAATGGCGCAAACTCTGCTTGTAACAGCTCGCCATTACGACAGTTATAAATGGCCGTTAACGGGTTTATCGCGGCGTTTATCGCCAGTTTTTGCCATAAAAACGGCGTAATATCCTCAACCAGCGTAACCGGTCCAAGTGCAGCCTCCATCGCCGGCAATACCATGGGCGTATATGCTTTAGCAGCGTGATTTAACGGCGCTAACACACTCTGGCCCTGACCGGTATGCAACAGGGTCTGTTGCTGTTTTAATGCGCCATGGGTCGTGGTTAAAAACCACAGGCCCTGACCGGGTGCCAATAATGGTAAAACCTGTTCCAGCGTGCCCATGCCATTGTGGCTTAGCACCAGTTGAGCGTCGGTGGCCAAATGCGGCAGCAGACTTTGTACAGCGTCGATAATGGCATAGCTTTTTACCGGGATAAGTACCGCAGTAAAGGGTGGGGAAGCAGCGGAGAAGTGTAACTGGCGACCGGCAAAGTCAATGCTTAGGGCGCGGGGCTGTTTTAAGTGTAAGCCAACGTTATAACCAGCCAGCTTAAGTCGGCAAGCGGCCAGCGAGCCGATGGCGCCGCTACCGACGACTGTCCAGCTTAACGGACGCTGCGTGGGCGTAGTTGATGCCACAGGGCACGCACCAGATAAAAACTGACCACACCACCGACATCGGCCAGTAAATCCCACCAATCGCCGTTGCGGCGGGTGAAATAATGCTGTGCCAGTTCAATGGCGCCGCCATAGGTTCCCAGCAGTAAAAAGGCAGTGAGTGCTTTGAGTTTAAAGCCTTTCCACAGCAGTGCTGCCAATACGGCGAAAATAGCAAAATGTGCCACTTTATCTAAATGCGCAATGCCACCGCCAATTCTGTGGCCGCTTAGCTCAGCTAAAAACCCCGCCGTTGCCAGTAAAAAACACAACAGACAAACAAAGCGGTAAAAACCTTGTGACACAGTATTCCCCCGAAACAGAAGTCGCTCGGATTGTATCAGCTTTCTGGTTATAATCACCAGCAGACAGAACGGCTTAAGCACAGGAGACTTGTCATGCCTTCATTCGATATTGTGTCAGAAATTGATATGAATCAGGCGAAAAACGCCGTAGAAAACGCCAAACGGGAACTTGAGACCCGCTTTGATTTTCGTGGCGTTAACGCCAAAATTGAGCTGAACAAAGAGCACATTGAGCTGACCGCTGAAGCTGATCAGCAAGTGATGCAGCTGTTTGATATTTTCGCGACTAAAGCCAGCAAGCTGCAGTTAGATGTCAGCAGTTTTAAAATTGAAAAAGAAGAGCGCCACGGCAAATTGATTACCCGTCATGTCAGTATTAAGCAGGGTATCGACAAAGACATGGCGAAAAAAATCGTTAAATTAGTCAAAGATAGCAATATTAAGGTACAGGTCGCGATTCAGGGGGAAGAGCTTAGGGTAACCGGCAAAAAGCGTGACGATTTACAAGCCGTTATGCAATTAGTGCGTACCAGTGAGCTGGGCCAGCCGTTTCAGTTTAAAAACTTCCGCGATTAAACTTTTTAGCTACTCGACTTATTGGCCATCTAGATGTCTGTTGACATTTAATCCTGATGGCGTAAACTGCACGCGGCTTCGACAGGAAGCCGCTTTTTTTGGTGCTGCAAACCACTGCAGGTAAACGGGAATCTGGTGTAAAACCAGAGCTGCCCCCGCAACGGTAAACAACTGATCTGAACCCAAAGCCACTGTCGCAAGATGGGAAGGCGGATGCAGGCGCAAGCAGGTTGTCAGCCCGGAGACCGGCCAAAAAAATTCCTTAACTTATCCGATGTGCGGTGGGCACATTGTTGGAGCTGACATGTTTAAACCTGCTTTGGCGGCCGTGCTGGTCGCATCCTGTTGTTCGGCTACGGCTGAAAATATCGAACATATTAGTATTTACGCCAATCGCACCGTCACGCCAGCGCAAGACGTGCTGGCCAGCGTCACTGTGCTGGAGCGCGATGAGATTGTTGCCCGTCAGGCCACCGACTTGCCGGCCTTATTAGCGCAGTTGCCCGGCATTAATTTGTCGCGCGATGGTGGGCGTGGCCAGAGTAGCGGCGTCTATATCCGCGGCGGTAATACCGGCCATACGCTGGTATTAATAGATGGTGTCCGCACCGGCTCGGCTACCCTGGGCTATAAATCACTGGCCATGTTGCCACTGGAGCTGATTGAGCGCATAGAGGTGATACGTGGGCCGCGCGCAGCCTGGTATGGCTCAGATGCACTGGCTGGCGTCATTGCTATCAGTACCCGACGTGCTGAGGCAGTAGAGCTAAACGCTAATGTTGGCAGTTACGGCCAGGCCGGCACTGACCTGAGCCTGAGTCATCAGAGCGGGCCTGTGCAGCTGCACGCAACAGCCGGTATCAGTCGCGCCGATGGCTTTAACGTGCGTGAGGATCTGGACAGCGATAAAGACGGTTATCAGCAGAAATTTGTCAAACTGGCCGCCGATTATGACACCACGTTCGGGCTTTTCAGCGCCCAGGCTGATGTTAATTCGGGCAAGTATCAGTTTGATAACGACTGGAGCAGTGAGGATGAAGCCGACACCTTAAGCCGCGCCTATTACCTTGGCTGGCAACAGCAGTTGGGTCGCTGGCAGCATCAGAGCCGTTTAAGCCGTAACCTGGATCGCGAAGTGACCTTTGGCCCGGATTCTCGTAGCCCGTTTAACACCGAGCGTGACGAATTTAGCTATCAGGCCGCTACTGATCTGACTGAGACATTAAGCTGGCTAGGTGGCGTAAACTGGTATCAGGAGCAGGTAAGTAAGGCTGCGCCAGACTTTGAGCAAACCAGCCGCATTAACCGCGCAGTGTTTACCGCCCTGCAGTATCAGCAGGCTGCCTGGCAGCTGGAGGGAACAGTGCGCCGTGATCTGATTAACCAGTATGGCGCAAATAATACCTGGCAGTTGGCGGCGGCATATCAGTTTAGCGAACGCTGGCAAGCCAGATTAAGCCGTGGTGCCGCCTTTAAAGCTCCCAGCTTTAATGAACTGTACTTTCCCGGTTTTGCCAATCCGGATCTGAAGCCACAGGAGTCGATATCAGATGAGGTGGCACTGGTGTACCAGAATAGCCATTTTGATGCGCAAGTGGCGTGGTTTGACCGCGACATTACCAACCTTATTCAGGGTGTAGAGCAGGCCGAAAACGTATTGCTGGCCAGCATCAAGGGGCTGGAGCTGAGTATAGAGCAGCGCTGGCAGCAGCTTGGTAGCGATTTTAGCTACACCTGGCTGGACAGTGAAAACCACAGTACGGGTTTTAAACTGGAGCGTCGGCCTGAGCACAGCATTAATTGGCGTGGTAATTATCAGCAGGATAGCTGGTCGGTATTCATCACTGCCGACTATCAGAGTAGCACTTACCAGGGCGCTTTTGCCCCGGTCGCTGATCTTGGCGGTTTCACTTTGTGGGGGCTGGGTGGCAGTTATCAACTGAATGACCAATTAAGTGTCAGGGCTAAACTGGACAATCTGCTGGATAAAAACTATCAGACCAGTGCCGGTTACACGACAGCGGGTATTAATGTTGCGCTAAGCCTCAGTTACCGCCCGCGTTGATTAGGGCTGCTCAGGAGACGGCATTTGCGCCGTTGATTCTGCGGTTTGCAGGTACTGAAAATAACGCTCTGGCTTGCGGTGTTGTTTCAGCGCCTGCCACAATTGTCTTGCCAACTCCGGATTAGCCTTATAAAACGCTGTGCTAAACACCAAGTAGCCGGTGGTATGGTATAGCGGTGGCTGCACCACCTGCAGTTCTGCACTGAAAGTCGATGGCAAAGGAAGCCTATCTACCTCGCACAGGCTGGTGGTGGCGTCAACTCTGCCCTGTTTTACCAGGGCAAATGCCTGTTGCTGCGACTGCACTTCAACCACGCTAACACCGGAAGGGTATTCCGGCGTGGCATATCCCAATGGCCTGGCAACAGTAACGCCTTGCGCCAGGCGCTGCATTACTGCGTCTCCCGGGCGCTGCACCAAGCAGGTGGCGTGACGGCTTAGTGCCAGGTCAGTATCGGGCTGATTGTCGTCTGTCATCGGGTACACGGCAAAACCTGCCCGGGCCGGGGTGTAAGTAGACACCAGTGCATCAATTTTGTTTTGTTGTAACAGCTGCAGGCAGCGCAGCCAGGGTTTACGCTGCAGCTGCAATGTTAAGCTGGTGATGTCGCCAACGGCCGCCTGAATATGCTCTATGGTGACGCCCGGCGGGCTGGCAATCTGTTCACCCTGGCCGGCGTAATACGGCAGTAATTGCTTATCTTCATAGCAAAACTGTAGCGTCAGCGGTTGCGCTGCACTTGCGCCGCCACTTATGGTTATTAGCAAATACAGTGCGGATAAGGCTCTCATGGTTTTAACCAGGTTTGGTATTGCTGCCTGAATTTTGCCAGCTTGGGGGCAATAATTACCTGACAATAACCTTGCTGCGGGTGGTGTAAAAAATAGCCCTGATGATACTGCTCGGCAACAAAAAACGTGCTGGCGGGGCTTAGCTCGGTAACAATGTCAGCGTCAAATACCCGCTCAGTGCTAAGTTTGGCCATCAGCTGCTTTGCCACTTGCTGCTGGGTTGCACTGTGATAAAAAATGACCGAGCGATACTGGCTGCCGACATCATTACCCTGCCGGTTCAGCTGGGTTGGGTCGTGCAAGCTGAAAAATACCAGACACAGCTGTTCAAAGCTGATGGTGTTGTCATCAAATTGCAACTGCACCACTTCGGCGTGGCCAGTGTCACCATCGCATACCCGGCCATAGTTGGCGTCTTGTTCGCTGCCGCCCATATAGCCACTTAGGGCCTGGACGACGCCGTTCAATTGATTCATTGCCGCTTCGATACACCAAAAACACCCTGCACCAAAGGTAGCGGTTTGGATTGCCATCTGAGTTCCTTGCTTAACGTGTCCAGGCTTTTACGCTAGCACATGCCGAATCGATCGGTTTATCAATGATCGTATAAGTTGTGGCTGGCGTACAAGCTGTGCAGTAAAAAAATGACAGGATAGTATGTTGATGATAGCCATTATTGGTGCCGGTATAGCCGGCACTGCCTGCGCCCAGCACTTGCAGCAACAAGGGCGCTCAGTTGTCGTGTTTGACAAAGGCCGCTCTGTAGGTGGGCGTATGAGTAGTAAACGCACCAGCGCAGGCTATCTGGATCTGGGCGCGCAATATTTTACTGCCCGCACGCCGGCGTTTAGCTCGCAATGCCAGCGCTGGTTAGCTCAACAAGTGGTAGCACGCTGGCAGGGCGCTTTGGGCGTCATTGAACAAGGTAAGCTTAGTGCGTCACCCGATAATACTGAGCGTTATATTGGTATCCCCTCCATGCAAAAGCCGGTGCAGCAGTTACTTGCTGATATCAGCGTGCGACATGCACAGGTGAGTACTATTCATTTTGAGCAAGGCCGCTGGCAGCTGTATGCCGCTAGCGATTTACTCGGGCAGTTTGAGCAACTGGTGTTGGCCGTGCCACAGCAACAGGCGGCTACACTGCTGCAACATTTAATTCCATCACAGCAGCAGTTAAAAAAACTGTTTGATCAGACAGCATTATTACCCTGTTGGGCCGTGAATATTGAACTGGCCGAAGCCAACAGCCTGCCGGTAGCGTTTGATGGCATTTTTGTTAAGCAGGATAACCAAGTCAGCTGGCTGGCACGTCAGGGCAGTAAAACCGGCCGTGCAGGCCCGCAGCAGTGGCTTATCCATTTTAATCCGGCGTGGTCAGCAGCACACCTTGAGCTGACTGCCGACGATGTCGCGCAATATGGGCTAGCTGCGCTGCAGCGTTTGTTTAACACCAAAGTAAACGCAGTTGCCACGTTAAGCCATCGCTGGCGCTATGCTCAGCAGGCAGCAGAGTATCCGCCGCTGGGTGCTGTGTTGTTGCCTGATCTTAAGCTTGGCTTGTGTGGTGATTGGTTAAACGGAGGTCGGGTGGAAAATGCCTGGCTAAGTGGTAAACAACTGGCAGAGGGGCTGGCCCTATGACGGCATCAGTATTAATCATTGGTGGCAGCAGCGGTATCGGCCAGGCGTTGGCGCAGCACTATGGCGCTGGGGGAGCCAGCGTGACGGTAATCAGCCGTCAGGCGAAGCCGGCGCAGCTGTCTTATTACTGGTATCAGGACAGCTTAACCAGCGAGGCTGATTCCGAACAGGTCGTTAAGCAGGCTTTAGCGCAGCAGCCAGGCACCATTTTTATTTGTAATGGTGTTTTGCATGATGACAAAGCGATGCCGGAAAAAACCATTCGCCAGCTAGAAAGCACAGTGCTGATGCAGCGCTTGCAAGAAAACGTCGCAGTACCGGCGTTATATCTGAAATTTCTTTTTGCGTATCTGTGTAAATGCCCGAATGTAAAACTGCTGGTGCTAAGCGCCAAAGTAGGCAGTATTACCGATAATGCGCTAGGGGGCTGGTATAGCTATCGTGTCAGTAAAGCCGCACTGAATATGCTGGTGAAGAACTGCAGTATTGAAGTGGGCCGGCTCAACAAAACGGCTTCATTGGTAAGCCTGCATCCGGGCACGACAGATACGCCGCTGTCTGCACCCTTTCAAACAAACCTGCCAGCGGGGCAGCTGCAAAGCGCAGCGCAGACCGCAGAGCGGCTGGCGGCAGTCGCTGACGCCTTACAGCCGGCACAAACCGGCGCCCTGCTGAACTGGGATGGTGCTGTGCTGCCATTTTAATGTATAGATTACAGGCAAAATAAAGGCGCCCACGGCGCCTTTATTCGTTTATCCTGCTTATTTTAGCTGGGGTGTACCTCATCAGCAGCATGCTCATCAGGTGCTTCACGTTCTAACTTATGCAGCTTTTGCTCCAGTCGTTTGGGTGAGCCGGTGTTGCGTGCGATAACCATATAGGTGACCGGCACCACATAGATTGTCATCAGCGTAGCCAACGCCACACCGGAGAAAATCACCATACCAATCACCATCCGGCTTTCCGATCCCGGGCCTGAGGCAATAATCAGCGGTATACTACTCATGGCGGTGGTAAAGGCTGTCATCACAATAGGCCGCAAACGCTGCGTTGCTGCTTGCTTTATGGCGCTGGCAAACTCGACGCCGGCATCACGCAGTTGGTTGGCAAACTCAACAATTAAAATACCGTTCTTTGCCACCAGGCCAATCAGCATCACCAGGCCTATTTGGCTGTAAATATTCAGCGTCATACCGGTAAAGTACAAGCCGGACAGGGCACCGACCAGACCAAGCGGCACCGTGATCAGGATGACCAGCGGGTGAATAAAGCTTTCAAACTGGGCCGCCAGCACCAGATAGGTAATCACCAGTGCCAGTACAAATACCATTAGCGTTGAGCTACCGCTCTCCTGGAACAGTAGCGACTCGCCCTTGTAATCAATCCCTACCGTGTCCTGTATTTCGGTTTGCACGATATTTTCCAGATACTCCAGTGCTTCACCTAAGCTGTAACCCGGCGCCATACTGGCCGTCAGTGTAATAGCCCGCATACGGTTGTAGCGGTTTAAGCTTGATGACGTCGCTTCCTCACGTAAGGTCACCAGGTTATCCAGTGGGATCAGATCGCCCGATGTCTCCGAGCGAATGTAGACATTCGTAATGGTACCGGGCGCGGCAAAATCCTCGTCAAGGCCCTCTAAAATGACATCGTACTCTTTACCGCGGTCGAGGAAGGTTGTCACACGCCGGCCACCCAGCATGGCTTCTAGTGCACGGCCAATAGCGCCGACAGAAATACCCAGATCGCCGGCCCGCTCAGTGTTGATGTCTACCAGCACTTGTGGCACGGTTTCCTTGTAATCATGATCCAGCATCAGAATGTTCGGGTTCTCTGAGGCTTTGCTGATCACAATATCACGCCAGCGAGCCAGCTCTTCATAGGTATTTCCCTGCAGCACAAACTGAATCGGCCGGCCACCACCGCCACCGCCACCCAGACCACTGCGCATAAAAGTAAAGGCGCGTACATCGGGGATCTGGTTAAGCTTTTGGCTCACTTCTGTCATCAGTTCTTCAGTACGACGTTTGCCGTTGTGCCAGTTTTCACTGCCAACAATAGCAATACCGCCACTGTTGCCCCAGCCAGGTACCCGGACCAGTAAACGGTTAAACTCACCATCGTGGTAGTAGGGCATTAACACATCTTCAATCAACCGCATATTACGGCTATTACTGGCATAACTGGCGCCTTCAGCCGGGCTCATCATCACAAAGAAGGTGCCACGGTCTTCGGTTGGTGCCAGCTCTGAGGGCAGTAACTTCACCAGCAGGTAGCTCGCGATGAAGCACAATGCTACCACGATCATTACCGGCCAACGTGTGGCACACACCACATCTAACTGGCGCCGGTAGGCCGCTTCCAGTTTGTGAAAAGCGGCATGCAGCCACAACCCCAGCTTGCTTTCACGCTTTTGGTGGGTAAGTAATTTACTGCACAGCATGGGAGATAGCGTAAGCGCCGTAACGCTGGAAAAGGCCACAGCGGCAGCAATAGCCAGCGCGAATTCGGTAAACAGCTTGCCTAACTGGCCTTGCATAAATACCAGCGGCACAAATACTGAAATCAGTACCAGTGTGGTGGCGATAACAGCAAAGCCAACCTCACGGGCGCCACGGTAAGACGCTACCAGTGGGTGCTCACCCAGCTCAATACGGCGATAGATATTTTCCAGTACTACGATTGAGTCGTCCACCACCAGGCCGATAGCCAGTACCATCGCCAACAAGGTAAGCAGGTTTACCGAGAAATCCAGCGCAAAAAGCACAGTAACCGCGGCAACCAGGGCGACAGGCACGGTAACAGCCGGTATAAAGGTGGCGCGGATATTGCCCAAAAACAAAAAGATCACCACCACCACCAGTGCCATTGCGATAGCCAGGGTGTTGTAAACCTCTTTGATCGACTCGGCGATGAACAGTGAGGAGTCGTAGCCAGGCTCTATCGTGGTGCCGGCCGGCAGGTTTTGTTTAATACGCTCCATTTCAGCGCGGGCGGCTTTTACCACTTCCAGCGTATTGGCTTTGGACTGCTTGATAATACCGATACCCAGCAGGTTTTTGCCATCGCCTCTGAATTCACTCTCTTCGTTTTCTGCGGTAAGCAACACATCAGCGACTTCACCTAACCGCACCAGATAGTTGTTACTGCCGCGCTTTATCACCAGTTTGCGAAAGTCTTCCTGCGTTTTGTAGCTACGCTCTACCCTGACTGTGAAGTCGCGGTCGTTTGATTTTATATTACCGGCCGGCAGTTCAACGTTTTCTGCCCTGAGCACATTCTCAATATCCTGCACGGTAACACCACGCGAGGCCATTGCGTCGCGGTCCAGCCAAATGCGCATGGCGTAATCGCGCGAGCCACCCAATTGCAGGCGGGCCACACCGTCAACCACAGAAAAACGCTCAACAATGTAACGGTCGGCGTAGTCGGTCAGCTCCAGTGAGCTCATGGTTTCGCTGTTAAGCACAAACCAGGCAATAACATCCTCATCATCGCTGGCTTTGGACACTTCTGGCGGGTCGGCCTGATCTGGCAGATTGTTAAGCGCCCGCGATACCCGGTCGCGTACATCATTGGCGGCAGCATCAATATCGCGCTCTACCGCAAATTCAATGGAAATATTAGAGCGGCCATTACGGCTGCTGGAGGTAATGTTCTTAATGCCTTCAATACCGCTGATACGATCTTCCAGCACCTGGGTAATTTTAGACTCAACAATTTCGGCCGAGGCGCCGGGGTAGTTGGTACCAATACTGACAATAGGTGTGTCTATGTCGGGATATTCGCGCAGCGGCAGCATGCTAAAGCAGACAATACCAAACACCAATAGCAGCAGGTTAACGACAGTGGCAAATACCGGCCGTTTTACCGAGGTATCAGATAACCACATGGTTAACCTCCTACCCGGTTAATCTTGAGGCCGGAGCGCAGCTTCTGAATGCCTTCAACCACCACCTCATCACCCTCGGCCAGGCCTGAGGTTATTTCAACCCAACCGGGAATACGCTGACCTATGGTAACTTCTACTTGCTGCACAGTGTCATCAGCACCCACTTTGTAAACGAACTGCTTTTGTTGTTGCGGTACCAATGCTTTTTCGGAAATTTGCAGCGCCTGGCTGTTATCCAGCTCCAACTGCACATTTAGCAGCATACCCGGGCGCAGGCGTAAATCCTTGTTCGGGATAACGCCATGGATAGTGATAGAGCGGGTTACCGGGTCCAGCCGGGTATCAATAGCGCTGACGCTGCCCTCGAACTTCAGCTGGCCGTAGGCGGCATTAGTGACGTTAAGCGGCATGCCAACGTTAATTTCGGCTAAATGACGCTCTGCCACACTAAAGGCTACTCGCAGGGCGTTTAAGTCATCCAGGGTGGTAATTACGGTGCCGGCATTTACATAAGCGCCCTCGCTAACCTGACGCAGGCCAAGGTAGCCGTTGAAGGGGGCTGCAATGGTCATCTCGGCCAGTTGCGCCTTGGCAATATCAAGCTGTGCCAGGGTCGTATTTACCCTGGTTTGTTGCTCATCCAGCAGAGATTGCGCAGTAGCCTGAGTGGTTGCCAGGTTTTTTAGCCGGTCGAGCTGACGGCGCTGCTCGTCAAGCACGCCTTCAAGCTCGGTAACGCGGGCGCGCTCCTGCACATCATGCAAACGGGCGATCACTTCACCCTGTCTCACAGCTTTACCCTCACGCACGTTTAATTCAGTAATAAAATCGCTGGTTGGCGCGACCAGCGTAATCGAATTGTTCGCAATGCCTGTGCCCAGTGAGTTAATGCTGCGGATCATCTGTTTGGTCTGAACTGTCGCAGTGCTTACCGCAACGCTGGCCTGGCCGCGGCGGCTGTCGTTCTTCTGGCCTGGCATCCAGTACAAGTAAGCCACAAATAGTGCCAATGCGATCAGGATCACCCAGATCAGTTTTGAATGTAGTTTTGTCACAGTAACCCCGTGTAACAGCTTAAAAACAAGTCAGCCTTATTGTATGGAAGAAACGCGCGTTTAGATTTCCTGTTATCGCAGTGCCCGGGGCTTTGGTCGCTTCACTGCGTCGACTTTGCACAACGCCTTAGCAAGGTGTAGATTAGTCACACTGAACGAATAATGCACTGTTATAGTCAAAATGTTGATGGTAACGTCAGCATTAAAGTGAGCATCGATGCAAAGCGAACCTAATTCAGTATTACAAAACAATGCGCCTAATGTACAAATTGCCCAGGCATCCAGTCGGGGTGGGGCTGGAATAATGTTGCTAAGTGCTGCGGTGCTGCTGTTTTCTTTGCTCAGTATTATCTGGTCGAGTCAACTGGCAGCCTGGCAGGCAGTGCTTATTTTAATCGCCGGGCTGGGTATCTATGCCGGCTGGGCAAAGCTGACAGAACCACAGTACTTTTTACATTATGATGCCAATGGCGTGAGCTACCACCACCGTCATGGGCGCTGGCATTTACCTTGGCAGTACTTTTTATACAGTGGTATACCCCAGCTTAATCAACAGTCTCTGGCGTATATTGGTTTTCGTTTGACGGACTATGACGGCTTTTTACAACCTTTACCACTGCGTTTAGCCGTGCGGTTGATGACAGAGCAACGTGAGCTTTATTTGGCGGCGGTACGACAAGGCTGTACCAGTGGACAGTGTGCCAGCGAGCTGCTTGCGGAGAACGGCCATTTCAGTACCGGCAAGCAGCAATATAATGGTGTTAAAGCCGCTTTTGGCTGGCGTATGCAACAGCTTAACCGGCAAACCGGTTTTGATGTCTTTGTTCCGGTAGCGTTAAGCGAAACCGAGGCGGCAGACTTATGCCGGCAAATTAATCAGGCCAGACTACAATTAATACAAAATACAGTCACCTAGACACTCTGGACTGTCTGTATCATAATATTGGCATTATCACAGGTTAAGTAGGGCAGTAAATGAATAATTACGAAAAACCTTTTCTGGTGAGTGGACGTAACACCCTGATCCATAAAAATAAGAAATTGGATTTGGTGGTAGTAAACGACGACGATGATCCAAATATCATCGTAACGCGTCACGGCGTGAAATTATTCACTGAAAGTGTTCCTGCTAACAGGGCTGAGGCAAAAGACCGTTATATGGAAGTGGTGGATATTTCCAGCTCAGATGTATTTGGTGAAGTAAAAACCTTGCTGTTCATTCAGGCTATAAACAATAAAGAGTATAAAGTGGATTACAGTAAAAAGGGTACGGATTTGTTTATTCGCATCCATCAGGAAAATTATATTTAATTTTACAGGCAAAATAGCCCTGAACCTGCAATCAGGGCTTGCCTTGGCGCCGGTTATTTGTTTCATTAGCTGAGCTTACGTGCAGTACTAAACAATGTGAAGCCTTATGCAATTTACCGAGCACAACAACAGTATAAAAATAACGGTGCCAGTCACGCTTGATGCACTCAGTGCGCAAGATATCAATACGCAGTTACAGGCTGCGGGTTTTGGCCGCTGTCTGATTATTCAGGACCAAATTACCAACCTGCTGGTGGAATATCAGCAAATTCAGCAAAAAATCAAAGAAAAGCTGCAGCCGGAGGGTGTCCCTCTCACTTATCGTATTGCCGAGAAACGTGATGCAGAGCTCAGTTTTGCCATTGCTGATGACCAAATGTCGGCAGCGGCGTTGATCACTGCTGCCTGGGGCGGTGCGCCCGTCTCGGCCAATGCCCTGGTAAAAGGGGCGCAAGAAGCAGGTATCGTATTTGGCTTTAGCAAAGATCACATTATCAAACTGGTAAGCCATGCCAGCAAAGCTGAGCCGGGTAGCAAAGTAAAGCTGGTGATTGCCAAAGGGCGACAGGTTGAGCATGGCCAGAATTCTCGTTTTGAAGCGGTTATTCCCGAGATGGAAAGCCGCCGCAATAAACCTCTGGTTCACTCAGAAGAAAAAGCCGATTTGCGTGATTTTGGTGTTATCCCTGCGGTAAGAGCCGGTGATACGCTAATGCGCCGCCATCCGCCCACGGCAGGGGTTGATGGTATGACGGTAACCGGCTCGCCAATACCGGCAACGCCCGGACAGGTGATTGAATGGAACCTGGCTGAGGGGGCTGAGCTATCGCCAACCGATACGGATTTGCTGCTGGCAGCTCGTGATGGTTTACCGCGGGTAATTGAAAACGGTGCAACCGTTGACGAAGTGTTTACGGTAAAGAATGTTGATCTGGCCACTGGCCATATTATTTTTAAAGGCTCGGTGGTGGTAAACGGTGACGTCACTGAAGGCATGAAAGTGATTGCCGGCGGCAATGTTTTCGTTAAAGGTTTTGTCGAAGGTACCCTGATTGAAGCGGGTGGTGACATTACGATCGGTGGCTCTATTATTGGCCATCAGATCCCAACCGCGGAAAAAGACAGTGAATACAGCACTGAGCTTAAAGCTAAAGGGGATATTCAGTGCAATATTGCCCAGTATGCCCGCTTAAGCTGCGATGGTAATTTGTATGTTAATAAACAAATTATGCATTGTGCTGTTGCCGCCGCCAAAGTGTATGCCGGGCCAGAGGATAACCCTAACGGTAAAGTGATTGGTGGCTATTATTACCTCGATTATGGTATTTACACCGGGAATCTTGGGGCCCCCTCAAGTAGTAATATTCTAATCCATCTCAACCGCCAGGTTGATCCTATTGCCGAAAAGCAGGATGTACTGCGTAGCAGTATCTCTGCAACCAAACAGGATATGCAGGACATTCGTGAGCAGTTGGAAAAGCTGAAAAAGATTGAAGGGAACGCGCAAATAGAGCAGCGTAAACAAGAGCTGCAAAAAGAATTTGAAGAGCACCGTGATGTCGCCCTGGCACTGATTGAAGATGTTAAACAGTTAGAATTACAGCGCAGGGAAAAACTTGACGCTACCCTCATTGTTGTGCGCCAACAGTTGTTCTCAGCGGTAGAAGTACATTTTGGTAAAGATCAAATCCGCAGCCGCCGTGAGTATGGGCCATCAAAAATACTCCTGATAGACGGCAGCCCGGCAATAGAGCCTTTCTTCTGATGTTTTCGACAAGTCGCTGCTGTCTTGCGGTATCAGGGGCTGCCGGGCAGCGCACTGCACTATACACTTAGTGCTTCAGTGTTTGTCGGGTTACTGCTATGAAAGGCGTTATTGTCAGTGTGTTGTTGTTATTCTGCAGTTGGCTGCATGCGGCCGAGTGCAATATGGCGTTTACGCACGGTATTTTAATTGCGCCTGATCATATCCGCATTTTGCAAAACAACCGCACCCATGTACAAATTAATGCCGATAAGCAGTTGTTTATTCGTGGCGAATGGGTTGAACTGGGCAGCGAAGACACTGCTTTAGTGTATCAGTACAGTCAGGGGCTGCGTAAGTTCGTACCTGAAATTGTCAGCATTGCAGTAGATGGCGTAGAGCTGGGTTTATCCAGCATCGAGGCGATGTTTACCGGCATTGGTAGTAAAGCCCAGCAGGCTGAGTGGCGGGAGCTGGTGCGGGAAACCACCTTTCAATGGATGTCGCGCTTTGTCCGCACCAACGAGCATTTTTATCTGGCACCGCAAAGCCTGAATGAGCTGGACTACTTTTTACACGGTGAGCTAAAACCACAACTTGATAACCTGACCCGACATACTGTTGGTGCAGTATGGGGGGCTCTGCGTGATGCGCTGCGCCACTCGGACAGCAATTTTGAACGCAGCGACAATCAGGAATGGCAATCGGTGGGAGAGTTGGTTGACAAAATTAACCTGGGGCTGGACGCCAAAGCGGTCGAGCTGGAAGAGAAATCAGCGCTGTTTTGTCAGCGCATGCAAGAGCTGGACGAAATAGAGCAGCAACTACAGCAGCGCCTGCCAGCATTAAGTCTCTATGATGTCGTGACGCAAAAAAATTAACACCACTAAAGCAGCTATACTACACCATTCTCCTCGCCCAGTACGGGTGGCATGGCGTTATCTACCTCGTCGTTAATGGCGTCAACCGTCTTCTCGGCTTCATCCAGTGAACTGACTTCTGCGACATGAAACAGGGCTTCCCCTTCGTTGACTAACGGCAGGTTATTGCGGCCGATAACAATACCGGCAAAACTGGCAGTAACTGCCACTTCAAAGTCGGAATAGGGCGAGTAGATATGCGCCATAATATCGCCGGGTTTAACCGTTTGCCCCAGACCAACATAATAACGGGCAATACCGTCATGCTCGGCGCGCACCCAGCTGCTTTTTTTCGAGAACAGAGATTTGGTTGCTGGCTTTTTGCGGCCGGCCCTTAGCATGCCTAAGTCAGTCATTACATTCAAAATGCCACGCACGCCGATGTTAATCGATTGCTCGTCAAAGCGCAGTGCTTCACCGGCTTCATACAGCAAAATAGGGATACCCAGGCTGTTGGCGGTACCGCGCATCGTGCCCTCGCGGCTGGCCGCTTTAATAATAATAGGTGCGTTAAATACTTCAGCCATGCGCAGCGCCATTTTGTCTTTGGCACTGGCGCGTACTTGTGGCAAGTTAGCTCGGTGAATAGCACCGGTGTGTAAGTCGATGGCGTGGGTACATTTTTTTAAAATTTTATCGGTAAACTGAAACGCCATCCGGCTGCCCAGCGAGCCCTTTTCACTGCCCGGAAAACTACGGTTTAAATCGCGCCGGTCTGGCAAGTAGCGCGACTGTTGTACAAAGCCATAAGTGTTGACGATCGGCACCACGATCAGCGTGCCTTTTAGCTGGTTTAGCCGGGGCAGTTTAAGTAAGCGACGGCAAATCTCTACACCGTTAATTTCATCACCGTGCAGTGCTGCGGCAACCAGTAGCACAGGCCCCTCGCGGCGGCCATGAATAACATGAGCGCCGATATTGAGCTCCGTGTGGGTGTAAAGCTTACCAAAAGGAATGTCCACCACGGCGCGGCTGCCGGGTGGAATACTGCTGTCACCTAAAACAAAAGCTGCTCTGCTGCCAGTTTGCATTAGCCGGTTCCTTTAGTATTAAGTTTACGCCGTGTTTTGTGTGCAGTAACTTTTTGCTCTAAAAAAGCGATGCTCATGCCTGCGATGTCTTTATCGGTGGCGGCTTCTATGCCCTCTAAACCGGGTGAGCTGTTTACTTCCATCACTACCGGGCCATGATTCGAGCGCAGTAAATCCACCCCAGCCACATTCAGCCCCATGGTTCTGGCGGCCCTCACGGCTGTATCACGCTCTTCTTTACTTAGCCGAACTGTCGAAGCGGTGCCGCCGCGGTGCAGGTTAGAGCGGAACTCGCCGGCTTTAGCTTGCCGTTTCATGGCGGCGACGACTTTATTGCCGATAACAAAACAGCGAATATCAGCGCCATTAGCCTCTTTGATGTACTCCTGCACCAGAATATTAGCATTTAAACCCATAAAGGCTTCAATCACGCTCTCGGCGGCGGTGCGGGTCTCGGCCAGCACTACGCCTATGCCCTGAGTGCCTTCCAGCAGCTTTATCACCAGCGGCGCGCCGCCGACCATGTCAATCAAATCCGGAATATCACCGGGTTTGTCAGCAAAACCAGTAACAGGTAAGCCAATGCCCTGACGTGCCAGTAGTTGTAGGCTGCGTAGCTTGTCGCGGGCGCGGCTGATGGCGACAGACTCATTTAAGCTGTATACGCCCATCATTTCAAACTGGCGCAGCACCGCTGTGCCATAAAAGGTAATAGAGGCACCGATACGAGGGATCACCGCATCAAAGCCTTCCAGCGCTTCGCCTTTGTGGTGAATAGAGGATTTAACCCGGTTTACGTTAATGTAGCAGGTTAAGGGGTCTATCACCTGCACCTGATGGCCGCGCTCTTGCGCCGCTTCAACCAGGCGTTTGGTGGAATACAGTTCTGCATTGCGCGATAAAATCGCAATTTTCATGCGCTCTCCGATAAGCGATATTTTTTGCCTATTGTAAAAGCCGGCGCTTGTGCTGGCAGCAATAAAAGCTGCTGCCAGCGCAAATATAGTTATTGCTTTTTACGCCAACAGAAATAATGAGCCTAAACCGAGGAAAGCAAAAAAACCAATGACGTCGGTTACGGTGGTTAATATGACCGAGCCGGATAATGCCGGGTCAATATCCATTTTTTCCAGCCAGATCGGAATTAACACGCCGGCAATCGCAGCCACCACGATATTAATAATAATAGCCATACCAATAATGCCACCGATGATCCAGTCGCCAAACCAGAAGTAGGTAGTCACAGCAATGACGAATGCCCACAGCACACCATTAATAGCACCAACGCCCAGCTCTTTGCGTAGCAGGGTTAAATAGGTTTTCGGCGTAATTTGCTCAAGCGCTAAGCCGCGGATAATCAGCGTTAAGGTTTGGCTGCCTGCGATGCCGCCCATACTGGCCACAATAGGCATCAGCACTGCAAGTGCGACCACCTGCTGCAAGGTGGCTTCAAACAGCCCTATGGTCCAGGCGGCTAAAAAGGCTGTTAACAGATTAATGCCCAACCATAGTGCACGGCGTTTGGCACTGTCCACCACCGGGGCGAACAAGTCTTCTTCTTCATCCAAACCTGCCGTATGCATAAACTGGCTTTCCAGGCTTCTTCGCACGTTTTCCAGCGCTTCACCTATTGACAACCGGCCGAGCAACTTGCCCTCAGCGTCGACCACTGCCAGCGCCGTATAACCAGAGCGCGAGACAATGTCCGAGCCCTGATCCAGATCCATTTCGCCTTCAACCAAGGGGGCGTCTTTATCAATCACTGTTTCAATCGGCAAGTGACTGCCCAGACCCAGCAGTTGGGTCGCGTGTACCAGGCCGACATAGCGGCCGGTACGGTCTACCACAAACAGCGCATCATGGTATTCAGCATCATCGGCCAACTGGCGGAATAAGCGGATGGCATCGCGCACCTTGGCGTTTTTGTTGATGATAAGCATGTCGTGGTCAGCATAACGACCACATTGATCTTCATCATAACCCAGAGCGGTATCAAGCCAGCGCCGCTGGCTGGCGTCCAGCCGGGAGCAAGCATAATCGTAGATACGCTGTGGCAGTTCGTCCAACAGCTCAATCAGGTCATCAACATCCATTTCCTCAACCAGACTACGCAGCTGTGCCTCGTCCAATTGCTTAAACACGTTGTCACGCGCATCAACCCGCATGTAAGTGAGGGCGGCGATTTGATCTTCACTGTGTAGTGTTAGCCAGGTGGCAACCCGCTGCTCTACCGGCATTGCCTCTAGCGCTATGGCAATTTCTTCTGGCTCTAGCTGGCTTAGTTTATCGGTTAAATGCTCAGCCTCGTTTTCATCAAAGCTGTCGCGTACTATTTCTTCAATATCCAGCGGTTGGTTTTCAGCCATCTACCACTCCTGTGCCGGTATTACCACCAGCCGCGAATTTTAAACCAAATTAAACCGCCGATACCGCCTAAGGCCATGGCAATTAGCACTAAAAAGTAGGCGTTAGGCATTTGCAGCTCAGGCATATACACGAAGTTCATGCCATAAATGCCGGCAATAAATGTCAGTGGAATAAAAATGGTACTGACGATGGTTAATACTTTCATGCGTTCATTAATTTGATGCGAAGTGGTAGACAAATAGCCTTCTACCAAATCACTTAACTGGTCATAGTATAAATCAGTCATGCTGTGCAGCCGCTCAAATTTTTCATAAAAATCACGAATTTCACTGCTGTTAAACTGTTTTAGTAGTGGGTTTTGCTCTTCATACAGTGCATCTGAAAAGATGTCTTTTTGGTACGCCAGGTTGCGGTTAATTTTTCTAAGCACAGAGCGATAGCGCATAATCAGGGCCATTTGCTCATCATTGCCCCGGTGTAACATGGCGTCCTCAAGCTCACTTTGTTCATCTTCAAACTTAATCAGTTTCTCCAGATAACTGGCCGACACCGCCAGGATCAGCTGCTTTACCCATTCAGCAATGCTCGGGCTTTGCCCGGCGAGCATTTGTGGGCTTAGCTGTGCCAGCAAGGCCGCATTATGGCAGCGTACTATGCTAATTAATACTTGCTTAGAATACAGTAAGTTAACCTGTGCACTTTGGGTGTATTCACTAAAGTCAGCATCGGCATAGCCGCGTAAAATCAATAAGGTAAAGTCGGTTTGTGCTTCCAGTTTGGGTGGGTGACGCTGCCGGCTGAAATCTTCCACTATGGTTGGCGTAATAGCAAAGCGCTGCAGCACGCTAAGCTGCTCATCGCCGCTGGCGTCATTTAAGTTAATCCACACTCTGGCATCGGCCGGTATGGTTTTTGGCAGTTGGTTTAAACTACGGCTATGCCAGCTTTGGCTTTCGGGCTCGAAGTAGTGAATTGAAATCATGGCATTTTCCGGCTGTGGCCTGTGTTGACAGCATAACTATAAATGCCATCTCGGTGCAAACTGGTGGCGCAAAAGTTGTGGTTAAAGCCCAGGCTCACTTCGCAGCAGGATCACCGCACCGCTACCTTGCTGCGCCAGAGTATCGTCCGGGTTGTATAGCGGGCAGCTGTGCATACTCAGACAGCCGCAACCAATACAGCCGGTCAGGTAATCCTTTAGCTTCTGCAGATAGGCAATGCGGCTGTTCAGCGTCTGTTGCCAGTTTTTCGATAAGTTTTGCCAGTCTTCTAGCGTTGGCGTGCGGTTATCCGGCAGTGATAACAACGCCTGTTTTACTTCTTCCAGGCTAATACCCATCTGCTGCGCGGCTTTAATAACTGCAATACGGCGCATAACATCAGGTTTATAGCGACGCTGATTGCCCGCGTTACGCCAGCTTTTAATCAGGCCTTTTTGCTCGTAAAAATGCAGGGTGCTGACCTTCACGCCACAGCGTTTTGCCACTCGGCCCACACTCCATGTTGCTTCTGCCATGCATTGCTCCGCTTTTATTCAGGTGAAAAAAATACTTTACCTCAACTTAGCTTTAGGTTTTACCCTGCTGACTAACTTAATGCAAGGAGACCCTGTATGTATTTAGAGCACGTTAATCTGGTCGTGGCCGACATGGATGCCATGTTGCATTTTTACCGCGCCGCCTTTCCACACTGGCGTATTCGTGATGAAGGCCATGGTGACTGGTATGGTAAACCGCGCAAATGGCTGCATTTTGGTGATGATTGCCATTATCTGGCGCTGAGTGACCATGGTGAGGGGCAAAACCGCAAACTGGAAGGCCACAGTGTGGGTCTGGCGCATTTTGCTTATGTCACCAACAACCTGAAAGCGGTTATCAACCGCTTACAAAACGCCGGTTATGCTATTGCCAAACCGGGCGCAACGGAGCCGTATCGAAAAAATGTCTATTTTATTGATCCGGCCGGTTTTGAGGTGGAGTTTGTCGAGTATTTAAGCGATCTGCCACCAGAGCGTAATTTGAATCAGGATAAAACTCAGACCAGCAAACAGGAGGCAGTATGAAAATCCTTGCTTTTGCTGCCAGTAATCATCCTCAGTCTATTAATCAGCAGCTTGCACTGAGTACCGCCAGATTATTGCCGCAGGCCAAAGTAGAAACACTTAAGCTTGATGATTATGATTTGCCAGTTTATAGCGAGCAGCGCGAACAGGTGTTGGGAGTGCCGCCTCAGGTAACGGCTTTTTTACAGCATATTGCTGCTGCTGACGGGCTGATTATTGCCTTTGCCGAACACAACGGCAACTTCACCGCAGCGTTTAAAAATTTGTATGACTGGGCCTCGCGCGCAAAGCGGCATATTTTTCAGCATAAACCAACGCTGTTTCTTGCTGCTGCACCAGGGCCGGGAGGGGCGAAAAGTGTGCTGCAAACTGCTGTCAACGCCGCGCCTTATATGGGCGCTCAGCTGACGGGGGCGGTGTCGGTTGCTAACTTTCATCAGGTGTTTGATCAGGACGCACAGCTGGTAAAAGACAGTACCGTATTTATTCAGCTGCAGCAGGCTGCACTTAAGTTACAACAACATATTCAGCAGCAGGCCGCCTAGCCTGCTGTTTTTTGCTTGTATTATTAACCTTAGGCTCTAGACTTGGCGTCATTTGACCAGATGGGAAAGTACTATGGCCGATACGATAAAACAACACTTGGGCAGTGTTGCCCTGCTGGTACGTGACTATGACGAGGCTATAGCGTTCTACACAACTAAAATGGGCTTTGTGTTACTGCAAGATACCGATTTAGGTGCCGGCAAACGCTGGGTGCAGTTAAGCCCGCCGGGCAGCAATGGTGCTAGCCTGCTGTTGGCCAAAGCCAGTAAGCCTGAGCAAACTGCAGTGGTCGGCAATCAGACCGGTGGGCGGGTATTTTTGTTTTTACACACGAATGACTTTTGGCGTGACTACCAGGCTATGGTTGCTAAAGGTGTGCAGTTTAACGAATTACCTCGCGAAGAGCCTTATGGCACCGTAGCGGTGTTTGAAGACTTGTACGGTAATAAGTGGGATTTACTGCAGTTAAAGCCGGTTTAACACACAATAAACGACAGGCTTTGGCTGAGGGACATACGATAATGGAAAAAGTATTACAGTTTTGGTTTAACGAAATAAGCCCGCAGCAGTGGTGGATAAAAGATAAAGCGTTTGACCAGTTAATTAGCAAACGTTTTGCATCAACCCTGCAGCAAGCGTCTACCGGGGAGTTATACCTGTGGCGCCAGAGCGCACAGGGGCGGCTGGCTGAAATTATTGTGCTGGACCAGTTCTCTCGCAATATTTACCGGGATACACCTCAGGCATTCGCGCAGGATGCTATGGCACTAGTACTGGCGCAGGAAGCGATAGCAAGCGGGGCGCTGCAGCAACTTAATGCGGATGAGCGCAATTTTCTGCTCATGCCGTATATGCACAGTGAATCAGCTGTGATACACCAACAGGCTGAGTTGCTGTTTAAGCAGTACGCACCAGAGAATAACTACCAGTTTGAGCTAAAACACAAAGTTATTATAGACCGCTTTGGCCGCTACCCGCATCGCAATGCTATCTTAGGCCGCACTTCAACGACCGAAGAAGTGGAATTTCTGCTGCAACCCGGCTCTGGCTTCTGATAAAAAAAGCCGGTCAATCGACCGGCCTTGTCTGCATTTAATCTCTTTGCGTTCAGGCTGCTGTCGCAGCAATATACTCGTCAACCAGTTGTTCCAGTACATCCAGCGGCACGGCGCCGTTTTTTAGCACCACATCATGGAATTTGCGGATATCAAACTTATCGCCCAGCGCGGTTTTGGCTTTTTCGCGCAGTTCAATAATTCTAATCATACCCACTTTATAAGCCGTGGCCTGCGAGGGCATCACGATATAGCGCTCTATGGCTTTTTCAATAGCGGTTTCGGTATTGGGTGTATTGTCCAGCAGGTATTGAATTGCATCTTCGCGGCTCCATTTTTTCGCATGGATACCGGTGTCTACCACCAGGCGGCAGGCGCGCCATAGCTCCATGGCTAAACGGCCAAAGTCGGAGTACGGGTCCTGGTACAGGCCAATTTCTTTTGGCAGCAACTCAGTGTATAAACCCCAGCCTTCGATATAGGCGGTGTAGCTACCAAAACGGCGAAACTTCGGCATTTCAGTCAGCTCTTGCGCGATCGCCAACTGCATATGATGGCCGGGTATACCCTCGTGGTACGCCAGTGCTTCTAGCTCGTATTTGGGCATATCGCTCATGCGGTATAAGTTAGCGTAATAAATACCCGGACGTGAGCCATCCATTGACGGCTGCTGATAAAACGCTTTGCCGGCTGTTTGCTCACGAAATGGCTCTACCGCTTTAACAATCATTTCGGCTTTGGGTTTGACCAGAAACAGCTCATCTAAGCGGGTGCGCATATGGTCTATTACTGCCGTAGCGGCGGCTAAATAAGCGGCTTTGCCTTCTGCCGTATCCTGGTAGTAAAACTGCGGATCGTTTTGCATAAAGTCAAAAAAGGCCTTTAAGTCACCATCAAAGCCGGTTTGCTGCATAATGGCGCGCATTTCGCTGTGAATACGTGCCACTTCGTCCAGCCCCAGCTGGTGAATTTGCTCCGCAGTAAAATCTGTAGTGGTGGTGCGTTTAAGCGCGTTGTTATAAAACTGCTCACCGTCTTTAAAACGCCAGACGCCATCAACAGTGTCAGCTTGCTGCTCCAGCTGCTGTAAGTAGCTAATAAGGCTGGTATAAGCGGGCTTAACGCTGGTTAGCAGTGCCACAGTGGCCTCGTCAATCAGCAGTTTTTTACTGTGATCATCAAGCGCAAGAGCGGCCACTTTTTTAGTGAAATCAGCCAGTAAGGTGCTGGGTTCACCGGTATCAAAAGGTGCGCCTTTAATCACATTTTCACTGGCGGAAATAACATGGGGAAAAACAAACTTAGGCGCGATAATGCCGGCCTCAGCACGCTGCGCTAATTGCTGTTGCAGTTGGTTAAACAGTGCCGGTACCGCATTTAAGCGAGCGATATACGCTTTGGCATCCTGCTCGTCGCTAATGCTGTGCTGGTTAATCAGTAAAGACGGCACCTGCGAGTGGGTGCCAAACATCTGGTTTACCGGATAGCTGTACAGGCGCCATTTGGCATCAGCCAGCTCTTGCTCTATATTACGCTGCATTAACAGGTAACTGACGCGGGTGGCGTCATCCAGCTTGCTACTGTCAATGGCCTCAAGTAGGGTCAGATGCTGGCGGGTTAGGGCTAAGCCGGCGTCAAAATGCGCGTCCGACAGATCGCGCCATTTATCGTAATCATCTTTAATGCCGAGCCGGGTCTGCAAAACGGGATCACGCCGCACGTTATCCATAAAAATTTGCTCAAACAATGCGTTGGCTTTTTCGCTTTCGCTCTGCTGCGGTTGTTGAGCCTGTTGTGGTGCAGGTGTGGTGGTTTGCTGTGGGCCACAGCCGCTAAGTAAAGCTGCGCTTATCGCCAGTGGTAACGCCAGCCGACGCAAATTAAATGCTTTCATGCTAATTCCCTGTGTTTTGTTTAATCTTATTCTACGTTAGTGTGGCCAGACTAACAGCCTAACTATCGCAGTTAAGCGGCGCTACACCCCGCGCTTTTTCAAATAAACAGGGTCAGTAAATCGTTTAAATAGCGCGCGCCTTTATCGGTGATTTGCCAGTGGCTGTCGCTAATAGTTAGCAGGCCTTTTTGCCCGGCTTCATTCAAGGCGCTGTCAATATGGCTGAGCGGCAAGCCGGTATAAGCGGTAAAGTCAGCTTTAGGGCAGGGTTCCAGCAGGCGAAAGCGGTTCATGAAAAACTCAAAGGGTCTATCCTCCGGCTCCACTTGCTCACGGCTGTCAACATAGCCCCGGGTCATATCCATGTAGCCTTTGGGGTGTTTGATCTTGACCGTGCGTAAAATACTGTTACGCGAGGGCAAAGTAATTTTACCGTGCGCGCCACAGCCAATGCCTAAATAATCGCCATAGCGCCAGTAGTTCAGGTTATGCCGGCATTGCTGGCCAGCCTTGGCATAGGCGGAAATTTCATACTGTTGATAGCCGTGTTGTTGCAGCAGCGCCAACCCTTGCTGCTGAATATCCCACAGCGTATCGTCTGGCGGCAATACGGGCGGGCGCGAGGCAAATGCGGTGTTTGGCTCTATGGTAAGCTGATACCAGGATAAATGTGGTGGACTCAAATCAATCGCTTGTTGCAAATCGGCCAGCGCGCCAGCTATATCCTGCTGTGGCAGGCCGTGCATTAAATCAAGGTTAAAACTTTTAAGTGGTAGCTTTTGTGCCAAAGTCGCGGCGCGTATGGCTTCAGCGCTGTCGTGAATACGCCCCAGTGCTTTCAGTTGGGCCGTCTGAAAGCTTTGTACCCCAATAGAAAAGCGTGTTACACCACCAGCTACATAGCCAGCGAACCGGTCGGCCTCTACCGTGCCGGGGTTGGCTTCCATGGTCACTTCCATATCATCGGCACAGTGTATGCGCTGCTTCACGCCACTTAAGATCTGAGCAATACCCGGCGCAGAAAAAACACTGGGCGTGCCGCCGCCGATAAAAATGCTGCTGATACTGCGGCCTTTTACCAAGGGCAGATCCTGATCTAAATCGGCCAGTAAGTGGGCGATATATTCCTGCTCCGGAATACCTTGTTTTACTGCGTGCGAGTTAAAGTCGCAGTAAGGACATTTTTGTATGCACCAGGGAATATGAATATACAGCGCCAGTGGTGGCAGTTGCAGCGCCACTAGTTAGTGCCTTGATTGGCTGAGTGGCTTTGCTGGCTGAAGAGGGCGATAAGTTGTGCCAGTGCCTGGCCACGGTGGCTAAGCTGGGCTTTGCGCTCGCGGCTAAGCTCGGCGCTGGTGCAGCCTTCTGAGGACACAAAAAACACCGGATCATAACCAAAGCCGCCATTGCCGGCGGGTGTGGTAGTAATAATGCCTGGCCAAACGCCGTGGCATACCAGAGGTGTAGGATCTTCAGCATGGCGTAAATACACCAGCACACAATGAAATTGCGCGCTGCGCTGATGCTCGGGTACTGCCCTTAGCGCATCAAGTAGCTTGTTGATGTTATCGCTGTCGGTGGCGCCTTCGCCGGCGTAACGGGCAGAATAAATACCGGGCGCCCCTTGCAGCGCATCAACCGCCAGGCCTGAGTCATCGGCTATCGCCGGTAAGCCGGTGGCTAAAGCAGCATGGCGCGCTTTAATTATGGCGTTTTCGACAAAGGTTAGGCCTGTTTCATCGGCGTCGGTTACGCCAAGCTCAGTTTGTGGCAGCACCTGGAAATTAAACGGTGCTAACATTTGGCTTAATTCGGCCACTTTGCCTTTATTGCCGGTGGCCAGAACGATTTTTTGACTTGTCATGCCGCGTTAATCTACGTAAAAAGTTTGCACAAAATTAAGCTGTTGCTGCGCATTACCCTGTTGCAGGTTAATGCTAAAGCTGTAACGCTGCTCATGGTGAAATGGCACCTGGGCTAAATAATAGACGGCGTCGCCTTCCACTACCTCGGTAAACTCCAGCTGACGTACCCGGCCTTGTAAGTCTTTGGCGCTGCCACTGATGGCGACTTTTTCAGCCTGCTGGCTGGCGCTATTGAGTACCGAAATATTCACAATGCCGTTGTATTTGCTACGCTGCAGCCGGTACTGCTTTGCAACTTCGGGCGTTAACAGCGGCGAGGGAAAGGCAATATAGTGCACATCCCAGTTACCCAGCGTCATTTTTTGCTCGGCAAGGCTGGCGAAACTTAACATCAGGCCCACTAGCAGGGCGACAATCACAGTACGCATCATTCACCTCATATCACTGAATTCAGGCTGTTGCACATGCAGTTGCAAGGTTGCTGCTTACAAGCCCGGAAACCAGCTACTAAATAAAATATTTAAAAACTGTAGGCCAATCAGTACCACCAGTACTGATAAATCCAGTCCGCCCATCGGAGGCAGTATACGGCGCACCGGGCGCAGCAGTGGCTCAGTCAGTTGATGCATCACGTATTCTACCGGGCTTCTGCCCTGGCTAAACCAGCTGAGCAGGGCGCGGATCACTAAAATCCAGAACAGCAGGGTAAAAATTTCCTTTAGCAGAAAAATCACCGAGAAAATCAGGCTGGGCACCCACTGCACCTGACCGCTTTGCAACAGCTGCAACACAACAAGTTTGGCCAGCATGATGCCATAAGCCAGTAGCAGGGTGGTGGTGTCTAAACTGCCTATGCTGGGAATGGCCCGGCGCAGCGGCAACACCAAAGGGTTAGTGGCTTTAACCACAAACTGGCTGAATGGGTTGTAAAAATCGGCCCGCACTAACTGCAGCCATAAGCGCAGTATCACGACCATCAGGTACAAACTAAAGGCGGTATCGATTAGAAACAGCACAGCTTGCATAGGCTCTCCCGGCTAAAATTTATAAGGTTTGCGCCATTTCCTGCGCCCGCTTTATCGCGGCATACATGGCATCAGAAACCATTTTTTCAAGGCCCTGATTGGCAAAAGTGGTTACGGCTTCGTGCGTAGTGCCGCCTTTAGAGGTTACCTGGGCCCTTAGCTCAGCAAAGCTGTGCTCGCTATTAAGCGCCATCGTGGCTGCGCCAAGTGCAGTTTGGGCCACCATTTGCTTGGCCTGGGCGGCATCAAAGCCCAATTGCTCGGCCACTTGCTGCATAGCCTGCATAAAGAAAAAGAAGTAGGCCGGTGAGCTGCCGCTAACGGCAATAATATGGTCAATTTGTGCTTCGTTATTCAGCCACACATTCATGCCGGTACCGCTGAACATATGATCAACGAAGGCTTTTTCATAATTTGAGCAGGCACTTGGGAACAACCCTGTTACGCCAAGGCCCACCAGCGACGGCGTATTAGGCATGGCGCGCACTAAACGCACCTGTCCCAGCCACTGCTGGTAACGTGCTACGGTAATGCCGGCCGCCAGCGTGACAAACAGCTTTTCGCTAATTTCCGGTGCGGCTTCAACAAGGGCAGTGCAGACGTCCTGCATCATTTGCGGTTTTACCGCCAGCACTATCACATCGGCCTTTTTTACCGCTTCAATATTGTCCAACGTAGTATGAATGCCAAAATCGGCTGCCAGGGCTGTTAATTTGGGCTGGCTGCGATTGGCGGCGATAATGTTGTCAGCCGGATAGCCAGCCTTTACCATAGCGGCAATCACACAGCGGGCCATATTACCGGCACCTATAAACGCAACCATATTGTCATTCATCTGTTTCATTTTTCCCCATTTGCTTGCTGTTACTGTCGCGCGCCAAAAATGGCGGTGCCTAATCGTATCATAGTTGCGCCATAAGTCAGAGCCAAAGGCCAATCGTCTGACATGCCCATTGATAACTCAGTGGCATCAGGGTAGTGCTGTTGTAGCTTAACCGACAACTGCTGCATGGCAGCAAACGCCTGCTCACTGTCGCCCGGCGCCGGTATTGCCATTAAACCTTTTAGTTGCAGCATCGGCAGGCTGACAACCTGTGCAGCCAGCGCCAACATTTCATCTGGTGTGATGCCGGCTTTGGTTGGCTCAGCGCTGATATTAACTTGCAGCAACACCTTTAATTTGCCAAGGCTGGCTGGGCGTTGATCGTTAAGCCGCTGGGCTATTTTCAGGCGGTCAAGGCTGTGCACCCAGCTGGCGTGCTCTGCCACCAGCTTGGTTTTGTTTGATTGCAGTGGGCCAATAAAATGCCACTGAATATCCTTGTATACCGCCAACTCGGTGGCTTTATCGGCCAGCTCTTGCGGATAGTTTTCGCCAAACTGGCGCTGGCCGGCTTGATAAGCAGCAATTATCTGTGCGGTTGGCTTGGTTTTGCTCACCGCAATCAGCGCTACAGGCTGCTTAATGCCTGTACTCTGGCATTTTTCATTCAGGTTCTGATAGGCGAGGCTAAGTTGTTCTGCTATGTTATTCATATCAATTGGCAACGTGGAGTATAAATTGTCATGGATATTACCGAATTATTGGCCTTTAGTGTGCAGCATAAAGCATCGGATTTACACTTATCCGCCGGCGTACCGCCGCTGATCCGGGTAGATGGTGATGTGCGCAAGTTAAACATTCCGCCACTGTCACATAAAGAAGTACACGCCTTAGTGTACGAAATTATGACTGACAAGCAGCGTAAAGAATACGAAGAAAACCTTGAGTCAGACTTTTCCTTTGAAGTGCCCAATTTAGCCCGCTTTCGTGTTAACGCTTTCGTACAAAACCGCGGTGCTGCGGCGGTGTTTCGTACCATCCCCAGCGAAGTCTTAACGCTGGATGATTTAGGCGCACCGGATATCTTTAAAACCATCGCCGAAAACCCGCGAGGTTTAGTGCTGGTAACGGGCCCAACCGGTTCGGGTAAATCTACCACGCTGGCGGCGATGATTGATTACATTAACACCATGCGCCACGACCACATCCTCACCATTGAGGACCCGATAGAATTTGTTCACACCAATAAGTCCAGCTTAATTAACCAGCGTGAAGTTCACCGTGACACGCACAGTTTCAGCAATGCGCTGCGCTCCGCGCTGCGGGAAGACCCTGACGTGATCCTGGTGGGTGAATTGCGGGACTTAGAAACCATTCGTTTGGCGATGACAGCGGCGGAAACCGGCCATTTAGTGTTTGGCACCTTGCACACCACTTCAGCACCTAAAACTATCGACCGTATTATCGACGTGTTCCCGGGTGAAGAAAAAGACATGGTGCGCTCAATGTTGTCTGAGTCATTACGGGCGGTTATCTCGCAAACCCTGCTGAAAAAAGTCGGCGGTGGCCGTATTGCCGCGCATGAGATTATGGTGGGCTTGCCAGCCATTCGTAACCTTATTCGTGAAGATAAAATTGCCCAAATGTATTCGGTTATCCAAACCGGTGCTGCCCATGGCATGCAAACCATGGATCAGTGTCTGGTTAATCTGGTAAACCGCGGCTTGGTTTCGCAAAAGGATGCTGCTGCCAAAGCGCAGGATAAGAATACCTTTGGTGCCATGGGTAGGATCTAAACCACTATGCAACTAGATGACTTTCTGGAAAAAATGGTGGCGCAAAAGGCTTCCGATATGTTTGTCACTGCCGGCATGCCAGTGGCGGCAAAAATTAACGGTGAGCTGCTGCCAATTGACGAAACGCCGCTGACCGATGCCACCTCACTGAAGCTGGTGCTATCGGCGATGAATGATAAACAGCAGCAAGAGTTTATGACCAGCAAAGAGTGTAACTTTGCTATCGCCAACGACGCCGGCCGTTTCCGGGTATCAGCCTTCTGGCAGCGCGATTGTGCCGGTATGGTGGTGCGCCGCATTGTTACCAAAATTCCAAACGTGGATGAGCTGGGGCTGCCACCGATCATGAAAGAAGTGATCATGTCCAAGCGCGGCCTGGTGCTGTTTGTCGGTGGTACCGGTACCGGTAAATCCACCTCACTGGCAGCATTGCTGGGCTACCGTAACCGCAATGCCAAAGGCCATATTCTGACCATTGAAGACCCCATTGAATTTGTGCACGAGCACCATAAAAGTTTAATTACCCAGCGCGAAGTGGGTATTGATACGGAATCCTTTGAGGCGGCATTAAAAAGCTCGCTGCGTCAAGCGCCGGACGTGATACTCATCGGTGAGATCCGCAGCCAGGACACCATGGAATATGCGCTGTCGTTTGCGGAGACCGGCCATTTGTGTATCGCCACACTGCACGCGAACAATGCCAACCAGGCGATAGACCGCATTATGCACCTGGTGCCAAAAGAGATGCACCAAAAGCTGTTGTTCGATTTATCGCTTAACCTGCGCGGCATAGTGGCGCAGCAACTGGTACCTACGGCCGATGGCTTGGGCCGGGTTGCAGCCATTGAAGTATTGCTGAACTCGCCGCTGATTGCCGATTTAATTGCCCGCGGCGAGATGGGCGAAATTAAAGCGGTGATGACAAAATCGCGCGAGCTGGGTATGCAAACCTTCGACCAGGCGCTATACGATCTGTATCAGGCTGGTCGCATCAGTTACGCCGATGCGCTGCACCATGCCGACTCACCGAACGATTTACGCCTGATGATCAAGCTGCGCAGTGGCGACACCAAAGGGGCAGGTTTCCTCTCGGGTGTGACTATCGAAGGTTTTGACAAAGACGATAATTAACCGGTTAGCGCGAGGTGGGTATGAGTATCAGCCATATTATGACGCATCGTAATAAGTTGGTGACAACAACGGCTGATGCCAGCCTTGCCTCGCTGCGCGATGTATTTGCCAAAGCCCGCTTTCAGCACGTACCGGTTACCGATGCCAGTAACCGTCTGGTTGGCATCGTGTCGGTAAAAGACTATTTTCGTGAGTTAAGCCCGGTAATGGACTCCGCCACTGATCCGGCTATCGGCTTATTTATCCGCTCGCGCAAGGTACATCAGGTCATGGTATCGCCGGTTATTACTATCACCGAGCAGAGTACCGTTAAACAGGCTGCAGCCCTGTTACTGCAACATAACATCAGCTGTTTGCCAGTAGTAAATGAGCAAAAACATCTGCTGGGTATTGTATCGTGGAAAGATATTTTGCGTGCAGCGCTAACTAAGCCTGCGCCTGCTAATACAGCCGGCTAACCGGCTTGCTGGTAACGCCGATGTAATATGGCCACCCGCTCAACATAGGCCTGGGTTTCGGCAAAAGGGGGTATGCCATTGTATTTTTTCACGTTACTGGGGCCGGCATTATAGGCTGCCAGCGCCAGCTGTAAATCGCTGTTATGTTGTTTTAGTAAACTGGCCAGATAGCGGCTGCCAGCAATGATATTCTGCTCCGGGTGGCTGGGATCGGCCACGCCTAAATAGCTAGCCGTTTGCGGCATCAGTTGCATTAAGCCCACAGCGCCTTTTTTCGATACCACCTGTGGCCGGAACGAGGATTCAGCATGAATAACGGCGCGGATAAGCGCCGGGTCCAACTGATGCTGATCGGCGGCTTTAGCAATAATGCGGTTATAGGGTTTGGTATACAGTGGCACTGTGTGCCAGTTCACCGTCGATACCGGATCGCAGGCAAAACAGTCAAATCGCATCACCTGATAAGGCCGGTTTACTGGTTGCCGGTCTGAAAACAGCGCTGTGCCATCCTGTTTTACCGACTTATACACCGCAATGTGCGCCGGATGTGCTTTGGTTGCAGGGCTATAATCCGTCAATGACTGCCCCGGGCTAAGTTTACGCTGCGTTTTTTCAGCATCAGCTGCTGGCGTATTGGCCAGACAGACAACACTAAAGCAACTTAGTAACACAGCGACACGTAACATCCCAGCTCTCCTGAAAACCAACCGCAACAGCAAAAACAGCGGATCGCAAGTAAAGCACTAGTCTGGTGAATTCTCAAGCATTCAGTGGGTTTTATCACGCTGCGCCGTGTGTTTAACCGTAACGGTATGCTGCGACTCTTGCTCTGGCAAGCTACTATGCAGCTGGCGGTTAAGCCAAAAAAACAGCAGCCCCACACTCATTAGTACAACAGGCACACTCAGGCTTTGCCACAATGGCAAATTAATAGCGGTAAACCAGAAACTTAATGCATTGAGGGCTTTGTCGGTCAGTTGCAGTGCGTAGTAACTGATAGCAACCAGTGACAGCCCCTCAACCATTTGTTGCAGGCGCAATTGCAGTTTGGCTCTTTGATCCATGGATGCCAGTAGCTGCTGGTTTTGTTGCTCTAAGGTTAAGTTGATACGGGTTCGTAACAGCTCCGTAGAGCGGCCTAAGCGGCCTGACAGTGCATTTTGCCGAAAGACTACCGACTCGCTGGTGCGAAACGCCGGGGTTAAGCGCCGCTCAGTAAAATCCTGTAACGATAACATCCCCTCAATGACTGTCTCGTTCAAGCTCTTAAGCCTGTCCAGCGTTAGTTGATAATAAGCCGCAGTCGCTTGTAACCTTGAACTGTTATCGGCAATTAAATTTTCAGTTTGTGCCGCCATGGTGGTGATTTCATTGAGCAGGCGCTCGTCGGCATTATTTTTATGTTCAATACGCTGGGTAATATCGGATAGCTGCTGCTCCAGCAGGTTCAACTTCGCCAGCGCCTGACGTGCCACCGGCCAGCCCAATAATGACAGTTTGCGGTAATTACCAAGGTCAAACAGTTGCTGTACCAGGCGGCCTAACGCGGCCGGTGTTAAACCGTGATCCAGCAACAGCATACGGCCAGCGCCTTCAGCATGTTTTTGAAAGTCAGTCCAGATCCGCGCCTGCTGCCCCGCCAGGTGGCTGCTAATACAGTTATCTTTGTTAAACAGGCTGTCAATGTCGCCAAGCTCTGCCAGCTGTGCCGGTGTGATAATGCTCAGTTGCACCACACGGAAAATCTGCCCGGGGATCTGGCTTAGCCAGTCTTTGGCGGGTAAAAAATCCAGAGGGTCGTCAAATAGTTGTTTGTCATGTGCCGGCCGGATAAAAATGTAGCTGGAGAACTCACTGTGTTTTTCAAAACGCAGCGTGCCACCAAACAACGGCAGGTTAACATCCTGTGCGGTTTCACTAAAATGGCAGCCTTGTGTATTGGCTAATTGCTGGATAAAACTCAGCTCGCTGCTACGTGAAGCCGGTGTTACCGTGAGCATAAATTGGCACAGCCGGCAGGGCGCCGTCAGTGCAGGGAAAGTGCGTTGCTGCAGCTCTTTATCGAGGATATCGCGCAGTGGATGGCTGCGGTGTTGTAAGCCAGTCATAGTAAGGCTCCTGTGTCAGGGGACGAAATGAGCGTTGAGCACAATACTGTTAACACTAATAAGCAGGTGTTGTGCCAGCTGTATTTGTTTGTCACTATGCCGGCTAAATTAAGACTAAACCTTTGCTGTAAAATGATATTTTTCTGAACGTTGCGCGGCTTTTGTGTTTCAGCATTGAAAGGGGGGGGGTTATTTGCCCTGAAATAACGCAAAGATGACGTAACTGAGTGCGTTGCGGCTTATTTTTTCGTGAGCTGCGATCTACAATACGGCTGACGCTTCTTCTACTCCCATTCGGATCGCTTTATGTCTTTATCTGTTAACCGCAGCCTGGTTGTTGCCATCTGTAGCGTGTTGCTGGCGATGGTGACTATCCAATCCGGCGCTTCTATTGCCAAACAGCTGTTTCCGCTGATTGGTCCGGACGGTACCACAGCGCTGAGGCTGGGTTTTTCGGCGTTGGTGCTATGGTTGGTATTCAGGCCCTGGCGATCCTTGCCCCAAGGCCGCGATTGGCAGGCGATAGTGGTGTATGGCCTTTGTCTGGGCGGGATGAATATTTTGTTTTATCTGGCCATTGCGCGCATTCCACTGGGTATAGGCGTAGCGCTGGAATTTACCGGGCCTTTGGCGGTGGCGCTGTTTTCATCGCGTCGTAAGCGCGACCTGATCTGGGTAGCCTGCGCCATTGCCGGTATTTTACTGCTGCTTCCGGATATGCGCGGTGCCGATGCACTGGATCCTGTTGGTGTAATGCTGGCGCTGGCGGCCGGTGCCTGCTGGGCCGGTTATATTTTATTTGGTAAAAAAACCAATACCCAAAGCTCGGGTGGTATTACGGTAGCATTAGGTATGACGGTAGCGGCCGCAGTGCTAGTGCCAACAGGGTTCATCACTCAGGGCATGGCGCTACTAAGCTGGGAGGTGCTGCCGCTGGGCTTTTTAGTCGGTATTTTATCCAGCGCCATTCCGTATTCATTGGAAATGGTGGCGCTGCGAAATATGACATCGCAAAACTTCAGTGTTTTTATGAGTATGGAACCTGCGGTTGCGGCATTAGCGGGCTTTTTAATCCTGGCGGAACTGTTAACATTGTGGCAGTGGCTGGCAATTTTGCTGGTAATAGTGGCATCGCTGGGCAGTTCGTTAACCTCGTCTCAGAGCAAGGTGCCTGAGACGGGTTAACAGGGTAGTTATTTGGGCATTACCACGCTGTCCAGTACATGAATCACGCCATTGCTGGTAACGATGTCAGTAGCAATCACTTGGGCGCCATCCACAAAGACTTTACCGTCTTTTACTTCAATCGCCAGCTCCTGACCTTGTACGGTTTTGGCCGAAGTTAATTTTACTACGTCAGCCGCCATCACTTTGCCAGCGACAACATGGTAAGTCAGTACATTAGTCAGCGCGGCTTTATCGGCGACCAGCGCGTTCAAGTCAGCCGCAGGGATTTTGGCAAAGGCCGCATCGTTGGGAGCAAATACGGTGAATGGGCCTTCACCTTTTAAGGTATCTACCAGTTCAGCTGCTTTTACGGCGGTAACAAGGGTAGAGAAGTTACCGGCTGCAACGGCAGTGTCAACGATATCCGCTTTAGCTTTGTAGTTTCCTGCTTGGACGCCAAACAGTAATGAGCCGGCCAGAATGGTAGTACTGATAAGATGAGACAGTTTCATAGTGTTTCCTTTTTTCGCTTAAAGTTAGACACAAAATTCGGTTATAAGAACGCCAGTGCCAGGTGAAGGGATCAGATTTTTCTTTTTCTGTGTTTACTAAACCAAATAAATTTTGCTGCCGTACGGCAAAAAACTTGATCCAGTTCGCTGCAAGTTACCGGCTTTTTCGCTATATCTAGTACATCAAACTTGCCGTGCTACAGGAACCCGTTATGACCATTACCACCGTTGCTCAGCTGATGACCGCTGATCCCTTATGTGTTACCCGCGATGCCAGCCTAAAAGATGCGCATGATTTAATGCGGCAAAAAAATGTGCGTCATATACCGGTGATCGAACAAAATGGTGAACTGGTCGGTATGCTGACGCAAAAAATTATGATTGCCAAAGTGATGGGCTTAATGGCGCAATATGGTGCGACAGCATTGGAGCGCAAAGAAAAGCAGCAGCTGGTCGCCGATATGATGGCAACCGATTTTGCCGCGGTAACGCCAGAGCAGTCGCTCAGAGAAGTGGCTGGTTTTTTTGTCAAAAACCGCCACGGCTGTATGCCGGTGGTGGATGAGAACAACAAACTGAAAGGCATTTTAACCTCTTCAGACTTTGTCCGGCTGGCGGCTGAATTGTTGGAAAAAGGCTGCTAATCAGCGTTTAACGCAAACAAATAAGGCGTTACCGGCTTCGCCATCCCAACTTTGGATACTGTCATAATTGTGCGCCAGTATGTGCACGTCGAACCAAGGCGCCAACAAGGCCTGTAGCTGGCCAAAGTTTAATGCCACCATGCTGTGGCTGTCTTGCCAGTATTGGCTGTGTTGGCTGCAGGTTTTGCTGATGCGCAGCTTTAACAGCTGTTGCTCGCCCTGTCCCTGATAAAACCAACCGGACTCGAACACAAAATGCGCGCCGTTGTGCACTGCATCTTGTCGCACTGCGTCGTTATTCGATATTTTGTCTTTATCGACCACGTTAAAGCAAAACACGCCACCCGGGCTTAAATTGGCATGTACCTGCGCAATACAGCGGCTTAGTAATTCAATGCTGGCATTGTAGTGCATGGAGTATAAAAAGCAGGTAACTAAATCAACTTGCTGTGTCAGGCTAAACTGGCTCATATCCCCAAGCAAAAATTCTGCTTCGTGACACCGCGCCTTCGCAAGTTCCAGCATCGGCTGGTTTAAGTCTAAACCGATACACTGATAACCGGCACGGAGAAAATGCGCAATATGCGGGCCAGTGCCACACGCCAAATCAAGATGCCGTTTACCGCCGTTGCCAAATAATTGATGCAACCGCTGTACGCTTTGGCTTTGCTGTTGATAATTGATGTCGCTACACATCAAGTCATAGTAAGCAGAGAGATCGGTATAAAGCGAGGTGGACGACAACATAACGGCGTGCCGCTCAGGCAGATTAGGGTGGCACATTTTATAGCAGTTTTGTCTTGTCGCGAAGCCAGCATGCGTTAGCTGGAGAAATATTTTTTGCGCTACGTAATCAGATAATAAAAAAGGGCCTTGCGGCCCTTTGTCAGAGAGTTACTTTACGCCCATCTCTTTTAACAGATTATCGGCGCCGTCCAGCTGCATTTGCCACAGCATAAAACGGTGATCAACCTGAATAGAGCGGGTATTGTCCGGGTTGTAGTCCCAGTCTGAAATAATCGAATCGAGTGTGCCGTCAAACGCCAAGCCAACCAGTTCGGCTTTGCTGTTTAACACTGCAGAACCTGAGTTACCGCCGGTAATATCCAATGTGGCCAAAAAGTTTACCGGCACTGAATTTAAGCTTTCTACCTTGTATGGGCCATATTGCTTGGCTTTAATGGCGTCTAGCTGGCTTTGTGGGGCATTAAACTCACCTTCGCCAGTGGCTTTAGCGGTAATACCGCGCAGCGTGGTAAACGGTGCCCAGGCGTTGCCATCTTCATTGCCATGAGCTCGGCCTTCTACATTACCGTAAGTGACCCGCAGTGTGCTGTTCGCATCCGGGTAAACCGCCTGGCCTTTCGACTGCATAAAGGCGATTTTGGCGCGCATGTAGCTGGCATAGGCCTGCTGAATTTTACCAGCCAGCTCTTCTTCTGCCGCTTCCTGTTTTAAGTTCCACTTATGTAGTGCAACGGCGGCTTTAACAAAGCTGTCATCTACTGCTGCAATTTGCTCTGGTGTCATCTCCAGCAGGGCATTGCGTTTATCCAGTGTGGTTAAGCCGGTGTTGGCATACCAGCTGTCAATCAGTGCTTTGAGATCGGCTTCAGACATACCATCTTTAATACCCATAACTTTATCAAAGTCACTGTCGCGCAGTTTTTTAGGTTGGGCGGCATAGCGGCTTAAGTTATACAGATCCAGCGCTTTTTCTACACTAACGGCAAAGTTACGCTCCATGCCGGCGACAAAGGCTTTGTAACGCGGTAAATCACGGCTTTGAAAGCCAGCTTTACGCTCGGCATCCGGCTTAGTGCTCTCTTGTGCTAAACGATACAGGGCGCCAGCAACGGTTAACAGACGGGGTTTGGCATTATCCAGTAAATAGTCTTTGCGATCTTTTTCCTGGCTTTGTTTCAGCAGTTTTTCGATGGTTTTTAAATCATCAGCATAGGCTTTTTTATTGTCACGACTGCTGTTAACCCACTGGGTCAATTCAGTATGTTCTGCTTGTTTGCGAGTTAAAAAATCGCTGTCAGCAAAGCTGTCTAACATGCCCTGACGGTTCTTCATGTAGTTGTTAAGCCCTGCCACGCGGCTGGCGTATTTAAGCTCAGCGTCTTTATCGTTGGCGGTTTGCTTGGCAATAATGTCTAGCGTGTTTTTAAAGTGTGCCACAGTGTTAGGGTAGGCCCATTCAAAGGTTTCGCTCACTTCACTGGGCAAACGATGGCGGTTAGTGCGGCCCGGGTAGCCCATTGCCATCACAAAATCACCTTCTTTAACGCCATCTTTTGCCAGGGTTAAATGAAAGTCTGGTTTATAGGGCACATTGTCGGTGCTGTAATCAGCTGATTTACCTTCAGGGCTCACATAAGCACGGTAAAAACTGTAATCACCGGTGTGGCGCGGCCACATCCAGTTGTCTGTGTCACCACCAAATTTACCTACGCCTTCAGCCGGTGCATGCACTAAGCGCACGTCTTTAATTTCCAGCTGTTTAATTAAGTAGAACTCCAGGCTGCCATAATAAGCGGCTACGGTGCAGCGGTGGCCTTCATCTTTTTCACACTCAGCGACGATGGCTTTTTGGTTAGCTTCAATGGCATCGATACGTTTTTTGCCAGTTAATTTAGCCGTTTTGCCATCAATCACTTTATCGCTGACGTTATCTACCGCTTTGGTAACAAAAATACGGCTACCCGGCGCTGCAGGCACTTCATCCGTTAAATTTTTTGCTAAAAAGCCATTGGCGAGTAAATCATTCTCTGGTGTCGAGTTATGCGCAATGCTGCCATAAACGCAGTGGTGGTTAGTGGCAACCAGGCCATTTGGCGAGACAAAAGACGCCGAACAGCCACCAAGACTAACAATAGCTGCTGCTGGGAACTCAGTTAATTTGGTTAAGTCGGCCGGGTCCAGCGCCAAGCCGGCAGCTTTTAATTCGTTGGCAATTTGCGGCAGTTGTTGTGGCATCCACATGCCTTCATCTGCCATGGCGAAGCTACTGGCTAACGCCAGTACAAGTAAGGATTTTTTCATAGCGACTCTTTTATTTTTAGTGTTAACAGAAGTGTTAAACGTACGACCGCGGCTATAGTCTGTGTCGGGGCGGGGCTTGTCAATAGACAGACAAAGGCTGTTACATTTTAATGCGATGGCTAGCGTAATTAATGGGCCCGGTGTGCTGAGTTTTAACCGGCTTGAAACCAGCAAGGCTGGTTTTGTCCCTGGCGTTTGGCCTGATACATGGCGGTATCAGCCTGACGTAATAGCTCGTCACAATCGCTGTTGCCTTTGAATAGTACTAAACCTATGCTGCAGGCGCACTGGTGCATCAGATGTTGTTCTAATGGGAAGGGGCGGGACAACTCTACAGCAATTTTTTTCGCCACACTTTGAATGTGTTGCCGGCTACGTTCGCAGTCAGTATCAATATCACGCAACAGCACGATAAATTCATCGCCACCAAAACGGGCAACAGTGTCGGCTTGTCGCACCGAGCTCTGTAAACGGCGAGCTACCTCACGCAGTAAACCATCACCAACGCGGTGGCCGTAAATATCGTTTACCGGTTTAAAGTTATCTAAGTCAATAAACATCAAACCACAATACGTCTGGTTACGTTGACTGGCGGCCATGGCTTGTAGCATATGTTCTTCTAACAGCCGACGATTGGCTAGACCGGTTAAGCTGTCATAAAACGCTAAGCGGCGAATTTGCGCGCTGTTTAGGCTTCTGCTAATGGCCAGCTCGGCCAGTTTGCTGTAGGTGGCTATTTTATCCAACTGTTCGGCACTGGGGATGGCTGGTTGGCGGTGATAAATCGCAAAGGTACCAAGTACCTGTCCCTGAGCGTTTTTAACAGGTTGCGACCAGCATGATTTCACTTCGGCAATGTCAGCCAGTGTCAGATAAGGTTGCCAATAGGGGTGAGATTGAATATCGCTGACAATCACCCTTTCACCACTAAAAGCCGCAGTACCACAAGAGCCAACGCCCTCGCCAATAACAACGCCTTCAATTGCCTGGTTGTAAGCTTTTGGCAGGGAAGGAGCTGCACCGTGGCGTAGCGTTTTGCCGTCTTCATCCAGCAGCAAAATAGAGCATAACGAATCAGGATGCAGTAGTTCTACCTGGCTCACCAAATTATGCAGCACAGCTTCGAGCTCAGCGCCATCACTGATCAGGCTTAAAATCTGGTTCTGTAAGGTTAACTCTTGCGTACGTTGTTCAACTTTCAGTTCAGTTTGTTGCAGGCTTTGTTGGTAGCGGTGATTAGCCAGACTAAGCTCAGTAATTTGCAATGCTAATGATGCCAACATATTTAACATGGCAGGCAGTTTAGTTTCATCGACAATAGGTACTTCTGCCAGGGCGCTCAGATATTCCTCTTTATCAAATCCAGCTTGTGCGGCTTGTTCAGTAAAATATTCCGGGTTGGGCTCAGCTAACAGAAACTGGCCAATAAACAAATTGGCGATATGCTCGCCTTCGATCACAATTGGCGTGGCACAATCAACCAAACCGTTGCGACAGCGGTATATTGAGTAGTTTTTGCCTTGTTCCAGCTGCAGTGCTAATTCGCGGTCACTTTCCAGACAGCGCTGTAACGTTGGCTCTGCCTGGCGATGAAACTGGATACAGGCACGCTGCCAACGTGATGACGCTAATACTTTGCCGTGCAGGTCAATAAGCGCTATTGGAACGTTCATTACCTGCAGGAAATTTTCAAACAAGGTGTTTAAGCGGGAAAAGTCCACCCCAGCAACCAGCTTGCTGGTTACCGTACTGTCGGGTGCGGGCAAAGCCTGATTCCAATCTGTAGACAAAGGGTCCAGCATTTGGATCAGGTTCGCCTCGCGGTGTAAATGCGGCGCTTTTATGGTCATGACGCCTTAAGTGTAGTTAGCTTTAGCGAGTGTCGCCATTCTGCTAAAAGACAACTTATTACTGCGTCAGTCCACCTGTACAGCCAGACTGACAGCAAAATAGCGTTACTTGTGCCGTTGGCGTAACACTGTTATCACATCGTTCAGTTCAAGCCTTTGGCTACGCAATAATACGAGTAGGTGAAAGATCAGATCAGCTGCTTCGTTAGCCAGCTCTTCTTTATCGCCGGCCATAGCTGCTAAGGCCGATTCGACGCCTTCTTCGCCGACTTTTTGTGCAATACGCTTTACACCTTTGGCAAATAAACTGGCGGTGTAGCTGCTGGCCGGATCGGCGCCTTCCCGGGATTTAATTACCTGCTCTAAGTCATACAAAAATGCCAGTTGCGGGCTGTTGGCGCTGTTGTCGTGCCAGCAGGTTTCGGTGCCAACATGGCAGGTAGGCCCTTGCGGCTGTGCCAGCACTAAAATACTGTCAGCATCGCAGTCGCTGTCGATGCTAACCAGCTGCAGGGTATGGCCTGAGCTTTCGCCTTTGGTCCACAGCCGCTGTTTGCTGCGACTGTAAAAGGTGACGTTGCCGCTTTGCAGTGTGTGCTCAAGTGCCGCCGGGTTCATATAGCCCTGCATTAGCACCTTGCCGGAGATGGCATGCTGTACTATCGCAGGCAGCAGTTGGTTTTCCGGCCAGCTTAGTTGGTTTATAGTGTCTTTGTTCATAACTACCCTTATTACGGCCGGATGCTAATGCCATCAGCAATCAATTTGGCTTTTAACTCAGCAATTTCAATAATACCTTTGTGAAACACGCTGGCAGCCAAAGCACCATCAACATCGGCTTTTTCAAATACATCAGTAAAGTGCTGCATAGTGCCGGCGCCACCACTGGCAATCAGCGGCACGCTGCACACTTCGCGGATGCTTTTTAGCTGGGCAATATCATAGCCCTGGCGCACCCCATCCTGATTCATACAGTTAAGTACAATTTCGCCGGCACCCCGGCTTAGCACCTCGCTGACCCAATCGCGGGTCAGCCACTGGGTTTTTCGGGTGCGGCTTTCATCACCGGTAAACTGGTATACCTGATACTGGCCGGAAGTGACATCAAAAAAGCTGTCGATGCCGATAACAACGCACTGCTGGCCAAAGCTGTGGTTAAGTTCATTAATCAGCTCTGGCCTTAGCAGGGCCGGGCTATTTACCGAAATTTTATCGGCACCCATTTCCAGAATTTTGCCGGCATCGGCCACCGTTTTAATGCCGCCGGCGACACAAAACGGAATATCGATCACCTCAGCAATACGCTGCACCCAGCTTTTATCGACCACCCGGCCATCGCTTGACGCAGTAATATCGTAAAATACCAGCTCGTCGGCGCCGGCCTCGGCGTAGCGTTGCGCCAGCGGCACGATATCGCCGATAATTTCATGGTTGCGAAACTGTACGCCTTTTACGACCTTACCATCGCGTACATCGAGGCAGGGAATTAACCGTTTTGCCAGCATGCAATGGCCTCCTCAAGCGTAAATTTACCTTCCAGCAGTGAGCGGCCTAAAATAACGCCGGCTACGCCGCTGCCAATTAAGGCGCGGATATCATCCAGCTTGCCAATGCCGCCCGAGGCCTGCCACTGAATTTGCGGATACTTACTGGCCAGCTCTTTGTACAGCTGCACATTAGAGCCGGTTAGCGTACCGTCTTTACTGATGTCAGTACAAAGCACATGTTTCGCACCCGCGGTGATATAACCGTCCAGCACCTGCTCTAAGGTGATATTGGATTGCTCAATCCAGCCATGCGAGGGCAGGGTTTTCTCGCCTTTGTCATTTATGGCGACATCCAGCGCCAGTACGATGTGCTCGCCGCCGTATTTGCGCACCCAGCCTTGCACCAGCTCGCTTTGGCGTATGGCTAAACTGCCTATAACGACACGGCCGGCACCGGCATCAAGTAAATCAATCACATCCTGCTCGCTGCGCACACCACCGCCGACCTGAATATGTAAAGGTGAAGCCGTCATCAGCTCGGTTAAAAGTGCCAGCTGGCGTTTAGTGGCATCTTTAGCACCGGATAAATCAACAATATGCAGCCAGTTAGCACCGGCCTGAGCGTATTGGTTACGCAGGCCAAGCGGGCTGAAGTCATATTGGGTTGTGTTGTCGTAGCGGCCTTGGTACAAGCGCACCACATTGCCGTCAATTAAGTCGATGGCGGGGATAATCATAACTGCCACTCCAGGAAATTCTGTAATAAGCGCGCGCCGGTTTTACCCGAGCGCTCCGGGTGAAACTGGGCGCCGGCGACATTGTCTTTGCCAATGACTGCAGCAAAATCAGTACCGTAATGGCACTGCGCCAGGCTGTACTCATCCGGTGCCACGGCAAAACTGTGCACAAAATACACATAGTCTGTGACAGAAAATCCGCGCATTAACGGATGTTCACTGATGCTGTGCAATGTATTCCAGCCCATATGCGGCAGGCGCAGGCCAGCGCTTTGCATGGGCCGTACTTCTGACGGGATAAGGTTTAGGCAGGCGACATCACCTTCCATGCTGTGTGCCGTCAGCATTTGCATACCCAGGCAAATACCCAGCAGCGGTTGTTGCAGGTGTTGCAGCGTATCGATAAGTTCGGCTTGCTGAAGTTTAGCCATCGCATTGTGCGCGGTGCCAACGCCGGGTAGCAGCACCTTATCGGCGGCTTTAATGGCTTTGGCATCACGGCTGATGCTGGCCTCAACGCCCAGGCGTTTAAAAGCAAAATACACCGAGCTGATATTGGCGCAGCCGGTATCGACTATCACCAGCTTCATTACAACACTCCTTTTGAGCTTGGCAGCGCCTCGCCCGACACGGTAATGGCTTGGCGCAATGCGCGGCCAAAGGCTTTAAACAGGCCTTCCACTTTATGGTGCTTGTTGCCTTCCGTGATACTCAGGTGCAGTGTCATCAGCATGGCATCGCTTAATGAGCGGAAAAAGTGCGGTACCATCTCTAGCGTTAAACCGCCGACGGCACCCTCGCCAAGCTCACCGTTAAACACAAACAGTGGCCTGCCGGATAAATCCAGCACACATTCAGCGCGGCATTCATCCATTGGCAGCACAAAGCCAAAGCGGTTAATGCCGCGTTTATTGCCCAGCGCTTGTTTTAACGCCTGACCCAATGCCAGTGCAGTATCTTCGACGCTGTGGTGATCGTCGATGTGTAAGTCGCCTTCCACCTTTACCTGCAGCGAGAAGCCGCCGTGGGTGGCAATTTGCTCCAGCATATGGTCGAAAAAGCCGACACCGGTGTTAAAGCTGTTATTGCCGCTGCTGTCTAAATCGACCGAAATTTCAATATCGGTTTCACGCGTGGTGCGCCTAACGGTCGCTTTGCGGCCGCGGCTTAACAACTGTTTGGTGATTTGCGCCCAGCCTAAGCTGTCGCGGTTATACTGAAACGCCGGCAAGCCCATGTTCTCCGCCAGCTGCACATCGGTGATACGATCGCCAATCACATAAGAGTTAGTAAAGTCGATTTTGCCTTGCTGCAGGTAGTCTTTTACCAGACCCAGTTTCGGCTTGCGACAGCTGCAATTATCGCGCTCAAAGTGCGGACAAATCAGCACATCGTCAAAGCGAATACCTTGCGAGGTTAACAGTTGCATCATCTTATCGTGCGGTGCATCAAAAGTATCACGCGGGAAGCTATCGGTTCCCAGGCCATCCTGATTGGTCACCATCACTAAACGATAGCCAGCGGCCTGCAACTTTAATAAAGAGGGCACCAAATCAGGCTCGTAAGCCAGCTTTTCCAGGCTGTCGAGCTGCTTGTCAATCGGCGGCTCTTCAACCATGGTGCCGTCGCGGTCGATAAATAAAATAGGCTGGCCACTCATGCGCTTACTCTCTCTTTGCTATCGGTGTTAGAAAAATACTGCTGCATCGCCTGTGTCAGACGCTGCATTTCATCAGCGTTGCCAATCGATACCCGCACCACTTCAGATAAACCCAATTGACTGGACTGATTGCGGATTAAAATATCATTTTGAATAAGGTTGCTTACGCAGTCTGCGGCGTTGTTTACCTGCAGCAGCACATAGTTAGCATTGCTCGGCCAAACCTTTCTTATGCCGTTTTGTGTTTTAGCAAAGGCGATAAACTGCTGCCGAAGCGCGTTTATTGTCGCGACGCTTTGCTGCATTTGCGCAATACCGGCTTTCGATAACGCCTGAGCAGCAATTTGCGCTACCGGCTCGGCAATCGGGTAGGGCGCGATCATTTTCTTCAGTGCGTTAATCACTTCTGGTGCAGCCAAGGTAAAGCCGCAGCGTAGCCCCGCCAGACCAAAGGCTTTGGATAAAGTGCGTAAAATGACTAAATGCGGGTAGTGCGCCAGTTCATTGGCCAGTGTAGCCTCTGGCGCAAACTCAATATAGGCCTCATCGACCACCACCAGCGCTTTACCGGCGAAATGCTCCAGTACGGCAATAATTTGCTCACGCGGGATCAGATCGCCAGTCGGGTTATTCGGGCTACAGATAAACACCAACTTGGGGCTGGTGGCAAAAATGCCGGCTAAATCCAGCTGTTCGTTATTAATCAGCAGTACTTTATTCACAGCCGTTTGGTTGCTCTCAGCACTTATCGCATACATGCCATAGGTTGGCGGGCAAATGGTAATGCTGTCTTGTTTCGGCTCGCAGAAGCTTCTGATCAAAAGCTCTATGCCTTCGTCCGCGCCGCGGCTTACCAGTACCTGCTCTGGTGTCACACCGGCATAGTCGGCATAAGCATTAATTACCGCTTTGGGCTGACAGGACGGATAGCGGTTAAAAGTACCATCCAGCTGATAGCGGGGCGCTAAGGCATTTTCATTAGCGTTAAGCCAAACAGCGCCGCCACTCATGCTGCTGCGCGCCGAGGCGTAAGGCACGATGTCTTTGACAATTTGTCTGGCCAGGTTATTTACGCCAGTTGGGGTTGAGTTTGCCATCTTGTGCTTAACCTTCAATAGTTGTGAGTTCAGCCAAACGCAGCCGCACCGCATTGGCGTGTGCGTCCAGGCTTTCGGCTTGTGCCAGCGTGACTATGGCCGGGCCGATATTACGCATGCCCTGTTCGCTTAGCTTTTGCACCGTGAAGCGGCGGTAAAAATCGGCCAGCGATAAGCTGGATACCGTTTTGCTATAACCGTAAGTCGGCAGCACATGGTTGGTGCCGCTGGCGTAGTCACCGGCAGACTCTGGCGTCCATTTGCCGACAAAGATACTAGCAGCACTGTTAAATTGGCTAACCAGCTCATCATCGCAGGCGGTTTGCACAATTAAATGCTCCGGCGCATAGGCATTGGTTACCGCCACTGCCTGGGCTAAATCGGTGGTTAAAATGTAGCGGCTGTGGCTAAGCGCGGCAGCCGCGATGTCTTTGCGCGGTAGTTGCGAGAGCTGGCTGGCCACTTCTGCTTGTACAGCAGCAAGTAAGTCGCTGCTGTCGCTGACTAAGATCACCTGTGAGTCAGGGCCGTGCTCGGCTTGCGATAACAAGTCCGCGGCAACAAAAGCTGCATTGGCACTATTATCGGCCAATACCAGCACTTCCGACGGGCCGGCTGGCATATCTATTTGAGCGCCTTTGGCATCCTGGCTGACTTGCTGCTTGGCTTCAGTAACATAACGATTACCGGGGCCGAAGATTTTATCCACTTTGGCGATGCTTTGGGTGCCATAGGCCAGTGCAGCAATGGCCTGGGCGCCGCCGATGGTGTAAATCTCGCTGATGCCACAAAGCTCTGCTGCATACAGAATCTCCGGCGCGATATCGCCTGCAACTGGCTTGCCAGGCGGTGTTACCAGCACTATGCGCTCGCAACCGGCCAGTTGTGCCGGTACCCCCAGCATCAAAACGGTTGAAGGCAGTGGCGCACTGCCACCAGGGATATACAAACCGACCGCAGCTATGGCGCGGCTTTTAAGCTGGCACATAACACCGGCACTGGTTTCTACTTCGATATCACGCGGCAACTGGGCTGCATGGAATTTGCGGATATTGTCGTACGCCAGCTCAATAGCGGCTTTACGCTCTGGCAACAGTTTAGCCAGCTGCGCTTGCTTTACCATCGAGCTTAGCGCTATCGGGTTGCTATCTAAGCCATCAAACTGTTGGCTATAGGCACCTAGCGCCGCATCACCGTTCGCACGAACATTACGAATAATCTCCATCACCTGCGCACTTAGCGATGCCGAGTCCGCCAGTGCTGGCCGTGCCAGAGCCGCCTGTTGCCCGCTTTCGGATAATGAAGCCCAATCAATCACGGTTGTCATGATTACTCCATCATCTTTTCAATTGGCAGCACTAAAATAGAGCTCGCGCCCAGCGCTTTTAACTGCTCCATGGTTTCCCAGAACAGCGTTTCGCTGCTCACCACGTGAATGGCCACCATCTCATCATTACCGGCCAGGGGCAGCATGGTCGGGTTTTCTGCACCCGGCAGCAGCGCAATCACTTCATCTAAGCGAGCGCGCGGGGCGTGCAGCATAATGTATTTGCTTTCATTAGCCTGCATTACGCCGTTAATGCGCGGCATCAGTTTATTGATAAGTTTTAGCTGACGCTCATCGTTTAAACCTTTGCGCTGTATCAGCACCGCTTTGCTGCGGTAAATCACTTCGACTTCTTTTAAACCATTGGCTTCGAGCGTGGCACCGGTAGACACCAGATCACAGATAGCATCGGCTAAACCCGCGCGCGGCGCGACTTCAACCGAGCCTTTTAAATTAACAATGCGGGCATTAACGCCTTGCTGCTTCAAATAACGGCCCAGTAAACGCGGGTAAGTGGTGGCGATAGTTTTGCCGTCTAATGAGGCGGCGCCTTGGTAGTTTTCTTCCTGCGGCACGGCAATGGATAAACGGCAACCGCCGAAATCCAGCCGTTTTAGTACAGTGTAATCAAAGCTGTCGTTATCTAATTTGCGCTGCAATGACTCTTCTTCCAGCACGTTTTCGCCGACAATACCTAAATCACAAACGCCATCCATCACCAAACCCGGAATATCGTCATCCCGTACGCGCAGGATATCGATATCCATATTCTCGACATGGGCAATTAGTCGCTGCTCGCGCAGGTTAATTTTTAAACCACAGCTGGTCAGCAGGGCTTGGGAGTCGACCGATAAACGGCCAGATTTCTGCATGGCGATGCGTAAACGTTTTGATTCTGTTGCCGGACTCATACTGGTCTCCGTGACGATAAGTAAAATGTGTAATACGAATAAACAAAAACCCCGGGCCTGGGCTCGGGGTTTTTATTGCTGTACCACCGGAGCGCCAGAAAATAGCCCTCCGAAATATCCGGACGGCTAGTCGCTATGATGATGCAGTACAGTTACAGTAGTCATAATTTGGGATTTGCTGCTTAAGTTGCTATACAAGTTACCTGTATCTGTTGTTAAGTGCAAGTCGGTTTTGGTTTATTGGTCACAGAGTTGTTCTTTATAAATCTTTGATTAATATGGATATGATTTTTCTTGCTGCTTTTTGCGCAAAAATAATAGCTGTTTCTAGCGCGTAAAATGCTGAACTTTTTGGTTAAAAAGCGCTCAGGTTGTATAGTCAATGCGTGCTGTGTTAAGTTTGGTCAGATCGGGCCGATAAAGGTGAAATGGTGTTAAGGAGAAGCGAATGGACGCTTTTATGCCTTTTGTACAGCGTGTACCCGGCACACCGGTCGAGCCTGATCCAAAACAGGTGGTACCGGTGTTTAAGGATGCGCGCTTAACACCGGTTAAACCGCATGAGCAGAAATACCTGATCCTGACGCGCTCTGCTCGCAAAGGGGAGCGTCAGACACAGGACTACCCTGAAGCACCCTATACCACGCCAGAGAATGAGCAACATGTCGATAAAGACGGCCACCTGGATATTTTTGTCTGAATTTGTCTGCTGATAAGGCATAATGTCGGTCTTATTTTCTGATGGTTTGTTTTAGTGTCGTTCACCCCTTGTCACACTCTGAGTCATGATGCGTAAGCAGGTTGCCAGTGCCTTTGCGCCCGGCGGTGCTTTATCTGCGCATATTGCCGGCTTTAATGCCCGTGATGCCCAACTTCAGATGGCACAAGCCGTCGCCGATGTTATTGAAACACCGGGCAGTCTGGTAGTAGAAGCGGGCACCGGTACCGGTAAAACCTATGCTTATTTAGTGCCGGCACTACTAAGTGGTAAAAAAGTGGTGTTATCCACCGGCACCAAAAACCTGCAGGAGCAGCTGTATTTTCGTGACTTGCCCAAAGTAGTAAAAGCGCTGGCTAGCCCGCTGCAGCTGGCGCTGCTGAAGGGGCGCAGCAACTATCTGTGTTTATTTCGCTTAGAGCAGCACTATAACCATGTGCCGTTGCAGGATGACCAGCTGATCCAGGATCTGAGCTTAATAAAGAAATGGGCTAGTGAAACGCAAAGCGGTGATATTGGCGAGCTTAGCTACATCAGCGAAGACTCAAAAGCCTTGCCATACGTTACCAGCACTACCGACAATTGCCTGGGTAAAGATTGCCCAGTATACGAAGACTGTCATTTACTCAAAGCGCGTAAAAAAGCCCAGGCAGCCGACCTGGTAGTGGTTAACCATCACTTATTTTTTGCCGATTTAGCGTTAAAAGACACCGGCTTTGGCGAACTGTTGCCGCAAATGGATGTGATTATTTTCGATGAAGCGCATCAGTTGCCTGATATTGCCAGTGATTACTTTGGCGAGAATATCTCCAGTCGGATTTTGCTGGAGCTGTGCCGCGATATAGACGTTGCCTGTAAAACCGAGCTACGTGACCATCCGCAGTTGGCCAAAACGGCCGACAAGGTGGTGCAACTGATTAAAGACTGGCGGCTGCAGTTTGCGCCAGAGCCTGCGCGTGGCAACTGGCGTGAACAGTATCAACAGCCCCAGATGCAGCAGGCGCTGAACAGGGTAGTTGAAGCCATAGATATGTTGTATCTGGTGATGAAAAGCAGCCTGGGCCGCTCTGACCTTATTGACAATGCTTTTGAGCGTTTAGCGCTGGGCAAAGGCCGGCTGCAGAAACTGACCGACATACAGCAAACGGGTGTCAGTTTATGGTTTGAAACCAGCCGGCTGCATGTCAATCTGCATTTAACGCCGCTGAGTATTGCCGATAAATTCAGTGCCATCGTGGCTGAGAATGAACGTAGCTGGGTGTTTACCTCGGCTACCTTGTCGGTAAACAACGGTTTTAACCATTACACCGCGCAAATGGGGCTTAATGCCGCGAAAACCCTATTGCTGGAAAGCCCGTTTAATTATGCTGAGCAGGCACTGCTTTGTGTGCCACGCTATTTAAGCGAGCCGCATGAACCAGGCATGGCAAAGCAGCTATTGCAGATTGCCGTGCGGTTGATTGAGGCCAATAACGGCCGCTGTTTCTTCTTATTTACCAGCCATCGCATGTTACAGTTGGTGGCGCAGCAATTGCCGGATTTGGTGCGCCAGCCGGTATTAGTGCAGGGCAGCACCGGTAAGCGCTTGTTGCTGGAGCAGTTTGTTAAACTGGATAATGCGGTGCTTTTGGGCACCGGCAGTTTCTGGGAAGGCGTAGATGTGCGCGGTGATACGCTAAGCTGCGTTATTATTGATAAACTGCCGTTTGCCTCGCCGGATGAGCCTTTGTTACAAGCGCGCAGTGAAGATTGCTCGCGGCGTGGTGAAGACCCTTTTGCTGCCGTACAACTGCCACAGGCGGTCATTACGTTAAAGCAGGGGGTAGGCCGGCTAATTCGTGACGTGACCGATCGCGGCGTCATGGTGATCTGCGATAACCGTTTAGTCACCAAGCCCTATGGCGAAGTTTTTTTAACCAGCTTGCCGCTAATGCGCCGCACCCGCTCGCTGGATGAAGCCGTACAGTTTTTACAGCAGATAAAACAGGACACTTAAGTTGACCACAGTAAATTGCAAACTACTGGCCCTTGATACCTCTACTGAAGCTTGCTCAGTTGCACTGCAGTATGGCAATGAATTATTAACGCTGGACGAAGTGTGCCCGCAACATCACAGCAAACGGGTGTTGCCAATGGTACAGCAGTTGTTAAGCCAGGCTGGGCTTAGCTTAAACCAGCTAGATGGTATTGTATTTGGCCGCGGCCCCGGCAGCTTCACTGGCGTGCGTATTGGCGTGGGCGTAACCCAGGGGTTGGCGTTTGGCGCAGACTTGCCGGTGTATGGCGTATCCACTTTGGCGGCTATGGCACAGGCGGCGCAGCGCTTGCACGGTGCAACGCAAGTGATTGCAGCGATAGATGCGCGCATGGCCGAGGTGTATATCGGCCGCTTTGCCCTGCAGCATGGTGTGATGCAGGCTGTAACCGAAGAACTGGCGCTAAAGCCGGCGGCGCTAAGCGCTTTTAACTTAACCGGCGAAATATATAGCGTAGGCACCGGCTGGCAAACCTATGCTAATGAATTATTGGCAAAACAGCAGGCTATTATTGCGGCTGACATTTTATACCCGTCAGCGCAGGATATGCTGACGCTGGCGCTGCCGGCATGGGCGGAGGGGCAGTTTGTTGCAGCAGAGCTGGCAGAGCCGGTGTATGTGCGTGATGAGGTGACCTGGCAAAAACTGCCCGGAAAATAAAACATTTGGTTTGTTGCTGGCACTGGCTATAATTAGCGCTAAGTCTGACTAAGATTTGTATTATGACGCTGAATATCAACTCAACGGCGAATGCGACACAAAGTATCAGTACCGTTTTTAACGGTGTTGAGCCACGTCGTGCCCAGCAGCCTGCCGACAACCGCACTGAGCGTAGCGAACTGGCCGCGGGCCGGGGCGTGCGTGCCAGTGCCGAGGTGATAAACCGGCTGGATGACGAGCGTCGCCAGCAAAGCAGTTTTAGCGCAAGTAGCGACAGACGCAGCCAGCAGGCTATAGATGCTTATCAAAGTCAGGCTAATGAACAGCGGCGCAGTGAAGTGCAGGCGCTGCTGGGTGTCGATATTTACGCCTGAGTAAATCCAACTTAATTGCGCTATCGTAGTCTTAACAGCAAAGCCACACACTGGAACTGTTATGACTTCTACCTGCTTAATTACCGGTGCCAGCTCTGGCATCGGCCGCCAACTGGCACAGCATTATGCCGCTAATGGCTGGACCGTATACGCCGTTGCCCGCTCGAAAGACAAGCTTGATGATTTGGCCAAAAGTGACGGTATTATTGCGCTGCCGCTTGATTTGACCGACAGCGTGGCCATACAAGACACCGCCACTCGGCTGCAGCAAGATGGCGTGGTACTGGACCTGTTGCTGCTAAATGCCGGCACTTGCGAATATGTCGACGTGGCCGATCTGGACCTGGCTGCTTTTGAGCGTACCTTTGCCATTAACTTTCAGGCTGTGGTGGCAGCAACAAAATTTTTTATGCCGCTGCTTAAAGCCTCGCTCAGCCCACAGCTGGCTATCGTAAGTTCAATGGCGCATTTTTTTCCTTTTACCCGCGCCGAGGCCTATGGTGCCAGCAAAGCCGCGGTCAGTTATTTTGCCGATAGCTTGCGGGTAGACCTGGCAGACAGTGGCATCAGCGTGCACCTGATTGAGCCGGGTTTTGTTGACACACCGCTGACGCAAAAAAATGATTTTGCCATGCCATTTTTAGTACCGGTGGAGCAAGCCGCTGCGCGTATTTACAACGGATTACTGGCAGGTCAAAGCCGGATCCGCTTTCCGCGCCGGTTAAGCTTTACCTTAAAGCTGTTGTCGTTATTGCCATATAACCTGAGAAATAAAATGGCGCAGCGGATGAAACAGCAATGAGTAGTGGCAAAGGCTTTCACTGGCGGGCGCTAATAGGCTTTGAACTGTGCTGGTTCGCCTTAGTGTTTTGGCAAAACCTGGCCATGCTGCCGGTATTGCTGTACTGGCTTTACGGTTTTTGGCGTTTAAACCGCCACGAGCGGGTGGCCGTGTTGCTGATTGTCCTGGTTGGGGTAGCGCTTGATAACGCACTGATTGCCGCTGGTGTGCTGAGTTTTACCGTCAGCCAGATGTTACCCCTGTGGTTTGTGTTGTTATGGGGGATATTTGCGCTGGCCGCTGTCGAATTTATGGCTAAGTTGTTAACCAAACCCTGGCTGGCCGCGCTATTGGGCGCCAGCGGTGGGCCTTTGTCTTATTGGGGAGGAGCGGCGTTAAGCGGCGGTGTGCTGCAGTTTCCGTCGCCGCTGTATTCCGCCATAGTGTTGATCATTGCCTGGGCGCTGCTTGCGATAGCGCTGGGCCAAAGCAGGAGGTTTTATGTTAAAGCCAGCTAGCATGTTATTTGCCGCCGTGTTGGCATTTAATACCCAGGCGATGCCTGAGCTGAAAACGGTAGGCGAGGGCTCGTACCGCTATTTATTCTGGCAGTTGTATGATGCGCGTCTGGCCACCGCCAGTGGCGAGTTTGCCGGTTACCAGCAAAGTAGCCCGGTGTTGTTAGAGCTTACTTATAAACGCGACATTACCCGGCAGCAATTTATTGACGCCACCGTTGATGAATGGAAAAAGCTCGGCCACAGCAGCGCTGAGCAGCAGCAACAGTGGGCGGCACAGTTACAAAACCTGTGGCAGGACGTAAAAAAAGGCGACAAGCTGGCAGCACTGTTGCTGGCTGATGGCCGGGTGCAGTTTTATTTTAATGGCACCGAAACCGGTATTTTAGATGACACGGCTTTTGGTGCAGCGTTTTTTGATATCTGGCTGCACCCTGATACCAGCGCACCTAAGTTACGCCGTGAGTTAACTGCTGCGAATTAGGTGGCTCGGTATTGAGTTGATAAGAAAAAAAGCGCTGCCGGTTAAGGCAGCGCTTTTATTTGTGCGTTAATTATAGCGTATCAATTAACGGTCCAGGTTCATCACCTTAACCCAGGCTTTGACGAAATCATCGACAAATTTTTGCTTAGATGTGTCATACGCATACACCTCAGCAATAGCCCTTAGCTCAGAGTTCGAGCCAAAGATTAGATCGACAGAAGTAGCAGACCACTTTTTCGCCCCGGTTTTACGGTCGAAGCCTTCGTACACACCGTCATCAGACGCTTTTTTCCACACTGTGGACATGTCCAGCAGGTTTACGAAGAAATCGTTGTTTAAGGTACCAGGCTTGCTGGTAAATACACCATGCTTAGCACTCTGGAAGTTTGCATCCAGTGCACGCATACCACCAACTAATACCGTCATTTCCGGTACCGATAAATCCAGTTGATCGGCTTTATCGATCAGCATTTCGGTGGGCGAGCGGTAGCTGGCTTTTGCATCAAAGTAGTTTCTGAAACCATCTGCTGTCAGCTCCAGTAAGCTAAATGACTCAACATCGGTCATATCCTGGGTGGCATCACCACGACCCGGTGTAAAGGGTACCGTAATGTTGTAGCCAGCGTCTTTAGCGGCCTTTTCCAGCGCGGCTGCGCCACCTAACACAATCAGGTCAGCCAGTGACACTTTACGACGGCCTTTGTTGAAGTCGCTCTGCACTTTACTCAGTGCCGTAATGACTTTTGCCGTTTCAGTCGGGTTGTTCACCGCCCAGTCTTTTTGTGGCGCTAAGGCTATACGGGCACCGTTAGCACCGCCGCGCTTGTCTGAATTACGGTAGCTGGCTGCTGAAGCCCAGGCCACGCGCACCAGCTCTGGTACGGTCAGACCGGTTTTCATAATGCTGGCTTTTAGTGATTTAACATCGCTGTTATTGATGGTCGACTGCGTCTTGGTATCAATAGGGTCTTGCCAAATTAAAATATCTTTTGGCACTTCAGCACCGATAAAGTTACGTGGTGGCCCCATATCGCGATGAGTCAGTTTGTACCAGGCTTTAGCAAAGGCTAAACGGTACTCTTCCGGGTTTGCCAAAAAGCGCTCGGCAATTTTGCGATACTCAGGGTCAAACTTCAGTGCCAAATCGGCAGTGGTCATCACCGGTGCGTTAAACTTGCCTTTAACATGGGCATCAGGCACCACAGTATGCAGTGATTCGTCAGTGGGGATCCACTGAATGGCGCCGGCTGGGCTGCGGGTTTGTTTCCAGTCAAAGTTCAAAAGATTGCTTAGGTACAATGTTGTCCAGCGTGTTGGAGCCTGTGTCCAGGCACCTTCTAAACCACTGGTAATGGTATCTTCAGAATGGCCTTTGCCGCACTTGTTTTTCCAACCCAAACCTTGCTCTTCAATGGCTGCCGCACCAGGTTCTGCACCTAAGCAGTCGGCTGGTTTGTGCGCACCGTGCATCTTACCGAAAGTATGGCCGCCAGCAATCAGCGCTACGGTTTCTTCATCGTTCATCGCCATGCGGCCAAAAGCCACGCGGATATTCTTGGCTGAGCCGACTGGATCTGGCACACCTTTCGGCCCTTCCGGGTTAACATAAATCAAGCCCATATGGGTAGCACCCAGTGGGCGCTGTAGTTTGCCATCAGCATCTTCACGGTCACTGGCAAGCATTTCAACTTCCGGGCCCCAGTATACTACGTCAGGTTCCCAGTCATCGGCGCGGCCACCGGCAAAACCGTAGGTTTGAAAACCCATGTTTTCCAGCGCGACGTTACCGGCCAGCACCATTAAATCCGCCCATGATAAAGCTTCACCATATTTTTGCTTGATTGGCCACAATAAGCGGCGGGCTTTATCCAGGTTGCCGTTATCCGGCCAGCTGTTCAGTGGGTCAAAGCGTTGCTGACCACCGTCTGCACCGCCGCGGCCATCCAGCGTGCGGTAAGTGCCGGCGCTGTGCCAGGTCATACGGATAAAGAACGGACCATAGTTACCAAAGTCAGCTGGCCACCAGTCTTGCGATTGGGTTAACAGCGTATCAATGTCTTTTTTAACCGCCACCAAATTCAGTTTGCTAAAGGCTTCAGCGTAATTAAAATTGGCACCGTAAGGGTTTGAACGCGCGTCATGGTCGCGCAGCGGTGATAAATCCAGTTGATCCGGCCACCAGAACTGGTTATTGCGGGCTACACCCATTTGTGCGCTGCCCTGACCTTTGGCGCCAGCCGGCTTAGTCATTTGTGGATTATCAGCAAAAGCGCTGCCAGACAGTAAGAGCATGCTTACCATAGTGGCCACAGCTTTTGCTTTAAACGTCGGTCTATTCATTGTCTGCTTCCTTATCGTTTACCTGGTTAACGTGTTTTTGTTATCAACAGTCGCAGTACGCCTTCGCCCGTTGCGGCACAACAAGCTTAGGTCAATACTGCAAAACGTCACAGCAAGAAAAGTGTATAGCAAGATCTTAATAGCTGTATGTGAATTAAACCGATAAGGTTAATCGATAATTTTGATTATTTTTTTGGGGCTTTGCGGCGATGTCCGGCTGTAGGGACTGACAGCCGGGCATTGCAGCGATGGGGTTAACGATGAAAGGCGCCCTCCCGTTCTGGTTGATACAATACCTCTTCGACGGTAATAGTCGACATGTCACCGCCGGGCAGTGGCCAGTTAATAGTATCGCCGCACTTAAGCCCCAGTAAGGCGCTGCCGACCGGTGCCAGAATGGAAATTTTATCACCACTACCGTCGGCATCTTTTGGATACACCAGCGTCAGTGTGCTCTGTTTACCGTTAGCCAGGCGAAAGCGTACCGTTGAGTTCATACTAACCACATCTGCTGGCAGCTGTACAGGCTCAACCAAAATGGCGCGTTCCAGCTCCTGATTTAAGGTGTCATAACCAGAGGTGCTATCATTTAAACCAGCAAGTAATTTATCAAGCCGCTCAAAATCGGTGGTAGAGAGCGTAATATCAGGGGTTTTCATCAGGTTCTCCTTTTCATACGTTGTTTAACATTAATCACACTCAGCACCCGCAGCCGAAGCTGATATCCCAACACCGTCAGCTGAATTTCTGCTTCAGTAGTCTGGCCTAATAAAGCCCGGCCTAGTGGTGATAACACTGAAATATGGCCGCTGCGATAGCAGGCCTGCTGCGGATAAACCAGCTGTAGCCAACCCTGTTGATTGGTGTCGAGGTTGCTTAGCTCTACTGAGCTGCCTATACGCACACGGTTGCTGTCGCTATTAAGCCGGTTTTGGCTGCTATTATCGGCAATAAGCTGTACCACACGGCTTAATTCTAATGGTGCTACAGGTAAAAACGGCTGACAGGCGAGTGTTGCAATGACGCTAGCCAGCGGGGTGTTAGATAATTTTGGATAGCAGAAAAACATGTTAGCTGCGCCTTACAAAAGCTCATATCAATGCCGACAAAAATGACGGCGAATAAAAACGATAAGTAAAAGCTGTTATGCCGGTTTCGCGCAGGGCAAAACCGGCCTAAGAATGGAAGGCGATAGCGATATTATGCGTGCGGTACAGTGCTGCCGTGCCGACAAAATAGAAACAAGGTAGTTGCATGGGCGTACCATAGTGCATAAGGCGTTAAAGTGCAATCATGCCAGCGGTAAAACACCGCCAGCTCAGGCTTATCAGCCGCCATGGATGGTTTTGTTAATATTTTTTTGATATAAAAATAAATAGGGTTTTATTTTTTTAAAATGTAAATTTAAAGTATTTATTTGTTTTATTAAAACCATTAGAGTGTGCGCCATTATTTGACACTAACTTCGGAGTTTTACTTTGCGCACTTTATCTCTATTGGCTGCCGTTTTTGCAGCCGTTTTAACCACCGGCTGTGCCAGCACAGCGGATAGTAGCAGTAAATCAGTAACTGCACCGGTCAGTGCTGAGGCGGCTAAGCCACAAACTGTGTTTGCGGCGCGTTTGCAGCCCTTGTCGTCGGTACAGAGTACCGAGCTTGCCGACGGACGGCTAAAGCTGAGCTTTCCGGGTATCAGTGCGTTTTCGCATGATGGCGCCAGCTTAAGCAATGACCTGCAGCAGCAATTGACCGCTATTGCGCAGCTGTTAAAAAACAGCCCTTTTTCTCAGGTGGCTGTGGTGGGCCATAGTGACAGTTCAGGTCAGTTGGCTTACAACAATAAACTGTCATTACAACGTGCTGGGCAGGTAAAAGCTTTTTTATTACAACAGGGCTTAACAGATGCGCAGCTGGTCGCTGAAGGTCGCGGACCGGCTGAGCCGATTGCTGATAACCGCACCAAAGAAGGGCGTTCAGCTAACCGTAGGGTAGAGTTAGAAATTGCCTTTTAATGCCGTTGATAAGATACAGCCGTTAATAGCAACAAAGCCAAAAAACAACGGCGGCCATCAGCCACCGTTGTTTTTTTACCTGTAATTAAGGCTTAGTCGGCTAACACCCAACCTTTTTCTGTCTGGCGCAGCTGCAAACTTTGCTGCTTCACCTGATACACATCGCCGGCATTAAAATCTCCGTATTGAAGTTTCAGCATACCCACTGCCATGCCGCTGGCCATCTTTTCCAACGGATTACCCGGTTTTTGGGTTTGCTCGTCCATATAAGCTTTAAAGGATTTATTAAAACTTATCTGATAGCTTACTTCCGCCGTGTAGCGGGTATCGCTGTCTGCCCAGCCATTGAGCTTTTCCAAATGTTCAATCTCAACCAGGCCCGGGTGTTGTTGTTCAAATTGCTGTTGTAGTAGTTGCTCAAGTGTACCTGCTCCCGGGGTATCCGAGCAGGCCGCCAGTATCGTAACCAGGATCAGTGGGGTCATTTTAACCAAAACGCGCATAACATCATCTCTCTTACTATTCGTGGCTTGATTATCCATTAAAAAAACACCTTTTGGCTAGGTTATCCGAATATCTTAGTCGTTGAAAAAGGTAAATTTTTAAATCAAATGCTAAATAAATATTGGTTAAAAGACAAAATGTACAGAAAGTCGCATTTTCTGAACAATGTATCTGGCAACTTTATCCCCGTTGGCTACATTCAAGTTGTGTTCAGCTAAATTACTGATACGGGGTGTGTATGAATCAACATGCAATAGCAGTAGTGTTCACGGTTAGCATGCTGCTCTATCCGGCGAGCAGGGCGCAAGGCGAGCTCAACTATAGCGTAAATGGTTTTGGTACCATTGCAGTGGGCAAAGTTGTATCAGGTGATGTTAATAATGCCAATTATGTCAGTTATCAATGTCCGTGCTTTATTACTGATTACAATAATGGTGGTATTTACGAAGATGATGAAGGCTGGCGATTTGACCAGGAGAGTCGGCTTGGCGTACAGCTAAATGTTAATTTCAACGACAAGTTGTCATTCGTCACTCAGGTCATGGCCCGGGCGGTTGACAGTGAATTGAGCCTGGAATGGGCTTACTTGTCGTACCAGTTGAGTGATAAATTCACTCTACAAGCCGGACGCAAACGCATACCACTGTATTTTTATTCTGAATTTCAAGACGTGGGTTTTGCGTATAACTGGTTACGGCCACCACAAACTCTCTATGGCTGGGAGGCTAGTAATTACAATGGCGCCAATATTCGCTACAACGACAATGTGCGGGATTGGAGCCTAACAGCCAATCTTTACGCTGGCAAAGAAACGGTGGATAACGCGCCATATAACGATTTATATGATGTGGTCTCGCAAGACAGTAAGTGGGATAAAATTCGCGGCCTCGATGTAGAGTTAAACCGCGATTGGTTTACCGCCCGGCTAATTTATATGACGTCGGAAAACAGTGCTACAGAGCGGCCTGATAGTAATGCCTTCTACAGCCCACCCACAGAGCAAACCGTGGTAGGGTTATCGCTGAATGCAGATTTTGGCGACTGGTTTGTGTTGTCTGAAATGAACGTTAATAAGCGAGAGGATAAAGCGGATTCTCTTACTATCCGCTCTCCGGCGACGATGTTAGCGGTCGGCTATCGTACTGGCAACTGGACACCATTTGTCAGCTGGTCACGGTTTTGGGACAAATCAAATAACCTGGATTTGTATGAGCCAGAGCGATTTACTGATACGTCATTCACACTGCGTTACGATTTAGGCGCTAGCAGTGCGATAAAAGCGCAGATTAACCGGTTGCAAGACAAGTCGCTGTATGACTTTGTCGGTGATACTACAGTATTTGCCATGTCGTACGATTTTATTTTCTAGTATGCGCCTTGTGGAGAGACTATATGAAACTGCTATTAATATTGACTAGCCTTTGGCTAACAGCAGCGGCCCAAGCAGGTATTTTGATTGTCGCTCACCCTAACAATTCGAATACTATTAGCGCGGAGGATTTAAAGCGTTTATACACAGGTAAAGCGTCTAGTTTTGCAAGTGGCGATGCCGCTGTACCGCTCAATCTTGCCGATGATAACACCTTGCGTGCTCAGTTTGATCAAAAGGCACTAGGTCGGTCGTCCAGTCAGGTAAAAGCCTATTGGTCAAAGTTAGTTTTTACGGGTAAAGGTGCGCCGCCGAAAGAAGTGAGTAGTGAGGCTGAAGTGTTGAAGCTTGTCGGTAGTAACCCGAATTTACTGGGTTATGTCAGTAGCACTGCAGATACCTCCGGGGTGAAAGTGTTGCTCAGTCTTGATTAACAGCAGTATCAGTGAGCGCGAAGCGCTCTGCTGTCATTAACCAGGCTGTCTAATAGAGGGAGAAATTTCGTTGGCCTTGTAGTCTGGCCGTCCGCAATATCGTATAAGATGCTTAGTGTTAAAAAAATAGGTTAATCCATGGATTTTTCGCAGTTAGGCCTCAGTGGCGTGGCGATATCGCGCGTGTGTTTGGGTACGATGACTTGGGGCTGCCAGAATAATCAGGCCGATGCCGATGCACAGCTCGATTATGCGCTGGCGCAGGGCGTAAACTTTATCGACACCGCCGAGATGTACGCCGTGCCGCCCAGTAGTGACAGCTATGGCGCCACCGAGCGTATTATTGGTGATTGGCTTAAGCGCAACCGGGACAAGCGTAGCAAGCTGATTATTGCCAGTAAAATGGCTGGCAGCGGCCTGTCTTATATCCGCGGTGGCGGACCTATGACCGCCTCCACCTTATTGCAGGCGGTAGACGCTTCGTTGCAGCGCCTGCACACTGACTATATCGATTTATATCAGCTGCACTGGCCTAACCGGGTGTCGCCGCATTTTGGTAAGCACCGGGTCGGCCGCATTGGTTTTGGTGATGTTAGCGGTACTGAACAAACGGAGCAAATGCTTGAGTTGTTGCAGGCGCTGGATAGCTGCGTTAAGGCCGGTAAGATCCGTTTTTGTGGTTTATCCAATGAAACGCCCTGGGGTATCAGCCAGTACTTGCAGCTTAGTAAGCAACACAATTTACCGCGCATGGTGTCAATTCAGAATGAGTTTAGCCTGCTGCACAGTAAAGACTGGCCTTACTTAATTGAACAATGTGTGCATGAAAATATCGCATACCTGCCATGGTCGCCATTAGCTGGTGGCGCGTTAACCGGTAAATACCTTGGTGGTGCCCGGCCAGCGGGCACGCGCTGGAGTATGTTGCAGCGCAATGGTTTGTTTCGTGATACACCACAGTCGAATCAGGCGATAGCCGCTTTTGTTGAACTGGCCGCTTCACACAACATGGCGCCTGCTCAGCTGGCATTAGCTTGGGTTAACCAGGTAGAGGGCGTTAGCTCAACCATTATTGGTGCCACCACTATGTTGCAACTGGAGCAAAATATTGCCGCCTTTGCCAAGCCTTTATCGAACTGGGTGTTGGACGATTTAGCGCAGTTTTTGCAGCAATACCCGGCGCCATTTTAGCGTTGGACGCAAAATGATACAGCTTGGCCGAATTTCTCTGCCTATGGCGATAGGCTAAGCTGATACTTACCTCAATTCTCAATCAAAGTGGTGTTATGTCGTTACTTGCCTTTACCACCAACAACACAGATTTATCGCTGGCGTACCATGGTCATCACACCGGTATGCTGGTGCTGCTGTCGTTACTGATTGCTATTCTGGCTGCCTATACCAGCTTTAGTCACCGCCATTTAATGCAGCAGGCGGTTAGCACGCTGTCTTATCGTTTATGGCTAAGCAGTGGCTCGGTCGCAATGGGGTTGGGGGTCTGGGCCATGCACTTTACCGGCATGATGTCGCTTCAGTTACCGGTTGAGGTGGGTTATCAGCTAAGCCTGACGCTATTGTCAGTATTGCCGGCCATTGCTGCGGCCTTTGTCACACTTAACGTGGTGGCAGCTGATGTGCAGCGGCCTCTGGCTATAGTGCGTGGTGGCGCACTGATGGGCGCGGGTATTGGTTGCATGCACTACCTTGGCATGGCGGCTATGGTGATGCAGGCAGAGCGGCTGTATCAGCCGTTGCTGTTTGTGCTCTCTGTTTTGGTGGCGGTGTTGCTGGCAACGCTGGCGCTATGGGTGCGGCCATTGTTAAGCCGCTGGCTGGCTAACCAACTGCTGCTGGAACTTATAAGCTCGGTCGTAATGGGGCTGGCAATTGCCAGCATGCACTATGTTGCTATGCACGCTACCGTATTTTTGCCCGCCGAGCAGCTGCACGGTTTAGGTGGCATGGTCATGAGTAAGCAAACACTGGGCACCCTGGCTGTGGTAGTGGCAGTGGCCATTTTACTGTTATCGACCATCACAGTGTTAATGCGCCGCCGGGTACTAGATGCCGAGCAAAGCCGTTATCAGGCGATGTTGGAAACGCAGCAGCTGGCGCTTCGGCTACAGGGGATAGCGTCCCGCGTACCCGGACTGGTGTACGAGTTCAGGCTGACAAATGACGGTCATTTTAGTTTTCCTTATGCCAGTGAGGCGATCCGCGATATTTATGGTATCTCACCTGAACAGGCAAAACAGGATGCTTTACCTGTGCTGGAAGCTATTCATCCCGATGATAGGGATGCCATGATGCAATCGGTGTACCGCTCGGCAGAGCAGCTCAGCGTGTGGCACCACGAATACCGCGTTCAGGACCGCAGTGGCAAAGTACGTTGGTTGCTGGGTAATGCCCAGCCGCTACGTGATGAAGACGGGGTAAGCTGGAGTGGCTTTATTACTGATGTAACTGCGCGCAAAGCTATCGATCAGCAATTGCAGCAACTGGCTTATTTTGACAGCCTGACAGGTCTTTTTAACCGTGGCAAAATTCAACAGCAGTTGCAGCAACTGTGTGATGAAGCCGGCACTGATGGCGCTGTAGCAGTTATTCTGCTGGATATTGATCAATTTAAACGGTTAAACGATACTCAGGGTCATCAAGCTGGCGATCAGTTACTGATCCAATTGGCAACTCGGTTGCGCATGGCTGCGCCGGCACATGCATATTGCGGCCGGTTAAGCGGTGACGAGTTTGTATTATTGTTGGCGGGCGCATCGGCGCATGAATTGGGATCCTGGGCTGAGCAGCATTGCAGTTCGCTGCGTGAGTTAATGCGACAGCCGTTTGACATTCAACAACATCAGTATTGCTGTACAGTATCACTGGGATATTGTTTGGCGCACAGCGGTGCATCGTCTGACGAGTTATTAAAACAAGCAGCTATCGCGCTGTCGCATGCCAAGGCGCAGGGGGGGAACAGTCAGGTGGGCTTTAACCCGGCGATGACTGTTGAAATTCAGCAGCGTTATCAGCTGGAGCTTGCCTTAGCGGCAGCACTGGCAGATCACCAGTTCGAATTACACTATCAGCCTCAGCTCACCGATACGGGGAAGGTTGTTGGTGTAGAGGCACTGCTGCGCTGGAAGCACCCTGAGCTGGGTTATGTATCGCCGGCTCGCTTTATTCCATTGGCAGAAGAAACCGGCCAGATTGACAGCATTGGCCATTGGGTGTTGCAGCAGGCTTGCGCTCAGCTACAACAGTGGCAGAGCGACCCCTTGCTGCGCGATCTGGTAATGTCAGTCAATATCAGCGCGCGGCAGTTTTACCAGCCAGAGTTTGTTACGCAGGTAGAGCACTGCCTGCAAAAATACCAGTTAAAACCACAGCAGCTGATGCTGGAGCTTACTGAAAGCCTGATCCTGGCAGACCTTGACGATGCCGTCAGCCGTATGCAGCAAATCAAGCAGATGGGCGTAAGATTTTCCATGGATGACTTTGGCACCGGTTACTCGTCACTTTCATACCTGTCACGGCTGCCGTTTGACGAGGTGAAGATCGATCAGTATTTTGTCCGTAGCGCCAGCTCGGGCAAACCGCGTGACTGGGTTATTGTTGAGGCCATTATTGGTATTGCCAATACCTTTGGTATGAAACTGATTGCCGAAGGTGTTGAAACCGAGGTGCAGCGCGAGCTGCTGCGGCAAAGTGGTTGCTATTGTTATCAGGGATATCTGTTTGCCAAGCCCGCCATGGCTGCCGAAATAGCCAGCTGGATAACCGGGCATTATCAATCTAATTAACCCGGCGCTCGAGACTGTTAGATTGCACTTACCAGCAGGCAGTGCCAGCTTAGGCACTGGCTAAAAAATACAGTAATACATGACTAAATAGCACAACCAAAGTTAGCTGATTGCGTAAGCTGCGGTAGGGGCCTGCGTATTGCCGGTTCAGGCCCAGCCGGAATTCTGATAAACGCAGCAGGACAAATAAGCAGGCTTGTGCCGGTAAAAAATACTCTGGCGCGGTGAATAATGCGAGAAAACTTAGTACCGGAAAAGCCACCGCTGCCAGCGCCAATCGCTCAGTTTTGGCCTCGCTGGTTATGTTGCTGTGTAGCACCGGCCAGAATCCCCCTGCCATAAAGCCTAAAATCAGTGCACTGTATAGCTGGTAGAGCTCTAGTATGCGCGCCGGGCTTAGCCACATCGGGGTAGTATAAAGTAGTGGCAAGGTTACAAACGGGATAAGGCCAGCGTATCCCAGCAGCTTGATCAGTTTCATCCAGTTGTCTCCCCTTCGGCTGCCTGCATAAGCAGTGACATCCGCTCTTCTTCAGTCAATATGCCCACCAGTACAGTGCGCCGGCGAAGTTTGCGCATACGCTCACCACTATCCAGCAAAGCGCTGCGAAACAGTTTTGGCTCATTAATACAGTCTAAAATGCTGTACCAGTGAATATAGCTGCTGTGGCGTAATAGCCCAGCCTGATAACGTTGCTCCAGTGTCTGCAATACCTGTGTTACCAGCTCTGGCTGCGAGAGTAACTTGTCTGCCATGGCACTGTGCAGGCGCAAGATTTGACTATCAGTAGCGGCACTTTGCTTGGTTAGCGTACGTCGGCGCATGGTTAGACCGCACAGTCGCCGCTGGAACAGTTACTGCGTTTAGACGCCCAGTACGAATAGGCTTTTTTCGCCAGCCAGTAACAGGGGGGCAAACGCAAAAACGCTACCAGCCAGTTATGCCCGGCAAGTTGCCAGTAGTGCAGGGTAGCATCGATGCCAATTAAAAAGTGGTCATCACGCCACAGGTGAATTTGCTGCATCATGGCGTTTTTGCTCACACCGGCAAAGCCGCTGAATTCTTCAGTACTGATATCGACCAGTTCAAGATGTGGCTTAAGTTTGGGCGCCAGCCAGTTAATTTCACGCTGACAAAGCTGGCAGCTGCCGTCATAAAACAGTTTTTGCATGGACTACTCATAAAAAAACCTGTTGCCAGCCATTACGCTAACAACAGGTTTTAGATCAGCGGGCGGTATCGCGAATAAACTACTTTAATAGCTCGTCTACCGTGCCTTGCGCCAGTGGGTGATAGCCGGGGCGGGCTTTTTCATACACGGCCCGGGCAAAAGCTAAACCTTCCGGTGTGTTGGCAAGTTGCTTGTATAACGGAATAATCAGCTTACGCCGACCTATGTTGATCAGATATTGCTCCAGTGGCCCTGCGATCTCCTGGTAACCGGTTTTCAGCGCCAGTAAATACCAGGCATGGGCAATTTCACTGTTGCTTGATAATGTCAGGTTAAAGGTGGCATCCAGCTGCGCCAGTTGCTCTGGCGTGATGCTAAGCGGCAGATTATTGATGAAATATAGCCACTCGTGCACCGTCCAGTTATCGGTAGGCAGACTGCTTAAGGCGGTATCGCCGGCTAACCAGGCATTACCTTGCTGCAGCACCTGATTAAAGGCATCAGATTTTGGCTCTGGTGTACCCTCTGGCAAGCCAGGCTGGTAAATCCAGCGTTTTACCTCATCCAGCGACACTATACCCGGATATTTGTTCAGCAGTTGCTGCTCAAGGTATCCAACAAAACGGGCAGTATCCAGGCTTTGAAAGGCGTGATCGTCAAAGTACTGTTTAACAAAGGGGTCAAACCTGTCGCGGCCAAACTTTTGCTCCAGAAACATTAAAAACAGCTGGCCCTTGGTGTAAGGCACACCGCTAAAGGCATCGTCAGGATCGCGGCCCTGTAAATCGATATGCAGTATGCTGTCATTGGCTGGCATTTGCGCCAGTTCGTCTTTTAAGCCTTGTACCGACAGTGCTTGCTCCATTACCGCGCGGTCGGTACCGAACACCTGCTCCATAATGCGGTTTTCAACATAGGAGGTAAAACCTTCATTGAGCCACAGATCGCGCCAGGTGGCGTTGGTCACCAGGTTACCCGACCAGGAGTGTGCCAGTTCATGGGCAATTAAATTCACCAGGCTGCCATCACCGGCCACCACTGTTGGCGTAATAAAACTTAGCACCGGGTTCTCCATGCCGCCAAAGGGGAAACTGGGCGGTAATATCAGCAAATCGTAACGGCCCCAACGATAGTCGCCATACAGTTTTTCAGTGGCGTCTATCATCGCCTGAGTACTGGCAAATTCCTCCGCCGAGGCCTGCAAAATATAAGGTTCGGCATACACACCGGTTTGCTCACTCATGGCTTTAAATTGCAAGTCACCGGCGGCAATAGCAATTAAATACGCTGGTATGGCTTGAGGCATATAAAACTGATAATCGCCGTCGCGGGCGCTGGCCGGATCGTTTGGTGCGCTCATCACGCTAAGCACATTGTCGGGTGTCTGGATGCGGGCGCTGTAGGTCATACGTACCGCGGGCGTGTCCTGAATAGGGATCCAACTGCGGGCATGAATCGCCTGGTTTTGGCTAAACATAAAGGGTGTGGATTTGCCGGCGGTTTGCTCGGGCGTTAACCACTGCAGGCCTGAGGCTTTGTCGGTAGAGCTGTAGTAAATACGCAGGGTTTGTGCCTGAAAACCGGGTGTTATCGTCAGCTTACTGCCCAGCACTGCATCGCGCACGCCAAGCTCAAAAGGCACTTTTTGCCACTTACCATCGGCGCGTTTAGCGTACACTCTATCGATAATTAAATCGCGGCTATCCAGATACACAGTGTTGGTTTGCTGGTTTTGCCAGCTGAGCTGCAAATCGGCAAAGCCGGTCAGGGCTTTTTCAGCAAAATTAACCGCAAGGTCCAGATGCAGATGCTGCACCTTTACATCAGCATAATTGGCGTAGGTATAGTTATCGTCGGCGATAGCCGCAGTAGCCGCCAGCAGAGTAGTGGCGCAGAGCAAAAAACGGGCAGACATAGCGTTTCCTTTTTAAAAATACCGCCCGAGTGTAGCGGCAACGGCGGCTAAGTAAAAGATGCCTTGTTATTGCAAAACGCTTTGGGTATGTTGGCGCTATTGTGTCTAAGCCGATACTGACTATGTCTGATTTTTCCGCAATTAAGCTTACCGAGTACAGCCACGGCGCCGGCTGCGGCTGTAAAATTTCGCCTCAGGTACTGGATAAAATTTTAACCTCCAGCCTGACAATGCAAGACGACAATTTGCTGGTGGGCAATGCCAGTAAAGACGACGCCGCCGCCTATAACTTAGGTGATGGCACAGCGCTTTTAAGTACCACTGACTTTTTTATGCCCATTTGCGATGACGCCTTTGATTTTGGCCGGGTAGCAGCCACCAATGCGATCAGTGATATCTATGCTATGGGTGGTACGCCGATGCTGGCGATTGCCATCTTAGGCTGGCCAGTGAGTAAATTGCCGCCAGAGCTGGCGCAGCAGGTGCTGGAGGGCGCCCGCCAAACCTGCAAAGCGGCCGGCATTATGCTGGCAGGTGGCCACAGTATTGATGCTCCCGAGCCGATATTTGGTCTGGCCGTGAATGGCCGGGTGGTGATAGAGCAGCTAAAGCGTAACGATACCGCCAAAGCTGGCGACAGGTTGTATTTAACCAAGCCGCTTGGCGTGGGCATTTTAACCACGGCACAAAAGCAGAAAAAACTGCTGCCAGAGCATGCCATGCTGGCGCGCGATACTATGGTGCAGTTAAACCGCATCGGTGCTGATATAGCGAAAATTGAAGGCATTCACGCCATGACCGATGTGACCGGTTTTGGCCTGTTAGGCCATTTGCTGGAAATGTGTGAAGGCAGCGGGCTTTATGCCGAACTTGACAGCCATGCCGTGCCGGTGCTGCCTTTTGTGCCGGACTATATTGCCAAAGGTTGCATTCCCGGTGGCAGCGGCCGTAATTTTGCCAGCTATGGCGGCAAAATATCACCATTAAACAGTGAGCAGCAGGCTTTGCTGTGCGATCCGCAAACCAGCGGCGGCTTACTGGTGGCAGTCAGCCCTCAGGCCGAAGCGGCCTTTATTCATCTGGCGGTGGCTTACGACTTAGCACTGCAACCCATTGGCGAGCTAAAAGCCCGTGGCCGTGGCCACCGTATTCATGTGCGTTAAGCCCGGCAGATGACAGCAAAGTTACCGCTAATAGCAAATTATCAGGCTATTTTACAGCAACAGTTGCCGCTGCTTGACCTACGCGCACCGCTGGAATTTAGCCGGGGTGCGCTGTGTGGCAGTGTAAATTTGCCGCTGATGACTGACGCCGAGCGCGCTGCGGTAGGAACCTGTTACAAACAACAGGGCCAGCAGGCGGCTATTGCGCTGGGCCATCAGCTGGTGCAGGGCGATACAAAAGCGCTAAGAGTGCAAGCCTGGGCTGATTTTGCCAAAGCACACCCCAATGGCATGTTGTACTGTGCCCGTGGTGGCTTGCGCTCACAAATTGCCCAGCAGTGGCTGGCTGATGCCGGCGTGGTATACCCCAGAATACAAGGCGGTTTTAAAGCGCTGCGTCAGGCAGCAATTCATGTTATCGAGGCTGCCGCCCAACAGCCATTGCTGTTATTAGCCGGCCCCACCGGCAGCGGTAAAACCCGCTTGCTTAAGCAGCTGCAGGCAGTGGATTTAGAAGCGCTGGCCAATCATCGTGGTTCGGCCTTTGGCCGTAAATTAGCCGCGCAGCCCAGTCAAATCATTTTCGAAAATGCTCTGGCCGCCAGATTATTACAGGTGCAAAGCAACAGTCCGCCATTTCTGTTGTTGGAGGATGAAAGTTTATTGATCGGCCAGCGCAATATTCCGCACAGCCTGTATCAGGCAATGCAACACAGCCCGCTGCTGCTATTGGATGAGCCGTTAACGGCGCGTATAGAGGTGATACTACAGGATTATATTATTGATTTGTATGCAGAAGCGGTTGTTGCAGAGGGTGAACACGGCTTTGCAGTATTTAGCACTATGCTGCTTCAGAGCATGGCGCGTATTGCCAAACGCCTAGGCGGTGCGCTGTACGCTGAGCTCTCTGCTATGCTGGAGCAGGCGTTAACGGTGCAGCAGCAAAGCGGCGACGTTCAGCGCCACCGGCAGTGGATAGCGCGGCTGCTGAGCGACTACTACGACCCTATGTATCACTATCAGTTGCAAAAACGTGGCTTGCCGGTAGTGGTGCAAGGCAATGCCACCGAGCTTATGCAGTGGTGGCAACAGCAAAGAGGCTAAAACATGGTAACTAAAACATGGTGACTAAGTGGGGTTGGAAGCTGTTAAAGCTAAGCCGTAAACTTTGGGTGCGTACTGTGGCTTTTGCGCTGCTGGCGCTACTGTCTGCATTGGTTGCCGTGCTCTTGCAAGATGTTATTCCTGCGTCAGCGGCCGGCATTATCGGTGCCGGTGCAGCGGAAAAAATCCTCACTATTCTGGCGTCCAGCATGCTGGCAGTTACCACCTTTTCACTGAGTATTATGATTGCGGCGTTCAGTGCTTCAACCAACAGTGTGTCACCACGGGCAACCCGCTTGCTAATGGAAGACAGCACCACCCATAATGCGCTGGCTACCTTTGTTGGCTCGTTTTTGTACAGCATTGTCAGCATTATTCTGCTTAATACCAAGCTTTATAACGAACGCGGTGAAGTGGTGCTGTTTGTCACCACCATTGTTGTGACCGCGCTGATTGTTATTACCATACTGGTATGGATAAACCACTTATCCGGTCTGGGCCGGGTCGGGGAAACGGCTAACCGGGTAGAGGACAAAGCCTATGCGGCGCTGATGGCTTTTGTAAAAGATCCCTGGCTTGGCGCCAATCCGCTGGCATCACTATCTGAGGTGCCGGCAAGTGCCAGGGCTTTTTTAACCGACACCATTGGCTATATTCAGCATGTCGATGTCAGTGCCATCAGTAAATGGGCTGAGGCCAATGCCTGCCGGGTGTTTATTGTGGTGCGTGCCGGGGTTTTTATCGATCCGCGCCGACCACTGCTTTGGATAGATGGCGAGCTGCCAGACAATACCGATAGCTTGTCGAAGGCGTTTACTATTGAAGATTTTCGCAGTTTCGATCAGGACCCGCGCTTTGGGTTACTGGTGTTAGCCGAGATTGCCTCTAAAGCGCTTTCACCTGCGGTTAATGACCCCGGTACTGCTATTGAAATTATTGGCCGGGGTATGCGCGTGCTAAGTAACTGGCAGTTGCCAGACAAAGGTGAGGTCGAGGTTTGTTATAACAAGGTGTGGCAATTAGGGTTAGCGCTGTCTGATCTGTTCGATGATTTCTTTACCCCAATTGCGCGCGATGGCGCGGCGCTGGTTGAGATCCATATTCGTCTGCAAAAGAGTTTTATTGCGCTTGCCAAGCTTAATCCTCAATTGCGTATTCAGGCCCGGCGCCACGCTGAGGCTGCATTGGCCAGGGCTGAAAAGGCACAAAGTGACGCCGCAGATCTGGCGCATTTAAAGGCGCTGCATCGCACGCTGATGGACCCTTAGTGCCACAGTTTCAACCTGTCAGCGCACTGTAGTTTGCGATGTAATAACGCCAGGCTATGCTGCTGCTCTGCTGAGCTATCATTTAGCCAGTAGATAAATACCGCAACAAATACGCTGCTTAGCGCTATTTCCTGGCCGATACGGCCGATACCGCTGGCTGTTAACTGCGCCGCTTCGCGCAGCCACTGCACAGTGCGGCTAATGCGCAACACACCGGCTAACTGTAAATGAATGTGCCCCGGCTCCAGTTTGTACAGCAACATCTGGCCGGTAAGGTTGTGATAAGGCGCCAGCGCATTAAGCCAGCAGCTCAGCGCCTGCTCGATACGGCTACTTGCCGGCAGCTCTGGTGTTATCACGGCGTTTAACATAGCTTTGTCGGCGCGGTCAAACCAGGCATCGACTAACTCATCTTTGCTGCGATAGTGCTGATAAATGTCAGCCAGACTAATACCCAAAGCAGCAGCGATTTGCTGCAAGCTGAGCTGCTCCCAGCTGCTTTGCTCTGCCAGAGTTAATGCCGTGGCTAAAATATCGTCTCGCATGTTAGCTCCGCTATGAGTTCGACATTAAGTATAGGCGGCTGTGGCAAAGCCGGATAAAGCGGCTATAGTGATGCGGTTATACACCGAATAAGCCAGGGACATTATGCACAGATACCACACCGAAATCCGTTGGGGCCTGATTTTTACTGCGGTTATGCTGCTATGGATGTGGGGCGAGCAGTTAGTTGGCCTGCACGGCCGTTATATCGCCCAGCATGCGACGTACACCAACCTGTTTGCCATACCTGCGATACTTTTATATGTGCTGGCACTTAAACAAAAAAAGCACCGCGACTACGGCGGGCAAATGAGCTGGAAACAAGGTATGCAAAGCGGGGTATTGATCACACTGGTGGTGGTGGTGCTAAGCCCGGCGGTGCAGTGGCTAACCCATACTGTTATTACGCCTGAGTATTTTAATAATGTACAGGCCTATGCCATTACGCAGGGCATGATGAGTCCACAGCAAGCCGCTGAGTATTTCAGCCTGGGCAACTATATGCTGCAAAGCCTTATCGGCGCCGCCATTATGGGGGTATTAACCTCAGCCATAGTGGCATTTTTCCTGCGCAGTAAAGCAGAGGAAGAGATACAATAGCCCACCTTTTGTTGTGGTGCTGTGGTATGGCTGTTTCTTCCTCTTCCAATTCTGATAAACCCCTACATGGTGTGTTGTGCATGTTGCTGGCCGTGGCGCTGTTTGCGGCGATGGATGCTGCGATGAAATCCCTTACGCCTCATTACAGCGCCATGCAAATTGCCTGTTTGCGCGGTGCCCTGGCCTGGCCTTTAGTGGTGCTGTGGCTTATCGGCAGTGGCCGCTATAAAACGCTGCTAAACACTCGCTGGAGCCTGCACCTGCTGCGTGCAGTGCTTGGCGTAACGATGTTGTGGGCTTTTGTTTATAGCCTGCAAAGCCTCGCGCTGGCTGAGGCCTACACCATCTTTTTTACTGCGCCGCTGCTTATCACTGCCATGTCGGCGTTTTGGCTAAAAGAATATGTTGCGCCACGGCATTGGGTTGCCATTGTCATAGGCCTGGTGAGTGTGCTGTTTATGCTAAAACCGGACGGCGATAAGCTGATTAGCTTTGGCGCTTTAATGGCCCTTTTAGCCGCGTTTTGCTATGCCGTATCGGCCATTACGGTGCGCATTTTGGGCCGCACTGAAGGCACCGGCAATATGGTGTTCTGGCTGATGACATTGTTATCATTCGGTGCCGGCTTGTTGGCGCTACCGGATTGGCAGCCACTTAAAAGCGAGTTATGGTTTAGCTTCGTGTTAATTGGTATTACCGGCTTTGCCGGCCAGATTGCCATTACCCAGGCGTTTAAAGTCGCCCCGTCGGCGCTGATCGCACCCTTTGAATATACTGCGCTATTGTGGGGTATAGGTTTTGATATTCTGCTGTGGCAGCTATACCCACAGCTATCAACGCTGATAGGCGCTTTTGTCATCATGCTAAGCGGGCTCTACTTACTGTGGCAGCACCGACGTTAAGGCCATCCTCTTGCCTTAGCTTATCGGCACCGTTGAACCTGGTATGACTTTATACGGCTTTTACTGCGCTCTTACCGCCGGGCAGTGAATAGCGCATAATGCGCCAAAACACGGTGCTGTACTGGCGCAAAAAGCTGCCGGTGTTGTAGGGGATGGCGTATTTCCTCGCAATGGCCTGCACCTGTTTAGCCATATTGGGGTAGTGCCGGGCAGGAATATCGGGAAACAAATGGTGCTCTATCTGGCAGCTTAAATGGCCGGTTAAAATATGCAGCCAGGTTGGGCCGGTAAAGTTAGAGGAACCCAACATCTGGCGGTAATACCAATGGCCGCGGCTTTCGTTTTCGCACTCTTCAGGTTTGAAGGCATACACCTCTTTGGTGAAGTGGCCGCAAAAGATCACTGTTGAAGTCCACAAATTACGCAGTAAATTGGCCAGTAAATTGCCGCACAGCACCCACAGCCACATTGGCCCTGCTATTAACGGGAAGAACACATAGTCTTTGATTAGCTGACGCGCGCCTTTTCCAAAAAACGCTTTTTTCAGTTCAGTGTCAGACACCTGTGTTTGGCGATCGGTTTTCTTTCTACCAAAAAACACCCGCTGGCCGGCCAGCTCATGGTACGACACGCCCCACTGAAATAACATGCTCAGCAGCAGGTAAGTGCCGCCTTGCCATAAATTGCGCAGCCGCCAGCGAAAATCATTGCTAAGACGCAGCAAGCCATAACCGAAGTCACGATCCTTGCCGATAATATTGGTGTAACTGTGATGCTCAACATTATGGGTGCGCTGCCAGGAGCCCGACTCGCAGGCAATGTCCCACTCATAGCGGCGGGAGTGCAATAACGGATCGTTCATCCAGTCGTACTGGCCATGCAACACATTGTGGCCAATTTCCATATTGTCGAGAATTTTCCCTAAGGCTAACAGCAGCACACCCAACAGCCACAGCCAGGGGGTAATAAAGCCCAGCACCAGCAAAATGCGACCGCTAATGGCGCTGATGCGCTGCACTAGCAACACCCGGCGGATATAACGGGCGTCGGCTTCGCCTAACTGTGCCTGTACCTGCTGTTTTACGCTGTCCAGCTCTTGTGCCAACGCCTGATATTGCTCGTTACTTAATGCCATCTGTTGTCCTGCTACTGTTTTAACACCAGATCCGTGACCGGCTGGCTGATACATAACTGAATTTGTTCACGGCCGTGGCCGCTTAACGTGCCAGTGCGTATGTCACGCACCTGGCCGCTGACTTTGTCGCATACGCACTGAAAACACACGCCAATACGACACCCAAAGCGCGGGCTAAGGCCTTGCTGCTCAGCGCTGTGTAGCAAACTTTGGTTTGTTGGCGCACTAAATACCTGCTGGCTGCCGCTTTGCAACACCACCTGATGCTGACTGCTATTGTCACTTTGTGTCGGCGACGGCAGCATAGGGCCAAACTGCTCCTGAAATATGTGATCCTTCGCAATACCTGCTTGTAGTAAGGCTGTGCTTAACTGCTGCATAAAGGCTTGCGGGCCGCACAGGTACAGCTGCTGATGTGCGCTTGCTACGCACACCTGTTGGATAAAGGCGTCGCTATGTTCAAGCCGGCTGTCAGACAGCACCAGACGAAACAAAGGCTGTTGCGCGGCCAGTTGCTGCAACGGGGCTAATAACGCCGCGTTTTCTTCACCGCGCACCCGATAGTAAAGACTGACAGGCGCCAGCCAATGACGCTGGCTTAGTAGCATAGAAGCAATGGGCGTAATACCTGAACCCGCAGCAATAAACAGTGCAGGTTTGGCAGGCTGTTGCCAGCTAAAGACACCCTGAGCAGCACTGATATTTACTCTGCTGCCTGCTGCCAAGTGTGCCAGCAGCGGGGTAAAGGCGCCGCTGTGTTGTACTTTACAGCACAGTTCAAGCTGGCGTTGTCCTTGCCACAAACTCAGGGCTGAACAAATGCTAAAAGGCCGGGTGAGGTTTTTGCCATTATGTTCAAGCGTTAGCAGTACATGCTGACCTGGTACAAAACCCGGCCAGCGGCGTGATACCTTCAAGGTCAGTTTAATCATGTCGGCGGTTTGCCAGCTTTTTTCTACCAGTTGGCCACGGAATTGCCCAGGCATAAAACCTGGCCAAACAGCGCGAAGTAAAGGTTGCAGATAGAGGCTGAGCGAAGGCTGATTACCCAGCATTAAACAAAAATGGCGCCACAGGCGTCGCGGTAAAGAGGGAGAAGCGGTCACAGTCGTCACAATTATTCATTTAGTGTAATTTCAGCGCACAGTTGTACACTAAAATATCTGGTTTGGCCAGTTTTAGTTATGCCAGGTAACAGTTGTGTTTGTTAAAATGTTGAAAGATATAATTTTAAATATGTATGATAAAGTTGCCTGCTTTTATTTTAGGCTAACAGTTGTACGCTTTTAGGCTTTTTGTAGGTGAAGGCAATAAAAAAGCCGCTAGTGTTAAGCGGCTTTTGTGGTCTGGCTGTCTTAGAGACCAAGCTGAGTTGGCATCGCCGGGGCCTGGCTATGATCTTTTGGCGGGTTAGCGCTTAGCTCGTTTAGCGTATGGCTGATTGCACGTTCTAACTGCACATCTATACCTTTGTTTACCGCGATCGGATCCAGTTCTACTTCGATATCCGGTGCTACGCCTTCGTTTTCTACCCGCCATTCACCGTCTGGCGTGTAGAAGCGGAAAAACGGCACTACATGAAAACCGCCATCAATCATCGGCGGGTTTGCTGAAATACCAATTAAACCGCCCCAGGTGCGTGTACCAATGGTTTTACCTAAACCCAAGCGCTTAAATGCCCAGGGCAGGAAGTCACCACCAGAGCCGGCGTCCTGATCAATCAACATGGTTTTCGGGCCATAAATGCCCCCGCCAGGCGTGGTAAACACCAAACCGTCACGATCTTTCCAGCCGGATAAAAACGGCCGGCCAAGAATTTCGGTAATGTAGTTAGCGGCCTGGCCGCCACCGTTTTTGCGCTCATCGATAATCAGCGCCGGTTTATCAACCTGGGCAAAGAACATGCGGTTGAAGAAGTAAAAGCCACCATCAGCGGTATTGGGCAGATAGACATAGGCCACCTTGCCGTCGGTTTTTTCGGCGACTAACTTGCGGTTGTGCTCTACCCAGTGCCATAACCGTAGCTGGCTGTCATTGGCAACCGGTTCTACCGTAATATTGCGCCGGTTTTTACCTTTAGCATCGTCGGCAAGCGTTAGCACCACTTGTTTGCCCTGAGTGTTGTCCATAAAGGCATGAATGTTATCTTTGGCGCTAAGCTCGCGGCCGTTAATGGCCAACAGGTAGTCGCCGGCTTTAGCACTGGCGCCCGGCACATTTAGCGGTGCCGGTAAAAACGGGCTCCAGCGGTCGCCCTGATAAACCGTACTAAACTGATATTTACCGTTCTTAATCACAAAGTCAGCGCCCAGTAAGCCCACTTTGCTCGGGCTTTCCTGATGCACATCGCCACCGCCAATACGGTTATGGCCTACCTGCAGCTCGGCAATCATCTCTACCAAGACGTCATTTAAATCTTCGCGGCGCTGCACGTGTTTAAGCATTGGCTGGTATTTGTCATAAATGGCCTGCCAGTTAATGCCGTGCATATTGGCATCATAAAAGTACTCTTTTTGCATGCGCCAGGCGTCATTAAAAATTTGCTGCCATTCTGCACTGGGGTTAACAAAACTGCGCACATCCGCCAGGCTTACAGCTTTGGCGTCGGGCTTGGCCTTGGCATCGCCCACTTCAAGTTTGTTTGGCAGGCTTAACAGTAACAGCTTGTTGCCATCGTCGCTGAGCTGATAACTGCTGATCGCCTGTGCTACCTGATCGGTTTTTTGCTCTTTAAAATCATAACGATGAAGCGTGCCATTATTCGGGCTTTGCTGCGCCGGTGGCTCATTACTGCTACCGGGCTGGCTACGCTCTAAATAAAACAGTGCACCATCACTGGCAACGCTTAAATTGGCATAATTACGCTCGGCCACCGGCAACGCGACGATGCGGTCTTGCAGGCCGTTAAGGTCTAGCTTTACCGGTTTAACTGCGGTGTTAGCACTGTCTTTGCTGTCGTCTTTTTTGCCTGTTTTGCCGTCGGTTTTAACCGGTTCATCGCCGGCTTTGGGTAACAGCGGCGATTTGCCGTCAGCGGCCAGCACATAAGCATAAATAGCGCTACGTATGGGCCGTTCACGGGTGGATAAATCCAGCCCGACTTGCGATGGCCCGGTATTAACCGAGGCGGTGAAGAACAAATAATCCTGGCTGAATGCCGGATCGCTGGCGTGACTTAAACCATCGGTAATTTGGCGGCTGCTGTTATTACTAAAATCGTAAAGTTTAATCTGGCTAAAGTAATTGGCACCGGCCACGGTATAAGCCAGATAACGGCTGTCTGGCGAGAATGACACGATAAAGTCTTCTCGCCGCTTGGAGCTATCCAGCTTTTGGCTGCGCTGTTTTTCCAAATCAAAGGCATACAAATTCAGATGGTTATCATGATAGACAATACGTTTACCATCGGGTGAGAAGCTCAGCAGGTTAAAATAACCACTGTCAGACAGCGCAAACAGCTGCGGCGCGCTTAAACCATCCTGGCTTTGCAACACCAGCTGGTGTTTATTGCCCTCATCAGAGATATACGCCACCTTGCTACCATCCGGGCTCCACAGGCCGTCAAATTCACGCACGCCACTGCTTTGTGTCAGGCTGCGGGTACTGCCATCAGTTACCGGTACGGTAAAAATATCGCCACGTGCCGATACCACCAACCGCTGACCGGTGCTGGACAGGCGTGCATTGGTTAAGGTTTTACTGGCGTCTTTCCACTGTGGCCGTTTTTGCACTGAAGTGGTGTTGATGTTGACGCTAACCGGCGAAGTTTGGCCACTGGCCACATCAAATAGGTATAAATAGCCACCGGCTTCATACACTATGCTATTACCGTGGCCAGCAGCACTGCGTAAATCCCAGTCTTTGCTTTGGGTGAGTTGCTCGACCTGCTGATTACGGTAGCGAAACAGGTTTACTGCCTGGTTGTCGCGGTCAGATAAAAAGTACACCGTATCATTAAGCCAAAACGGGTTAAATTCATTGGCGTTAGGGTGGGGGATTTTTTCCAGCTGCTGCTTTTCCAGATCGATGATCCATACCGGCGGCGTGCTGCCACCGCGATGCAGTCGCCAGCCACTGGCACCGCTGTAGGCCATATTATTTGGCCGGTAAGCCAGCTTTTTGCCATTTGGGTGTAAGTCACCTTCAAAGGCCACGGCCTGCATCAGTTTTTCCGGGTAACCGCCGTCAATACTGATTTTGTACAGCTGATTACTGCGGCTATTGGCTATTTCACGGTTTGACGCAAACAGCACGCTTTTACCATCAGGGCTCCAGCCGTTTACGGTATCTGTGCCCGGGTGATAGCTCAGCCGCTGTGGGCTGCCGCCGCTAACGGGCATAATGTACACATCGGTATTGTTATCGTAACTGGCAGAGAAGGCTATCCAGTTGCCATCGGGCGAAAACTTAGGCGCAAACTCACTGGCCGGGTGGCTGGTCAGCTGGCGTGGGTTCTGGCCGGTTTTGTCACTTAGCCAGATATCGCCGCCATAAACAAAAGCTAAATGAGAAGCTGAGATATCAGGCTGGCGCAGCAAGCGCGTGTTCTCGCTGGTAAAAGCCGCGCCGCTGGCCAGCGCACAAAACAGCGCGAGGTAACGTGGAGCAAACATAAATTATCCTTGTTGTTTTATAAGCTGTACCAGTAAAGCACAAGGCGGCGCATTGATAAAACAACAGCTTGTAACATGGTGTTGCAAAAACAAAAAGCAACGCAGTGTGCGTTGCTTTTTGTTATACCAGCCGGTGTGATTTACGGCGTAAGCAGTGACCAGGTTGCAGTCCAGTCATCCTCTGCGCTTACGGCGCCGATAAAGTTAGTGCTTTCAAAAAAGCTATCTTCCGCGGCTAAATCATAAGGTACTGTGCCCGTAATGCTGTAAATGCCTTCAAGCACTGCGTTTCGCTCTGACATAACAACATTATCTGGCTGTGATAAAAACCACTGTTCAACATCAAAACCTGCTGCAGGCTTAAAATTTTCGTTATTTTCACAGGCCATTACACTATGACTAATGCTGATTAAGCCTGAATTGGCTGCGGCAATGCTGCTATCGTCAATTTCCAGACATTCACCCATACCAGGGGTACCAGTGATGATTGCATTAGTAAAATATGCCTGACTACCATATCTCAGCAGTATTCCTTCTGCATCGTCACCTCCATCATAATTGTTGCCGATGATTGTAAGATTAGCGATGGTCGGCCTGGATATTGGTGTTGCTTCCGGATCAGTTTGATTGTTGTCTGCCTCGATAGCACGGTTGGCGGCAGAGTGATCTTCCGCATGGCGCAGCAACACATACTGCATTTTACCGCTGTAGCCATGTTGCCAGTCCATGCTATCGTCCATCGCATTGGTAACAATAATATGGCTTAAACGCGCTGTGCCGCCGTATATGGCGATACCGTCGCCTGCTACTGCATCAACATGAATATGGTTAACGGTGGTACCAGCACCTACCGCAAATAAACCAAGCCCTGCATGCGTTGCACTGAGAAGTGCATCTTCACCACCGGCATATTTAATTCGTACATATTGCAGCTTGCCTGAACTGTCGTTCTGTTCAGTACCGCTATAATAGATACCGGAGATGCCGATAGGGGCTTGCAGATCGCAAGCTGCATCCGGTCCGCATAAATTGGTAGATGCTTTGCCCAGCACTATAATGCCACCCCACTGCGCTGCGGTGCTTGTCAGGTTATTGACGTCTTCATCTGAAGTAAAGGTGATGGGGCTTTGGCTGTAGCCTGCGGCAATTAGTTTAGAGCCGCGGCTAACGATCAACGTATCTTCCGGGTTCTGTACTGCAATAGTGCTGCCCGGACTAACGCGCAGTGTGGCATTTGCGTTGTTATCCAGACCAACCTGTAAGGTTTTCTCCAGCAGATACCAGGCATTTTCTGCCGTGGGTGGTAAATGCACTTCTCCGCCACGGATAATAATACGCTCGCTATCTTCGGTAATGGTTACACCGGCAGGGGCGATGCTTTGCAGATAAGCCTGGTCCAGATTAATAACCTGATTGCGATAGATAACAGACTGTAAATCGTCATCTTCAGTATCGACAATGCCGTCATTGTCTCTATCAATGTCAGCATTATCGCCAATGCCGTCTCCGTCGTAGTCTGATGATTCTGTAGGGTCCAATGGGAACAAATCGTCAATGTCTGCTACACCGTCACCGTCATCATCAGGATCAGCATTATTACCTATTCCATCGCCATCAGTGTCCAGCCATTCTGTAGAATCTAGCGGAAATGCATCTTCGACATCAGGATAGCCATCATTGTCATCGTCCGGGTCTGCATTATTGCCAATACTATCCCCGTCGGTGTCCAGCCATTCTGTGGAATCTAACGGAAATGCATCTTCGACATCAAGGTAGCCATCGTTATCATCGTCTGGGTCTGCATTATTGCCAATACCATCACCGTCAGTGTCCAGCCACTCTGTAGCATTTAGCGGAAATGCGTCTTCGGCATCCGGGTAGCCATCGTTGTCATCATCCGGGTCAGCATTGTTGCCAACACCATCACCGTCGGTATCTAGCCACTCAGCTGCGTCTCGCGGGAAGGCATCCGATTCATTGTTGTAACCGTCGCCATCGATGTCTGGATCCACACTGTCCGGATAGCCATCGTTATCTAGATCAGCGCCAAAAGAGCGAATAGCTAATTGTGTTGCAATAGCGTTTAGCGTACTGGTTTCAATCGGGCTGTTAAGTTGCGTGGCTTCAGCTTGCAGTAGCACTGGCAATTGCTGCAGAGTAAGGTCTTTGTTGTCGGCAGATAACGTAGCTGAGCCCGGAATCGTTAAATGGCGCACAGCTGCAGTTTGCCAAAAGGCGGTGTAATTTGGCAGCTTAGTAAGAATACTGAGTGCTTCACCATATTGCCGGCCATCTAATTCGGCATCAGAAATGTCCTGCGCTAAGGCATTCAGGGCTGCTGTGAAGCTGACATCGGTATCTTTGATCTGATGGAACAGTATTACTGCTAGCGTTTCGTTGGCTTGCCGGAAACGAAAGTCGCTTTGTAAAGTCGCATTGCCGATAACCAACGGCGATGCGCTTAGCAGGTCGTCTGAGGCTTTAAGGTTAAAACCAACCGTAGATAATATATTGTCTGTGGCGTCAGATAGTAGTGCAGATACTGGAGCATCAGCGTTATCTGCCAGGCGTAATGACACCAGCTGTGTCAGCAAGGTTGACAGCGGCGTGATGTACACAGCGCTGTTTGCTTCCAGCTGAGCGCGGCTGACGATAGTGCTTAATACGTTGGTATAAGGTACACCACCGGTGGCCAGTTCAACAGTTTGGACGTCCGTTGTCGCTTGTAGTAAATAATAATCCGCCTGTAAGTTGGTAACAGTGATGTCTTGAAAACGTGCATCTGTACCGGAGACGCCACTGACCAATTCTGAGCCTTTTAAATCTGCTGCTGTACTGTCGAGTTCGTATAAACGGATAATTGCATTTTGCCATGGGCCTTTAACGGCGGCTCCTGACAATTTATAACTTGTCGGCTGCTGAGGGGGGGTACCAGTGCCTGGGGAGCTCTCAGAGGTGTCGCCTGAACCACCACAACCCGTTAATGCCAAGGCTACCGCAATGGCTATCGTTCGATATAACAACATTTTCTACTTTTCCTTATAGTTTTCAGCCAATTATTTTGCTAATGGCAAATGACACTAAGATGACAAAGTGCAGGAGGGCAGGGTGTTTCAATGGAATTTTTTGTAGTTAACTGAGTCAGAGCAACAGATATAAATATTAAGGGGCAAAATGATGAATACCAAAGGGTTATTAGATCAATTATTTAAGCAAGGCTCAGAGTTACTCGGGAGCAAAACTGCAACCCAGTCGACCGGTAGCAGCGGCCTGGGTGGCATGCTGTCGGGTAAAGCCGGCGCGGCCTTAGGTGGTGGGGCACTGGGGTTGCTGCTGGGCAGTAAAAAAGGCCGCAAAATGGGCGGTAAAATTTTAACCTATGGCGGTTTAGCCGCGCTTGGCGTGGTAGCGTACAAAGCTTACAGCAACTATCAGCAGCAACAGCAACATGCGGGCGCAAGGACAGAGCCGCAAACCATTGACCGCTTGCCACCGCCGCAGGCCGAGCAACATAGCTATGCTATATTGCGCGCCATTGTTGGTGCAGCCAAAGCCGATGGCCACATTGATGACAGAGAGCGCGAGCTTATCGATAACGAAATTGCCCGGCTAACCAGTGATGGCAGCTTGCAGCAATGGTTTGATGCAGAGCTTCGCAAACCGCTGGATCCAGCCGATATTGCCAGAAGCGCCAGCACGCCGGAAATGGCGGCGGAGATGTATCTGGCCAGTGTGCTGGTGGTCGATGAAGAAAGCTTTATGGAGCGTAGTTATTTAACCGAGCTGGCGCGGCAGTTAAAGCTGGACCCGGCGTTAAAAGCCGAGCTTGAGCAACAGGCGCGTCAGGCTGCTGCTTAAGTTTGCTCATATTGTAACAAAACTGCAGCAGTATTTTTTCTTAGCGGCCTTGTACAAAAGCCGCTAAAGCCCCATCATGCCCACAACTGCGCCAGAGTTTGCGCAGCAACTGCCGATAGTGGATTTGGGTGATAAACAGCTAGGTGCTGGACGGGTTATGCGCTGGATCAGTAGTGTTGCGATATTATTTTACTTAGCCATACTTTGCACACCGCAAGCCTTTGCCGTGCAGGATGTGCGCTTATCGCCGCTTGCCGACAGCCAGCTGTATGCGCTTAATCTAAGCCAACAGCAACTCGCTCATATCCCCGGCGAAAATAGCCACACCGATAAAGATGACACGCCGCCGGCGCTGCCCCAAAGCGCAAATACGCTGCTGTCATTCCTTCCCAGCTGCCAGGCTGTTGGCGCATTGCTATCGGCTAGCGCTTCGGTCGTGGTCAGACCGCAGCAGCCCCGCGCACCACCCCTTTGTTAATGCACCTATAGAAACCGTCTCAGTTACCGGTAGTTTCACCTGTGACGCTAGTCAGCCTTAGCTGTTAGTCCACCTGTAAGCTACCTGTATTAACGCCGTTATGCTGCCTCTGAGCATGCGGCTGTGCATTTAAGGATTAATAATGTTGAATAAAAACCCGCTTTGGCGCTACCTGGTAGTGCTGGGCCTGCTATTACTGGCGCTGGTTTATGCGCTACCCAATTTATACCCCGAACAACCGGCGCTGAATATCAGTGCCAGCCGCGGTGGCGAGCTAACCTCTGATCTGGTTAAGCAACTGGCCAATGAATTTGACCGCGCCGGCCTTAAACCTCAGGCACTGGATCTCAACAACGGCCAGTTAGTGGTGCGGTTTAACTCGGCTGATGAGCAGTTGGCCGGCCGTGAACTGGCAAGCTCAGTGCTGGGCAATAATTACATTACCGCGCTTAATTTAGCGCCGACCACGCCAGCCTGGCTGGCTACGATTGGCGCCGGCCCGATGAAGCTTGGGCTGGATTTACGCGGTGGCGTACATTTTTTGCTGGCGGTTGATATGCAGGCGGTATTGGATAAACAGCTTAATGACAGCGCCCAGCAGCTGCGAGCTGTATTACGCGAAAACCAGATCCGTTATCAAGGTGTCAGCGTTGATGCAGCTAACCAACAGATAAGACTTAGCTTGCGTGATAATAATGATCTGGTGGCAAGCGAAAAGCTGATTACACAAAAGTTGCCTGAGTTACAACAAAGCGCTGAGGGATTAAACATCACGCTTTCATTAACCGAAGCGCGGCAAAAACAAGTCCGCGAAGAAGCGCTGCAACAAAACCTGACCATTATCCGCAACCGGGTTAACGAGATTGGTGTGGCCGAGCCATTGGTGCAGCGCCAGGGCGCAGATCGCATCGTAGTGCAACTGCCCGGCGTGCAGGACACTGCGCTGGCGAAAGAAATTCTCGGTGCCACCGCCTCGTTAGAGTTTCGTCTGGTTGATACTGAGGCCGATATTGCCGCAGCCTTAGCCGGCCGCCTGCCGCCCAATGCTGAGCTGTATTACAGCCGTAATGGCCAACCGCTATTGCTGGAAAAACGCATTATGCTGACCGGCGATCATATCACTGGCGCCAGCGCCGGTTACGACCAATACGGCCAGCCAAAAGTCAGTATAAAGCTGGATGCTCAAGGCGGCACTAAGCTCTCAGCTGCCACTAAAGATGCAGTAGGCCGGCGTATGGCGTCGGTGTTTATTGAATACAAACCCGGCGAGACACTGACAGCAGACGGTACGCCGGTACTGCTAAAACAACAGGAAGTGATTAACGACGCCACTATCCAGCAGCGGCTGGGCATGACATTCGACATCACTGGTATTGCCAGCCCGGCTGAGGCGCAAAACCTGGCTACTTTGCTTAGGGCCGGTGCCTTAATTGCACCGGTACAAATTATTGAAGAGCGCACCATAGGCCCAAGCCTGGGGCAGGAAAATATCGCCTTAGGTGTCAGTGCCATTCAGTGGGGGTTGGCAGCGGTAATGCTGTTTATGCTGGTGTATTACAAAGCCTTTGGCATGGTGGCCAATATCGCGCTAATGGCTAATTTAGTGCTGATTGTCGGTGTGCTGTCGATGGTACCGGGCGCAACCCTGACTTTACCCGGTATGGCCGGCATAGTGTTGACAGTGGGCATGGCGGTGGATGCTAATGTGCTGATCTTTGAGCGCATCCGCGAAGAGCTTAGTGAGGGCCGCTCGGTGCAGCAGGCCATTCACTTGGGCTACGACAGGGCTTTTGCCACTATCGCCGACTCTAACATTACCACCTTGTTAGTAGCGCTGGTGCTGTTTGGTGTGGGTAGCGGGCCGGTAAAAGGCTTCGCCGTCACGCTGGCGATTGGCATTTTAACCTCTATTTTTACCGCTGTAGTCGGCACCCGCTTGTTAGTCAATTTAATTTGGGGTGGCCGCCGTTTGCAGTCACTGCCGGTATAAGGAGCACAAGATGCAAGTATTTAATTTTGCTAAACCACTGAATTTTATGCGCTTAAAATGGCCGGCGGTGGTGTTATCGCTTTTGTTACTCTGTGGCTCGGTAGCGTCGTTTTTTATTAACGGCATTAACTGGGGGCTGGACTTTACCGGCGGCACTGTTATCGAGGTGGGCTTTGCGCAAGCAGCCGACTTACCGGCTGTACGGCAAACACTCAGCGCAGCCGGCTTTGACGATGCGGTGGTGCAGCTGTTTGGCAGCAGCCGAGATGTGCTTATTCGCATACCGCTACGGGCCGACTTAGTGCAGGCACAAATTGGTGATGCAGTCGTTACGGCGCTTAATGCCAGTGATACCGGCTCGGTAAGTGTGCGCCGGGTGGAATTTGTTGGCCCCAGCGTGGGGGCTGAGCTTAAGCAAGACGGCGGCTTGGCCATGTTGGTGGCGTTGGTCGGCATCTTAATTTATGTGGCGCTTAGGTTTGAATGGCGTTTATCAGTGGGGGCGGTCACCTCTTTACTGCACGATGTGGTATTAACGCTGGGGCTGTTCTCGGTGTTAGGGCTGGAGTTTGACTTAACGGTGCTGGCCGCGATACTGGCGCTGATTGGTTACTCGATAAACGACACCATAGTGGTATTTGACCGCATCCGCGAAAGCTTTCGCAAATTGCGCGATGCTACCGTCGCTGAAACCATTAACGAGGCCATCACGTCCACGTTAAACCGCACCGTCATTACGTCGCTAACCACAGTGTTAGTGCTGCTGGTGCTGTTCTACTTAGGCGGCGCGCTCATTCACGGTTTTGCCACCGCGCTGCTGTTTGGTATTGCCGTAGGCACTTACTCGTCTATCTATGTCGCCAGCGCCATCGCGGAGCTGTTGGGCCTAAGCCGCGAAGATATGCTAAGCCCACCGGTAGAGGCCGAAGGCGCCGATCTGCAGCCGTAAAGCAACCATAGCCAGGCCCTTTTTCATCGTGGCCTGGCTTTATAGTCAAATCCTTGTTACAAATCTTCATATATATTTCATTACCGATCGGTAAGAAATATGCTATTTTACTGCAGTTTATTCATATCAATTGTGTTTCAGCTAAAACTACCGCACCTGCCGCTGCCAATATTGCAGCCTCAGACGGATCGCTTACAGGTACTTTTATGACAACCAGCTCTGCTTTTTTTCGTGTTGCCATTGGCGCAATAGTGTTGTTTCCCCTTGCGCTGTTATCAGGCTGCTCTGATGCGCCCAATGCCGCTGAACAGGGTGGTGGTATGCCGCCGGCCATGGTCGATGTATTAAAAGTAGAGCCGCAAAGCGTGCCGTTATTGCTGCAAAGCCCGGCGCTGCTGGCGGGTTCGCGTGAAGTGGAAATTCGTGCCAGGGTTGGCGGTATTCTAGAAAAACGCCACTTTGATGAGGGCGCTAAAGTCAGTGCAGAGCAAAGCCTGTTCAGCCTGGATGCAGCGCCGTTTCAGGCGACGGTAAACCGTAACCAGGCGGAACTCAGTGCCGCCAAAGCGCGTCAGGCGCAAGCCGAGCGCACCTTAAACCGCTTGCAGCAGCTGCGCAAAGACGGCGCGGTATCGCAGCAGGCGTTAGATGATGCCTTGTCAGCGCTGGATGTAGCCAAAGCTGATGTAAAAACCGCTGAGGCGGTATTACAGCAGGCACAGCTGCAGCTAAATTATACTGAAGTAAGTTCGCCGATAGCCGGTGTGGTAAGCCGCGAGCTGGTGTCTGAAGGCACCCTGGTATCTGGCCCGGATATGCTGCTGACTTATGTAACCCAGCTTGACCCTATGTATGTACGCTTTTCCATCGCCGAGCGCGAGCAGCTAAAACTGCGCGCCGAAGCGCAGAGCGGAGCGGTAACATTGCCAGAGCAATGGCAGGTAAAGCTGTTGCTGGCCGATGGCTCTGAATATAACCAAACCGGTGTGGTCGATTTTGCTGATGTACGTATTAATAGCCAAACCGGTACCAGCGAAATGAAAGCAGAGATAAGTAACCCCGATAATTTGCTGCGCCCCGGCCAGTTTGTTCGTATTGAGCTGGAAGGTGCTGTGCGCCACAACGCTATTGTCGTGCCGCAAAATGCAGTGCTTGACGGTGGCACCGGCAAATTTGTTTATCTGTTAGCCGACGGTGAGCAGGGCGGTAAAGTGGCGCTACCGGCGCCGGTGGAAGTGGGCGATTGGGTAAAACTGAATGGTGGCAACGGCTGGGTGATTAAGTCGGGTTTAAAAGCCGGTGATACCGTAATTGTCGAAGGTATGGCACGTATTTTCTTCCCCGGTATGCCAGTACAACTGGCACCAGCTAATACTCAGGGCTAACAGGCAGGGATCAGACTATGTTTTCGCGTTATTTTATTGACCGGCCGATTTTTGCCTTTGTTATCGGTATTTTTATCTGTCTGGCCGGTTTAGCAGCTATGCGTAGCTTGCCAGTGGCGCAGTACCCGGAAATTGCTCCGCCTGTGGTGCAGGTCATGGCGATGTACCCCGGTGCCTCGGCCGAAGTGCTGGAGCAAACGGTGGCAGCGCCACTGGAAAACGCCATTACCGGTGTCGAGGGTATGATGTATATGTCATCCACCTCGACCAGTTCGGGCATGACCACCATCTTTATTACCTTTGAAATTGGCACCGACGTTGACCAGGCGGCGGTGAACGTCAATAACCGTGTCAGCAAGGTAGAAGCGCGCTTACCGGAAGAAGTCAGACGGCAGGGCATTACGGTAGAAAAAGGCTCATCCAGCTTCTTACAGGTATTGGCATTTTATTCGCCGGATGGCAGCCGTGACGATTTATGGACCTCAAACTACGTTACCCTAAACGTGCTGGACAGGCTAAAACGTATTCCTGGTACCACCAATGTGCAAATTTTCGGTGCTAAAGACTATGCGATGCGCATTTGGCTAAAGCCAGATCAGATGAGCCAGTTAAAAGTAACAGTACCTGAGATAGCCAGTGCACTGCGCGAGCAAAACGCCCAGTTTGCCGCCGGTAAAATTGGCGCCACGCCTACCGCGGCCGATGCGCAGGAGCTGGTGTACACCGTAACGGCGCAGGGCCGGTTCTCGACGGTAGAAGAGTTTGAGAATGTCATTATCCGCGCCAACGCCGACGGCAGCAGTTTGCGGGTTAAAGACATTGCCCGTGTCGAGCTGGGTTCACGCGATTATGATTTTATGGGCCAGTACAACGGCAAATCGGCTACCTTGGTGGGTATCTTTTTACAGCCGGGTGCCAATGCGCTGGATGTCGCTGCAGAAGTAAATGCGACTGTCGCTGAGCTTAAACAGCGCTTCCCATCTGGGCTTGATCAGGCTACGCCTTATGACACCACACGCTTTGTTGAGGTATCCATTCGTGAGGTAGTAAAAACCCTGGCCGAAGCCATGCTGCTGGTGTTTTTAGTGGTGTATCTGTTTTTACAAAACTGGCGCGCTACCTTAATTCCTATTCTTGCGGTGCCGATTTCGTTGCTGGGCACCTTCGCCGGCCTATATATGCTGGGCTATTCCATCAACACCCTAACGCTGTTTGGTATGGTGTTATCTATCGGCATCGTGGTGGATGATGCGATAGTGGTGCTGGAAAACGTCGAGCGCATTATGCACGAAGAGCATTTATCGGCGCGTGATGCGGCGATAAAAGCCATGCAGGAAGTATCCGGCCCTGTGGTGGCCATAGTGATGGTGCTGTGTGCGGTGTTTGTACCTATCGCCTTTTTAGGCGGCCTAACCGGCGAGTTGTTCCGCCAGTTTGCCGTCACCATCTCGATTTCGGTCAGCTTATCCGGCGTGGTGGCACTGGTGATGACGCCGGCGCTGTGCGTGGCGATATTGCGCCATGAGCATAAGCAAACGGCGAAGTTTTTCCTCTGGTTTAATGCGTTTTTCCAGCGTATTACCGGTAAATATGTCGCCACTGTTGGCTTTTTTCTGCGCCGTGGTTTGCTTGCACTTTTATTAGTGGCAGGGATGATTTTTATTACCGCCGGCCTGTGGCGCGCTACGCCAGGTTCCTTGGTGCCGGATGAAGATCAGGGCTTTTATATAGCGGCGATCTTCTTGCCTGATGGCGCCTCACTCGAGCGCACCCAGCGGGTTACCGATGAAGTGATTGCCGCTATCCGCTCTAACCCGGCCAATAAAGATATTGTCAGCTTTGCCGGCTTTGACTTTATCGGCGGCGGTTATAAAAACAGCGCTGCTACCATCTTTGTGACGCAGCAGGACTGGGACGAGCGCGATATCAACGCCAGCGATTTAGTTAACGAGCTGTTTATGAAAACCGGCCATATTAATGAAGCCCTGGTGCTGGCGTTTAACCCGCCGCCGATTTTTGGCCTGGGTAATACCGGGGGCTTTGAGTTTTACCTGCAAAACCGTGGTGACGGCGGGCCGGAAAAACTGGCCGAAGCCATGGGCATAATGCAGGGCGCGGCGGCACAAAGCCCGATTTTAGCCGGCGTGCAAACGCTGTGGCGGCCTAATACACCGCAGTTAAAAGTCGATTTAGACCGCGAGCGCGCCAAGGCATTAGGCGTACCGGTAAGCGATGCCTTTAATACGCTGGCTGGCACCCTGGGTACTTATTATGTTAATGACTTTAATAAGTATGGCCGGGCCTGGCAGGTACTGATGTCAGCCGATGCTGGTTACCGCATGCAGCCGGATGACATTAAGCATATCTACGTTAAAAGCAGCACTGGCGAGATGGTGCCGTTGTCGGCGATTGCCAACATCCAGTACAGCTCTGGCCCGGATAATATGGAGCGCTACAACAACCTGCCGGCGGTAAAACTGCTCGGTAACGCCGCGCAGGGTTACAGCTCGGGCCAGGCGATTGCGGAAATAGAACGGCTGGCCAATACGGTGTTGCCGCCGGATATCAGCTACGACTGGACCGGCAGTGCTTTTCAAGAAAAACGCAGTGGCGGTACCACAGGCATGGCGCTGGGTATGGCGGTGGTGATGGTGTTTTTAATTCTGGCGGCCTTGTATGAAAAATGGTCGCTGCCGTTATCGGTGCTGCTGGCCATGCCGTTTGGTATCTTCGGTGCGCTGGTGGCGGTATGGATCGCCGGTTTAACCAATGATGTGTACTTCCAGATTGGTTTGGTGACTTTATTAGGCTTAGCGGCGAAAAATGCCATCTTAATTGTCGAATATGCGCTGATGAAAACTCAGCAGGGCTGGAGCACCGGCACTGCCGCGCTGGAGGCGGCACGCTTACGGTTTAGGCCCATTATTATGACCTCATTGGCATTTATTTTAGGTGTAGTACCACTGGCGCTCAGTAGCGGCGCCGGCGCTGGTGCGCGCCACAGTGTTGGTACCGGTGTCATGGGCGGTATGATGGCAGCCACCTTCCTGGCGGTGTTTGTGGTGCCGCTGTTTTTCTTCTGGTTAACCGAGCGACGCCTGCGCGAAACGCGCACTAAGCAGCAGTTAGCCGAGGAGATTGCCCAGCAGCACCGCCGCGAACAGCTGGATACCAGCGAAAACCTACTGTAAACCATAGCTGCACCACTTGAACCAGGGGCGCTACCTTATGCTAAGGTAGCGCCATCTGCTCTCACCTAACGACCCGTTAATGAAAAATACTTCCCGTTTTGGCCCGGCAGCACTGGTAACCGCTGCCTTTATTGGCCCCGGCACGGTGATCACCGCGTCGCTGGCTGGCGCCAACTTTGGCTATGCCTTGTTGTGGGCGCTGCTATTTTCGGTATTTGCGACCATGATTTTGCAGGAAATGGCGGCGCGATTAGGCATCGTCACCGGCCAGGGCCTGGGTGAAAACCTGCGCACTTTGGTGACTCAACCGCTGCTGCGCTGGCCGCTGTTGCTGTTAGTTATTGCTGCTATTGTCATTGGCAATAGCGCTTATCAGGGCGGCAATATCAGCGGCGCAGCGCTGGGCGCCGACGCGCTGTTTGGTCATGTTAGTGTTATCCGCCATTGGCAGCAGGCCAGCGGCCTTAACCTGTGGGCACTGCTGCTGGGTGTTATCGCCGCAACAGTGCTGTGGTTTGGCCGTTATCAGTGGATAGAGCGCTGTTTAATTGTGTTGGTACTACTGATGAGCCTGGCTTTTATTGGCACTATGGCGCTGACTAAGCCAGATGTTATGGCCTTGCTTAAGGGAATGTTGGTGCCGCAGCTGCCTGCTGGGGCGACATTAACCGTGATTGCGTTGATTGGCACAACCGTGGTGCCGTACTCGTTATTTTTGCATGCTGCCAGCGCGGCGCAAAAGTGGCCCAAAGCGCGGCTTGATACGCCAATGGCACTTAGCGCTGCACGGGCTGATATTGCAATGGCGATACCGCTTGGCGGTCTGATCTCCATTGCCATCGTGTCCACTGCGGCTGCGGCCTTTTTTGGCAGCGGCCAGCAACTGGAGAATGTTAGTCAGTTGGCACAGAGTTTAATGCCGTTATTTGGTAATGCCGCTACCTGGTGTTTAGCATTGGGTTTGCTGGCGGCGGGCTTATCATCGGCCATTACCGCACCTTTAGCCGCCGCCTATGCGTTGGCGGGCATTTTAGGTAAGCCGCTGGATTTGACCCAGCCGCTGTTTCGTTTAACCTGGCTGCTTATTATCATTTGCGGTGTGCTGTTGGCATCACTGGGTATTCGTCCTGTGCAGGTGATTTGGTTCGCGCAGGTGGCGAATGGCATTTTACTGCCGCTGATTTGCTGTTGCTTATTACTGGCGATGAACCATGCAGTGCTGGGGCAATACAAAAACAACCGTTGGCAGAATGTACTGGGTAGCATAGTGCTGTTGATAAGCCTGGTATTAAGCGGCCGTAGCCTGGCGCTGGCCTTTGCGCTAATCTGACTCGCCGAAAGCTAGCGTTACGGCTGCAATATGTCATCTTTGCAGCCATAACTTTTATGACAACACGTTTATTACTGGCCAATACGGGCGCGTATTTCGTTTACCAAGGGCGAAGCGCTAAAGCCGTTACTGTTTGCCCAGCTGTCATAATCAAACTCGGCCAGGGTTTTTGCCGGCATTTGCTTGATGATAAAAGTACCGGACTCGTAGGCATCACTGCGAACGGCAAATTGCAGCAGGTTTTCGTTGTCACATTTTAGGCTGTCAAAGATTTTACGGACGTTTAGCTTGTTATCGGTCAGGGTTTTACGCAGTTGATTCCGGTTGTCGTCTTTTACATAACCGCAGATACTGCTAAATAACTGGTCATCAGCCAGCGCTGGTGCGCTTAGCAATAACGCCATAACGGGAACGAACAAAGTTTTCATAGTGCCTCCGGGGCAGGGTGGGATTATCGTCTGAAGTATAGTGTGGCTTTAGGTTATTGCGATGGGCAGACGATATTTTTTCGCTGAATATTTTCAGCACCTTAGCAGGTTTCGTCATCTAACAGCGCTATACTGGCAGCTGATATCAGCCGCTTTGGCGGCGCAGTATTATGGGAGTAAATATGACCACGCTGGAATATATGTTGCTAATGCTGTTATTAGTGGCGGGCAGCGCGTTTTTTTCAGTATCTGAAATTGCGCTGGCGGCATCGCGCAAAATGCGCTTGCGGCTGATGGCCAGTGAAGGTAATGCCAACGCTGAAAAGGTGCTGGCGCTACAAGAGCATCCGGGCAATTTTTTTACCATAGTGCAAATTGGCTTAAATGCGGTGGCTATTTTAGGTGGTATTTTGGGTGAGTCGGCCTTTACGCCTTATTTTAGTGCCTTACTGGCACTGATGTTTAGCGGTGACTGGGTGGGCAGTGCCGGTTTTGCTTTGTCGGTATTTTTTGTCACCTCATTATTTATTTTATTCGCCGATTTAATGCCCAAACGGCTGGCAATGATAGCACCGGAGAAAATTGCCACCCGTGTGGTAAACCCTATGCTGCTATTAATCACGCTGTTAAAGCCCTTTGTCTGGTTGTTTAACGGCCTGGCTAACTGGTTTTTCAGCCTGTTTAACGTGCCAACCATGCGAAAAGATGACATTACGCCAGACGATATTATTGCCATGATGGAAGCTGGTGCCCAGGCCGGGGTGCTGCAAGAGCATGAACATCAGCTGCTGGAAAATGTGTTTGATATGGAATCGCGCACGGTAACATCGGCCATGACGGCGCGTGAAAGCCTGATCTTTTTCACTCTGGATGAAACACAGGACAATATTAAAACCAAGCTGGCGGAACACCCGCATGCCAAGTTTTTGGTCGTGGATGGTGTGCTGGATAAAGTCGTGGGCTATGTCGATACCCGCGATATTCTGATGCAGGTACTGCATAACCAACCGATTTCACTGAAAAAAGAAGGCATAGTGCGCTCGCCGCTGATCATTCCCGATACCTTGTCGTTGTATGAGGTGCTTGAACACTTTAAGTCGGCCGGTGTCGATTTTGCCATCATTATGAACGAGTACGCGCTGGTGGTGGGCATCATTACGCTTAAAGACGTAATGAGTATTGTGATGGGCGAGCTGGTCAGCTCCGAAGAAGAGCAAATTGTGGCGCGCGATGCCAACTCCTGGCTGGTGGAGGGTTTAACGCCGTTGCAGGATGTGATGCGGGTGCTGGATATCGACAGTTTTCCCAGCCCGGAAAACTACGAAACCATAGCTGGCTTTATGATGTACAGCCTGCGCAAAATTCCGAAACGCACCGACTTTGTGCTGCACGGCGGCTACAAGTTTGAGGTGGTAGATATCGACAGCTACAAGATTGACCAGCTGCTGGTCACCCGGCTAAATAATGGCGAAACGGCCGACAAGGCAAAAGAGCACAGCACGGTTTAAACCGTGCTGGTGTTGCTGACATTGCTTGTAGTGTCAGCGTCTTGATTATTAGCCGCAAGCTCGAGCATTTTCTCGCGGAAGTTATTTAGCCCTTGCAGCACCAGGCTATAGGTTTTATCAACTCCGCTTTCTACTTCGCCTTCATACACTTTTAAGCCTTTTAATATATCTTTAGCATCGGCAAAACCTTTATCGATACCGCCACCGATAATGTTAAGAAAGTTGTTCAGGTTTTCTTCTTCACTTTTACCCGGATTTAGCTCTTTATAGCGGCCATAAAAGCCCGTGGCAAAAGACACAATCCGCTCTGCTGTAGCCTCTGGCGAGGTATCTATGCCGCTGTCGTAAATCTTTTGCGCAGCGTTTTCGCCCATCACAGGCTCAAGCTCGGCATTAATGCCTTCCAGTGCGGTTTTGTATAGCAGGCTTAACGAGTCATTATTGCTGCGTAGTGACACCTGCTCATTGGCTTTTAAAATGGCCGTATTTTGTGCCTGTCGGGCTTGCTCTCTTACATTACGAGGATCGTCTGATTTTGCTGGTGCATTATTACTTTTGGCGGGCTGGTTTACCGCTATGCTGCCGGCGGATGTATTTGAGGAAGATATCGCCATGATGCTGCTCCTGATTCTGGCCGACATGACTGGCACCGAAATAACGTGCATAAGTATAGTCGTTTCGCGGATATCGGCAGCAGAGGTTAAAACTTTAGGTGGTGCTGAAAATATTTTTTAATGCTGAATAGATACAGATTTAAACACATAAAAAGATAACCTTGGCTGCTTAGCGTGTTAGCACGATCAGATATACTATTGCGACGCTGGGAAGCAGCCCGGTGAAATGTTTTGTGGAGAGACGACATTGAATAGCAAAAACAACAATTCAGTACACAAACTGACTACGTCGCTAAGTTTATTAACCCTTGCTTTAAGTGGTGTGCTGTCTGGCTCTGTGCTGGCGCAACAAGCTACTGAGAGTGCTGAAGATACAAGCAAAATAGAAAAAATCACCGTTACCGCAACCAAACGGGCGCAGGTAATTTATGAAGTGCCGGTGGCGATCAGCGCTTTTAGCGGTGATGCGCTGGCTGAGCAGGGCATTACAGATTTAACCGATGTGGGTAAGTTTGTGCCAAACCTTAACGTTACCGGTTTCTCCGCAGGCCATACTTCATCGGCTAACCCGTTCATCCGCGGCATTGGTTTGCAGGATCACCTGATCACGACTGATCCTGGTGTTAGCGTTTATGTCGATGGGGTATACCTTGGCCGTCAGGTTGGGCAAAACTGGAACCTGAATAATATCGAACGTGTTGAAGTATTGCGCGGCCCACAAGGCACACTCTATGGCCGTAACTCTATTGGTGGTGCGATAAATATTATTACCAAGCAGCCGGATCAAACCACTTTACGAAAGGTAACGTTACAAGCCGGTAGCCGTGGCCGCGTTAAAGGCGATGTGTTTGTTAATGCAGGCCTGACAGATGAAGTGTCATTTAACGTCAATGCTGGTTACAACAAGCGCGATGGCTTGGGTAAGTTTATTAACGTACCTGATGCAAAATATGACGTCGGTGAAACAGAAGATACGTATGGTCGTTTGTCGGTAAAATTTGCACCGAACAAAGACTTTAGCCTGGTACTGACGGCCGATGCAAACGATGGTGAAGGTGGGTTGCGGCCTTACACGACATTAATTGACGAAGTGCCAACGGGTGCCTACTACACCGGTGAGCGGTTTGGCTCGCCATTGCCATCTGGCCCACTGCGCAATACCGATGTCGCGGCTAATCCCTATGACAACGCTACCGGCACCAAAGAAGTTACCGAAGTAAGCAATCAGGCTGATGGCATTTCGTTAACCGCAGATTGGAACTTTAGTGATAACTTATCTACCCGCGCTATTATCAGCCGTCGCTCGTCTGAGTACAAAGCCGGCCTGGATGATGACGGCACTATTTACGCGCTAGACCATTATCCAGAGCGGGGTGAAGCCGATCAAACGTCAGCCGAGCTGCAGTTAAACGGTTACTTTGGCGACTTTGATTTTGTCTCTGGCTTGTATTGGTTTAATGAAGAAGGCCGCAACCGTCAGGGCGAGGATTCCCGCTTTAATGCTGGTGCAAACCTGTTAGAACTGGATCAAGAGGCAACCAGTCGCGCGGTGTTTGTCAATGTAGGCTATAACCTGACCGATGATCTGCGTGTCGCTGGTGGTGTGCGTTATAACAAAGATAAAAAATCGGCGGTGGCAAATGTCGGTATTGGTCCTTTTGCCGCAGAAGATGATTGGAGCCAGGTAAGCTTTGATTTGTCGGCAAATTATCGCCTGGACAATGGCATGAACCTGTATGGTAGCGTTCAAAGTGGTTATCAGTCAGGACAGTTCCCGGCGCGGCCTTACTGTTTATTCGGCAACCCAGCGTGTTTTGTAGCGTCGGATAACATTACTGCAGTTAACTACGAAGTTGGTTTAAAAGGCCAGGTAACCAGCGATATCAGCATGAGTATCGCGTTATTTAATACCGAATATGATGATTTACCCTATCAGGTGAGTACAACGGCAGTGGGCGGTTTTAATACCACCAATCTGGTGGTAAAACAGCGCTCTCGTGGAGTTGAGTGGGAAAGCACGGTTTACGTTACCGATGGCTTTAAATTGCATACCAGCTTAGGTTATATCGATGTTGATGTGGATGAGCAGGATTGCGTGAAACCGGTAGCGCCATTAACACCAGAGCTGACAGCCTCTATCAGCCCATCTTATGAATTTGTGCTGGAAAATGGCAGCATGATAACCACGCGTATCGACTACTCCTACCGCGGTGAGATGTACGGTGAGCCAAGTTCTGATCCAGGCCGCTTAACACTGATTGATAACCGTGAACTAGTTAATATGGATATCAGCTATGTGCCTGCCGATGCCCATTGGACAGTAGCGCTGTATGGCCAGAATATTTTTGATAAGCGTTATGACAACGCCCGCTTAAATACCGGCGACTATATTCTGCGTATTATGAGCAATGATGCCAGTGAGTTTGGTGTACGTTACAGCCTGAAGTTCTGATAGCCTAACACATGATACAAAAAGCGGCCTGAGTGCCGCTTTTTTATTGTGCTGAAGCACTTAATTGACGTTGGCTTCGTTTATAATGCGGCCATTGTAAACAGAGGCTGTGCTGCGTTGATAGAGTATAAAAGTCCGGCATTTTATCGCGCCACCTTCGCATTATGTTTGGCTGCTGTGGTGGTATTTGCCAATTTGCATCTACTCCAACCGTTGCTGCCGGTTTTAAGCCGGGAATTTGCGCTTACCCCTTTGCAAACAAACTGGGCCTATGCTGCAGGTACCTTATGTCTTGGTGTATCGTTACTGATCTATGCGGCCCTGTCTGACGCTTGGGGTCGAAAAACCTTATTGCTGGTAACGCTGTGTGGTATGACGCTGTCTACATTAGCGCTGACCCAGGTTGAAAGTTTCAGCTCGTTAATATTGTTTCGCTCGTTACAAGGTTTCTTTCTTGGCGGCCTGCCAGCAATCGCTATCGCCTATATGGGCGAGGAGTACAGCAAGCCAGCGCTGGTCGCGGCGGTGGGGTATTACATCAGTGCCAATTCGCTGGGCGGTATTAGCGGGAGGCTGATGGCCGGCGCTTTGGCTGATATTGGCCATTGGCAATGGGTGTTCTGGCCTATGACGCTATTAGGCGTAATAAGCTGTTACCTTATCTGGCGTGATTTACCTGTTGCTGCCCGTTTTAATGCTAAGCCTTTTCGTATAGCCGATGCCGTTAGCAATAATCTGTTTCATCTGCGCCAGCCGTTACTACTGCTGACTTACCTGATTGGTGGCTTAAACTTTTTTATATTTCTCAATCAATACACCTATATCGCTTTTGTACTGTCAGATGCACCTTATCAGCTCTCCAGTTTCTGGATTGGCTTGCTGTTTGTCAGTTATTTTACCGGCACCATAGGTTCTGCCTTATCCGGTAAATTAGCGCAGCGCATGCAGGTGCCTCTGGGTATGGCGCTTGGCGTCATCATTTTAATGCTAGGTACCTGCTTAACGTTAAGTAGCCAGCTTTGGTTTATTGTCAGTGGTTTTTTTATTAATGCCTTTGGTTTTTTTCTCACCCACTCACTGGCTAGCAGCTGGGTAACACAGTGTGCAGAAAAAGCCAAAGCCAGTGCCAGTGCACTATATCTGGTGTTTTATTATGTCGGTGCCAGTACCGGCAGTTTGTATCTGCAACCGTTTTGGCAGTGGTTGCACTGGCGTGGTGTAGTTGTTGGCGCTTTATTGATGTACGGCGTTACGCTGATGCTATGCCTTTGGCTGTATGTTATCGCTAAGCGCAAGCAGCGTGGATAGTTCGTCTGCGCGAAGATCCCGCAGCTCACCCGCAGCCAGATCGCCAAGCAGCAGGTTATGAATGCGATAACGCTGCAGTTTGAGCACCTTTAAGCCCACTGCTTTGCACATATAACGAATTTGTCGATGTAGGCCTTGGGTTAGCGTGATATCAAAAATGTGTTCACCGGTTTGTATCACAGGGCAGGGCCGGGAGTGGTATTGCGTCGTGCCCAACTGCCAGCTTACGCCAGAGGCTAACTTCTCAATATGTTCTGCGGTTAATGTCTTGTCGGTTTGTACCTGATAGGCTTTTTCATGATAAAAGCTTGGGTGCATAAGGCGCTGACACAGGTCGCCATCATTTGTTAGTAACAATAAACCCGACGAGTCTTTATCTAAGCGACCAACGGCAAATAGGCGTTGTGGTAAGGTGCGTAGCACCTGATAAAGACTGGATGGATCCTCTGGTCTGTTATTGCAATCGACTGCCACAGGTTTGTGATAAGCCAGATATTGCAACGTACTTGTCGGTACCAGCGTCACCTGGTCAATCATCACAACATCATCATTACTGACAGTATCGGTATGTTTGGCCAAAATGTCATTCACACTTACCCGGCCTTGAGTGATAAGCCGCTCTGCCGCCCGGCGCGAGCAATGACCAGACATCGCAATATATTTTGCTAATCGCTGCTGTGGCTTGGTGCTCATACTGCCATTTCAGTCAAAAAAGAATGACATGGTAACCGATATGACGCAGAAAAATCATCTGGTTGTCACACTTTGCCGGCATACTAAATCAGGTCTGCAAGTGCAGATCTGTTCCTCCTAGTGCTTGATTGTACTTAACTTGTTAGTGATATTTTGGCCGGACATTTGTCCGGCTTTTTTCTGTGCAATAGCTGAATGGTTTTTGATGTAGCGCAAGGGGTGTCATACAACTGCCATAAACACCTAAGATAATGGTGGCCGTTACACCTTCCTTCCTGGATTATTTCACCACTGTAGTGACGGGAGCCTGGCTCCCGCTTTTCTTGCAAAAAAAATTATCTTGAATTAAACCCTTGGCGACCCGCATACGACTAACCCTACAATAACGCAAAACACCGGCCAGTAAGGGCAGTTATGACAACGGAGCAGTTGCAGGCCATAACGGCGGCACAACAGGGCGATAAGCAAGCATTTTATATTCTGTATCAGCAGTTTATCGGCCGGGTTTATGCTATTTGCTGGCGGCTTTTAGCCAACAGGCAAAAAGCAGAAGACACCAGCCAGGAAGTGTTTATTAAGGTATGGCAGCAGTTACCACAGTTTCGCGGTGACAGCAGCTTTGCCACCTGGCTGCACAGCATAGCAACCCGCACCGCTATTGATAGCTGGCGACAAGATAAATATCTGCGCCTGACCGACAGCAGCGATGAGATCACACTTGCTGAACCCAGTGTGGCGTGCGCCAGTGAGCAGGCACCACTGGAGCAAGCGATACAACGTTTACCGGCGCAGGCCAGAGCCGTATTTGTGCTGTTTGCGCTGGAAGGCTATCAGCATCAGGAAATTGCCGGTTTGCTGGGCATAGCAGAGGGCACTTCTAAAGCGCAGTATTTTCGGGCCAGACAATTATTACAGGAGTGGTTAGCTGATGAATGAACAGCAATTAGATAATGCTATCCGCGGCTTAACGAACAGTATCGCGCCAGAGCGCGACTTATGGCTGGACATTGTCAGTCGCTTGCCAGAGCAGCAAAAAGCGAGACCGATCTTGGCTTATTGGGCCAGCGCCGCCGCGCTATTACTGGTGGGTTTAATCAGTTGGCAGCTAGTGCTGCTGCCACCCGCAAACGAGCATAGCGCTGCTATGCCAACTGCCGAGCTAATGTTGCTGCAGGTGTATGAGCAACAAAAAGCGCAGCAGCTAAGCCAGGTGGTGGCAGTGGCAGAAGGTTTTGACAACTGGCAGCAGCAATTACAGATTTGGGATCAGGCCATCGCTCAGGTGCGCCAGGCTCTGCAATTTTATCCGGATGAACCGCAGCTACTCGCGAAGCTGCAACAGTTATATCAACAGCAGCTTAGCTATATTCAGCAAGCCACGCTGCAACAACCTTTAGTTATCAGTTAGGAGAGTCGTATGCAAACAGCAACCAAAACCCGGTTTACCGGTCTGGCAGGATTAGTATTGTTGGCTGTCAGCCAACTGGCGATCGCCGACCCGCGTATTGCAGTGAATGAGCGCGCGAGCGTATCAGCGAATGAAAAAATCTATCTTGAGGTGATGAGTGGTGAAATAACCATTAAAGCCGTCGACGGTAACAGCTTTAGCGTTAGTGGCAAACTGGATGAAAAAGCCACCGGCTATGAGTTTGACAGCAAAGATGGTTTTACCCGTTTTGAAATGACCATGCCGCGCCAGGTGAATTACAACTGGAATGACAAAAGCAATGCTGCTCAGCTTAGCTTTGAAGTGCCAGTCGGGGCTAGCGTCGAGTTTAAAGGCGTGAATGGTAATGTCAGTGTTAGTGGTATTCACGGCAGCAGCCAAATTGGCACGGTAAATGGCGAGATTACCGCCACCGATTTACGTAACAGCGTCAAGTTAAGCACGGTTAATGGTGAAATTAAACTCAGCGGTGCCAGTGGCCGCATTGAGCTAAGTTCAGTAAATGGCGAAATCGAAGATACCGGTTCCAGCGGTCGGGTAAGTTATGAGGTGGTGAACGGCGAGATTGGAGCCAGCAGCAACGCCGATGAGGTAAGTGTCAGCACGGTAAACGGTGATGCCGATATTAAACTAAGCGGCACCACACAGCTGAAACTGAGCACGGTAAACGGCGAGATTGATGTGGCGTTGCGTGACAGTACTGCACCGCGTATCAGTGGCAGTAGCGTAAGTGGTGATATTGAACTTAAACTGGATAGCAGTATCAATGCGCGCTTTGATATGAAAGCCTCAGCCGGTGGCAGTATCGATAACAAGCTTAGTAGTGATAAAGCCAGCAAAGCGAAATACGGCCCTTCACGCAGTCTGCAATTCACCCTGGGTAGTGGTGATGGCAGCGTGGAGCTAACCACAGTAAGTGGTGATATCAAGCTGGAGAAGCTATAACGCACCCGCTGGTGGAAAAGATAAAGGTCGCTGCGGCGGCCTTTATTTTTGCCTGCTGCTGGCGTCAATGGCTTGTGCCATCAGGCAAGCGCTGATTACACTGACACATCAGCCAACAGCGGGTGGGTTTAGATGTCAGATTTTATCGCCGATAACAGCAGCGACTTTGCTGAGCAAGCCAAACAAAAAATTGCGCAGTTTAATGCCAAACACTGGGATGCCAGCAAACGGCAGGGCTTGGGTTTAAAAAAGCTCAATAGCCGTGGCGAGCTGATTGCTATGCTGGCCGGGCGCACCTTTGGTAACTGGTTTTATTTAGAGTCGTTTTGGCTGGCTGAGCTAGAGCGCGGCAAAGGCTTAGGCAGTGCCATGCTTAATGAAGCTGAGCAGATAGCCAAAAGGCGCGGTTGCAAGTTTGTGCTGCTAGATACGCTGGAGTTTCAGGCCAAGCCGTTTTATCTGCGTCATGGCTATCAGGTACAGTGGGTGCAGCAGGATTACCCCTTTGCTGGCGGGGCGAAATACTTTATGACCAAAACGTTGTAACAGAGACAACAAAGCCCGCGATGCGGGCTTTGTTGTCTCTGAGTGCTGAGTGTTAAGTGCTTAGTGTTGAGTTTCGACAATTGAGTGCCTAGCGGTTAATTAACCCGTACTCCTTATCTAACACCTCGATAATCTCGGCTTTCGGGTTGGCCGACAGCTCAATTTTTTTGCCAATCACTTTTTCAGCGATGCCTAAATAGGTGCGTGAGATATCCATCATCACCTCTGTTGGCAGCGCATTGTCGCGCGCCAGGGCGGCACGCTCTGGCATACGGTCTTTATTTAGCAGAATATCTGGCTCAGGGAAGTTAGTTAGCAGCCACTGCCTGAAACCTTCTTTTGACTGCTCGACAATTTTGCCACTGCGCCAGCTTTCACCATCCCAAATACGCGAGCTATCTGGCGTGCCCACTTCATCCATATAAATCAGTTTGCTTTGGCCAGTGGCATCTTTGACGTAGCCAAATTCAAATTTGGTATCAACAAAAATCTGATCCAGCTTAGCCAGGGCATCGCTAATTACGCCAAAGCCTTGTTTTAACAGTGTTTCGTATAAGTCGATGTCGGAAGCTTGCTCAAAGCCAAAGGCAGCGCTGTGACGCTCAATATCGGCACGGGAAATATTCACATCATCAGCCTCGGGCACGCCGTCCAGGCCGGTTAAAATGCCTTTGGTGGATGGGGTAATTAAAATCTCTGGCAGTTTTTGATCTTTTTTAAGCCCTTCAGGCAGGGTAATGCCGCAAAACTCGCGCTCACCTTTGCTGTAAGCGCGCCACATTGAACCGGTAATATACTGGCGGGCGATCGCTTCAATTTTTACCGGCTGGGCTTTTTGTACTATCCACACCAGCGGGTGCGGAATATCTAAAATATGGCTGTCGGCCAGGCCGTGCTGTTTAAACAGCGAGAACCAGTGGTTAGATATTGCATTTAACGCTGCGCCTTTGCCCGGTACGCCATTTAAACCGTGTTCACCATGCCAGATGCAATCAAAGGCAGAGATGCGATCGCTAATTACCATAATAGCCAGCGGCGTATCGGCGGCAACCGGGTAGTTTTTCTGCCGGATCAGCCGGGCGCTGTCTTCGCTGGTTAACCAGTACACGCTGCGTACCTTACCGGAATGGACCGGCAAATGGGTGCGGATAGGCAAGTCGTCGTTGACCGCCAGAACCTGAGTTGCAAGAGTCATAGTCATGTCTTCTGAGGCGTTAAATTAGGCGCGCAGAGTGTAGCAGAATCCTTGGCTTAACTGAATCGGTCTGTTAGGCGCCCGGCTAAATAACGCACTTGGACCAGGTATACAGGTGTATAAAAGCTATGGTGTTTGTAACTAAGGGTAACCAACTGTTTGTATTGGTTATTTGCCGTAGCCAGGTTAGTGTGGCTGCCTTACCCTGAGCGGCGAATTAACCAGCTTTAGGAAGCATTTAATGAAATCAGGGTTCAAGATGGCGCTGCTGGCCTGTGCCGCAATGGTATTAACAGCATGTGGTGGTAGCAGTAGTGATGACAGTAGCGCGCAAACCTATTTGCAGTTTTATAACGGTGCTGCCAGTAGCGGTAACACCTCGCTCAAAGCCGGCGATATTGCTGTGGGCAGTGCCACCTTTGGCGATGCCACCAGTGTGCAGTCGCTGGATGTAAACAGCTACGAGCTGACATTAACCGATGTCAGCTCTGCCGATGAGCTGTTAACAGAAACATTGCCGTTGAATGAGGGCGATAAAACCCTGCTGATCCTAACCGAACAAGCACAGCAGTACGATTATTTAAGCCTGAGCTTTAAGCGCGAAGACACCCTGGATAAGCAGTTTAAGCTGCATTTGGTGAATTTATCTGACGAGCAAACTGCACTGGATGTTTACCTAAGCCCGGAAAATAAAGGCTTTGCCGATGCACAGTTGCTGGACAGTTTGGCACTGCACGAAATCAGCTCCTTGGCTGAAGCTAAGGACATCGGTAAATTTAATCTGTATCTGACCAGCAGCGGCAGCAACACACCGCTGTTTGTCGCCCGTAGTGTCAATTTTGCCTATGCCAGTCATTATGTACTGATTGTGCGTGACAAACATGGCCCTGTGGCAGGCCAGTTGTCGGTAGATCTGCTGCTGCACTCATCCAGTGTTACCGCTTACAGCCATGCCGATGCACCGGCGCAGTTTCGCTTGTATAACAGCCTGACAGAGCAGGTTAGCGTGGCGCTGGATAACAGCATGGTTACAAACCTAAGCGCCGGTGAGCTTAGCGACTACCTACCACTTAATAAAGGTGATTTTAGTTTGTCAGTGCGTGATGGCGATAATCAGCTGCTGTTAAACAGCGCGCTGCTCAGCATCAGTGCCGGTGATAGCAAAGCCGTGCTGCTGTATGCCGATGCCCAGCAGCAGGTAGAAGCCTTAGCCATTAACGAGCCGGCCGCGCCGCAAGTACAGGCACACGATGTAATTGTCGCCAACCTGGCCAGCGATTTTGACAAGCTGCAGTTTTACTTTGTGCGGGAAAACGAAACTATTGCTGATGCACGCTACAGCGTAAAAAACCTGGCGTTTAAAAAGCAGCAGAGCATAAACCTGCCAAAAGATTACTACGCTATTGCGCTGGTGCATGTAGCGGAAAATGGCAGCACCACCTTGCTGGATAAAACCGACAGCTTGCAATTAATACCGGGGCAGCGTTATATGCTGTTGGCGGAGCAGGATGATGCAGCACCGTCAGGCTACAAGCTGACCTTAGTGCATTAACTGCACGCGAATATAGCTGATTTAGTAGACGCATCGGCTTACTCTAAACCAACCGTTGAAGGCATGGATGCCTGAATCGAGCCTACAGGGAGGTATTTACGGCGTGTTGGTGTGAGTAAGCCGGTGCGTATGCCGCACCAGCTATTACAGCTAAATTAAAATCGATAGTTGGCTTGTATCGCTAACAACTGGCCTTTATTGCTGTACTGGCCCTGAAAACCACTGTCGTACAACGGTTCGTCCTGCACATTGTACTCGCGCTCATCCACCGTCACATCGCCGGTAAACAGGTAGCCATAGGCAAAATCCAGGCTGAGCTGCTCGTTAAACTGCCAGGTGGCACCCACGGTTAACCACACCCGGTCATCGGTCGGAATACGCGCGGTTTTATGGCTTTGGCTAATGGGGTTTTCATCATAGGCTATACCGGTTTTTAGCGTCAGATCCGGCTGATAAACATAGGTAGCCCCCAGCGCGAATGACCAGCTGTTATGCCAGTATTCGGGAATATAGCCAATGTAACCCTCGCTATTCAGGTTTGGCTCGCGTTGGGTGTTCAGTGAAATGCTGGGGTTGGCATCATTGCTAACAATATCAATGCTTTCAAACTTGCTCCACTGAGTCCAGGCTGCACTAAACTGCAGCGACAAGGCTTCTGTCAGCTGTTGATCCAGGCTAAAAGCGGCAGTGGCGGGTGTGGTTAAATCTAGCTGGCTTTTTTCAATCAGCACGTCATTACTGGCCAATTTACCGGTGCGGGCATCTAACAGCGGTAATTGCGGCATGCCCGGCACTGGCACAAGGTAAGGCAGGCCGTTAGCACTGGTCACGGGCGTATTGGTAATAACCGAGTCACCTTTTAAGGTGTAGTCAACGGCCGAGTGCCAGGTAAAGGCTAAGCGGGTGCCTGCAATCGGCTCGCCATGAATACCCAGGGTGTAGCCAAAAGCGATATCATCGCCTTCTACTTCATAATGGCTTTGGCAGATGGCGTCATTAAAAATGGCGCCCAGCATAGGGCCAGCTTCACATAAGCCACTGTGATCTTTGAATTTGGATAAGGTGCCCTCAGCGCGGTTTAACGAAATACCCAGGCCGACCGACCAGTTGTCATTTAGCTTATACGCCAGCGTCGGTTGCAGGCTTAATACCTGCACTGCGGTTTCATCGGCAAAGTAACGGCCGACAAAGTCATCGTCATAGTCTGACGACAAACCAAACGGCACGTAAAAACCGATACCCCAACTTAATTGATCTGTCACTTTATCGGTGTAAAACACAAAAGGCACCAGCTCATTCAAACTATTTGCGCCTTGTGTACGACCAACAACAGACTGACCATTTGCATTTTGCGCACTGGCATTACGGTAGTTGGTTTTCGCGCTGATCAGGTTTAAACCAGCCGATAGCTGGGCACCGTCTAATTGAGTTAATGCCGCGGGGTTAGAGTGCACCAGGCTGGCATCAGTAATTTGGGCACCACGGCCGGCATAGGCATTGCCCATGCTGCTAACCGATTGCTCAAACAGTTTATAGCCCTCAGCGTGCGCCGACACACTGGCAAGGCTGGCGATAATAGCTAAAGACACGGCGGTTTTTCTAAACATATACATACCCTGTTGAATGTAAAAGCCGCCAGTATAAAGAGGTCATACCTTAGAGTACATACTCTAGAGCGTAAAAGGTTGTGGATTAGTCGTACGTGAATGAGCTTTATCACCATTAATTAGTGAATTTGACCAAATTTAACAGGGTTTGGGTGGCTTGAAAATGCTTAATATATTTTATGTTGTTGAAAATATTCAGGAATTAATGTTTTTGTTAGCTGGCATAGCCTCTGCATTAAGCCTGATAACTTGCACCGTTTTTTGTTTTCCAAAGGATGAATGATGAAAACCTCACACCGCATTAAACTGACCGCCGCCGCTGCCATTATCGCCAGCCTGCTGGTCAGTGGTTGTAACCAGGCCAACAGCTCCACCGCTGCCACTAAAGCAGAAGCCGTGGTGGCCATACCGGTAGAAGCCGTGTTAACACGCCAGGGTGAGATCAGCAGCAGTTATCGCACCACCGCCACCTTAGAAGCCTGCGCTGAAGCTGAAGTGATCAGTAAAGCCACCGGTATCGTGCAGCAAATTCTGGTGGAAGAGGGCGATAAAGTAGTGGCTGGCCAGTTACTGGCGGTACTGGATAACGAGCGTCAGCAATACAGCCTGCAAAAAGAGAAAGCTGAACTAAGCCGGCTGAACAGTGAGCTCAAGCGCATGGAAGAGATGTACCAGCGCAAACTGATCAGTGCCGACGTGTTTGAAAAGCTGCAATGGCAACATGATGCCTTAATGGCCAGCGTGAATTTAGCCGAGCTGGCAGTAAAGGAAACCCAAATTCGGGCACCGATTGACGGTGTGGTGTCACGCCGCTATGCCAAAGTAGGTCAGTTGGTAAACCAGCATGCCGTGCAGTCTCTGTTTCATCTGGTATCAAACCAACAGTTAGAAGCCGTTGTACATTTACCGGAACAGCAGTTAGCACAGGCTCGCCTTGGCCAAACCGCCTTGCTGCAGTTTGCCGGCATGACACCGGTAAGCGCTACGCTGGTAAGGATTGCGCCGGTGGTGGATGCACAGTCTGGCACAGTGCGCGCTGTGCTGAGCGTGGCCAATGACAGCCAGCAGTTAAAACCCGGCATGTTTGCCCAGGTGCAGCTGCAGTTTGATGTAAAAGCCGATGCCTTATTGCTGCCGAAACGGGCGCTGATGAGCACCGACAACAGCCAAACTGTGTTTGTGATAGATGCTGAACAAAAAGTCAGCCGTAAACAGGTACAGCTGGGCTATCAGGCCGACAATACCGTTGAAGTGCTATCCGGTTTAGCCTTGGGTGACAGAGTGGTAATTGCCGGCCAGTCTGCGCTGAAAGACGATGCACTGGTTAATGTGGTTACCACACGCGAATTTTGATAACTGAATCGAGATAGACACCGGCTTACCCTAAGCCAACCGTTGCAGGCCAGGATGCTGACAAATTCGTCAGGAGCGAATTTGAACAGCAAAGCTGGCCCGAGGGGTGAACTTCATGGATGAAGTTCATAATCGCCCCCAAGGAAGGGTTCACGGCGTGTTGGCGTGGGTAAGCCGGTGTCTGTCGGAACACTTCTCGCAGCTAACACAACAAAAATAACAACGTTCACAGGATATGACGCTATGAAGCTGGTCGATACCGCGGTAGCCCGCCCCGTTACCATCTGGATGTTTACCCTCGGCATTTTGCTGTTTGGTCTGGTCGCTGCAGGCCGTTTGGCGGTAAACCTGCTACCCGATTTATCTTACCCATCACTTACCGTGCGCACCGAATTTGTCGGCGCTGCGCCGGCAGAAGTCGAGCAGCTGGTGAGCAAGCCGATTGAAGAGGCCGTCGGCATTGTAAAAGGCGTGCGCAAAGTGATGTCGGTATCGCGCTCGGGCCGCTCTGATGTGGTGATGGAGTTTGACTGGGGCACCGACATGGACTTGGCTGCGCTGGAAGTGCGCGAAAAGCTGGATGTGTTGTTTTTACCGCTGGAAATTGAAAAGCCGCTGCTACTGCGTTTTAACCCCAACCACGACCCGATAGTGCGGCTGGCACTTAACCGTGACAATGCCGGTGAGGCGTTAAGCCCGGCGCAATTGGTTAGTCTGCGCACCTTTGCTGAAGAAGATTTACGCCGCACGCTGGAGTCCTTACCCGGCGTTGCAGCCGTACGGCCAGACGGTGGCTTAAGCCAGGAAATTCAAATTCTGGTCGACCCGCAAAAGCTCAGCCAGTTGCAGCTGGATATCAGCCAGATCAGTGACCGTCTGCGCCAGGAAAACCTGAATCAGGCCGGTGGCCGCTTAGAAACCCCCAGCTACGATTATCTGGTGCGTACCATTAACCAGTTTGCCGATTTAAGCCAGATTGAAAATTTATACCTGGCCGAGGTAAACGGCAGCCAAATTCGCTTAAAAGACGTGGCCGAAGTGCGTGACAGCTTTGTCGACCGCCAGAGCATTACCTATATTGATGGCAAAGAAGCCATTGAAGTGGCCATATATAAAGAAGGCGATGCTAATACGGTGCAGGTGGCGCAAACCCTGCTGGCGCAGCTGCCACAGTTGGAAAAAGCGTTGCCGGCCGGTTATCGCCTAACCCTGGTGTATGATCAGTCCGAATTTATAAAACAAGCTATTGATGATGTGAAATCGGCAGCTGTGGTCGGCGGTATGCTGGCCATGCTGGTGCTGTATCTGTTTTTACGCAATGCCTGGGCGACGCTGATTATCTCTATTTCTATTCCGGTATCGGTCATTGCCACCTTTAACCTGATGTACGGTCAGGGCATTACGCTGAATATGATGAGTTTAGGCGGTATTGCACTGGCGGTTGGCTTGCTGGTCGATAACGCCATCGTGGTGCTGGAAAACATCGCCCGGCATAAAGAGCAGGGCAAACCGGCGTTTGAAGCGGCGAAAATCGGCACCCGTGAAGTGTCGATGGCCATTACGGCTTCTACCTTAACCACAGTCGCGGTGTTCTTTCCACTGGTGTTTGTTGAAGGCATTGCCGGCCAGCTGTTTCGCGATCAGGCGTTAACGGTCACTTTTGCGCTGTTGGCTTCATTGGTGGTGGCACTCACGCTTATTCCAACCATGGCCGCTCGTGAGCGCAGCCAAACCGCCTCTGATGTTTCAGCCTTACAAACGCCGACCGAGACAGGTGTTCGCCGCTGGTATTACTGGCCCACCTGGCCACTGCTTATGCTGGGCAAAGCACTGCGTGGTTTGGCACTGCTGCTGTTAAGTGTGGCGACGCTGCTGTTTCGTCTGGTTAGCCGTGGGCTGGCGCTATTGTTTAAGCCGTTATTGCTGGCAGTGCAATGGTTGTTAGTCCGGCTGGAAGCTCTGTATCGGCGTACGCTAAACGGTGCCTTGCAGCTAAAAGCCCTGACGCTAACCCTGACACTGACCATCGCCGCGCTGTGTTTTAGTTTATTGCCACGGCTGGGTGCCGATGTGATCCCGGCCATGAGCCAGGGTGAGTTTTTTGTTGAAATACAGCTTCCTGTTGGCAGTGCTATTGAGCAAACTGATAAGGTGCTAACCCAACTGGCGGTGCTTGCGGGCGAGCAGGCTGGTGTAACACGCAGTTATGCTCAGGCCGGCACAGGTGCCCAGATGACGGTCGATCCCAGCATCGGCGGCAGCCACTGGGGCCGGTTAAATGTGGTGTTGCAGCCTGGTAGCAGCTCAGAGCAGGAGCAGCAGGTGATTGGCGTGCTGCGCGACTACCTGGCGCAGCAGCCGGATATCAGCGTAAAAATAGACCGGCCACAGCTGTTTAGCTTTAGCACGCCGCTGGAAATTGAGCTGTCGGGGTATGAGCTGACTCAGCTAAAAGCCGCCGCCGATAGCCTGTTATTGGCACTGGAAGCAGAAGAGCGATTCAGTGATGTGAAAACCAGCCTGCGCCCTGGCCAGCCGGAAATTACGCTGTATTTTAATCATGGCTTGTTATCTCAGCTGGGTCTGACTTCGCATGATGTCGCCAAGCGGGTTGCAGCCTATGTCGGCGGTGAGCTGGCCGGCCAGTATTCGGTAAACGATCGTAAAGTCGATATTCGTGTGCGCTTAGCCGAGCAGTACCGGCAGTCGGAGCAGCAACTGGCGCAGTTAATCATTAACCCAGGAAGCGACAAACCGCTGCCGTTATCGGCAGTAGCCGAGATAAAACGTGAAACCGGTCCCAGCGAAATTACCCGTATTGGTCAGCAGCGGGTGGCGGTGGTTAGCGCAAACCTGGCTTATGGCGACTTAGAGCAAGCCACTGGCGCAGCAGAGCGCATTCTAGCCGCGCAAAAGCTACCTTATGGTGTAACCGCTGCGGTGGTAGGCCAAAGTGAAGAAATGCAGCGGGCTTATACCTCACTGACCATGGCGCTGCTGCTGGCGGTGTTTTTGGTTTATCTGGTGATGGCGTCGCAATTTGAAAACCTGCTGCAACCGCTGCTGATTTTATTTACCGTGCCACTGGCCGGCGCCGGTGCCATTTTAGGCCTGTGGCTCACCGACACCCGCTTATCGGTCATCGTGTTTATTGGCCTGATTATGCTGGCCGGTATAGTGGTAAATAACGCCATCGTACTGATAGACCGCATTAATCAGCTGCGCAATGACGGCCTGGCACTGAAGCAAGCTATTGTTGAAGCCGGTGCCAGCCGTTTACGCCCGGTGTTAATGACCACCTTAACCACCATTTTAGGCCTGCTGCCGATGGCGCTGGGCACCGGTGATGGCAGTGAAATCCGTGCACCTATGGCGATAACGGTCATTTTTGGCTTGGCACTGGCTACCTTGCTTACGCTGCTGTTTATCCCGGTGTTGTATGCGCTGGTTAGCCGTGATAACCCCAAAAGCCCGGCCGCAGAGGAGGTAGGTGTATGAGCCAGCAACCTCTTTGGTTAACCCGTGTTGCGCTAAGCCGGCCGGTGACGATTTGTATGCTGTTTTTGTCGATGCTGGTGTTTGGCATTATTGCCAGCCGTATGCTGCCACTGGAAAAATTTCCCGGCATCGATATACCGCAAATTTTTATCAATGTGCCGTACAACAATGCCACGCCGACAGAAATAGAGCGGCTTATTACCCGCCCGGTAGAAGAAGCTTTAGCAACCGTGACCGGCGTAAAAGAAATGCGCTCCTGGTCCAATGAAAACAACAGTGAGATTTCGCTGGAGTTTAACTGGGAAGAGAACATCAACAGCAAAAGCATCGAAGTGCGTGAGCGGCTGGACAGTATCCGCCATTTGCTGCCGGATGACGTGGAACGGGTGCTGGTGTTTCAGTTTAATACCAATGATATGCCGATTTTTCAGCTGCGCATTTCCAGCGAGCGCGACTTAGCCATGGCCTATGATTTGCTGGAGCGGCAAATAAAGCGGCCGCTGGAGCGGGTGGCTGGTGTGTCGAAAGTGGAGCTGTATGGCGTAGAAAAACGTCAGGTGATTATCCGGCTAAACCCGGACAAAATGCGTGCGCTGAATATCGATGCACAAACGATCGTACAGGCGCTTAAAGCGAATAACTTTGCCATGACGGCAGGGGAGCTGCGCAACAGCGAAACCAGTATACTGGTAAAGCCGGTGGGCGAGTATCAGCAACTTGAGCAAATTGCTGCCTTGCCACTGCGCCCGGGCTTAAGCTTACGTGAAGTCGCCACAGTACAGTTGGAGCTGCCTAAGCGCGAAGATGGCCGTCATCTGGACCAAACCTATGCTGTAGGCATGAATGTGTTTAAAGAATCGGGCGCCAATTTGGTCGAGGTGGCCAAAGCCGCGCTGGCAGTGGTAGAAGCCGCCGATAAAGATCCGGCGTTTAACGGCATCAGTTTATATATCATGGACGATATGGCCGACGGCGTAACCACCTCGCTATCTGATCTGTTAAGCGCCGGTGGCGTCGGTGCTTTGCTGTCTTTTGCGGTGTTGTATCTGTTTTTACGTCATATTGGTACCACTATGGTGGTGGTGTTAGCAGTGCCAGTATCGATTTGTATCGCTTTAGGCGTGATGTACTTCCTGGATTACAGCCTGAATATCTTAAGTATGATGGGCCTGATGCTGGCTATTGGTATGCTGGTAGATAATGCCGTTGTGGTTACCGAGAGTATCTTCCGAGAGCGGGCGCTGGGCGGTGATATTAAAGCCGCTACCGCCCGTGGTGTGCGTCGGGTTAGCCTGGCGGTGGTGGCTGGCACTGCCACTACGGCAATCGTATTCTTGCCCAATATTGTCGGGCAAAAAATGGAGCTGACCATCTTTTTAGAGCATGTGGCGATAGCCATTTGTTTATGTTTGGCGGTCAGCTTACTGATGTCGCTCACGCTTATTCCGCTGTTAACCACCAAGCTGAATATGCAACCTACGCAAACGGTGCAGGCTGGTAAAGCCGAGCGCGGCTATCGTAAAGCCTTAAGTATGGTGATGTACCACCCGCGTTGGTCAGCCTTTGTTGCTGTGCTGTTGCTGGTCAGCATTGTTATTCCAATCGGTATGGTGTCGGGCGGTGATGAGGATAACGAAGACAGAGACCGGCTATTTCTCAATTACAATGTGCAGGGTAACTATGCGCTCAGTGAAGTGGAAGCCGAAGTCAGCAGCATGGAAGCGTTCTTGTATGCTAATAAAGATAAGTTTGATATTGAATCGGTGTACAGCTATTACCGCGCCGGTTATGCCATGTCGATCATTATTTTAAAGCCGCAGCTTAGCCAGCCACTGGCGGTGCTAAAAGACGCCATTCGCAAAGACTGGCCGGAATTGGTGCGCTCCAAGCCGTCTTTTGGCTGGGGCAATAACGGCGGTATGCAGGTGCATTTACTGGGTAGCTCAACCGAGGTGCTGTTAAAGCTGGCAGAAGACATTGAGCCGATGCTGGCGGGTATTCAAGGCCTGGAGGATGTCAGCTCAGAAATTGCCCGTGGCCAGCAAGAGCTGCAAATACGGCTGGACGGCGAACAGCTGCAGCGCCATGGCTTAAGTGCGCAGCAGGTTGCCGGTGCGGTGGCACTGGCGCTTCGTGGCACTAACCTGCGTACTTATCGCAGCCCGGAGCAGGGCGAGCTGTTAATGCGGGTACTGTATGACGAGCGCATCAGTCAGTCACAAACTGAGCTGGCGGCCTTGCCCATTCTAACCAAAGACGGTGTGGTGATTAGCCTGGCACAACTGGCCAGCTTAAGCTTTGCGCCCAGGTTAGATCAGATCCGCCGCTTTGACCGGCAAACCGGCATCGCCATTCGAATGAACCTGGCTAAAGACTACCAAATGGATAAAGCCCGGGAGGATATCAAACAGGTGATGGACCAGTTAGCACTGCCGCCCGGCTATCGCTGGTCATTTCAAGGAAGCTTCCAGCGTCAGGATGAATCGCAGCAGGTTATGCTGGTAAATATGCTGCTGGCGGTGGCGATGATTTATATTGTGATGGCTGCGCTGTTTGAATCGTTACTGCTGCCAACGGCGGTGATCGGCTCCCTGCTATTTTCACTGGTAGGGGTATTCTGGACCTTCCTGTTTACCGGCACCAGCATGGGGATTATGGGCATGATCGGCATGCTGGTATTGATGGGTATCGTCGTGAATAACGGTATAGTGCTGGTTGATCGCATTAATCAAGACCGTCAGCTCATGCCCGACACACCGCTGCGTGAACTGATTATCAGTGCCAGTGAGTCACGCTTAAGGCCTATTTTAATGACGGTGGCCACTACGGTTTTGGGGTTATTACCACTGGCAATGGGCGGTACTCAAATTGGTGGTGATGGGCCAAGTTATGCGCCTATGGCGATTGCCATTATCGGTGGTTTGCTGTTTTCCACCCTGACCAGTTTGGTGTTGGTGCCGTTAACATACTGGGGCCTGGTCAAACTGACTGCTGGCTGGGCCAGCTGGCGTGCGCAGTCGGTACGTTGGGCCGATAAAGTGATCAAAGTAAAGGGATAAGATGTTGCAACTTCAGCTAATGCCATTGCTGTTCACTTTGCTGTGCTGCGCGGGTTTCGCACGTGGCGCAGTAGAGCTCCCTCAACAAAAACCGTCAACCGCTGCAGTAAATGTGCAGCTGCTGACGCAACCGTTTTTACTGCAGGGGTTAAACCGTAGCCGTCAGGTACGGCTATACCTGCCGCCGGATTACACCACAAGTGATAAACACTACCCGGTGTTGTATATGCATGATGGCCAGAATGTATTCGATGCCGCCACCGCTTATGCCGGCGAATGGGGTGTGGATGAAACCCTTAATCAACTATCTGCTGAGGGCTGGTTGGATCTGATTGTCGTAGCGGTAGATAATGGCGCTGAACACCGGATGACCGAATACAGTGGCTGGGATAATCCACGTTTTGGTGCTGGCGAGGGGGAACAGTATATCCGTTTTCTTAGCAACACGATCAAACCTTATATCGATCAGCATTACCGCACACTGCCAGGCGTAGAGCACACCGGTATTATGGGCAGCAGCATGGGTGGCCTAATCAGTCACTATGCGCTGTTTAACCAGCCAGGTGTGTTTAGCAAGGCCGGCATTTTTTCACCGTCGTACTGGTATGCCGATGCCGTGTTTCGCCAAACCGATATTAGTGTGTTGCCTGCTAATAGCCGTATCAGCCTGCTGGTAGGCGGCAAGGAAGGCCGAGACATGGTTAACAATATGCAGAAGATGGCAGCACTGCTGCGGCAGCAGGGTTTTGCCGCCAGCCGTTTATCTGTGAAAACGGAGGCAGGTGCGGAGCACAACGAAGCCTTCTGGCGCAGTGAGTTTAGCGACGCGGTGTTGTTTTTGTTTAACCCGGCAGCGTTTTACCTGCGACAACGTTAAAAGCTGGTTGAGCCAGAACCCACATTCGGCTACAATGCGCGCCGTCTTTAAGGGAGTAATCTGCTGCGGTGGTTTATCGCAGCGGTGTGGTCAACATACTTGTGCTGCAATGCACATGGCCACAGCGTTCAGCGCCTGCTGAATTGATGAGACTTAAGACACTACAGTGGCCCAAAGCGGGAGCCATTGTCGTGTCTTATGTGAACTCCCGCTCAGGTAATTTCATGGAAGCCTTATTTTCATCTTTTACTGCGGTCGCTATTGCCGAAATTGGCGATAAAACCCAATTATTATCCTTATTCCTGGCCGCGCGTTTTCGCAACAAAGGCGCCATTATTGCCGGCATTTTGGTAGCCACCTTGCTAAACCACGCAGCATCAGCCTGGCTAGGTGTTTGGGTAGCACAGTTTATTCCGGCTAACTGGCATAACTGGCTGCTGGGCGGCAGCTTTATTGCCGTGGCACTATGGTTACTTATTCCGGATAAAGACGACAGTGCAGATACCGGCGTACTGCGCTTTGGCGCCTTTGCCGCCAGCTGTATGTTGTTTTTTCTGGCTGAAATTGGCGATAAAACCCAAATTGCTACTGTGCTATTGGCGGCCAGCTTTAACGACGCCGTGTGGTGGGTGATCTGGGGTACCACCTTGGGCATGTTAGCGGCCAATGTGCCTGTAGTGTACGCCGGTAGCTGGCTAATGCAAAAAATGCCGCTGGCGCTGGCGCGTAAAGCGGCTTGTGCGGTATTTATGTTATTGGGGCTTTATATTATCTGCTCCGATCAGTTGCTTGCATTGGGCTAAATAGCTGTTTAAGCAGGAAATACCATTGCCCGGCTGCGTGTTTAGCGCTATGTTGCACAGCGAGACTGTCCGTACAGCCCCGGTCTGGGCTTAGGGCGGTTTTCGTACAATAACAATAGTTGCAGTAATATTGGCAGTAAGGAGAGCGTGTCATGAGTGATTTTGGTGCAGCACCGGCGGTGAATTCATCTACCGCTAAACTGGTGTACATTTTGTATTTAGTGGGGTTGGTGTTCGGTATCACCGGCATCATTGGCGTAATTGTCGCCTATGTGAACAAAGACGATGGCCCGGACTGGCTACAAAGCCACTACCGTTTCCAGATCCGTACCTTCTGGATGGGTTTCGTTTACCTGCTAATTGGCAGCGTGTTGTCAGTTGTGGTTATCGGCTGGTTTGTCATTCTGTTCTGGGTGGTATGGCTGATTATCCGCAGCGTAAAAGGCTTGAAACAATTGGGCTTAGAGCAACCAGTGCAAGACGAAAAAACCTGGATGTTCTAATTCGGGTACTATAAAAAAGCGAAGCGTTGGCTTCGCTTTTTTTATGCCTAACGCTCCGGTGATAAATATTCCCGATCGTAAAAAGTGCGCAGCCAATGTGGCCGGTAAATCGCCATCAGCGTAATGGCACTGCCATTTAACAGCGCCTCCGGGAACCAGAGTAACAGTGCCAGTAGCCAGTAATTGTCGATAATTTCCTGCCAGCTGTAGCGGCCCTCCAGACCAAACCACAGCGCCGTCAGGCTAATTTGCAGCACTATGGTTAACGCTGCCGCTAAAAAGCCGGCGACAAAAATATACACAAACAAATGCCGGTTTAAGTACCGGTAGCTGGCTAAAAACAGCGTGTAACTAAACAGTGCCGGCAACAGAACACTGCACAGCATATACAGGCCGCCGTCCTGCCACGGCAGTTTGCCAAAGCCAATCAACAGCAGCAGCGGTGCCATCGCAATCCAGCAGGCAATACGCCAGCCATGACACAACACCAGCGTGGTAAGCAGCAAAAAGTGCAGGTTAAGGCCGTCTTTAATACCGGCCTGCACACTCCAGAACAAACTTAGCGCCACGACAGAGGCGAAGACAAAATGCTGATAGCCGCTGTCGGTTTTAAGCTTGGGGAAAAACTCGCGCGGGTAGTAATACAGTAACCACGCCAGTGTGATTATCGTGCCGGCAAGTTGCAAACTGCTCATCGGCGTAATCCTATGGTGACATCATGGCGCTATTGTAACGGCGAATAACGGCGCCGTCATGGTTTAGCCGGCATCGCCCAACAGCGGCAATGGGCCGCCGCCGTGGGGTAGAAACAATACCGGAGCCAATTGGGCAGACATAATGCGACCTTGTGCTGATGCAGATTTGGCAAGCTTAGGTTAAGCAATGGTTCTATTCAATAGATATAATGATGCTAAATATCGCGTTTAATTTTCGAATTAATAGCATGTTTTGCGCTGTTTGCTTTGCCGTTAGCACAAAAGCTGTTTTACAGCCGGTAGCAGCCGCTGGCATACTGGCGGACCATTGTTATCAGTTAATCCATTTGATTAATAAGCAGGAAACAGCATGAAAACAGTAAGCGTTATTGTCGTGTTATCGCTGGCGTTATTAACCGGCTGTGCGCCGGAAGTGGGCTCGAAAAAATGGTGTGAGCAGTTAGCTGAGAAACCCAAAGGCGATTGGACTGCCAATGAAGCCAAAGACTACGCCAAGCATTGTTTACTGCGCTCTGACGACTAAGGAGCCACTTTTGTGCCGCTAAGTATCTCAATCGGCCCACTTTCTTTACCCACGCCGGTATTGCTGCTGTTGATTAGTGTGGCACTGGGGTTGGCTGTGGCGCGCTGGGTTGGCCGGGGGCAAACACCAACTGCTACCGATGCACTACTACTGATTGTATTGGGCGCCTTACTTGTTGGTCGTATTATCTTTGTACTGCGTTTTGCCGACAGTTATCACAATATCTGGCAGATGTTGGATTTTCGCGATCGCGGTATCGACCCCGGCGCCACAGTGCTGGCGGCACTGGTGCTCAGCGCCGTGCAGTTTCGACGCTATACAGAGCTTAAAAAAGCCATGTTAAGTGGCATAGTAAGCACTGCAGTGTGCTTTAGCGCGGGCTCATTTTGGCTGCATAGTCAGCAGCAACAGCAGGTGCTGGCAAATATTACACTTGAAACGCTGTCTGGTTACCCGGTAGCGCTACCGGACATGGCGCAGGGAAAACCGGTGGTGCTTAATTTATGGGCCAGCTGGTGCCCGCCATGCCACCGGGAAATGCCGCACTTGGTAGCGGCTGAGCAGCAATATTCTGACGTGCGCTTTATGCTGGTTAACTTGCAGGAAAACCGCGACACAGTGCAAGAATATCTGCGCAAGCATCAATTACACTTTGGCCATGTGTTGCTTGATACGCGCGGAGATGTCGCCAGTTACTACGGGGCGCAGGGTGTGCCGGCTACGCTGTTTTTTAACGCCGACGGCAGCCTTAGCAGCGCCCATTTTGGTGAGGTGTCGCGGGCGATACTGCAACAGGGTATCGACGGCGCGACAGATTAACGCGCTGCCAGCTGTTGCAAAAAACGCTAAACCGCCAGCTTATTTGCTGCGCCGTGGGTTAGATTTCGCCGTGCTTTTGCTGCTGGTTTTAAGCTCAATTTGTGTGGCGCTGGCTTTATTGGCCCGGCCGCTTAGCACCTTACGCGACAAACTTTTTAACAGCGATTCGCGGTTACTGACCTCAAAGCCCGGTTTAATTACCCGCTTAATATTAGTGCCAATCAGTTTCTCAATCCGCTTTAAGCTTTGCTCTTCTTCGCGGCTGACAAACGACAGCGCATTGCCACTGGCGCCGGCACGGCCGGTGCGGCCGATGCGGTGTACATAATCTTCCGGCAGGTAGGGCAGGTTAAAGTTAACCACATAATCCAGCCCCTGAATATCCAGCCCGCGCGCGGCCACTTCAGTGGCAATAAGTACCTGTAACTTGGCGGCTTTAAAATCGGCAATAGCGCGGCGACGGGCCCCCTGGCTTTTATCGCCATGACACACCGCAGCGTCTATACCGCGTTGCTGTAAGCCGGCTAGCAGTTGGTCGGCCTGCTGTTTGGTACTGGTAAATACCAGCACCTGAAACCAGTTCTGTTCGGCTAACAGCTGCTCGAACAGCTCGATTTTGCGGCTCTCTTCTACCGGGTACACCACATGCTGCACCGTATCTGCCGTGCTGTTAACTTTGGTTACCCGAATTTGCTGGTGGTTTTTCAAAAGTTTATGCGACAGCTCATTTACCGCCGGCGAGCTGGTGGCAGAAAACAGCATGGTTTGGCGAGAGTTTGCTGTTGAGCCGACAATTTTCAGCGCATCGGTAACAAAGCCCATATCCAGCATGCGGTCGGCTTCGTCCAGCACTACAAATTCCACGTCAGATAAAATCACGTTGCCCAGCGCCATATGCTCCAGCAAGCGGCCTGGTGTGCTGATGACAATATCGACGCCGGTTTTAAGTTTATTGGCCTGCAGACCCATTTTTACGCCGCCATACAAGGGCGTGCTGCTAAGCGGTAAAAACTGTGCATAGCGGGCAAAGGCAGCGCCTATTTGCTCCGCCAGCTCGCGGGTGGGCGTAAGCACCAGGGCGCGCGGCCGGCTGGCTACGGTGGCTTTGGCTTTATCCAGCATGCGCTGCAGCAGCGGAATAGCAAAGGCGGCGGTTTTACCGGTACCGGTTTGGGCAGTAACCTGTAAATCTTTACCGCGCCGCGCTGGTGGTATCGCCTGCTGTTGCACTGGTGTCATCTCGCCGTAGCCACAGGCATCCAGCGCGCGCTTTAAATCAGCGGCTAAATCTAATGATGAAAATTGCATAAGGTGTCCTTGGTAGCAGGGCTACCCTAAAAAGCTGTAGCTGCGCCGGCATAGCAGCGCAGGCGAAATTACTCGGCGCTGTCAGCATCCGGCCGTGGCTGGTGCTTACAGGCACGGGCCAGAATTTCAACATACACAGCGTCCAGCTGCTTTGCAGCTGCAGCATCAATATGCTTATTAATCTCAGAGGTAAACACCGTTACCGCCTTGGCTTCGCTTTCGCCCACGCGGCAATCAAAGCTCCAGTAATCTGCGCCCTCTGGCAGCGCTTTGCGCCGCTCGCGGTTTAAATACTTTTTAATTTCATGCTTAACAAGTTCAACCCAGCGCTCGGCTTTATGTTTGGGGTGAGTTAACAAAAAGGTCTTTTTCATCTGTAGTCCTGCCAATAGGCGCCCAGGCGCCAACACTGAGTGTGTTATAAAGCGCGCATTCTACATGGTAAACGCCAAGATAACCGGCATTATCTGCTATTTTGTTGCAACAACCTGAATGTGCTTGGTATTTGCCGGTAACTGCAGCGTTAAGCCTGCTTGCGTTTTACTACCCACCAGGTAAAAAAGCTGGCGCTGGCAAACATTAACAGGCTATAGACGCTGGGCGCGATCGACATTTGCGCGCTTTGTAAAATGCCGGTGGTGATAAGTAGCGCCAGGGTGCCGTTTTGCAAACCAACTTCCAGGCAAATAGTGCGGGATTGCTGCTCACTGTGTAACAGCCAGCGGCCAAGCAGATAGCCTGCTGCCATAGATAAAATATTCAGTGCCAGCGCAGCCGGGCCGCTCAGCAGCAGGTAGTGCCAAAGTGCGTCACCTAAATCCAGCGCTATGCTGACGATTAACAGCAGTAACACTAACACGGAAAAACGGCTAATCAGCGGCTGCGCCCGTTCAGCAAAAGCGGTAAAGCGGGCTTTTATCAGCATACCGACAAACACCGGCACCACACCGACAATAAGCAAGGTAAGCCAGGTTTTCAGCAGCGGTAGCTGTAAAGCACTGTCCGCGCCCAGGTAATACTGCATAGCCCAGGCGGCCAGCAAGGGTAGGGTAAAGGGCGAGATAAAGCCGACCAGCGCCGTTAATGATACCGACAAGCCGACATCGGCTTTGGCCAGGTAACTGTACAAATTAGAGGTAGTGCCGCCCGGGCATAGCGCCAGTATAAACAACCCCACCGCCAGCTCGCCGCTTAGGCCAAACAGCCAAATGACGCCAACAGCCAGCAGCGGCAGTAACAGTAACTGTGCTGTAGCACCAACAAAAAATGCTTTGGGCTGGCGCAACACTTGCTGAAAATTCGCCGGGCGCAGGCTCATGCCAACACCGGTCATAATCAGAATAAGTGCCAGCGGTAAGCCAATCTGGGTCAATACATCAAACATAGCGGCCTAACAGGTGGTGATGAGTGGTTGTTAAGCTACCTTGTAAAGGGCCTGTCGTGCAACTCTTGCTCAGCTTGTGTTCATCCCTCTACAGGTTAAACTTAGTACACATCTTTACCACTACGACATGGTGCTTTATGGCGCGAACCTTATCTTCCAACGCCACATCGTTGCTTTATCGGCGGCATATTTTTGTTTATCTGGCGCTGGCTGCTGCTACCTTGTTGCTTATCCCTTTTACCGCCATGCAGATCACTGGCGAGGTTAACTGGAGCAGCGGCGACTTTATTATCATGGGGCTACTGTTGTTTTTAACCAGCAGTGCCATTGTAGTTATTGCGCGTAAAGTAGAACCGGCGCAACGGCTTTGGGTAGTGTTAGGCGTGGCACTGATGTTTTTATACTGCTGGGCCGAGCTGGCAGTGGGGGTGCTTTTTAACCTAGGTAGTTAGTGCAAGCGCTGGATGTTTGCTTTTTCGACTACAATTGGACAAAAGGCTAGCGGAGCGAATGGATTTGCGGACGATAGGGTTAATTTTGTTATTGGCGCTGATAAGCTCTCCAAGCCTTGCCAATAAAATTGAGGTTAAGGTCGGTGCCGGCATTCGCCCGCCATTTCTATTGCCAGATGGTAAAGGTATGGGGCCAGAAATAATAACGGCCTTTAACCTTATACAGGACGACTTTCATTTTGAACTGGTGTCGGTCCCTATCGCTCGTCGGGTAACGTCACTGGAGAGTGGTTTAGTCGATATTGTGATGTGGGACAATGTTAACTGGGGCTGGAACAACATTGAAAGTTTAACTGCATCAATGCCATTGCTGTACTCCGAAGACCGTTTTGTCACACATTCATCCAATACCACAGCTGAAGATTACTTTAATAACTTTGCCGGAAAAAGCATTTGTGGCGTTAATGGCTATCACTACGTGTTTTTAAATTTTGAGACCGATTACAAAGCTATCTCAAAACATCTCAATATCACCTTGGTCAGAACCGAAGAAGAATCAATTAAAATGGCACTAAATAAAAGATGCGATATTAGTGTCGCCAGCCTGTCTGCCATAAATTGGTTTTTTACCGTACATCCGGATGCCCGCAGCCAATTAACGGTATCGACACGTCTTGATTCAACGTACACCAGGCACTTTTTAATCCCAGCTTACGCACCGATTAGCGCAGATGAAATTAACAGTATTTTTTTAAAAGCCAACACGCTTGGGCTGATTGAACCGATTTATAAGCGCTATGGGCAATCGGTACCACAAATGGCTGCAGATAGCGTGGCAAATTAATCTCCTGGCACCAAACCATCGTAAGGGCGCATTATTGCGCCCTTAGTTTTTGCAGTAAATAAAGCCTTGACCCGTTTAGGTTTATAGCTAACTGTAAAAGTATTATTTGTATTCACTCTAATCAGGTAAGTATTTACTTCATGAACATTCGCTCTGAACGGCTTGTGATGACGCATCTTACACAACAAGACTGGCCGTTGTTTCAGCTACTACACAAGGCTCCCGACGTTATCACGCTGTGCTTTGACGAACCAACAGAATCTGAGCTCCAACAGAAATTTCAATCACGGTTGCAGCCATGGCACAAAGACGCAAGCCACTGGCTATGTTTGGTTATACGCCTGCTTGATACTGGTGAGGCTATTGGTGTTACCGGTTTGGGCATAGCAGAGGGTAGGGCTGAAGTGGGGTATTTGTTGTTGCCCGCGTTTTACGGTCAGGGCTTTGGCACTGAGTCTTTACGGGCCTTAATTGACTGGGCAGCCAATACGCAGGATGTTACCCGTTTTAAAGCGGTGGTTACAGAGGGCAATATCGCATCAGAGCGGGTATTACAAAAAGCAGGTTTCAAGCTGGTCGAAATGGTGCCAGATGCACATAGCATTAGCGGTAAACGCTATGCCGATCATATTTATCATTTTGATGCGGCTTGATGCTGCCAGCCTGCTAAAATAGAACTAGCTTTTCAACGGGGATTTGGTTCAGAAATGAAGACAAAACTACTGAATTACGATGTTGCAGATCATCTGCGTAATGCAGATGAAATGTCAGCATACCTTGAGGCTACTGTGGTTGAGTTCGATGGTGAAGCTTGTGCTGTAGCACGAGCAAAAGAAGATATTGCCCGTGCAAAGTTACAACAGCAGCAACAGTAATGGCCAGAACAAAAAATCAAGGTGTAATATGAGTATCTTTAACGAACTAAAGGATTCTCTGACCGAAGCAGTACAGATTAAGAAAGGCCAGAAAACGGCAAACAGGGTGATCCGTTACGAGGTCACCGATGTGAAAGCTCTTCGTGAAAACATGGCCATTACCCAAGCACAATTAGCGCATGCACTGAGTACCAGTGTTGATACCATTAAAAGTTGGGAGAGTAAGCGGCGCAACCCAACCGGCCTGGCTGCCAAAGTGCTGGCCACTATTCAGGATAACCCCGAGTTCTACCACCAACTGGCGGCACATTAATTTGGCTGGTACACCAAACCAACATAGGGGCGCATTATTGCGCCCTGAGTTTTTGCAGCAAATAAAGCCTTGACCAAGTTTAGCTTTCCGGTAAATTTAGCGTTAAGTTATGTGTTAGTTAATCAATTTTATTGGTTGGAGTGCGGCAGGCAAAAAGCAAGACCTGACCCCATGCGTTTTTCTGCTGGAATGAGGCGGAAAAAAGGTAAGACCTGACCGTCGAGCGTTTAATTTTGAGAGCACTCAGTATGAAAGAGTTAAAAGGTGAAACGATTACTGTTTCAAAACTTTTTTCTGAAGATTTCTTTTTCAAAGTACCTGAATATCAGAGACCATTTTCTTGGGAAGATGATAATTTTTTAGATTTAGTCAATGATCTGAGTGAAGCTGATAGGAGCCAAGAATACTTTCTTGGAACTATAGTTTTGCAAGAAAAAGATAATAATAACTACGATATAGTTGATGGGCAGCAGAGGTTAACCGCATTAAGTATTCTTCTTGCGTGCATTAGAGACAAGTTAAGTAAAGATGACTTTAAAAAGAGGGTTCAAGAGAAACTTCTTCAAAGTGAAAATGTATTAGATGGAATACCAGCAAAAACAAGACTCGAGGTAAAAGACCGTAAGATTTATTCCGAGCTCATAATAACTGATGGAGGAACAATTTCAGTTAAAAGTGAGAAAGGCTTGCCTGAACCTGAATGGCGTTATGTAAGAGCAATCAATTTATTCAAGGAGAAGCTTGCTAATTTCAATGAAATTGAGTTAGAGCAGTTGGTTCAATTTATAAGTAGAAAGTGTGTTCTTATATATCTGTCAACTTCTACTTTTGATGACGCGTTTCGTTTGTTTACAATTGTAAATGATAGAGGTAAACAGCTACGCCGAATTGATATTCTAAAATCTGTTAATATCTCGCCTGATGTTGTAAAGAGTGAAACGGTTAGAAGTCGGATAGCTCAGCAATGGGAGGAAATGGAAAAAGATGTCGGAGAAGATGTTTTTGAAAGTATTTTTCACTTAATTAGATTGATCATTGTTAAAGATAAACCCCAAGGCGATCTTCTGAAAGAATTTGAAGAAAGAATTTTCAAAAGAAATATAATCGCAAAAGGTGATAGATTTGTAGATCTTGTCTCTGATTACGTTGGTCTCTATAAGATGATTTTTGAAGATAGAGATGTTTCGTTTGACTCTGATATTAAACTTAATAAGTTTAAATCGCTCATGTATGTAATGAATTCCGAATTTAAAGCCTCTGAGTGGAAGTCGTGTATTCTTTTTTTTGCAAAGAAGTTTGAGCTAAATAACTTATACGAATTTGTTCTTGCTGTTGAAAAAGTGTACTTGGCTCAATGGGTAAAAGGGTTAAGAAAGGATGAAAGATTTTCAGAGTATGCTGATATATTGAGACTTATCGACGTTACTAGTAATGCACGTAGCGTAATTGATAACATAAAATTTGATGGTTCGGTTATTACTTCTGCTTGTGACAATAAGAACTTTTATGGTGCAGGTTATGCCAAATACTTTTTATTGAGACTTGAGCTTTTAGCATCAGAACATGATGCTTCAGTTGATTTTACAGCTAAGTCGATAGAGCACGTATTGCCGCAAAGTCCTCAGGTTGGGAGTGATTGGGAAGGTTGGAATCGCCTAGGAGATGTTAACGAGTACGTCAATACTGTTGGAAATTTAGTCTTGCTAAGTAAGGGAAAAAATTCGTCAGCGCGTAACTTTAATTTTGATGTCAAAAAGACAAAGTATTTAGGCCCTAGAGTGAGTAGTTATCCGAGGAGTGTAGAGGTACTTCAATATTCTGAGTGGAGTCGTACCGTAATTGATCAGCGAACTTCTGAAGTTAAAGCGAAAATACTTCAAGACATCTAAATAATTTGCAACGCTATTCTCATTCATAATTCGTAGCCTGCAAACTATGCAGGCTCCATTCGCCTTTCCCCACCACTCCTTGTATAATACGCGCCCTTGTTACACTCAGGTGCTTAATTTATGTCCACTGCTGCTACTCCCGTTTCCCGCAAATCTGCCCCCGTAGCACGCATGGCGCCTGAGCGCGATTTATTTTCTTACCCAAAATACTGGGCTGAGTGCTATGGCACGGCGCCGTTTTTACCTATGTCGCGCGCCGAGATGGACAAACTGGGCTGGGATAGCTGCGATGTTATTCTGGTAGTAGGCGATGCCTATGTAGACCACCCCAGCTTTGGTATGGCGGTAGTAGGGCGCATGTTAGAAGCGCAGGGCTATCGGGTGGGCATTATTGCCCAGCCTAACTGGCACAGCAAAGACGACTTTATGCGCCTGGGTAAGCCGAACCTGTTTTTTGGCGTGTCGGCCGGCAATATGGACTCGATGATTAACCGCTACACCGCCGATAAAAAGCTGCGCCATGACGATGCCTATACACCGGGCGATGTTGGCGGCAAGCGGCCGGACAGGGCGGTTACTGTGTACACCCAGCGCTGTAAAGAAGCCTATAAAGAAGTACCGGTGATTATCGGCGGCATTGAAGCCAGTTTGCGCCGTATTGCGCATTACGATTACTGGTCGGAAAAAGTGCGCCGCTCGGTAATCTTTGACGCCAAGGCTGATATTTTAATTTACGGTAATGCCGAGCGGCCGTTGGTGGAAGTGGCACACCGCATTGCCAGTGGTATACCGGTAAGTGAAATTCAGGATGTGCGCGGCACGGCCGTTATCCGTAAAGAGCCACTGCCGGGCTGGCGCGGGGTAGATTCCACCGCCATTGATAAAATCGGCAAAATTGACCCAATACCAAACCCTTACGGCGCTGATGATGTCGGTTGTAGCAGCTACTCGGAATTTGCCAAAGCCGGTATCGATTTAACTAAGCCTGCGGAAGTGGAAGCTAAACCCATTATGGTACAGGCGCCACGGCAAAAACCATGGGAGCAAACCTATGTTAAGTTGCCGGCCTTTGAACAGGTAAGTGTAAATAAACCGTTGTATGCCCATGCCTCGCGCATTTTGCACCAGGAAACCAACCCTGGCTGTGCCCGCGCTATTATGCAGCGCCATGGCGATAGGCATATTTGGGTGAACCCGCCGGCATTTCCTTTAAGCACTGAAGAGATGGATCTGGTATTTGGCCTGCCATATCAGCGCGTGCCGCACCCTGTGTATGGCAAGGAAAAGATCCCGGCCTACGAGATGATTAAAACCTCGGTGAATATTATGCGCGGCTGCTTTGGCGGCTGTTCGTTCTGCTCGATTACCGAGCATGAAGGCCGCATTATTCAAAGCCGGTCGAAAGAGTCGATCATGCAAGAGATCAAGGATATTCGCGACAAAGTGCCGGGATTTACCGGTGTGATATCCGATCTTGGTGGCCCAACGGCCAATATGTACCGCTTAAACTGTAAGAACCCGAAAGCCGAGCAAACCTGTCGTCGTCCGTCTTGTGTGTATCCAACCATTTGCGAGCATATGGATACCGACCAAAGCCCGACGGTAGAGCTGTACCGCGAAGCGCGTAATTTACCTGGCATTAAAAAGGTGCTGGTCGCTTCAGGCGTGCGTTACGATTTAGCAGTAGAAGACCCGAACTATGTGCGCGAGCTGGTGCAGCACCATGTCGGCGGCTATTTAAAAATAGCGCCGGAGCATACCGAAGAAGGCCCGTTATCGAAGATGATGAAGCCGGGCATGGGGGCTTACGATAAGTTTAAAGAAATGTTCGACCGCTTTAGTAAAGAAGCCGGTAAAGAGCAGTTTTTAATTCCGTATTTTATTGCCGCCCACCCGGGCACCACTGATATGGATATGATTAACCTGGCGCTGTGGCTTAAAGAGCGTGACTTTAAACTGGACCAGGTACAAAACTTTTACCCCAGCCCGATGGCAAATGCGACCACCATTTACCATACCGAAATGAACTCGCTGAAAAACATCAACAAAGCCAATGATGAAGTGGTACCGGTGCCCAAAGGCGAGCGCCAACGCCGTTTGCATAAAGCCATACTGCGCTACCATGACCCGAAAGGCTGGCCGATGATCCGCGAGGCGCTAATCAAGATGGGGCTGGCACATTTAATTGGCCGCACTAAAGGCTGTTTAGTGCCGCCCGAGAGCAAAGACGAGCAGTTTAAAAAGCCACTTAAAGGCGGTAAGCCGGCGCTAAGTCGCCATACCGGTTTAAACCCGGCGGCAAAGGCGGTAGCCAAGCGCAGTGAGCATGAAAAGCGCAGCGAGAATGGTAAACGCAGCCAGACGGAAAGCCAGGGCAAGCAGCCGTTTAACGCTAAGCCTGGGAGCAAAGCCAGCAACGGCGCCAAAAATGGTAAAGGCCGTAAGCACTAATCAGCGGCGGTTTTTACTTAGCTGGCTTTACTGTTGAGTGATTTTAGTGTCGTAGCCAAATCTTGCAGCAGGGTTTGATTGCGGCTTACTACACTATTAATCTCACTAGCTGAACTGCCGGCTTTGGCGGCCAGGTTACGTACCTCGTCGGCGACCACCGAAAAGCCGCGGCCTGCATCGCCGGCGCGGGCAGCTTCGATAGCAGCGTTCAGTGCCAGCAAGTTGGTTTGATCGGCTATGGCATTAATGGTAGATACCATCTGATTAATACTGCTGCCTGACTGTAGTAGCTGTTGCATCACTTGCTCAGACTTACTGACTACTTTCAACCGTTCCGAGATATCTGTGCCATATAAAATGACCTTACTCACTTTGCCATAAGGGTCTGTTATTGCGCTGATATTGGCAGCAAACCAATACTCTTTTTGTTGAGGTTTAAACGAAAGCTCTTTGCTTACGTTGCCACCTTTCATTATTGTGCTGATTTGTTGCTCGCTTAGTAAGTTTCTCCAACTACTAACGGCAGTTCGGAATTTATCACTGCTTATATCTGAGTGACCATCCAAATAGTTGTTTATACCAACAAGGGTGCCATCGAGGCTCCACTCCAATACCAGCTGTAACTCATTAAGCGCCGCCAAACGTGTTTCAGACTCCAACGCGGCCATTTTCACCGAGGTAATATCAGCCAAAATTGCAATGTAGCCGCTGTAGTTGCCGTTTGCTGACGTAACCGGGTTACTGGTCACAGATATCCATAACGAAGTACCGTCTTTGCGGTGCACTTCAATTTCATCATAAAAAGCATTCGGCGCGTCTAACTCCGCCGTCATGCGATCAAAGGTGGCTTTGTCAGAGCGTGGGCCAATTAAAAACTCCTTTGCTCTGTGTCCAATGACTTCTTTTGCATTGTAGCCTGTCATCCGTTCAAAGCCGCGGTTTACATATAACACTAACTTTTGGCTGTCAGAGATAATAACGGCGTTGTCTGTTTCGTTTGCAACCAATGACAGTAACTCAAACTCCTCCCGCTGCGACACGTTAGCGGTGATATCACTGGCAAACTTAACAATTTGTACCACTTCGCCGTCAGCCGATTTAATCGGGTTATAGGTTGCATGGATCCACACTTCTTTACCGTCTTTGCCAAAACGGCGGTACTCAGCAGTCTGAAATGTGCCGCTACGCAAATTCTGCCAGAATTTCTGATAGGCGCTACTTTGCGCCTCGGCCGGTGCGACAAACATTTTATGGTGCTTACCCTGGATCTCTTGCAGTGAATAACCCATGAGTGACAAAAAGTTGTCGTTGGCGTCTTCGATAATGCCGTCAGTCGTAAAGGTAATAACGGCCTGGGCACGATGAATAGCGTTAATTTGTGATTCAACTGCTGCACGCGCCATAACTTGCTGCGTTACATCGCTGGCAAATTTTATAATGCGTTCAACTTTACCCCGGCGCAGAATGGGCGTGTAAGACGCTTGGATCCAAACCGGCTTACCTTGTTTCGTTCGACGGCGAAATTCTGCTGTTTGTGCTTTACCGTTCCTAAGTTGTTGCCAGAATTCTTTATATTCTTTGCTATTGTGTTCTTGCGGCTCAACAAAAATAGCGTGATGCTTACCCGTGACTTCATCCAGGCGATAACCCATCAGGTTGAGAAAATTATCATTAGCACTTTGAATATTGCCGTTCAAATCAAACTGAATCACGGCTTGTGTTGAATTTATCGCAGAGACAATATCGTTGGCTGAAGAGCGAATTCCGAACATAGCGACACTCCGGTTAGTTTGCTAGTTAATGTAGGTGAGCTATTGCTGCCGATCAACCTGTTAACAAAAGTATTTACGTTTTAAGCGATAGAGTGGAGCGGTGAAATTGAGATTATTTTTCAGCCTTAAATTTTCCCCAAGCCAGCAACAATTGTTGCTGCCTTATCGGCAGCAGGTGCTGAGGTTGTGCCCGGCGGCTAGAGCGGTCGATGTTGATAATTTACACTTAACGCTGTTTTTCTTAGGCCAGGTAGATGAGGCTACTAAAGCACAGCTTATCGCGGCGGCCAGCGGTATTGGCCAGTCAGCTTTTAGCCTGACGCTGGACAGGCTTTCAGGCTTTAGCGGGCCGAAAATCGTCTATCTGGCGCCGTCTGAGGTACCAGATGCACTGTTACAACTTCAACAACAGCTGGCGGCACTGTGTAAAACGGCGGGTTTTAATGATATCCACGATAGCTACCAGCCGCATATTACGCTGGCGCGTCAGGCGTTGTTTGACCAAACCCTGTCGGTTAGCCCTATAACGCTTCAGGTTAATCAGTTTGCGCTATATCAGTCCGGTCAGTTTGATGGCCGCTTGCAATACCGGCCACTTCAGAGTTTTTCGTTGTTATAACAACTCTTTACCAGCACAGGCTTAAGCCTTAATCACTTAACTGCTATAGTTCATCGGTGATTAACCTTCACCGCCTATACTCGCTTAACGTTTTGCTGTACTGCCCGTTTACAAGGATGGCTTATGTCTGGCTCTGGCTCATTTTTTGGTAGCTTCTTTGGTAGAGTGTTTTCTACATTGTTTGGTGATGTGAGCTGGCGCGCGCCAGCCTGGCTTAAGCGGCTTAAACACAGCGTTAAACGCCAGCCGCTGAAGTTCTACAGCGCCCTGTTGCTAATACTGCTGGGCATAGCCGCACTGACTGGCGGCTATTACTACTACCAGCAGCTGCCCAAACCGTTACAGGTGATTGCCAGTATAGAAGCACCGGTGATTGGCGATTACATTGATGATATCGAACAGCCGACACCGCTAACCCTGCGCTTTGAGTATGATACGCCTGACAATACGGATAGCGCGGCACACATTATGCCGGCAACGCCGTTATCCGCTGCCCGGCTGGATTTAATTGGCGAGGTAATAACCGCTGGAGTAAGCCTAAACCCGGCGCTTGCCGGTAAATGGTCGTGGCAGGATGATAACAGCTTAAGCTTTACCCCAGAGCAGGCCTGGCCAGCTGGCACCACCTACACCGTTAACCTGGAGAGTTCCATTTTTGCGCCCAACACCAGGCTGGCAAAACGGCAGTACCGCTTTAGCACCAGCGATTTAATCGTGGACATTGAGCAGCTGCGCTTTTATCAGCACCCTACACAGCAGACAACACGCCAGGTGGTGGCGACACTGAATTTTAGCCATCCGGTACAGCTTGACAGCGTAAAGCGCAATTTATCACTGTTAATGCGCCCCTCAGGCGCGGATGTGAACCACAAAGGCCAGCCGCTGGGCTTTAGCGTAACGGCTGATGCCAGCGGTCGTCTGCTGTATATGCAGTCTGATGCGCTGACATTACCCGCACAGGAGCAATATTTAACCCTGAGTTTAAAGCGGGGCGTAGCGGCACAAAAGGGCAGCGCGACAACCGGGCAGCAGCTAGAGCAGCAGCTGCTGATCCCCGATAAAAGCAGCTTTTTAAAAGTGGCCGAGCTTAAAACCGATATCGTTAAGAATGATGCGCAAGAGCCCGAGCAGGTGCTGCTACTCGGCTTTACCGACCGCATTAACCGCAGCGAGCTTACGCAAAAGCTAAAGCTGTATCAGCTGCCGAAACACCCAAGACGTAGCAGTAATTACTGGGCGCCGGGCGAGGTCACCAGTGCGGTGTTGCAGCAGGCCAGCCTGCTGGATTACACGCTGATGCCAACCCCAGAGGCGCACGACAGTGCCTTTAGTATCAAGCTGGATTTACCACCCGGCCAAAGCCTGTTTGTCAGTCTGCAAAAGGGGCTGGCGTCAGTGAATGATTTCACCTTAGCCAATGAATATCGCGCTGTGGTGCAGGCACCAGAATATCCAAAAGAAGCGCGTATTAATGGTGAAGGCGCACTGCTTACGCTAAGTGGCGAGCAAACCCTGCAACTGTTAAGCCGGGGGGTTAAGGGCGTGCGGGTAAGTTTAGATAAGTTACTGCCCGGTGAGCTGCAGCATTTTATCAGCCAAAGCGGCGGCGATATCAGTAAGCCGTATTTTTATAACTATGAATTTGACGCCAGCAATATTAGCCACCGCTTCGAGAAAACCTTTACCTTGGCCAATAGCCACGCCAAGGCGGCCAATTATTTAGCGCTGCCATTAAAGCCTTACCTGGCCGAGGCCGGTATGGGCGTGTTTTTTATTGAACTGACGGAATATGATCCGGCGCGGCCGGATGACACCGGCCAAACGCTGGACAAGCGGGTAGTACTGGTGACCGATTTAGGCTTACTGGTAAAACACAACAATGACAGCAGCCAGCAGGTATTTGTGATGTCGCTGGCCAGCGGCAAACCGCTTGCCGGCGCGAAAGTGGCGCTGCTGGGTAAAAACGGCTTGCCGGTATTAAGCGGCAGCACCGATGAGCGCGGTAGTGTAAAGCTTGGCAAAACCAATGGTTTTAACCGCGAGCGCCAGCCTGTGGTGTATCTGGTGAGCCACAGCGCTAATGGCGTGAGCGACGCCAGCTTTATCCCGTATGACAGATACAGCCGGCAGCTGGATTACTCTAAATTTGACACCAGTGGCCGTTATCAGTACGAGCAAACTGATAAAGCGCTCAGCGCCTATATGTTTAGCGACCGTGGCATTTACCGCCCCGGTGAGCAGGTGCAGCTGGCAGCTATAATCCGCCATAACGATTTATCCGCCGCAGCGCAGCAACTGCCACTGAGAATACAGGTGCAGGGCCCGCGCGGCGCTACCTTTTATCAGCAAAACTTCAGTTTATCCGGCCGCGGATTGCACAGCTTCAGCCTGGAGACTCAGCCCTACAGCGACACCGGGAATTACCACGCCAGCATCAGCCTGCTGGATAAAGACGGTAATGCCAGCGATTATTTGGGCTCGGTTAGCTTTGCGCTGGAAGAGTTTTTGCCCGACAGCTTAAAAATTAGCAGCCGTTTTAATCAGGTTTCAGGCAATGACGAGCCGGGTTGGTTATCGCCAACCGATTTAGTCGCGCAGGTGCAGCTGGATAACTTATTCGGCACGCCGGCGCAGCAGCGCCGCGTCAGTGCCCGTTTTGAGCTTATTCCCAGCCGCTTTAGTTTTAGTCAGTACCCGGAGCATGTTTTTATTGCGCCGCAGGATGAAAACGCCGAAAAAGCCGGCCGGGTAAGGCAGAGCCTGGACGATCAACAAACCGACGCTGAGGGCAAAGCCCGCTTTACGCTGCCACTGGCACAATACAGCGGCGGTAGCTACCGTTTGCTATTAACCACCGAAGGCTTTGACGGCGCCGGCGGGCGCAGTGTGCAGCATATCAGCAGCGCCCTGGTGTCACCGCTTAATAGCCTGGTGGGGGTAAAAACCGATGGCGAGCTAAGCTACCTGAAAAAGCAGCAAAGCCGCAGCGTACAGTTTATTGCCATAGATAACCGCCTGGCGCAGGTGGCGCTGGATGATCTGAAACTGAGCCTGATAGAAAAGCGGCCGCTGTCGAGCCTGGTAAAACAGCGCGATGGCACTTATCAGTACCAGAGCATAGTGCAGCAGGTGAAGCTTACTGAAACGCCTTTTAGCATTGCTGCAACGGGCAGCAACTATCGCCTGCCCACTGACACACCAGGCGATTTTGAACTGCAGCTGCATCAGGGCCAGCAGCTATTGGGCACGTTGAGTTTTAGCGTGGTGGGCGAAGGTAATATTAACGCCATGCTGGAGAAAAATGCCGCCCTTAGCGTAAAACTGGATAAAACCGACTATAAAGCCGGCGATTGGATAGAGCTTAATATTACCGCGCCTTACACCGGCAGCGGCCTTATCAGTATTGAAAGTGACAAGGTACACGCCTTTAGCTGGTTTAACAGCAATAGCACCAGCAGCATTCAGCGCATTGCGCTACCCGAAGGCATTGAAGGCAATGCCTATATTAATGTTAGCTTTGTGCGCGCAGCCGACTCGGACGCGCTCTTTGTCAGCCCGCTAAGCTATGCGGTAGTGCCGTTTAATATCGACCGCAGCCGCCGCAAGCTGGCCATTACGCTTAAAGCGCCTGAAGAAGTGCGGCCGGGTAAAGCTTTTAACGTGCAATACCAAAGTGCCCAAAGCGCCGATATGCTGCTGTATGGCGTAGACGAGGGCATTTTGCAGGTGGCCGGTTATAAGCTGCCCGATCCGTTATCGCACTATTTACAAAAGCGCGCGCTGCAGGTGCGCAGCATGCAAATGCTTGATTTATTACTACCGGAGTTTAGCCTGCTTAAGCGCCAGTTAGCCGGTGTGGGCGGCGATACCGAGCGTATGGCGATGGCCGGTATGATGATGGATAAAAACCTTAACCCCTTTGCCCGGCGTGCCGAGCAGCCTGGGGTATTTTGGCTGGGCCGCTTAACGGCTGGGCCCGAGCTTAAAACGGCGCAGGTCAGCCTGCCAGAGAGCTTCAGCGGTAATGTGAAACTGATGGCGGTGGCAGTAAGCGACATGGCGCTGGGCTCAGCGGTGACTGATATCCGCGTGCGCGGCCCCTTTGTGCTAACGCCGGATGTGCTGTTAAGCGCCGCGCCGGGTGATGAGTTTGATGTTAGCATCACTGTGGCTAATGGCATTAAAGGCTCAGGCGCTAATGCGCCGGTAACTGTAAGCCTTAACCTGCCGGCGAACCTCAGTGTTATCGGGCCGGATAAGGCCACACTGGCCATTAGCGAAGGCAGTGAGCAAAGTGCACGCTTCCGGCTAAAAGCCGGCCCGGCGCTGGGCAGTGTTGATATTGGCTTTACCGCACAGTATCAGCAGGGCGAGGTACCTGAACAGGCAAGCCGTAGCGTCGGTATCAGCATTCGCCCGGCCAGTGCCTATCACACCACGTTAACCGCCGGCTATGCCGACAAAGGCCCGCTGAGTATAGATACGCGCTATCCGCTATATAGCGAATTTGCCCAGCTTAACGTAACGGCATCAAGCAACCCGCTGGTGCTGGCAGAGGCCTTTACCGATTATCTGGCGCAATACCCGCATGGTTGTACCGAGCAGGTGGTATCGCAGGTGTTCCCCTGGATTGGTTTAGTGCAGCAGGACGCTTATCAGGCGCAGTGGCCGGCACTGAATGAAAAATTTGCCGTGCTGGTGCAAAAACTGGCCGAGCGCCAGCAAAGCGATGGCGGTTTTAGTTTCTGGCCGGGCGGTTATCACAGTGCCGATTTCCCCAGCATTTATGTCATGCACTTTTTACTGGCCGCGCGGGAGCAGGGCCTGGCGGTGCCGGATTATCTGTATCAGCAGGGGCTGGATTATCTGCGCGGCGTAGCGCGGCAAAGTGGCGCTAACTTATACCAGGCCAGGCTAAGGGCCAATGCCATTTACCTGTTAACCCGAAGCGGCGAGGTAACCACTAATTATCTTACCGCGCTGCACGAGCGGCTGGAAAAACAGCACCAGCAAGGCTGGCAAAGCGATATTACTTCGGTATATATGGCGGCCACTTATCAGTTGTTGCAACAACCGGCACTGGCCAACGGCCTGCTAACAGGTTACCGGCTGGGCAAACCTTCTGGTTTGCAAAGCCAGTATCTGGCGCGAATTGCTCAGCCACTGCCACCTTTTGCCAACCCGGCGTTTCAGTCGCAGCTAAGTTTAGATGCGCAGTATGTTTACCTGTTGGCCAACCATTTTACCGACAAGGCGCGTGCTCTGGACGGTGAGCAGATCTTACAGCTGCTCAAGCCAGCCTTTAGTGGCCAGTACAACACCATTGCCAGTGCTTACACCGTACTGGCATTGTCGGCCTATGCTAAGTTAAGCGCCGATGCAGAGCCGACGGTACCGGCGTTTTATCAGCGCCTGGCCGATGGCAGCGAGACAAAGCTTAGCCTGGCGGACAACCAAAGCGCGATACCTAAAGTGGCCTTTGATCATCAGGCAACACAGATAGTGCTGCAAAGCCAGCAAGCGCTGTTTTATGCGCTAAGTGAAGCCGGTTTTGCTAAAACCGCGCCGGAAAAAGCCGTATCGGCCGGCCTTGAGCTGGTGCGCGATTATCTGGACAGCGACGGCAAGCTGGTAACACAGGCCAAACAGGGCGACGAGCTAACGGTGCGCTTAAGGCTGCGCAGCACCGACGGTCAGTGGCATAACAATATCGCCTTAATTGATTTACTGCCAGCTGGTTTTAGCATAGTGCGCAGCTCGGTTGCGCGGCAAAGCGGGCCCTGGCGCGCCGATTATGTTGATATCCGCGAAGACCGTCTGGTGTATTACGCCAGTTTTGGCAGCCAGATGACTGAGCTGAGTTACAAGGTAAAACTGACGGCGGCTGGCGACTTTACCCTGCCCACAGCGCAGGCACAGTCGATGTACGATCCGGCGGTACATGCCAGCACCGCGGCCGGCCGCTTTGTGGTTGACGCCCGATAAGCGGCACAGTCGATGTACCGCCGGTTAAGTAAAAAAACGCGCTTACTGGCGTGGGGCCTGGCTGTACCGGTAGCACTGGTGCTGCTGGCGGTATTGCTGCTGAGCTTATCGCCCAAGCCAGAGCTGTACAGCAGTTACCGGCAAAGCAGCGCCTATTTTGCCGCCGGCGGCGAGCTGTTGAGCCTGCGTCTGGCGCAGGATGAGCGCTACCGGCTTAAAGTGGCACTGGATGATATTGCCCCCACGCTGCAACAGGCCACTTTGCTGTATGAAGACCGGCGCTTTTACCAGCATGTTGGCGTAGATATAGCAGCCGTTGGCCGCGCGTTCTGGCAAAGCATAGTAAAGGGCGGCCGGCGTCAGGGCGCTTCGACCATCACCATGCAGCTGGCCCGGCTGCGCTATGGCCTGAATACCAGTACCTTCTTTGGCAAGCTGCAGCAGCTGGCGCTGGCGCTGTATCTGGAATGGCACCTGAGCAAAACCGATATTTTACAGGGCTATTTTAATTACGCGCCCTATGGCGGCAATATTGAAAGCGCTGCTGCCGCCAGCCTGATTTATTTTGGCAAAGAAGTAAGCCGGCTGAGTCTGCCCGAAGCGCTGGCGCTAAGTGTGATACCGCAAAACCCAAACCAGCGCAGCCCGTTAAGTGCAAGCGGCCGTAAGCAATTAGAGCAGGCGCGTCAGCGTTTAGCTGCGCTTTGGCTGTCAGAGTTCGGTCAAACCGTTGAGGCTGCCCGCTTAAGCCTGCCGCTGCAGTATTATCAGCGTAGCGATCTGGCTAATCAGGCACCGCACTTTGTTAATCAGCTGCAGCAAGGCGGTGTGCTCTCTACAGTAAATAGCGGTACTGAGGGCCGTTTTTATACCAGTTTGCAGTTACCGCTGCAGCAGGCGATGGCGCAGCAGGTTAACCGCTATTTGCGCCGCCAGCAGCAAGCCGGTTTTACCAACGCCAGCGCACTTTTGATAAAACGCAGCAGCATGCAGGTGCTGGCCTGGCTCGGCTCGGCCGATTTTAACAATGCCGCTATTTTAGGCCAGGTTGATGGCGTTAGCGCCCTGCGCTCGCCGGGCTCGGCGTTAAAGCCCTTTGTCTATGCTTTGGCGCTCGAGCAAGGGCTTATTCACCCGCACAGTTTGTTAACTGATATACCACGGCGTTACGGCAGCTTTAACCCGGAGAATTTCGATGGTAAGTTTGCCGGCCCGCTGCCGGCAACCGAGGCATTGATTAACAGCCGCAATGTACCGGCGGTGCAATTACAGGCGCAGTTAACAGCGCCGGATTTTTATCACTGGCTAAAGCAAGCCGGGGTAAAGCTGCCAAAAGGGCCAGAGCATTATGGCCTGGCGCTGGTATTGGGCGGCATGGAAATTAGCATGGCACAGCTGGTGCAGTTGTATGCCAGCCTGGGCAATGGCGGTAACTGGCAAACGCTGCAGTGGCAGGCCACGCCTGAAACAACCCCGGCGCAAACACTGCTTAGCCCGGAGGCGGCTTTTTTAACGCTGGATATGCTGCGTCAGCACCCCAGGCCACAGGCCGGACTGGTGCACAAGCTAATTGAGCAGGTGCCGGTGGCCTGGAAAACCGGCACCTCTTATGCCTTTCGCGATGCCTGGGCTATTGGTTTAACGGGCGACTATGTGCTGGCGGTGTGGCTGGGCAATTTTGATGGCAGCAGTAACCCTAACCTGGTCGGTTTAACCGCTGCCGGTCCCTTATTGTTTGAGCTTCTGGCCTTGCTGCCGACAGATAACGAGGCGACTACGGCGCTATTTACACCATCTAGCAAGCTTAATATTCAACAGGTTGCGCTGTGTAGCCGCAGCGGGCAACTACCAAACAAATATTGCCCGCACACCACACCGGGCTGGTTTATTCCGGGCGTGTCGCCAATAAAGGTTTCTGACGTGCACCGCGCGGTGCCGGTGTATACCGACAGTGGCCTTAGAGCCTGTAGCCATCAGCCGCCAAAGACCGAGCTTAAAGTGTATGAGCTCTGGCCGTCAGACATCGCACGGGCTTATCAGCAGGCCGGCCTTATACTGCAAACTGCGCCGGAGTATCAGCAGCCGTGCACCTTGCAGCAACTGGCCGGTCAGCCGCCGCAGATCCGCACACCCCAGCCGGATCTGATCTATCAGCTTGGCAAGACGCCAGAGCAGCGGCAAATTGCGTTTAACGCCAGCTTTGATGGTGGCGTCAGCCGGGCACACTGGTTTATCGACCAGCGTTATATTGGCGCGGTCAGCCCGGGCGAAACGTTGCTCTGGCCGGCAGAAAGCGGCCAGTTTCAGTTAAGGGTGGTGGATGATTTAGGCGGTGTTGCTACTCAGCGTTTACAAGTGCAGTAGTGATTGAAGTTACTAAGATAAAGCTCAATATCACATTGAACGCTAAATCATTTTTACTTTAAATCATTGTGTGGTCTCGTTTTACAGGCTAGTTTGGTTGTAAATAACAACACAAAACGGGGTTGGAATGAAACGAACATTCAAAGCAGCATGGTTAATTTGCCTTGTGTGTCTGTCGGGCTCGAGTCTGGCTGAGAATACTGCTCTGGTGGGAGGGCGTCTGATAGACGGCTATGGCCATCAGCCAATTGCTAATAGTGTCATATTGGTTAAGGACGGTGTAATAGAAAAAGTGGGGACGGTAGAGACATTAGCCGTGCCTGATGGCTATAAGATAGTTTCTACTGAAGGTATGGATGTATTGCCTGGGTTGTGGGAAAACCATGCTCATCTGATGCTTAATGGCCATGCAAACTATGTGCACTGGGACAAAACTTATATCAATCGATTGTCAGATGAAATTATGCCGGCCAGTGCATTACAACTGCTGTTGGCAGGCGTTACCAGTGCCCGTGACTTGGGCGCGCCGCTGGATGATTCATTATCAGTGAAACGGAGAATAGACAGTGGTGAAATTCCAGGCCCTCGCTTGTTTATTTCCGGTCCTTTTTTACAACATAGGGCATACCCTGGCACTGAAGCATTTCGATGGAGCATATTTAGCGAAAAAGATGCCAGGCAAAAAGTGGACAGGTTGGCAAAAGCGGGCGTTGATATTATTAAGCTTATCGATCATGACAAAATGAGCATGTCTGAAGCTCAGGCTATTGTCGAACAGGCTCATAAACATGGTTTAAAAGTGGTAGCCCACTCGCATCGGCCTGATGAGATTCGCAGAGGGTTGGCAATTGGTGTCGATAACTTCGAGCACACGGGGTTAACTACAGCGCCGGGTTTTCCTGAGGATGTACTTACCCAACTTAAAGAGCGCACTGCTACTGGTCGAGTAGCGGGAGGCCCGCTGTTTTGGACGCCAACAGTAGAAGGATTATGGAACTATGATCAGATGGTGGCAAACCCGGAACACCTCGATGCTAATTGTTGGCAGCGGGGCTTAAAGGCTGACACTATTGCTGACATAAAACAGTCTATCGCAAAGCCAGGCAAATTAGCTTATATGCAGTTAACACCGCTTCGAAAACCAACGTTGAAAAATAAAATTGCGCAATTAAAAGACGCTGGTGTTGTTTTCCTTGTGGGGACTGATAGTGGTATTCCGACTAAGTTTCATTGTCAAAGTACCTGGAATGAACTCGCTGTTTGGGTTGATGTTATGGGATTTAGCGCAATGGATACCATACGTGCAGCGACTTATTGGCCGTCGGTTATGATGGGAGTGTCCGACAAGGTCGGTACAGTGAGCGAAGGTAAGTATGCTGACATTATCGCGGTGAATGGTGACGTACTGCGCTATATCAACAAGTTATCTGATGTAAGCCTGGTAATGAAGAATGGTAAAATTTATCGTCAACAGGGAAGGGTTGTTGAAGAAGCTTTGTAATGCATGATTTCACTCTTGGTAAAGTGAGAGCGAGCCGGTAAACTGCCGGCTCGTTTTTCCGGGGTTGCTATGTATTGCCATTATTATCAACGAGGTCTCTGTCAGTCCTGCCACTGGTTGGACAAACCCTATGCTGAGCAGCTTAGCCTGAAGCAGCAACACCTTAAGGCCTTGTTGGAACCGGCAGTAGATGTTGAGCTGCTATCGCCGGTGGCTTCTGCCGAGCAGGGCTTTCGGCATAAAGCCAAAATGGTGGTGCAGGGTAATAGTGATGCGCCCATACTGGGTATTATCAATGCACAGGGCGAGGCGGTCGATTTAGCCGATTGCCCGCTGTACCCTGCGGCGTTTGCTGCCGCCTTTAGCCTTTGTAAAGCCTTTATTCGCAAGGCGAAGTTATCACCTTATGACATTAATGCCCGCCGCGGCGAGCTAAAATATATTCTGCTTAGCCAAAGCCTGCATAGCGGCCGCTTTATGCTGCGTTTGGTACTGCGCTCGAAGAACTGCCTGGCGTCGATTGAAAAACATTTACCCTGGCTGTTGGCGCAGTGGCCAGAGCTTGAAGTGTGCTCGGTTAACCTACAACCTAAACCGGCCGCGCTGTTAGAAGGCGATGAAGAAATTGTGCTAAGCACTCAACATCAGCTGGCCGAGCAGCTAAATCAGGTGCCGTTGTATTTAACGCCGCAAAGCTTTTTTCAAACCCAGCCAGTGGTGGCGGCCAGTTTGTACCAGACCGCCGCACAGTGGGCAACAGAGCTGCAGCAAGAACAAACCTTTAATGAAATTTGGGATTTATTTTGTGGTGTCGGGGGTTTTGGCCTGCATGTGGCAACGCCAGCGCAGCAACTGGTCGGCATTGAAATTGCCCCCAATGCCATTACCAGTGCCAGCCGCTCGGCAGCAGAGTTGGGGCTTGGCAAGGTAAACTTTCAAGCGCTGGATGCCAATGCCTTTGCCAATGCTGCAGCCAAAGCGCCTGATCTGCTGCTGGTTAACCCGCCACGGCGTGGCCTGGGTGCGACACTGTGTCAGGATATTCAGCGGCTGGCACCACGCTGGCTAATGTACTCGAGCTGTAATGCGCAAACGCTGGCACAGGATTTAGCCCAGCTGACGGATTATAAGTTACTGAAAGTACAGCTGTTCGATATGTTTGCCCACAGCAGCCACTATGAAGTGCTGACCTTATTACAAAAACAGCATTAAGCCTTAACTTGCATCTTGTACACTGCTGTATATACTGTATGCATAAACAGTATTTGGTGGTGTATGTCAGCAATTATCGCGCAATTAACCCGGCGCCAGCTGTTATGGCATGGCAATAATCAACAAGCCGCTTATCAGGCGTTAAGCTCGGGCTTTGCTGAGCTGGACGCCCGCTTAGGTGGTGGCTTTCCGGCCTCTGGCTTAATAGAGCTGCAAACGGCTGCAGGCATTGGTGAGCTGCGCTTAGTTCTGCCTTATTTAAAACAGCAACAGGCCAGCGGCCGCTTACTGGTATTGATTGCGCCGCCGGCCGAGCCTTGCGCTGATATGTTCGCCGCTGCCGGCATTGATTTAAGCGCTTTATTGATTATTACCCCGGCCAGTAACAAAGACATGCTGTGGGCCGCCGAGCAATGCCTGCACAGTGGTTGCTGTGCCTCGGTGCTATTGTGGCAGCCGCAGTTAAGCCTGGCGCAGGCGCGGCGTTTGCAGCTGGCGGCAGAGCAGGGCGCAGCCAGCCTTATTGTGCTGCGAAAGCCGGCGCAGTATTTAAGCCTGCCGGTAAATTTAAGCCTGGCGTTAACCGCCAAAGCGCAAGGCCTTGGCGCTAAGGTGCTAAAGCGTAAAGGTGGCTGGGCCGGTGAGGTAGTCGATATCAGCATGCAGCCGCACTGGCCGGCGCTGTGTTTAGCGGACAGCAGCGAGGCTCATGCTTTTACGGCTGTTGCAGGTTAGCCGCTATGGCGCTGTATTTGTATTTACAGTTTCCATCGCTGCTGGTCGATTGTGTCAGCCCGCTGCCGGCTAAGGTACCGCTGGCAGTAGCCGATGCGCAGCACCGTATGGTGCAGTTAAACACAGAGGCCGCAGCATCTGGCATTAGGCTGGGGATGTCGCTGGGCACGGCCGCCGCGCTCTGTGCGGATTTGCAGCTGCTGCCGTACCAGGTAGATCGGCAACAGCAGTTGCTGCAAAGTGTGGCGCAGCAGCTGTATCAGCTGACGGCTGATATCGCGCTGGACCCACCGGATGGCCTGTATTTACGCCTTTGTGCCATGTTAAGGCTCTACCGCGGCCTTAACGGCTACTGGCAGGTGCTTTATAAGGCACTGCAGGCGCTGGGTTATCGCTATCAGTTTAGTTGTGGCACTACACCTCTGGCCGCCAAATGCCTCGCGCGGCAGCAGCTTAACCTGTTAAGTGCCGATAGCACCGAGCTTAGCACAGCACTAAAACGCAGCCCGCTTGTGGCGAGCGAGCTGAGCCTGCCAGCGCAGCAGCAGTTAAAACGGTTGGGTATTACTACCTTGGGGCAGTTGCTGGCGCTGGCGCCGGCCGAGCTGTCGCGCCGCTTCGAGCCTGAGCTGTTAAGCTATCTGGGCCGGCTTAACGGCGATTTTTATCATGCACTTAATTATATTCAGCCGGTACCGGGTTTTAACCGTTATATCGAGCTGTTGTACGATATTGCAGACACCAGCGTACTGACGGCACCGCTTAGTGGCCTGCTGCAGCAGTTATCCATGGAACTGAAACAGCGTGATGCTGTGTGTTACCAACTGCAGCTTAGCTTGCATTTTCGCTCGCAGCGGCAGGCGATTGAACTTACGGTGGGTTCGGCGCAGGGCGAATATCTGCCAGAGCGCTGGTTAATGCTGTGTCAGCTGCATTTATCCCGGCTTAAGCTGACCGAGCCGGTAAGTGGACTTGAACTTAATTGCAATGATTTTAAGCCGAGGCAGGCGCAAACCGCTGCTTTATTTGACAACTCAGTGGCTACCCTGTCGCCGTTACAGTTGGTGTCATTGCTGCAGGCACGCTTAGGCTGCGATGCTGTCAGTAGCCTTTGTCTGCAAAACCAACATTTGCCCGAGCTGGCTAGCCGCCGGCAGCCGCCGCAGAGCCCAAAGCAGAGCCTGTCTGAGCCAGCATTGCAGCCGGTTACGCCTTTAGCGCTAAGGCCAGCCTTTATTTTACCCAGCCCCAGGCCGTTAACCGAGCCGGTAGAAATTACCTCTGGTCCGGAGCGGCTATGCCCAAACGGTTGGCAGCTGGCGGCGCAGCGTGATTACTTTATTGGCCGCAACCACAAGGGCCAGTGGCTGTGGCTGTACCGCACGGTGTCGCAACAGTGGTTTGTGCACGGCCTGTTTAGTTAGCACTTGCCATGGCCTACGCAGAGCTGTTTTGTCAAAGCCACTTTAGCTTTTTACAAGGCGCGTCCAGCCCGCAAGAGCTGGTGCAGCAAGCCGATACGCTGGGGTACAGCGCACTGGCACTGACCGATGAGTGCTCTGTGGCCGGTGTGGTACGGGCTTATCGGCACATTAATGAGCTAAAGCTTAACCTTAAGTTGATTGTCGGCAGTTACTTTCAGCTCGACAAACTACAGCTGGTGCTGCTATGCCCGGATAAAGCCGCCTACAGTGAGTTATGCCGTATCATCACTAATGCCCGCCGGCGCAGCAGCAAAGGCCAGTATCAGCTAACACCATGGGATCTGATGTCGGTGAAACACTGTTTGCTGCTATGGCTGCCCTCAGGCGAGCCTGAAAGCGACCAGCACTGGCTGACCTGGTTGCAAAAATACCACAGCGACAGATTATGGTTAGCACTGCGGCGTGAGCTTAGCCATAACGAAGTGGCTTTTAGCGCTTATTGTTTGGCGCTGGCGGCACAGCACAAGTTAAGTGTGGTGGCCTGCGGTGGCGTGTTAATGCACAGCCCCAGCCGGCTGGCGCTGCAGCACTGCTTAACCGCCATTAAAGCTGGTATGCCGCTGGCGCAACTGGGCCGGCAGTTACTCAGTAATGCCGAGCGTGCGCTTAGGCCGCTGAGCAAGCTTTCACGCTTATTTACCGCTGAGCATCTGGCGCAAAGCGAACTTATCGCCGCACGCTGCAGCTTTAATTTAAAACAGCTGAAATACCAATACCCCAGCGAGCTGGTGCCAGAGGGAGAAACCGCCAGCAGTTATCTGGCGAAGCTGGTGGCAGAAGGCGCACTGCAGCGCTTTAATCAGCAGGTGCCGGCTAAAGTGCAAGCGCTGATTGATAAAGAGCTAACACTGATTCGCGAGCTGGGCTATGAATACTTTTTCCTCACCATTTATGATTTAGTGTGCTTTGCCAAAAGCCGCGGCATTTTGTACCAGGGGCGCGGCTCGGCAGCCAATTCGGTGGTGTGTTACTGCCTGTTTATCACCGCTGTCGATCCGGCCAAAGTCGAGGTACTGTTTGAACGCTTTTTATCCAAAGAGCGCCAGGAGCCGCCGGATATTGATGTTGATTTTGAGCACGAGCGGCGCGAAGAAGTGATCCAGTATCTGTACCAAAAATACGGCCGCGAACGGGCAGCACTGGCCGCAACCGTAATTTGCTACCGCTTTAAAAGTGCTTTTCGGGATGTGGGTAAAGCGCTGGGGCTGCCGCTGAGTCAGCTGGAGTTTTTACTAAAAAATATTCAGCGGCGCGACCCGGCTGTTAGCTGGCAGCAACAACTGAACAGTTTGGGGCTAAATACCGACGCAGAGCTTACCCGGCAACTTATCAGCCTGGTGGAAGAGCTGCGTGGCTTTCCGCGCCATTTATCACAGCATGTTGGTGGCTTTGTTATCTCCAGTGGGCCCTTGTACGAGCTGGTGCCACTGGAAAACGCCGCTATGGCAGATCGCACCGTGATCCAGTGGGATAAAGATGATTTAGAAACACTGGAGCTGTTAAAAGTCGATGTACTGGCGCTTGGCATGTTAACGGCTATTCGTAAGTGCTTTGCCTTGGTAAAACAACACTTTCAGCAAGACTTAACCGTAGCCGGTATTTGTGGCCAGGGCGATGATGCCAGGGTGTACCAGATGATGCAGCGGGCAGATACTATCGGCGTGTTTCAGATTGAGTCACGCGCTCAGATGAGTATGTTGCCAAGGCTGAAGCCAAAGTGTTACTACGATTTAGTGGTGCAAATTGCCATAGTGCGGCCCGGGCCGATACAGGGCGATATGGTGCACCCTTATTTAAAGCGCCGCGATGGTAAAGAAGCGGTGAGCTATCCGTCTGAGGCGGTAAAAGGTGTGCTGGGCCGCACCCTGGGCGTGCCGATTTTTCAGGAGCAGGTAATAGCGCTGGCCATGGTGGCCGCCGGTTTTAGCGGTGGTGAAGCCGATCAGCTGCGCCGGGCTATGGCCAGCTGGAAGAAAACCGGCGAGCTGTTGCAGTTTAAACATAAGTTGATAGATGGCATGCAGCAACGCGGCTACCCGCTTGACTATGCCGAGCGTATTTACCAGCAAATTTGCGGCTTTGGTGAATATGGCTTTCCCGAGTCGCATTCGGCCAGTTTTGCAGTGCTGGCCTATGTGTCGGCCTGGCTTAAGTACTACTATCCGGCGGCGTTTTGTGCTGCGTTATTAAACAGCCAGCCGATGGGGTTTTATTCGCCGTCGCAATTGTTACAAGATGCGCGTCGCCATGGTGTGACTGTGCTGCCGCTGTGTGTTAACCACAGCCAGTGGCTGTATAGCCTTGAGCAGCAAGGCAAGGCTATCCGGTTGGGCTTAAAGCAAATTAAAGGCCTAAGCCAGGCTGGCGCAGAAACGCTGCTCGCCAAGCGCCCGCTAAACGGCTATCGCAGCCTGACTGAGCTAAAACAGTTGGGCTTAAGCCGCACCGATTTACAGGCACTGGCCAGTGCAAATGCGCTAAAGGTGTTAAGTGGTGACCGCTATAACAGCCGCTGGCAACTGCTGGATCAGCAGCATACCTTGCCGCTGTTTGCCGCAGTGGCCGAGCCGCAAACCGCTTATCTGGCCCCACCAGACGCGCTGGCCAATGTACTGGAAGATTACGCTGCCACCGGCCTTAGCTTAACCCAGCACCCGCTGGCGCTGCTGCGCCGTGCTAATAAATTGCCGCGCAGCAAGCAGGTGGCAGAGCTTAGCAGCGTAAGGCACAACAGCCCGGTGCGGCTAAGTGGCCTGGTGACGTTGCGCCAGAGGCCCGGCACTGCTGCCGGTGTCACCTTTATGTCACTGGAAGATGAAACCGGCACCGCCAATGTGCTGGTGTGGCTGGCCACTGCGCAGGCGCAGCAGCAGGCGTTTTTAACCTCGACCATTTTGCAGGTCGATGGCATTTTGCAGCGCGAAGGCGAGGTGGTGCATATTATCGCCGGTAAGCTGGTTGACTTATCGCCACTTTTGGCTGAACTTAGTCTAGCCGCCCGGCATTTTCACTGAAGCAAAGGGGCTTGTATGCTAGTTAATCCAGCGCAGAGTCAGGTATTACTGATTGATATTCAGCAAAAGCTGGCACCGGCTATTTTCGACGGCAAAGCGGTAGAGCAGGCGGCTGCCTGGGTGCTGCAGGTAGCGTTACAACTGGATATCCCGCTATGGGCTACCGAGCAATACCCGCAGGGGCTTGGGCATACAGTGCCGGCATTAGCGGAGTTAATTCCGCCTGAGCGGGTGCTGCAAAAAATGCACTTTAGCGCCTTAAGAGAGCCGCTGATTGTCAGTAACCTGGCCTGCACTGAGCGTAAGCAGGTGATCGTGCTGGGCACAGAAACCCATGTCTGTGTGCTGCAGTCGGTGCTGGATTTATTGGCGCTGGGCTATCAGGTGTTTGTGGTAGTCGAGGCGGTTGGCTCGCGCACCGAGCAAAATAAGCAGCTGGCGCTTAGCCGCATACAGCAGTGCGGTGCCTATATTATCAGCAAAGAAATGCTGGCGTTTGAGTGGCTTGAGCGCTGCGGTACCGATACCTTCCGTCAGATCAGCAAAGGCTGGATCCGTTAACCTTTAGCAGCTTTATCATCCAACAGCTGTTCAAGCAGCATAGCCAAACGCACTGCAGCTTGCAGTAGGCGCTGCTCCAGCACCGGCTGTTGCTGCGCTACATAATCTGCATCAATCAGCATGCCGGGTTTATAGCCATGATAAATTGTCTGGGTTATGTTTGCCGACTCATTAGCCCAGGCGAGAACGTCTGGGTGTTGCCACTGCGCCATAAGCTGTCGGCCTTGTTCGCTGTTAAGCTGGTTTAACAGTGCGCTGGCTTTGGCGGCATCGTCTTCATAGCCTAACTGCTTTAGCATGGCAAAATCCCACACACCGTGCAGGTTATTCGGCAAGCCGAAAAAATACACCGCTGTGCGGTTACCGCCTAAGTCATCAGCAAAGCTGACATGCAGCGGCTGGTGTAAATCGGCAATAAAGTGCGCTAAAAACAGCAGCGCCTGCCAGTCGGTGTTATCTTGCTTAAGGCGCTGTTGCATAGTGTCAATGGCAGACAAAATACAGCCCTGCGCCGGGCAATCTGCCGGCGTAACCTGGTGTTTATCGCGGGCAAAATTAACAAAATGCAGCGGTGCGCTCCAGCGAAACTCCGGCTGTGAGCGCACCTCATCGGGCCAGACACAAGCGCTGGCAAAATCGGTATAGCCTGCTTTATTGGATAAAATGTCCAGCTGCTGACGGCTGTTGGTGCTAACCAGTTGATACGCCATATCACACACCAGCTGATGGCCTTTAGCACCAAAGGCCAGCGCCTGTACCGGGCAGAGTAACAATAACATTGCTAACAGTAACTTTTGCATGTTTTACTCGGCTACCAGCTGGTGCACGCTAAAATCGCCAGCCGGGCTTAATAGCGGGCTAAGCTCGGTTAACGCTTCCCGCATCGTGTTGGCCAATGTATAGGGGGGGTTAACCACCAGCATGCCACTGCCGGTCATACCAAAGCCGCTGCTGTCGGGCAGTGGGCAATATTCAATGCGCAGCATATCTTTAATGCCGGTGGCCACTAAAGCGCTGATAAACGCCTCTACCGCCGTACGTTCTATGACCGGGTACCAGATTGCATAAGTCGCTTGCGAAAAGCGGCTATACGCCAGGCTCAGGCCGTTTACCACATCCTGATATTCGGTTTTTAGCTCGTAGGGAGGGTCTATCAGTACCAGGCCGCGTTTATGCAGCGGCGGCAGCATGGCCTTAAAGCCAGCCCAGGCGTCTGTGTTTTCAATGCGGCAATGCCGGCGGCGCACAAACTGGCTGGCCAGAATAGGGTAATCCGTTGGGTGCAGTTCGGTGGCCTGAATGCTGTCAGTATCACGCAGTAACAGGGCGGCAATTTTCGGTGAGCCGGGGTAAAACGCCAGTTCGCCATCCGGGTTTAGCTGCTTTACCAGGTCAATATAATGCTGCAGCGCCGGGTTTTGTGCGCTGTAGTGCCACAGTTTGCCAATACCGGTTTGATACTCGCTGGTTTTTTGTGCCTGCTCGCCGAGCAAGCTATACAAGCCGGCGCCGGCATGGCTGTCGTGGTAGCTAAAAGGTTTATCTTTTTGCAGCAGGTAATCCAGAATAGCCACCTGCACTAGGTGCTTAATAACATCGGCATGATTGCCGGCATGAAAACTGTGGCGATAACTCAGCATAATTAGCCCTGTAGCGGCAAATTCAAAGGTCGCCAGCTTACTGCGCGAGCAGAAAAATACAAGTATTGTCGTGGCGTAGCTGCTAAAATTCGCCGCATTAATGATTGCCAGCCTTAAGGCTGTTACAGGAATACCGATGTCGCAACAGCGTCCGAATAAGAACAAAACCGCCAACCCGTTACATAAGCCATGGACTAAAACCGATAAGGCGGCGGGACAAAAGCCCAGCCGCACTGCGGCAACGGGTAAACCTCAGCAGGCGAAAGTGAAGGCGGTGCTGGACGACGAGATTAAAGTGTACAGTGCTAATGCCTGCCGGGTATTGTTTCAACAGCGGCCGGAGGCGGTGATCCGCCTGTATGTGTCAGAGAAAATGGCACCTAAATTTGCCGATGTGATGAAATATTTAGCGGCGACTAAAAAAGCCTACCACATAGTGGATGACGCTGAGCTGGAAAAAGTCGCCGCCAGTGGCCATCACGGCGGCGTGGTTATGCTGGTAAAGCGTAAGCCTATAGTCACCTTAGCGCAGTATTTGCAGCAGGGCGGCCGTAAGCGGCAAGACTGCTTACTGGCGTTAGACGGCGTGGGCAATGCCCACAATTTAGGCGCCATAACGCGCAGCTGTGCCCATTTTGGTGTAAGTGGCGTGATTATGAAACAGCCTGATCTGTTGCAATCCGGTGCGGCGCTTCGCACGGCTGAGGGGGGAGGCGAGTTTGTCGAGGGCTTAAGCTGTGACAACCTGCCACTGGCATTAAAACTGTGTAAAGATGCCGGCTACACGCTTATTACCACCTCAAGCCATGGCGGCAGCTCGTTGTATCAAAGCAAATTACCCGCCAAGGTGGTGATTGTGTTTGGCGAAGAGATGTTTGGCGTGTCACAAAACGTGGCAAAAAGTGCCGATATTGCGCTGCAAATTCCGGGCTCTGGCAAAGTAGAATCGTTAAACGTTAGCGTGGCGGCCAGTTTAATTGTTGGCGAATGGTATCGCCAACAGCTGTAACTTTGCTGCGGTGTAAGCGCGACTGCAACAGTCGTGTTTTTGTCAGAACAATATCAATAAAACCTCACGATATTCCCTGTTTTGGTGCTGGTTATTCCAGCGCCTGCAGCTAGGCTTTATCTCACTGCCGGGCTGGTGCTGATGTACCGTCTGAAGTAGCTGTAGTGAACAGCCGGCGCAAGGTAGTCGGCGGCCACCGAAAAGCCTTAACAGAGTAGGTACAGCGAACAGGGAGTATGACTCATGCCAAATCTGGTGCAGGAACTTAATAGTCTGGATTTTAGTGTCTATATTGGCGGCCCGTTGCAAGCGGCGGTGCAGGCACAGCATGCGGCCTCAATGTCACAGGTCAGTTTTATTCAGGCCGTGGGTTTTGAAGAAAACGGCGGCAATAAAACGCTGCGTTACGTCGACTTTGAGTTTACCAAGTCGGTACCTAACCCACACGTGGGTAAAACCGCGCAGCAGTTACAGGATGAAGGCTTACCACCGGGCACTGATGTCGCCAGCAATTTTATCTCAACCGAAGTGGCCATTAAGGTACCGTTTTTAACCATGTTGACGATACCGGCGCTTAGGATAGAAGAGCTGACTATCGACTTTCACGCCAAGTTAACCTCAACCGAAACCGCTAATGTGTCTAGTGAGTTTGCCGCCAGTGCCGAGCTGGGTATTAACTATAAAATTGTTAATTTCAAAGCATCGGCGTCTTATAAGCGCTCGTCCACCCGTGGGGTGAGTGTGGAAAAAACCTACAACCTGGGGGTGAAGGTGACCGCCCTGAACGATGAAATTCCGGCGGGGTTAGATCGTATTCTTACCATGCTGGAAGACAGTATTGTCAGTGCCTGAATTAGCCTGATGCCGCTTTGGCTGGCAGCGCAATGCTGCCGGCCAGTTTTTACAGGGACAAGAAGATGCCAAATTTAAACGAGTATTTAGGCAGTATTATCAGCAGTATTACTAATGCCAGAGTGATGGCCGATATTCAAACCGTGAAGGTGGCTGAAGAATATGCCAAACATGATTTATTAAAGCATTTTGCCGTACCGCATATGCGGGTGGGGGATGTAGAGCTGACGATACCCGTAGCGCTGGATGCGCTGACAGAAAAGACCGAAACCCAATACCAGCCGATTGATAACACCAAGTTTAACAGCCTGATTTATAAAGAGCTGACCAATAGTTTGGGCCGTACCAGTTTACCCTCTAAAGCGTCAAAAGCCCTGCGAGCGGTGTTGGTAGAGCAAACGCATCAGTTAGAGCAGTCGTTGCGCATTCAGCAGGATATGGCACCGGTGCAGGAATATGGCCAACTGGCCGTGCGGCAATTAGTGCAGTTGGCTGACGAGTATCAACTGGTGAGCCGCGAAAGCCTGCCTAAGCTGAATATTGAGCAGATAACGGCGCGCGTTGTGGCGGCAGCCAGCCAGGAAATTAAGGTATTGCAGCAGCGCAAGGTGATAGAAAATTTAAATGTGATTGCCGAATCGCACCGGTTACGTGAGGAAAAGCCGGAAAATATTATTTATATCAAACTTAAGATCTCTGAAGATGGCATGGAATGGCAGCAAATGGAAAGTAGTGATGGCCAGATCAGTCGTCGCTTACTGCCGGAATAAACGCTATGCAAAAGTCTATTGTGCATCTGGTGAATGAACTTAGCCGCCTGTTGTTGGCGTTTTCGCCTCTGGTAAGCCAGTTTGAACGTAAGCAGCCGCAGGCACTGCCGGCTTTATACCTGTGGCTGGATGACGCTGAGCAGTTACTGAGTAGCTATGGCCTGGTAGCCAGTGCAGAGCTGGCTGGCCAGCGCAGCAAGCTAAGTGCGCCGGCACTGAGTAATGAGTACCGTGGTCAGCTGCGTAAGCAGCAATTACGGGTAGCGGTAGATATTCTTTATCCGCTGCAACAATGCTTGCAACAGGTACTACTGCCGTACCAGCAAAAATTACAGCAAAGTACAGATTTAATCCGGCATTTGCTCAGTGTAATAAGCCAAAGTGGCGCGCTAAGCTATAACCCCGCAACGGGTTTTGACAGCTTTGTACAGCAACTATGGCAACTGATAGGCCAGCATGAGCAGCTGAAGGCGGGGGCAGTGCAATTACGTAGCTGGTTAACGCAGTCAGATATTATGCTACTGCTGGCACAGGAGACTAACCCGGCGGATTTTCCGTAACACCGGGCGGCAGGGTGTTACCTATATACTGAAAACGTGGCAATAGCTCACCGGCTATTTCAACGTTTTCAGTAAACATGTTAAGTGGCCGTGCCCACAGGCCGTAGTCGCCGTAAAGGGCGCGGTAAATTACCAGCCACTCTTCTGTTTCACTGTGACGGGCGCAATCCATTACCTGATAATAGGCCCCTTTGTAATGCTGATAATAACCTGCTTCCAGCGGTGGTTTATTGTTGTTCATACCAGCTCTCAAAGATAATCTTCGCCGACAGGCTGTCTACCTTGTCCTTCGCCAGGTTGCGATAGCCACCCTCGGCAAACAGCATGCTGCGGGCTTCTGTGGTGGTGAGGCGCTCGTCATGCAGCGCTACCGGCAGGCCAAAACGGCCATGCAGGCGGTTGGCAAACTTACGCGTGCGGGCAGTAAACGGCTGCTCAGTGCCGTCCATATTCAGTGGCAAACCCACCAGTAACAACTGCGGTTGCCATTCTTTGATTAGTTTTTCTATTACTGCCCAGTCGGGGGTGCCGTCCTGGGCTTTTAACGCGCTTAATAACGAGGCGGTGCCGGTAAGCTCCTGGCCTACCGCCACGCCAATACTTTTGGTGCCGTAATCGAAGGTTAAAATGGTGCGACTCATCAGGCGTGTCCGGCCTCGTTGGTCAGTTGCCATGGCTTAATACCCATTTTGGCAGTGGCGCTTTGCCACTTTTCAGCATGGGTCAGATCAAAAATAATGCCGCTGTCTGCCGGGATAATTAACCAGGAGTTGTCGGCAATTTCCTGCTCCAGCTGGCCGGCAGTCCAACCAGCGTAGCCCAGCGCCAGTATAAACTTGTCTGGTGCTCGCTCGGTGGTTAAATCAAACAGAATATCTTTTGATGTTGTCACCATCAGCTCGTCACTGAGCGCCATACTGCTGCCATAACCGGCTTTGGCGGTATGCAGCACAAAGCCTCTGTCGTGTTGTACCGGGCCGCCGGCGCAAACATGAGCCTGGGCAGCCGGGCTTTGGCTGTCAAATTCAATTTCCAGTTGTCTGAGTAAATCCGCTACCTTGACCTCCAGCGGATGGTTTATCACGATGCCCATGGCGCCTTCTTCGTTGTGCTCGCAAATATAGGTGACGCTGCGTTTAAACAGCGGATCGTCCAGCGATGGCATAGCAATTAAAAAATGATTCTGAAAATTCTGCATAGTGACCTCGATACATCTGGGTTGTCACTGGCGGGCTGCCAGCAGCTGTTCAATCTCATCAAATAACATGGCGGTAATACTGATTGGAAACGCCGCTTCAATTTCGCGGATACAGGTTGGGCTGGTGACATTAATTTCGGTCAACTTGTCACCGATGACATCTAGCCCTACGAACACTAAGCCTTTAGCTTTTAACGTTGGCGCTACCGCATTGGCAATGGCCCAGTCACTGTCTGACAGGGGGCGGGCTTCACCGCGGCCACCGGCCGCTAAGTTACCGCGGGTTTCGCCACTGGCCGGAATGCGTGCTAAGCAGTATGGCACAGGTTTGCCGTTGACCACCAAAATACGTTTATCGCCGTCGCTAATTTGCGGGATAAAGCGCTGTGCCATGGCATAGCGGCTGCCATGCTCGGTTAAGGTTTCAATAATGACGCTGACGTTGGCATCAGCCGGTTTTAAACGGAAAATAGAGGCGCCGCCCATGCCATCCAGCGGTTTTAAAATCACGTCCTGCTCGGCCTGATAAAAGGCTTTTAGCCGTGCCGGATCGCGGCTAACCAGGGTTTTCGGCGTAAATTGGCTAAACCAGCTGGTGTACAGCTTTTCATTGGCATCGCGCAGGCTTTGCGGTTTATTAATAATTAATGTGCCCTCATCTTCGGCCCGCTCTAACATGTAGGTGGCGTAGATGTACTCGGTATCAAACGGCGGATCTTTGCGCATTAAAATGACATTAAGCTCGCTTAACGCGATATCCTGTGTGGCGCCGAACTGATACCAATTAGCTGGATCTTGCTGCACAGTTAAATGCTTGGTACTGGCTCTGGCCTGGCCTTCAAGCAAGTACAGATCAGCCATTTCCATATAATGTATTTCATAACCACGTTGCTGCGCCTGCAGCAGCATGGCGAAGCTGGAGTCTTTTTTGATATTGATGGCGCTTATCGGGTCCATCACTATGCCAAGCTTAATCGGTGTTTGCATGCGTTATCCTCAGGCCAGATCGCCAAATTGTAGTTGCAATGCACTGATCGCGGTAAGGGCAGCGGTTTCGGTGCGCAGTACACGTGGCCCCAGCTGAATACCGGTAAAACCGGCAGCCGTAGTTTGCGCCATTTCCTGCTCGCTAAAGCCACCTTCCGGGCCAATTACCAGGCGGATCTGTGTATTGGGTATTAACGTCTTAATGGTGTCTTTTGCCCACGGATGCAAGGTTAGCTTTAATGCTTTTGTTTGCTGCGCCAGCCAGTTGTCCAGTGAAATGGCCGGATGCACTATCGGCACTATGCTGCGGCCGCTTTGCTCGCAGGCACTGATGGCGATTTTCTGCCACTGTTCGTTGCGTTTACTTAGCCGCTCGCCATCGAGCTTAACGCCACAGCGCTCGGTAAACAGTGGGGTAATTTCGGTGACCCCAAGCTCAACGGCTTTTTGAATGGCAAAATCCATTCTGTCGCCGCGGGAAATGCCCTGGCCCAAATGTATGCTGAGTGGCGACTCGACCGGGTTGTCGTGTTTAGCTGTCGCGATAACCCAGACCCGCTTTTTATCGCTGTTGCTGATGTTGGCGCTGTAGTTAAAACCATCACCATTAAATAGCTGCAGCTCGCTGCCAGTTGGCATGCGCAGCACACGGCCAACATGGTTGGCGGCATCGTCATCGAGTTGAAATTCGCTATTCAGCGCTATAGCGCCGCTGTGGTAAATTCGGGGGATACGCATAGCTTAATCGCACAAAGAAAACATTGCGCTATGGTAGCAAGCCGCCTTGTTTAGCAACAGAAAAAACAAACCCTGCCGGGGCAGGGTTTGTTGAAGTGGTAAGCTTAATTCGCAGCAGGGTAGCTGTAACTTGAACCTAAGCCCAGCGGAATATCCAGCGCCCAGAAGCCCAGCAAGAAGGCGGTCCACAATACCAGCATCACCACAGAGTAAGGCAGCATTAACGCGACCAGGGTGCCGATACCGCTGTTTTTCACATACTTCTGGCAGAACACCACGATCAGTGGAAAGTAAGGCAATAAAGGCGTGATAATATTGGTAGAGGAGTCACCTACGCGATAAGCCGCCTGGGTTAAGTCGGGTGAAATACCCAGCTCCATCAGCATAGGCACCATAATGGCGCCAATCAGAGCCCATTTGGCTGACGCAGAGCCGACCACTAAATTCACCAAGCCCGACAGGAATACTATACCCACTAACGTCATACCGAGTGGCAGGCCCATTTCTTTTAATGCGTTAGCACCTTTCAGTGCCAGTAATACGCCTAAATTAGATTGGCTGAACGCATATAAAAACAGTGCACAGAAGAACGCCATAACAATGTAGTAGCCCATGCCACTCATTGCATGGCTCATGCCTTTTACTACATCACGATGGCTTTGCACTGAACCGGACACATAGCCATATACAATACCCGGCACCAGGAAGAAGATGAAAATAATACTGACAATAGACTTCATTAATGGCGCAGCGGCAGTAAGCAGTGGGTTTACACCGGGTAATACTTGCTCAGGTTTAGCCGCCCATGGGGTCACGTCTGGCACCACTATTGTCAGCACCAGCAAGGCTGTTACCGCCAGCATAGATAAGCCCGCAGCCCTTAAACCACGCAGCTCGTTCGGTTTGAGTGCTTCCATGGTAACCATTTGCGAGGTGTCACCATCGACTTTGGTGCCTTTTAAGCGTGGCTCAATCACTTTATCGGTCAGTACCCAACCGATAATCACGATCAGGAAGGTTGAAGCCGTAGTGAAAATGTAGTTGTTCAGCGGGTTCACGGTAACACTAGGGTCTAAAATCTGTGCTGATGTTTGCGTTAAACCCGCCAGTAACGGATCTAAACTGGACGGCAGGAAAAAGGTGGCCGAGAAACCGCCGGATACCCCGGCAAACGCCGCAGCAATACCCGCCAGCGGATGACGCCCGGCGGCATAGAATATAACGGCGCCAAGCGGCACCACTAACACATAACCGGCATCTACCGCGACATGGCTTAGCACGCCTACCGCAACCAGCACTGGCGTTAACAACATTTTTGGCGTAACGCTTAAGATTGAGCGTAAGCCGGCATTAATAAAACCGGTATATTCCGCGACACCCAGGCCCAGCATGGCGACCAGCACCACACCTAAAGGCGGGAAGGTAACAAAGGTACTGACGATACTGGAGGTAAAGTTGGTGAGGGCTTCACCCGAGAGTAAATTAACAATTTGTATTTGCTGACCAGAGCGCGGGTCGAGCTCGGTAAAGGTGACACCGGAGAGTAGCCAGGAAATGACCCAGACCACAACCATTAATAAGGCAAAAAGTACGGCTGGGTCGGGCAATTTATTACCGACTACCTCAATGGTATTTAGCGCACGGTTTAGCCAGCCGGCTTTTTCAGCAGTGGCAGTTTGTTCAGACATAGTGGTTCCTTTCTTATAGTTTTTACAGCGCTGTGCAAGGCAACACAGGACCCTGGTATTTTTTACAACGGCTTATCATACACAAAAAGTGCCGGATGATAAGGCTAAACTGCGGTTTATCCGGTGAGGCGATTAAAATAGCAGCTAAAAAAAAGGAGAGCCTGGCTCTCCTTTTTCTGACATCTAACCGGTGTTACTTGGCGTATTGGCGCAGTAACTCGGCTTTGTCGGTTTGCTCCCACGGGAACTCGTTACGGCCGAAGTGACCATAAGCTGCTGTTGGCTGATAAATTGGCCGCTCTAACTTTAACATTTCAATTAAGCCGTATGGGCGTAAGTCAAAGTGTTCACGTACCAGTTTAATCAGCTCGTCTTCGCTCAGCTTGCTGGTACCAAAGGTTTCCAGGCTGATAGACGTTGGCTCGGCGACGCCGATAGCATAAGACACTTGCAGCTCACAGCGGTCGGCCAGGCCGGCAGCGACGATGTTTTTCGCCACGTAACGGGCAGCGTACGCGGCTGAGCGGTCAACTTTTGATGGGTCTTTACCAGAGAAAGCACCACCGCCGTGACGTGCCATGCCACCGTAGGTATCAACGATAATTTTACGGCCGGTTAAGCCGCAGTCGCCCATAGGGCCGCCGATAACAAAGCGGCCGGTTGGGTTAATAAAGAATTTGGTTTTGCTGCTTAACCATTCAGCCGGTAATACTGGCTTGATGATGGTTTCCATTACCGCTTCGCGTAAATCAGCGGTACTGATGGTGTCGCAGTGCTGGGTAGACAGGACTACCGCATCAATACCCACAGGTTTGCCATCTTCGTAGATAAAGCTTAACTGTGATTTGGCATCCGGGCGTAACCAGGGCAGGGTACCGTCTTTACGTACCTGCGCCTGACGCTGCACCAGGCGGTGTGAATAAGTAATAGGGGCTGGCATTAACACGTCAGTTTCGTTACTGGCGTAACCGAACATCAGGCCCTGATCGCCGGCGCCTTGCTCGCGCGGGTCGGCTTTATCTACGCCCTGGTTAATATCAGGTGATTGCTTACCGATGGCATTTAATACCGCACAAGAGTCGGCGTCGAAGCCCATGTCGGAGTGGGTATAGCCGATTTCGCGTACGGTTTTACGGGTAATTTCTTCAATATCAACCCAGGCTGAAGTGGTAATTTCGCCACCGACCAGCACCATACCGGTTTTAACAAAGGTTTCGCACGCAACACGGGCTTTAGGATCTTGTTCCAGGATTGCATCCAGTACGGCGTCTGAAATCTGATCGGCGATTTTATCCGGATGACCTTCCGATACCGACTCAGAGGTAAAAATGTGTTGTGCCATCTGTTGTATTCCAAAAATAAGGTTAATGCAGTTAAGTCCACAGTCTGACTTTACACCAGCATGAACTCAAAAAAATAGGCGGCTATTCTAGAGAAAGCGTTAACACTTTGCCAGAAAAATCTGCCACCCAGACGTCTTTAATGCTATTTTAACGGCAATAATACGCTAAGCAGCGCGCTTGGATTAGTGGCAGGTAAAATTCTTTTTTTAGCGCCGATTAAAATTTGCCATCTGGCAGGGGCTCTGGGAAAATAGCGCGCCATGCCGCCTTGAGCAATCAGCTTTTATAATAAGTCGCTTCGTCAAACAGAAGCCGCCTACAGTCAGGAGTGAAGATGCCATCTCGTAAACAACTCGCTAATGCGATCCGTGCGTTAAGTATGGATGCGGTGCAAAAAGCCAAATCAGGACACCCGGGCGCCCCTATGGGCATGGCAGATATTGCCGAAGTATTATGGCGTGATTTCCTCAGGCACAACCCGCAGGACCCGAGCTGGCCAAACCGCGACCGCTTTATCTTATCTAATGGTCACGGCTCGATGTTGTTGTATTCACTATTACATTTAAGCGGTTACGAGCTAAGCATTGATGATTTAAAGCAGTTCAGACAGCTGCACTCAAAAACGCCGGGCCACCCGGAGTATGGCTATGCACCGGGCGTAGAAACTACCACGGGGCCGCTGGGTCAGGGTATTACCAATGCTGTGGGTATGGCGATAGCGGAAAAGGCGCTGGCGGCACAATTTAACCAACCGGGCTTTGATATTGTTGACCATCATACCTATGTGTTTTTAGGTGATGGTTGTTTAATGGAAGGCATTTCGCATGAGGCCTGTTCATTAGCCGGTACTTTAGGCTTGGGTAAACTGATCGCGTTTTGGGATGACAACGGCATTTCCATTGATGGCCACGTCGAAGGCTGGTTTACCGATAACACCCCGGCGCGGTTTGAAGCCTACGGCTGGCATGTGATCAGTAATGTTGATGGCCATGATGCGGCTGCGGTAGAAGCGGCCATTAAACAAGCCAAAGCCGAAACCGGCAAACCTACGCTGATTTGCTGTCGCACGGTAATAGGCTACGGCGCACCCAATAAAGGTGGCAGCCATGATTGCCACGGTGCCCCGCTGGGCGATGCTGAAATCGCTGCCGCCCGTGAATACTTGCAGTGGCCGCATGCACCTTTTGATATTCCAGCCGATATTTATGCCGACTGGGATGCCAAAGCCAAGGGCGGTGAAGCGCAGCAAAGCTGGCAGCAACTGTTCGCCCGTTACAGCGCTGCACACCCAGAATTAGCCGCTGAGTTTAGCCGTCGTGTCGCCGGTCAGTTGCCTGAGGGCTGGGCGGTACAGTCACAAGCTTATATCGAGCAGCTGCAAGCCAACCCTGCCACTATTGCTACCCGCAAAGCGTCGCAAAATGCGTTGAACGCCTTTGGCCCGCTACTACCTGAATTTATGGGCGGGTCGGCGGATTTAGCCGGCTCTAACCTGACGATCTGGTCTGGCTCTAAACCGCTTACTGCACAAGATGCCAGCGGTAATTACATTTATTATGGTGTGCGTGAATTTGGTATGTCGGCCATTATGAACGGCATAGCGCTACATGGCGGCTTTGTACCTTATGGCGCAACCTTCTTAATGTTTATGGAATACGCACGCAATGCCGTGCGTATGGCAGCCTTAATGAAGCAGCGTGCTATTTTTGTTTACACCCACGACTCTATTGGCTTGGGTGAAGATGGCCCAACGCATCAGCCGGTAGAACAGCTGGCAGCGCTGCGTGCTACGCCAAATTTGATGAACTGGCGCCCTTGTGATCAGGTTGAATCAGCCATTGCCTGGCAGGCTGCGATTGAGCGCACCGAAGGCCCAACAACGCTGATTTTTACCCGGCAAAACCTGGTACAGCAGACACGTGATGCTAAGCAACTGGCCGAAGTGAAACGCGGCGGTTATATCTTACGGGATTGCGCCGGCACGCCAGAGCTTATTTTTATTGCTACCGGTTCTGAGGTTGAGCTGGCGATGCAGGCGGCTACAAAGCTTGCGGCAGAGGGTAAAGCAGTGCGGGTGGTTTCTATGCCATCGACCGATGTATTTGAGCAGCAAGATGCCAGTTACCGTGAAGCGGTGTTGCCGTCTGCTGTGACCAAACGGGTGGCGGTAGAGGCCGGTATTACTGATTGCTGGTATAAATACGTCGGTTTGACCGGTAAAATTATCGGCATGACCAGCTTTGGTGAGTCGGCGCCGGCTGAGCAGCTATTTGAACACTTTGGCATTACGACCGATAAGGTGCTAGAGGCTGCGCGTCAGCTGTTAGCATAAGGGTTAATCTAATGGGATCATCACTGGTCCCATTTTTCTATGTGGTGATATGGCAATTCGACTGGCGATAAATGGCTTTGGCCGTATTGGCCGCAACATACTGCGGGCAATTTATGAAAATGGTTTGCAACAGCAGTTGCAGGTGGTGGCAATTAATGAACTGGCCGATGCTAAAGGCGTCACGCACTTATTAAAGTACGACTCGTCGCATGGTCGTTTTGCCTTTGATGTCAGCGCTTTTGATGGTGGTATCCGCGTCGCGGGTGATGCCATCAGGCTGTTTTGCGAAGCGGATCCTCTGGAGCTGCCCTGGCGTGAGCTGGATGTTGACGTCGTGCTGGAGTGCACCGGTGTGTTTCACAGCCGTGAGCATGCTAACTGGCATTTAACAGCCGGCGCGAAGAAAGTGCTGTTTTCTCATCCGGCCGACAGCGATATCGACGCCACTATTATCTATGGCATTAATCAGCAGCTGTTAACGGCGCAGATGTCGGTGGTATCGGCAGGCTCCTGTACCACTAACTGTATTGTGCCGGTGATCCAGGTGCTGGATCAGCATTTTGGTGTAGAAAGCGGCACTATCACCACTATTCATGCCTCAATGCATGATCAGCAGGTAATAGATGCATATCATCCGGATCTGCGTCGTACCCGTGCGGCTAGCCAGTCGATAATTCCGGTGGATACCAAATTAGCGCTGGGGATAGAACGTATTCTGCCAAAATTTGCCGGCCGCTTCGAAGCTATAGCGGTGCGGGTACCTACCTTAAATGTCACCGCGATGGATTTAAGCGTAACGCTGCATCAGGATGTCAGCATTGCAGCAGTTAATCAGGTGCTGGCGCAAGCGCGTCAAGGCGCCCTTAACGGGATTTTAGATTACACCGAAGAGCCGCTGGTATCAGTCGATTTTAACCATGATGCCCACTCTTGCATTGTCGATGGTTCACAAACCCGGGTCAGCCACAAGCGGCTGGTAAAATGTCTGGTGTGGTGCGATAACGAATGGGGTTTTGCCAACCGCATGCTCGACACTGCGCGGGCGATGATGCAACCGAATTTACAACAAGGAGCTTGAAATGTCTGTTATTCGCATGAGCGACCTGGATCTTAACGGTAAACGTGTACTGATCCGGGAAGATTTAAACGTGCCGGTAAAAAATGGCAAGGTTACGTCAGATGCGCGGCTAAAAGCGGCTATCCCGACGATTGAGTTGGCGCTGAGTAAAGGTGCCAAAGTGATGGTGATGTCACATTTGGGCCGGCCGGAAGAGGGCGTTTATGACGCTGAAGCCTCATTGCAGCCAGTGGTAGATTATCTGGCTCAGGCATTAAAAGCACCGGTGCGCTTAGCGGCCGATTACTTAAACGGCATCAATGTTGCTGCCGGTGAAGTGGTGGTATTTGAAAACGTGCGCTTTAACAAAGGCGAAGGTAAAAACGACGATAGCCTGGCACAACAACTGGCAGCGCTGTGCGATGTGTTTGTCATGGATGCCTTTGGTACTGCGCACCGTGCCCAGGCGTCGACCCATGGTGTGGCCAAGTATGCGCCTGTAGCCTGCGCTGGCCCCTTGCTGGTCGCTGAGCTTGATGCGTTAGCGGCAGCATTAAAGAACCCGAAACGGCCATTAGTAGCTATTGTCGGCGGCTCTAAAGTGTCGACCAAACTTACGGTGTTGGAGTCCTTATCAGGTATTGTTGACCAGCTGATTGTCGGCGGCGGCATTGCAAACACCTTTATTGCGGCAAGCGGTAATAATGTGGGTAAATCCTTATATGAGGCCGATTTAATTGCCGAAGCGCAGCGCTTGATGGCGCAGGCCAAAGCGCGTGGCGGCAATATACCGGTACCAACCGATGTGGTGGTTGGCCAGGCGTTCAGTGAAACCACCCCCGCCACCTTAAAGCCGGTATCAGCCGTTGCAGCTGAGGATATGATTTTCGATATAGGCCCGGATACCACCGCACAGTTAGTAGAAATCTTAAAAACGGCAGGCACCATCGTCTGGAATGGCCCTGTAGGTGTGTTTGAATTTGACCAGTTTGCCAAAGGCACTGAGGCGATAGCACAGGCTATTGCGCAAAGCCCGGCATTTTCTATTGCCGGTGGCGGTGACACCCTGGCGGCGATAGATAAGTACAATATTGCTGACAAAGTATCTTATGTCTCAACCGGTGGTGGTGCCTTTTTAGAGTTCCTGGAAGGTAAAACCTTACCGGCAGTGGCTATACTGGAACAGCGTGCTAAAGCATAAAACATAATAATAATGTCATACTACAACTGTACCCTAAAAGATTAAGAGAGGATTTCATGGCCCTTATTTCAATGCGTCAGATGCTGGATCACGCCGCCGAGTTCGGTTACGGCATTCCCGCATTTAACGTCAACAACCTCGAGCAGATGCGCGCTATTATGCTGGCAGCGGATAAAACCGACAGCCCGGTGATAGTGCAGGCTTCTGCCGGTGCGCGCAAATATGCCGGTGCGCCTTTTCTGCGCCACTTAATTCTGGCGGCAGTAGAGGAGTTTCCACATATTCCGGTGGTGATGCACCAGGATCACGGCACTTCACTGGCTGTGTGTCAGCGTTCTATTGCGCTGGGCTTCTCTTCCGTGATGATGGATGGCTCTTTAGGCGAAGATGGCAAAACGCCGATGGATTATGCTTACAACGCCGGTGTAACGCGCAAAGTTGTTGAAATAGCGCACGCTTGTGGTGTCTCGGTAGAGGGCGAGTTAGGGTGTTTGGGCTCGCTGGAAACCGGTGCTGCCGGTGAGGAAGATGGTATTGGCGCTGACTGTATTTTAAGCCATGACCAGATGCTGACCGATCCGGAAGAAGCGGCACAGTTTGTGCGCGAGACGCAGGTCGATGCACTGGCTATTGCCTGTGGTACCTCGCATGGCGCTTATAAATTCAGCCGGCCACCGACAGGCGATATTCTGGCGATTGACCGAATTAAGGCTATCCATGAACGTATTCCGGATACACATTTAGTCATGCATGGCTCATCATCTGTACCACAGGACTGGCTGCAAATTATCAACGAGTATGGCGGTCAAATCCCTGAAACTTATGGTGTACCGGTAGAGCAGATTCAGCAGGGTATTAAATACGGTGTGCGTAAAGTTAACATTGATACCGACTTACGCTTGGCTTCAACCGGTGCTATCCGTCGTTATCTGGCGAAACATCCGGCCGAGTTTGACCCGCGCAAATATTTGCAAGAGTCAGTGAAAGCCATGATGGAAATTTGTATCGCCCGTTATGAGGCGTTCAATGCCGCAGGACATGGCAGTAAAATCAAACCCATATCGTTGGATGCTATGGTCGCTTTATATGCTTCGGGAAAACTAACACCGAATATAAAGTAAGCTAAAAAATTAATGAACTATAACAAATTAATTTTCATTTGTTTAATAGTGCATAAATTGGGTATAAAACCATGCAAGGTACCGCGTCAGAGCAGACCTCTGAGCGCCTGAGTCGGCTTGACAAGGGCGTTTTTACCTGTAATGATGCGGACGGTTTACCCTCTAACCGAGGGCCTTTTCTGTCGTTAAGAATGGCTGGGCCCTTACACTTTCAGGTTACGTTAATCAGCAATAATTGGTTGGGAACTATGTTTAACAATAAAATTCGCAAGAGTCTTGTTGCAACAGCTCTGGCCGGTACCTTCGCGTTATCTGCGAATGTTCTGGCAACAGATTTAAAAGCGTTGCAACAGGAAGGCAGTCAGATCCAACGCGCAGCAGTGCAGTCTCAGGAAAAAATCAACACTATTTATGAACAGTCACAGGAATTACTGGGCGAGTACCGCCAAGTTGTTGACCAGACTGAAAACCTGAAGGTTTATAACGACTTCTTAGCAACACTGGTTGCTGACCAGCAGCGTCAGATTAATTCTATCCAGCGCCAGATTAACGGCCTGGAAGATACCCGTAAAGGTACAGTGCCGCTGATGTTCCGCATGATTGATGCGTTAGAACAGTTCGTTAAGGCTGATATCCCGCTGCGTACCGAGCGCCGTTTAGAGCGTGTTGAGCGCCTGCGTGAGCTGATGGGCCGTTCAGATGTGCAGTTGTCTGAGCAGTACCGTCAAATTCTGGAAGCCTACAGCATCGAAGTGAGCTACGGCTCAGAGTTAGCTGCTTTCCAGGGTACCTTACCGCTGAACGGTCAGGACATCACTGTTGAATATGTGCATGTTGGCCGTCTGTCTTTAATGGCACTGGCGCTTGATGGCAGTGCCGGCTGGGTGTGGAACAAGCAAACCTCGAGCTGGAATGAGTTACCAGGTTCATACCTGACCTCAGTAGCCCAGTTCATCAAGATGGCGCGTCGTGAAGCCACGCTTGAGATGGATCGCGTACCACTTATCGCAGCGGAGTAAGAACAGATGAAACAAGTATTTAAATCAATGTTAATTGCCGCAGCGGTAACATTATCCGCTGGTGTTGCTTTTAACGCAGCCGCTAACACTGAAAAGCTAGATCAGCTGTTAGAGCAACTGAAAAAAGAACGTACGGTAGAAGGTCGAATTAACCAGGAGCGCGAGCGTGCGTTCTTAGCTGACCGTGCGGATAAACAAGCGTTATTAAACACTGCAAAACGTCAGTACTCTGAAGAAGAAGCTCGCGGAAAACGTTTGCAAAAAGAATACGCTGACAATGACATTTTAATTGGTCAGAAGCAGCAAGAGTTAGAAAGTGCTTTAGGTACCATGGGTGAGTTGTTCGGTGTTGTTCGCCAATCAGCTAACCAATCTATCGGTACTATTACTGGTTCTATCGTTAGTGCGCAATACCCAGGCCGTGATGTACCACTGCGTTCTGTAGCATCTGCGACTGAATTACCTACTCTGACAGAAATGGAAGAGTTGTGGATGGCACTGCTGACCGAAATGACCGAGTCAGGCAAAGTGGCTCAGTTTGATGCAGAAGTGGTTAAACTAGACGGTGGTGTTGAAACCAAGCGTATTACCCGTTTTGGTACTTTCCACCTGACGACTGACTCAGAGTACCTGATCGTAAACAACGACACTGACCAGATCCAGCCACTGGGTCGTCAGCCTCAGTCGAAAATTCACAACTCAGTTGCGGCTTATCACAATGCAAGCACTGGTGAAGTAACGGGTATTTACCTGGATCCAACCAAGGGTAACAGCTTGCTGCGCTTAAACCAGCAGCGTTCTACCTTGTTTGAATACTATCAGGCTGGTGGTGAAGTAGGTTACATCATTACTGCCGTATTCTTTATTGGTTTGCTGATTGCACTTGAGCGTATCCTGGTGTTGTCTGCTGTTGGCGGCAAAATCCGTGCTCAGCTGAAAAACCTGGCTAACCCTTCAGATTCAAACCCGCTGGGTCGTATTCTGCGTGTTTACCATGAGAACAAAACTGCTGATGCAGAAAACCTGGAACTTAAGCTGGATGAAGCCATTCTGCGCGAAACACCAAAAGTGGAACGTGGTATCGGTTTAATCAAACTGTTCTCTGCAGTGGCACCATTACTGGGTCTGTTAGGTACTGTTATCGGTATGATCTTAACCTTCCAGCAAATCACGCTGTACGGTACTGGTGACCCGAAACTGATGGCAGGTTCGATCTCTCTGGCGCTGGTAACAACTGCTCAGGGTCTGGTTGCGGCTATTCCGTTACTGTTCGTTCACTCATTGGTATCGTCAAAAGCAAAATCAATTTTGCATGTGTTAGATGAGCAGGCTGCCGGCATCATTGCTGCGCACGCGGAGCAGGAGAAAGCCTAATGATACTCCAGCTAGTAGAGCTGTGGGAATCTGTTCAGGATTTTATCCATACCGGTGGCAACGTCTTGTACGTTGTCGCCCTGGTACTCTTCGTCATGTGGTTTTTGATGATAGAGCGCTACTGGTTCCTTAAAACGGAATATCCAAAAATGAAAAAGGATATTATCGCCCGTTGGGATGCCAGAGCTGATACCACGTCATGGTATGCACATAAGATCCGTGATTGTTGGATTTCCGAGGCTTCAGATAAATTAGATCAGCGGATGCTGCTGATTAAAACCCTGGTTGCACTGTGCCCACTGGTAGGCTTGTTGGGAACCGTAACTGGTATGATTGCTGTATTCGATATTATGGCAACGCAAGGTACTGGTAACCCAAGAACCATGGCAACAGGTATCTCTATGGCGACTATTCCGACAATGTCGGGTTTGGTTGCAGCGATATCAGGTGTATTTTTCAGTGCGCGGTTAGACGTACAGGTGAAGCGTGAAAAAGCAAGCCTGGCTGACAGTCTGCCGCATCATTAAAGAGAGTTTTTTATGGCACGCAAACGTATTCGCGAAGCTGAAACAGCAGAGATCGATATCACGCCGATGATGGATATCGTCTTCATCATGCTGATCTTCTTCATCGTTACGACTTCTTTCGTGAAAGAAGCCGGTATCGATGTAAATAAACCAGAAGCTGCACAAGCTCAGAAGAAACCCAGTGCAACTATCTTTATCGCCATTCGTGCAAACGGTGAGATTTGGATGGACAAACGCACAGTCGACGTTGAGCGGGTGTCAGCGAACATTGAAAGGCTACGTGCCGAATCACCAACTGACACGATCATCATTCAAGCTGATAAAGAAGCCAAGCATGGTATCGTAATGGAAGTTATGGATCAGATTAAAACAGCTGACCCATCTCTGGTGATAAGTGTGGCCGGGGAGACTAAGTAATTATGGTACGTTTCCTATCATCATTAATTATCGGTGGTGTGGTAACGTTTCTGTTGTTTTTAATGATGGCTACTTTGCTGCAATCCAGTGGAAAGCGTGAAGTAAAAGAGCAAGAGCGTATTGTTATTGAGATTAACACTACGCCGCCAGACTCAGAAACGCAGACACGGCGTCCACCGCCGCCACCGCCGCCGCCACCGCCAGCTCAGCCGCCTAAAGCGCCACAGCCTGAGCCAGATACAGCAAATGCTGCTGGGGCTATCGGCTTTAATATGCCTGGGTTAGATTTAGGCGCTGGAGCAGGTGGTCTTGGCGACCCGTCCAGCATGATGCGCGATGGTGATGCAACACCGATAGTGAGGATTGAACCGCGCTATCCGGTACAAGCTGCACGTGATGGCTTGCAGGGCTGGGTACGTTTACGCTTTACCATCATGGAAGACGGCAGTGTAGACGAAGTTGAAGTGATCGAGGCTGAACCGCGTCGCGTATTTGACCGTGAAGCTATCCGTGCGCTGCGTCGCTGGAAGTACAGCCCGAAAGTTGTCGACGGTAAGCCGATGCGTCAACCTGGCATGCAGGTACAGCTAGACTTCACGCTTGATATGGCAGGAGGTTAATATGAAAAAGTTTAAGAGACTTACCTCAGCATTAGTGGTGATGACGGCATTAGGCGTTTGTACCTCACCGGTCTTCGCCGCTGTACAGCCTAATATGGCCAAAGTGGAAGAGCGCAAAGCGCGCAAAACCCAGATAGTTGGTGAGCGTGTCGGTAAAGTGTTGGTCAAAGCCTTTGAGCTTTATAACGAAGAGAAGGTTGACGAAGCGATTGCGGCATTACTCGACGTTAGCTCAAGCAATGAGTTTGACACAGCAACCTTAAATCGTTTTTTAGGTAACTTATATGCTACTAAAGACGAAAAGCAGGCCATTAAATATCTGACACTTGCCGTCAAGCCAGATGTGCTGACTTTTGCTGACCAAGCATCTTCTATGAAGCTGTTGGCAGATATGTTGTTGCAGGACAAGCAGTATCAGAAAGCCATTAAAGCTTATGAAGACTGGATCATGTTTACTGGTGAGCAGAATGCTGATGCCTATATGCGTATAGCCAATGCTTACTACCTTATGAACCAGCATGATAAGGTTATTCCGGCTGCGGACGATGCTATTCGGTTTGCACCCAAGCCAATCGAAGGCCCGTATCAGCTTAAGATGGCTGCGCTTTATGAGCTTAAGCGTTATAAAGAGCTGGTAGCCGTGGTTGAAACCATGGTGCAACTGTTTCCTGAAAACAAGCAGTTCTGGGTCTATCTGGGTAACTTCTATACCTTAACCGAAGAGTACGGCAAGGCGTTATCTACGCTGCAAATGGCCTATTCACAAGGTTATCTTGAGAAGGATTCAGAAGTAAGGATGTTAGCGCAAATGTACGCTAACAATAACATTCCTTACAAAGCTGCTGTGACGATGGAAAAGCATATGAAGAGTGGTTTGGTGAAGAAGGATAAAACCAATATCACATTTATTGCTTCTAACTATCAGGCTGCGCGTGAGTTTGCCCGAGCTGCTGAGTATTACGGCGAGTTGGCAAAGTTAACGAATGATGCCGATGCTTATCGTCGCCAGGGCGCTGCGTTCTCAGCTATCCAAAAGTACAACGAGGCCATTGCAGCCTACGACAAAGCGCTGTCGCTTAATGTTGATAAAGCGTCAAATGTTTATATGAGTCTGGTTGATGCTTACTTCTACCAGAAGAAGTATAAAGAAGCTTATGCTGCGTTGATGAATGCGAAGAAAGACCCTGCTATGTCCCGTCAGGTGCGTAGTTGGGAGTCGTATATCAAAGATAAAGCGAAACAAAAAGGCATTAGCCTGTAATAGAAAACCCCACTTCGGTGGGGTTTTTTGTTGGTTTTAATCATATGGTTTTACGATAAGATGTTATCGTTTACCCAGCATCGGAAAAACGCCGCGTTGATATGGTGTCAAACTTCCGTTTCAGTGTTACGCAAATCGTGTAAGCGATATTTATCAATCAGGGCATATAATGTTGGCCTGGTAATACCCAGACTGTCGGCCGTTTTTGATAAATTACCATTAGCCAGAGTGTAGGCGTGGCGAATGGCTTGTGTTTCCGCCAGCTCGCGTACTTTTCTTAGCGTATCGGTTTTAATATGTTGACTGGCCAATCCTAAATCGTCTGCGCTTATGTATTTGCTATCGGCTAAGATAACCGCAGATTTAAGCTTGTTTTGTAACTCCCGAATATTGCCGGGCCAATGATAGGCTAACATAGCCTGTAGCGCGTTGTCGTTAAAGCCTTGAACCTGAGTATTAAACTCCTGATTAAACTTATGCAGCAAGGCTTTGGCTATCACAGCTATATCATGGCCGCGCTCACGCAGCGGCGGTATGGTTAAGGTAATCTCGCTGATGCGATAGTACAGATCTTCACGGAAGCTTTGTTGCGCGACCATATCAGCAAGATTACGGTGGGTGGCGCAAATTACTCTGACATCTACTTCGAGCTCCTGGCGTCCACCAACGCGCTCAATAACCCTCTCTTGTAAAAAGCGTAGCATTTTTGCTTGCAAGCTAAGGGGCATATCGCCTATCTCATCAAGTAACAGGGTACCACCGTTTGCGCACTCAATTTTACCGAGCGTGGTCTTGTTGGCACCCGTAAAAGCGCCTTTTTCATAGCCGAATAGTTCACTTTCTAAAAGATTTTCGGGTATTGATGCGCAGTTAATTGCCACGAAGGGCTTTTTATTGCGAGGGCTTTGCCGGTGAATGGCGCGGGCAAATACCTCTTTGCCTGTGCCACTTTCACCCAGTAGCAAGGTTGTGATCTCGGTAGGGGCTATTTTCTCTACCGTACGGCAGGCTTTTAAAATTGACTCGCTATTGCCAATAATTTCGTTACTGGTTAGACCCGCACTTTTAAGCGCCCGATTCTCCGCTTCAAGCTCACTTATTTTAAATGCCCGTGCCAGTATGACATTCAAGACATCTATATCTATAGGTTTCTGATAGTAGTCGTAAGCACCGAGCGCTATGGCTTTTAGCGCATGTTCGTTGTCTGTGCTACCTGTGATGACAACCACTTTACACTCTGGCTGAGTGGCTAATATCTCATTTAAACAGGCGAGCCCTTCGCTCGCGTTAGCCGCATCAGGGGGTAAGCCTAAGTCCAGGGTTACCACTGCCGGCTCGTAACGTCTCAGTTGAGTAAGCGCAGAAACTCTGTCAGTTGCAAATACCAGTTCGTAATCAGTTAAACTCCATTTCAGCTGTTTTTGAATACCAATGTCATCTTCAATGACTAATACTGTCTTCATGCAACAATCCTTGTAATTATTTTATTGCTTGTACTTAGTTTAACGGAAGCGTGAGGCTAAAGGTAGTTCCAACGCCTGGCTCACTTTCTACCAGCAACTGTCCCAAATGCTGCTGGGCAAAGTGTAGCGCATCATAAGCACCCACGCCCATACCAGAGTTGCCTTTTGTCGAGTCAAACGGCTTAAACAGACGTTGCTGGATAAATTGTTCCGACATACCACAGCCGGTATCACTGATTCTGATACAAAGGCTATTCTGTTCTAACGATAGCCGAACGGTGACATGACCTTCATTGGCGGTGGCGTGCTGGGCATTGTCGATTAAATGATACAGCACGCTGGCCAGGCGCTCTTTGTCGATAGACAGCTGTACATCCTGCTCTGCAATAAGTAAAGGCAGCGGCCGTTTTGCCGCGCAGCGTTGTGTAATGACTTGCTCTATCAAGCTGCGTACGCTAAAGGTGCTTGTGGTTGAAGCAACAGCGCGTTTATTGCTGAGCTGCTCAAGCATGTGTCCAAGTCTCAGCTGCATAGCAGCAAGTGTGTCGAAGGTATCGGTAATAAATTCGGGGTTATCTTTATGGCGCTGACTATTGGTCAGGATCAAGTCGATTTGCGCCTTAACGTTTTTTAGATCATGCACAACAAAGGCCGACATCCGGCTGAAAGCGGCGAATTGTGCATTCTCACTTAAGGTTTTACTGGCCTGCATCAGCATGAGATAACTTGAGATTTGCTCGGTTACGAGCATCAGATAATCCCGCAGTTCCCAGTTCAGTTTTTGTTTGTCCACTTCGGGGGCATTCATCAAACACAATCCCCAAAGCTCGCCCTCAGAGTGTATAGGCAATACCAGTTGAATATCGATATTAGCCAGATCGTGTTGCGCCTTGGCGAAAGGGTCCTTTACATCAGACAGGTCTACCAGCCAATGTTGTTTAGCATAACGTGCTGTGTAGCGGCTTATCAGCTTTTTTTCATCGTCTGACAAGCTACTACGTCCCGCGCAGGATAGTAATTTTGGGGGGCTATTAGCATTTAGCCTAACCAGGCAACCACGGCTATACCCTATTGCATTTAACCAGGCTTGTAACAAGGTATCGTACTGTTCGGCGCTACTTAAATCTATCTGACGTAAGTGCCGTGTCAGTTCCAGCCATTTTTGCCGGTAATCAAATTTATTGGCGAAGAAGTGTTTTTCGATAAAGACGCGAAAATGTCTGCGCACTGTGCCGGAGAACAGCATCAGTGCCAGCATGGCGAAACCCAGCGCTAAAAATGTGGTTTGCAGTAGGTTAGACCAGGTGCCGCCAATATATCGCAGATAGAAACCAACGATGGAGATTAAACACAGGTAGATACCAGAGGCTAACACGAGTGAGCTTTGCAGCACTATATCGCGGCTAACATAAACGCTTATGCCCCAGGCTTGAATGCGGCGCACAGCGACGACTGTTATGGGTAACATTGCAGCATAAACATATCCACGGGCCGCCCATAGCTGGTTATCGACCTGGCCAAACAGAGCAGATTCTGCCAATAACACAAAGTCGAACAGTATTGGCACGCTTAAACTTAATATCAGCGGCTTATATTGCCAGCGGTTATCTGCCGACTTACGATACATCGCTTCTAATAAGGCGAGTTTTAATACCCCAAGTACCAGGCTACCGGTAAATATCAGGTTAGCCGTTAGCCACGATGAAGTGCATAGCATAAACCATAGTAACAGTGTCAGACTGAGTAACCACACCGCGCGCGCGCGAAAAAACGGTTTCAGGTGTTGAATTTTTGCGTTAAGTGCAGACAGCAGAAACAGCAGTAGCAAGTAGCTACGGATGAGTTCAAGACCCAGGGATGTCAGTGTAGAGTAGGGGGCAATTTGCTCAAAGCTGTAATATAAGGCCCAGACCACGCCGCCCAGCGCCCAACTGAGCAGCAACAACCGCGGTAGGTTTTTTACCCGGGTAACCAGGATCAATAGAAAAAAGACAGAATACGCCAGTGCGGCCAGCAAAAAGCCAATTTTGTCTACTGCAAGTTGGGTCAGCAGTTCCATAACAAAGTTACCGTTTAAACAGCGTGCACATGGTGCGTTATTGTAATAACGGTAATAAAAACCGCACTGGAATAGCGTAGCTAATGGCGCTGGGGTCGCTTAATACCGCTTCGCGTGTCGACTTGACATAGACTTTGTTAATAATGCCGATAACGTCGCCGGTTTGCGCATTATATAATGGGCTGCCGCTGTTGCCCGGATAAGCCGTGGCGTCTAATTGATACACCAGATAAGGTTGCTGTAACCGGCGCAGTGCTGCAGCTTGTAGCTGCCCAGAGTTATCCGCAGGTATGGCGATGGGAGTTAATGCAGAGATAATGCCCCGATGAGTTGCTGGATATAGGCCCAACACAGCGGTAATAGGAAACCCTGTGAAAGCAATGGCAGTGCCTTCAGCCTGAAGCTCGCCAGAGCCTAACGTCAGAGCGGGCAGGCGTTCTGTAATTGTCAGCACTGCCAGATCGTAAGCTGCCTCGTGGCGACTGCTGATAATGGGGTGAACTTTAACTTTGTCGGCAGTACCTGAGAGCACCACATACTGCTCATTTTTGTCGCTGCTTAACCTTGGTGCAATGACATGATAATTTGTAACAATTTTGCTGCCATCTGCAACAGCAAAGCCAGTACCAATAAGACGGATCCGCGGCGCGCCAAGTGGGTTATGAATGCCAATAGCGACCACTGATGGCTTAACCTTAGCAATAGTATCCGGCAGGTTGGCAAGCACGGATAACGGCAAGCACAGCAGCAAGGCGAGAAAATACCAAACACGATACATAAGCCAGACATTCCTTATCTACATTCTTGTGTTCTGCCATCATCTTAGCCCAGATTGACGCAAATAGCTGCATCAATCTCTGGCAGAACACGCAATATGTCCCATACTAACAAGGTGATGTAAATGCTTAGGATAGAGCCCATATGCCGTTTCACACCAACGCACAGATAGTGCCGATTTTCTCTGGCGGTGGTACCCGCTTAAGTTGTTATATTGGCATCCTGCAAGCGCTAAATGACATGGGATTTCGCTTTAATCACCTGGTGGGGGTATCAGGCGGCAGTATAGTTGCATCTTTGTATGCTGCAGGCTGGAGTTTACCTGACATTAAAGCTTTGGCGCTGCAAACGGATTTTCGTCAGTTTTGGAGTTTCTCTTTTACTTCACTGTTGCGAAGTGGCGGCTTGTGTAATGGTAACCGGCTGGAGCTATGGCTGGATAAGCAATTGCAAGGCGCAACTTTTGACAGCCTGGATTATGATTTGCACGTGCTGGCCACCGACATTAATGGTGGCGGGCCCGTGGTGTTCAACAAAAGCCTGACGCCTAAACTTAAAGTGTCAAAAGCAGTACGTTTCTCTATGTCTATTCCGTTGTTTTTTTCGTTTCAGGCGTTTGAAAACCACATTATGACCGATGGTGTGATTTTATCAGAAGACGCTTTGCATCATGATTGGTCGGGTGCCGGTCTGCCGCTGATTTGCTTTCGGTTAAAAAGTGACGCTGAAGCACGACCTTTGCAGCCGCGCCGTTATTTCCCATTAGTTTCTTACCTGATTATGCTAACCCGCACCTTTATGAGCGCAGTGTCGCGCGAGTACGTGCATGCTGAGCACTGGCACAACACTATAGTGGTGAATACCGGTGCGGTGTCATCGGTCGATTTTGCCATGAACATTGAGCAAAAGCAGATGTTGTATGACGCCGGCTATACCACCGCCAGCCAGATAGTGCCGCTTAAACTGGCCCAGCTTTTCGCGGCTAAACCACAGGGTGCGCAGGTATAAAAAAGCCACTAGAAAGTGGCTTTGTTGGACGCTAACCAGCTTTATGCTTTGCCGCGACGGATAATTTCCTGCGCCATCAGATCGGCAACAACACTGGTCGGTTGCTTTTCAGCATCGGCGCGTTGGAACAGGTTTAACAGCGTGTCGTAAATGGCCATCACTTTTGCCGTTGACTCCGCCTCAGAGTAACCTTGAGGCCGCATTTCAAAAGCAACGTTGATGATACCACCGGCGTTAATCACATAATCGGGTGCATACAAAATGCCTTTTTGCCGCAGTAACTCACCATGGCGCGCTTCTTTTAACTGATTATTGGCGCAGCCGGCGATGATGCTTACTTTAAACTGGTCGATGGTGTTGTCGTTTACGGTGGCGCCCAAGGCACAAGGCGCATAAATATCGGCGTCGACGCTGTAAATATCATCCAGACCGACGGCGACGGCACCAAATTGCTCAACCGCGCGCTTCACGGCGTCCTGGTTGATATCGGTAACAATTAATTTAGCGCCATCGCGGTGTAAATGCTCACACAAATAGAAACCAACACTGCCAAGGCCCTGTACCGCGACTGTTTTGCCACTTAAATCATCGCTGCCAAACTGGTGTTTAGCCGCTGCTTTAATGCCACGATAAGTACCCAGCGCGGTAAAAGGTGCAGGATTGCCGCTTTTACCTTCTAAGCCGGCAACAAAAGGTGTCTCTTTATTGACGATCATGATATCGCCAGTGGTGATGTTGACATCCTCTGCACTGTAGTAGCTGCCAGATAACCTGTGTACCATACGGCCGAAAGCACGGAACAGCGTTTCAGATTTAATGCTCTTGGCATCGCCGATGATTACCGACTTGCCACCACCCAGCGGCAAACCCGCCATAGCATTTTTATAGGTCATGCCGCGTGATAAGCGCAGCACATCATTAATGGCGTCTTCATCTGTGGCGTAATTCCATAAACGGCAACCGCCAACCGCAGGGCCTAAGGCTGTACTGTGTACTGCAATAATGGCTTTTAAACCGGTTTCTGCATCACTACAGAACACCACTTGCTCATGATTATCGAATTCAGAATGATTAAATACTGCCACGACTGATTTCTCCGTATATTGGCCACCTGATGGGGCTTAACGTCTGTCTGGTAACTGCCGGCCTAGTGCCTGCTTTTGCGCGGCGCAATGTAACATTTCAGCCTGGCTTTCACCATATTTTACTGAAAATAATGCCTGGTCAGGCCAGTGGATTGTCGACAATCTGTCAAGGTGCTTGATTGTCGGTCGGGAGTCACCTAAAGTAGCGCAAACATTAATGCAGGAACCAAAACTCATGAGTGAGCAGTTAACTCAGGAACAAATGGAGCAGGCCAGAGCCGAGTGGGTGCGGGCGCAGTTTCAAAAAGCAAACGAGTATTTAGCCAGTAAAGGTATCATACCCGATAATGTTGCCGTAAATGATAGCCGCTATCTGCCGCCTTATCTGGCGGTTTGGAAACTAAATACCAAAGATAAACAAAGCTTTTGGGTAATTAGTGGTGATTTGCCAACAGATCACTTGCCGTTGTCGGCGGCCAAAGATGCGCGTGAAGCAGTGCGGGCTTTTTCACTTAATTGGCAGCTTAAAGCACAACAAATTGTAGATGCGGGTATTAGCGATAAAACGCAGCAGGATTTTGCCAATTTGTTGATAGGACGGGCTCATGGCCTGTATGACATGTTTAACAAAGATGAACTTTGGCAGCAAAGCCAGTCCAGCTAGCTGTAATTAAAACGTTACAATAAGAAAAAACCGCAATTAATGCGGTTTTTTTATGTTTATCAACAGCTGCAAAACCTACTCGCTAAAGTACCAGTAGCCCTGATTAATTAAGCTGGTTAATAGCATAGTACGCTCGGCTGAGCTGCAAAAGTGCTGATTCTGCGTCTGATCAAGTTCGGTAAAATCGCACAGCAAGCGGGCGGTAGTTAGCTCAGAAGGTGGTAGTCTTATTTCATCACCGTTGATAAACAGCAAGATGTCGCTACGTTCACCCTGTTGGAAATAACAGCAGCGTAAGCCACCAAGGCGGCTGAGAACTGAGCCTTCTTCCAGATATTCTGCAATTTCATCACTGCCATAGTGTGGCTCGGGCTCATTTAAATCCAGCTCGTGTTTAGCTCGTGTAATCAGGCCGCCAAACCAATGCGGCAGAAGGTTTTCATCTGACACCAGTTGCTGTAATAGCTGCTGTACTTGGGTTAAATCCTGCACTGAAATCGCGCCGACGGACTGCACCTGTTGTCGTCCGGCATCACCGAAGCGGCTGCCGGTAAGGTCATGGTCAAGTAAATAATCGGCTAAGCCGGTAAGTAAATCTTTTTGCGCCGGTGCCCGAAACCCTACCGAATAGTTCAGGCTGTTTTCCAGGCTGATGCCATCATGCGGGCAGCCCGGCGGTATATATAAAATGTCGCCCGGCTCGGTAATGACATCAATACAGGCGTTAAACGGGCTTACCTGCAGTAAACGTGGATGGGGACACAGCTGCGTTAAGCTGCTATCAGGCATGCCAACCCGCCAGTGACGTTTACCTTCGCCCTGAATAATAAACACATCGTACTGATCTAAATGTGGGCCTACGCCGCCACCCGCGGTGGAGAAACTGACCATTAAATCATCAATCCGCCAGTTGGGGATAAAACGAAACGGATCCAGTAAGGTCGCTGCCGGTGGATGCCAGTGATCGACTGCCTGCACCAGAAGTGTCCAGTTTTGCTCGCCAAAAGCTGCAAAGTCCTCGAAGGGGCCACTTTGCATATCCCAATGCTGATTAATATTGCTAACGACCCGTGACTCCACGTTCTCATCCAGCGCCAGTCCAGCCAGCTCATCGGCCGTTAACGGATCCTGAAACTGCTTAAAGCCGCCTTTAATCAGCAATGGTTTTTGCTGCCAGTAATCGCGCAAAAACTCTGCAACGGTAAGGTTGCCAAAGTCTAATTGATACATAGTGCGTCCTCAGAAAAAAGGCGCTGTTGAAGCGCCTTTCGGTCGTTATCCCAGTGTGCTGGTGATTTCTACTGCTGCACCGATGTAATTGGCCGGTGTCAGCTGTTTCAGCTGCTGTTTTACTGGCTCTGGCAGCTCAAGTTTGTCGATAAACAAGTGTAAGTCAGCTTTAGTGATTCGCTTACCACGGGTCAGCTCTTTGAGCTTCTCATAAGGTTGCTCAATACCATATTTGCGCATCACCGTTTGTACCGGCTCGGCTAACAGTTCCCAGTTAGCATCAAGCTCGGCCAGCAAGTTGGCAGCGTTTACCTCAAGCTTACTAATACCTTTTAATGTTGCCTGATAGGCGATGAGGGTATAACCAAAGCCCATGCCCAAATTGCGCAACACCGTCGAGTCGGTCAGGTCGCGCTGCCAGCGTGATACCGGCAACTTGGCCGATAAATGGTTAAACAGCGCGTTGGCAATGCCGAGGTTGCCCTCAGAGTTTTCAAAATCAATCGGGTTAACTTTATGCGGCATGGTGGATGAGCCAATTTCACCGGCGATAGTGCGCTGCTTAAAATGTCCCAGGGCGATATAGCCCCAGACGTCACGGTCAAAATCGAGCAATATCGTATTAAAACGCGCTACTGCATCAAACAACTCAGCAATATAGTCGTGTGGCTCGATCTGAGTGGTAAACGCATTCCAACTCAGGCCCAAGCTGGTGACAAACTGCTCAGAGAGCTGGTGCCAGTTAAGTTCAGGATAGGCTGACAGGTGGGCGTTGTAGTTGCCTACAGCGCCGTTTAGCTTACCGAGGATCTCCACCGCAGCTATCTGATCACGCTGGCGTTTCAGGCGCATATATACGTTCGCCATCTCTTTGCCCATAGTCGTGGGTGAGGCCGGCTGACCATGGGTGCGTGCCATCATCGGTACCTGCTTCAGTTCTTGCGCCAGCTGTTTAATTGCTTCTAACAGGGCATCGCACTGCGGCAGCAACACATCACGGCGCGCCTCGGTTAACATCAGGCCATGTGACAGATTATTAATATCTTCAGAAGTACAGGCAAAATGGATAAACTCGCTGATAGCGGCAAGCTCAGCATTTGCGGCCACTTTTTCTTTTAGCAGGTACTCGACAGCTTTAACGTCATGATTGGTGGTGCGTTCAATCTCTTTTACCCGCTCAGCATCGGCAAGACTGAAATTGTCGACAATATCATTAAGCAGCTGATTGGCGCTGGCCGACAAGGCCGGTACTTCAGCGATGCCAGCCGTAGCGGCCAATTGCTGTAACCAGCGTACCTCTACCATAACCCGGTATTTTATCAGACCAAACTCGCTGAAAAAGTGACGTAATTCAGTGGTTTTGCTGCCATAGCGCCCGTCTACGGGGGAGATAGCGGTAAGGGCATTCAGTTGCATACAGGCTCCTATAAGCTTGATGAGGGTAGTTGTGCCAGCATTTGCCGGGCTTGCTCTACCAGCTTGCGACGTTTAAAAATAAAGTTAAGACGGCTACCACCGGCCTGACGCCATAGCACTGCGGCGCGCACGGCAGCGAGTAGCAAGGCGCGTACTTTGTGCTGTACAGCCGGTTGTTTTAACAGCTCTGGCTGGCCGTAAATTTGTATACGGCCACCTAAACTGCTGATGCAGTCAGCGTAAATATCGGCCAGGTTAGCCAGCATATTGTCATCCAGCACAGTAAAGTGCTGCAGTTGCCGCTGCAGGTGCTGCAGTTTGTCGCCCAGCCGTGCCAGGTTGGCCGGCGTTTTGGCTAACCGGCGCTCCAGCGCCAGTACACCGACGATATACCGGGTTAGCTCAACATCTTTTTGTGGTTTGTCGCCCAGCTGGTCAACAATCAGCTTAAAACCATCCTGCAGGTTGGCGGTGTCATCACCGTATATTTGCAATGGTCGCTCAGCGTCAATAACAGCGACACTTTGTAGTATCAGGCTAAGTGCCTCTTTATCCACTTCGGTGCTGCGCGCCACCTGTTGCACCAGTTTCAGCGCCTGGCACAGTGCGGCCAGTGCAATAATTTGCGTCGAGAGAGAGTATTGCATGTTAGTTTATCGCCTGGTCAATAATGCCGCCGCCCAAACAAACGTCGCCAAGGTAAAACACCGCTGACTGGCCCGGTGTAACTGCCTTTTGCGGGCTGTCAAACTGTACGCTTAGACTGCCATCGGCCTGTGGCGTTACTACGCAGGGGATATCCTGCTGGCGGTAACGGGTTTTAACACTGCAGCGTAGCGGGGTGGTTGGCCCCTGGCGATCGGTCCAGTGCAACTGGCTGGCAATTAAGCCGTTTGACAGTAAGCTTGGGTGGTCGTGGCCTTGCGCGACAATAAGCTGGTTAGTCTCAAGGTTTTTACCTACCACATACCAGGGCTCGTCAGAGCCATCGCGTAAGCCGCCAATGCCTAAGCCTTTACGCTGGCCAAGAGTGTGGTACATCAGGCCTTCATGACGGCCAATAATATCGCCATCTACAGTCATAATATCGCCAGGTTGGGCGGGCAGATATTGCTGCAGGAAATCTTTAAATTTACGCTCGCCGATAAAGCAAATACCGGTACTGTCTTTTTTGTCGTGGGTAACCAGCCCTTGCTGCTCGGCAATGGCGCGCACCAGCGGTTTTTCCAACTCACCAACCGGAAACAGCGTTTGCGCCACATGCTCCTCGCCCAGAGTGTACAAAAAATAACTTTGATCTTTGTTGTTATCCAGGCCGCGCAGTAATTGCCAGTGGCCGTTTGCAAAGCGGCGGCGCACATAGTGACCGGTGGCAATATAGTCGGCACCTAAGGCTTCGGCGGCAAATTCTAAAAACGCTTTGAATTTGATTTCCTTGTTGCACATGATATCCGGGTTGGGCGTGCGTCCGGCTTTGTATTCGGCCAGAAAATATTCAAATACATTGTCCCAGTACTCGGCCGCAAAGTTAACTTTATGCAGCACTATACCCAGTTTGTCGCATACGGCCTGTGCATCTGCCATGTCTTGTGCCGCTGCGCAATATTCGTCATTGTCGTCTTCTTCCCAGTTTTTCATAAACAGGCCTTCTACCTGGTAGCCTTGCTGCAGCAGCAAGTAAGCAGAAACAGAAGAGTCGACACCACCGGACATACCGACGATGACTTTTTTATTGCTGTTGGCTGATGGCTCAACCAGGTTAGGCTCGGACATAGGCTTCATTACCACAACAGAATCACAACAAAAAACAAGGCGCGGATTATACATGAAATTTATCGCCAGCGCATGTTATCGCGCCGGTTTAAGCGCTTAGCGCGCCGGCTGGATAAGCGCTAAGGGTAAACGCACTCCCTGCCGGTATAAGTCGATTGCGTCACCTACCAGCGCGCTTCGAAGCGGTAGTACATGCTCAGTCAGCTGGGCTGCGGTTAACCAGTGCAGCGCGAGGATATCGCGGTCTTGTGGTTGATACTGAACAGGCAATGACACCGGCTCAAACACAAAGTTAATACGCACATAACGATGGTTATTGGCCGCTTTTAACTGCGAAATGCCAAGCCAGGCGCAAGGCTCAAGCATTAAGCCGGTTTCTTCCAACAGCTCACGTTTTACCGCACTGAGTAAATCTTCATCCTGCTCGACATGACCGGCAGGCTGATTTAATACGCGTTGGCCGCTGAGCTTGTCGGTTTCTTCTACCAGTAAAAACTTTTGCTCAAACTGCACTATGGCAGCCACGGTAAGGTGTAACTGGGCTCTGCTCATTCACTAAGGCCTTTAGTTAATACGTCATTTGCTGTCAGCGCGACACTGCGATAGGCGCCCGGTGCTAAATCGGCCAGTTGCCAGGGGCCTATGGCCACCCTCACCAAACGAAGGGTAGGAAAGCCAACAGCGGCTGTCATTCGTCTTACCTGACGGTTACGGCCTTCGGTAATAGTTAGACTTATCCAGCTGGTAGGAATAGCGGTACGGTAACGCACCGGCGGGGTGCGAGGCCAAAGCTCAGGTTCATCGATGCGGCATGCAATCGCAGGTAAGGTTGGGCCATCGTTTAGCATGACACCGTCGCACAGTTGTTGCAGTGCTACATCTGTGATATCGCCCTCAAGCTGTGCCCAGTAGGTTTTGGCCATTTTATGCTTGGGATCGCTAATCAGATGCTGGGTTTTACCGCAGTTGGTCAGTAGCAATAAGCCTTCGCTGTCACGATCGAGCCGGCCGGCCGCATAAACATCAGGCACGTTAATATAATCGGCCAGGGTGGCGCGTTTCGGGCTACTGTTATCAGTGAACTGGCACAGCACATCAAACGGCTTATTAAACAGCAGCAATAACGGCGGCGCGACCTTAGTCGCATTGCGTTTTTTTGCCGCTGCGTTAGGGTAGTGTTTGGCTTTATAGCGTGCAGTTTTCACAGGCAGTTATCTCGGTAAATGTCAGGGTAGCTTGGGCATAACATACTGTAAGTATTAGTGAACAGCTAAGCGTCTGATAGCATAAAATACCCGCTGTCAGTGCAACTGGCCCGAGCAGCGCGTTGCCTATTTTATTGATTGTCATGCTGCTATACTAGCGCCGCTTTGCAACAAATGCGTTTTAAACACCAGCATCATCAGGGTGCGGGTAGGCGCTGATCCGCTGTGCTATGAGGCGTTCAGTGCGTCGCGAACACATTACAGGAACTAACATGTCACAAGAAATTGCAAAAATCATTTACACCGAAACAGATGAAGCGCCCGCGCTGGCAACCTACTCGCTGCTGCCTATCGTGCAAGCGTTCTCTGCTGCTGCTGGTATTGCGGTAGAAACCCGTGATATTTCTTTATCTGGCCGTATCATTGCCAACTTTGCCGATTTTTTAAAGCCAGAGCAGCGCATCGGCGATGCCTTAACTGAGCTTGGCCAACTGGCTAATCAGCCAGAGGCAAACATTATCAAACTGCCCAATATCAGTGCGTCTATTCCACAGTTAAAAGCGGCGATTAAAGAGCTGCAGCAACAGGGCTACGCACTGCCAGATTATCCGGCTGAGCCAAAAACCGAGCAAGAGCGTGACGTTAAAGCGCGTTATGACAAAATTAAAGGCAGTGCGGTAAACCCGGTACTGCGTGAGGGTAACTCAGACCGTCGGGCACCGGCTTCAGTTAAGCAATACGCCAAGAAAAACCCACATAGCATGGGTGCGTGGTCGGCAGAGTCGAAATCACATGTGGCACACATGAGCCAGGGCGATTTTTACGGCAGTGAGCTGTCAACCACCTTTAGCAGTGCCGATACGCTGAAAATTCAGCTGGTTGCGGCCGATGGCTCAGTGTCGGTACTAAAAGACAAAGTTGCCGTGCAGGCCGGAGAGGTAGTTGACGCTGCGACAATGAGCAAAAACGCCTTGCGTGCTTTTTATCAGCAGGAAATTGCTGCTGCTACGCAGCAAGACGTGCTGTTATCGCTGCATTTAAAAGCCACCATGATGAAGGTATCAGACCCTATCATGTTTGGTCATGCGGTAGTGGAATTCTTCAAGCCGGTATTTGATAAGCATGCAGCCCTGTTTAACGAGTTAGGCGTGGATGTCAACAACGGTGCCGGTGATTTGTTCGCTAAAGTAGCCAGCCTGTCACAAGCAAAGCAGGACGAGGTGATGGCGGATGTCAAAGCCTGCTATGCTGCTCGCCCCGCGTTAGCGATGGTGAACTCTGACAAAGGCATTACTAACCTGCACGTACCCAGTGATGTAATTATCGATGCTTCTATGCCGGCGATGATCAGAAGCTCAGGCCAGATGTGGGGCCCGGATGGCAAGCTTAAAGATACCAAAGCGATGATCCCGGACCGCTGCTACGCCGGTGTGTATCAGGAAACCATTGAGTTTTGTAAAAAGAACGGTGCTTTTGACCCGCGCACTATGGGCTCGGTACCTAACGTGGGCCTGATGGCGCAAAAAGCGGAAGAGTACGGTTCACACGATAAAACCTTTGAAATTGCTGCCGATGGCAAAGTGCAAGTGCTGAATAGCAAAGGTGATGTGGTGTTTGAGCACAACGTCGCGCAAGGTGATATCTGGCGTATGTGTCAGGTGAAAGATGCACCTATTCGTGACTGGGTAAAACTGGCTGTAAACCGCGCCCGCTTAAGCAATACGCCAGCGGTGTTCTGGCTGGACAGCCAGCGCGCGCATGATGCGCAGCTGATCAGCAAAGTGCAGCAGTACTTAAAAGAGCACGACACCGCCGGTCTGGATATTCAGATCCTGTCACCGGTAGAAGCGACACGTTTGTCATTGCAGCGTATGAAGCAAGGCCTGGATACCATTTCTGTTACCGGTAACGTACTGCGTGACTACTTGACCGATCTGTTCCCAATTTTAGAGCTGGGTACCAGTGCTAAAATGCTGTCAGTGGTACCGCTGATGAATGGCGGTGGCCTGTTTGAAACTGGAGCCGGCGGCTCTGCGCCTAAGCACGTTGAGCAGTTTGTCGAAGAAAACTATCTGCGCTGGGACTCTCTGGGCGAGTTTTTAGCGCTGGCCGCTTCGCTGGAACATTTAAGCCAGGTAACCGGCAATGCCAAGGCAAAAGTGCTGGCAGATGCGTTAGATGCGGCAACGGCTAAGTTCCTTGATAACGATAAATCACCACGGCGTAAGCTGGGTGAGCTGGATAACCGCGGCAGCCATTTCTATCTTGCTATGTATTGGGCAGAGGCACTGGCGGTACAGACGGCCGACGCTGAGTTGCAGGCGCGTTTTGCCAAGCTTGCCAAAACATTGCAACAGCAGGAAGCGACTATTGTTGCTGAGTTAAATGGTGCTCAGGGCAAAGCGGTGGACATTGGCGGTTATTACCGGCCAAACCCGGAATTGGCGGCGAAAGCGATGCGGCCAAGCCAAACCTTTAATCAGGCACTGGCTAACGCTTAATGGGTTAATTACCTAGGCTAAAAGCAAAAGCAGGCGAAAGCCTGCTTTTTTATTTTTTAAATATGCTCTACGCTGAGCGAATATTTATTCTGTCAGATCACCGGGCACTTTAATATTCACAGCGTGTAAGCCTTTAGGGCCTTCAGACAGATCAAATTCAACATCCTGTCCGGCCTTTAGCGTGCGGTAGCCATCCATGCTAATGGTTGAATAATGAGCAAAGATATCTTCATCACGACCATCTTCACGAATAAATCCAAATCCTTTGGCATTATTGAACCATTTTACTTTACCGGTAGCCATACAACTTACTTCCTTCTCTAAGTTAGCTAAATTCTGTATTCTTAGTCTTGATGTCGGGATTGTTTGTTGATCCCAACAACTAATGTAGATAATTTGAGCACACAGTCAAGTTATTTGCATAATTAAACTAAAAATTTACCAATAATTAACCTAAAGCTCCTTTGATGGAATACGCAGGCGTGGCTATAGTTTATGAGCGGCAATAAAGAAAGCAACGTACAACAGGGTGGATTAGAAGAGCTGACACGGCAACGTGTTGCTCCGCCGCCAATGTATAAAGTGGTACTGCATAATGACGATTACACCCCGATGGATTTCGTTATCGATGTGTTAAGTCGGTTTTTTAATATGCAGTACGAGCAAGCGACGGAAGTAATGTTAAAAGTACATTACGAGGGCAAAGGGGTATGTGGCGTCTTTACCGCTGAAATAGCGGAAACCAAAGTGCAGCAGGTGATGCAGTATGCTAAAGAGCACCAACACCCGCTGCTGTGTACCATGGAGCGCGCTTAAGGTCAGTCCTGGCATGATTCTGGTGTCGTTACTCAGGTGGATTAGGAGTGGTGTATGTTAAATAAAGATCTTGAGTTAACTCTGAATTTGGCTTTCAGGTTTGCGCGCGAGCGTCGTCATGAATATATGACGGTAGAACACTTACTGCTGGCGTTGTTGGATAACCCGGCTGCCGGTGAAGCGCTGCGCTCCTGCGGTGCTAACATTGAGAAGTTGCGCCAGGAGCTGGCCAGTTTTATCGACTCTACCACGCCGGTATTACCCGAGGGCGAACTGGAGCGTGATACCCAGCCCACCTTGGGCTTTCAACGCGTATTACAACGCGCAGTCTTTCATGTGCAGTCGTCCGGCAAGTCTGAGGTAACTGGTGCCAATGTGCTGGTTGCTATTTTCAGCGAGCAGGAATCACAAGCGGTGTACCTGCTGAAAAAAATTGATATTACCCGCTTAGATGTGGTGAATTTTATCTCGCACGGCGTTACCAAAACCGAGAAGCTGGAACAGCATGATGAACATGCACAGGAAGAGGGTGCAGACACCGCCAGCGATGACAGCAAATATCTGGAAAACTTTACGGCGAACTTAAACTTACAGGCAAAAAATGGCCAGATAGATCCGCTTATTGGCCGCGAGCATGAAGTTGAGCGCGCAATACAGGTATTGTGCCGGCGTAAAAAGAATAACCCGCTGTTGGTGGGCGAGGCCGGTGTAGGTAAAACCGCTATTGCGGAGGGTTTAGCCTACCGTATTGTGCACAACGAAGTGCCGGAAGTGATTGCCAATGCCACTATTTACTCTTTAGATATGGGCGCTTTGCTGGCCGGGACCAAATACCGCGGCGACTTTGAAAAACGCTTAAAATCCTTACTGAAAGAGCTGGAGCGGGAAAAAGACGCGATTTTATTTATTGATGAAATTCATACCGTGATTGGTGCCGGCGCGGCATCTGGGGGGGTCATGGATGCCAGTAATTTGATTAAGCCACTGCTGTCCAGCGGTCGTCTGCGCTGTATGGGCTCGACCACCTATCAGGAATTTAAAAGTATCTTTGAAAAGGACACCGCGCTGGTACGCCGCTTTCAAAAAATCGATGTAGCAGAGCCTAGTGTTGAAGATACCACCCGTATTCTGCTGGGGTTAAAAGAGCGTTACGAGCAGCACCACAATGTGCGCTACACACAAAAAGCCATTCGGGCGGCGGCCGAGCTTTCCGCCAAATATATTAACGAGCGGCATTTACCGGATAAAGCCATTGATGTGATAGACGAAGCCGGTGCCAGCCAGCGCTTATTACCCAGCTCAAAGCGCAAAAAAGTGATTAATGTGCCGGAAATTGAGCATGTGATTGCCAAGATGGCGCGTATTCCGGAAAAGTCGGTATCCGCCTCAGATAAGGATGTGCTGGCTAACTTAGATCGTAATTTAAAACTGGTGGTGTTTGGCCAGGATGAGCCGATAGAAGTACTGACGGCGGCCATTCGCTTGTCGCGCTCAGGCCTTGGCAGTGAAGAGAAACCTATAGGTAACTTCCTGTTTGCTGGCCCTACCGGTGTCGGTAAAACCGAAGTGACCAAACAGCTGGCCAAAGCGCTGGGCGTTGAGCTGTTGCGGTTTGATATGTCGGAGTATATGGAGCGCCATGCCATTAGCCGCTTAATTGGCGCCCCCCCAGGCTACGTCGGTTTTGAGCAGGGTGGTTTATTAACAGATGCGGTATCAAAGCACCCGTATTCGGTGGTGCTGTTGGACGAAATTGAAAAAGCCCACAGTGATATATACAACATACTGCTGCAGGTGATGGATCACGGTACTTTAACGGATAACAACGGCCGTAAAATTGATTTTCGTAACGTGGTGCTGGTAATGACAACTAACGCCGGTGTGCAGGAAACCATTCGTAAATCGATAGGCTTTAAGCAGCAAGACCACAGTCACGATGCGATGGCGGAGATTAACCGCACTTTTAGCCCAGAGTTTCGTAACCGGTTGGATGGCATTATTTGGTTTAAACACTTATCTGCAGACATCATTTTGCAAATCGTTGATAAATTTATCTGCGATTTACAGGTGCAACTGGATAAGAAACAAGTATCGCTAGAGCTTAGCAGCGCAGCCCGTCAGTGGCTGGCCGATAAAGGCTATGACCATGCAATGGGCGCGCGGCCAATGGCCAGAGTGATCCAGGAGCAGCTGAAAAAGCCGCTGGCAAACGAGATCCTGTTTGGCCGGCTGGTGAACGGTGGTGATGTCAGTGTTGATCTGCACGACGGCGCTTTAAGTTTCAACTACCACACCTCAGAGGAAGCGGCCTTAGCTGACTAGTCAGTGCTGCTCATGACGAGGAAAGCGCACCAAAGCAACAAACCCGGCCTTAGCCGGGTTTGTCTTTAAAGCGGATAATGCTGCCTGCTTAACGCTGGCGGAACACGATGCGGCCTTTGGTCAGGTCGTATGGTGTTAATTCTACGGTTACCTTATCGCCGGTTAAAATACGGATATAGTTTTTGCGCATTTTACCTGAGATATGAGCGATAACGACATGGCCGTTTTCCAGTTCAACTTTGAACATGGTATTTGGCAGGGTATCCAAGATGGTACCTTGCATTTCAATTACGTCTTCCTTCGCCATTCAGCGCACTTGCCTCTTAAATTTGGGTGAACCAGAAAAAACTGCGCAGATTGTGCCGAAATCATCAGCATAAGTAAAGCAAGAAGCGCTTTTTTAGCCAAATGAACGCCATTGTCCCCGAATAAACCGCTGTTGCGGCAAAAAAGCCGCCTTGTAAGCCATTTTCTGGCAGGCATCAATTTGATAGCCCAGATAGAGCCACTTTTTCTGCCGCTGCATTGCCGCTTGTAGTAAAAACAAAATAGCCAGTATACCCGGAGAAAACTGGCTAACAGCGGGCTGATAAAAGGTGTAAACCGCTGACAAAGCATCGTCGGTTTCGTCGACTATGCTAACGGCAACCAGCTCGCCCTGATAGAACTGTTTAAGCAGACGCACTGATAGCCAGGAGCAACGGATCATACCATCAAGTTGCTCTGGGGCAGGCGGGTACATGCTGCCATCAGCATGCTTGGTACTGATATAGTCGGCAAATAATGGGTAATAATCACCGGAAATATCATTATCCAACTGATACTGCCAGCCCAGGCGTGCGGCTTTGTTTAATAAGCGCCGCTGACTGGCACTTGGCCTAAACTGCGCTGGCGCTATACGTACTGACTGACACGCCTGGCAGCTTGGGCAATGTGGTGTGTAAACCTGCTCTGCACTTCGGCGAAAGTTTAACTGCAGTAACTGCTGATATAAGGTGGAGTCCAGTGGCTGTTCGGGCAATAAAAACACCAGCTGCTCTTGCTGGCTGGGTAGGTAGCTGCAAGGCATAGGGGCGGTTAGACCAAATCGCAGCTCAGTCATACTCATTTTCCAGGACAAAAAAGCGTGGTTGCCAAAATTCAGCTGGCAGGGCAGCCTCGCGCTGCGCTGTTAACAGGGTTAGGTATCGCTGGCGCGATATCGGCTGCACGCCCAGCTGTAATAAAAAAGGGTTGGGCATCTGGCAATCTATCCAGCCTTCTGTTGCTTGCTGTAGCAAGGTTTGCAGTGCCACCAGCGCCAGCTTTGCGGTATCAGGCAGGCGGTTAAACATCGATTCACCACAAAACAAGCCGCCTATTTGTACACCGTACAAGCCACCGACCAGTTTGTCCTGTTGCCACACTTCTATGCTATGAGCATGCCCTTGTTGGTGTAGCGCCAGGTAAGCCTGCTGCATGGCCGGTAAAATCCAGGTGCCGGGTTGTTTGGCTCTGGGGGCCGCACACTGGCTTATTACCCGATCAAAGGCAAGGTTAACGCTAAAGCGCAACTGATAACGACGCAGCTGTTTTTTCAGCGTGCGGCTAAGTGTCAGGCTATCCGGGGCAAACACCGCCCGGGTAGACGGGCTCCACCATAACAGCGGGTCACCTTCGCTAAACCAGGGGAAAATGCCATGCCGGTAGGCACTTAACAAGCGCGGCACGGATAAATCGCCACCCATCGCCAAAAGGCCATCTGGCTCACTCAGGGCACGATGTAGCGGCGGAAAGCTGACATCGTGCACGCTAAGTTCGGGCAAATAAATGGCCATTACAGGCGTTATTTACTTAATGCGTCCAGGTAGCGCTCGGCATCCAGTGCGGCCATACAGCCGGTGCCTGCAGAGGTAATAGCCTGGCGGTAAATATGATCTGACACATCACCGGCAGCAAATACGCCTTCAATACTGGTTTGAGTGGCGTTACCTTCAGTACCGCTTTGCACCTTTAAATAACCGCCGTTCATTTCCAGCTGACCAGCGAAGATATCAGTATTGGGCTTATGACCAATCGCGATAAACACGCCCTGTAAGGCTAATTCTTCAGCGGCTTCGCCTTTGGTTGACTTCAGACGCACACCGGTCACGCCCATATCATCACCCAGGACTTCTTCCAGCTCACGGTGCGTATGCAGCACAATATTGCCACTGGCCACTTTGGCCATCAGGCGGTCGACCAGAATTTTTTCTGCTTTAAAGCTGTCACGCCGGTGCACTAAGTGTACTTCGGCGGCGATGTTTGACAGGTACAGCGCTTCTTCTACTGCGGTATTACCACCGCCAATCACGGCCACTTTTTGATTACGGTAAAAAAAGCCATCACAAGTAGCACAGGCTGATACACCGCGGCCGCTGAACGCTTGCTCAGACGGCAGGCCCAGATATTTAGCAGAAGCACCGGTACAAATAATCAGAGCATCACAGCTGTAAGTGCCATTGTCGCCGGTAAGCAGAAAAGGCCGCTGTTTAAGGTTTACGGTGTGAATATGGTCAAACACAATTTCAGTGTTAAAGGTTTCAGCGTGCACGCGCATGCGATCCATTAATGCCGGGCCGGTCAGACCATGTGCATCACCGGGCCAGTTTTCTACTTCAGTGGTGGTGGTTAACTGACCGCCTTGCTGCATACCGGTGATTAGCACCGGGTTTAAATTCGCACGGGCAGCATAAACGGCTGCAGTATAGCCAGCCGGGCCTGAACCTAAAATAAGCAGGCGGCTGTGTTTAACATCAGACATGTCTTTCTCCGGGACAACATAATTAAAATAGCTAATGCGGGCGATTCTAAAAGAATGCAACTGCAAGCGAAAGTGTTAGGGCAGATTTAATCTGCGGTGCGCTGTAAAGCATTATGGTCTGCGTTATGTTCGGCCCATAACGAGGTTTGTATTGTTTTTAGACGTAATCTTTTCGGGGTTTGTTTTACGCGGGTTAAAAGCGGTGTAGTTGAGTGTCGGTTAAAACGCTTTGCTACCCACAAGCCCAACACGGGCAATCCGTTAACATAGGTTATTTTACGCAATGACAAATCTAAACAAGTACCTAAAAAACTTAATTTGTTTCTGATAGTTATATAAATTTCCTATCCTGGGTTTATCTCATGCATTTGTAATGAATTTATAATCTGTTTGTAATGGAGCTATGATCCGTATTTGGTTATTTTTTGCGCTGCAGGATGCCCAACGAACAACATGGAACATAAAAATTAATCAAGGGTACTATGATGAAAAAAATGACTACTATGCTGGCAGCTGCGTCTGCTGGTTGTTTTGCGCTCAGCCTGACCTCTGTCGCTGTTGCCGAAGGCGTAAAAAAGCCGGAAGCTAAGCTAAGCTTAGCTGAATTGGCTGAGACAAAATCCACCCGTTATATCGTTAAATTTAAAGAGCCCGTTGCCACTATGGGGGCTGATGGTCGCAGTCAGCGTCCAGCGTTTTCAGTGGCCCGTGCCCAGCAAGCGCTGCAAAAAGCCAACGTAAACGCCTTGTCGCACTTAGCATCGGTGCATGCCAGCGTGGCAGAGCTGACACCGAAACAACGTAAATTGCTGCAAGCTAACCCAGAGGTTGAATACATCGAAGAAGACAGCAAACGCTATCTGATGGATGTGATTACACCGATGGCGCAAAGCACGCCCTACGGTATTACCATGGTGCAGGCCAATCAGGTAAGTGACGCCAGCGCGGGCAATATGAAAGTATGTGTGATTGATACCGGCTACGATCTAGACCATGAAGACTTACAAAGCTCAGGCGTAACAGGTTTCTCTTTCTCTGGCCATGGTAACTGGTATGAAGATGGTAATGGCCATGGTACCCATGTCGCCGGTACTATGGTGGCGTTGAACAACAATACCGGTGTGGTGGGCACGATTGGCAACGGCCAGGCCGGTGTGCATATCGTTAAAATATTCAATAACTCCGGCAACTGGACTTATGCGTCAGATTTAATTCAGGGCATTCAGTCGTGTCAGAACGCCGGTGCTAAAGTCGTGAATATGAGTTTGGGGGGCAGCTCGTCTAACCAAACTGAAAACACCGCGATGAATAACTTTTTCAACAACGGTATGTTGTTAGTGGCTGCGGCGGGTAATGGCGGTAACACCAGCTTCTCCTATCCAGCCTCGTACAATGCTGTGGTTTCAGTTGCTGCAGTTAATTCCAGTGGTGCACTGGCCAGCTTTTCACAGCGTAACTCGCAGGTGGAAATTGCCGGCCCTGGCGTAAGTGTCAGCTCTACCTGGAACAACGGTGGCTATAACAGTATCAGCGGCACTTCTATGGCATCTCCGCATGTTGCCGGTGTGGCAGCCCTAGTGTGGAGTAACCACCCGCAATGTACAGCTGCACAGATCCGCAGTGCTTTAAATGCTACAGCAGAAGACCGGGGCTCAGCGGGTCGTGATACCTCTTACGGCTGGGGTATTGTTAAAGCCAAAGCTGCGCACGACTATCTGACCAATAACGGTTGTGACGGCTCAGGCGGCGGTGATGGCGGTAATAATCCACCACCAACGGGCGGCGCCAGCTTCCCGAATTTGTCAGCGACAAGTGGCCAGTGGCTGCGCGGCAGTTATACCATTCCTTCTGGCGTATCCAGTGTGACCTTCCAGATCTCTGGCGGTACCGGCGATGCCGATCTGTACGTGCGTTATGGCAGTCAGCCAACCACCACTAGCTATACCTGCCGGCCTTATCTGAACGGCAACAATGAGGTCTGTACCATTAATAACCCACAGGCCGGAACCTGGCATGTTGGTGTTCGTGCCTATACGGCGTTTAGCGGTGTAACCTTTAGCTACCAGTATTAATCTTAAGCTGTTAGCGAAGTGAGAAACGACAGGCAGGCCAGTTCTCTGGCCTGCCTTTTATCTTGTCAGGGCAAAATAATACACGGCAAAAAAATGCAGTACACTGCCAGCAAGTACAAACAAATGCCAAATCAGATGATGCAGAAATAAACCTTTCCAGACATAGAAAATGACACCAAACGAATAACTTAACCCGCCAGCTAACAGCAGCAATAAGCCTGGCGTATCGACATAACGCAGCATAGGTTCAATGGCAACGATTACCAGCCAGCCCATGCCCAGGTAGAGTGACAGCGACAACTTTTTATATTTAAGCCCGGTAGCCAGTTCAATGATTACGCCTGTTAGTGCGATAAGCCAAATTACAGCAAAGAGCACAAAACCCCAGCTGTCACGCAAATTGATGAGCAAAAAAGGCGTATAGGTGCCGGCAATAAGGATAAAAATGGCAGCATGGTCCAGTTGACGCAGTCGCCGTTTCAGCACAGCCTCTGATACAGCGTGGTATAGCGTAGAGCTGCTGTACAGTAAGATCAGGCTGCTGCCGTAGATAATGCTGCTGGCGATATACCAGCCATCTTGCAGTGGCAGGCTAACGGTCAGCATGACTATCAGAGCGGTAATGCCCAATAACGCGCCTAAGCCATGGCTTAGTGCATGCAATAGCTCTTCCGCTTTGGAGTAATGACTGACACTCATGTTGATATTCCAGATTAAACGTTGTCGTATCTTAGCACGACAGCAAGCCCTGCCAAGCTGTTGCCCCGGGCAAAAAGGCGCTACACTGCCGCTTTTTGACAGGTGGGGATAACAGTGAGTCAGATACCTATCCTGGTCGTGGTCGGTTATGTCTGGCCTGAACCCAACTCTTCAGCGGCTGGCTATCGTATGCTCAGCTTGCTTAAACTCTATTTGGCACAGGGCTGGCAGGTTGTGTTTGCCAGTGCTGCCGAGCCTGGAATGCATCGTTATCCATTGTCTGAGCTGGGCGTTGTTGAGCAGCAGATTTCGCTAAATGACACTAGCTTTGACACCTGGATTGCTGCACTTAAACCACAAGCTGTGTTATTTGATCGTTTTATGCTTGAAGAGCAGTTTGGTTGGCGGGTTGAACAGGCTTGCCCAGAGGCAGTACGCATACTGGATATGGAAGACTGCCATGCGCTAAGAGCGGCGCGTGAACAATGTACAAAAACGTCAGCACCGCTGGATACCGCAGCACTTAATTCAGAGCTTGCGCTGCGGGAAATTGCTGCCATTTATCGCTGTGATATCACGCTGGTGATCTCAAGCTATGAAATGCAGCTGCTGCAACAACATTATCAGGTGCCTGAGTCCTTGCTGTGTTATTGCCCCTTTTTGCTTGAACACACGCCAACACCAAGCCCAACGAGCTTTGAGCAGCGCGAGCATTTTATTGCTATTGGCAATTTTCGCCATGCCCCCAACTGGCATGCGGTATTGTGGTTAAAACAACATATTTGGCCATTAATTCGTGCCAGCATCCCCAAAGCACAGCTACATATCTACGGTGCTTATCCACCGCCCAAAGCGACGGCCTTACACAATGTTCGCGAGGGCTTTTTGGTAAGAGGCTGGGCAGAAGATGCGTGTGCTGTTATGCAGCAAGCCAGAGTCTGTTTGGCGCCGTTGGCATTTGGCGCCGGTTTAAAAGGCAAGCTATTGGATGCTATGCGCTGCGGTACGCCCAGTGTCACCACTGATATCGGTGCAGAAGGCATGTTACCAGATAGTGCATCCGCGCAAGCTACTGGCTTGAACAACGGGGAGTGGGCAGGAATGGTTGCCAATGACACCCAAGGTATCGCTGATGCGGCTGTAACGCTGTATCAGCAGCCTGAGCTTTGGGCACAATGCCAGCAGCAAGGGTATGCCATAGTCACGGAAAAATTTATGCTTGCAGCACATCGATCACGGCTTTGGCAACAGCTGGAGCAGGTAAGACAGCAACTGGAGCAGCACCGACAGCGCAATTTCACAGGCTTAATGCTCCGGCATCATGCTTATCGTAGCACCAAGTTTATGGGGCAGTGGATTGAGGCGAAAAACCGGCTTAGCGCTTTGGCATCGGCAAAGCCGGATGCAGCGCCAGCGCCGGATACAAACTAGCGCGTGCCGCGCGGTTTGCGTTGTTGTTCTCCGATACGATTTGCCCACAACGCCGCTGCCGACTGACCATTACCACTGGTTTTACTTTTCGCTTTTGGCGCTGATTTTTCGGCAGCTTTAGGGGCGGCAGCTTTCGGGGCTGCAGCTTTAGCCGCGGGCTTTTTATCAGCGGCTTTTTTGTCTGCAGCTGCTGTGTTGGCTGCTTTGCCTTTAGTGCTAGCGTAACTGGCGGCTAGCTCTGCAAGCTCAGCCAAACGGATATTTTTACCGCCGTCTACGCTGAACCAGCCTGGTTTTTGCTCCAACTGTGGTGCCTTACCAAAAGCAGCTTTATAGGCCGCAGTAAATTCGGCAACCACCTGATCTTTATCCAATTTGCTCATACGGATCCTTAACTGACATTATTTAAACAGGTCGCGCATTATTTATACACCATTTTGGCGGTTTAACACAAATGTGCCTGATTTCTTAGCCAGTTGCAGTACAATAAACCAACGTTTAGCTAAGGAGCACTACTAATGATTTCCCGCGATGAGCTGGTCAGTTTCTTAAACCAGCATTTGCAAAGTGAACGCATCCGAGATTATTGCCCGAATGGTTTACAGGTAGAAGGCAAGCGCCAGATCCATAAAGTAGTAACTGGGGTTACCGCCAGTCAGGCGTTGTTAGATGCGGCGGTTAAGGCCAATGCCGATGCAATTTTGGTGCATCATGGCTATTTTTGGAAAAATGAAGCGCCACAGGTAACCGGCATGAAAAAGCGCCGGCTGCAAACCTTATTGCAGCACGATATCAATTTGCTGGCCTATCATCTGCCGTTAGATGTGCACCCGGTACAGGGGAATAACGCACAGTTGGGTGCCTTGCTGGGCGCACAAAATATCCGGCCACTGCCAACTGTTGAGCCTGAGGGCGTGGTGCAGCAGGGAGAGCTGGCAACAGCGTTAAGCCCGGCGCAGCTGGCAGCGAAGCTTGAGACACTGCTAAAGCGGCCGGTGCTACTGCATCAAGCAGAGGTTGCCGCCGATAGCCTTGTCAGCAAGCTAGCCTGGTGTACCGGGGGCGGGCAGGGCTATATTGAACAGGCCGCCGCTGCGGGAGCGCAGCTGTTTATCAGCGGTGAAGTATCAGAGCAAACCATTCATGTGTCCCGCGAGCTGGGTATTCACTTTATTGCTGCCGGCCATCATGCTACCGAGCGTTACGGCGTAAAGGCGCTGGGGGAGCTTATTGCCCAGCAGTTTGGCCTGGATGTGCAATTTATTGATATCGATAACCCGGCATGACAAAAAAAACCGATCGCAGTTTTGATGGTATTGCCGCTAAGTTTGCCCGCAACATCTACAGTAGTAGTAAAGGTGCGCTGCGCCAGGCAGTATTACTCAGGGACTTGCAAGAGCTGCCGCAGCTACAGCAGCCTTGTCAGGTTTTAGATGTCGGTGCTGGCCAGGGCCAGGTTGCGCTGACGTTAGCCGGGCAGGGGCACAGTGTGCATCTTACCGATATTTCCGCCGACATGTTGCAATTCGCCCTGCAACAGGCGGAGCAGGCACAGTTGCACCAGGTTAGCTTTGAGCAGATTGGTTTGGCTGAGCTTGTTGCGTCAGCGCACGGCGTTTATCCGTTGGTGCTGTGCCATGCCATGCTGGAGTGGCTGGCCGAGCCTGAGCTTGCATTGGCTCAGCTGCGGCAATTGGTCGCGCCCGGTGGGGTCTTGTCACTGATGTTTTACAACAAAGACGCCAAGCGCTTTGCCAACATGGTGTTTGGCAATTTTGACTATGTTGCGGCTGATTTACAGGTGAAGAAAAAAGTCAGCTTAAACCCACAGCAACCGCTGGTGCCGGCCGAGGTGTTAACCTGGGCGCAGCAGGCCGGTTTTCGCCTCTTGGCTAAAACCGGTGTGCGCTGTTTTCATGATTACCTGCGTGATCCTAGCTTACAGCAAAGCCATTTTGACCAGCTTCTGGCTTTGGAGCTTAAGTTTAACCGTCAGGAGCCTTATGCTTCGCTGGGGCGCTATCAGCATTTGTTGTTACAAGCGGTTTAGCGTTACAGGGCTGGTAGCCAGTTAGTCAAACTCAAATTTATACAAAAGATCGACGGCGTTATCTAACCCTGATACCGCCTCCAGATACAGCCGGCGCATCAGGCGGTAGCGCAGGGTGAATTCGCCCACCGCATTAAAAATGCCGTAACCGTATTTTAGCTGTAAGTCGCGCGATAAATAGCCGCTTACCGTAACCTGAGAGTTATCACCGGCCCCGGCGGTGTCCAGTGTCAGATCGCGTAAGCCAAAAGCTTCGCCAATTTCGCCCACCACTTTGCTGCTGGATGACAGTGTCATGCCAATCAAACTGGTTGTAACAGCGGTACCGGCATTGCCACTGTCACCGCCCAGATCTCGCCCCATGACCAAATAAGCCAGGGCACTGGCCTGCGATTTTGCCGGTTCGGAAAATATCACCACATTGGGATCATCAGCCGGGCCTGTTACTCTGATACCGGCGATGACATCATCTTCCATATTGGCAGGGTTACGGATAGCCTCGACGTTTAAAAACGGTTGATCGGCAGGGCCGTTAAAGTTCATTTTGCCTTTGCGGATCAATAAATCTTGGCCGTAGGCCCGAAAGGTACCCTCAACTAAGTTGACATCACCATTTAATTGCAACGGCTGCAAAGGTTGTTGCCGTACCCGAAGGTTACCACTGAGCCGGGTTTGCAGGCCAAAAGCAGACAGCCTGACCCGTTCACCCAGCTGTAGGTTCAAGTCTGTTTGCAGCGCAAACAGGCTGTCTTTACTAACGGCTTGCGGTCTCAGGTCGGCATCCAGTAATACGGTATCGTCGGACAGCTCTACTGCGCTGGCTGGCAGATCGTCAATGTTGATACGGGCGTTGGGAATACGCACGGTGCCCGTGAGCCGGGTCAGCTGCGGGCTGGTATTAATCGTCAGATCCGGCGCGATTTGCAAGCTGGCTTGTGGCACCTGCAGTCTGAGCTCATCGCCTTTAATGTTAAGTTGTCCCTGCCAGTTGTCCAGCTGTTGCCAGTCTGCCTGGCCCGTTAGTACTACTTCGCCTTTGGGGGTTATTACCTGGCCGCTGAGTCTGGCGTTACTGCCGCTAAAATCAAGCTGTAGCTGTGCATTGTCAATATCTACCGGTGCCAGCTTGCCCTTTACTTTAGTGTTGCTAAGCCGGGTCTGGCCGTGCAGTAGTGGTTGTTGCAGGGTGCCACTCAACTGTAGTTCGGTGTCCAACATACCACCCAGCTCAGTAAGCTCGCCTAGTAATGGCTGCAGAAAGTCGATAGCAAAATCATTCAGCTTTACATCACCACTAAGCGGTTTAACTGCCGCATCGGCGTAAGCCAGCATAATATTGGCATCAAGTTTGGCTTGCTCGTTAAACGCCACCTGCAGCCTATTTCGCAGGCTGTTATCACGAATGTCAGTATTCAGTGCAAGTTGCTGCCAACTGAGGGTAAGGGCCGTGTCCAGTTGTTGTGTGACACTGCCTTTTGCACTACGCATGCGTAAATTAGCTTCCAGCGGTTTGTCCTGTTGCCAGTTAAACATCGCCTCGGCATCAATCGTGCCCTCCAAGCTAGCGTTCAACGGCAGCAACGCCGTTAACGTGCTCAGCTCAAGCTGCTGCAGAGCAATGTTTGCGCCGGCTTGTTGCGGGCTAAACTGCATGGTCTCTGTGGCGCAAAGCCTGGCTGGGCTTTGTTGCCAGCAGTGGGCCGCAACACTCAGCTGCTGCCTGGCGTCCTGATAGTTCAGTGCCACGGGGGAGTCGAGCTGCCAGGTACCCAATAGGCTGCTAATTTGTGCTTGCTGTAACTGACCTTGCCATTGCGTCTTTTGCCAACTGCCATCCAGGTTCAGCTGCGCCTGGTGCTGGCCGGCATCAATATCAAGCGTTAATGCGTGTTGCTGCTCGCTGCCTGTTAACTGCAGCGTCAGCTGGGTTAAATCGTGTTGCTGATAGCGGCCGCTTTGCGCCAGTAGGCTAACATCCGTGTGCCAACGCTGTTGCTCATCCAGCCACAGCGAACTATCAAGATTGAGCTGCTTTAGCTTAAGCTGTTCAATGGCGATATTCTCAGCGCTCAGTGAACCGCTGAGTTGGGGTTGCAGGCGGGGGCCGGTTAACGTGAATTGCCCTGTTGCCTTACCCTGTGCCCGATCCACTGACTGACTGATATCGCTAATACCCAGATCCAATGTCAGGTCCCAGTTTTGTTGCACACTGCCGGCCAAACGCAGCTGATTTTCGGCGTGGCTTATTTGTAATCCTGGGCTGCTAAAGTGGTAATCGCCGTTGCCGGTAGCATCATCGGCCTGAGCACTACCTTTTACCGTTAACAGATAATCGCGCAGCTTACCGCTGATATCGATATTAGCCAACGCCAGCTGCCAGCCACTTTGCTGATTTACTTCAGCGTCAAAGTGCAGGCTACCGTTTAACTCACCTGGATAGGCTGGCCAGAACATACCGGGTTGAATGGTGCTGAGCTTAGCGCTGCCTGCTACCTTAAGGCCCTGCAGCCAATTTAGTGTCAGTGGGCTTTGCACCTGGCCACCCAGGGTATCAAGCTGCAGCTGTGACAGCAGCAATTGCTCTGGCGTCAGCTGGCCGTCAAAAGCGATGGCCATTGCAGGTAGGCTGTCGCTGGCAAGGCTGACGCGACCACGCAGGGCGCTTTGCTTAATATCGCCGGACAAGTTGAGTTCACCGCGCGACAGGGTAAGCATGGCGTTTTGCTCATCTTCAGCTATTCGCCAGCTGAGGTTAACAAGATTTAGTACAAGCTGGTGGGGCAGGGACTCGCTAAGTAAGTCCAGCTGGGCGTCAGCATCCAGTGCAATAGGGCCGCGGGCAGTCAGTTCAAGGCGAAGTGCTGACAAATCACCACCGGCATCAAGTTGCAGTTGCTGCTGTGCCAAGGCCCCCTCGTTGATATTCGCTAATACTTGCGCGTTAAGTGGATAACGCCCGCTTGTGCTAAGCCGGGCGGCACTTTGCACCCTGCCAAGCGGATGATAAAGATCGAATTGCGTCAGGTTTAGCTCGCTTTGCTGCCACTGCAAGCTGAGATAAGCGCGCTCTAATACGAATTGCTGGTGTTGCTGCTTTACCACAAGATTGTGCAGGCGAAAGCCATCAATAAACAGGTGTAGCGGCAGGCTAAAATCAGTAAGCACCGGCGGGATATAACTGAAACCTGCATCTTGGTCGGTGTCTGCTGCACCGTCAGGCAGCATAAGTTGCACGTCTTGCCAGGTAGGGCTGGTCAGTTGCAGTTTATTGCCCCAGGCGTTTACCCCGCTGCTAAGCTGTTGCCAGCTTAATTGATAATCATCAATACGGATATCGGCGTTATTAACGCTAAAGCCAGACAGTTTAACCGGGAAGGGGAGCCAAAATGCTGTGACTTGGGAAACGGTTTGACCTGGTTGGGCACTCGCCGCTTCAGCAGCAGTGTGCCAGCTCACCCTCAGGTTATCCAGTTGCAGCTGCTCAGTGCAGAATGAGAGCTGCAGTAAACAGTTGTGATCAAAGCGCAGTGAAAACTGTTTGAGCAATATGGCATTATTACCTTGCTGCCATTGCACCTGTTGCAGGATGTGGCCACCCAATACACTGCCTTGGCTGGCACCAATGCTAAGGCCCGGCAGCAGCATGTGCGCCAGCGCGATATTCAACCGCAAGCCGGCATGCGTAAACAACAGTATTGCCAACAGCAGACACAACAGCAGGCTGGGTAAGAGTATTGTCCAATTCAGCCATTTCAGGCTAAGCCTAAGTGCAGCTTTTGCGCGCAGCCAGTTCATAACTCAGGCCCCAACGAGAAATGTAACTGAAAGCCGCTGCCGGGCTGGTCCAGGCCGAAGGCAAAATCAAGCCGGATGGGGCCCACGGGTGAAGCCCAGCGCACACCAAGGCCCACACCCTGTTGCCATTCGGGTTTGTCATCCCAGGCACTGCCGTAATCGGTAAAGGCGGCCAGCCACCAATTGCCCTGTATCCGATACTGGTATTCTGCTGAACCCGTAAGTAAATAACGTCCACCGATCAACTCGCCCTGCTCATTAGTAGGCGAGAGTGTTTCGTAGCCAAAACCACGAATGCTGTTGTCGCCACCGGCAAAAAAACGCAATGAGGGAGGAAGCTTACGTAGCGCCTCCATTAAGATGGCGCCGGCGTCTAACCGGGTGACAAAGCGGTGGTTATCACCGGCGCTGCCTATCCAGCCAGCACGTCCGCGCAATCTGACAAAGCTTGCATCCGAGCCCCAGGCCTCGTCTGACACTTCTACCCGTAGCGCTAACCTGTCGGCGCTATGGGGCATGGTACCACCCGCCTGACGGCTGCGGTTATAACTGATCCCCGGCATAATAAGACTAATATTGTCACGTTGGTCAGCCTGCACGAAGTCTTCATACAACCAGCGAAGAGACGCCGTGCGATACCATTGGTTTCCCAATAACCAGTAGCGCTCTAACACCAGGTTAGACTCGCGACTGGCAGTATCTTCCGTGTCTCGGTTTCGTACCCCCAGCTGTAACTGATAGTAATCTGTTGCGCTGTGCTGTAACGGTAACTTATAGGCAGCTTCAATACTTTGCTCTATTTCTGATAAAGCGAGGTCGCTACGTAAGCTGTGGCCGGCGCTGTTTAACCAGGGTTTAAGCCAGTTAAGTTTAAGCCTGGCACCGACATCCGTTGAATAGCCAATACCGGTTTCAATAATATTACGCCGCTCCGGCTCCAGGGTCACTTCGACGGGTAAATGAAAATTGCTGATGTGCTCAGTATCCCCCTCAACCAGAATGGAGGAAAACCAACCCGTTGTGGCCAGCGCCTGATTAAGCTCACCCAATTGGCTGGCCAGATAGGCATCGCCTGCAGTGAACGGCACCAATGACTGAAGCATGTCGGTGTCAATCTGACTGCCGCTAAAATTAATCTCACCAAAGCGATAACGCAAACCGCTGTCAAAATGCAACCGTACAAATGCCTGGTTTAATTCAGGCGCCACTTCCAGCCGGTTCACGCTAAAGCGGGCATCGAAGTAGCCTTTACGCAATGCCAGGCTGCGCAGGGCGCTTTTTAAACCCTCGTACTGACCGTGGTGTAATATTGCGCCGCGTTTGGGCGCCTGCTGCTCCAACAAAGACTTAAAATCTGTATCCTTAGCGGCGTCACCCTTTAACTGTATATCGACAGTGTCTATCAGCACCGGCTTACCAGCCTTAATCTGCAGAGTCAAAACCAGCGGGCTATCCGGTTTGCTGCGCACCTCAATCTCGCTTTGGTAATAACCCAGCGCCTGTAAGGCTTTCTCGGCCTCCTGTGTTAGCGCAGCGTGTAAACGTGAGCCGGCGCTGACTTCATCTTCAGTGAACTTTTGTAGGTATACGGTCACATTGTCTTTTAGCTCGCCTTTAATGCCGGTGATGTTCACTGTTAAAGCCGACTGCGCTGCTGTCTGCGCGCTGATTATCAGCAGCGCGCAAAGTAATACACAGCGGAGTAACACAAAATTAGGCATGGGTAAGATAAAATCCTGCGTATTGACCATTGAGAAAACCAGATGCCAGATATTATGACCCAGCCGCGTGCATACTGTACACCGCTTAGGTTAAACCTGATCTGAATAACATATTGGTTTACGCCGCAATTTATCTGACCGGCTCAAATCAGGTATACTGATGCCATTTACCGGGCGGTTAGCCTACCGCTGTAATCAAGGTTGTGAAAATGAAAAATGTCGTCATAAGTGGTTCAGGGTTATTTACCCCAAGCGAAACGGTCAGTAACGAAGAATTAGTGGCCAGTTATAATACGTACGTCGACCAGTTCAATGCCGAGCATGCACAGGCAATTAGCCGTGGCGAAGTGGCTGCACTGGAGCACTCCAGCTGTGAGTTTATTGAAAAAGCCTCGGGTATTAAATCACGCCATGTATTGTATAAAGAAGGTATTTTAGACCCTGCTATCATGCGCCCGGTGTTTACACGGCGTAGCGAAGAACAGATGCCGGAAATGGTCGAAATGGCCGTTGCTGCCGCCCGTGAAGCCATGGCTCAAGCCAATAAAACGGCTGCAGATATAGATCTGATTATTTGTGCTGCGTCAAATATGCAGCGGCCTTATCCGGCGCTGTCCATTGAACTGCAGCAACAGCTTGGCTGTGGTGGCTATGCTTTCGATATGAACGTTGCCTGCTCATCAGCAACCTTTGCAATCAGTAACGCGGTAAACGCTATTCGTGGCGGCACGGCGAAAGTGGTGCTGGTAGTGAACCCGGAGTTTGCTTCGCCGCAGGTCAATTACCGTAGCCGCGACAGCCACTTTATTTTCGGTGATGTTTGTACCGCGACGATTATTGAAGCCGAAGAGAGTTGCACCAGCGACAATGCCTGGCGTATCAACGGTATGCGCCTTAAAACCGAGTTTTCTAACAACATTCGCTGTGATTTGGGTTACACCGAGCATTGCTTGCCGGCCGATCCGCTGGTGCCATTTTTTAAACAGCAGGGCCGCAAAGTGTTCAAAGAGTTGCTGCCCATTGTTGCTGATGTGATTTTGGATGAAATGGCTGCCCAGCAGCTGGCGCCTGAACAGCTAAAACGCTTGTGGCTGCACCAGGCCAACATCAACATGAATATTTTTGCGGCGAAAAAAATTCTCGGCCGTGACCCTCTGCCAGAAGAAGCACCGCTGGTGCTGGATACCTATGCCAACACGGCTTCCGCTGGTTCCGTTATCGCCTTTCACAAATATAAGCAAGGTCTACAATCAGGTGACCATGCTATTTTGTGCTCGTTCGGTGCCGGTTATTCGGTGGGATGCTTAGTGCTGCAAAAGTGCTAGTGAGCAGGGGTAGTTAAGACTAAACAGGGCAGCTTCGGCTGCCCTTGTTGTTGGTCAGCTAAGTTCACAGCCGCACAACAGAGTTGTGGTCGTACGACACTGGCGATGGCTGATAGCTGTCTGCCGCCTCGTCATTTAACCAGGTACCGCCATTTACCAGGTAGCGGAACTGGTATTCTTTGTTTTTTTCCAGGTTCAGCGTTGCAGTAAAATCACCGCTTTTGCTTTTCTTCATCGGCAAGGCAATCGGATCCCAGTCATTAAACTCACCCAGCAAGGCGGCATGTTCTATTTGTGCCAGCCGATGTGCGGGCAGGGTAAAGGTGACTTTGCACAGCGGTTTGGTTTTCAGATACTGTTTACTGATACTCATGGTAGTTCCCTCATATTATTAAATAGAAAGACGTCTGTGCGCTTGTCCGCTTATCATGCGCTACTGGTGTGATGTTTTTATGATCAGTTTGCGCAAAAAATACCATAGTGAATTTAGCCACTAACGGCAAATAACCCTTTTAAAGGTCGTTATAACCAAAACTAAACGGTGTTAATGTGCCGCTTGTTAGCCTCAGTTGTAACAAGATATTACTAACATCTAAAGCGTATTTGCTGCTTTTTCATCTATGCTGAGGTATGACGGATGCCGTAACAGGGTGCTACCCCCATGGTTTTACGGCATCTGTACCTGATGACAGTGTCAGGTAAACAATGGTGACAGGCCCGTCAGGTCATGCAGCTTTTTTACACTGATACAAAGCGTAACATTCATGGCGTTACTTTCATTTTCTGCCGCTTTACTATAAAGCCAGTAAAACAGCATTGTGGAAATCAACATGGCAGCAAAAATTATAAAAATTCTGGTTCCGGTGGGCGTAATTGGTATTGCGGTAGTGATGGCCGTGGGGTTGACCAGTATGCGTAAACCGCCGGAAAAAAAGGATGAACAGCGCCCGGCGGTATTAGTCAATGCCGCACCAATCGTTGCAGAAGATTTAGTGTATAAAATTCAGTCGCAGGGCACAGTAAAAGCCAAGCTGGAAACCAACCTCAGCTCAGAGGTTAATGGCCGTATCGTTGAGGTATCGCCAAGTTTCGTTGAAGGCGGCTTTTTTAATGCTGGCGACTTATTGCTGCGGGTAGAGCAGGCTGACTATTTAACCAATGTAAAAGCCGCAGAGGCCAGCCTGGCCAATGCCAAAGCCGCATTAGAAGAAGAAAAAGCCCGCGGCCGGGTAGCGGAAGAAGAGTGGCGCTCTTTTACTGATGGTAAGGCACCAGAGCTGGGTTTACGCAGGCCGCAACTGGCTGGAGCCTTGGCTAATGTGCGCTCAGCAGAGGCAGAACTGGAGCGCGCTAAACGCGATTTGTCACGTACCGAAATCCGCGCGCCTTTTGCCGGTATGGTAAAAAGCCGTAACGTGAATCTGGGCCAGTTTATTAGCCGGGGCACCAGTGTTGGTATGATTTACGGCACCGACATCGCGGAAGTACGCTTACCTATTACCGACAACGATTTAGCCTTTATGCAGCTGCCTGATTTTGCCAGCGATGACGTTAAGCCTGAAGTGGTATTAACGGCGGTGGTGGGTGGTCAAATAGCCCAATGGCCTGCCAGATTAGTGCGCACTGAAGGAGTACTGGACGATCGCAGCCGGGTGATTTACGCCGTAGCACAAATTCAGGATCCTTATCAGCGTAATAACAGCGGCAAGGTGCCACTGCGTTTTGGCCGTTTTGTGCAGGCACAAATACTGGGTAACCCTACAGAGAACGTGGTGGTGGTGCCACGGCATTTATTATTGGCTCAGCAACAAGTGCTGGTAGTAGACAAGGATAGCCAACTGCAATTTCGTCCGGTAACACTGGAGCGCACCGACGATAACTTTGCCTATATCACAAGTGGTTTTGTTGACGGTGATCGGCTGGCAACCTCGGCTATTGCTAACCCGTTGGCGGGCACTTTGGTGCGTGTTGCCGCTGATAAAGCAGAAACAGAAGTGGCTGATAAAGAACAGGCCGCAGCGCCAGTGCTGACCACTCAGGTGAAGGAGTAACCTTATGGATACTAACAAAGGCCTGATTTCCTGGTTCGCCCGTAACAGCGTAGCCGCCAATTTACTGATGGCGATTATACTGGTTGCCGGTGTGTTCTCACTGTTTACCATTAAAAAGCAGATTTTCCCAGAAATCGTGCTGGAGCAGGTGAATATTCGCGTGCCTTATTTGGGCGCAGCACCACAAGAGGTTGAAAGCGGTGTTATTGATAAAATTGAAGAAAGCCTGCGCGGTGTTAATGGCATTAAACGCATTCGCTCTACCGCGGTTGAAGGCCTTGGCACAGTAAGAGCAGAAATTGCCAATGGCTATAACGTGCAGGAAGTGATGGATGAAATTAAAACCCAGGTCTCGGCCATTTCATCACTGCCTGAGCAAACCGAAAAGCCTGTCGTTTACCGGGTAAAGTTTCAAAGTAATGTGATGTGGCTGTCGCTGTATGGTGATGCTGGCGAGCATACACTTAAAGAGCTGGCGAAAGATGTGCGCGATGAGTTGAAAAAGCTGCCGGGCGTAAGCAAGGTTGATGTTGTTGGCGCGCGAGATTATGAAATTGCCATTGAGCTGTCTGAGCTGAAATTAAAAGAATACGGTTTAACCTTCGAACAAGTGGTTAATGCTATTCGTGGCAGCTCAGTGGATTTACCTGGCGGCTCTATTAAATCTGAAAGCGGTAATATTTTGCTGCGCACCAAAGGCCAGGCCTATTACGCGCAGGACTTTGAAGACATCGTGCTACTTACCTTTGCCGATGGTACCCGTTTATCGCTAAAAGATATTGCCACTATCAATGATGGCTTTATTGAGCGTGAGGATTTATCCACCTTTGATGGCAAAAATTCGGTGTCAATCCGGGTGGATGCGGTGGGCGATGACAACACCCTGCGTATCGCTGACCAAGTGAAAGCCTATGTCGAGCGTAAGCAAAAAGAGCTGCCATCATCTGTGTCGATAGCACACTGGGGTGATGCCAGTTACTACCTGCAAGGCCGCTTAGACCTTATGAGCAGCAACCTGTTGATGGGCGCCTTTCTGGTATTACTGGCCCTGACCCTGTTCCTCGAGTTCCGTATTGCCTTCTGGGTTATGGTCGGTATACCAGTGTGTTTCCTTGGCGCCATGGCTATGTTGCCGCTGCCGATGTTTAACGTCTCTATTAACATGATTAGCTTGTTCGGCTTTATTCTGGTGCTGGGCATAGTGGTGGATGACGCCATTATCATAGGCGAAAGTGCGTACAGTGAGATTGAAAAGCGTGGTAAATCCGTCGACGCGGTTATTGCCGGCGCGAAAAAAGTCGCTATGCCCGCCACTTTCGGCGTGTTAACCACGATTGCCGCTTTCGTACCTATGTTAATGGTCGGTGGAGCACAGGCGCCTATTTGGGGCTCTATTGCCTGGGTAGTGGTACTGTGTCTGATTTTCTCACTGGTGGAGTCAAAAATGATCCTGCCAGCGCACATTGTTAATATGGACACCAAACCCTGGGATCCTGAGCGTAAAGGGCTGTTTTACGGCATCGGCCGTGGCGGCAGCCGGGTACTAAAAGGCATTCGGGAAACCATTGCAGCGGCAATGCACCGTTTTGTGACCAAGCGTTATCAGCCCTTTGTTGAGCGCTGCATTGAGTATCGTTACACCACCATGGCCGTGTTTTTTGCCATGCTGATTGTGATGTTCGGTGTATTAGGTGGTGGTTTAGTGCGTTGGGTGTTTTTCCCTAATATCCCAAGTGACTTTATTAATGCCAACCTGACGATGCAAGAAGGCGCCTCGGCAGAAGCCACGGTTAATGCGCTGCGTGAGGCAGAAGCGGCGCTTATTCGTGCCAACGAAAAACTCAGCGCTGAATTTGACGATGATATTGTTAAGCACCGCTTGATGTTTTTGGACAGCGACACCGGCGGCCAACTGGTTGTTGAGCTGGAGAAGAGTGAAGGGCGAGAAGTTGACGGTTTTGAAATAGCCAACCGTTGGCGGGAAGAAATGCCGGAAATTCCCGGTTTAAAAGCGTTTAAAATCAATGCGGCGACTGGCGGTGGCGGCGGTTCTGATATCGCACTTCAGCTGCGTGGCACGAATTTAGATAACCTCAAGTTGGCTACTGAAGAGCTAAAAGCCCGCCTGGCTGAATACGCCGGTATCTATGATATTGAAGACAATTTACTCGGCGGTAATGATGAAATAGTGCTTACGCTAAAGCCTGAAGCGCATTTGCTGGGCTTGACCTTGTCTGATGTCGCCCGTCAGGTACGCTACGGTTTTTATGGTGCCGAAGCGCAGCGGGTACAGCGTGATGGTGAAGAAGTCAAAGTTATGGTGCGCTACCCGCGTGATGAGCGAAGCTCCATCGGTAACCTTGAGAACATGCGCATTCGCACGGCCGATGGCGGCGAAATTCCGTTTAGCCAGGTGGCCAGTTACTCGCTGCAGCCAAGTTTTAGCGCCATAAACCGGGTTAACGGTGAGCGTGCGGTAACCATTACCGCTGCGGCAGACAAAAACACCGTCGAGCCGGGCAAAATTGTAGGTGATATGCGCAAAACCGTGATCCCGGAAATTACCGCTAAGTACGATGGTGTTACCGGTGAACTGGATGGTGCCAGCCAGGATGAGATCGATGCGCAGGTTGATTTACTGAAAGCCGGCGTGTTTGCGCTGTTTTGTATCTACGCCCTAATGGCGATACCGCTAAAATCTTACAGCCAGCCTTTGATCATTATGAGTGTGATCCCCTTTGGTCTGGTCGGTGCGGTAGTGGGCCATATGGTGCTGGGCCTGAGTATGAGCATAATGTCTATCTTCGGCCTGGTCGCCCTGGCAGGCGTTGTGGTGAATGACTCCCTGGTGATGGTTGACTTTGTTAACCGCGCGCGTGAAGAGGGCTTATCAGTGCGTCAGGCGGTATCGCAAGCCGGTGCACAGCGCTTTAGGGCGATATTGCTTACCTCACTGACCACCTTTGTGGGTTTAGCCCCGATAGTATTGGAGCGCAGTTTACAGGCAAAAATTGTTGTGCCAATGGCAGTGTCGCTGGCTTTTGGTATTCTGTTTGCCACTATTATTACGCTAATTTTAATTCCGGCGCTGTATGTCATTCTGGAGGATGTGAAAAACCTGTTTCGTAAGAAAGAGGCAAAGCAAGACACCCGGATTGGCTCGGCCATGGCAAAGTAAGCTAAGCTAGCAATGAAGAAAAAGGCCACGCAATTGCGTGGCCTTTGTTTTTGTGTCGCGTTAGCGGTTAATAAGCCTGCGTATGTACGTCGCGCACGGCACGGCCAGATGGGTCGGTCAGTTGCGCCATTTTTGCATCCCAGGCCAGTGCTTCCGGTGTGGAGCAGGCAACTGACTTTCCGCCCGGTACACAGGCAATGGCGCCGGCATGCGGGAAGTGCTCTTCAAAGATGACCCTGTAGTAGTAGGCTTCTTTACTGTCTGGCGTGTTTACCGGAAAGCGGAAGCTGGCAGTGGCCATTTGCTGATCGCTAACTTCTTTTGCCGCATGGGCTTTTAAGCTGTCAATCCAGCTGTAGCCAACACCATCAGAGAACTGCTCTTTCTGGCGCCACAAAATTTCATCGGGTAACAAACCGGTAAAGGCCTCGCGCAGAATGTGTTTCTCCATCTTACCGCCACCGCACATTTTCGCCTGTGGGTTTAAGCGCATGGCTACGTCCATAAAGTCCTTGTCTAAAAACGGCACCCGGGCTTCAATACCCCAGGCCGACATGGCTTTGTTGGCGCGATTACAGTCGAACATATGTAAGCGGTCTAGCTTACGTAAGGTCTCTTCATGAAACTCTTTGGCATTTGGCGCTTTATGAAAATACAGATAGCCGCCAAACAGCTCGTCAGAGCCTTCACCGGATAACACCATTTTAATGCCCATGGCCTTAATTTTGCGCGCCATCAGGTACATTGGGGTCGAGGCGCGAATGGTGGTGACGTCATAGGTTTCCAGAAAGTAAATCACGTCACGCAGGGCATCCAGGCCTTCCTGCACGGTAAAGTGTACGGTGTGGTGCACAGTGCCAATAGCATCGGCCACTTTTTGCGCTGCCACTAGATCCGGCGAGCCGGCCAGGCCCACGGCAAAAGAGTGCAGACGCGGCCACCAGGCTTCGCTTTGATCGTCATCTTCTACCCGGCGTTTAGCAAATTGCTGTGCGATGGCTGAGATCAGAGACGAATCCAGACCGCCGGACAGCAGAACGCCATAAGGTACATCTGACATCAGATGGCTTTTAACGCTTTGCTCCAATGCCGCTTTAAGCTCGGGCAAACTGGCCGGGTTGTCTTTTACCGCATCGTAACTTTGCCAGTCACGCTGGTAGTACTTGCGTAGCTCGCCCACTTTGCTGTCAAAGTAGTGGCCAGGCGGGAATTCTTTAATTTGTTTACACACCGGCACCAGGGCTTTTAGCTCTGAGGCAACAAACAGCTGGCCATGCTCATCATAGCCGTAATACAGCGGAATAATGCCAATATGATCGCGTGCAATTAAGTAACGGTTTTGCTCGGCATCATACAAAATAAACGCGAACATGCCTTGCAGCATATCGATAAACGCTGTGCCATGCTCCAGATATAAAGGCAAAATCACTTCACAGTCAGACTTGGTTTTAAAGGGGTAGGGGCTTCCCAGGCCCTTTTCGAGCTGCTTATGATTATAGATTTCACCATTCACTGCCAGAATGTGATTTCGATTATCATTAATCAGAGGCTGGGCGCCATTTTCAGTATCTACAATCGCCAGGCGCTCGTGCACTAAAATGGCATTGTCGTTATTCCATACGCCAGACCAGTCTGGCCCGCGGTGACGTAATAACTTGGATAACTGCAGCGCCTGTTGGCGCAAGGCTTTAACATCCGTTTTGATGTCAAGCACCCCGAATATCGAACACATGATAACCTCTATTAAATTAATTCGAATAAACCCACTGGTTTAAACACATTCTGCACCCTAAAGATTTCAATCTATGAGGGAGCTTTTGGCAGTATGTACGGCTAAACGTACCCCCTGAATGTGCCATGCCATGCTAAAATTGCAAGCGCTTTTTCGCGCTTTTAACAAGTAATTGCAGCTGAGGCATTTCAGCTGCAGCAACAGAACAGAAGGTTTATGCAAAAAACAGAAGTAAAAAGCCGCTTTACGCCGCCAGCACAGTGGCAAAGTGCAGTGATGGCAAATAATCCGATTTTTGCCGACTTGTGCCAACGCTTTGGTGTTAACCACTTAGCCCACTGGCCAGATGTTAGCTGGCTTAATGGTTTGGCGGCGCAATCGGTCGTTAAGTTTGTCAATAATGACGCCTTAATGGCCGATGGCCGCTATTACGAGGAGTATATTTATGCAACCAAGCAGGTGCCAACACGAGAAGATAACTGGCATGACTTCTTTGGTGCGCTGATCTGGTGTTTGTTTCCTAAAACAAAAAGCCTGTTAAATCAGTTGCACATGGCAGAAATTGCGGAGTATGGCCAAAAGCAGCGCAGCAAGCTGCGTAATAAGCTGACCTTGTTTGATGAGTGCGGCGTGGTTATTTGCCTTGAGCCGGATGCGATTAAGCACGCGGATTTGTTACGCCAGCATCAATGGCAACAGAGTTTCGTCGTTCATCGCACAGACTGGTGGCAGGGTATCAGGCCCACAATTTTTGGCCATGCTATCTATGAGATGGCAACGGCACCGTTTCTTGGCTTAACCGCCAAAGCATTCTTTGTCGATGTGCCAGCCGGTTTTAGCCAATGGGCTTTGCCACAGGCTTATGCCTACCTGGATAGCCAATTGGTCACATTGATCTCTGCTCAAGCACTGCTAAACCCAGAGCAACTTACCCCTTTGCCTTTGTTAGGGGTGCCTAAATGGTTTGCGGCCAACCAGCAGCCGCAATTTTATAGTAATGAACAGTATTTTCGCCCCAAACGGCATAGCACTGCTTAACGCAGTACTAATTCTACCCGGCGGTTAGCGGCTTTGCCGTCGTTGCTGGCATTATGCTGCTGTGGTGACATAGCGCCAACGCCTTCTGCCAATAGCCGTTCAGCGTGAATGCCTTGCTTTATCAGCGCTTGCAACACGCTGTTCGCGCGTGCTTTGGACAGTTGCATATTGTGGTTGTGGCTACCGCTGTTGTCGGTGTGTCCTACTACATAAAATTGCTGGCCAGGGTGATGTCTCAGGTAGTCGGTAATTACCGCTAAAGCAGTATCCGATTCGGCTAACAAGCTGGCGCTGTCGGTGGCAAAGTGAAGGCCATGCAAGACGACTTTGCCACTGCGGCCTAGCTCGTTTTGCAGATAAGCCGTATCAATAGTGACACGGTCAGTTTGCAACGTGCTGAGCTCGACAATATCGTGGGCAATATCAACATTCGCGTATTCATCACTTTTTAGTACATACACTGACAGGTAGATGTCTTGTGAGTTAACCGTTTTGTGCGCTGTCAGCATACGGTAATCGTCTCTTGCGTATGTGCTATTACTTAAATAGCCTTTAAAACGATGCCTATCAGGGCTGTCTCGCCACATAAGCTTACGCTGCTCATCACCGCAGCTTTGGTGCTCACAGCTAAACAAAATGTTAAAGCCAGCATCCTTAAGTGCCTGTTGGTAGTTACGAAACACCTGCAAGGTAGACTGCGTTTTACTGGCTTCGTAGTGCAATAGGGTAGATTTTCCGGCCAAGGCTAAATGCGGCACTTTTTTGTTGGCATCAGCGATACCGGTGGGCAGACGTACTTCGGTATATTCAGTGTCAGTTCGATGTGTAAGCTTAGCGCCGACATAGCGGGAAATAAGCGGGTGGTCACTACCTGCAACCTTATCAGCTCCTAAACTGTTGGCACTGTTCTCAACAGGCGTTGCGCTTAACGCTTCTTGCGAAATGGCGACTAAGCCGAGCTGTAATTGCTGTGGCTCGCTAATAATTTGGCCAACTTCGACTGTGTCACTATTCGTTTGTTTGATAAACCATTGCAGATACGTGGGGTGTTCATCAGGCCCCAGCTGCGCCAGAATATAGTAGTGCTCGTCGTCAAAACTGGAAAAGTCATCTAAATTACCAAATACACTGCTGGTCCAGCGGGTATCTCTTATCAAACGTTTTGAAAAACCTCTGCCGCAGTCAGAGCGGCAAACTAACAGCAGCTTCGCATTCAAACGATTAACCACATCCAGATAGTTCTCAGCGATGTGCAGCGGTGAATGCTCGCCTTTAATGCTGTAAATATGACCAGTTTGCTTGCCAATGATGTGTTTGGGGTTGAATGGCACATCAGAGGTCACTTTATTTTGCGGTAACACGATCTCGGTATAATTCGTTATCGTCTGATGTTTAATGGTGGCGTTGGGGTAGGCGCCTACCAGCGGGTGATTCAACTCGGCCAGCAGTGTATTGCAGGATAAAAGCAATAAAGTCGTGAATATAAAACGCATAACTTTCCTTGTTGTTATCGGTGTTAAGTTAGTTAATGTGACTGAATGTAGCGAAAATGTTTTAAATTGGCGGAATGATAGCGTTTATGGGGCACTGGGTAAACGCAAGTTTCCATAAAGCTTTAGCTAACATCTGGCGCTAGCGCGTCGACAATTGATAAGCGGGTTTACAGCTGCTTACAGTTTTATTGAATATAAGTTGGATGAATAAATTGATAACCAAACGCTACTTCTTGATAATCAATGGCTAACGCCTTTGTCAGTATTGGGCGTGCCGGGCTGGAATAACGACAACTACACAGCCAGTTTTTATAGCAATACCGACTAGTTCCGCCCCCGCCGGCAACAGTAACGGTTTTGATAACAGGATGCTTGTATGATAGAAATTCAGGATTTAGCCAAAGCCTTTGCGCTGAGTAAAAACAATAAATTATCGGATACCGAAAAACAGGATGTGCGTTATAGCAAAGAGGCGTTTCATTCTGTGCGTAACGTAAGTTTTCATTGTGGGCAAGGTGAGGTATTAGGCCTTTTAGGCCCTAATGGCGCGGGTAAAACCACCACCTTGCGTATGCTGTCAACTGCGTTAAAGCCCGATGCCGGCTCAGTGCTGTTAAACGGTGTAGATGTGTTAAAACAGCCGGTTAAGGCGCGACAGCAGATTGGATTTTTATCTGCTGATACCGGTTTGTACGGCAAACTGACTGCTTATGAAAATATTGCCTATTTTGGCCGTTTACACGGTATGAGCGAGCAGGCGCTGAAGCAGCGTATCGATGAGCTGTTTACCTTACTTAATATGCACGACTTTGCTAACCGCCGGGCGGATAATATGTCGACCGGTATGAAGCAAAAAACCGCCATTGCCCGCGCGGTGGTGCACAGCCCCAAAGTGGTTATTCTGGACGAACCCACCACAGGCCTGGATATTATGACGGTGCAGACAGTGCTGGATTTTATTAAAGGCCTAAAAGCCGCGGGTACACCGGTTATTTTTTCTACCCATCATCTAGATGAGGTCGCATCGTTATGTGACCGTGTGGTTGTGATAGATAAAGGCATTAGCGCCTTTTCCGGCGATATTGCACAGTTTAAAACGCTATCGGATAAAGGCGATCTACGCGAAGCCTTTTTATCTGTGTTAAATGGCTCGCAACAATTACAACAGCAAGGAGCAGCATAATGTGGCAGGTGTATTTTAAAGAGCTTACTGAGCTGATGCGGGATAAAAAGACGCTGATTTTCGTTATCCTGTTACCGATTTTTATCTTTCCAGTGATCTTTGGTGTGATGGGCCTGGTGTTATCCAGTACCACCAGCAAAGCCATGCAGGAGCAGCATCGCTACGTGATCATTAATGCCGAGCAGGCGCCTAAGTTTGCTGATGCGCTGTTTTACCATAAAAACTTTAAGCAGCTAACCACCGAAAAAACGACTGAGGAAGAGCTGATTGCTGCCATTCGCAATGATGAGTTCGATGTGGCTGTTGTTATTCCGGCTGACTTTAACGATAAGCGCATGGCCGTGGAGCAAGCGCAGTGGCAGATTATTTACAATCAGTCATCGCAATTTGATTTTATGTATCGCTACTTTTCGGAAATTCTTGCTGATTTTAATGAGCAACTACAGCGTGACACCTTAACGCAGCTTAATGTTGACCCGGCTAAGCTGACGGCGATTATTAAACCGGTGGATGTACAAAAAGTAGATACCGCTGCTAAGCGGGAAAACATTGGCGAAAAGTTCGGCGCCATTATTGCTTACATTCTTATTCCACTTTGCCTGCTGGGTGCGTCTTACCCGGCTATTGATATGGGCGCGGGGGAGAAAGAGCGTGGTACACTGGAAACCTTACTTATTTGCCCAATTAGCCGGGTTAGTATTGTGCTGGGTAAGTTTTTAACTGTGCTTACCACCGGCTTAGTCGGCGCGCTTATCACAGTGGGGAGCTTTGGTTTGTGGGGCGCACTGATTGGTTCGCTGGGCGGTATGGATGTAGTGAAAGAGGCAATGTCTGCAATAGCGGTAACAGAGCTGGTGCTGATTTTCTCGCTCCTGCTGCCTATTTCTGCGGTATTTGCTGCGCTGTTGCTGGCGATATCGATTTATGCCCGCACCTTTAAAGAAGCGCAAAATTATATCAGCCCGTTGTCTATCATGATCTTTCTGCCTTTGGTTGCAGCCATGATGCCGGGTGTGGAGCTAAATACCAAAACGGCACTGGTGCCGATAATGAATGTGGCGCTGGCGATTAAAGAGCTGATAAAAGGCACGGCTGATTATATGATGCTGGCGCTGATCTTCGGCTCAACGCTGGTGCTGGCTGCCGTGGCGATTGGCTTTTGTGTGCACTGGTTCCAGCAGGAAAAGGTGCTGTTCCGCTAAGCCTTAGCATCGGTCGTAATTAAGCGATATCACACAACGCCCGCACACAGCGGGCGTTGTTATTAGGAATGGTTTAACTTCACAAATACTATTGATAATAGTTCTTAATAATATTAAAATACCGGCGTTCTGTTACCGGAGTGCTGCTATGTACGTCTGTTTATGCAAAGCTGTGACTGATAAAACCATCAAGCAAAAAGTGGCTGAGGGTGTATCTACTATGCGTGAGCTGAAAATGTGCACAGGTCTTGGTACTCAGTGCGGTAAATGCACCTGCCAGGCACAACAGATTTTGCATAACGAGTTAGTGCGTTTAGCAGACAACCGCTTTGATTTAGCCCAGCCCGCTGCCTAATTAGCCGCTAATTCGGCATTTATATTCTTAAAAGTTGCATTTTAATTCTTACGCTATTCTTTTTTTCTACTGTTCTGGTCATAATGCGGCCTCTAATTTAGGCTAAGCTCAGGCTTGGCATTGGTTATTGGGGGAGAAAACATGGCAGATCAAATACAACAAGTCGCTATTGTTGGCGGCGTTCATGGCAACGAATTTTCAGGCATTTATTTAGTTAAGCAGTATCAGGCCAACCCTGAGCAAGCCAGCCGCAGTAGTTTTAACACCCAACTGGTTTGGGCCAACCCGGAGGCCCATTACGCCAACAAACGTTACCTGCACAGCGATTTAAACCGCCAGTTTAAAACCGTAGATTTAGCCAACCCCGAGCTCGCCAATTATGAGCAAAGCCGCGCCAAGGTGCTTAACGCGCAATTGGGCCCTAAAGGTGACGCCAAAACCGATTTGCTGATTGATTTACACAACACCACCAGCAATATGGGCGCCTGTTTAATTCTGACGCAGGCCGGGCCTTTTTATAACAAGCTGGCGGCCTATGTAAAAATGAAGATGCCTGAAGCGATCATCTCGCGCGATGAAGATCATTTTGCTGCCGAAGATCATGCGCTAATGTGTACCCTGGGCCGGTATGGCGTCTTGGTAGAGGTGGGGCCGCAGCCGCAGTCAGTGCTGCGCCAGGATGTGCTGGAGCTGATGCACTGCATGACACAGCATATTCTCGATTTTGTGCAGCTGTACAACACCAACAACTTGCCAGAGTTACCCAAGCACACCGAAGCCTTTCGCTATCTGCACAGTATTAAACTGCCGATGAATGATAAAGGCGAACGTATTGGTATGGTACATAAAAACGTGCAGGATAACGACTATCAGCCAATACACCCAGGTGACCCAATTTTCACCCTGTTTGATGGCACTGAAATTTACTATGAAGGCGACAGCATAGTCTATCCTACCTTTATTAATGAAGCGGCGTACTATGACAATAACCTTGCCATGTCGCTAAACGAAAAGGTCGTTATTACATTGGAATAACGCCTTTGTTCAGCTTGCCAGGTGTCATAGAATTTTGATTTCTTTTTAGCAACGGCTGTGTTATTAACTTGTTAGGTTAACCAGAAGTATACCTAAGTGGTGACAGATGATATTCAAGCAGGCTGCACGCGTACTGCTTTGCAAAGTGTTGTTTATTAATATCTTATTAAGTTTTCCCCTTGCTGCTGCAACGCAGTTGCAATGGTTAACCGAGCACAGCCCGCCGGGCCAGTATCTGGACGAACAGGGCAAGCTAAGCGGGGTTACCGTTGCGCTGATCCGCGAGTTACAGCAGCGCTTAGACGAGCCGGCTGATATTCAGTTATTACCCTGGGGCCGCGCCATGATGATGGCAAAAACCGAGCCCAACACTGCGTTATTTGAAACCGTACGCACGCCCGAGCGCGATAGCTGGTTTAAGTGGGTTGGGCCTTTAATGCATTATCACATCAATTTGTACGGCTTGCGCCAGCGTTTGGGCGTAAATGCGAACACGCTGGCATTACCGGGTAAATTAATTGCCTGCAGTTATCGCAATGCCGCAACGGTAAACGACATTAAGGCTTTTGGTTTTGTTGAAGGACGTAACTTAATCCTTACCAGTCAAACCGGTGAATGCCTGGACATGTTAATTGCCGGCCGTATCGATGTTGTAGCGATTACTGAATATAGTCTTCCCGCTTATGCCGCCAGAGTGCAGGCCGCGGGCTTTGAGCTTACCACTGTGCATTACTTAACCGAGCGTAAACGCTATATCGCGTTCTCCAACGATGTAGCAGATGAGCGTATTACTGCCTGGCAGCAGGCACTGATGCAAAGTTACCGCGACGGTACTATGCGTAAGTTATATCAAAGGGCATACAGTGAGGCGATGATCAACCGGCTGGAGCAAACGGCACAGGCGCAGCAGCGCTAGGCTGCTGCATTACTTGCTTACAGCGTATCGTAGCGCTGCTTTTTCTGAATTAGCTCAATAGCGTAGTTGTCCGGGTCGCGTACAAAGGCAATTTCCGTTGTGCCGCCTTTTACCGGGCCAGGCTCGCGGCTAATCACACCACCTTTAGCGCGAATTTTGTCACAAGCCTCATAAACGTTATCAACTTCCAGCGCAATATGGCCAAAGGCCGTACCTAAGTCATAGCTGTCGGTGCCCCAGTTGTAGGTGAGCTCCAGTACCGTATTTTCCGTCTCGTCACCATAGCCAACAAAGGCCAGGGTGTACTTGTACTCGGGGTTTTCTGACTGGCGCAGTAGCTTCATTCCCAGCACTTCAGTGTAAAAAACGATAGATTTTTCTAAATTACCCACACGTAGCATAGTGTGTAGCATGCGCATAATGGTCTCCTAACTGGTTTTATCTTTAAATTCGCAAAGATCTTCAACAATACAGCTGCCACAGCGCGGTTTGCGTGCCACGCAGGTATAGCGGCCGTGCAAAATAAGCCAGTGGTGTACGTCGAGTTTAAACTCGGCGGGTACTACTTTTAGTAGTTTTTGCTCGACTTCATCGACGTTTTTACCCGGTGCCAGTTTAGTGCGGTTGGATACACGAAAAATATGCGTATCTACCGCTATGGTTGGCCAGCGAAAGGCGGTGTTTAGCACCACGTTTGCGGTTTTACGACCCACGCCGGGCAGGGCTTCGAGCGCTTCGCGATTCTCCGGCACTTCACCGCCATGTTGTTCTACCAAAATGCGGCAGGTTTTAATCACGTTCTCGGCCTTGGTGTTAAACAGGCCGATGGTTTTAATATAGTGCTTAACGCCATCAACGCCTAAATCCAGCATCGCCTGCGGCGTGCGGGCGGCGGGGAATAAATGCCGGGTGGCTTTATTTACACCGACATCGGTAGCCTGCGCCGATAACAGCACGGCGATTAACAGCTCGAACGGTGAGCTGTACTCCAGCTCGGTGGTCGGGTTAGGGTTAGCCGCACGCAGCCGGCTTAGCATTTCAATGCGTTTTTGTTTATTCATAATACTTATTGCGCGGCGCCGGTAACCCGGGCGCGGGCGATGCTGCCTTTTTCAACGGCTTGTTTTTGCTTAAGTTTGTTGTCTATGCTGTTTTTCAGCGCGATTAACAGTCCCATACCCAAAAAGGCGCCTGGTGGCAGTAGCGCCAGTAAAAACTGGCTATCAAGCTGGAACAGTTCAATACGTAGTACCTTAGCCCAGTCGCCCAGCAGTAAATCGGCACCGTCGAACAAAGTACCCTGGCCGAGTATTTCACGCATGGCGCCCAGTACCAGCAACACAAGCATAAAGCCCAGACCCATCATAATGGCGTCAATAGCTGAGGGCAGCACAGCGTTTTTCGAGGCAAAGGCTTCGGCGCGCCCGATAATGGCGCAGTTGGTAACGATAAGTGGAATAAAAATGCCCAAAGACAAATACAGATCGTAAGTGTAGGCGTTCATTAATAGCTGCACTACGGTGACCAGGCTGGCGATAATCAGTACAAACACCGGAATACGAATTTCACTGGCAACATGGTTACGCACCAGCGATACCGCCACATTTGAGCCTAATAGCACCAGTAAGGTCGCCAGGCCCAGCCCCAACGCATTGGTGACGGTCGCGGTTACGGCCAACAATGGGCATAAGCCGAGCAGCTGCACCAAGCCTGGGTTGTTTTTCCATAACCCTTGCAGGGTTAACTCTTTAAACTGGCTCATAGGGTTACCTTATTGTGCCGGGCAGTTGGCACTTAATGTCGCAAGTTCAGGGTGTTGCTGAACATAAAGCGCAGCTTTACGCACAGCAGCTACCACGGCCCGGGGCGTAATGGTAGCGCCGGTAAATTGGTCAAACTGGCCACCGTCTTTACGCACGGCCCATTTGGCGCTGTTATCTTCGGTAACTTGCTGCTGCGAAAAGCTTAATATCCAGTTTGAGCGGCGCAGCTCAATTTTATCACCAAGGCCAGGGGTTTCTTTGTGCTCCAGCACCCGGCTACCCAACACAGTGCCATCGGGCGTTACAGCCACTAACAAATCAATATTACCGCTGTAGCCATCGGGCGCGGTGGTTTCAATAATATAGGCGCTTAGCATATCTTGCTGCCGCCAGCGATATACCGCCTGGGTGCTGTCACGCCCCAAAAGCTCTGCGTCCTGAACTAACACACAATCTGCCAGTAGGGTAGCGCCGGCGTCAGTGCCGGGTAATACCTCAGATAAGATGGCCAGCTTGCTGCTAAGGCGCTGCTGCGCGATACGCTCGTGAGTAAGTTGGTTTACAAAGCCCAGAACCGCCACACAAAGCGCCGCAGCTGCGCCAAGCGCCAGGGCGTTTTTACTGATAGCACGGATCATTAGCGTTCACTCCGGGTACGATGGCCATAGGTACGCGGCCGGGTGTAATAATCAATCAGCGGTACTGCCATATTGGCCAGTAACACGGCGAAAGCATAGGCGTCCGGGTAGCCGCCGAAATTACGGATCAAAAACACCAGCAGACCAATTAAGGCGCCGTAAATTAACCGGCCACGGTTCGTGGTTGAAGCCGACACCGGATCGGTGGCAATAAAAAACGCCGCCAACATGGTGCCGCCGCTAAACAGGTGAAACAGCGGGCCGGCCATAGTGTCGGGTGCTGCCAGACTTGCAATAGCAGAAAGCACAAACAGGCTACCCAGCACCGCTACCGGGATACGCCAGCTGATAATGTTTTGCTGGATAAGTAGTAAGCCCCCCAGCAGATAAGCCAGATTAAGCCAAAGCCAGCCAGTGCCGGCAAAGGCGAAAAACACCGGCTTAGCCAGGCTTTCGTCCAGCGTAAGGCCACGGCTTAAATCCGTACGCAGGGTGTCCAGCGGTGTGGCCATGGTAATGCCGTCAACACTGCTTTGTAATTGCGTCAGGCTAAAACCGCTACAACTGTATTGGCTAAACACAGCACACACTGCATCTGCCGGCGTTAAGCTGACACTTTGTAATGATAAGGGCGGTAGCCACTGCGTCATCTGCAGTGGAAACGACACCAGCAGCAGCACATAAGCGGCCATGGCCGGATTAAACAGGTTGTTGCCCAGGCCACCATACAGCTGCTTCACCATAATGATGGCAAAGGCGGTACCTATCACGATGATCCACAAGGGGGCGTAGGGCGGAATAGCAATGGCGAGCAGCACAGCGGTTAGCAGGGCACTGTTGTCTTTAAGTCGCGGTAATATGGGCTTGTTACGCAGCTTAAGCACCAAGGCTTCACTGCACCAGGCCGTAACAATGGCCAGTAGCAGCTGAACAAGCACGCCATAGCCAAACAGCACTGCTTGCACCGCAATGCCCGGTACACAGGCAAAGGCAACCAGGCGCATAAGCTGCGCAGTGCTGCGCTGATTGTGCTGGTGAGGTGAACTGGCGATTTTAAAACTCATGAGTTCTCACTGTCGGCTTGTTTTTTTGCTTTAGCGCGCGCTATGGCAGCAGCAATAGCGGCTTTGCGGGGATCGGTGTCATTACCGGCCTGGCTATTGGCCTCTGTCGGGGCGTCAGATGTGGCTGCCCGTACTGCAGTTGGTGTTGTTTCGGCAATCTTTTTCGCTTTTGCACGGGCCAGTGCGGCCGCTACGGCGGCTTTACGTGGATCGGCATCGTTATCGGTTGCGTTAGTGGCTTCAGTTGCTGCATCAGTAGTGGCTTGCACCGACGCTGCAGCGTGTGGCGTTGCCTCTGCGGCTTTTTTTGCTCTGGCCCGGGCAATAGCGGCGGCAACGGCTGCAGCCTTATTATCGGCTGTGCTATTGCTGTTATCTGCAGCGGCGCTATCACTTGGCGTTGCTATTTGGTCTGTATTGGCGTCAGTCGCTGCGTTATCGTCGGCCTTCATTTCAGCAGCTATAGCAGCGGCTTTTTGCTGCTGATATTCCCGTGCTTGCTGCTTTTTACGTTCGCGCTCGGCCAGGATGGCCGCTTTATCAGCGCTGCTTTGTGTTGCTGCGCTGGCACTTTCGGTTTCTGTATTAGCCACTCCAGTATTGGCTTGCGCCTGTTTGGCTTTAATGCGCGCTAAGGCATCAGCAACCGCATTATTGGCACCACTGGCCAACTGCTGTTGTTGCCGCGCGGCGGCCAGTTGTTGGTTGCGTTCGGCACGCTCCTGCTTTTCCCGCTCCAGTCTGGCGTTTCGCGCTTCAAAGCGGGCTTTGGCCTGTTCAGCCTTAAGTGCTTCACGCTGCTGTTCGCGTAGCTCTGCTTTGGCTACCCGGTAGTATTGCACCAGGGGGATTTCGCTCGGGCAAACATAAGCACAGGCGCCACATTCAATGCAGTCGGCCAGGTTATACTCGGCCAGTTTTTCGCTGTCTTTAGCCTTGCTATACCACAACAGCTGCTGTGGCAATAAACTGGCTGGGCAGGCATCTGCGCAGTTGCTGCAGCGAATGCAGTCCATTTCGTTGCTGGCAGCCGGCAGCTCGTCTGTGGTAGGCGCTAAAATACAGTTGGTGGTTTTTACTACCGGCACACTTAAGTCAGCCAGCGCAAAGCCCATCATAGGGCCGCCCATTATCACCCTTTGTTTTGGCTCGCTCTGAAAACCACAAAAATTCAGCAGGCTGGATACTGGCGTGCCAATAAGCGCCAACACATTCTGCGGCTGGCTTAAGGTGTCACCGGCCACTGTAACAATACGCGACAGTAGTGGATGGTCGTCCAGCACTGCCTGAGCAATAGCAAAGGCAGTACCTACGTTTTGCATCACAATGCCAATATCAACTGGTCGGCGGCCGTTGGGCACTTCTTTATTGGTTAACAGCTGAATAAGCTGCTTCTCACCGCCTGAAGGATATTTAGTCGGCACAGTTCGCACATAATAGTGCTCGCGTTGGCTGCAGGCCGCCATCATAGCCGCTGCGGCAATAGGCTTGTCATCTTCTATGCCAATCAGCACCGCTTTGGGGTTTAACAGCTGGCAGAGAATATCAATGCCTTTAACAATAGTGGTGGCCGCTTCCTGCATCAGTAAATCGTCAGCCGTAATGTAAGGCTCGCACTCAACCGCATTAATAATTAAGTAATCGACGGGCTGATTAACACCGGCTTTTAAATGTGTAGGAAAGCCTGCGCCACCCATGCCGGCAATACCACTTTCCTGGATCCGGTTTAGCAGCGTCATGTTATCGCAACTGGCCAGAGTAAGCGGCTCGCGCTCGCGCCATTGCTCTTTGCCATCAGGCGCCAATACCAGCGTCAGCTCCGGTAAGGCAGACGGATGAGCGCCGGTATGCGGCGTAATCGCAAGCACTGTGCCTGATGTGGGCGCATGTACCGGTACTGCCATGGAGTTATCGGCCTGTGTAAGTGGCTGGCCTTTAAGTACTGTGTCGCCCGCTTTAACCAGTAGTTGGCCGGCTACACCTATGTGTTGTCGCAGCGGTATGTAAAGCCGGTCTGGCAGGGGCATTACCGCGACCGGTTTTTGGTTTGTTTGTTGTTTGCGGGTTGGCGGATGAATGCCACCATGGAAGTCCCACACTTTACCGGCTTGAATTTGCTGAAATAAACTTGGCATGCTTAATCTACCATCTTTACCGGTATGCTGGCTAAATCCCACTTCCAACGCTCAGGTGTTACGGCCAGCGGGACCATATCAATACAATCTACCGGGCAGGGTTCAACGCAGAGATCGCAGCCGGTACATTCATCTACCAGCACGGTATGCATTAATTTAGAGGCGCCGACGATGGCATCGACCGGGCAGGCCTGGATACATTTGGTACAGCCAATACACTCATCTTCACGAATGTAGGCAACCCGTTTTATGCTCTCGGTTTGGGCTTCGTTCAGTGGTTTAGCTTCAACCCCCATTAAATCGGCAAGTTTGCGGATAGTGGCTTCGCCACCGGGTGGGCATTTATTAATGTCATCGCCGTTGGCAATAGCCTCGGCGTAAGGGCGACACCCGGGATAGCCGCACTGGCCGCACTGAGTCTGCGGCAAAATATCATCGATTTGCTCAACCAGCGGATCGGCTTCTACTTTAAACCGGATAGCGGCATAACCCAATACCGCACCAAATACCAGGGCCAGGGTGCCAACCGCAATTAAGGCAGTAACGAGGGTCATCCGATTTTTACCAAACCTGTAAAGCCCATAAAGGCCAGCGACATTAAACCGGCCGTGATCATACCAATGGCCGCGCCTTTAAACGGCACCGGCACATCAGCTGCCGCCAAACGCTCACGCATGGCAGCAAACAAAATAAGCACTAACGAGAAGCCCACCGCAGCACCAAAGCCATACACTAGCGAGTTAATAAAGTTGTGGCGCGCATTCACATTAAGCAGTGCAACACCTAATACGGCGCAGTTGGTGGTAATCAGCGGTAAAAAAATGCCCAGCAAGCGATACAGCGTAGGGCTGGTTTTATGCACGACCATTTCGGTAAATTGCACTACCACTGCAATCACCAGAATAAAGGCCAGCGTTTGCAGGTACAACAGGTCAAGCGGGGCCAGTAAATAGTGATTCACCAGATAACTGCACAGCGATGCCAGTGTCAGCACAAAGGTGGTGGCCAGTGACATGCCAATTGCTGTTTCCAGCTTGCCTGACACGCCCATAAAGGGGCATAACCCGAGAAACTTTACCAGTACAAAGTTATTTACCAGCACAGTACTGATTAACAGCAGGAGAAATTCAGTCATCATTACGCCCGGGGAAAATAAGGGCCATATTATGCAATTAAGCGGCTGCAGACACAACCGGATAAAGCTTAGGGGTATTAAGGTGGGGCGCTTGCTAGCGCCCCAGGCGCCTATTCAGCTGTTAGCTTTATTGTACAGTTTACAAGGGGGCTGGTTTGCCGACGTAATAGCCCTGGTTGCCATCAATAAACAGTGACTCCAGCATATGTTTTTCTTCCTGTGTCTCAACGCTTTCGGCAAATACGCCGACACCAATACGATGCGCAAGGTCAATCATTAAGCGCATAAAGTACTGATTGTTTTTATCTTCGTTAATATGGCGGGTGTAACTGCCGTCCATCTTGACGTAGTCGGGCTTTAAATCCCGGAAAAACTTAAATGACGTAATACCGACACCGAATTTTTCTACTGTCACCCGGGCGCCGGCACGGTGCACCATATCAATAAAACGTTTGCTGGTTTTTAAGTTTTGCTGCAGGCCAAATTCAGTTACTTCAAACACCAGTTTGGCGGCGATATGCGCATCTTTTAATAGGCGCCGCTCCAGCCAGATCACAAACTGATCATCATGTACGCAGCGCGCTGACAGATTTAAACCAAAATACTGGTCCTGCAGGTTTTTATTCTTTATTGTTACCAACGCCGTTTCGATAATTAAACGGTCCACCGCTACTATGCGATCCAATTTTTCGGCCATGGCCAAAAACGAGGCGGTTGGCAGAATCTGGCCTTCCTGTGTTTTAAAGCGCACCAGAATTTCTGAATAGGCTTTCGCCGAGCGGTTAGACGGCTGAATAAGCTGTGCCAGTAAACTGATGCGATGATTGGTTAACACATCGTCAATCACATTGCGCCAGTTCTGGTTGCCATAACCACCACTGGCCATTTCCAGGCCAGCTGATTCTTTTTGCAAATGCCAGGCATTGGGTTGTTTGGTCTGTGCCAGGCTGATGGAGGTGTCAGCAATGGCGAGCAGCTCACCCAGGGCTTTACCGGATTCATAGGTTACCAGACCGGTATAGGCGACCGAATCTAACTCGGCCATTTTTTGGTATTCATTCAACCGGCTTTGCAGTTGCAGCGCGAAGTTTTCCGCTTCTTTCGGTGTTACCCGTGGCAGTAAAATGCCGAAATCTGAGCTGTTTAAACGGTATATTTTGTGGTCTTTGTAGGTGCCGCTGAGTTTTTTAATCAGATCAGCCACTTCGCGCACATAGTTATCGCCTTCCTGATAACCGCGTGTCTGGTTTAGGTTTTGTAATTCTGTACAACGGGTAATGGCAAATACGCCAAACTCGTTGTTGTCGTTCTGGCGGATATTCTCTTCATAAAACTGCACAAAACGATTACGGTTAGGCAGCGCCGTTACCGGATCTTTATACGCCTCTTCGGCAATTTGATGCGCATTGGAGGCCATTTCGTTGTATTGGCTGCGGGTGTAATTGGCCAGTTTTTGTAAGGCAGTATTAATATCAGAAAATTCCGGTGGAATTTTCTGCCAATCGGGCTCAGCCTTTTGTGGATCTTTGATAAAGCGGTCTATTAACTCATTCACGGCCGTTGTTGTGCGGCGGTAGCTGCGGGTAATGCTACTTTTACTTAGCAGCACGGGTAGCCAGCCAATCAGAAAAGGTAGCAGGAACAGCACTAACACCATCAGCTGAAACTGTGCCAGGCGGGCGCTGAAATCCAGCTGATAAGTCACTTGTACATTATGTTGCTCATTACGTAACGACTGGCTTTTAAACTGTGTGCCAAACAGCTCCAACAGCAAGGTCGCCACCGGCGTTTTATCGCCATTAATATTTTGTTCATGCAGCATAGTGTTATCAAGCTGACTGATTCTCAGACTTTTCAGCCGGAAACTGCGGTCCAACTGTCTGCTAAGCACTTTGCCGTCACCGGTAATATGATGCTCGAGAATTTGAGCAATCGCCATCCTGGCTGATTTCTCGTCGGCTTCAAGTTGTTGCTGAGTGTAGATTGCCAATACTGCTAGGGCCGCCACTGACAGTATGACAGCAGATAATAATTGGCTAATAAGCAGGGTACGTAATATTCTCATAAGCTTTGACCACCAGACATAACTAGTTTCCTTGTCCTAACGCTTAATATAGTTTAGGTATACGTAATAGAAAGCTAATTAAATCAAAAAAATACTGAGAAATATAGCAATAACGACAGACTGACGAAAAAACGCGGGTGAGTGTGGCTCCCCAGACTGGACTCGAACCAGTGACCTACGGATTAACAGTCCGCCGCTCTAACCAACTGAGCTACTAGGGAATAGTGGTGTAAACAAGAAATGGCTCCCCAGACTGGACTCGAACCAGTGACCTACGGATTAACAGTCCGCCGCTCTAACCAACTGAGCTACTAGGGAAGGGTATAACAAGAGTTGTATCGCTGTTGGCTCCCCAGACTGGACTCGAACCAGTGACCTACGGATTAACAGTCCGCCGCTCTAACCAACTGAGCTACTAGGGAACAGCATTCAACGGGGCGCAATACTAATGCCAGCTATACCCACTGTCAACACTTTGGCTGCGGGATTTTTGCTATTGCTGACCACTTGCATATTGTTTGAGCAAAGCGGCCACGCCAGTGCCCTGATTCATCGCAAAATAACTGAAACAAGCTAAAAAATAGTGGAGCGTGTTCTGGCAAAAACTTCAAAGCGAAACGATTTTCCAGTCGTAGCCAGGTTTGGCGGCCACTGTAGCCACTTACCCACAGAAACTGTGGATAACTCTGTGAATGAGCAGGGTGTTTCCAGCGCAATACGGCATAGACATTAGCTTTGTCGTAGGTCAAGTGACTTGCGACGAAAATTTAATATGTTATAAAACAATGTGTTACGGTTTTTGTCGTGGCGGCTTACTTTCGTTAAACGGAAAAAAACTGGCACAGCGTAAGCAAGGCGGAAATGTGAACTGTTTCACCGGCTAACACCGTATCAGGATGCAATACCCGGTATACGCGGCGAAGCGGCTAAATAGGCGTAGTGCCCACACCGGCTTTTCTTTACAATAGGCCGACACTCCAACCGTGCTGTAGTTATGACCTCTGCCAATTCACTGACGCAAAATCCGATCCAGCCCACCTTAGTAGCGATGACGCTGCCTATGCTGGTGGGCATGATCACGCTAATGAGCTTTAACCTGGTCGACACCTTTTTTATCAGTATGCTGGGTACCGTTGAGCTGGCCGCTATCAGCTTTACCTTTCCGGTGACCTTTACCCTGATAAGCTTGGCGATTGGTCTGAGTATTGGTACTTCAGCGGTTATTGCTAAGGCGCTTGGCGCCGGGCGCCTAACGGAAGCGCGTACCGATGGCCAGGTGGCGTTATGGCTGGCTGCGGCTATGGTTGCGCTGTTAGCCTTAGTTGGCTATGTCTTTACCCTGCCGCTTTTCCGCGCCCTGGGCGCCGGTAACGATGTACTAGAGTTTATCCGGCAATATATGGATATCTGGTTTGCCGGCGCAGTGTTGCTGGTGGTGCCTATGGTGGGTAATGCGGTACTGCGCGCTGCCGGGGATACTAAAACCCCTAGTCTTATTATGGCCGGCTCAGGTTTGGTAAATGCTGTACTCGACCCACTGTTGATTTTTGGCCTGGGACCGCTACCAGCGCTGGGTATGCAAGGGGCAGCCATTGCTACTGTGCTGTCATGGGTGTTTGGTTCGGTGATGATTATTGCTCTGCTGGTAAAACGCGATCTGATTGCGACTCAGTGGATTAGGCCGGCCACCCTTATTGGCATTTGCCGTAAAATCTTGCGTATTGGTTTGCCGGCCGCTGGCGCCAATATGCTCACGCCGCTGGCCATGGCGGTATTGACGGCCATTATTGCCGGTTATGGTGATGCGGCAGTGGCAGCCTTTGGCGTAGGGGTCAGGCTGGAGAGTATGGCGTGTCTGGTGGTGCTGGCGCTGTCGATGACGTTGCCACCTTTTGTCAGCCAGAACTTTGGGGCCGGTTTGTTGCACCGTGTGCAGCAGGCTTACCGGCTATGTGGTCGCTTTGTGATGTTATGGCAGTTTGGCATTTATGTCTTGCTGGCATTGCTGGCGATACCGCTGGCGCGTTTATTTAGTGAAGAGGCTGAAGTGGTGCGTATTATTTGCCAGTTTTTGTGGATAGTGCCCTTAGCGTATGGCCTTCAGGGCATTATTATTCTAACTAACTCGTCGTTCAATGCGCTGCATCAGCCGGGCAGTGCACTATTGCTTAGCATAGTACGCCTGTTTGTGTTTTATGTGCCACTGGCCTGGCTTGGCGGTAAACTCTATGGGGTTACCGGTTTGTTTATCGGTTGCGTTATCGCCAATATCTGCACGGCCGCTTTAGCCTGGGGTTGGTTTAACCGGGCTGTGACCCGTAGCTTACAGGAGGGCCAATGAACCGCGACTTTGAATTATGCTCAAACTATCAACCGGCTGGCGATCAGCCGCAAGCTATCGATAAGCTGGTTGACGGCCTTGAAGCCGGACTGGCACATCAAACCCTGCTGGGCGTTACCGGCTCCGGCAAAACCTTTACTATGGCCAATGTGATTGCCAGAGTTAACCGGCCGACGCTGATTATGGCGCACAATAAAACCCTGGCAGCACAGCTGTATGGCGAAATGAAAGAGTTCTTCCCCAATAACGCAGTGGAATACTTCGTATCTTATTACGATTACTACCAGCCAGAGGCCTATGTGCCTTCCACTGATACCTTTATTGAGAAAGATGCTTCTATTAATGAGCATATCGAGCAGATGCGCTTGTCTGCCACCAAGGCGCTGATGGAACGGCGTGATGTCGTGATTATTGCTTCGGTATCGGCCATTTACGGCTTAGGTGACCCTGAGTCGTACATGAAAATGCTGCTGCATTTAAAAGTGGGCGATATCGTCGACCAACGCTTTATTCTGCGCCGGCTGGCCGAGCTGCAATACAGCCGTAACGACGTTGACTTTGCCCGCGCCACTTACCGGGTGCGTGGCGATGTGATTGATATTTTCCCGGCCGAATCGGACGACATTGCCGTGCGCATTGAGCTATTTGATGAAGAGATTGAGCGCATCAGCTTATTTGACCCGCTAACCGGCGCGGTAGAAAAGGTGGTAACCCGATATACGGTCTATCCGAAAACCCATTATGTGACGCCGCGCGAAAAAATTCTGGCTGCCGTTGATGAAATAAAAGTTGAGCTCAAGCAGCGCCGTGACGAGCTTATGGCCCATAACAAACTTGTTGAAGAGCAGCGGTTGAGCCAGCGTACCTTGTTTGATATCGAGATGATGATTGAGCTGGGTTACTGCTCGGGTATTGAAAACTACTCACGTTATCTGTCGGGCCGGGCTAATGGCGAGCCACCTCCGACCTTGCTGGATTATTTCCCGGCCGATGGCCTGATGTTTATTGACGAGTCGCACGTGACCATTTCGCAAATCGGCGCTATGTACAAAGGCGACCGTTCGCGTAAAGAGAACCTGGTCAATTACGGTTTTCGTCTGCCCTCGGCGCTGGATAACCGGCCGTTAAAGTTTGACGAGTTTGAAGCCATAGCGCCGCAGCGTATTTACGTATCGGCTACACCAGCGGCGTATGAGCTTGAGCATTCTGCCGGCGAGGTGGTCGAGCAGGTAGTGCGGCCCACCGGTCTGGTGGACCCGCAAATTGAGATCCGGCCGGTGGCGACTCAGGTGGATGATTTATTGTCAGAAGCCTTTATCCGCGCCGAGCGGCAAGAGCGGGTGCTGGTCACCACGCTGACGAAGAAAATGGCCGAAGATTTAACCGAGTATCTAAACGAGCATGGCGTAAAGGTGCGCTACCTGCACTCGGATATTGATACCGTGGAGCGGATGGAGATTATCCGCGACCTTCGCCTTGGTGTATTTGATGTGCTGGTAGGCATTAACCTGCTGCGTGAAGGCTTAGATATACCTGAAGTGTCGCTGGTGGCGATTTTAGATGCTGATAAAGAGGGCTTTTTGCGCTCTGAGCGCTCACTGATCCAAACCATAGGCCGGGCAGCGCGCAATTTACAGGGTAGGGCCATTTTATATGCCGACCGCATTACCGGCTCTATGCAGCGGGCGATAGATGAAACCGATCGTCGCCGCGCTAAGCAGTTGCAGTTTAATCAACTGCATGGTATCGCACCGCAGGCCATTAAGCGTAAAATTGCCGATGTAATGGACCTAGGTCAGGATGCCAAGACAGCGCTGCCGCAGGTGGCAGAAAAGGTGCGGCTGATCAAAGGTAAAACGCCATACCAGGTAGAGGCTGACATTAAACAGCTGGAGCAGAAAATGCTGCAGCATGCCCGTGAATTGGAGTTTGAGCAGGCGGCTAAACTGCGCGATCAGGTGCAGTTGTTAAAACAGGCGCTGCTGGAAATTTAACCGGTCGTACACCGGTGTGATGACAGTATAAAGTGGTTACAAAACAACTGGCTAAACAGGTGCGGGGTTCATTGATTGTTCAGCAATAACTGCTAGTATGCGCGCGGGCTGTGTCAGCCTGTAATGCCCTTGGGTTTTATTTTTGAAGGACAGTTATGAAAACTACAATGTTAGCGTCTGTTATCGCCGTTTTTTCTGCCTCTGCACTGGCCAATAGCTATCAGCATCAATCAGACGCCAGCTTTGGCTGGGGTGATGTGGCAACCGGTGAACTACAAAACTGGTCACTGCGCCATGAGTTTTATTTAACGCCAGTGCGCACAGGCACTGTTCCTTATGCCGAAGCAGCTTTTATCAGCCGTAATGCCAGTGTGTTTGCCGGTTATGACTACACCAAGTTTGACTTGCCGGGCGTGACGGAGTTTAGTTTCAGTAACTGGCAGTTGGGCGGTGTCTATCAGGATAAGGCACACAATTTCTATGCCGCAGCTGCTGTTACCGAAGTTAACGGCAATGACAATCGGCAAGTTGATGTTAGCCTGGGCTATTTTGTGGCCAGTGACTGGCTGGTAAAACTGGATGCCCGTAACATCGATAACGAGGGGCAGGGCAGTTATACCGAATATGGTATCAGCACGAAAAAGCTGCTGGCGCTGGAAAACGGTAACTTTATCAATATCGAAGCCAGCTTTATGGATGTTAAAGGCAACGATATTTCAGAGTACAGCGTGGCAGCCGATTATTATTTTGGCCACAATATAGCAGTGGGTTTGGTGTATGACTGGCTGTCAGATGATCTGGTTAACGCTGAGGAAGACAGTTTTACGCTGCGAGGCAGCTGGTTCCTGCAACCGAATCTGGCGCTTAAAGCCGCCGTCGCTTTTGATAACTATGTTACACAAGACGAGCTGTATCAGTTAGGTATCAGCTACCGTTTCTAACTTATCAGTGATTGTTAGCAAAACCCGCCTACAGTGGCGGGTTTTTTATCATAGCGAAAAAAACATGCTGTTAAGCAAGGGTTTTTTGCGGTTAAATAAGGCACGCTGGTCAGACTTGGCTAAGCTTGAATGGCACCTTTATTTTCTTCATGTTTCAGGATGATACTCATGCGTCGACCCTTGCCCGTACTTTTCACCGTTAGTCTTACTGCCCTGGTGTTAACCAGTTGTTCAAAACCTGCACCCGAGCCGGTAGCCGAGCAGGTGCGGCCGGTAAAACTGCATCAGGTAAGCCGAGACGTGCAGGGGGCTGTGCGGCAGTTTCCGGCGGTGGTGGCACCCACTGAGCGCGCCAGCCTGACGTTTCGTGTCAGTGGTAAATTGGTACAGCTGGTAGCCCGGCCCGGCCAAATGGTGCAAAAGGGTGAACTGCTAGCCCGGTTGGATGACACTGATTTTGCCTTAAAGCTTGATCAGGCCAAAGCCCGTTTTGAACTGGCACAAACCCAGTATGTCCGTGCAGAGCAACTGATTGCACAAAAACTGGTATCGCAAGCCGTGTTTGATGAAGCCAAAGCGCAGCTGCAGGTAGCGCAGGCTGATTTGTCTACCGCTGAAACGGCACTCAGTTATACCCGGTTAGAGGCACCCTTTGCCGGCAATATTTCCCGCCTGCTGGTCGAAAACCACGAAAACGTCGCCGCCCAGCAGCCGATTATGGAACTGCAGGTGCGCGATCAGGTTGATGTGATCATTCAGGTACCGGAAGATGTGATCTCGAATGTGCGTAAAGACTTTAATTATCAGCCCGAAGTGGTGTTCGACTCGCACCCGGACCTGCGTTACCGCGCCCGCATCCGCGAGTGGGATACCCAGGCCGATCCGGCCACCAACAGTTTTAAGGTGGTGTTTAGTATGCCAACACCGACGGAATTTAATGTGTTATCGGGCATGACGGCCAATGTGATAGCTGAGGTGAGTAAAATCAGTACCGCCTTTACTGATGCACTTTATATTCCGGCCAGTGCCATCTTTATGCCCGCCGATATCGCCCTTGATCAGCAGCAAAGCTATGTCTGGGTATATCAGCCTGATAGCAGCATGGTGACGAAAAGAGCCGTTACCGTGAAAAGCTTAAGCAGTGCCGGTGCAGCGGTTACCTCGGGTTTAACAGAAGGTGAGCAAGTGGTCAGCGCTGGTGTACAGCACTTAACGGAAGGCCAGCGCGTGCGGCCCTGGGTGCGTGAGCGGGGGCTGTAGGCATGGATATCGCCCGCTATTTTATTAAGTATCGAACGTCATCGTGGTTGTTCGCCGCAATTTTACTCTGTGGTGGCATAGTATCTTACATGGGACTAGGCCGGCTGGAAGATCCGCAATTTACGCTAAAACAAGCGCTTATCATCACCCAGTATCCGGGGGCATCACCTACGCAGGTCGAAGAAGAGGTCACCTATCCGTTGGAGAATGCCATTCAGCAACTGCCTTACGTGAATCATGTTACTTCTGTCTCAACCGCCGGTTTATCGCAGTTAATGGTCGAGATGAAAGACACATACCGTGCCAAAGAGTTAAAGCAAATTTGGGATGAGCTGCGCCACAAAGTAAATGATTTGCAGCCACAACTGCCACCAGGTGTGCAGGTACCGCAGGTAAAAGATGACTTTGGCGATGTATACGGCATCTTGTATGCGGTGACAGGATCTGGTTACAGCGATGATGAGCTAAGAGACTATGTCGACTTTCTGCGTCGCGAGCTGGTGTTGGTACCAAGTGTGGGTAAGGTGGCGGTTTCCGGGGTACAACAAGAGCAGGTCATCGTCGAAATTTCGAGGCCCCGGCTGACCGCGCTGGGTATAGCGCCACAAACCTTATCGGCACTGCTGCAAAGCCAGAATATGGTGGCCAATGCTGGCTCGATTAAGGTAGGGCCGGACCGGCTGCGCATTTACCCGACCGGTGAGTTTGAATCAGTAAAAGAGCTGGAGAACCTGATTATCTCCAGCCCCGACTCAAAAGAGTTGATTTATTTAGGCGATGTGGCGCGGGTATATCGCGAAAATGCCGAAGTCCCGGCACAGCTCATTCGCTTTGCCAGCCAGAATGCGCTCACGCTGGGCGTATCCTTTTCATCCGGCGTTAACGTGGTTGATGCCGGAGCGCAAATTAAGCAGCGCCTGGCTGAGCTGGAATACAACCGCCCGGTCGGTATCACGCTGCATACTATTTACAACCAGCCTGACGAAGTGGCCAATTCGGTTACCGGTTTTATCATCAATCTGGCGGCAGCCGTAGCCATAGTCATATTGGTGCTGCTGGTATTTATGGGGCTGCGCAGCGGCATACTGATTGGCCTTATTTTGCTATTAACCGTGCTGGGCACTTTTATTTTTATGCTGCAAATGAACATTGAGCTGCAGCGTGTATCACTGGGCGCGCTGATTATCGCGTTGGGTATGTTGGTCGACAATGCAATCGTGATTACCGAAGGCATTTTAATTGGTATGCAGCGCCGGCTTAAACTGGCCGATGCCGCCAGTTTAATTGTCAAGCAAACTCAGTGGCCGCTGCTCGGCGCAACGGTTATCGCCATAGCAGCCTTTGCGCCAATAGGCTTATCCAGTGATGCCACCGGCGAATTCGCCGGCAGTTTGTTCTGGGTGCTGCTGGTGTCCTTACTGCTTAGCTGGGTTACGGCCATTACGCTGACCCCGTTTTTTGCCAGCCTGCTCTTTAAAGATGCACCGGCAGAGCAGGGCGAGCCTGCGCAGCTGTATCAGGGCATTATTTTTACCCTGTACCGCAAGCTGCTATGGCTGGCGCTGCGCCAACGCGCACTAACCTATACGCTGACGCTGGTGCTGTTGGTATTGGCAGTGGTGGGCTTTGGTAAGGTGAAACAGGTATTTTTTCCACCGTCGAATACGCCTATTTTTCTGGTTGATCTATGGCAGCCAGCTGGTACAGATATCCGCCATGCGGCAGAAGACGCGCTGGCGTTAATGCGTTATTTGCAGACGCTTGATGGTGTCAGCCATGTGACCAGTACCAGTGGCCGCGGCGCTGAGCGCTTTATGCTGACCTATCAGCCGGAGAAAAACTTCGCAGCCTACAGCCAGCTGATTGTACGTGCTGAGCAGTTAGAGCAGTTACCTGCGCTGATGCAACAAACCCGCCGCTACATTACTGAGCAACTACCACGGCTGCAGTATAAATTGCTGCGTTTAGAAGTAGGGCCGTCAACGCCGGCCAAAATTGAGGCGCGTTTCAGTGGTGCAGACCCGGACGTATTGCGTGCTCTGGCCGAGCAAGCGAAAGACATATTACTGGCCGATGGCCGTGCCGTCAGCGTGCGGGATAACTGGCGGGAGCGTACCAAGGTGATAAGGCCGCGCTTTAATGAAGCCATGGCGCGCCGCGCTGGTATCAGCAAGCAGGATATCGATGAAGTGTTGCTAAGCAGCATGTCGGGCCGCACAGTCGGCATTTACCGCGACGGCACCCATTTATTGCCGATCATTGCCCGCTCACCACTATCAGAGCGTGACAATCTCGATGCCTTGTATGATTTACAGGTATACAGCAATAAACTGCAGCGTTATGTGCCGATAACCCAGGTTGTCACCGGTTTTGATCTGGTATGGGAAGATGCACAAATTCAGCGCCGTGATCGCAAACGCACCATTACCGTGATGGCAGAGCATGACAGTTTAACAGATGATACCGCCTCTGCCTTACTGGCTAGGGTAAAAGCCGATATTGAAGCCATAACTTTGCCAACCGGCTACTTCCTCAGTTGGGGCGGTGAGTATGAAGCGCAGCAAAAAGCGCAAACCGCGCTGTTTAGCTCGCTGCCGCTGGGCTATCTGATGATGTTTATTATCACAGTGCTGCTGTTTAACTCGATGCGCAGTGCTTTAGTCATATGGGCTTGTGTGCCACTGGCCATCATTGGTGTGAGCTTTGGCTTGTTACTGCTGGGGGCGCCTTTTGGCTTTATTGCGCTGCTGGGCTTTTTAAGTTTATCCGGCATGCTTATTAAAAACTGCATAGTACTGGTTGAGCAAATAAAGTTAGAGCTTAGCGAGGGCAAAGCAGCGTTTAACGCTGTGTTTGATAGTGCTGTCAGCCGGGTGCGGCCGGTGTCGATGGCTGCCATCACCACCATTTTAGGTATGTTGCCGCTGCTGGGCGATGTGTTCTTTGCCAGCCTGGCAGTGGTGATTATGTTTGGTTTAGGTTTTGCTACTGTGCTGACACTGGTGTTTTTACCGGTGCTGTATTGCAGTATGTTTAATATTAAAACGCCACAGGATACACCATGAAGCTTTTAGCTCCGTCAATGCTGGCACTCTGTCTGGCTGCCTCTGGCCAGGGCCGGGCCGCTGATGACTGGTTACCGCCATTACCTGCCTGGCGGGGCGCAAGTGAACAACTGCAAAAGCGGCAGGGCGATGCCTGGGTAACGCCGGCAGAGCTGACTGGCCTGACTGACAGCCCGGATTATGCCGCCACGCTGGCTTATTTAACCAAGCTGGTAGATAGCTCAGACTTACTGCAGCTGGAGCAATTTGGCCAAAGCCCGCAAGGGCGGCCACTCTATCTGGTGAAGGCCAGCAAGGTGCTGCATAAAATTGCCAATAACCCTAACCGGCCGTTGCTGTTAGTGCAGGCCGGTATTCACAGCGGTGAAATTGATGGCAAAGATGCCGGGCTAATGCTACTGCGTGATATTGCCCATGGTGGCGAATCGGCGCTGCTGGATAACGCTGATTTGCTGTTTATTCCGGTGTTATCGCCCGACGGTCACGAACGGCGCTCGCTGTACAACCGGATGAACCAGCGCGGCCCCTTGCAGCAAGGCTGGCGCGCCACGGCGCAAAACCTGAACCTGAACCGTGATTATGCCAAAGCCGATGCGCCCGAGATGCAGGCGCTGTTGGGCGTGCTTCAGCAATATCAGCCGGATTTGTATATCGATGTGCATGTGACTGATGGCGAAGATTATCAGTACGATATTACCTACGGCTTCAACGAGCCCTTTGCTGCGGTCAGTGTGAATGCCGCCAGCTGGCTGGCAAAGGTGTATCGCCCGGCGGTAAACACAGCGTTGACTGAGGCTGGCCATATACCGGGGCCGCTGGTATTTGGCGTTGACAGCAATGATTTTAGCAAGGGCATTAGTGGCTGGACCGCCAGCCCACGCTTTTCTAATGGTTATGGCGATGTGCGCCATTTACCGACAGTGCTGGTAGAGAACCACAGCTTAAAGCCTTACCGTCAGCGCGTATTGGGCACTTATGTGTTACTTGAGCAAAGCCTTAGGTTATTAAACCAGCAGGGTAAAGCGCTGATGCTGGCACGCCAGGCTGATTTGCAGGCCAGGCCACAACAGCTGGTGCTGAGCTACAAAGCCAGTGAACAAGCTGATTTTATCGACTTTAAAGGCGTGAGCTTTGAGCTGCGCCAGTCTGACATCAGTGGTGCGCCCTATGTCGCCTGGACCGGCAAGCCGGTGATGTATAAGCAATTGCCGGTGTATTGGGACAAGGTTGCTGATATTACAGTGCAAATCCCGGCTGCTTATTGGATCCCACCTGAGCAGCAGCAGGTTATTGCCCGCCTGGCGCTGCACGGTATTGAAATGACCACATTGGCGCAGCCGAAAAAGCTCAAGCTGCAGCAATTAAGCCTGGAGCAGTATCGCTTCGCGGATAAGCCATTTGAGAGTCGCTTTATGTTAAGCGAAGCCCGTTTTAGTGAGCACAGTGTGCAGCGCAATCTCGCTGCAGGTTGGCGGAGGGTCAGTACCGATCAGCCGCTGGGCCGCTTAGCGGTAGCACTGCTGGAGCCCACAGCGCCAGACTCATTCTTTCGCTGGGGCTTTTTCCCGGCGATGTTTGAGCGCACCGAGTATTTTGAGCCTTATGCTATCGAGCCATTAATCGCCCGTTTGCTGGCACAGCAGCCAGCGTTAAAGCAGCAGTTTGACAAGGCGCTGGCGGCAGATGAACAGCTTAGAAACAATCCGCGCGAGCGCTATAACTGGTTCTACCGGCAAATGCCGTTTTATGATCAGCAATACCTGAAATACCCGGTACTGGTTGAGCGCTAACACCTATTTCAGCGCTGTTATCATTACTGCTTTGCCATGCTATGCCGTTAATTAATCTATGCCGGCAATAAAAAAGCCCCGCGGTGAAACCGGCGGGGCTTTTTTTAAAGCGCTACAGCTTAGTTTTTAGCAGCAGCGGCTTTCTTTTCTTTCTCTTTGGCAATTACTGCATCAGCCACGTTTTGTGGACATGGTGAGTAGTGCGAGAACTCCATAGAGAACTGACCACGGCCTGACGTCATAGTACGCAGGGTAGAGATGTAACCAAACATCTCAGACAGTGGTACGTCGCCTTTAATACGTACGCCAGTTACACCCGCTTCCTGACCTGAGATCATGCCACGGCGACGGTTTAAGTCACCAATAACATCACCTACGTGATCTTCTGGGGTGAATACGTCAACTTTCATGATTGGCTCTAACAGCTGTGGACCAGCTTTAGGCATAGATTGACGGAATGCACCTTTAGCAGCAATTTCGAACGCGATAGCTGATGAGTCAACGGCGTGGAAACCACCGTCGAACAGTTCAATTTCAACGTCCAGTACTGGGAAGCCAGCCAGAGGACCGGTTGACATCATAGACTCAAAGCCTTTCTCGATAGCCGGGAAGAATTCTTTTGGAACGCTACCACCAACTACAGTAGAAGTGAACTTGAAGCCTGAGTTCTGCTCGCCCGGACGAATGCGGTAGTCAATTTTACCGTACTGACCTGAACCACCAGACTGCTTCTTGTGCGTGTAGCTATCTTCGATTTCACGGGTAATAGTTTCGCGGTAAGCAACCTGAGGCTGACCAACTACTAATTCAACACCGTAAGTACGCTTTAAGATGTCTACTTTGATGTCCAGGTGCAATTCACCCATACCTTTCAGAATGGTTTCACCTGAATCTGGGTCAGTTTCGACGCGGAAGGTTGGATCTTCAGCAACCATCTTACCGATAGCGATACCCATTTTCTCTACCGAACCTTTGTCTTTTGGTGTTACAGAGATAGAGATTACCGGCTCTGGGAATACCATGGGTTCAAGAGTACAAGGAGACTTAGGATCACACAGGGTGTGACCAGTCTGGGTGTTGTTCTTCAGACCTACCAGCGCGATGATGTCACCAGCTTGTGCTGTGGTCAGGTCGGTACGGTCGTTCGCATGCATTTCAACCATGCGGCCAACACGTTCAGTTTTACCGGTGTAAGAGTTCAGGATGGTGTCACCCTTGTTCAGTACACCTGAGTAAATACGGATAAAAGTCAGGGCGCCGAAACGGTCATCCATGATTTTGAATGCTAACGCACGGAACGGCTCGTCTGGAGATACGATAGCGTGCTGGCCGGTTTCGTTACCTTCTTCGTCAGTCAGTGGCTGAGGAATAACTTCAGTTGGTGACGGCAGGTAATCAACAACAGCGTCTAACAGTAACTGCATACCTTTGTTTTTAAAGGCAGAACCACAGTAAGTTGGGAAGAACGCCAGGTCACGGCAACCTTTACGGATACAACGCTTAATGTCTTCAATTGACGGCTCTTCGCCTTCCATGTACGCCATTAACAGGTCATCGTCCTGCTCAACCGCAGTTTCGATCAGCTGTTGACGGTACATTTCAACGTCATCCGCCATATCGGCAGGTACGTCAGTAACAGTGTAGTTTTCTGGCTGGCCAGACTCGTCCCACACGTAAGCTTGCTTGGTTAACAGGTCAACCACACCTTTGAAGGTGTCTTCGCGGCCGATTGGCAGCGTCATGATTAACGGGTTAGCACCCAGAACTTTTTTCACCTGCTCGGTAACACGGATAAAGTCAGCACCGATACGGTCTAATTTGTTTACGAAAATCAGACGAGATACTTCAGCGTCGTTAGCATAACGCCAGTTGGTTTCTGACTGAGGTTCAACACCGCCAGAGCCACAGAATACGCCGATACCACCGTCCAGAACTTTCAGTGAACGGTATACTTCAACCGTAAAGTCAACGTGACCCGGGGTATCGATAACGTTGAAACGGTGACCTTTCCAGAAACAGCTTACGGCAGCTGACTGAATAGTAATACCACGCTCGGCTTCCTGCTCCATAAAGTCGGTCGTTGATTCACCTTCGTGAACCTCACCCAACTTATGGATCTTACCGGTCAGTTTCAGGATACGTTCTGTTGTAGTTGTTTTACCGGCATCAACGTGGGCGAAGATACCAATGTTTCTGTATAAGGATAAATCTGCTGACATAGTCATCTCTATAAGCTAGGGTTTAAAAATAGTGCGACAATATACAGGATTTTAAATCGATTTGCCCGAAAAAAAATTATCCTGTAGTGCAAATTTTTTCTACTGCTGTCAAAGCAGCGTGACAGGTTAGCCTGACAGTCAGTCAGGGTTTATCTTACTGTGGCATAATAGCCGCCATCAAACCTATTTCGAGTTAGTAGAGTCTGCTGCTGTGACAATTGACCCCGTATTGCACCCGCATCAACCCATAGGAATATTTGACTCAGGTATTGGCGGGCTGTCGGTTGCACGCGCAATTCGCCAACTATTACCGAGCGAGAGTTTGCATTATTTCGCAGATACCGGCCATGCGCCTTATGGTGAAAAATCAGATGAGTATATTTACCAACGCATGCAGGTTATTACCCAGCAGCTACTAAGCGCAGGCGTGAAAGCTATAGTAGTTGCCTGTAATACCGCCACTACAGCGGCAATTGCCAGGCTAAGAGCAGAGTGTAGTGTGCCAATTATTGGCGTAGAGCCAGGAGTAAAGCCGGCAACATTGGTCAGTAAGTCGGGAGTAGTGGGTGTATTGGCTACGCCTCGCACCCTACAAACACCGGCTTTTAGCCAACTGAGCGCGCGCTTTGCAGGTAACGCCCGTATTTTGCTGCAGCCTTGCCCTGGCCTGGTGCCGCTTATTGAAGACTTGTCGCTTGAAAGCGAAGAGTTGCGCCAGCTGTTACAAAATTATATTAAGCCGCTGTTAGCGCAAGGCGCCGATACATTGGTGCTGGGCTGCACCCATTATAACCTTATCGTGGATCTGATTGCTGACACGGCCGGGCCAGCAATTACGATAGTGCGCACTGAGGCGGCAGTGGCCAAGCAGTTGCAGAGCAGGCTTAGTGAGTTGGGTTTACTTAATACCGGCAACATCCGGGGGCCAGACAGCTTTTGTAGTAGTGGTGATAACGTCTTGTTTCAGCGTCAGTTACAGCAGTTCTGGTGTTTATAACACCAGATACTGTGGCCAGCCCAGTAACGGGCTGGTTAAACCTTGTTTGCCCTCAAACGCATCCAGCTTTTCAGGTGAGGCCTGGCTTGCCACCAACTGCTGATACTTCTGTGCAAATTGTAGGGTGCGCAGCAGTGCCGGCATAAAATGCTGGCCCAAGTCTGCTCGGATGGCGGCGGCATTTTCAGCCGGCAACTGTGCCAGCGCTGCGTCAGTTTGGGCATGAAAAAACGCCTCGTTAAACCATTCAGGTTTAAGCGTTATGTTAACAATACGCTGCTTTAAATCAGCCCGCACTTTATCGCTACCGGTCAGGGCGCGATAAAATACCACTTCGGCCAATACTTCCTCTAAGCTGAAATGCTCAAATTCATCAAAGTGTGTACGAACATAAAACTGTTGTTGTAGCAGTTGCATCGACTGTGTACGGCGATGCTCGATAAGCGCCTGCTGATACTGCTGATAACCGGCCCATTCTTCGGCATCGGGGGGGCAGGAAATGCTTTGCAGAAGCTGCTCAGCCACTTCACCATACAGCGATGTCTTACCGGTTTTTTTGCTGACCGTGACCAGCATGCTCCAGCCTTTTTGAAACGGCTTTACCAAACCCTCTGGGGCCTGCAGCAGGGTTAATGCCCGGGCAGGGTCTTTTTCGCTCATCTCCTGTAAGCCCAGGCTTACCACGCCAATCACGTCATAAGCCGCTTGCTCCAGCAGGTGCATTTTATATTTGTTGTAGAACTTGTCGGCAAATTTCAGGCTCATCAGCACGGCTTTGCTTTTTATCTGCGCCAGCTCAGCCGGCTCAAGCAAGCCTTCAGCGCGGGCCTTATTGAGCACCTGGCTTAAAAAAGGGCCGTTACTGCCATCACGAACGATTAACTGCATAACTGCTTGTCCTTAATCCAGAAAGCTGAACATCTCGTCCACTTCGCTGAACTCGTCGTCCGTGGCCTGGTTTTTCTCTTTGGCTTGCAGCACCAGCTCGGCAGCAAATTTGTTGATAATACCTTCCCAGCCTGAGTTCTCATTACGGATAAGCGCTTTAATAGCCGTTTCTACCTCAGGCGTAAGCTGGCGGATCAACGCCAGTAAGCTGCGCGGATCGTCAAAACCCAGGTTGTGGGTATCTTCCGCCAGTTGCCGCTCAGTGTAAGCTTCAGCCTCTTCTAAATGTTCTTCATCTTCGTACAGTTTATCTTCCCAATAGTTCTCGTATTCGAGAATTTCACCACGGTAAATTTCGATAAAAGGAATAGATAAATAGAACAAACCGGCAGGATCTTCGGCGATACAGGACAGAATATCTGCCTGCTTCTCTTCACTGTCCTGGCTGCGGATAAGATAAGTTAAAAAATCAAAGGTGTGCTGCTTTAGCTCTTCAGCATTGTTTTTAATTTTCTCTTCCCAGTACAGTGGTTGCTGGCAGACGATGTCGCGAATGCGCTCCGGTGTCATCAGTTCGGTCATAATCGACGGGAAAGAAATATCATGCTCGCTGTTAATCTGAGTTAGGGTAACAATATCAATTTGTTCAATGACTTCGGTTAACTGCTCATCGCTCATGGTATTGGCAATCAGCTCGAACTTTTTACTGGCCTGCTTGGGTTCAACGACTGCCAGCTCTTTAATTTCCGCTACTGCAATTTCAATTAAACTGGTGCTCATTAACCTTACTCTCCCTTAAAGCGGATATTATCATACTGATCATCGTAGCCTTCTTCATCGCTATCGTCGCTGCCATAGCCGTCGCTGTAGTCGTCGGCATAGTCATCAGCGTAGTCATCGCCTGCATTGTCGTCCTGCTCAGCGGTTTCAGTCGGGGCGCTATTACGGCTTACGACACTTAAATTGGCGTTATCCAACATAAATAGCACGGCGCAGGCTTCAATTAATAAGCTTTGCGAGTAAGCACGCACCGCTTTTACCAGTTCTAAGTCAGCGTTGGCAAAGGCAATGGCGGTTTTAAAGTCGTCCCAGTGCGGTGCTTTACCTGTCTGCAGCCATTGCTGCCATTTAGGCTTTGCCGCTGGCGGAAACTTTACCCGGCCGTATAGGGCCATTGGCAGGTACTCTGGTACCGAGTCGAGCATTTCGGGATCTGCCAGTAAAGTAGCTTTCATTTTTGCGGTAAATTGCTCCAGTGCTTTGGGCGTATCAGGGTCCAGATAAGACTCGATATTCTCCTGAGCATCGCGGTGAAGGGCGCGAATACGCGCAAGATCCAGTTTTTCTGTCATAAGCGGCTCGTTCGGGCGGTTTTCATCGGTATGATTAAGGGTAGTACTGATCCCACAACTCCTGCATAGCAGCTGCGGGGTCGGTTACAATAACATTATTAAAATCTTTAATGTAGGCTGCGCGTAGCTTGGCATCCGACAGCACCTCATAAGCGGCCTTAACCCGTTGTAACTGGGCAGCAGCAGCGTCTTTTTCTTCATCGCTTAAGCCGTGCAGTTTATCCGGGTGATACTTATTGGCCAAACGGCGGTAAGCTTTTTTAATATCATCTTCGCTGGCGTTACTTTTAACACCCAAGATGCGAAAGTGGTTAATCATAGCGTTTCCTGCAACAACAAGAATTCTCTGCCGCTTAGCAAGTGATGCCAAAGGGCGAACAGCGGCTGATCATAGCAGAGCTGTGCCGGTTCACCTAGTTGTACACTGTCCGATTTTACAACGCGCAGGTGTTTTTACTGTGCCGTGCTGATAAACCAGCGTGGGTCTACCGGCAAGGTAAACAGCAACGGGGCAAATTTGTTAAAGTGAGCGGCATTCGCCGGACAGTTAATATTGTCGGGGTAGCGCTTTTTCCAGGCATCATTTACCAGATATACCGTGTCGTTATACACAGCTACACCTTCTATTGCTGTTTGCACCATAAACTCGTACGCCGGGCAGGGGCTGTCGGCCGGTGTTGGCGCATAGTAAGCCATTTGCTGCACAAAAGGCGCCTGCTGCTGGCTTATATCAATGATCCAAAGTTGATCGTCATTACGCGCGGCCGCCACTAAATAACCTGGATGGTCGGCTTTTTTCGCCGGCAGATAATCCAGGCCGTTTATCGGGTGGTCTTTAGCATCCGGTACTGGCAACACAAAGCCGGAGTCCTGCACTTTTACATAGCCTTCCTGTTGCCAGAAAGCATCATCGTACGGCGTTTTGAATATCATCGGGGCATTAGCCGCATTTTGCTCTAGTGCTAAATACAAATTGCCGGCGTTATCAAAGGCTAAGCCTTCAATGCCATCGTTAGGGGCATTACCCACTAAAGATGTTGTAGGAAACTGCACCGGCCGCACAGCGCTTATTTGCGCGCGGCTTAATGGTTTATCGGTATCAATTTTTACCAGTAACGTAGGGTAGTCGGTGGAGTTTGTTTCGCCATAGCGCGCTTTACATTTGGGGCTCAACTGTAAAAAGGAGGAGTCCTCCGTCACGCTGATAAACACAGTGTCATCCACTCTGTCCCAGGTTAGCGATTCAAAATCGGCATAGTGTTTAAACAGCTCGCCAAAACAACCATTTAACACGCTGTCGGCTACCGTAATCGGCAGTGGCTCTGCCAGCAGCTGCGCAGTGTGCGGGTTTATCCTCAAAAGCTTATTGCGCATCGGCTCTGCCGCGCTGTTATCGCCTAAGTGAATTAGCTCGCCATAGCGCCAGGTAAAGCCAGAACTTTGCGGATCATTCAGGGTTTGACCGTTTAAATCGGTGATCCACTTACCGGCTACTAGCTGTGGGCTTAACAGCGGCTGTGCCGCAATGGCTTGGCCTGTTAATACCAGGGCGGCGATTAAACAAAGGGGTTTTCTCATTAGCGAAGCTCTTTTTCAACACAGTGCCGTTATTCTGCCTGTGGCCTGTTCCATTTAAAAGCCTGACGCGGCCAAGTCACCATTATGGCAGCTTGAGTGGCCGACCACCGTCTAACGCCAGCACCTTACCGGTAATATACTGGCTGTTAAGTAAATACAGCACCGTATTGCTGAGCTCTGCCGGCCCCGGCTCCACTTGCAACAAGGATTTTTGCAGCGCTTTTTGCCGGTAGTGCGCATCATCGTGCTCGTTAAACATCAAAAGCGCTGGCGCTATGGCATTTACTTTTACTTTGGGTGCTAAGGCGCGGGCAAAGCTGTAGGTTAAATTTTCCAGCGCGGCTTTAGAGGCCGCATAGGCCATATGCTTGCTGCTGCCGACGCTGGCGACAAAGTCGGTCAGGTGAATTATATCGCTGGTACCGGTTTGGGCTTGCAGTAGCGGTGTTAAAGCACGGTTAAGTAGGTAGGGCGCTTTGGCATGCACTGCCTGCATTGCATCATAGATGGCTGCGTCTTGATCAAGGCTGTCGGGGCTTGGAGTGCTGGGTAAATCGGCTTTCCAGTCGGAGGCGTTATGGATCAGTGCCCGCAAACTGCCCAGTTGCTGCTGCATACTGCTGACAAAAGCCGACAGTGCCACCTGATCAGTCACATCCAGTTGCACACATTGCACACCAGCTTCCCTTAACTGTGCCAGGCCGGGTTTTTCACTGCGGTAGGTGGCAATGACCTTATAACCCGAATGTTGTAGCGTTAACGCACAGTGCAAACCCAGCCGTTGGGCGGCACCGGTAATAATAATGTTGTTTTCCATCAAAGAAGTTCCTGCTTATCGCTGCTACGCTCAGCACTGTAACTGTTACGTGACAAAAGTGCTTTGGTTTGCCGGCCGCGCAGAAAAAAGCCGACTAAACCAAGTTGTGCGCCAATCAGTACAAAGCCACAGAACAATAAGGTCTTTACGTAATTAAGACCATAAGTGCAGCAGTAAAGTGACCATAAACAACATCAGAGGCAATAACAATGAGCAATAGCAGAAGACGTTTTCTTAAACTGTCCGCCGGCGGCGTGGTGGGCTTAAGCATGGGCGGTATTAGTTTAAAAGCGTTTGCCGCCGAGCAGGTAGATCCGGAAAGCCCACAAGCCAAAGCCCTGCAATATGTGCATAAATCGGCCAAAGAGGGACAAAGCTGTGCCAACTGCATGCTTATTCAAGGAGCAGAGGGCGAAGCCTGGCGCCCTTGTGGTGTGTTCCCGGGCAAACTGGTAAACGCTGAAGGTTGGTGCGCAGCCTGGGCGAAAAAACCGGGTTAGTATTAACTATCAGGCCCGCTATCGCGGGCCTGCTAAGTGTTAACACTCGATAATATTTACTGCCAAACCACCGCGAGAGGTTTCTTTATACTTGGTCTGCATATCTTTACCGGTATCCCACATGGTCTTTATAACCTTGTCCAGCGACACCTTATGATCGCCGCTACCGCGCAGTGCTAAGCGTGAAGCGTTAATCGCTTTTACCGCACCCATGGCATTACGCTCAATGCAGGGCACTTGCACCAAACCACCGACAGGGTCGCAGGTTAGGCCAAGGTTATGTTCCATGCCGATCTCGGCAGCGTTTTCGACATGGGATGGTGTACCACCAAGAATTTCAGTTAAGGCCGCCGCTGCCATAGAGCAGGCGACGCCCACTTCGCCCTGACAGCCGACCTCTGCGCCAGAGATAGAGGCATTTTTCTTATACAAAATGCCAATAGCAGCGGCTGTTAACAAATACTGCACGGCGATATCCGGTGTCACTGGCTGAATAAACTTATCGTAGTACATCAGTACTGCCGGAATAATACCGGCCGCGCCGTTAGTCGGGGCAGTAACTACCCGGCCACCGGCAGCGTTTTCTTCATTTACCGCTAAGGCAAACAGGTTAACCCAGTCCATCACCTGCAATGGGTCGCTGCTTTTTTCTGCCATCAGCTTTTTATACAGCGCCGGAGCGCGGCGTTTTACTTTTAACCCGCCTGGCAGTATGCCTTCTGTCTTAATGCCGCGCTCAATACAGGCACGCATGGTCAGCCAAATATTATTCAGCTCATCAGTAATTTGTGCTGGGCTTCTGAGTACTTTTTCGTTCTCCAGCATCAGGCCGGCAATTGACAAGCCGTTTTCTTTGCACAGAGCCAGCAGCTCAGCACCTGATTCGAACGGAAACGGCGGCGGGTTATCAGCGGCAAACTGACTGGCGGCTTCTTTTTCTTTGGCAAAATCCTCAGCTTTAACAATAAAACCGCCGCCAATCGAGAAATACACATCGCTTAGCACCACGTTTTTGTCCTTATCCAGCGCAATCAGCTCCATGCCGTTAGAGTGCTCTTTTAGCGTTTTACGCCGGTGAAATACAATAGCACCCTCGCGCGGGAAGCTGACCGGGTGGCTTTTTGCCAGACGTATTTGCTGCTCGTCATGTACTTGTTTTAGCAATCCCGGCACCGCATCCGGGTCTACCGTTTCAGGCAAATAGCCGGCTAAGCCTAAAATCACCGCTTTACCGGTACCGTGGCCGACACCGGTTTGGCCCAGCGAGCCATAAAGCTCTACTTTCACGCTGGCCACTTTTTCCAGCAGGTTTTTCTCGGTTAAGTCATCGGTAAACTTTTTCGCCGCCCGCATCGGGCCAACGGTGTGTGAACTGGACGGCCCAATGCCGATGCTAAACATATCAAAAGCGCTGATAATCATAATTTATTCTGTTTGGTCGTTATCATAATTGCGTCATTGTAGCCCAAGCAGCTTGCTTCTGTAAGTCGGTTGGTAACTGGTCAGCGCTTATTACAGATGAGAAAAACTAATGGGAAAATCTTATGCGAGTTGTAGGCACAACCTATGCAAAATGGCGGCGGTGGCCCCCCAGATAAACTTATCCTGATATGGCATAGCGTGTAGCTGCTGTACTTTACCGCGTAGCGGCAGGCTAAATTGATAACGGTTTTCCTGCCGCAAGAAATGCGTTAGTGGCACTTCAAACACACCGGCCACCTCGTCGACCTGCAAAATCCAGCGACGCTGCGGTTTAAGCAAACCCACCCAGGGCTGAATAGTAAAACCGGTGCTGGTGCTTTGCAGCGGCAGGCGACCTAATAGTTCTACCGCGCTGGGTAGCAGGCCAATTTCTTCTTCGGCTTCGCGCAGCGCGGCGATGCTACTAGTTTCGCCTGGCTCGATGCGCCCGCCGGGAAAACTGATTTGCCCCGGGTGATGGCGCAAATGCAGCGCGCGCTGAGTAAACAACACCTGCAGTTTATCGCCGTAATCAACCAGCGGTACCAACACTGCCGCCTGGTGTTTGTCACTGGCCGCAACAGTGTCGGCCGCAGCGGCTTGCTGCAGAATAAAGCGTTGGCGAAACTCACCCGCCAGCATCTTAGTGCCCCGATCCGGCCAGTACCGGCAGAATTTTATTTACCTTATCTAAGGTTTCCTGATATTCACTATTTACTTCAGAGTCAGCAACGATGCCGCCACCGGCCTGGCAGTGAATTTGCCCTTGGCTGCAAATCAGTGTGCGAATGGCAATATTGGTGTCCATATCGCCGCAGCTGTTAATGTAACCGATAGCGCCGCAGTATACAGAGCGCCTTTGTGGCTCCAGCTGCTCGATAATCTCCATAGCCCGCACCTTGGGTGCTCCGGTAATAGAGCCGCCGGGAAAAGCACCGCGCAGTAAATCGCAGGCGCTGTACTCGGGCGATAAATTGCCGGTTACCGTGCTAACCAGATGATGTACCGCCGGAAAGCTCTCAATGGCAAACAGCTGCGGCACGGCAACGCTACCTGGCAGGCACACTTTGCCTAAGTCGTTACGCAGTAAATCGACAATCATCACGTTTTCGGCGCGATCTTTCGCCGAATGACGCAGGTTATCAGCTTCCACTGCATCGGTCATCGGGCAAATACCGCGTGGCCGTGTGCCTTTAATCGGTTTGGTTTCTACCTTGCCGCTGTGCAGTTGTAAAAAGCGCTCGGGTGATATACTCAGCACAGCACCCTGTGGCAGGCGGATAAAGGCAGAAAACGGCGCGGCGTTTTTATCGCGTAGCTGTAAATAAGCCTGCCACTCATCGCCCTGATACTGCGCACTAAAGCGCTGGGTCAGATTGATCTGGTAACAATCGCCACTTAATAAATACTGCTGTACCTGATTAAACCGGGCGACATAGCCGGCTTTATCCATGTTTGCTTGCCAGGGTGTAGTTAAGCTAAAACCCGGTATTATCGCTATGTTGTGCTGTAAACGTTTATGCAATTTCTGCCAGAGCTGCTCGGCGTTACCACAATAATCAACACACCACAGTTGCTGTTTTTGCTTATCGAGTATTAGCGCCCATTGATAAAGACCGACCGCCATGTCAGGCAGCTTAATATCGGCCGCTGCTGTGGCGGGCAGTTTCTCAACATAACGGCCCAAATCATAACCAAAATAGCCCAGTGCGCCGCCAACAAAGGGGAGTTCGCTTTTAACCGCGATGGGGAAATAGCGTTTTAGTGCGCAGTTAAGCACAGTAAAAGGGTCTTCGTTGTAATGGTGCGCGCCTTGCTCATCGGTTAGCACACAATAGCTATGCTCGGCTACCAGCGTAGCAACCGGTTCGGCCACCATAATGTCATAGCGGCTGTTAATATGGTCAGGTGCGGCTGAGTCGAGCAGCATCGACCACGGCTGGCCGGCGAAGTGGCTAAACAAATTGAGTAAGGTGTCAGGCGTATCGCCATAAATTTCCGTTGGAATAAGGTACTGCTGCATCAATGGGGCTAGCCGCTGTTTCTGATGCGCGCTATCATACCAGCACCCGCTAAAATAGTTAAACATGGCGCTGCCAGAGGCGTCAGAGGACAGGTAGAACATGACGGTTATTCGCCAGCAAGACTTTATCGATAGCATCGAAGATGCACTGCAATATATCTCTTATTACCACCCGCTGGATTTTATCAAAGCGCTGGAGGTGGCCTACCACAAAGAGCAAAACCAGGCGGCAAAAGATGCTATTGCGCAAATTTTAATTAACTCGCGCATGTCGGCCGAAGGCCACCGGCCTATTTGTCAGGACACCGGTATCGTTACCTGTTTTGTCAAAATTGGTATGGACGTCAAGTGGGACAAAACCGATATGACGGTGCAGCAGATGGTAGACGAAGGTACCCGTCGTGCTTACCTGAACCCGGATAACCCGCTGCGCGCCTCTATCGTAGCCGACCCGGCTGGCTTGCGGAAAAACACCAAAGACAATACGCCGTCAGTAGTGCATATCGATTTAGTGCCAGGCCATCATGTTGAAGTGATGATCGCCGCCAAAGGCGGTGGCTCAGAAAATAAAACTAAGATGGCGATGCTTAACCCGTCAGACTCTATCGTCGATTGGGTGCTGGAAACCTTACCAAAAATGGGCGCTGGTTGGTGTCCGCCGGGTATGCTCGGCATAGGTATTGGCGGTACGGCCGAAAAAGCGGCGGTGCTGGCCAAAGAAGCCTTAATGGAGCCAGTGGATATTCAAAACTTAATTGCTAAAGGCGCTAAAACGGCTGATGAAAAGCTGCGCTTAGAGCTGTACGAAAAAGTGAACAAACTGGGTATTGGTGCCCAGGGTTTAGGTGGCTTAACCACGGTTGTGGATGTAAAAATTAACAGCGTACCGACCCATGCTGCCAGTTTACCGGTGGTGATGATCCCTAACTGTGCTGCCACCCGCCATGTGCATTTCCATTTAGATGGCTCGGGGCCAGCCGATATTCAGCCGCCAAAACTGGAAGACTGGCCACAGGTGACCTGGGAGCTGGGCGCTAATGTGCGCCGGGTGAATTTAGACACCGTAACGCCAGAGGAAGTACAAAGCTGGCAGGCCGGTGAAACCGTGCTGTTATCCGGCAAAATGCTTACCGGCCGCGATGCGGCGCACAAGCGCATTGCCGATATGCTAAGCCGTGGTGAAGCGCTACCTGATGGCGTCGATTTTAAAAACCGCTTTATTTACTACGTTGGCCCGGTAGATGCGGTGGGCGATGAAGTGGTAGGCCCGGCTGGCCCTACAACCGCAACGCGGATGGATAAATTTACCGATATGATGTTATCGCAAACCGGCTTACTGGGCATGATTGGTAAATCTGAGCGTGGCGATAAAACGGTAGCAAGCATTAAAAAGCATAAAGCGGTGTATTTAATGGCGGTGGGCGGTGCAGCCTATTTAGTCTCTAAAGCGATTAAAAAAGCCCGCGTGATGGCCTTTGCCGATTTAGGTATGGAAGCCATTTACGAGTTTGAGGTGCAGGATATGCCGGTAACAGTGGCGGTTGACCCTAACGGTAACAACGTGCACCAGCAGGGGCCGGCTATCTGGAAAGCCAGAATTGAAGATCTGGATGCGGCATTAAAAGCCTAAACCTGACCAAGGCTACAGCAGTGCTGTGGCCTTTATTTTTTCAGCTTATAACAACTAAAAATCAAGGGATACGCATGAAAAAGACCTTAGTGACGCTGGCGCTACTGGCATCCGGCAGTGCCATGGCCAAGGGGCCGTTAACGGTAGAGCATTTAAACCGCTTTAATAAATTGCACGATGTGGTGTTATCACCCGATGGCCGTTTTGTTGCTTATGGCCAGACTAACGCCGGTTTTAGCCCGGCCGACACCTCATCTGACTTATACCTGATGGATTTATCCAACTTAAATAAAGTGACCCGTTTAACCCAAAGCGCCGGCCGCGAAAGCCAGCTGCAGTGGGCAAGCGACGGCCAGAGTCTTTATTTTATTGCCGATCGAAGCGGCAGTGCTCAGGTGTGGCAGTTACCACTGTACGGCGGTGAAGCGCTGCAGGTCACCGATTTACCGCTGCCGGTAGAGGGCTTTAAAGTATCGAACGATGGTAAACAAATTGCGCTGGCGTTAGCGGTAAAGCCCGGCTGTCAGGACCTGCAATGTACGTTGGATGCCAAAGCTGCAGATGCGGCGAAAAAAGACAGCGCCATGGCCTATGACCAGCTAATGGTGCGTCACTGGGACCATTGGTTAACGCCATATCGCAGCCATTTACATGTGGCGGCTCTGGGGCAGGGGGCGGTGAAAGATGCCAGCAACCTGATGAGCGAGTGGAATACTGATATTGCCGGTATGAAAGAAGTGGCTTTTACGCCGGACAATGCCCGTTTAGTGTTTAGCGCCAAGATCCCGGCTGCAGATCAGGCCTGGCATACCAATTATGACATCTTTATGGTGCCGGTAGCGGGTGGTGAAAAGCAGAATTTAACTGCCGCCAACCCGGCCTGGGATGCACAGCCGTCGTTCTCCAGTGATGGCCGCTTTATGGCCTACAAAGCCATGAGTAAACCACAGGCCGAAGCCGATAAATTCAGCCTGATGCTGTTGGATATGGTGACCGGGCAGAAAAAAGAGCTGGCGCCCGAGTTTGACCGCTCTGTCAGCGATTACAAATTTGGCCCGGATAACCGCACTGTGTATGTCACTACGCAGGATGTTGGTCAGTACAGCATTTATGCCATTAACACCGGCTTTGGTGATGTACGTAAAGTGTTTGGCGATGGCACGGCGGGTGCGTTAAATGTGGCCAGCGATAAACTAGTGTTTACCAACCACAAGCTGGATATGCCACCAGAAGTATTTCAGTTAAACCTGGACGGCAGCAACTTAACCCAGCTGACCGACATCAATGCCGACTGGCGCCAAGAGGTGCAGTTTGGTGACTATGAGCAATTTAGCTTCAAGGGTGCCAATGACGAAACCGTTTACGGTTATCTGGTAAAACCGTGGAATTTTGACGCCAAGAAAAAATACCCAATGGCGTTTTTAGTGCATGGTGGCCCGCAAGGCAGCTTTGGCAATATGTTTAACGAGCGTTGGAATGCGCAGATGTATGCTGCTCAAGGCTATGCGGTGGTAATGGTCGATTTTCATGGCTCTACCGGTTATGGCCAGGCCTTTACCGACTCGATCAGCCGTGACTGGGGCGGTAAGCCACTGGAAGACTTGAAAAAAGGCTTTGAGTACATTGTAAAAGCCCAGCCCTGGATAGATGGCAACCGAGCTTGTGCACTGGGTGCCTCTTATGGTGGCTATATGATGAACTGGATTGCTGGCAACTGGCCAACCGGCTTTAAGTGTCTGGTAAACCACGCCGGTTTATACGATATGCCAAGCTTTTACGGCAGCACTGAAGAGCTGTGGTTTCCGGAATTTGATTTAGGCGGCCCGGCCTGGAATCCAGAGTCTGACTATCAGAAATTTAACCCGGCGGCACATGCCGATAAATGGCAAACGCCAATGCTGGTTATTCACGGCTTAAAAGATTACCGCGTGCCTTATGCCCAGGGGTTAGGTGCTTTTACCAATCTGCAACGTAAAGGTATTGACTCGCGCCTGGTAATTTTCCCGGATGAAAACCACTGGATCTTAAAGAAAGATAACCGTGTGCGTTGGTACAACGAGGTGTTTCAGTGGCTGGAGAAGTACACAAAGCCTCAGTGAGGAATACCAAGAGAAGTTAAACCTGGCTACGACAAGAAGGCCGGCTTGTGCTAAACCAACCGTTGAAGGCATGGATTCCTGAATCGAGCCTACAGGGACGTATTCACGGCGTGTTGGTGTGTACAAACCGGCCTTCTTTTTACAACACTATTTCAGGAGATACCTATGGCTTTTGACTTTCAACAATGCCGTGATTATTGCCTGATGCAACTACAAAGCATGGAAGACTTTCCGTTTGGCCCTGATGCTTATGTGTATAAAGTCGCCGGGAAGATTTTTGCTATCCTGGGCGAAGAGCGAGGTGTGGCGCGGGTGAATTTAAAATGCGATCCGGCAGAAGCTGTTATGCTGCGCGATATTTTTCCGGCGATTACCCCCGGCTACCATATGAATAAACAGCACTGGAATACTGTGCTGCTTAATGGCAGCGTGCCGGATAACGAAGTAAAACGTCAGATAGAAAATTCATATCAGCTAATCGTAAACAGCCTGGCTAAAGCGAAAAGGCCGCTATTAACACAATAGGAAATGAATATGCAGTTATCTGATGTCGTAATCCTGGCCGGTGCCCGCACCGCTATTGGCAGCTTTGGTGGCAGTTTAGCCGGCTTAAGCCCGGCACAACTGGGCACGGAGGTAGCAAAAGCCGCAATACAGCGTGCTGGCGTGGCGCCAACGGATATCGACCATGCGGTGTTTGGCCATATTATTACCACCAGTGCTGAAGATGCGTATCTGGCAAGGCATATCGCCTTGAATGCTGGCATGCCAGCCAGTTCTGCCGCCTTTAATGTTAACCGTTTATGTGGCTCGGCGGTGCAGTCGGTAATATCGGCCGCGCAGTTGATACAACTGGGCCAGAGCAAGTTTGCGCTGGCTGGCGGCGCCGAGAGCATGAGTAACGGTGCTTATTTATTGCCCAAGGTGCGCCGCGGCTTAAAGATGGGCCACAGCGACATCACCGATTTAACCCTGGGTATTCTTAGCGACCCTTTTGGTAGCGGCCATATGGGTATCACTGCGGAAACTATCGCTACGCAGTACGGCTTTAGCCGCGAAGATTTAGACGTCTTTGCGCTGCAAAGCCAGCAGCGTGCAGCTTATGCCCAGCAGCAGGGTTATTTTGCTGAGCAAATTGTGCCACTTAGCGTGCAAGTGGGCCGTAATGATGTGCAGTTTGAGCATGATGAGCATATCCGTGTTGACACCAGCCTGGAAAGCCTGGCGAAACTTAAACCGGCGTTTAAAGCTGACGGCATAGTCACTGCCGGTAATGCTTCGGGTTTAAATGACGGCGCAGCGGCACTTCTGTTAACAAGCCGCTTTGAGGCCGATAAACGTGGTCTGAGGCCACAGGCCCGAATCTTGGGTTATGCCTTCGCCGGCGTCGAGCCGGGCGTAATGGGGCTGGGGCCAATACCAGCAGTGCAGCAGGTGCTGGCGCAAACGGGTTTAACGGTGACCGATTTGGACGTGATTGAGTCTAATGAGGCTTTTGCTGCTCAGGCGATGGCTGTAAGCCAGACACTTGGCTTTGACAGCAACAAAGTAAACCCCAACGGTGGTGCCATTGCCATGGGGCATCCGGTTGGCGCGACTGGCTCAATATTGATCATCAAACTCATAGCGGAGCTTAAGCGGATTAATGGCCGTTATGGCTTGGTGACCATGTGTATTGGTGGTGGCCAGGGGATAGCGCTGCTGTTAGAAGCACTGTAATCGCTGTTTAGCTAAGTCTTTGTTGGCTCAGGGTTGCTCGGCGGCAATTTGTTTTAACGCTGCTGCCAGTTGTGCAGGCTCCTGCGCACCTGAGATTAAATACTTATTGTTAATAATAAACGCCGGTACGGACGAGATACCCGCCTGCTGATATTGGGCAATATCCTGCTGTACCGTGTCGCGGTAAGCATCGCTGGCAAGTATTTGCTCAGCTTCGTCGCTATCCAGTCCGGCGCTCGAAGCGCAATCAGCCAATACTTTTGCATCGGACACATCTTTGGCCTCACCAAAATAAGCATCAAATAATGCCAGCTTCATTGCCGTAGCTTTATCGGCTGTGGCCTCTGCCCACTCCACCAGCCGGTGCGCATCAAAGGTATTACAGGTAAAACGCTGCTGCATCTTGGTAAAGTTCAGCCCTAAATCTGCCGCTATTTGCATCATATTGCTTTGGGCAGCGCGCATCTCATCTTCACTGCGGCCATATTTACGGCTTAGCGCTGGTAAAATCGGCTCTTGCGGCGCGTTTTTATCCGGGTTTAGTTCAAAGGCATGCCACTGAAGTTCAACCTGTAAATCGGGCAGGCTAGTCAGCGCCTGCTGCAATCTGGCGTAGCCAATAGCGCACCAGGGGCAGGCGATATCAGATACCAGGTCAATTTTTACACTGTTCATTCTGTTTTCGCCTCTGCCTGCAATGCAAGTAGGTAGTTGACCAGCGCATTAAACTGCTCCTGTGAGGAGACGGCGCTAATGTTCACCAGATATTTGTTGTTTACGACAAAGCTGGGTACCGAGCGAATGCCGGCAGCGCTTACCTCGGCGTCGTACTGGGTAATCATGCTGTTTACCACCATGCTGTCGAGCTGTGCATTCAGTTGCGCTTGCTCTACACCGATACTGGCAAACAGTTTGGTAATGTCGTTGCGGCTTTGTGGTGCTTTACGCTGTTGATGAATTTGATTAAACAGCGCAGCGGCAAAGGCGTCTTCAACTTTTAACAGCTCAGCGGTGGCATGAGCACGCTGTATAGTGGTGGCCATATTACCGCCCAAAAAAGAGACAGGTACTTTATTAAGTGGTGTGCCCTCGGGCAGGGCTTTTTTCAGCTCGGCGACAATCGGCTCAAAGTTATAGCAAAATGGGCAATAGTAAGAGAAATACTCTACTACCTGTGCTTCGGTGCTTGGGGGCGTGGCCAGTAGCTGATAATGCTCGCCTTGTTTAAAGCTATCGTTGGCAAAACTTAGGCTGCTTGCTAATAGCAGCAGAGTAGGAATTAAGGCAGAAAAAACAGGTTTCATTATTGATCCCATAAAAATACTGTTATTAAAACGCTATCACAGCGCCGCTGCTGAACCAAGTTGCGCCGCCAGATAATCGACCAGTACCCGCACTTTTGCCGATAAATGCCGGTTTTGTGGATACAGCGCCCAGATGCCATCATCTGGCTGGCGCTGCTCGTTCAGCACCGCTACCAGCTCGCCAGTAGCCAGCTTATCGGCAACATAGTAATCGGGTAGTTGCACCAGGCCTAATCCTTTAAGTGCCGCATCCAGTAACGCTACGCCACTGTTGCAGACAATACGGCCTCTGGGCTTAAACTGGACCACTTTGCCCTGTTGCATAAAACGCCACTGCGTCACGGTGCCGGTAAGGCATTGATGGCTGGCCAGCGCTGTTAAATTGACTGGGGTGCCGTATTTGGCCAGATACGAAGGTGCAGCCACGACATACTGGGTACGACTGGCCAGTTTGCGCGCAATCAGGCTGGAGCTTTCCAACGTGCCTAAGCGAATGGCTAAATCAAAACCGCCTTGCACTAAATCCAGCTTGCTATTGCTAAGCTGTAAATCAAGCTCTGTATCCGGGTATTGCAGCATAAAATCATGCAGCAGCGGCGCAATGCGGGTTTCGCCATAAAACACCGGCGCAGTAAGTTTAATTTGGCCGCGTGGCGTCGCTTTTAAATTGGCCAGGGTACGATTGGCTTCTTCTAAGCTAGCGACCAAATGTTTGCAATGCTGCAAATACAGCAAGCCTTCTTCGGTTAAGCTAACGCTGCGCGTGCTGCGATACAGCAGTTTAATCGCCAGGCTGGCTTCCAGCTCGGCAATATTACGGCTAACCTGCGCTACCGAAATGTCCAGCTGTCTTGCCGCTTTGGTAAAACTTTGCTGCTCTGCCACCACAACAAATTCGCTAATGCCGGTCCAGTGTTTCACTAAGCTCTACGCTCTGTTAACAGGCTGCTTGCGTTACAACACCCGCCCTGGCTCGTCACAGCAACTCGCCCTAATGCCTACGGCAGGGCTCAGACACTCTGTGACGACCAGAACGGGGTTCTAACCGCAGCCTTTCGTCCAGTTAATTTTTTCATATTTGAAAAACTGATTTGCATTTTAGTGCTATTGGTGCGGATATGGCAAAAATAAAAATCAGGTTACACTTGCGGGTAAGCAATTTTATCTCTGTGCAGCCAACTAAAAGGATAATGTAATGCAAATGATCAAAACACGCGCCGCTGTTGCCTGGGGTCCGGGCCAGCCATTATCGATTGAAGAAGTGGATTTAATGCCACCACAAAAAGGCGAAGTGCTGGTGCGTATTGTTGCCAGTGGCGTGTGCCATACCGATGCTTTCACCTTGTCGGGCGAAGATCCTGAGGGTATTTTCCCGGCCATTTTAGGCCACGAAGGAGGCGGTATTGTTGAAGCCGTGGGTGAGGGCGTCACTTCAGTGGCGGTGGGCGACCATGTCATTCCGCTGTACACACCGGAGTGTGGTAAATGTAAGTTTTGTTTATCCGGCAAAACCAACCTGTGTCAGGCCATTCGTGCTACCCAGGGCAAAGGTTTAATGCCCGATGGCACCACGCGTTTTTCCAAAGATGGTAAGCCAATTTATCACTATATGGGCACGTCGACCTTCTCGGAATACACCGTATTGCCGGAAATTTCGCTGGCCAAAATTAACAAAGACGCACCACTGGAAAAAGTCTGCCTGCTGGGCTGCGGTGTTACCACTGGCATGGGCGCCGTCGTTAACGCCGCTAAGGTAAAAGAAGGCGATACCGTTGCCGTATTTGGCTTAGGCGGCATTGGTTTATCGGTGATTATTGGTGCGGTAATGGCCAAAGCCGGCCGTATTATTGCCATTGATATTAACGAAGATAAATTTGATATTGCGAAAAAGCTTGGCGCCACTGATGTAATAAATCCGAAGAGATTCGATAAGCCAATTCAGGATGTGATTGTTGAGATGACCGATGGCGGTGTTGATTACTCCTTTGAGTGTATTGGCAACGTAAACGTAATGCGCTCGGCACTGGAGTGCTGCCACAAAGGTTGGGGCGAGTCGGTAATTATCGGTGTCGCAGGCGCCGGCCAGGAAATTTCGACCCGGCCGTTTCAGCTGGTCACCGGTCGGGTATGGCGCGGTACTGCTTTTGGTGGCGTAAAAGGCCGCTCGCAGCTGCCGGACTATGTCGAGCGCTACTTAAACGGCGAGTTTGAGCTGGATACCTTTATTACCCATACCATGCCGCTGGAGCAGATCAACGAAGCCTTTGATTTAATGCATGAAGGTAAGTCTATTCGTACAGTGATTCATTTTTAATTCTGTGTCTTTCGGAGTCAGGACGGATTACAACGCCCGCCCTGGCTCGCCACAGCAACTATGTCGAGCTATCCTGCTCGACACCAGAGGCCAGCTGAAGCTGTTCAAATTCCTTCCAGACGAATTTGTCGCCAGCCTACGGCAGGGCTCAGACACTCTGTGGCGACCAGAACGGGGTTCTAATCCTCTTTATCAAAGAACTAAAGGTCACCCATTATGTCAGCATCCGAGACAACCAAATTAACCAAAGTGAGCGAACAGCTATGCTTTGGCGGTAAACAGATCCGCTTTAAGCATCACTCAGCGGTATTGCACTGCGAGATGCAATTCTCAGTGTTTTTACCACCTCAAGCCGATAACGCCAAGGTGCCCGCACTGTATTGGCTGTCGGGCCTAACCTGCACCGATGAAAACTTTTCCAGCAAAGCCGGTGCTCAGCGTATCGCTGCCGAGTTGGGTATTGCTTTGATCATACCGGACACCAGCCCACGCGGTGAGGGCGTACCAGATGATGACAACGGCGCTTATGATTTTGGCTTAGGCGCTGGTTTTTATGTTAATGCTAAGCGCGAACCCTTCGCTAAGCATTACCAGATGTACGACTATATAGTCAGTGAATTGCCACAACTGGTAGAGGCGGAGCTGCCGCTGTCAGATAAACGCAGCATTAGTGGCCATTCAATGGGCGGCCATGGTGCTTTGGTGATTGGCTTGCGAAATAGTGAGCGCTATCGCAGTATTTCAGCGTTTTCGCCGATTTGTAATCCGATAAATTGCCCCTGGGGTATTAAAGCCTTTAACGGCTATTTAGGCGAAGATAAAAGCCAATGGCTGCAGTATGATGCTTCGGTGCTGCTGGCAGGGGCGAAAAGCCCGCCACCAATTTTGGTGGATCAGGGCAGCGCTGACAGCTTTTACCCCGAGCAGCTTCGTACCGAAAGCCTGATTGCGGCAGCAAAGCAAAGTGGCGCCCCGGCACAGATCCATATGCAGCAAGGTTACGACCATAGCTACTATTTTATCGCCAGCTTTATTGAGCAGCATCTGCGCTTTCATGCGCAGCACTTGAAATAAAATAATGTGCTAGCATACTCCCGGTTAAAAGTTAATTGGGAGTATGTGATGAGCTACGATAACAATAATATTTTCGCCAAAATTCTGCGCGGCGAAATCCCCAGTTTTAAGGTGTATGAAGATGACTACGCGCTGGCCTTTATGGATATTATGCCGCAGGCTGACGGTCACACCTTGGTGATCCCCAAATTTGCCGCGCAAACGCTGCTGGATATCCCTGCCGACCAGTTAAGCCATACGATGACCACAGTACAAAAAGTGCTGTCGGCGCTTAAATCGACCTTAGGCGCGGAAGGCATAGTGCTGATGCAACTTAACGGCGAAGCCGCCGGCCAAACGGTGCCGCACCTGCATTTTCATTTAATTCCTGCGCATTTATCGAAACTAAAAGGCCACGGCGCGGCGATGGGCGATATGGAAAAAATTAAAGCCTTAGCAGAAAAAATTCGCGCCGCTTTATAAATCGGCTTAAGCTTTGGCAACTATAACAAATAAAAGCTGCCATGCCGTATTTTTACCACGCCTTATCTGATGTAACCCGGCAACTGTCGGGCTCAGTGCTTTGGCGCAATCTGCTGCTATTTTTGCTTTGGTTAGCGGTGTGGATGTTAGGCTTGCTGGTTGAATATACTGAGCATGCCAGTGTCTGGTTTCCGGCGGCTGGTTTAACCTTTGCCGCACTATTTATTGTTGGCGTACGGGTAATGCCAGTGCTGCTTGCGGCTTGTGTCTGTATTACCTACTGGGCCGGGCATTACTATCAATTAAACCTTAATTTCTGGCAATTAACCCAAGCCGGGTTGCTGTTTGCCATCGCCCATATTCTGCCTTATTACGCCGGCGCCAGGCTACTTCGCCACATAGCGCTTAGCGCAGCGTTTAATTTACCCCTTTTTGTCATTAGCTTTTTAGTGATAGCCGCACTTGCTGCGCTGCTGGCCACAGCGTTGGTGCTCTGTGCTTTGGTGGTGTCTGGCATGTTACCGTTCGCCGAGGTTAGCCGTACCTGGCTACCATTCTGGATTGGTGATATGGCCGGCGTTATCGTGATAGCGCCGCTGTTTGCCAGTTTGCTTAGTGTGTTATATCCAGCTCCCAAGTTTGTGTTAGATGATGTACTGGGGCCACAGCAACGTATTGCCAGCAAGCAGTTTAAGTATAAATTACTGCTAAATATCAGCCTGCTCAGTTTGGCGATGTTGCTGGCCTGGTATGCGGACACTCCCGAAAGCGCTTTTGCTATCTTTTTTTTAGTGATCCCGCATATGTGGATCGCCAGTACCGAAGCGCCGTTTTATAACGCAGTCAGTGTGGCGTTAAGCAGCTTTGTGATTGCCTTGTTGGTGAACGTACTGGCGCTGATGGATTATGTTATGGTGTACCAGTTTGCCATTAATGTAATTGCCGCTAATGCCTTGTTTGCCCTGGCTGTACCCAGTTTAACGGCGGCTAATCAGCAGCTTAAACTGGTAGCCTCTACCGATAGCCTGACTCGGGTGGCCTCGCGCGAGCACTTGCAGCAACGGGCGAGTTTAGAGATTAGCCGCAGCCTGGAGCAACACCAGCCTTTGTGTTTAATGGTGTTTGATATCGACCACTTTAAACAAATTAACGACAAATACGGTCATAGTAAAGGCGATGAAGTGCTGCAGCAGGCGTGTCTGGCGGCGCAGCAAATGCTCAGGCCAACCGATGTGATAGGCCGCTATGGTGGTGATGAGTTTGTCGTGATCCTGCCGCACACTGAGCAGGACGTTGTGGTGGCGATAGGGCAACGCATTATTGAGCGGCTAAAACATATTACACTTGATGAGCAGTTAACGGTGTCAGCCAGTTTTGGCGTTGCCGCATTAAAAGCAGATGATAGTTTTCGCAGCTTATTTGAGCGTGCCGATGCGGCTTTGTACCGTGCTAAGCAACAGGGCCGCAGCCAGGTTGCCTGGCACTAGACCAAATTTGACGCTGTCATATCATTTTCACTTGAGCCGGCAGTGAATTGTATTTAAGGTGGCCGGCCTGTTTTATCCTTTACTGTATTGAGTTAAGTTATGAAGAGCATACAGCACACTGCCTCTTTGCAAACTGCCTTGCTGTGCACTGTATTATGCAGTGTATTTCTTCTTCCTGCCTGCACCACGTCAACTGCGGACAACGCTGGCCTGACACTGCGCCTTATTCATATTAACGACACCCATTCACAGTTTGACCCAAGCCCGGCCGCCTTTAAAAATGCCGAGCGTCAGCCGCTTTATACCTTTATTGGTGGCCATCCGCGTTTGCTGACAAAAACAGAGCAATTACGTGTTCAAGCCCGGCAAGATGCCATACCAGCACTATTTTTACATGGCGGTGATGCTTTCAAAGGCAGCGCTTATTTTGAGCTGTTCGAGCAGCGCATTAATATCGACATTCTGAATAGAATGAATATTGATGCGATGGCACTGGGCAATCATGAGTTTGATATTGGCCTTAGCAAACTGGCCGACTTTATCGACAAGGTTAATTTCCCCGTGCTGGCGGCCAATGTCGACACCTCAAACGAGCCACTAATGGCAAACAGTGCTAATTTAAAGCCTTATCAGTTATTTGCCCTGGAAAATAACCAACTTAGCGCCATAGCATCACCAAGCCTGGCCGCCGGGCGTGAGCTGGTGGCGGTATTGGGGGTGGCGCTGGAAGATATGCGCGGCATATCCCCCGATACCGGCGCTTTAGTGTTTGACAGCGAAGTAGCCGCGGCGCAGCGCACTGTCGATTACCTGCAACAGCAAGGCGTGAAGCACATTATTGCCCTGACACATTTAGGCCATCAGCGCGATCTAGCGTTGGCAGGTGCGGTTAATGGCATTGATGCGATCGTTGGCGGCCATTCGCACAGCCTGTTAGGTGATTTTCGCCACTGGTATTTAGGTCAGCAGCGACCTTATGCAGAAGTTGTTACCAATCCCGACGGCGTTGGCCGCACCTGTGTTGTACAAGCCGGACAATTTGCCCAGGCAGTGGGGCAGGCCGAGCTTAATTTTAACCGCGCCGGCCAGTTAACAACCTGCAGTGGCGGTAATACTTTGCTGGCCAGCCGTGATTATTTCAACTCAGCACTTCGCACCGATGACAGCCGTATTGATAGCCAGGCACAGCAGGCGACAGAGCGTTTTGTCTCCCAGCTGCCGGGTACCGCTATCGTTGAGGAAGACGTAACGCTTCGCGCTGTGCTGGATAACAACTATTTACCGGCAGTACGTGAGGCCTATGGCAAGGTGATAAGTGTAACTGATGCCGAAGTAGCGCATGTGCGTTTACCTGGCGCAGGTGGCAGTGACCAGCATGGCTCGAAGCTTGCCGGCCATATTGCCGATGCCATGCTGTGGTATGTTAATACTGATGATGTGCAGCGCCTGATGAAAAAGCCGGTGCAGCTGGCGCTAATAGGCGCGGGCAATATCCGTGCACCGCTGCCGGCCGGTGAAATACGTGAGGGCAATATCCGGCTGGAAGTGCTGCCCTTTAATACGCCGCTAAGTGTGCTAAGCGTAAAGGGTAGTGAGCTTAGAGCTTTGCTCACCAGCATTATCAGCCAGTCTGTAATAGCAGGTGCCCATACCGGTAAATTCCCTTATGTTGCTGGCATGCGTTATATTGCTAAACAAACCGGGCCGGATACGGCAACCCTTACCCAGTTAGATATTCAGCAGCAAGGCCGTTGGCGACCTCTGGATGACAACGCGCGTTACACATTAGTGACCACCAGTTATCTGGCCGATGGCAATGACGGCTGGCAGCTACTGCAGCAGCTGCAGGCCGAAAAAACTGACCGGGTCGATCTAGTATTACGCCAGCAGCAGGCTGCGCTGTATCCGGTAATGAAAGTTGAAGCGAGGTCCGATAGCAGTGGCAAGCTCTCTTTTGCCGCCCGCTATCCAAACCTGCCAGCGCTGCCATGCGATAGCATGGGGGTAGACTGTAAAGTCGCCGCCCAGGCCTTTATTGACTATTTACAAGCAAAGCCTGAGCTGTGGCAGCAACAGCGCGAACCGACGGTGACCTTGCAAAGGTAATGTTACAAAGGAGGCAAAAAGGGCAGCAGAGATACAGCCCTTTTTTTCCACGATACGTTACAAAAATTCTACGTAAATAACGCTAAATACAATAAACACAAGCCAGGATCCCATCATCCATGCTGCCAGCATTTTGTCGCGCTTGGTCGAGATTTTGTGCAACAAGTAAGGGTCGATAAACATAGCAAACTCGCCCCAAATCGATGGCGGGGTAATGAGTTTTATCGCATAAGTGGCCACTCGCCAGCCAGGGCCGTCCCATTGGCTAATGGTATCTTTGTTAAGTGCCCGAAGTTTCTTTTCCAGTGGCCGCATACTTAATTGAGCAAACACCAGCCAAGATGCGGCTGCATTAAACATGAGCGCAATGCCAAAGAGTGTAGCGAAATCCAACATATTACTCACTTCGGTTTCTGGCATTAGCGCCTGCCTCTCACATTTCTACCCGCACTGTAGTCATAAACTCTACCTGCCATTTCTTTACCTGTAGAATCTGCATATCTGGCAGAAAAAAATCCAACACCTAATGCCGCAATGCCCGCACCTGCCAATATCACCCAACCGGCAGGTGTCCAACTTAATGCTGCACCAACCTTAGCTGCTACGATAAGGCCTGCTGAGAAGCTTACTTTTGCACCAATGATACCCGCTGCTGTGCCCATACCAAAGCCTGTGATTTCTTGTACCGCAACACGTTGATAATCTTCACCATTACGCTTGGCATCCAGCACATTGTGCACTCTAAATCCCGCATCCACTGCAATCAAACCATTACCAAGATAACTTGCCCGGGCAGACATATGACGTAATGCTTTTACATCGCTGGATTTGCTAATCTCAAGTTTCGCCATCGTTTTACTGTTGATGCGACCTGAGCGGGCAATATTAATACCGCGATTAGCACTGGCCAGTGCGCTACGTGCTCTGGGAGAATTGAAATTGGCTGCATGCCGTTGCAGTTGAAATTCAAAAGTTTGCTGTAATTTTGCGTGCTGAACGCGTGCTCGCTGTTCAAGCGTTACCAAAGCAGCTCGGTTTGCGCCGTTTTTCCTGGCATCTAATATTTGCAGTAAGGTTTTTTCATACTCCTGCATACTTTTTATCAAGTTGCCGCGGCTTTCCGACAGTGCGCCAGCCATTGCGCCGCTTAAGGTAACTCCATCGGCATCGAGAAACGGATAAATATGCTCATCGTACATTGCAGCCAGTGCCAGCGTATTGTCTGAGCCAATGCTTTCTACTGCATGGCTGATAACTTCGCGCTGTGTAGGCGGAATAGTAAACATTTGGCTGTAAAAATCGTGGGTGTCTGCCGCCCCGGCGTTTAACAGATAAGGTTGGTAGGGCTGCAGAATATCGGCAGCTATGCTTTTGTTATTGCGATAAAACTGCTGCTGCCAGTTTTTATCTGCAAAAGCGGCTTCAGCAAATAACGTATTCGTATGTTGCGGGCGGGTGTTTAACAGAATCTCAACCATAACCATGTCCTTATCGGTTAATAGGGCTGATTTTACGGTGTGGCTAAAGTTGGTGCAATAATTGTTTACAATTAATTATTTTTATATTTCATTATTTATCACCTTAACGCTTAAATTTGGTTTCTAGAATCACCGATGAGTTAGTGCGCTCTACGCCGTCTAAATTACCAATATCATCCAGAATATGGCTTAACTGCTCGGTGCTTTGCGCCTGTACTATAGCAATAAGATCGTACTCACCGCTGATGGCATACAACGCCGATACCTGCGGGATTTGTTTTAGCTCAACGTTGGTTTTGGCAGTTAACTTTTGCCGCACTTTAATACTGACATGCGCCGATACCAGGGACGCCAGGTAATCCTCGCCATAGTCTACTGAGTAGCCTTTAATCACGCCGCTTTGCTCTAAGCGGGCAATGCGGGTTTGTACCGTCGAGCGCGATAAATTCAGTATACGGGCCAAATCGGAAATGCTGGCCCGGGCATTGTGTTTAAGGGCGGCGAGTAACTTCTCATCTTCTTTGCTTATCATTTTGTAAATCGGGACCGTTAAATTGCAATATTTAGGTTGAAAATTGCTGATAATGATACTGCAATATGACGCTGCTGACCAATATAATAAAGGCACATTTAAAAGCGCCGCCAAGTATTATTCGAACCAAGGTCGGCTAAACACAGACAGCAGTGAGGTTTTTATGCAGGTAACAAGAAGTTTATTCGATGAAGTGATGGTACCTAACTATGCACCGTCAAAAATTATCCCGGTAAAAGGTGAAGGTTCACGCGTGTGGGATCAAGACGGCCGCGAGTTTATCGACTTTGCCGGCGGTATTGCCGTTAACTGCTTAGGCCATTGCCATCCGGCGTTAGTGACGGCATTAAAAGATCAGGCCGACAAGCTGTGGCACTTATCTAATGTGATGACCAATGAACCGGCGCTGCTGTTAGCTAAAGCGCTGGTTGACGCGACCTTTGCCGAAAAAGTCTATTTTGCTAACTCTGGCGCGGAAGCCAACGAAGCGGCGTTAAAGCTGGCGCGTCGTTATGCCAAAGACAAATACGGTGAGCAGAAAAACCAGATCATTGCCTTTAAGCAAGGCTTCCACGGCCGTACCTTCTTTACCGTGACCGTAGGTGGACAGCCTGCTTATTCTGATGGCTTTGGCCCTAAGCCCGAGGCTATCGTGCATGGTGAATTTAATAACCTGGATAGCTTAAAAGCGCTGATCAGCGACAACACCTGCGCTGTGATGGTTGAACCGGTACAGGGCGAGGGCGGTGTTATGCCAGCGACGGCAGAATTTATTCAAGGTGTGCGCGAGCTGTGTAATGCCCACAATGCCTTACTGATTTTTGATGAAGTACAAACCGGCGTTGGTCGTACCGGCGAGCTGTACGCCTATATGGGTTATGGCGTAACACCGGATATTCTCGCCACGGCTAAAGCACTAGGCGGCGGTTTCCCGATTGGCGCTATGTTAACTACGAGTGAGATTGCCAAGCACTTAGTGGTCGGCACCCATGGCTCGACTTATGGCGGTAACCCGCTGGCCTGTGCTGTGGCGTTAGCAGCATTGAACACGGTTAATACCCCTGCTGTTTTAGCAGGCGTAAAAGCCAAAGCGCAGTTGTTTAAAGACGGCCTCAACAAAATTAATGAAAAATACCATGTATTTAGTGAAGTACGCGGTCAGGGCTTATTAATTGGTGCTCAGTTAAACAGCGATTATGCCGGCAAGGCGCGTGACTTTATGCTGGCGGCGGCCGACCAAGGTTTAATGGCGTTAGTGGCTGGCACCAGCGTGATCCGTTTTACGCCTTCGCTGGTGATCCCGGATGCCGATATCATTGAGGGCTTAGCCCGCTTTGAGCAGGCAGTCGCGCAAGTGGTTAAGGGCTAAGTTATGTTAGTGATCCGGCCGATAACGGCAGCGGATTTTGCTGCGCTGAAGCAAATAGCTATTGAGTCCGGCGCGGGGTTTACCTCGCTGCCGGTAAACGATCAGCGTTTGCAGCAGAAAATTGCCCATGCCGAGCATAGCTTTGCTGCTAAGGTAGATGGCCCGGGCGATCAGGGCTATCTGTTTGTGCTGGAAGATACGCAAAGCGGTGAAATCGTGGGTACGACCGGCATTGAAGCAGCAGTGGGCTTAAGTACGCCGCTGTATCACTTTCAGCAAAATACCGTCATCCACCACAGCGCTGAGCTTAACGTATTTAACCAGTTAAAAACCCTGACGCTGTGTAACGACTACACCGGCGCGTCAGAGATTTGCACACTGTTTTTGCGTGAAAGCTACCGGCGTAATCATGCCGGCCGTTTTTTATCCAAGGTGCGGTTTTTGTTTATGGCCGAATACCCAGAGCGCTTTAGCGACAGGGTGATTGCTGAAATGCGCGGTGCTGCTGATACTGACGGCCAGCCGCCATTCTGGCACTGGTTGCAAAAGCTGTTTTTAACCATTGATTTTCCTACCGCTGATCACCTGATCGGCATTGGTAAAAAGGCCTTTATCGCTGAGCTGATGCCGCGCCATCCTATTTATGTTGGCTTGCTGCCAGAGAGCGCGCAACAGGTGATTGGCCAGGTACATCAAAACACCAAGCCTGCGCTGAAAATGCTTGAAAACGAGGGCTTTGCTCATCGCGGTTACATTGACTTATTTGATGCCGGCCCGACGGTGGAAGCACGCTTAAGTCAGATTAAATCCGTGGCGGCCAGCAAAAAAGTACCGGTGAAAATTGCTGAGGTGCAGGGTGAGCAAACACTGGCTGTGGCTAACACTCAGCTGCAGGGCTTTCGTGCCAGCTTTAGTAAAAACGCAAAGTTTGATGCAGATCAGCAGCAACTGCTGCTAAGTGCTGAGTTTGCCGATACACTGCGCCTGCACGATGGCGACCTGGCAAGATTTATCGTATTGGACAAGGCCTGAGGGCCAAACAAGTAATAACGTGTAATAAAAGGCGGATAAAAATGCATACTGATGTAAAAGTGTTGTTTGCCAACCTGTGGCAAGACTATGTAGCCGTAACTCCTTCTGCCAAAAAAGTACACCAGTTACTTGGCAGTTCGCAGCAGGATGACGTGATAAACGATCATATTGCGCTGCGTACTTTTAATCTGGAAAAAGTGGGCCTGGAAAAACTGGCCGCGCATTTTAAAGCGCTGGGCTATGAAGAGTGTGGTGAATATCATTTTGAGGCGAAAAAGCTGTACGCCAAGCACTATGAACACCCGGACCGCAGCTTGCCAAAGGTATTTATTTCTGAGTTGCTGCTGGATAAATGCTCTGCTTACCTGCGTGATACCATCACTGCATTAGTTGAACAAATTCCGGCTGAAGCGGTAACGGCAGATAACTTTTTGTACAGCGGCACCCACTGGCAGGTAAGCCAGGCCACCTATGAAAAGTTGCTGGAAGAGAGTGAGTATGCTGCCTGGGTCGCGGCCTGGGGCTACCGCGCTAACCACTTTACGGTAAGTGTTAATGACTTACACAGCTTTGACACCCTGCAGCAGGTAAACAGCGCACTAAAAGACGCAGGCTTCTTGCTGAATACCTCAGGTGGCGAGATAAAAGGCACGCCAGAGGTGTATCTGGAGCAATCGTCAACACTGGCTGATTTACACCCGGTACAGTTTAGCGATACCGTGGCGACCATTCCAAGCTGCTTCTATGAGTTTGCCCGCCGTTATCCGCTGGCGAATGGTTTGCTGTACACCGGTTTTGTCGCGGCCTCAGCTGATAAAATCTTTGAAAGCACTAATGCCCGCTGACACCAGTGTTTGAACGCTGTTGTGATGAAGGCCAGTATTAAGCTGGCCTTTTTTATTGCTGCCCGGCGCGATTTTGGTTGATCTGAGGCAACTTTCGTTCTGTACTGCACTCTTAGCAAACGCAAACTACCGTTAAGGGTTTATCTGCCAGTGGTTAAAACTATTTTTGCTACTACGCTGCTATGTGTTGTTGCGGCATTGCCGCTAACGCATGCCAGCACTATCACCACACAAATTATTCCGTTGCCGCATCCGCCTAATGGCAGTGTGCTGCATTTGGCCGATAACAAACAGCTGGCAGTATCAGGTTTCAGCCAATTCTCCCGCTGGTTAAGCCTGATTGATTTAACTGATTACAGCAGCCGTATGCTGCCGATACCTGATGATGCCCAGTACCTCAGCCACGCCAGACTGGCGGGTAATGATGGCGAAACTCTGGTTTTCTTGGGTTTAGGTGGTGTTAGTGTATTAAGTGCCGATGGCAGCTATGCAAAGCGTATTATTGCCAGCGAATCTATCTACCGTGTGCTGGATAAAAACCGCCTGCGTGAGGCTGACTTTGTAGCTGATTTAGGCTCTGGCCTGAGTGACTTTTTAATCCCGGATTTTCAGCATACGCATTTATACCGTCAGCAGGCCGATGGTAGCTTTGTGCATTATCCGCTCACTGTTTCTGCGCAGATGCGTAGCTGGCGTAATAGCCCGGACTATACTCCCAGGCGCCACTTTATTGCTGATGTGAACAATGATGGCAGGCAGGATCTTGTGTTTGTCGCTGACGGCAAATTTCAGCTGTTTCTGCAGCAAGCCGATGGCCGCTTTAACACTGAGGCGGTCGTTGCAGACTGGCCGGTAACTTTGTCAACCGAGCAGGAAGCCGATCAGCGTAATGATGCAGGGCGCAGCTATAACGGTCAGAATATCGATACGCTGCGTGACATCACCGATATCGATGGTGACGGTATTGTCGATTTAGTGATTAACCGCGAACAGCTAGCCGACGCGTTAGAGCGTAACAACAGCTTCCGTATTCATTTTGGCAGCCTGACTCAGCAGGGGCTTAATTTTAACGCTGAACCAGAGACTTTTATTACTACGGATACGTCACCTATTGATGTGGTAATAGACGATTTTAACGCCGATGGCCGCAAAGATTTTTATATCCCGAGCACCCATTTTGGTGTCGGCACTATCGTACGGGTGTTACTGCGTGGCAGTGCGAATTTAGATATCGATTTTTATTTGCTGAACAGTGAACGGCAATACCCGAAAAAAGCCGATTTTCGCCAGCAAGCTACCATCGATGTCAGCATCGGTAACCTGCGCTACGATATGCCGCTGTTTAAACTGGCGGATATGCAGGGAACCGGGCATAAATCACTATTGGTGGGCGAGGGCAGCGAGCAGCTAAAGTTGTACCAGCACGAAGATAAACGCTTATTTAGCCGCCGCGCTGAGCGCTTTAAACTGGCACTGCCGCGCGATGCCAGCCGTGCCAAAGTATTTGATGTAAACGGTGATGGTAAAGAAGATTTGGTCTTGCCGTTTGATAGCCAGGAAGCTGAGCAATATCGCAATCAACTGCATTTGCTAATTATGCCTTAGCTCTTTTGTGGGTTAAGTAAGCGTTGTTCAAACTGTGCCAGCTGACTTAAGTCGATACCAGTTAAATGCTCTATTGGTAAGCTAAACGCCAGGCCTCGTGAGTCGCCATCTCGAACCAGCAGCTGTTGCATTGCCTGCAGTACTGGCTCTGCCAGGCTTTTGGCCACCACCATCAGTAACACAGATTGACTGCCTTCGAATGTCATGCCAAAAAAGGTTTTTTTAGCTTTAGCGCCAATTCCCCTGCCGTTAAGGAGGGTTATACCAGCGGCGCCAGCGTGTTGCGCTGCATCAATAGCTTGTTGCTCAAGTTCTTCTGGCGTAATAGCAACCACAATAGAAAACTTCATTCTGTAGCACTCCTGCGGGGGGATAAAAATTCTACGCTAATGGCGTACAACATAACTGTAATAATAGGAAAGATAGAGGCAAAGGCGATTAGACCAAAGCCATCAATTAATACATTGCGTCCTTCAATAGACGAGGCCAGGCCAATGCCTAATGCCGTCACCAGCGGCACAGTAACCTCAGAGGTGGTAACGCCACCTAGGTCAAAGGCTAGTGCGGTAATATAAGCTGGCGCCAGAGCGGTTAGCAGTACCACCAGCAGGTAACCGGCCATAATGTAATAATGAATAGCGTCGCCGCTGATAATACGATACACGCCAACGCTAATACCTATGGCGACACCCAGTGCCACAATAAAACGGATCACCGAGCCTTTTAGCTTACCGGGCGATGCCTGCTCAGCCTGTTCGCCTATGGCAATAAGTGCCGGCTCTGCCATGGTGGTGGCAAAACCAATCATAAAAGCAAACAACAAAATAAGCGCAGTATAGTTTTTTGCAATCAGCTGCTCTGCCATCAGGCTGCCTACCGGAAACAGGCCCAGTTTTAACCCCAGCACAAAGGCATACAGCCCCAATAACACCATACTAAAGCCCAGCACCACCTTGATTGGGTTTGCCAGCGGTCGGCGCAAAATAACATACTGAAACACCAGTACCACTAATATCATGGGCAGAATATCTTTGAGCATAGTGGCCAGATCGATGAGCGCTTTTAGCAGCCAAAATACCGGTTTAGTCTCTGCCGCAGCGGCAACAACAGTGGCCGCCGTACTGTAGTTATATACCCAGATGCCGTACAGCTGTACGCTAATCATCGGTACCATCACAGCCAGGGCCACTAGCCCAAAGCCGTCCATCAACGGGTTGCGGCCTTTAATTGAGCTGGCCAGGCCCAACCCCAGAGCGGCAATTAACGGCACCGTGACGATGTTGGTGGTCACGCCGCCAGAATCGTAGGCCAGGCCGACTATTTCGGCCGGGGCAAAAAAGGTCACGGTAAGCACCAGAATGTAGCCACCAATCATTAACCAGTGAATTGGCCAGCCTAAGATAATCCGCAAAATACCCAGCGCCATCACCATACCGACCGAGCAAGCCACAATTAAGCGCAGCGTTAAGCCATTAACCCGGCCTTCGCTAATTAGCTGCGCCTGCTGTGCTACGGCAATCAGCGCCGGCTCGGCAATCACAGCAGCAAAGCCGATAGCAAAACCAAACAGCAGTAACAGCGGCAAAGAGCCTTTGCGGGCAAATTGGTTGGCGAGGTTTTTACCCACTGGAAAAATGCTTAAATCTAACCCGAGTAGAAACAGTGCTATCCCAATAGCGACAATTAGTAAGCCAATAATGATGCTAAGTGGCTCAGGCGGCAGGGTTTGAAAAATAGCCAGCTGAAAAAACAGCACCACAGCCACTATTGGCAGCAGGTTTTTCAGGGCATGTAAGAATTGATGCAAAAACTGCTGCAATAACAGCACCGGCGCTCCACGGCTTAAGGTGTAAAACTGCAACAGAGTATAGGTTACTCTACCTGGAACTGATTGATCAGGAACAAATAAAGTTTTAAAAGTTAAGGTTTATCTGCATAAACCTTAACCCACAAGACGAGGTAAAAGAGAGTCAGTTATGACCAACTTAGCCGACGTTACGATATGAATTTTCATAACCTCAGTTAACAGGCCAACAATCAGTGTAGTGAAGGGCTAGCTACCTTTAACTTTGCTGCAAGTGCGCACTTTTTTATTTGAACCTATCACTTTTTCATTACGACACACTAATCTGCCTTCCTCCGAGTTCTCTGCAGCTGCCTTAGGAGCTGTCGTGGCCTCGGTAGAGGTAGGTGCCGCCTCTGAGCTAGCTTTTTCTGTTGATGCACAAGCAGTGAGCATGAAAATGACAATAGTAGTAACAAGAATACGCAAGATTAAATCCCTAAATTAGTTAAATTGCTGCGACACAGTATTTAACTGTTAAGATTTTTGCAATGCTAATAAATAAATATTTACAATTTAATTGGGTAGGGGGGTATTAGCGATTGCCAGGGTTTGGAAATAATGGCTGGGTGTGCGAATTTAGTCAGGGAGTGGAGGCAGAGTGCTCTGCCTCCACTTTTTCGGATTAACGGGGCTCGAATTCAAATGGCAGGCGTTTTACCTCACGCAGGCCAATTTCGTTTAAGCTATTGGCATCGTATAACCGGCCATTGACCATAGTATGAGTTACCCGATCGCTTTGGCGAATGTCCTCAAGCGGGTTACCGTCGATAACGATAATATCAGCCAGTTTGCCTACCTCCAGTGAGCCCAACTGGTGATCCATACCAAAGGTTTTCGCTGGGTTTATTGTCGCTGTTTTCAGCGCCTCTAATGGACTCATGCCGCCCTGGGCGAACATCCACATTTCCCAGTGTGCACCTAAACCTTCTCGTTGACCATGAGCGCCAATATTGGCCACTACGCCAACATCACTCAGTTCTTTGGCGGTTTTAACCACATTAAAATGGTTGTAGTGATGCTCTGGTGCTTTTGGCCGGCGCATGCTGCGTGGCGCCAGTTCGTCCATTGGCACATAGGTACGTAATTTCGGGTGCTTCCATACTTCGGTTTTATCATACCAGTAGTTTTCGCCCCAGATCCCACCGTAGGCCACGTTGAGGGTTGGCGTGTAGGCTGTACCACTGACCTGCCATAACTGTTTCACATCGTCATACACCTTAGCCGCCGGCAGCGCATGTTCAATGGTGGTGTGGCCATCGACAATCATGGACAGGTTATGCTGCATTAACGAGCCACCTTCCGGTACTACCATCATATTCAGTTCGCGCGCCGCTTGTATTACCTGTTGGCGCTGATTGCGCCGTGGCTGGTTATAGCTTTTAACGCTAAAAGCCCCTGCTTTTTGCAAGCGCTCTAAGTGAAATTTGGCATCTTCCAGGCTGTCGATATGTGAGGTATAACCTGCGCCCTCGGCACCATACAAAATGGTACCGGTGGAGAAAATACGTGGTCCGGCAATACGGCCGGCCTTTTGCATTTCACTGGCAGCAAAGACTTCGCGGGTATCGTTTGACGGATCGTGAATGGCGGTTACGCCAAAGGCCAGCGAGGCATAATTTAGCCAGTTTTGCTGCGGGATAATCTGATTACTGCCCTGGCTGCCGTGGGCATGAGCATCAAACAAGCCCGGCATAATGGTTTTACCGGCGATATCAAACACTTTTGCTTTGGCTGGGATGGCAACATCAGCACGTTTACCCACGGCGATAATCTTGTTGTTTTCAACTATGACCACGCCATTTTGGATCACTTCATCGCCGTTCATGGTAATGACCTGACCGCCAACAAAAGCGACAATACCGCGTGGGCTGTCTACCGCAGCATTAAAACCAAGGTTAACCCCGTTTTTGGCGGCAAAGTCGGTTTTAGTATCGAAGTCAAACAAACCGTCTATGCTGGCATGGTAAAGCTCGGGGCCCAAGCTCCAGTAAAGATGGCGGCTATCGCCAGCCCAGCTGATATATTCACCGGCGCGCACCGACAGCTGTTTTACCGGGAATTGCTTGTCAGTGCCGCTGACGTCAATAGCGCTACCACGCTCGGTAAAGGGCGTAACAAACACTTTAAAGCGATCGGCAAAGGCCAGGTATTTGCCATCCGGCGACAGTTTAAACTCAGTGCCGAATTTGGCGGTATACAGCGTTTGCTGGGTATGTTTGGTTAAATCTATGCGGATCAGGCTGGGGGCTTTGCCGTAATCCATGGCATACACAGCATCATTACTGGCGGCAAACATTGGTACATAGCCGTTACGGCTGATAAGCTCTGGCGTGCCTCCTTTGCTGCTGATCTTGTACAGGCCAGTATTTAACGACCACTGGCGTGGTAGCAAGCTTTCAGCGCCGGTTTTGCGGTACACCACGGTTTTGCCATCCGGGCTAAATACCGGCTCGACATATTTGCCCGGCTCGCTGGTAAGTTTGGTAATACGGCCATTACGTAAATTCAGGATATTGACCGCGCCTTGATTGGTATCGTTCCAGCTGACATACACCAGCTCTTTGCCATCACGTGAGAACTGCGGGTAATATTCAAAGTCAGTGCTTTGCTTGGTTAAGCGCCGTGGCTTAGGGTTAGCCACATCAGTTATATATAAATGTCCCAGCGCAGTAAATACCGCTTGTTTGCCATCGGGTGATACCTGCACAAAGCGCAGCATTTTGGTATCAAACTGCTCCTGATCCAGGTTTTGCTTTACCCGCACTGCAGTTTGTATTTGTTTGCTGGTATCTACGCTAAACGGCACTGTCGCCAGCTTTTTGTCGGCAACAATGAGCTTTTTAATTTCGCCACCGGCCCAAAACAACAGCGCTTTGTTATCTGGTGTCCAGGCCAGTGTAGGATAAACGCCATGAATGGCCCAGGTTTCCTGCATATCACGGTCTAAACCGTCATAGAATTTAATATGCTCGCCGCTTTGCAGGTCGTATAAAAACAGCGTGCTTTGAAAATCTACCCGGCGGATATAGGCCAGGTATTTACCATCCGGTGACGGCGTGGGGCGGATAGCGCCACCGGCGCCATCTAATACCACTTCCCATTTACCGCTTTCGCGCTCAAAGCGCTTTATTTTATAAATACCACTTTCAGAGTCTTTGCTGTAATGGAAGGTTTTACCCGGCGTATCATCCTGCGAAAAGTAAATGTACTTGCCATCGGGTGAAAACGCCGGCTCGCCTAAGTCTTTTTGATCATTGGGCCGCTCGGTCAGCATAATGCCGCTACCGCCGGTTTTATGGTACTGCCAAATTTCCCCGGCGCCTAAAGAGCGACTGGCAGTAAAGTGTTTACGGGCAACGATAAACTCGCCGTCCGGGCTCCAGGCCGGGCTGTTTAGCAAACGAAAGGTTTCCGTAGTGACTGCGCGCTGGCCGCTGCCGTCAGCGTTCATCAGCCAGATATTATCGCCGCCGCCTTCATCGCTGGTGTAAGCAATGTATTTGCCATCCGGGCTAAAGGTGGGCTGCATTTGCCAGCCAATATCCGGCGTTAAGCGTTTGGCCTTGCCGCCGCTCACCGGCATGGTATAGATATCGCCAAGTAAGTCAAAAGCGATTGTCTTGCCATCCGGGCTTATTGCCACGTTCATCCAACTGCCCTGACTAACCTTAATATTAACCTCGTTAAACTGGCCCTGCGGGGCGTTAACATTCCAGGCCGGGGTTTTGTCGGTTTCGGCCTGCAAAAAAAAGCTGCTGAGCATCATTGCCAGCAGGCTTGGTTTGAACGCTTTCATATGTTGGTTCCTTGGCGATGTGTTTTTTTATCGTTATCAAATACAGGATCAGAGTGACATAAACTGGCATCAGAGTTAAGTTTTTCGCTATTATCTTGCGTCAGAACTCAGGTTAAAACCGATAAAGGTGGGAGAAGTTGTGGTTGAATCACCCTGTGTTGCCTGTTGTCGGCTAAATGCCGATAAAGTCTGTGTCGGCTGTTATCGTCATATTACGGAAATAGTTGACTGGAACCGGCGTACAGATGCTGAAAATGCAGCTATATTACAACAAGTTGCTATAAGAGAGCGTCAGGCTGAACTGGCAGGTAACGGCGAGGGCAGTACCAGCCCTATTACTCAGGCCGAATGGCAGGCAGCAAAACAACAGGTACGTAACCGTTAAGGAAGAGCCATGGTTGATTGGCAGCAGGTGTTTGGTATCAGTCCTTTTGCCTGGACTGAGCTGGGTACAGCATTACTGTGTGGCTTTATTATTGGTCTGGAGCGGCAGCTGCGTGGTAAGCCGGCCGGTATTCGCACCAGTATTCTTATTGTGATGGGTACCTATGTGTTTATTGCCGCATCGATGTCGGTGAACAGCAATATGACCGATCCATCACGCATTATCGGCCAGGTGATTACCGGGGTGGGTTTTTTAGGCGCCGGTGTGATGCTGGCGCGTGATGGCATGGTAATTGGTGTCACCTCTGCGGCAACAATATGGGTGCTGGCGGCAATTGGCGTATGTATTGGCATTGGCCAGGATCTCGTCGCGATCAAATTATCTGTTATGGTCGTGGCAGTGCTGGTGGGTATCGATATTTTGGAAAACTCATCTTCTGCGATGCGCCGTGGCGTGCATCGTACTTATAATGAATGGCTACACCGGGCTAATGGGAGTTTGTTTGGCCGGCGGAAAGAGGATCAGATTGCTGCGGCAAAGCAGGATATTGATGATCCACACTAAGTGCGTAGTTTTGATAACACATCTACTAACAACTTAAAACTGGAATTAACGGATGCTTGAAGCAGTTTGGATAGGGTTTGCTTTTTCTTTGGGGTTATTGGTACGCGCCATTGGCTTACCACCGTTGGTAGGCTACTTACTGGCCGGTTTTGTCATTTCAGCAACGGCTGCTGATTTAGATTTGCCGGCCGAGGGGCCGTCTATCATTCATCATGTGGCGCATCTTGGGGTACTGCTACTGCTATTTACCGTGGGTTTAAAGCTCAATGTGCGTAGTCTGGTTAAGCCAGAGGTACTGGGCGGCAGTACGCTGCATTTTGCCTTATCGATTATTCTTACCCTGCCGGCGGTGCTGTTTATTTTTGATGTTAGCTGGTATCAGGCGTTAATGCTGGCCGTGGCACTGGCGTTTTCCAGTACCGTGCTGGCAGCCAAAGTGCTGGAGGGTAAAAGAGAGATCCGTGCTTTTCATGGCCGCGTGGCTATTGGTATTCTGATCGTACAGGATTTGCTGGCATTGCTGGTAATGAGCCTGGCGAATGGCACTACACCGTCACCCTGGGCATTGCTGGTGTTTGCTTTGCCGTTGCTGCGGCCATTACTTTACAAGCTGCTCGATGCCAGTGGTCATGAAGATTTACTCATCTTGTTTGGTTTATTGTTGGCGTTAGTGATTGGCGGTAAAGGCTTTGAAATGGTAGGCCTAAGCTCTGAACTGGGCGCCTTGGTATTTGGTGCCATCCTGGCAAAACACCCCAGGGCAGGTGAGTTATCAAAATCGCTTTGGAGTATTAAAGAGTTTTTTCTGGTCGGTTTTTTCTTACAGATCGGTATCGACGGTTTACCGGACGCCAACGCCTGGTTGTTTGCCGGTGTGATGTCGTTGTTACTGCCGCTGAAAGCGCTGCTGTTCTTCTTGCTATTAATTTTGTTTAAACTGCGGGCGCGTAGTGCCTTTTTAGCCAGTATTAGCTTAACCAACTACAGTGAGTTTGGTCTGATTGTCGCCAGTGTAGTTCTGCCCGAATGGCTTATTCCATTAGCACTAACAGTTGCTATATCCTTTGTCATTTCAGCTCCGCTTAACCGCATGGCGCACCCGTTGTACGATAAGTTATGCAACAACTTACTGAAGTTTGAACGTAATATTCGCCATCCGGACGAACAGCCGGTGTCGTTAGCAGACGCCGATGTACTTATTATGGGTATGGGCCGCACGGGTACTGCAGCCTATAACTATCTGGCTAGCAGTCGCAAGATTATCGCCATGGACTCGGACCCTGCAAAAGTGCTAGAGCACCAAAAAAAGGGTATTAATATCTTTTATGCTGACGCGGAAGATCAGGTGTTCTGGCAAGGGCTGGATTTTGGCAAGGTTGAAGCCGTTATTCTTAGCATGAATGATGTTGAGGCCAAGATGATTGCTGCGAAAAAATTAAGAGCGGCCGGCTTTACCGGCTTTATCGTCTCGCACAGTATGCATAACGATGAGGCGCGTGACATTATTGCAGCGGGCGCTGATCAAACTTACCTGACCATGTCGGAAGCCGGTGTTGGTATTGCCGAGCACGTAAAGCAGCACTGTTTTACGGTAAAGGCCTAGCCAATAGTTAAAATGAAAAAGGCGCCGGTAGGGCGCCTTTTTACTAAACTGAATATATTAGCTGGCGCTACGCTCTTTGATAGCGTTGATGATTGGTGATGAACCAAAGCCATTGCTGGTTGCCCATTCGATATCACCTGAAGCAGCGACCTGGCTACCTGGTAACTGGCTGATGATAAAACCAGCAGCATCAGCAGCGTTGTGCTTAATTGCATGACGAACCAGTGGCAAACCGTCACATACGATACCATCGTAAACGTTACGCAGGCGTAAACGGTTGTCAGACAGCGTTTTACGCAGGTTGTTTTTGCTGTCAGCAGCAACATAAGAACAGATTGACTGAGCTAATTGGTCGTCGGCAGCAACCGGGGCACTGATAAATGAAGTGGTGGCGATAACAGCGGCTAAAGTGAATAATTTTGCTTTCATATTCAAGCTCCAAAATGAGTTAAGGTTCAATCATCAGTGCAACAGATGTTGCAAAACACGAAAGGACATAAGGCATGTCGTTTAACTCTGACAGAGCAGAATAAACATCGCACTTAGCGACGGCAGCCCAGCTATCGTAGAAGTCAGCTTACTGACAACCTTAGACCTGAAGCTTTGCGTGTTCACCCTTTCGGGTGACTTGCCTTTCGAGCGTGCGCATTCTAATAAGCGCTTAATTTTTATGCAAGCGAAATTTTCAGCAAAACAAAAATATTTTTAACTTGAGTCGCTTAGCTAAACAGCCTTGATGGCGGCAGTGCTGCTGGCGCACTGCTGGGTAACCAGTGTTAGCGCCTCGCAGGTAAGCTTCGCACTCATGCTGGCAGCACCTGCAAGGCGGCAAGCTTGTTCTGGCAGTAATGGCAGTTTTAGCAGAGCACCCTGTAAGTTAGTGTTCTGATGTTTGATGTAGTGCATTAAACCATAATAAGCATGGTTGGCGACGCCAGTGCCGGCATGATAAGACAATTGAGCCGGGATCTGTTGCTGTTGCAAGGTACTGACCAGCGCAGCCAGTGGCAGGTTGCTAAAGTAAGCGGCCGGGCCATGTTGTGCGGTCAGGCTGTCTTTGGCGGTCTGGTTATCCTGATCCGGACTTAGGCAGTGGTTAATATTTAGCGCAACCTTTTCCAGGCTGATTTGTGTTTGTGCTGCATCTTGTGCCAGCAGCAACAGCACCGCCGGTTTATGCTGGGTAATCAGCTGCTCCAGCACGACTAAACTGCGTTTAAATGCATAAGGCATTGCAGCTAACTGCAGCTGATAGCCGCCAGCGCTGCCGGTCTGCACCAGCGGGGTTAACGCATTAAATAAGGTGTGCTTATCCTGTGGGCTGGCCGCATCCAACACGGCAATTAGTATGGTACGCATCGGCGTTCTGCTCCTTCAGCTTAGCGCTGTTAACATACTACAGCCGTTAATGTATTGCCAGATCCAGCGCCAGTAGCGATGACACTGCGCGCTGCCAGCGCTGCTGTAACTGCTGTGCGCTGTCATTGCTAAGCTGTGGCGATAGCGTCTGACCAGCGCGCCATACCTGGCTGATGTCAGTTAGCTTAGTAAACCAGCCCAGCTGCAATGCCGCCAAAAAGGCGGCGCCCAGTGCGGTGGCGTCACTGTTGGCAGCGGGCTTAACCTTAAGTTGACACATATCGGCCAGCGCCTGCAAAAACCATTGGTTTACCGTCATGCCGCCATCAACCCGCAGCTGGCTAATATTGACGCCATCACTTTGCATAGCCTGCAGTAAATCCTGGCTTTGATAGGCCACGCTTAATAGTGCGGCAGCACAAAGTTGTGGCGCACCGCTGTCGCGGGTCATGCCAAGCAGTGCCGCTTTTACCTCAGGCTGCCAATAGGGTGCCCCCAGGCCGGTAAAGGCCGGGATCAACAGTTCCGACTGCTGGTAATGGCTTTGGCTGGCCAGGTGTTGTGTGTCACTGGCCTTTTGTATCACGCCGAGCTTGTCGCGCAGCCACTGCACGGTGGCGCCGGCCATAAAAATGCTGCCTTCCAGGGCATAGGTCGCCTGGCCGTTCAGTTGCCAGGCCAGGGTGCTTAATAGTTTATGCTGGCTACGTAGCACCTTTTTACCGGTATTGACCACAGTAAAGCAGCCAGTGCCATAGGTACTTTTACTCATGCCCGGCGCGGTGCAGGCCTGGCCCAGCAGCGCCGCTTGCTGATCGCCAATCATACTTAATACCGGTATGGCAGTGCCAAACAGTTCAGTAGTGGAGTAGCCAAACAGGCTGGCGTTATCCTTAATGCTTGGTAGCAGTTGCCGCGGGATACTAAACAGCGTTAACAGCTCACGGTCCCAGTCTTGCTGTTGTAGGTTAAATAGCAGGGTGCGGCTGGCATTGCTGGCGTCAGTGGCATGCACGTTGCCGCCCGTCAGGCGCCACAGCAGATAACTGTCGACAGTGCCAAAACACAGCTCGTCACGCTCTGCTTGCTGGCGTGCGCCGGCAACATTGTCCAGCAGCCAGTGTAGTTTAGTCGCCGAGAAATAAGGATCGGCCAACAGGCCGGTTTTTTGCTGTAGCAGCGGCTCCTGGCCGCTGATTTTTAACTGCTGACAATAATCAGCGCTGCGCCTGTCTTGCCAGACAATGGCCGGATATACGCAGTTGCCAGTGTCTTTATGCCATAAAAGGGTCGTTTCCCGCTGATTGGTGATGCCTAAAGCGGCAATATCAGCGGCACTCAGCGCAGCTTGCTTAAGCGCCTGACGGATGCAGCTGACCACACTTTGCCACAGCTGTTCGGGGTCTTGTTCTACCCAACCAGGCTTGGGGTAATACAAGTTAATTTCCTGCTGCGCTTGTGCCACCACCTCAAGTTGGCGGTTATACACTATGGCGCGGCTAGAGGTGGAGCCCTGATCGATAGCGAGCAGATATTTTGACATGACGGTGACTTTTAACGTTATGCTTAGACAATTGCTCAGCCTAGCAGTAAATAGACAGGCTGCCTATAGCCGGTACAAGGAGCGCAGAATGATTGTAACTTTCAAAAGTAAAGCGAGTGGAGATATTGTCTACACCGCAGATGTGGCATTTAAACTTCTTGATATGATGGGGCGCGACGATAAAGTGCCCTCTGCTTTATACGCTGAGGATGTTGCAGCGGCGCTCGAAGCACTACGAACTGGACTGGCGCAGTATGCAGCCCGCCAACAGGCTAAATCGGCCAACGATGAAGACGATACAGATCAGGACGCAGCACAAAAGCGCCATATTGCACTCACGGTTCGAGCGCAGCCTTTGTTGCAGTTACTGGAAAAAGCGGCGAAAAAACACTGTCCGGTGCTGTGGCAATAATCATTGTGGAGATGGATGAGTATCTTGTTGCACAACCACCATTAGCTCCGGGGAGCTCATCAGTTTTTGATAAAGCGCCAGATGATACTCGCCTAGCATGCTGGCATTGACCTGCTTTAAATGCCCTGCCGAGCGGCGGTATTGTTTAAGCTGCCAGCTTATTTCAGCCAACCGTAGCTGATAAATAGCAAAATGGTTATCGTCCTGACCAGGGGTAAAATACTGCAGAGACTGTAGGTAATTTTGATAAGCGGCCGTAAAGTTTTGTTGTAACTGTTGGGTGCGGGCTAAATTGCCATAAGCAACGATAAGCTTACCTTTGTGGCCAATGCTTAGGGCTGCCTCCAAGGCTTTAGTACGAAGTGATTCCGCCGCTGCTAACTCCTGCCATTGATGTTTTATCAGCGCCTGGTTTGAATACAGCTCAAACCAAAATAGCGGATTACGACTTTTGCCGTATTTCTGCTCCGCCAATGCCAGCAGTTTAAATGCTTGCGTTGGATCATTCAGGCTGTAATACAAATTGGCCAGCTCGACCAGCCGCAGTGGCGAGCCAAAAGTATCAAATACCCCTTCAAGTTTATTTACTGCCAGGTTGGCGAATTTCCTCGCCTCATCTGGCTGTTTAAACCAAAACAAGGATTTAGCATGGTAAAAGTAAAGTTGCAGCAAAAACACATCGGGCTGTGTCGGCTGTTGCAGCAGGGCAGAGGTCTCAGCAAACAGGGCATCAAAGTGGCGGTTGTCAAAGTAATAATCCAACTGGTAAGACTTTACTTTGTACCAGGCGGCAGAATTTGCCGGCAATAACGCCAGCGATTGCTCGATATGCATCAGGCAGCCAGCCGGCTTCTGGCTTAGTGTCGTAGTATCGGGTGAAGGCCGGTTCTGACAAAACTGTTCATGATCGCTTAAGTGTTCAGCGCTCAGTACCGCTGTGGATACACTATTAACTATCAGGTAGAAACTCAGTGCTACTGCAGTCAACCGCATAATAACCTGCCAATACATTACGACTTAGTTATATTGCCTGTTGCTAAACTAATATACAACTAACAACGCTAGGAGTGCTCTGGCCGTAGCGGCAGGCTTAACTGTACCTGTAGTCCAATTTGGAAAGTGTCCAAAAGAATATTCGTTAGCCTGATACTACCGCCATGTGCTTCGATAATGTCGCGGCATAAACTTAAGCCTATGCCTGAGCCGGCGGTTTTACTGGTATAAAACGGCACCAGTGCATGTTGTAGCTGCTCGTCACTCATGCCACCGCCATTATCGCGTACACTGATTAACAGCTCGGTGGCCTGTTCGCTAAAGCTCAAGCTGACAAGTTGTGGCGCCGAGCCAGATTCATGCGCATTTTTAATAATATTCAGCAATGCCTGCTGCAGCTGCTGCGCATCAGCTTGCCAGGCACGCACAGGCAAGTCGCCGCTCAGCTCAAACTCGTATAAATCCTGCAGCTGATTAACCAGCCTGGGCCAGTTAACCGGGCTAAGGCTGGGGCGAGGTAGTTTGGCAAACTGAATATAGCCCTGCACAAATTGGTTGAGTGCTTGGCTGCGCTCGCTGAGAGTGCTAAACAGGCCTGCCAGTTCGTTTTGTTGTAAGGCTCTGGCACGCTGCTCGCCGCTAAATGCCAGCGATGACAGTGGCGCTAGCGTATTGTTTAGCTCGTGCCCTATTACTCTGAGCAGTTTTTTCCAGGCGTTTAGCTCTTCACGCTGAATTTCCCGTGTCATTGGTTTGAGTAAAATAAGCTGATGCTGCTGCTGATTTAACTGAAACTGACTGAGCGACAAATGCCAGATGCTGTTATCCGGCAAATGCAGCAGGCCTTGCTGTTGGGCGGCTATAGCCTGTGCTAACAGTGGGTGGGCGCTAAGTACAGTGTTAAGCCTGGCACCGTCGAAGGCTTTACCCTGGCTTAGCAATTGGCGCGCTGCCGGGTTACTCATCAGGATAATGTCTTGCCGGTCGGTCAGTAGCAGTGCACTGGGGCTGCTTTGTAACACGGTGTCCAGCAGTAATTCACGCTGGTACAGAGTGGCCCGCTCTTCTCGCAGCTGGGCTGACATCAGGTTTAAGTTGTCTGCCAGTGCAGTTAACTCATGCACAACAAGTTGATTGGCGCTGGTATTAAAGCTGCCATCCTGCAAGTTTTGTGCATGCAGGTTAACGGCGCTCACTTCGCGCCACAGTGGCGCCATTGCCCACCGTTGTAGTAGCGCCAGCACTATGCCGGCAGCAGTAATAACGGCGCTGAGACGACAGTCAGGCCTGTAAAACTGCTGCAACACAAGCAGTAGCGAAGTTAGCGCCAGACACAACAGGTCAAGCCGGCGCTGGCTACCCAGGTGCAATACTTTAGCCATACGTTGGCGGTTAAGGCGCGGCAATGCCGTAATACTCCATGCGCCGGTACAAAGCCTGGCGGCTAATACCCAGCTGTTTCGCCGCGCGCGAGACCACGCCACCAGCTTGCAGTAGCGCTTGCTCCAATGCTGCGCGATCAATATCATCCAGTGCCCGCTTGCTACCGGCACTTTCTGGTAAGCCCAGATCCTGAGCGGTGATCTCGCTGCTGCTACTTAACAGTAAAGCGCGCTGACAGACATTTTGCAGCTCGCGCACATTGCCCGGCCAGTTGTAGCTTTGTAGTAGCTGCTCAGCCTCGCTGCTTAGGGCTTTTTTACCGGCTAAAAACAGCCGTGCCAGTGGCAAAATGTCGTATTTACGCTCTGCCAGTGCTGGCAGTGTCAGCTGCACCACATTAATGCGGTAGTATAAATCCTGGCGAAATTCGCCGCGGCCTATAGCCGCCGTTAAATCGGTGTTGGTGGCACTGATAAGCCGAACATCCACTTTGCGCGTGACACTTGAGCCTAAGCGCTCGAACTCGCCGGTTTGCAGTACACGCAGTAACTTGGCCTGACCGGCCAGTGACAAATTGCCAATTTCATCTAAAAACAGACTGCCGCCATCGGCGGCCTCAAAGCGGCCAATACGGGTTTTAGTGGCGCCGCTATAGGCACCGGCTTCGGCACCAAACAGCTCAGCTTCCATTAAATCGCTGGGCAGCGCGCCCATATTCAGCTTGATAAAGGCTTTATTGCGCCGGTTGGAATTGGCATGCAGCACATTGGCAATGCCTTCTTTGCCAGCCCCATTGGGGCCGGTGATCAGCACCGCGGCGTTTGACGGCGCCAGTTGCAGCGCCATCTGTAACAGCTGCTGCATTTGGCTGCTGGCAAATACCAGGCCGCATAAGTCTTTACCGGCAAAGCTGTTATGGCGTGCCTGCTCGGCCTTTTGCTGCTGCAGTGTCAGTTGCTGTAACTTTAGCGCATTGGCTACGGTAAGTAGCAGACGCTGATCATCCCAGGGTTTGGCGATGTAATCTGTAGCGCCTGCTTTTACCAACTCGACCACCATTTCCAGCTGAGTCCAGGCAGTCATCAGTACGATAGGAATAGCCGGATACTGCTGGCGTAGCTGGTAAAACAAGGTTTTACCCTGTTCCCCCTGCATCTGGCCGGCGCTAAAGTTCATGTCCTGCAAAATCAGCTCAATCTGGTGTGCCGCCAATAGCTGCCAGGCCTGCTCTGGCGAGCCGGCGCACAGTACCTGATAGCCTTGCAGCGCAAACAAGGTTTGCAGTGCCTGGCAAATCGGTTGATTATCGTCAATCACCAATAATTTCAGCATAGTTTATAAGGCTTTAGTAGCAGTGGCCGGTGATACCCGGGTGGCAATGGCCGCAGGATACCATGTTGCAACAGTGACACAAAGTAGCAGCAGCAGGGCGGCAATCACCGGCAACCATAGTGGCAGCGCCGGCAGTGTAATGACCTTGGCCAGTTGCTGCTGCAGCAGGTAACTGGCCAGTAAGCCAAGCACGGCACCCATTGTTGTGGTAAACCAGCTTTCACTGAATACTTCCAACAAGATGCGCTGTTTACTGGCACCCAGCGCCCGTTTTATGCCAATTTCATTTTGCTGCTGTACGCCGTGAAACAGCGCATGGCTGTAGGCAGAGATCATCGCCACCAGTAGCATCAGCGCACTTAATACCGACAATAAAATAGCCAGGCCGCGCTCTTGTTCAAACACATCACGGTGCAGTTGGCGCAGGCTGACAATCTGGCGGATATCAATTTCCGGCTCTACATCGCGCAGCACCGTGCTTAGCTGTTCGCGCACGGCGTTAACGGCCGCCTTATCAACCTGCAGTAGCAAGCGATAGCCATAATCGGCGCGGCGTAAGTCGCTGTTAAAAAACAAACCATAGTACTGATCGCTGGCAAAACGCTGATACATCATATCCGCTACCACGCCTACCACAGTGCCGGCTGAGGTGAGCTGGCCCAGTGCCAGTTCGCTTTGGTCAAACAGCTGTTTCGCCAGCTTGTCGGTTAGCACGATATTGCCGGCATTTTTATCTTCGGCCGTTAACCAGCGACCATGCAGTAACGTCATCTGCAGGGTGTCGAACAGCTCAGCCTCAGCAAAGTTAAACGGCACCATATCCACCCGGCGCGTATCGGCCTGATCCTGCACATTAACATCGCCATTCATACCGCCAAACAGCAGTGGTGTCTGGTTACTAAAGGCGGCATAACGTACACCCGGTATCTGTTTAAGTGCCGCTAGCTGGCGGCCGATCAGCTCGCCCAGCGCCGGATGCACAATAAGGTTATCATCGGTTGGTTTTAGCTCAATGGCTAAGGTGGTATCCAGCTGCAAGCCGGTAGGCTGGTTACTCAGCTGATACGCCTGTTGGCTTAACAGCACACTGTTGCTCAGTAGTGCCAGTGTCAGCGTCAGTTGTACCAGCAGCAGCGCGGTGATGACTTTGCGCTGCAATAACGATTTTAGTAATAACGAAAGGCTCATCGGTAACTCCGTTTATTTCAACTGACGGTTTAAGCTGCCAAAAGACGCCCGCAGCGCCGGATAAAGGGTAACCAGATAACTGGCGACAAAAGCTGTAATGGCCATAGCACTAAGCAGCATAGGGCTCCACTGCGTTAAGCTGCGGGTGGCCGGCAACAGGTTGCTAATCAGTGCCATCGCGCCGCTGGCTACCAGCAATGACAGCACAAAGGCCAGGCTGCTGCTAACCAGTACATCGGCCAGCACCAGTTGTTGCAACTGGCTGCGGCTGGCACCCAGCGCCCGGCGCAGGCCAAACTCGTACTGGCTGGCCAGGTAGCGGTTTAGTGCCAGGTGGCTGGCATTAAACAGGCAGACGATTAAAAATAATAAGGACACCAGCGCAAAAGCATCTAACTGGCGGTTGCGGGCATTAAAGTGCTCGGTAATATCGCGCATATTGGTAAGCCGGTTGGCTTCGGGCCTTGGGTGGCGGCCAGCTTCTTTTTCGCTTTGCACTAATTGGCGCATAAACTGCTGATAAGCCGTTACCTGCGCCGGGCTGTCCAGCTGCAGCCAAAACTGCGCCTGAAAAAAGTCACCTTCACGGCCATTAACGGCAAAGTTGTCACTGTAGTCGCGGCTGTCGCGCGACATGGTAGTGGTGTTTGATTTGATCCCTAAATCGTAAGCGGTTTCCCACGGTACATAGATATCGGCCGATGCCGAAGCGCCCAGGCCATTGGCGACATCGTACAGCCTGGGCAGCATGGCCCAGTCGTCCAGTACGGCGGCAATGCTAAACAGCTCATTGCCCAGCTGCAGAGTTTCACCTACCACATTGCTGCGGCCAAAAAAACGCTCGGCGGTGGCTTTGGCTAAAATAAGTTCGCGCCGCGCGCTGTCATCGGCCCAGCGCTCACCGTGTAATATTGGCACATTAAACAGGGTAAAAAAGTCGCGCTGCGTTACCCTTAAGCGCACCGGTGTTGGGGTTTGGCCGGCTTTGGCGGGCAGGCGGGCATAACCGGCCGACTGATACATGGCGGCTTGCGCCGACGGAATATCACTGCGGCTTAACTTGGCCACATCCTGATAACTCAGTACCCGAAGCGGCTCGGTGCAACTGTCACAGGGCTGTAAGGTGGCGTTTATTTGCGGGTAAAAAAGGGTATGGCTTTTGTCTGGCAAAGGGTCATGGTTAAGCCAGTAATACAGCGTCGCGTTAGAGAAAAACATCCCCAAGCCCAGGCTTAAAATAAGCACGGTTAACAGGTAGGGTAGCGGCGCACGTTTAATATTACGTACGGCCAGAGCTAAAGCGTGTTGCAGCGCGTCCATGTTCAGGCTCCTTGTGCCAGCGCAACCGGCTGGTATAGCGTGCTGTCGTGCAGCTGACCGTCGATGATCTGAATGTGACGGCCGGCGCGCCGGGCCTGATCCGGGTCATGCGTTACCATTAAAATAGTGCAGCCTTGCTGGTTAATTTTTTCCAGCAGTTCCATCACCTGACGGGCCATTAATGAATCCAGGTTACCGGTGGGCTCGTCAGCCAGCAAAATGCGCGGCTCACCGGCAATGGCGCGGGCAATGGCGACCCGCTGCTGTTGACCGCCAGAGAGCTGGCCTGGCAAATAATCGCGCCGGGCATGCAGGCCTACCAGCTCCAGTGCCTGCTCAATACGGCGTTTGCGCTCGGCGGCATTAAAGCCACGATAGCGTAGCGGCAGCTCGATATTGTCGTAGATGCTAAAGTCTTTTATCAGGTTAAAACTTTGAAAGATAAAGCCGATTTTTTCATTGCGCAGTTTAGATAAGGCGGCATCAGATAAACCTCTAACCGACTGGCCATCGAGCAGATAGTCGCCGCTGTCAAAGTGCTCCAGCGTGCCAAGAATATTCAGCAAAGTCGACTTACCTGAGCCGGACGGGCCGGTAAGGGCGGCAAACTCGCCTTCGTTGACCTGCAGGTTTACCTGGCGCAGGGCATGGGTTTCAATCAGTTCGGTGCGAAACACCTTGGTTAAGTTGCTCAGCTGTATCATGGTAATTCCTTATTGTTCTGTGTTATTAGTTCAGGTTAACCCGCTCGGCGTCTTTAAAGTCGCCAAGGTTGGAGATAACCCACTGCTCGCCCTCAGTGGCGCCGCTTAAAATTTCTACCCACTGCACCGACAGCGTGCCCAGCTCAACCGGCTTGCGAATAGCCTGGTTATTCGCTACCTGATAGGCAATGCGCCCGGCGCCAGAGCTGACAAAGTCGCCGCGGGCAATTTTCAGCACATTGGCTTTGTGGGCCAGGATCACCCGGGCGGTCAGGCGCTGGCTTTGGCGCAGCGCTGTACTGTCGGCCTGGCTAAAACGCACTCTGGCGGTTACCTGGTTATTGCGCACTTCGGCCGCCACAGTGCTAATTTCTCCGTTAAGCTGCTGGTTACCCAGGTTAATCTCTACCTGCTGGCCGGGGGCTAAATCACGCGCATAGCTCTCTGGTACGGTAAGCTCGGCCTCGTACTGGCTTAAATCGATCACGGTCAGCAGCGGCTGGCCGGGTAGCACATGGCTTTGCTGCTCGGCTAACCAGTTGCCCAACTGGCCGGTAACGGGGGCAGTAATATCCAGCGCGGCCACCTTGCGTTCAAGCTCACTGACCACCAGCTGCTGGCGGTGAATATCCTGCTCGCGTGAGCGCTGCTCAAATGCCAGCTTATCTGTTGCCAGTGCCACCTTGCGTTTAGCGTGATCAAATTCCAGCTCTGCTTTAGTCAGATTGTCTTTGGCAATATCAAAGTCGAGTTTGCGGATCACGCCCATCTCTATCGACTGCGTAGCCCGCGCCAGCTCGCGTTTTGCTGCCAGCAGGTTTACCTGAGCGTTGTTCATTACCTGTTCAATATCCAACTGCTGCTCGCGCGCCGCCAGCACCGCACGCTCGGCCTCACTTTGCATGCTGGCCAACACCGCCTGCTGTTGCTGTAAATCGTTTTGTAGTGTGGGGCTGCTAATTCTGGCCAGTAAATCGCCCAGGGTTACGGCTTCGCCCGGCTGTTTAAACAGCTGTACCTGACCGGTTTCCTGGCTGTACAGGGTTGGGGCGTTGGCGGCGACAATACGGCCTTGCACTGCGATATCACGCACTAAGTCGCCGCGTTGTACGGTGGCAAACTGCAGCTGGGCGCGCGGTAACACCAGACTGGCGCTTTGGCCTGTGGCCTGAAACAGCATAACGGCTAACAGCGCCAGCGCTGTGCCGGTTGCTGCCAGCGGCAAATAGCGGCGCCAAACCGGTTTTGCCGGGCGCGCAATAATATGGTCTTGCTGAGCTGTACCCTGAATCATGTATTATCCTTGCTGATGCGTTGTTGCAGCGTCTGCTTTGATGTAGCAGCTTTAATGCCAATAATTAACTTGTTGAATTTATTATCTAAATTAAGTTTGATGTTAGAGTTTACGCTGTCCGCGGACAGTTTGAGTGTCCGTTGGCGTGCTGCGGACAACTATTGCTAAAACAATTGCTTAACGTAGAATCGGCGTAGGAATAACAGTGTGAGCAACAACATGGATACCTTGGCTCGTCAGTGCGATAACTGCTTTACCACCTTACAGGGCGATTTTTGTCATCAGTGCGGGCAGGAAAAGAAAAGCTATATCCGTAATGTCAGCGGGGTAGTTACAGAGTTTTTTGGCGAATTCAGTAACTGGGACACCCGGGTCTGGCGTACGTTGTTGCCGCTGTGGTTTCGCCCCGGCTATTTAAGCCAGCGTTATGTTAGCGGCCATCGTGTACCTTATGTGCCGCCGCTGCGGCTGTATTTATTTACCTCTATTATCGCCTTTTTGCTGCTGGCAAAGTTATTGCCCGACAACGGGCTGAACATTAATAACGCCAGCGCAGACTTACCCTCAGTCGTCAGCGGTGAACCCGTCTCGCCAGAGCAGTTTCAACAGGAACTGTTCAGTCAGATGCAGACAGATGCCAAGGAGCAGGCCATGGCACTGCCATTGTTATCAAGCGAGACCAATAGCGAGTTTGAGCGCAAAATTGCCCAGTTAAGTGCTAACCCCAAGCAGGCGATTAATAAGTTTTTTAGCCTGGCGCCACAGATGATGCTGTTGCTACTGCCGTTGTTTGCACTGTTGCTAAAGCTGGTTTATCTGCGCTCTGAGCGCTATTACATGGAGCATTTAATCGTGGCGCTGCATAGCCACAGCTTTATTTTGCAGTTTTCGGTGCTGTATCTGGCGCTGGAATTATTGGCGCAAAGTATCAGCCTGGCCTGGTTGTCTCACAGTGTGCAGTGGCTAGCTAATGGCGTATTGCTGTGGATGCCAGTGTATTTACTGCTGTGCCAAAAGTATTACTACCAGCAAAGCTGGGGTAAAACCTTGGTAAAGTTTTGGCTGGTAAGCTCGGTATATAACTTTATGGCTGTAAGCGCCCTGGTGGGGCTGATTATTATGAGTATTTTATGGGCCTGAGTCGAGAGGCAAGTTAGTTATGTCTGAGCACACTGTGCAAGCAAGCCAACCGGTGCAGCGTCAGTTAGAGGCTTATAACGCGAAAGATTTGGCGGCCTTTATTGCCTGTTACCATGTCGATATCCGCATTTACCGGATGCCGGCGCTGGAGCCGGCTATCAGCGGCAAAGATGCGCTGGCGCACTTTTACGCCAGTGAGCGTTTTACTATTCCGGCGCTTCGTGCCGAGGTATTGCAGCGAATGGTGGTGGGTAACAAAGTTATCGACCACGAGCGGGTGTATGGTATGACCGAACAGCCTTATGAGGTGATGGTGGTATACGAAGTGCAGCATGGCCTGATTCTAAACGCCTGGTTTTATCCGGCGTAGATCTGGTTAGTTAAACGCTTCAGGTAACTTGTATTTTATAGGGCGGTACAAGTATAAAAATAGTTAAGCCATATGCCGTAAGAGTATGGAATAAGTGAAGGGAAACAAAATGATTAACGCATTTAAACATTGGTGGAACAGCGTATCCAAAGCGCAACAAGTAGGCCTGATTGTGCTGGCAGCGTTTATCGCAGCAGTCCTTATCATGAGTTTTGGCGTGGTTATAGGCTCATCTCTGGGTAAGGCGCTTTAACTTTTAGGCTAAATTACCTAACATCTGAATAAGGCACGTTATGCAGAATATTGTGTGGGAAGATTTTCAACGGGTAGATATCCGCGTCGGCACTATTGTTGATGTTGAAGATTTTCCGCAGGCACGAAAGCCAGCCTTTAAACTAAAAGTGGATTTCGGAGACGAGATTGGTATTAGAAAATCCAGTGCACAAATTACGGATCTGTATAGCAAAGAAACCCTGATCGGTAAGCAAGTGTTAGCCGTGGTCAATTTTCCCGCCAAACAAATTGGCTCTTTTATGTCAGAGTGTTTAGTCACTGGCTTTCATCAACCTGATGGTTCGGTAGTCCTTGCAACGGTAGATATGCCACTGCCTAATGGTTCGCGCTTGGCTTAACACCTTGATAGCTAGCACTAGATTACACCTGGTAACTCTTGGATAAAGGCAGATTAAATCATGGTAAGTACGGAATTCTCGGTAATAGTGTTAAATGCCATTATTATTCTGGTGGCTTATCTTTCGGTGTACCCCAAGCTGGCCGGCAATAGCTTTAATAAAATTGCTTTTTATGACCTGTTTGCCTCCGGCCTGGCGCTGGCTATTGTCGGCTCTAAATATTGGGGGAGTGGTCAGCTATTTAGCCTGGTGGTCGCTGACGTTAACTGGTTTTGGTTTACCCTGATCACTTACGGCATTATCGAAATACCGGTAATGCTTTGGTATTTCAAGAAAAATAATGTGGATGTAAAGATAAAGCGTTAGCGAGGTTGCCTCTGGCTTTGTAAATTTTTCGTAAATTACTGCGGCGTTAAGTTAATTTGTGCCACTGTAATTAGCACAGATAATTACAGGAGAACACGTATGAAATTGATCCTTGGCCTAGCTATCAGCCTGACATTATTGATATTTAGCAACAACGCTTCAGCCTGTGGCTTTCGGCTGGATAACGGCAAATTATTACGCTGCGGTATGAATCGCATCGAGCTGTTATCACTGGCCGGTGAGCCGGTGAGTAAAGATATTGAAACGCTGGGCGTGGATACCGGCGAGCCGGTTAAAGGCGAGACGCTAGAAACCTGGTCTTACCGCCTACAAGGCGATATGGGTGGGCAGTTTTTGGTATCGGTAAGCCTGCAAGCGGGCAAGGTGACGGCCATAGCGTCTAAACAACAAAGCCGGTTATAAACCGGCTTTTGCAACAATTGGATCTGACCCTCTGCATGTTATGTCATTAGGATAAAGTATGAGTAAATTTCTAATTTTACTGAGCCTTTTAGTTCCGTTTGGGGTTATAGCGACAATCCAGATTCCAGATAAATTTATTGCTGACGGGATTACACATGATATTGAATCCACTCCGTTAGAAGATTTGTTTAGTCACGACCAAATTCTTTTAATGCTGCAGCGTGATGGATGGTGTTCCGCTAACTGGCGTGGATACAAAGCTGTTTGGGAATTAAGTGATGGAACTTTATATTTAAACTCTTTAGTTAAAAATGCATGTGATGAAAATCCGGAGTCCGTTGATCCTGTCCATTTTTTTGGTGAAAGTGAATTTCCGATTAAAGCTACATGGGTAAATAGCGTTATTGAAGTTAAAAAGTCTGAAATACGCTCTGTTACCAAAGAGCTGCCAAACGGTGATAAGGAATACGTGGGATATGATTATGATGCCGTCGTTTTTGAGTTTTCAGGCGGTAAGCTAGTGCAGAAATTAGAGAAAACCATTAAGAACCGCCGATATTGATATGAAATACCTTTCGAACAAAGATGCTTATATGACAAAGTTTGTTGTTATTTTGGTTGCCGCTTTACTAAACAGCTGCGCTAGTGTTCCGCTTGGAACAATGCTCGAATTCAGTACATTTGGCAAAGAGGATTTTGTAGCGTTAGAGCCTTTGGAACTTAGGGCAAAAATACACGTTGATGAGCCTGTTCTGGCTGATGTAGCGAGTGCTGAGATGGTTCTTGAGCTTACCACTGATGAAGGCATCAGAGCGTTTACCTTTCCGTTGCTTTTGCTTAGCGAAGAAAAAATCGCACCGCAGGTCGGTTTTTTCTCAAGGTCAGTGGGAAAAACTGAATACACACTAAAACTTTCAGATGAAGCGGTAAAAAACTTTATCGCAACCCAACGCATTATTCAGGATGAACAGACCGGCTCAGTGAGTTTTTCAGTGACAACGGGTTTTCAGCAGTTTCCAAGTAACATGACTGAGATAGGTTTGTCTGTATTCTTGCAGCTGTCTGAAGAAGAAGGCTTTGTAACTTTATTTGATGCTGCAAAGTTAAACATCAATTATGACGGCTAACAACCGCAAGCAAAAAGGCGCCTGTTGGGCTCTCTATTCACGCTGTGCTAAGGTGCATAGCGTTCGTTAACGCTGGTTTACTCGCTCTTGTCAGCTATAAACCGGCTTGCTTCAGTAACTCCGCCATATGCTCTAGTGCGCTAAGCCCTTGAATATCAGTGGCTTGTAGCGGTACTTTGTAGCGTGGCAGTTTGGCAAAATCCTGTTCTATCTGAGCTAAATGCACTTTTTCCTGCGCGCGTCTGGCGGCGAGAAAATCGCCATCGGCGCTGTCGGGCAGAATGCGGTTTACCACCAGGCCGGCCAGTGGCAGTTTTTCTTGCTGTAAGCTTTGCACCGCACGGCCGGTTTCTAAGATTGGCAGTTTTTCTGGCGTTAACACAAACAGCAGGGCAGTGCGGCTGGCATCGGTTAATACCTCGCGGGTGCGTTGCAGCAAGCGTTGGCGCGCTAATAAGGTTTCGGTGATGGCTTTGTTGCGCTCATCCATGCCGGCGGTGGCATGCTGGTTTGGGTCATCCAGCGGGCTGTCGATATCCCTGCCGGCTTTGGGCGTTAAATGGCCTAATACATCGCCTAACTTCTCTGAGCGCTTATTGGCGTTTAAAAGGCCCTGGGTCCAGGCGGCCATCGCTTCTGGCAGGCTTAACAGGCGCAGGGTATGGCCGGTTGGCGCGGTGTCGAAAATAACCAGATCATACTCGTTAAGGCCAAGCTCGATCACATTAGCAATACGCTCCAGCATCGCCGCTTCCTGCGCGCCGGGTGACTGGCGGGTTAAGCGCATTTGCCGCTCAATTTCGCCAAACATTTCCGGCCGGGTAAAGCGCTTTAGCTGCGCAGTCACTTTAGCCAGATGCTGCTCTACCTCGCGGTCGGGGTCGAGCTCTAAACCGTCTAAATTCCCTGCTAAGCGGGTAATATTGTCACCAATGTCACGGTCAAAGGCATCGGCTAAACTGTGCGCCGGATCGGTAGACACCAGCAGCACTTTTTTACCGCGCTCGGCGGCCAGCACTGCCAGTGCTGATGAGGTAGTGGTTTTACCCACGCCGCCTTTGCCGCCAATCAGCAGCACGCGTTTATCCGTTAACAGCATTTAATATTGTCCAGTGGTGAGTGTTCCATGCCCATACGGGTATGCCAGTCGTGAAAGCGCTCCAGCAGCAGCGGTTGCAGCTCAAGTGTGTAATAACTGGCGGGGTTGGGTACACCCATCATTTCTGAGAAAATGAGCAGCATAAATAAATCATCCTGCTCACGTTTGGCGCGCGCTATCGCACTGCGATAGGGCGCGTTGTAGGCTTCTTCGGCATAAAAACTGGCCTGGCGAAACCAGGCCTTGAATTTATCTAAGCTCATGTGTTTTGCGCGGCAGTTTTCGCTTTGTTAGCTTTAATTTGCTTGGTCAGCGCTGAGCTCGACTCCAGAATCACCAGCACGGCCGCTACCAGAATAATTAAGTCCAGCGTAAACAGGAACCAGTCGCCTTTCTCGTAGAAGCTTTTCAGCTGAATTAATAAGCCCAGTGTGGTCATGGTAAGCAGGAACATCAACGGGCCCAGCGTGTACCACATTGGCCGGCCCAGTTTTACCAGCATTACCGTGATCACCAGCAGGGTTAAGCCCGCCAGTAACTGGTTGGTGGTGCCAAACAATGGCCAAATCATTAAGCCGCCTGAGCCATCACCACCGGCACCAAAGGCCAGCAGTAAACAAGAACCTACCGCCAATAAGGTAGCCGGCGCCGCTTTTTGCATCCAGCTGATGTTATAAATGCTGCCCCATTCCTGGAAGATATAGCGCTGCAGACGCAGGCCGGTGTCCATCGTCGTACCGGCAAACAGCACTACCATTACCGTGAGCAGAGTTTGTGATAGCACAGTGTCTAAACCTAAGCCATTTTGCAGAATATTGGCGCCGCCTTTAATAAAGGCCGACACACCGCCTTGGCCAAAGCTGTGGTAAATCGCCTGCCAGTCGGCCAGGGTAGCAAAACCTGCGGTAGCGGCAATAATGGCCGCCAGCGCCAGTGAACCTTCACCGACTGCACCGAAGTAACCAACAAAGCGCACATCCGGCTCTTTATCAATTTGCTTAGAGGTAGTACCGCTGGATACCAAACCATGGAAGCCAGAGATAGCGCCACAGGCAATGGTAACAAACAGTAGCGGGATCAGAGACGGTGTGCCTTCAGGCACGTCAGTATTAAAGGCAGGTGCCACCACGTCCGGGCTGGCCAGAATAACCGCACCGTACAATAAACCCAGACCGATAAACAGTTGAATACCGTTAATGTAGTCACGCGGTTGCAGCAGCATCCATACAGGCAGTAACGACGCGATAGCGGCATAAACAAATAGCAGGATGATCCAGGTTTGGTTGTCGCTTAGTGGGCCAACCATTTCGGGCAGTGAAATAGGCAGCATAGGGCCGATATAAATCATACCGTACAATGCAATTACACCGACGATAGTCACCAGTAGCAGGCCCATATTTTTGCGGTAAATAAGCTGACCGATAATCAGCGCCACCACGATAGCGCCCCACACCGGAATAGTGGCACTAGGGAAATTAATTAACTGACCGGCAATCACCACGGCAAACACCGCGTTTACCATTAGTAGCACCAGGAAAATAACGATCATAAAGATACTGCGGGCGCGGTTGCCGACTATGTCACCGGTTAAGGCGCCGATAGATTTGGCTTTATTGCGGCTGCTGGCCCAGATAGCGCCGGCATCATGCACGCCGGCAAAGAAAATAGTCCCAAACACCACCCACAAAAAGGCCGGTACCCAACCCCAGATTACCGCTATGGCAGGGCCGATTATCGGCGCTGCACCGGCGACAGAGGTAAAATGGTGGCCCCATAAAATATATTTGTTGGTAGGCACATAATCGATGCCATCCTGCATTTCATGCGCTGGCGTTCTGAAGTTAGGGTCAACTTTAAAGATTTTCTCGCAAATAAACTTGGAGTAGACGAAGTAACCCAGCGCCATAGCGCCAAGCCCCATCAACATCAAAAAAATGGCATTCATCTTTTAGCCTCAGTTGTGGTTGATTTTATTGTGGTTAGGGTCAGCCAAGCATAGTACAAAAAGGTGAGGCGGGCCGATATTAGACCAAAGTCGGGTTAAGCCGCTGCATGAGTTTGGTCGCGCCCGGCCGCTTTGGCCTGGTATAAGGCATCGTCGGCGCGGCTTAAACTGATGTTTAAAGGCTCATCGGGCCTGAACTGGCTAAGCCCTATACTGCAGGTAACCCGCATTTTTCCGGGCGTGTCGGCGAAGCTGATGTCGCTGATGGCACGGCGCAGCCGTTCGGCAATAGTGAACGCCGCCTCGCTGTCGGTGTCGGGCAGCACAATTAAAAACTCTTCGCCGCCGGTGCGGCCAAAGTGATCTTGCTGACGCAGCATAGATGACACCGTCAGGCTCATTTGCTGCAGTACTGTATCGCCAACATCATGGCCATATTTGTCATTCACTTGTTTAAAGTGGTCCAAATCAAGAATTAGAAAACTGAGTGGTTTTGCGGAGTCCATCGCTTTCACGCGCTCTTGCTCGGCCTGCATCATAATGCGCCGCCGGTTAGCGATACCGGTAAGCTCGTCAGTCATTGCCAGCCGGTGTAATTTACGGTTGCGCCGTTTTAATGACACGGCGAAGCTGAATAAAATCACCAGCAGCAGGGCAATCAGGCTAAGGGCGGCGTACTGCCAGCGCTGCGCCAGTTGCAGAGATGCCACATGTTGCTGCACCAGCTGTTTTTCTGCCGCCAGCTGCTGATTGCGCTCTTGCTGGCGCGCTGAGTCAAATTGAATTTTTAACAGTTGGCTTTGCTGCTCTCGGGCCTGTTGTTGTTGCTGTTGGTCCAGCTCGACATAGCGGCTAAGCCATTGATAGGCCGTGTCGTTATCATTATTAGCGGCGTGGGCGCGGGCTTTTGCCCGATACAGCAGCAGTAAATAACGCGGGTTTGCTTCAATATTTAAATAGCTTTCGGCTTCATGCAGGTAGGGTAAGGCCTGGCTGGCGCGCGCCGTTGCCGTCAGGCTTTGTGCCCGGTATAGCGCTAATAGCCCTTTGTAGGTGTTAAGTGCTGATAAATCCACTCCGCTTAACTGGCTAAGCTCCTGCTCGGCTTCGCTGGCAAGCCTTAGTGCCTCGTCGTAACGCTTAAGCAGGTTATAGATCCATACCAGGTTCACTTTGCTGTAGCTTTGCCACAGCGGTTCGTCTAACTGCTGATACACCTCTATAGACTGCTCAAACAGGCTGAGTGCCTGCTGATAGTCGCCAAGTTCAGCGTGAGAGTAGGCTTTTTCATGCATAATCAGTGCATTACGAAAGGCCTCGTCCGGCGAGGAGAATTCCAGCTCTGCCTGTTCAATGTAGTCCAGCGCATCACGGTACAACCCCATACGGCGGTAGGTGGCCGCGATAGATAACACCAAATCACTGATATAAGGTTTATAGCCCAAGCCACGCTGCAATTGGTAAGCGGTGACATAGTGCTGCATGGCATCGGCATAATTGCCACGATAAGAGTCAATGTTGCCCAGCAGACTTAAGCTGATGGCCAGGCTGAGCGGGTTTTCACTGTCGCTGGCAGCCTGATAACTTAGCCTGGCTTCTTGCTCTGCTTCAGCTGAGCGCCCAAGCAAGCTAAACAGGTAGTAGCGGCAGACATAATAATCGGCCAGCGCCTCACTGTCGCCACGCGCTCTGGCCGCGGCCATTTTTTCATTGCTATAACTAAGGCCGGCTTCGGGTTGATCGTAATAGCCCAGCGAACACTTTAACCGGTCAAACATCTGGCTGCGTTCGGTATCGCCAGCGGGCAGGGCGTTTTGCAGCTCTGTCAGCGCAGTCTTGTAATCAGCAATACTAAAAAAATAACGCTCGCCACTTTCAATTTGCCGCACCAGCTCGTCAAATTGCCCGCCCTGTGCCCATGCCATACTACTGAGGCTAACTAACCATGCTGCACAGTAATGCCGAAGCGCCATAATAAGCCCTTATCAACCTTCTATCGCAAAGCCTAGCAGGGCGCTTTGCACCCTGCTGACTGAATTAGGGTTTTTTTACCCAGTTGCCGTCAAGCAAAATAAAGTGGCCAGCGCTGGTACGCTCAATGGCTTTTTTACCGGCCATGGCCTCAACATCAGCTACCGCAATATTGTTTTGCTGGGCTAAGCGGGCATATTCGGCACGGCGGGCATCATTGATCAGTTTGACAATGTCGGCCGCGTCGCTGCTGTTTTGCACTACACCCAGATAGCCATTGGCTTGCTCGCCCACCAGGCCCTGCGCTTTGGCATTTCCCAGTGCGGCCATAGCTTGTTGTAGCGTCATCGCCATTACCGGCAGGCTGATTGCAAACAGCACAGGCAGTAGCAACAGCTTAATTTTATTGCTTAATTTCATAAGTCGCTCCTTAGAATAAACCGCTGTCGTCGCTAAACAGCTCGTCGAGTTGTTTATCTACTTTAATATAAATTTCGTGCTGAATTTTTACATTCAGATTGATGTTAATTGGCTCTGCCGGCATAGCGACCTGCACCTTGGGGGTACAGGCAGCCACGAACAGTATAAGCACTGCAGCACTGCCCAGGGGTTTTATCATGGTTTTGCTCCGTTAGCGCCTTTGGCGCCAGACTGTTGTAATTTCTGTTGCACCCGCTTTTTAATCACGTCACTTATCTGGCTGCTTAACTGCAAACTGGTGATAAGGGCGGGGATGTCCTCTTCCAGATTAATGTTTAGGTTAATGGCCCGGCCTTGCTCTAATGCCGGATTTTTACCCTGTAACTGTAATGCCAGCAGCAGTTTACCGCTAGCGTCGTAGCTGACATTACTGGATAACACTGAATAGTGAAAATCATCCAGCGCTTCGAGCACCAGTTTCATGCCCGGATTCGTCGCCGCCATGCTTTGCGCCGTGGCTGGCCGGTATTGCAACTGGCCGCCCGGGCTTTCTGCCGCAATAACACCTTGTTGCACACTGGCGCCTTTGCTGCTTAATAACAGCGGAATACGGCCAGATAAGCTGCCGCTACCGCTGACATCGGTGCTGGGGTGCTGCTGCAGTAATTGACTTAACGCCAGCTGTTTTAGCTCCAATTGCAGCAGTTGCTCGTGATCGGCCAGTTTAAGTTGCTGCGGCTGTAGCGAGACACTGCCACCCATCAATGCCAGTTGCAGTTGACCGATATCCAGGGTGCCGGTGCTTAACGCATCGGCACCAGCCTGATAACTTGCCGATAGCAGCAGCGGGCCGGCAACAATGCCATGGTTTATTTCACCAATACGGCTTTGCTCAGTGCTGACGGTGAGCTTATCGTCCTGATAATTGGCGACAAAAGTAGCGCTGGCGTCTTTAAACAGACTGCGATCATAAATGCCGCTAACACCAGATAATGTCAGCTCCGCCTGGGCCTCCGTTTGTGCGGCTACCATGGCACTGCCACGGCCGCTAAAGCGGCCACGGTTAAGCTCAAGCAAGGCTGGCCAGTCGTTAAGGGTAGCGGCCAAAGGGTTACCCGCCAGTAGAAACAGCTCGTCCAGTTGCCAGTTAAGCTTGGTAGCGTCTGGGGTATAAGCTAGCTGATGCGCCACGCCAAAACCTGCGCTGTTGCTTACACGGCCATTAATGGCTAATTCGCTAAGCTTGCCATCTGCACTTAACTGCCACTGCCAGGCCAAAGGTTTAATGGCGCTGTGCTGCAGGTTGTCGATGTTCAGTTCGGCTGATGCGTTAAGCTTAATCTCGCTAAAGGCGGCATCGCCGCTAAGCCGGCTATTGTGGCTGGTAAAGCGCAGCCGCTGAGCTTTTGCATCTTGCAAGCCGGCGCTGGCAACATTGGTGGTTAATTCTTGCAGGTCCAGCTGCCAGCTGTCAGCAAGCCAATAGGCATTAAAGCGGCTTTGCAGCTGCACAGTGTTAAGTTGTAGCAGTTCGCTGCTCAGCTGAGGTTGGTTCAGCTGCAGGTTAGCGTGTTGAATGCTGGCGCTAAAAGGCGGCGTGGCATTAAGGTTGGCACTCGCGGTTAACCGCATTTGGGTCGGGCCCTCGGTGGCCAAGCTAAATTGCAGCGGTAGCGCATTAAGCTGCGCTGCGCCCTCGCTTGTTACATGCATAGTCAGCTTATTGGTATCAATACCCAGTTCAGACAGCGCCTGCGGTAGCATTGGCTCAGTCAGATTAAGCTTGGCCTCAAGCTGATATTGGCTCAGCTCGCCTTGTGTTATCGCCACCGCAGCCGTTAGATCGCCTTGCAGTAAGCCAATACCCGGCACAGCAAAAGGGCTGGGCAGATGAGCCTGTAATTGCCAATCACCACTGGCAGCGCTGGCCAGTGCCGCCAAACCCTGCTGTGACGGTAGGGTAAGTTGCCATTGGCTTTGCACCGATACCGGGGCGGTAAAATGTGCGAGTGCATCATCGGGCAGTGGCAGTTGCCACAGTTTAAGCTGCTGACGCAACCAGGGCGAGGGCGGCGCTATTTGCAGCGATAACTCGCCGTCAATGCCGATATCGGTGTTCTGCTGTGTGCTGATCTGCTGGCGCAGCGTCAGGGTAGCGCTGTCATCCAGCTGTAATTGGGCATTAAGCTGCGGTAATTGCTGCTCACTGGCGTAGCTGCCTGCAAGGCTTAACCGCTGATGCAAGGGGCTACCGGCATCGGCCAGTTGTAGTTGAAAATCCAGCGTCTGCTGATTAACACGGCTGTGGCCACTTAGCTGGTAACGGCAAGTGTCTGTAGCACAAGGCAGAGTGAGGTTCAGTTTTTCCAGCAAGATAGTATCAGGTAACGCAGCGGGTAACTGCCAGCTTTGTATAAAGCCGCCAGTTTCTGCGGTTTTGGCAGTATCTGCGTTATCAGACGCTGTCCAGGTGTTAAGCCGAATGTCACCGCCAACCAGTTGCACTGATGTGAGTTTGGCATCGTTAAAGCGCCAGCTCAGGTTAAGTTTATCCAGTGTTACCTGTAGGTCGGGCTCTGTCATGACAAAGCTGAGGTTGCTAAGCGTAAGCCCATGTAAACTCAGGCTGCTTATCTCATATTGCAATTGCTGTACAGGCAGCGCCGCCAGTGCTTTTTGCACATAGCGATACGCCACTGCCAGTACCAGCAGCACGATAGCCAGCGCTATGAGTAATGCTTTGTGCCAGCGGCGCATAATATTATTCCTTAAAACTATGCATCGACATTAGGCCGAAGTGTCTGAATAGGCAATGAATATATCACGTTGTGCGGCTTTTGCCTGCTGTGTTCTGTATCACGGCAGAGCCATTGCTGTTTAGTTCGCAAGGCAAAGAAAAAGGGCAGCCGAAGCTGCCCTGAGTGCGTTGACACCTTAACTATCGCTTATTGCTTGCGCGCAGCTGATGAAGCATCGCGGATGGCACGAAACTCGTTGCCCTCATGCCAGTTTGGCCAGGTGCGGCTATTAGCCAACTCGTTACCTACCTGATAAAACAGCATTAAGTCTTGCTGGGCACCACGTAAATCCCAGTCATCGCTCCATTCATCGCCTACTTTGTGGTAGCAGCAGCTGTTGTATTCCGCGCGCTGCGCTTTGCCCCAGTCGGCGCCTTTCTCAAAATGGTCGTTGCCGCCTTTTGCGTACAGGATAGGTACACCTTTTTTCGACAGGTTAAAATGGTCTGAACGATAGGCAATACCGGCTTCCGGATTATGCTCGCGCACCGCGTAGCGGCCCTGTTGCTGGGTGTATTTAATTAAAATATCTTCGGCGTTGTTATTGCCAAGGCCAACGATCACCATATCTTTCATTGGGCCGTACACATTCATCACGTCCATATTGATGCCGACAACAGTTTTCTCCAGCGGAAATACCGGGTTAGCGGCATACCAGGCTGAACCTAATAAGCCACGCTCTTCGGCGGTGACGGCAACAAAAACCACTGAGCGCTCAGGCTGTGCCTGTTGGGTAAAATACTCAGCCAGTGCCAGTAAGCCGCCGGTACCCGAGGCGTTATCCTGGGCGCCATTAAATACTTTGTTATTCGGGTTGGAAAAATCCATTCCCAGATGATCCCAGTGCGCCATGTACAGCACGTACTCGTCAGGGTATTTGCTGCCTTCGATATAGCCCACCACGTTACTGGAGGTGAGTTCGCGCAGGTTGTTTTTCACACTGACCGAGGCTTTGGCATTAAGTGGCACTGGGGCAAAGTCTTTTTCCAGCGCTTTTTTATGCATAGTGGCTAAATCGGTGCCGATATTGGCAAACAGTTTTTCTGCCGACTCGGTAGTGATCCAGCCTTCAATTTCGGCGCGATCCATATTTTTGTTTTCGTTGATTAAATCAAATTTAATCGGTGAGCCATGTGCGACTACACCCCAGCCATAACTGGCGGCCTCGGTTTCATGGATAATCAGCGCCATGGCAGCGCCCTGACGGGCGGCTTCTTCAAATTTATAGGTCCAGCGGCCGTAATAGGTCATGGCGTTACCGTTAAACAGCGCCGGGTCTTGGGTGGCAAAGCCCGGATCGTTAACAAACATCACCACGGTTTTGCCTTTTACATCCAGCCCTTCGTAGTCATTCCAACCGTATTCCGGCGCAACAATACCATAACCAACAAACACCATCTCGCTGTCGGTGACCTGCACTTGCTCTGTGACGCGGGTGGTCCAGGCGGTCATATCATCGCGATAGGCAAACTGGGCCGGCAGGCTGTCGCCGCTTAGTGTCATCGCTGAGACTTGCACCGGATCAATTTGTACCAGTGATACCGGCTGTTTATAGCTGTCGCCATCGATGGGTTTTAAGCCAATACGGCGGAAGTTATCTTCTAAAAAGGCGACGGTCAGCTCTTCGCCCTTAGTGGCAGGTGCGCGGCCCTGAAACTCGTCAGACGATAAGGTTTTAATATATTCGCCCAAACGTGGGTTTACCACGGGCAGGCTAAACTCGGCAGTAACAGGTGCTGTTGCTGTTGGTTGGGTATCTGTGGTTTTTATGTCGGCCGGCTGCTCAGAGCATGCGCCCAACAGAGTAAGGGCAGCGGTAGTGGCGACCAGCTGCGTGAACCTGGAAAGGGTAATCATAGTGACTCCGTGATGTATTATTGTTATTCGCCACGCCGGACGTGACATTTAAAAACGCTTTATCTTAACGTAAGAAAAAAGCAGCGACCAGCGCGGTGGTCGCGGCCTAAGCGCAATCAGTCTTTATAGCCCCATGGCGTTGGCGGTAACGCCATGGGTTTGGTTAAATCAAAATCAACACGAAACTCACGACCTTCGCGAATTAAACGGTAACTGAAGGTTTGTGGGTAAATGTACATTTGCCAGATGTTGGTATTCGATTGCGGGTTACCTAAACGGACAAAAAGCTCTTTCGAGTACTGATCTGCCGGGAAGCTTTGTGCCGTAGGCCAGCCAGCATCGACAGTATGGCCGCCGTACATAGTCGACACATCATGACTGCCATCTTTATTGCGATGATCGTGCTTTAAGCTTAAACCGGAGCCGGTTTTAGTGATGATCCAAGTGCGTGAGTGGTCGTCACCGACATGGAACGGGATCTGTAGCTGGCGGTCTGTACAGTTACGTACATGCATAACGAGTCTGCCTTCAAAGCCTGGGCTTTTGGGGTTGTCCATTACCACTTTACCCTCATAGGCTTTACCGCAGTGGGCACGCAGATTGTCAAAGTAAGCATCGTGGCTGGCAATAGACACCAGTGGTGCGTCCTGAACAACGTTGGCGTTAACAGAAGCGGCAGAAAATGTCAGGGCAACAGCGGTTGTAATTAGGCTTTTGTGCATATATTTCTCCTTTTAACACAGCCGGACTATACCTTTAGCCCGTATCAGCTGCAAACTGGTGCAAATGTTTTAATCGGAGATAACAGATGCAAAATGAACTGGATGGTAAGTTTTTATTAAGCGTATATGGCAAAGTCGAAAAACACGGCACTGCTGTTAACAACGAATTAGGTGCCGGCTTTACCCTGGACGGTATTACCGTGAATGCCGGTTTTGACGGTTACGAGGTGTACCTGAGTAATAACAAGGTTCAGCTTACGCTGGGGTTTCACAATAAATGGCATAGTGATGCTAAAAATGAAGCCGATATGGATGAGTTTGTCAGCCAACTGAAAAAAATTAACCGCAATTATTAATCTATTGTCAGTACGGCCGAAATTATTTTATGCCGGCTAAGGATTTGTTCAGGTTAACGCGATACCATAAGCGGCACTATATAAGCGCTGGCAGACGCAACAGCGGGGATAAGGAAAAACTTTGTTTAGACGGCTAAAAGGCTATTGCCTGGGGCGGTAAAACAGGGTAAGGTGTCGCCCGTCAATCGAATCTGATAGACCAGAAGAGGTGCGTTAGCCAGGTAGTTCAGGACAGATGTCTATACATCGTAGCCTGAATGAGGGGGACTAACGCCGAGGGATACGCCGATATAGAGCGTCGTATTCCGGTCGTTAAGGCTGAATCCTTACGACTGTCACCTGAAATTGCGGTGGAGAGCTTCTGGCCTTTGTTAACTACAGTGTACAGAAGCCGTCTGTGTCATTCTCGTTTTGCTGTTAGCAAATGCCATGCTCTGCTTATTATGTTTTATAAGGAGAGACCCCTTGTCTAAGCTTATTGTTGCGAAATTTGGCGGCACCAGTGTGGCCGATTTCGATGCGATGTCGCGCTGTGCCGACATTATTCTGAACGACCCTGCGATCCGGTTGGTTGTCGTCAGTGCCAGCTCTGGCGTGACTAATTTATTAGTCGATATCACCAAACATACCGACATCAGCGAGCGCTATGCCTGTTATCAGGGTATAGAGCGCATTACGCTTGCTGTACTGCAACGCCTGCAACAGCCGCAGCAGGTTGCCGCTGATATTGATACCCTGCTAAGTGCGCTTAAAGAGCTGATTGAGCAGGGCGGTGCTGTGTATAGCGGCGCGCACAAAGATGAAATTCAAAGCTTTGGCGAGCGGTTAAGTTCGGTGCTGTTTGCTCAGGTACTGCGTGAGCGCGGTGCGGCGGGGTTATGTTTTGATGCACGCCGTGTTATGCGCACCGACAGCCGTTTTGGTAAAGGTGAGCCACAAATTGGCCAAATTAGCCAGTTAGCTGCACTGCAGCTTCAACCGCTATTGGCCGATAACATCGTGGTGACGCAAGGCTTTATTGGTGCCGATGACGCCGGTCAAACCACGACGCTGGGCCGGGGGGGCTCTGATTACAGCGCGGCTTTATTTGGCGAAGCGCTGGCGGCCAGTGTGGTGCAAATCTGGACCGATGTGGTCGGCATTTTTACTACCGATCCACGTTTAACCGAGCAGGCGCGCTGCATTAAAGAAATAAGCTTTGATGAAGCGGCCGAAATGGCCACTTTTGGCGCCAAGGTGCTGCATCCAGCCACGTTAATCCCGGCGATGCGGCGTAATATTGGTGTCTTTGTCGGCTCCAGCCGCGAGCCAGAAGCCGGTGGCACCTGGATTGCCAAAGACGTAAAAGAGCGCCCGCCATACCGCGCTATCGCCCTGAGAAAATCACAAACCCTGATCACGGTAAAAAGCCCGGCCATGTTGCACGCTGCCGGCTTTTTAACCCGGGTGTTTGATACCTTAAGCCGGCATCAGATTTCGGTAGATTTAGTTACCACCTCAGAGATCAGTGTGGCACTCACCTTAGATGAAGGCGGCATGACCAGCGCGTTTAGTGCATCGGTAGAGCCGGCGCTGGCGGAGCTGCGTAGCTTCTGCGATGTCAGTGTGGAGCAGGGCTTAAGTCTGGTGGCGGTAATTGGCAACCATTTGCACAGCAGCAAAGGCGTAACCGGCGATTTATTTAATACGCTGGAGCGCATTAACATGCGGCTGATTTGCCATGGCGCCTCGAAACATAACCTGTGCTTTTTAGTGCAGGATGCCGATGCGCCGGCAGTAGTAAAGCAGCTGCACCAAAACCTGTTTAGCGCAGCCTGATTTAGCAAAAAGCCAGATGTAGCAAAATAGGCTCAGTATGCCGCAGTGAAACTACCGCTGCGGCCTATTAGCTAATTGAGCGTCAACTAATTGGGTGTCAATCAGGCCCTCAGTGCGGCCAACCACCAACGCCACCATGGTATCGCCGGTCACATTAGTGGCGGTGCGCATCATATCAATAATGCGGTCTACCGCAGCGATAAAGGCAATCCCCTCTAAAGGCAGACCGACCACGCTTAGAGTAACAGTGAGCATCACCATGGCAGTGCCGGGTACGCCAGCGGTGCCCACTGACGCTAGGGTGGCGGTGCCGGCGATTAACAGATAATCCAGCGCGCTAAGATCAATACCATATAACTGAGCGATAAATATTGCGGCTATCGCCGGGTAGATGCCGCCACAGCCATCCATGTTAATGGTGGCGCCCAGCGGCAGCACAAAACTGGCATAGTCTTTTGATACCTTTAGATTTTCTGTTACCACTTTATGGCTTACCGGCAAGGTACCGTAACTGCTGGCACTGCTATACGCCACTAACTGTGCTGGCAGTATGGCTTTAAAGTAGTCGCACACACGCATACCGCCAAACAGTTTAACCAGGCCGCCATAGGTAAACAGAATATGAATAACGCAGCCAATATAAACGGCAATAATAAACTGCCCCAACGGCAGCAAGGTTGCCAGGCCATAGCTGCCGACCGCCCAGGCCATTAAGCCAAATACGCCCAGCGGCGTAAGCTCCAGCACCATACGGGTAACCTGAAACATAATGTCGGCACCCGATAACAGCACCTTTTTCATCGGTAGCGCTTTGTCGCCAACTTTATTAATAGCGATGCCAATAATGGCAGCGAATACAATTATTTGCAGAATATTGCCATTTACCATAGCGGCCAACGGGTTAGTCGGAATAAGGTTGGTCAGCACATCGGCCACTGGCGGGATCTCACGCGGTTTTACCTCAGCGGCGGTTAACTGCATGGCGTTATCCCACGGCATCAGCGAACCTACTGTAAGGCCAATTAAGCTGGCTATCAGCGCGGTAAATAAAAACAAACCAATGGTTTTAAACGCCAGGCGTTGCATTTTGCTGTTATCGGCCAGCGAGGTAATGCTGCTAATCAGGGCAAAAAATACCAGCGGCACCACTAACATGCGTATGGCATTGATAAATAAGGTGCCCAAGGGTTTTAGCGCTGTGGCCTGTTCACCCAGCAATACGCCGGTGAGCACACCCAGCAGCAATGCCCCTAACACCCGTTGCCAAAAAGGAATGGCAAACCAAAAAGCCAACATAGGTTCTTGCTCCAGCGAAAATTTTCGTCATTATAGAGACAACAAAAGCGGCCACAAGGCCGCTTTTCTATATGTTATAACCAGCAGGTCTGGATCAGCGCGTCGGGCTATTCGTACGGTAGCGGATCCGTGGTCTGGTTAAGAGCAAAGGCTTCTAACCGCTCCTGACAAGAACCGCATTTACCACAGGCTTTCTCCCGGCCGTTGTAGCAGGTCCAGGTTTGGCTATAGTCCAGCCCCATCGCCAGGCCATCAGCCAGAATTTCAATTTTGGTTTGCTGCAAATAGGGGCTGACGATATCCACCGGTTCATAGTTGGCTATCTGACAGACATCATGCATTTTTTGCACAAATTCCGGCCGGCAATCCGGGTAAATAAAGTGATCGCCGCTGTGGGCGCCGTAATACACCTGGTTAGCGCCAATCGACACGGCATAACCGACCGCCAGCGACAATAAAATCATATTGCGGTTAGGCACTACCGTCGATTTCATATTATCTGCCGCATAGTGGCCTTCGGGTATGTCGATATTGTCGGTTAACGATGAGCCCGCCAGTAGCTGGTTAATGGCGGAGATATCAACAATTTTATGCTTAATGCCAAGCTGCTGACACACGGTGGCAGCGCACTGCAATTCTTTTACATGGCGCTGGCCATAATTAAATGAAAGAGCATAGACATCATGGCCTGCCCGCACGGCTTTGTGTAACACGGTGAATGAATCCATCCCACCGGAGTAAATCACCACAACTTTGTTCGGCATAGCAGGCTCTCTCTTGTATAATGCAGCGTATTGGTAAAGCGTCGCCTTTGGGCGGGCGCGCATTGTACAGTAATTCAGCCACAGGCTAAAGGGTAAAGCACAGCGTGTATAAGGTTAACGAGGTTTTTGAAACCATTCAGGGCGAGGGCAGCTTTACCGGCGCGCCAGCGATTTTTATCCGCTTGCAGGGCTGCCCGGTGGGCTGCAGCTGGTGTGATACCAAACATACCTGGGAAGTAAAACCTGAGCTTAAGCAAAGCCTGGGCGATATTGTAGTAAAAACCGTCGAGACAGAGCACTGGGCAGGGGTAACGCCAGCACAGCTGCTGCAACTGTTTAACGAAAAGGGCTATCAGGCCAAGCATGTAGTGATTACCGGCGGTGAGCCCTGTATGTTCGACTTAAACCCGTTGTGTGAAGCCTTGCATGATGCCGGCTATAGTACGCAAATTGAAACCAGCGGCACTTTCGAAATAAAAGCACCGCTGCAAACCTGGGTTACGGTATCGCCTAAGGTCAATATGGCCGGTGGTTATAAGGTATTGCAAAGTGCACTGGACCGGGCGAACGAGATTAAACACCCGGTGGCAATGCAAAAGCACATTGATGAGTTGTTGCAGTTATTGCAACATACGGACACTGTAGCTAAGCTGATTTATTTACAGCCAATCAGCCAGCAGCAGCGTGCTACTGAGCTTGCTATTGCTATGTGCAAGCAACATAACTGGCGCTTAAGTGTGCAGGTGCACAAATACCTGGGCATCAGTTAATAACGGGATATCAAGATGCAAAGTATTGCCGATTTTTTTCAGCGTTACGCCAAAGCCTATGTGAATGCAGACACTGCTGCTTTTAGTGATTTTATCTCGCTGCCCAGTATGTTGTTATCAGGTGATAATAAAACCCTGTTAATGGATAACGATGCGCTGCACAGCCATATTTTATCGCAGGTAGAGAAATATCGCGCGCTAGGGGTAGTAGATGCTGAACCCATATTGCAACATCAACTTCGATTGTCAGAGCAATTATATTTTGTCAGCCTGTACTGGCGCTTTTACCAACAGAGCGGTCAGGTGTTATTTACCTGTCACACCTCCTATACCCTACAAAAAAGCCAGCAAGATTGGCAGGTGGTCGCCATTATTCTGGACGACGAGCAGGCGGCGTACAACAGAGTGAGTGCGGCTCAGGCCTGATGTGCCAGCCAGGCCTGCAAGCTGTCGAGGCAAGGTGCCGGGCTGTTTTGCAGCGCTAATTGCTGTTTTAACGCCGGTTGCATAGGCAACAACTCCAGATAACGCGATGCTACCCAGGCTGCATCAGCATATTTAGGCTCTGGGTAGAGCTGTTGCAGCGAGGGATAGTGCTTCAGCATTTTTTGTAACTGCACAGTGAGCTCATGATACTCAGGCGCAACGGCTTGGGACGGCCAGCTGTCCAGCACCTTCACTTCAGCTACATTCAGTTTATCGGCTTCTTGCCAGCGTTTAACGATGTGCACCTTTTCTACCCCGGCGATGGTAATACCCAGTAAGCCATCGTCCAACTGCTCGAAATCTTCAATTGTCACCCGGGTAGCCAAGGGTAATATGCGATCCTCGTGCTGTTGGCTAACATAAGGGTTTACCTGTGCCATGGCAAAGTCACGCTTACCAGCACTGGCCTCGCTAACCAGTCGGACATAGCGTGGTTCAAACACCCGAAGGCGCATGCGCCCACCGGGTAAAATAAAACTGTTAAGTGGAAATAATGCCAGTTGCTTCATGGTACTGCTAATAACATTGTATAGTTGCGCTTTATACGCAGAGCCCCCGGCACTGGTTTGCCGGTAAAGGAGTTTTATGACAACAGCGCATTGGTTTTATCTGCTGAGTACGTTAATCAGCCTGAACCTGGTGTTACTGCTGGTCTTGCTAATGCGCCGCTCGGCAGCGACGGCACAGTTGCAGCAATTTAAGTTAGACCAGCTGCAGCAGCAAAGTCAGTGGCAGCAACAGTTACTGGAGCAATTACATCAGCAGCGCCAGCAGTTACAGCAACAGCAACAGGAGCATTTACTGCAGGTGCTGCAAAAAATCACCGACACCCAGCAAGCGGCGCGCTTTGAGCTGAGTAAAAACCTGCAGCAACAGGCGATAATGCTGGCCGAGCAGGTAAAGCAACTGACTCAGAGCATTGACCAGCGGCTAAAAGACATTGCCGGTCAGGTGGAAAAACGCTTAAGCGATGGCTTTGAAAAAACCAATCAAACCTTTACCGACATTGTTAAGCGGCTGGCGCTGATTGACGATGCACAAAAAAAGATTACTGAGCTGTCCACTAACGTGGTTAGCTTACAAGAAGTGCTTGCCGATAAGCGCTCACGTGGCGCCTTTGGTGAAGTGCAGCTGACAGCGCTTATTCGCAATGTCCTGCCAGAGCAGCACTTTTCGCTGCAACATACACTCAGCAATGGCCGTATTGCCGACTGTATGTTGTTCTTACCCAAGCCCAGCGGCGATATAGCCATAGACGCCAAGTTTCCGCTGGAAAGCTACAAAAAGATGACCGATCCGCAGTACAGCAGCGAAGAGCGCAAGCTGGCGCAGCGCCAGTTTAAGCTGGATATTAAAAAGCATATTAATGATATTGCAGATAAATACATTATTGCCAATGAAACAGCCGACGGCGCCATTATGTTTCTGCCTGCTGAGGCCATCTTTGCCGAGCTGCACGCCTATCATGCGGATATTGTCGAAGAAGCTTACCGGCGTCGGGTATGGCTTACATCGCCCACCACCTTAATGGCGGTACTGACCACAGCGCGCAGTGTGTTAAAAGATGATGCCACCCGCCGCCAGGTGCATTTGATTCAGGAACACCTGGTTAAACTGGCCGAAGATTTTGACCGTTTCCGTGGCCGCTTTGATAATTTGGCTAAACATATTGATCAGGCCGCGGTGGACGTAAAGCAAATTCATACCTCGGCCAATAAGATCAGCAGTCGTTTTAGCCAGATAGAAAAAGTGGAATGGCTGGAGCAAACTGACTAAGCTGTATCAGACAAACCTAAACTAAACGACTAACCCGCTGGTGATAAGGGGCTGTTATGCGCAAAAGTAGTAAGTTGTTTTTGCTTTTAGTAACAACGTGTTATGTGAGTTATGTCACTTGCTTGTCTGCACAGCAGCCGCTACAGTTAAGAGCGATCGTCAGCGAAAGCAATACACCGCCTTATGCCATTTTTGCTGCCGATGGCAGCTTACAAGCCGGGATCAGTAAAGACATTATTGACGAGCTGGCAAGACAGCTTGGCGCCGGGGTGAGTTACCTTAATCTGCCGCGCACCCGGGTAGAGCCCTGGCTTAGAGACGGTAAAGCTGAGCTGGCTTGCTTTTTAAACCCGGACTGGGTGAATGAGCCGGAAAAACTCAACTGGACAGGGCCACTATTCAGCACCCAACAATTGATGGTGCGGCGTAAGGAAAGTGAACCGGTGACGGCTATTCAATATCTGGCCGGTAAACGGGTGGGTACCACCTGGGGTTTTACTTACCCGGAGCTGGAGCAGGTGTTTCGTTTAGGTGATGTGATCCGCGATGATGCTCACTCGCTGGAAAGTAATTTGATGCGCTTAAAGCAGGGCCGGCTTGACGTGGTGATGACGGTCGATCTGTCTTACCACTTTTATGTAAAAACCTCGGGTGATAGCAGCTTTGCCGCTGACGCGCTCTGGTCAGAGCCGCCATCGGTGTATTGTGCGCTGAGTAACTATGATGAAGCGCTCTCAGCGCGGCTGAAGCAACAATTTGAACAGCTTGTACAAAACGGTTTTATTGGCCGGCAACTTAATTTTTATATGGGCCGGCCTGCCACGCCTTAACGGCGTGGGTCATCTTTTAAACGGGGGATTTTAAGGCCCAGCTCCATGCCACGAAAGCGCGCATAGTAAGTGCAGCCAATAAACATCATACTGGCTAACAGCAATTCCAGCACTGACAGGTAAAGGTGCATACCGCTGGCGACCCAAAGATTAGTCAGGCTGTGCAAAAAGTAAATCATCACTATAAAATTGGCCCAGGCCAGCGTGTAGGCATGGCCTTTCACAATGCCATAAAACGGCAGCCATAATGGCAACCACAACAGCGCCAACAGCACATAGGCATTTCCCAGCTGTGGCGGAGCCAGCCATAAAATCCACAGCGGCTGTAATAACCATAAGCCGAAAAAACCCAGCCGGCCCAACAGTAAATAGCGCGCTGTATGTGCTGCCATGGGGACTGCGACTGCAGAAGAAGATGATGTTGTCATTGTTATACTCTGTGTTGTTTTAACTGCTGGCTCAGCGTCGCCAGGCGCTTGCCAAAGCCAATCGCCAGACGCTGCTCGTCAATACTCAGTTTGTTATCAGCGTGGTGGCCACTGACATGGCTTGGGCCATAGGGCGTACCGCCGCTTTGGGTTTGATGTAGCTCCGGCTCGCTGTACGGGATGCCGGTAAGCAGCATGCCGTGGTGTAACAATGGCAGACTCATACTAAGCAAGGTCGCTTCATTACCACCATGCATACTACCCGAAGAGGTAAAAACCCCGGCGGGTTTGTCAATAAGTTCACCTTTTAGCCACAGGCTGGTGGTGCTGTCCCAAAAGGCTTTGGCGTCGGCCACCATGTTGCCAAAACGCACCGGGCTGCCAAAGGCTAAACCGTCGCACTGTGCCAGCTCTTGCGGGCTGACTGTAGCGTGTTTACAGGCGTGAGTGCTATCCAGTGGCGGGATGCAGCGTACCCGGGCTTCAACACCGGCTTGCTGCACACCAATAGCAATTTTATCCGCCAAAGCGGCGACAGCACCGTGGCGTGAGTAGTACAGGATCAGAACATAGCCTTTCATGACAGCAAGCTTTCAACGTTGCCAAGCGGCCTGCCAATAACGGCGCGCTCGCCATGAACGACTATTGGCCGTTCAATCAATTTGGGGTGTTGGCTCATGGCCTTCACAAGCTGTTGCTCGGATAGGGCCATGTTGTCCAGCGCAAGCTGTTGGTATTCGTCTTCTTTGCTGCGCAGTAACTGCCGGGCGCTGATATTCAGTTTTTTCAGCAGACTAGTCAGTTCAGCCTCGCTGGGCGGGTTTTTCAGGTATTCAATCACGCTAATGTGTTCACTGTGCTGTTGCAGCAGCGCCAGCGCTTCGCGGCTTTTTGAGCAGCGCGGGTTATGGTAAATGGTAAACATGCGGTTGTCCTGTAGTTGTGTCTGGCGGTTTACATGCGGCGTAAGCGGTCAAATTCAGCCTGTAATTGGCGTTTTTTCGCTTCTAACCGGCGGTTTTCCAGCTTTTCTTCCGGTTTGAGAAAGTTTAGCGCTTCGTTCAGATCGTCAATCGCGCGCGGATAATTGGCCAGCTGATAGCTTAAATCGGCACGGGCTTCATAAAAGCGCGCCATATCGCCGGTAGCTTTGTAGGCTTCAGAGAGTAAATCGTAAGCCAGGATACTGTCGTTTTTATAAAACAACAGACTTTTTAGCAAGTGTATCGCCAGACGGTTAGCGCCGGATTTTAACGCCGCATTGGCATAGTTTAGCGTGACCACCTGATTATTCGGCCTGAGCATATATTGCTGTTCCAGCATATCCAGACACAGCTGATATTCTTTTTGCGCCAGCAGAATATCGGTATAGACATCAACGTAATACAGATTATGCTCATCTTGCGCCAGCAGGTCTTCTATTTGCTTGCGGGCAGCGTCTAGCTTGTTGTTATCGAGCAATGCGATAGCCAAACCATACTGGTTTGCCTTGGTATTGCCGCCGGGCTCGCTGAGCATTTTGCGAAACACGGTTTCAGCGTCCTGCTTGCTGTAATGGTAGCGCGCTAACACTCTGGCCCGGCTTAGGGTGAAGTCCTGGCTGTCGGGAATAAAACGGCGCTGAAATTGTTCAGCTCTTAATCGGGTATCACTGACCCGGCTTTGTGACAGTGGGTGGGTTTGCAAAAACGCCAGCTGCTGATTGATAAAGCGGCTTTGTTCGGTCAGCTTACGAAAGAAATCCGGCACAGCGTGTGGGTCGAACCCGGCGTCAGCCAATATTTGCATGCCAATACGATCGGCTTCCTGCTCGTTACTGCGGGTAAAGTTAATCGCACTTTGCTGCGCCGCACCCTGAGTGGCCATCATGGCCGCCATACCGGCCTCGGGGTTAACGGTAGCCAGCACGATAGCACCTAAAATGCCGGCCAGCGTAAGCGGGGCTTTTTGGCTTTGCGCTTCAACAAAACGGGCAATGTGGCGCTGGGTAACGTGGGCAATTTCGTGTGCCATTACCGAAGCGAACTCGCTTTCGTTATCTGCCACGGCCAGTGTGCCGGTGTGCGAAGCAATGTTGCCGCCAAGGGTGGCGAAAGCGTTAATGTTTTTATCCTGCACCCAGTAAAACTTAAACGGGAACTTCACATCATTGGCGCGCGCTACCAGACGGTTACCCAGTGAGTTAATGTACTCGTCGAGTAACGGGTCATACACCATAGGCAGGCTGCCCCGCGTTTGGCGCATCATCACATCGCCCAGCTGCTTTTCTTTGTCCGGCGTAATGGTACTAAAGGCGTTACCGCCTAAATCGGGCAGTGACGCCTGTGCCAGGGTGGGTGTGGTGGCTAGCCACAGTGCCAGCAGGCAGCAAACTAACGGTTTGTGTACAGCATAAAACGTCATAAAAGGATCGCCCGCCCTGATGCATGATAAATAGCTAACATTGCTCACTTTGTCTGAAATTGTGTCGATTAGTTCCAACGGTAGCGGCCGCTAATTTAGCATAAATTTGGCGTCTGCTTACAGTTAAGCACCAAAATCATCGTTTCTTCGTTATACTGCGAAGCGTTTATTACGCTTGGCACTGATACTTTACTGGAGTTGGCTAATGTTGGATTGGTTAAAAAAGTGGTACCTGCATAAGTTTTCAGATCCTCAGGTTGTCACACTGTTTCTGTTGCTGGTTATCGGCTTTATGGCCATTTACTGGCTAAGTGGTATTTTAGCGCCGGTATTAGTGGCCATTGCGCTGGCTTATTTGCTGGAGTGGCCGGTTGCCAGGTTAGCCCGCTTAGGCTTGTCACGTGCTGTAAGCACTATCGTTGTGGTGTCGGCTTTTGTTGGTGTGGCAACCTTGACGTTGATGTGGATCATCCCGCTGGTATGGTATCAGGGGCGTAATTTACTGCGTGATTTACCTCAAATGATTGAGCAGGGTAAGGCTTACCTGCTTGAGCTGCCACAAGCCTTTCCTGGCATGGTAAGTGTTGAGCAGATTAACTTATTTATGCATTCGGTGGACGAGCGCTTGATGGGCTTTGGCCGTGACATGCTGCAGTTATCACTGGCGTCGATTGTCGATTTGGTGGCTTTGCTGATTTACCTGGTATTGGTACCGCTGATGGTGTTTTTTATGCTAAAAGACAAAGCTCAGCTGACCAGCAGCTTTGTACAGCTATTACCGACCGAGCGTAAATTAATAAGCCAGGTCTGGCATGAAATGAACATGCAGATCATGAACTATATCCGCGGTAAAATTTTGGAAATCCTGATTGTCGGTACCACCAGCTATATCGTGTTTGCCTTGTTTGGCCTGAATTACCCGCTGCTGCTGGGCGTGTTAGTGGGGCTGTCGGTATTGATCCCTTATGTGGGTGCAGCTGTCGTGACCTTGCCGGTAGCGCTGGTGGCGTTTTTTCAGTGGGGGCCAAGTGCCGAGTTTGGTTATTTGATGCTTGCCTACGGCATTATTCAGGCGCTGGACGGTAACTTATTAGTGCCGGTGTTATTTTCTGAAGTGGTTAATTTAAATCCGGTGTTTATTATTATTGCGGTGCTGTTTTTTGGTGGCCTGTTTGGCTTCTGGGGTATCTTCTTTGCGATACCGCTGGCGTCGCTGGTAAAAGCGACCATAAATGCCTGGTCGGCGCGGGTGCATCCCGACCAGGCGGAAACTCACAGCGTGTAGGTTACTCTTTACCAATAGAAGCGGGCGCTGACACCGGCGCTAAGCTCACGTCCCGGTGCCGGCTCTATTGGCCGGCCATTATTGACAATTACTGAGCCGACATAGGTTTTGTCGGTCAGGTTATCCAGTGCCAGCCAGTAATCCAACGTCAGTTGTTGCAGTTGCTGGCTATGCCTTGCAGCGAGCGAAAAGGTAACGGCTGCAGGCGCAGCAGCACTGTTGGTATCGTCTGTGTATACCTTACTACGATAACGGCTTTGCAGGCTGAATACGGTGTTATTCTGCCAGGGTGTCAGTTCAAGCTGCCAGTCGAGCTGCTGTTTTGCCACACCGGGCAGGCGCTTACCGCTAAGCTCACCGGCATCAAACTCAGCACTTAGATAATGCGCGCCAAGCTGCTGGCGCACATAGCCATTATGGCGCCAGCTAAGCTGTAGCTCAGCGCCGCTGCGCGCGGTTTGGGCTGCGTTGCGATAGCTGGTGCGGCCCCCGACAGCTTGATCAACCACCAACTCATCGGTAGTTTGAATATCAAACAGGCTGACGCTGGCAGTGATGCTTTGGTGTTGCCATTTCAGGCCGGTTTCCCATTGCCGGTTGCGACTGGCATTAAGCGCCAGATTGACGCCGTTATCATCCGCTTTGTAAGCAATTTCGGCAAGCGTAGGGCTCTCAAAACCGCGTGCGGCGCTTAAAAAAGCACTCAGGTTAGCATTAATCCGATAATTGACACCGGCCGCCAACGCCTGGTTATAAAAGACCTTGCTGCCACTATCATCCGGGTTGTCTGTATTAATGTAGCGGTCAGTTATTTTTAGTTTAAGCTCACTGTAGCGCCAGCCTGCCTGCAGTTGCCAATGCTGTGCCGGTTGCCACTGGCCGCGGATAAACATATCACTGCTGTTGGCACTGTCAGTTTGATCACGGCGCAGCTCGCCACGCTGGCCAAAGTCGTTAACAAAACCCAGTCGATCGTCGTCGCTTTGCATAATACTAGCGCCGACACGCAGCTGATAGGTCTCGCCCTCGAGTAGCCGGTAGTGGGCATTAACGCCACTGAACTGGCGGTCCAGCACGACTTCGCCACCGGCTGAGGTTGGCGCACTGCCGGGAAACGCCAGGCGCTGGCCAATTTGCCGCTCGCCCAGCCAGGCACTGATTTGCCAGGCATCATCTTGCAGGTAATCTGAAACGCTGACACTAAGCTGACGCTGTTTGCTGTTTTTCTCGGTATCAAACCGCAGTGCCGCTTCGTCAGTTTGCTTCGGGTTGGCGCGCCAGGCATCCAGGCTTAGCCCGAGCGGATCCTGTAACTGTGGGTCGCGTGCATAGTCCAGCCGGGCGCTCAGCCGGGCATAGCCCACTAAAGCCGTGCGGTACAGTAGCTGGGCTTGCTGTTTCTCGGCTTGTGAATGCGGCCGGTAGCCGTCGGTGGTGAAACGTTTGGCACTGGCACTTAAGCTGCTTTCACCCGATACCCAGTCAGCAAACAGTTGATACTGCCGGTGCTGCTCAGAGCCTGCCACCGAGGCGCCAACCGCGTTTTGCACCGGTGTGCGGCTATACAGTGAAACCACACCACCGGATGCATTGCCATACAAGGCCGCCATAGGGCCTTTCAGTACTTCGACGCTTTCGATGTTATCCAGTAAAATGCTCGACAGTTGACCCTGGCCGTCGGGGGTTGAAATAGGAATACCGTCTTGTTGTAAGTACAACGAGCGGATACCAAAGGCACTGCGGCTGCCAAAGCCGCGCACACTTAACCGCGTATCCTGAGCAAAGTTGGCCCGGCTGTCGGCTTGCCCCCCGCTAAGACCGGCAAACAACTGAGCGCTGTCAATTAAAATACCGCTGTCAGGGGTAAAGGATAGTGCTGTTGAGGCAGGGCTATTGAGCCACGCCTCGCGCTGCAGTGAGGCACTTACCACGATAACTTCAGCATTATCTGCCGTATCTGACGCTTGGGGATTCGACTGCTGTGAAAAAACAGGCTTGCTGTAACTAAAAGCCAGTGCCAGCGTAGACAGCATAGTGGCGGCACTGGTTATTTTGCCTGTCATTTATTGTGCCGGCGTTAAGCGCAGCACCTGACCATCGCTGCTATCGGTAAGTAGATACACGGCGCCGTCAGGGCCTTGCTCCACATCACGAATACGCTGACCGATCATAATGCGCTCTTCATGCGCCACTTTTTCGCCATCCAGTTCCAACCTTACTAACTGGCCGAATTTCAAAGAGCCAACCAGCATATTGTTTTTCCAGTTGCCAAACAGCTCTGCACCGTAAAACACCATGCCACTGGGCGCGATAGACGGTACCCAGTAGTGCAGCGGTTGCTCTAAGCCAGTTTGCTGCTTTTTACCAATAACGCCACCGCCATATTCCTCGCCATAAGTGATCACCGGCCAGCCATAGTTTTTACCGGCACGGGCAATGTTAATTTCATCGCCGCCTTGTGGGCCGTGTTCATGTGTCCAAAGCTCGCCTGTGGTGGGGTGCAGTGCTGCGCCCTGGATATTGCGATGCCCGTATGACCAAATTTCTGCTTTGGTTTCTTTGTTACCAACAAAAGGATTGGCTTCTACTGCTTTGCCCTCTACCGTCACGCGCGATACGGTACCAATGTGGTTGGCCAGGTTCTGCGCTTCATTACGCTGACTGCCGCGATCGCCCATGGTAATAAACAGGTTACCATCGTTATCAAACACTAAACGGCTGCCAAAATGGTGACGGGCATCTACTTTCGGCTGCTGGCTAAAAATCACCTTAACCTCAGTAAGGGCGTCACCGCGCAAAATAGCGCTGCCTACTGCTGTGCTGCTACCACCCTCACCAGGTTCACTGAAGCTGAAAAATAGCTGATTGTCGTTGGTAAAATCAGGCGATAACACCACATCCAACAGGCCGCCCTGGCCTTTGGCTTCAATAGCTGGCAGGCCGCTCAGTGCGGTTTTGCTTTTGCCATCAGCTGATACCAGCAATAAGCCACCGTTACGCTCGGTCACCAGTAGGCGGCCATCGGGTAAAAAGGTCATGCCCCAGGGGTGTTTCAGGCCAGATACCAGGGTATCTACCTGAATTGTTGCTTTTTCGCTATTGAGTACTGTCGCGCCAGCATTAGCACAAAGTGCCGAGGCGATAGCCAGGCTTAGTAGTATTTTTTTCATTATATTCTCCTGCTAGCAAAATATGGATGTCAGGCCAGATAATCCAGCACGACCTGGTGGTGGTCTTTGGTTTTAAAGTTATCAAACACTTTTTCGACTTTGCCATTCTGGCCAATTAAAAAACTGATACGGTGTAAGCCATCATAAACTTTACCCATAAATTTTTTCTCGCCCCAAACGCCAAAAGCGTCTGCCACTTTGTGGTCTTCGTCTGACAGCAGGGTAAAGTTTAGCTGGTCGCGCTGAGCAAATTTCGCCAGCTTCGCCGGTGCATCTGTGCTGATACCCACTACAGTGACGCCTTTGGCACTCAGGTCAGCCATGCTGTCGCGTAGGCCACAGGCCTGAACGGTACAGCCAGGTGTCATGGCTTTTGGATAAAAATATACCAGCACACGTTGTTGTTTTAGCAAGGCAGATAAACTAATGGGCTGACTGTTTTGATCTGCTAAGGTAAAGTCTGGTGCGTTTTGGCCAGCGGCTAAATAGCTCATTATGCTTCCCTCTATTTATTACACTTGGGCATTAAAACTGCCGGTTAAATTCATCTCTGCCAGCAGCGCCATCACTGCCGAACGAATAGCATCGGGCTGCTCGCCCTCGGGTATTTCCAGCGTCATTTGGGTGTGCATCTGCAGCACGCCGCTGGCATCTAACCGGCTTTGCGATTGTAAAGAGCCAATATACACCTGATGACTGGCCAATAAGCCCGTTATAGCCCCTAAGGTGCCGACCCGGTCTGCACCGGTGTAGTCCAACACGTAGTGCGCTGCCACGGATCTGTTTTGATGGGCACCAGTACGTTTGGTCATTGTAGTCAGATCAAGTTCTAACCCAAGACCGGGTAATAAATGCTCTATCCGGCTTATTGAGGCGGGGTCACCGGATAACAACATAATAAAGGTGAATTCGCCACCAAAAATGGCCATGCGGCTATCCGTAATATTACAGTTGCAATCGGTGACTAAACGCGCCAGCTTACTCACAATACCGGTTCGGTCAGTGCCGATCGCGGTGACAACAAGTTGTTGAGGCATAGTATAAAAACCCTGAAGACTGTGCACAGAGACAGGAGGTCAACATTAAGGCATCAAGTGTAACATACCCTTAGCTGAAGTCATCTGGCTTGCTGATGTTGCTCATTGCGTCTGCGCTTCTTGTGTTTAGGCCGGTGTCTCTTTAACATAGACGCCCTTACAGATGACGGGGTTTGTATTACGATGTTCAAAGGAAGTTGGGTTGCGCTTGTTACACCTATGCTGGAGTCTGGCGAAATTGATTACCACAGCTTAGCGCGACTGGTTGATTTTCACCTGCAAAATGGCACTGATGGGCTGGTTATTATGGGGACTACCGGTGAAGCGGCAACCATCAGCTTCGCTGAACAACTTAAGGTGATGTCAGCCGTATGTGAGCAAGTGCAGGGCAAAATTGGCGTTATCGCTGGCAACGGTGCCAATGCGACTGCCGAAGCGGTTGAACGCACTAAAGCATTGGCACGCTTGCCAATAGACGGTTTTTTAACCGTAACGCCGTTTTACAACAAACCAATGCAAAAAGGTATGGTACTGCATTTTAATGCGGTTGCGGTTGCGGCTGCGGCAGGGGATAAACCCATCCTGTTGTATAACGTACCGGGGCGAACCGGCGTCGATTTACTGCCTGAAACGGTTGCTGAACTGAGCAATACAGCCAATATCGTCGGTATTAAAGAAGCGACAGGCTCTATGCAGCGCCTGGCTGAGCTAAAGAAACTGTGTCCTGCTGACTTTGCCCTGTTAAGCGGTGATGACGCTTCGGCTTGCGAGTTTATGCTGCAAGGTGGGCATGGCGTTATTTCGGTTACCACTAATATAGCACCAGCTGCAATGGCAAAGCTCTGCCGTTTCGCGATGGCCGGAGATGCAACATCCGCCACTGCGACGGATGCACCGCTACGGGCACTGCATCATGATTTATTTATCGAAGCGAACCCGATACCGGCAAAATGGGCACTGAAAAAAATGGGTTTGATAGCCTCTGACACTATGCGTCTGCCTCTGACACCGCTTGAACCAATTCATGTGGCGGTAATCGAACAGGCACTGGCAAAAGCCGGCATATCAGTTTGATGGTGCTGCGTGCGGGCATACTGTGCGCCACCTTATCTTAGGAGTAAGTAAGTGCAATATTGGGTGAAATGTAGTTTAGCGGCTAGCCTATTGTTATCCGGGTGTTCGTTGTTTTCGGCACAGCAGCCGGCTCAGGAAGAGGGCACTAAAGGCGTAAGCAGCCTTAAAATTCCCACCGGTTTAGCGCAGCCTGCACAACCGGCACAATTTGATATACCCGAGTCTAGTTCGACACAAGCCGAGACCGATACCCGTTCACCGGCTTTGGTTCTGGCAACCGCCACCAGCAGTCGGGTAGAAGAGGGGGATAAGCTTTCCCGGGTCTGGTTTGACCGAACGGATTACACCGGTGATTTGGTGCCGTTTTTACAACAAATGTTACAGGCGCAGTTTGCCGAGCAAGGGGTAACGCTGGAGCCAGACGACACGGGTTTGGTGTATACCACCGGCTGGATCAGCCGTAGTGAAGAGCAGGGCTTTTGGTTTTGGAAATCACAACAGCAAACGGAGCAGGCAAGGTTTACTATCCGCATAGAGCCCAGGCCACATGGCCGCTCTGCCAGTATGACGGTGACTATGCTGGAGCATCAATACTTTAATGAAGACGCCAAGTTGATTGGGCGCGCGGCGCAGCGTCAGGAAGTGGCGTTACTTAACCAAATTATCGACCGCATTGGTAAAGAAGAGATCATTATTGCCCAGGCTAATAAAGCTAAAGCCCCTGATGTTGCATTAGAGCCCGGGATGGATGCTAACGGCAACCCGGCGTTATTGTCACCACAGCCGATTGACGTAGTGTGGTCGCAACTCGAAGCAGTATTTAGTGAACTGAATCTGGAAGTGACGGATATGAACCGCTCGGCGTTCACTTATTACCTGAATTACGAGAAGCAGGCGCCGGGTTTATGGTCGCGAATCTGGGGCTCTGATGATAAGCCAGTGTTACCGGTAGCGAATGGCGAATATCAGTTGGTGTTAAGCCGGGTAGCCCAGCAAACCGCACTGAGCCTGCGCGACAAAGATGGCGCCGAGCTTGCACCGGAAACCGTATTGGCGCTGCATCAGCCCTTTGTTGAGGCAATCCGGCTGGCCCGGGTAGAGTTATAGATGCAACACACGGCACAGTACGGTATTTAACCAAGGCTTAAGTAGGGAATGGGAATGCGGATTACAGGACTTCTGCTGTTTGTATTGATAACAAGCCTGAGTGCCAGTGCGGCGCAGGTTACAGACTTGTACCAGGCAGAGGTGGAAGCCACAGGTGGACCCGCGCAGTGGCAGCGTCTTGCTTTACAGCAGGTGTTGGTAAGGGTTACCGGCAATACCGAAATTGCCAGCCTGCCGGCGATTGCTACTGAGCTTGCCGCACCCTCGGCATACGTTAAGCAGTTTGAAGCGATACGGCATCAGGATGGTAACCGTATGCGGGTACTGTTGGATGCGGTAAAAATTAACCAGTTATTGCAGAACAACCAACTGCCGGTATGGGGCAGTATGCGGCCTGATATTCTGGTGTGGCTGGTGTTGCAGGACGGCCAGCAGCGCCGTTTTATCCGCGGTGCTGACACTGAGCTGATCACTGCGCTACAAAAGGCATTCAAGCAATCGGCTTTACCGTTGTTGCAGCCGTTATACGATTTTGACGACATAAACCAGTTGTCGGATACCGATGTTTGGGCCGGTTTCTGGCAGCCGATAACACACGCCAGTGGCCGCTATAACCCCGATATAGTCATCGCGGCCACCGTGGATGCGCAAGCTGGTGAGGGCGACGCGGCGCTCAAGCTTAGCTGGCAGCGTCAGGCTGATAATCGAACCTTGCGCGATGAAGTCAGCGCAGCGGATGCCGACAGTCTGATGCAGGCTTTTGCTGCAGTACTGGCTTCGCAGCTGGCGCAGCAATACGCCAGTGTGCTTAGCAGCGAGAATGGCGCCCAGCTGTTGTTAGAAGTGCAGCAACTGCATAATCTGGCCGATATCGTTCACGTACAGCGTTTATTGCAGCAACTGGTTGGCGTTACTGAGGTAACTATTAGCCGCTTTGTTAGTGGCAGCACTTATTATTTGATCAGTAGCAGTACAGGTGCCGATGGCCTGATGAATGCGCTGCGCTTTAGCCCGCGCTTAAAATTAGCCAGTCCTGCCTTATCAGGCGATACTGAGTTAATTAATGATGCAGTGGGCCAAGTAAAAGCCCTAGATAGCACCGCTGTGCCGGTGCTGGCCACCTTTATTTACAGCCGGCCCTGATGCAACCTCTGCAATATACGTTGGCGGTAACGCTGCCGGAGGATGAAACCCTCGACAGCTTTTATGCCGGCGCGCAAAGCGCCGCAGTCGCCTATTTAAAACACTATCTTGGCCAAAGCACAGCACAAAACCCGCTGTATTTATTTGGTGCCAGTGGCAGTGGTAAGTCGCATTTGTTATACGCTGCCTGCGTACAGGCGCAGGAGCAGGGCTTAACCAGTCAGCTGGTGGCGCTGGATGAGTGCCGTCAATTTAGCCCGCGCCTACTGGATAATTTGGAACATTTAGATTTGGTGTGTCTGGATAATATCCAGGCCATTACCGGCGAGCTCAGCTGGCAAACTGCGGTATTTGATCTTTACAACCGTATGCTGGAGCAGGGCAAGGCCTTAATTATCGTGGGTAACCAGGCACCGGCTCAGCTTGGGCTACAGCTGGCTGATTTAGTGTCGCGTTTGCAGGCTTGCACCAGTTTTCAGCTGCGCCTGCTGACCGATGATGACAAGCAAAAGCTGCTGCAACAAAAAGCCCGCCTGCGAGGCATGGAGCTGCCGGACGAGGTCGCGCGCTACTTGCTTAATCATCAAGACAGAGACATCCGCGCCCTGGTGGCGATGCTGGATAAGCTGGATAAAGCCACCTTAGTACATCAGCGCAAGTTAACCATTCCTTTTGTCAAAGAAATTCTTAATTAATCCATACGGTTTGCCAGAAAAAGTCAGTTAAACGCCTGCGTTTAGCCAAGGTTCTGGTGTATCATTAGCGGCTTTAATACTGAACACTACTAGCTGCTTTGAGGACACGCATGAACCTGACAGCAATAATGGAAAACGCCTTAGAGGCCGTTGCCGCCGCCACTGATATTCCGGCACTGGAACAAATCCGGGTCGAATTTCTTGGCAAAAAGGGCAGCATCACTGAATTATTAAAATCGCTGGGAGCCATGGATCCTGAGCAGCGCAAACAAGCCGGCGCGCAAATTAATGAATTAAAACAGCAGGTGCAGGATGCGCTAAATGCGCGGCGCGATCTGCTGCAAAACGCTCAGCTGGCGGCAAAATTGGCGCAGGAACAAATTGACGTTACCTTACCGGGCCGCACGCTGGAATTTGGTGGCCTGCACCCGGTCACCCGTACCATAGAGCGTATCAGTGCATTTTTTGCTGAACTTGGCTTTGAGGTAAAGCACGGTCCGGAAATTGAAGATGATTTTCATAATTTCGACGCCCTGAATATTCCCGAGTACCATCCGGCCCGGGCCGATCATGATACCTTCTATTTTAACCCTAAGCTGATGCTGCGCACTCAAACCTCGGGCGTGCAAATTCGTACTATGGAGCAGCAACAGCCGCCACTGCGTATCATCTCGCCAGGCCGTGTATATCGTAACGATTACGACCAAACCCATACCCCGATGTTTCATCAGGTAGAAGGCTTGATGGTAGATACCAAAGTCAGCTTTACCGAGCTTAAAGGCATACTGCACGACTTTTTACATAACTTCTTTGAAGAAGATTTGCAGATCCGTTTTCGGCCCTCGTTTTTCCCGTTCACAGAACCCTCTGCCGAAGTTGATGTGATGGGCAAAAATGGCAAATGGCTGGAAGTATTAGGCTGCGGTATGGTGCACCCGAATGTGCTGCGCTCAGTTGGCATTGACCCTGAGGTATACAGCGGTTTTGCTTTTGGCATGGGCGTTGAGCGCCTAACCATGCTGCGCTACGGGGTAACCGATTTGCGTGCCTTCTTCGAAAATGATTTACGTTTCTTAAAACAGTTCAGATAAGCGGAGTGAAGTAAATGAAATTCAGTGAAGCCTGGTTACGGCAGTGGGTAAACCCTGCTATTGACAGCAACACCTTATCTGAACAGTTGTCGATGGCCGGTCTGGAAGTAGATGGTATTGAGCCGGTAGCCGGTAAATTTAGCGGCGTAGTGGTAGGTGAAGTGGTCGAGTGTGGGCCGCACCCGGATGCCGATAAACTGCAGGTAACTAAAGTGAATGTTGGCAGCGGCGAATTGCTGGACATCGTCTGTGGTGCAAAAAACTGTCGTAAAGGTTTAAAAGTCGCGGTAGCTACCGTGGGTGCTGTGCTGCCGGGTGATTTTGTCATTAAAAAGGCCAAACTACGCGGCCAGCCTTCTAACGGTATGCTGTGTTCGTTCTCTGAGCTTGGTATGGCCGAGGATTCAGCTGGCATTATCGAACTGCCGCAAGATGCGCCGCTGGGGCAAGATATTCGCCAGTATCTTGAGCTGGACGACTGTATTATCGAAGTGGATTTAACGCCAAACCGCGCTGACTGTTTAGGCATAAAAGGCCTGGCCCGTGAAGTTGGGGTGTTAAATAAGTTAGACGTATGCCAGCCGGTGATTGACGCTGTAGCTGCGACCCATGCCGAGACAAAAGCCATTAACCTGGCCGCGCCGGATGCCTGCCCGCGTTACTTGGGCCGTATTATCCGTAACGTCAATGTCAGTGCGCCCAGCCCACTGTGGCTAACAGAAAAGCTGCGCCGCTGCGGTGTGCGCAGCATTGACGCGGTGGTGGATATTACTAACTATGTGCTGCTGGAGCTCGGCCACCCGATGCATGCCTTTGATTTAGCCAGCATCGATGGTGATATTACTGTGCGTCTGGCTAATGACGGCGAAAAGCTGGTGCTGCTGGATGAAAGTGAAGTAACGCTCAAAGCCAATACCTTGGTTATTGCCGATAACAGTAAAGCCCTGGCAATGGCTGGCGTATTTGGTGGCTTGCACAGTGGCGTCACCGCCAACAGCAAAGACATCTTTTTAGAAAGTGCGTTTTTTGCGCCTTTGGCTGTCGCCGGTAAAGCCCGTCAATACGGCCTGCATACTGATGCCTCTCACCGCTACGAGCGTGGGGTAGATCCCCAGTTGCAGCATGACGCAATGGAGCGCGCCACCCGCTTGTTAGTTGATATTTGTGGTGGCGAGCCAGGCCCGGTGGTCGAAGCGGTATCTGAAACACATCTGCCAAAAACTGCCGATATCAGCTTAACCGAAGCCAAACTGAGCCGTATTTTGGGCATTAGCATCGCCAAGGCTGATGTTAGCGCCATCTTTAGCCGGTTAGGCCTGACTGTAAGCGAAACAACTGATGGCTGGCAGGTTAAAGTGCCGGGCTACCGTTTTGATATCAGCATTGCTGAAGATCTGATTGAAGAGGTGGCGCGGGTATATGGCTATAACAATATCCCTAATATTGCACCGCAAGCCAGTTTGAAAATGCGTAGCTTTAATGAAGCTGAGTTAAGTGTGCAGCGCCTGCGCACTGTGCTGGTAGACCGCGGTTATCAGGAAGCGATCACCTACAGCTTTGTTGATCCTAAAGTGCAGCAACAGTTGTTCCCGCAGCAACAGGCATTGGTGCTACCTAACCCGATTTCGGCTGATATGTCGGCCATGCGGCTTAACCTGTGGCCGGGCTTATTGCAAACTGTGCAGTACAATCAAAACCGGCAGCAAAACCGGATCCGGCTGTTTGAGTATGGTTTGAAGTTTGTGCCAGATGCACAAGCTGAAGGTGGCGTACGTCAGGTAGCAGTATTAGGCGGTGTTATTCTGGGTTCAATGCATAATGAGCATTGGAACATGGAAAACCGCGTTGCCGACTTCTATGATGTAAAAGGCGATGTTGAAGCGCTGCTGGCACAAACGTCGGCGCCGGATGCGTTTCGCTTTGTTACCGCTGAACATAGTGCTTTGCATCCGGGGCAAACAGCGGCTGTTTACCGTGGCGACAGCCTGGTCGGCTATTTGGGCGCGCTGCACCCTGAAGCTGAGCGTAAACTGGGTATTAAAGGTAAAGCCTATCTGTTTGAGCTGGAACTTTCAGCGCTTGGCATGCGTGATATCGTGCAGGCTAAAGAGCTGTCGAAGTACCCGGCCAACCGGCGTGACCTGGCGTTGGTGGTAAAAACAGAGGTGCGTTTTGCTGATATAGCTGCTACTATAAAAAAAGTTGGCGGAAATCAACTAGTTGACCTAAAATTGTTTGACGTATATACAGGACCGGGTGTGGCAGAGGGTTTTAAATCGCTGGCCATTGCTCTGACCCTGCAGG
>JBFMHG010000003.1:0-340605 GCA_040752955.1 Pseudomonadota bacterium
TGAGGAGCAACGACGGTTACTGGCTGAGTTTCAACAGGAACACCAGCAAGAGTGCCGGACGGGGCAGCAAGAAGACAGTTAATTCCAGGTAAAGTGAGATTGTTATGAGCAAAGTTAGCCAAAACATTATCAAGCAGCTTGAACAAGAGCAGTTAAAACAAGACGTTCCAGCCTTCGCGCCGGGCGACACTGTTGTAGTTCAGGTAAAAGTTAAAGAAGGTGACAAAACCCGTTTACAGGCTTACGAAGGCGTTGTTATTGCCAAGCGTAACCGTGGTCTGCACTCTTCTTTCACTGTACGTAAAATCTCTAATGGCGAAGGTGTTGAGCGTGTATTCCAGACGCACAGCCCGCTGGTAGATAGCATCACTGTTAAACGTCGTGGTGCCGTTCGCCGTGCTAAGCTTTACTACTTACGCGATCGTTCAGGTAAATCAGCGCGTATCCGCGAAAAGCTTAACTAAGCAACCCTTGAAAGGCCGACACTTGTCGGCCTTTTTTCTTTCTGGCATGGTAGTGCCATGACATACCTTAATGCCCCGCTTACAGAACCAGTACTTGCGCTGTTGCAGGGCCAGTTGCTTAATACCATCTGTACGGCGCCGGTAGCGACTGCAGAGCCTATTGAAGAGCAGTATCTGCTTAATCGGCTTGGCTTAAAACTACAGTCAGAGGCAGAGATCAGCGCAGATCTGGCGCGTTTTCAGCAGCACTTTGTGCTTTACCATTTATTGTTCCGCCTACAAAGCGAGCTACTTGAACTTAATCAGGGTTATCTGTGTATTGGCCTGGCTAAAGTGCAGTTACTTGAACCGTCTGCTATGCCTGAAGCGCAAGGGCAGGATAGCAGGCGAAACTACTATATGGACTGGCAAAACTTCTATCAGATGACCGAACAGTTACTTGACCAACATCTGAATAACTTCTGGCAGCAGCTAGTTACGCCGCAACCGTCCGCCTGTGCTCTGGCTCATGCCGAGGCGTTGGCGCTGCTGCAATTACCGGAAAATTTTAGTCTGAAGCAGTTAAAGCGGGCGTATCGTAGCAAGGCGCTAAGGTTGCACCCTGATCGGGGCGGTGAGCAACAGCAATTTATTCTGTTACGGCAAGCCTATCAACAGCTACTTCAGCAATTCTGACATCTATTTTGTAAAGATTATTGTACTCATTTTATTGTCGGCGATTTTTCGTCTGCATCTTGAATTTATTGGTCTGCAGTGGGTTGACGCTGCTGGGTTGGATCTTTATTATGCGCTAAATGTATTTTAATAATTACGCAGTGTATAAATAAGTTTACGTAAGGGCGCGCTTAGCAAGTTTAGTGTTTTTACCTATGCTTAATGCCTGCAAATTCTTTGGCGGAGTTTTAGCATGAGCAAGATAGTTGACGATTTACGCATAGTGGCAGAGAAGCCGCTTAGTCCACCGGCAGTAATGAAAAAGGTACTGCCGCTATCAGAGCAGGGCGCGCACTTTGTGCAGCAAGCCCGTAATACTATCGCAGACATAGTGCATGGCCGTGATAAACGCATGCTGGTAGTCACCGGCCCGTGTTCAATTCACGATCCGGTGGCAGCCATTGAATACGCGCAAAAACTAAAGCAGTTGCAGCTGCAGTACGCCGACAGTTTATACATCGTGATGCGGGTTTACTTTGAAAAACCACGCACGACAGTGGGCTGGAAAGGCTTTATTAACGATCCGCACCTGGACGATTCATTCGATTTAGAAACCGGCTTAACCTGGGGCCGCGAGTTGCTGCTCAAAATGGTAGAAATGGAACTGCCCACCGCAACCGAAGCGCTGGATCCGATTAGTCCGCAATATTTATCTGATTTAATCAGCTGGTCTGCCATTGGCGCGCGCACTGTTGAATCGCAAACACACCGTGAAATGGCCAGTGGTTTATCGATGCCGGTGGGTTTTAAAAATGGTACTGACGGCAACTTAAATATTGCGCTCAATGCGCTGCAATCGGCTGCCAGTGGCCACAGCTTTATCGGTATTAACCAGCGTGGTGAGGTAAGCCTGGTGCAAACTGCCGGTAACCCGGATGGTCATATTATTTTACGCGGTGGTGCTAAACCAAATTATGACGAGCAAAGCATTAAAGACGCGCTGGCTAAACTGGATAAGTTAAAGCTGCCACGCGGTATCGTGGTGGATTGTAGTCATGGTAACTCGAATAAAGATCATAATCGCCAGGGCGAGGTCGCGCTAGATGTGGTATCGCAGCGCTTGGCCGGTAATGACGCCATTATTGGCATTATGCTGGAAAGTCACTTACATGCCGGACGGCAGGACTTAATTAATGGTAAAGCGGAAAAATACGGTGTATCGGTAACCGATGCCTGTATCGATTGGGATACCACAGCAAACCTTCTGGCAGAAATTCACCAGCAAATGCAACCTGTGGTGGTGGCTGCTTAAGATGAATGATGCGGCGAAACAGGCACTGGCACCACTGCGTGAACAAATTGATAGCATCGACAGCCAGTTGGTGGCTTTACTAGCTAAGCGGGCTAAAGTCACGGCTCAGGTAGGGAGAATAAAACAGCAGTATGCGTTGCCGGTGTATGTGCCTGAGCGAGAGCAGGCACTGTTAACCGCGCGGTGCCAACAAGCTGAGCAACTGGGCGTGTCGGCAGATTTAGCCGAAGATGTGCTCAGGCGCATTATGCGTGAGTCCTATCAGACACAGGAGAGCGGCTTTGTCTGCTGCCGTGCAGGCGGCGGTAAAGTGGTGGTGGTCGGCGGCGACGGTGCCTTAGGTGCGCGTTTTGTTAGCCTGTTTCGCCGCTCTGGTTTTAACGTTCAGGTGCTGGAGAAACAAGACTGGCCGCAGGCGGAACAGCTTTGTGCCGAGGCTGTGCTGGTGTTACTGGCGGTGCCTATTACGCTTACAACGCAGGTTGTTGCGCAACTACCCCCGTTGCCGGCTAATTGTATTCTGGCTGATATTACCAGTATTAAAGCGCAGCCGCTGGCAGCTATGCTGGCTAAACATAGCGGCCCTGTAGTGGGTTTGCACCCCATGTTTGGTCCGGATATTACCAACCTGGTAAAACAAGTGGTGGTGGTATGCCACGGACGCGATGAAAATCAGTATCAGTGGTTATTAAAACAGCTGAATGTCTGGGGCGCTGAGCTAGCGGTTAAACTAGCGGCCGAGCATGACAGCGCTATGCAGCTTATTCAGGCCATGCGGCACTTTTCCTCTTTGGTCTATGGTGTGCATTTGGTGGATGAGAAGGCCGATTTAAACGAACTGTTGCAGCTAAGCTCGCCGATTTATCGGTTGGAGCTGGCGATGGTAGGACGCTTATTTGCGCAAAACGCCGAGTTATATGCCGACATTATGCTGTCATCTTGTGAAGTTACGGCTTTGCTGGAGCGCTATCAGCAGCGTTTTACGGCGCTGCTGCAGTTGCTGAAACAACAGGACAAGGCTGGTTTAATGGCGCAGTTTGGTAAAGGCCAGCAGTTTTTTGGTGAGCTGGCCGGGCAATTTTTGCAGGAAAGTAAGCAGCTGCTACAAAAAGCGGCTGACAGCCGCAGCTAATCGGGCAGCTGGTAAAAGTCCAGTATCAGCTGCCAGGCCTGCTCGGGGCTGTCAGCATACTGGATCAAATCGACATCGTCTGCACTTATCAAACCTTCCTCCACCAGCATATCGAAGTTAATCAGGCGCTGCCAAAAGACTTTGTCATATAAAATCACCGGCACCCGATCTGCTTTTTTAGTTTGGATAAGGGTAAGCGTTTCAAACAGCTCATCTAAAGTGCCAAAGCCACCCGGGAAGGCGACTAAAGCGCGGGCACGCTGTAAAAAGTGCATTTTACGAATGGCAAAGTAATGAAACTGAAAGCAAAACTGCGGCGTAATGTAGGGGTTGGGTTGCTGCTCGCGCGGTAACACGATATTAAGGCCAATGCTCTGACCACCAGCGTCCATAGCGCCACGGTTAGCGGCTTCCATAATACCCGGCCCGCCACCACTGATAATGGTCATAGCGCAGTCTTGATGACAGCAGCTATAGCGGGTAGCCAGCGCCGCAAATTGCTGAGAAGCGGAGTAGTATTGGCTATTTCGCACCTGCTTTATCGCCTGTTTAAGTGCTTGCTGGTTGGCCGGGGTGTCGTCCTTGGCGACTTGCTGCTGTGCTTTTATCAGTTCGGTTTGTGCATGTTCGGGTGATAAAAAGCGGGCACTGCCAAATACCACTACAGTGGCATCGATATTGTGCTGTTCCAGCACTAGCTGTGGTTTTAAATATTCCACTTGCAGGCGTACATGGCGTAGCTCGTCTTGCATTAAAAAATCCTGATCGGTAAAAGCCAGCCGATAGGAGCTGTGGTCCTGTAATTTACTGATTGCCTCTGCAGATTGCTGAGCAGAGCTGAGATGGCGCTCGTGTAATTGATGCGGATCGGGTGTCATCAAAGTATCTCCATGGCAGAGCGTTAAGCTGACTTAAGCTTAAAGCAAAAGCAGCATAACTAACATATTGTTTGATATAGACTAACCTTTAATCTGAGTTATCGCTGTATAACAGAATGATATTGATCAGAAGGGATTACATTTATGCCACTGTCTTCAACGCTTGAATTTATCGGAGCTGCTCAGCAAGTGACCGGATCTTGCTACCTTATTAGGTTAAACGGCAAACAAATTTTACTCGATTGCGGTATGGTGCAGGGCGCCGATCAGGTACGTGAGTGGCATAAGTTTCGTTTTGCCTTTAAGCCCAAAGAGATTGATCTGGTTATTTTATCGCATGCTCATATTGACCACAGTGGCCTGTTGCCGCTGCTGGTAGCTCGCGGCTTCGACGGCAAAATTATCTGCACGCCGGGCACGGCCGAGTTACTGCCGGTACTGCTAAAAGATTCTGTGTTGCTGTACTTAAAAGATTTAGAGTGGCAAAACAAAAAAGCCGCCCGCGCCGGCAAAAAGCTGCAAGAGCCAGTGCTGTCACTGCATGATGCTGAGCGGGTGGTGCAACTGTGCGAAACCCTGGCGTATAAAAAACGCCTGACGCCGCTACCCGGCCTGGAGCTGGAGTTTGCCGATGCCGGCCATATTCTGGGCTCAGCCATAGTGCAATTATGGTTAAAGGGCCATAAGGCTATGCGTAAGTTGGTGTTTTCCGGTGACCTGGGCAACCCGGCTACGGTGCTGATGCATGACCCGACAGATATCGGCCAGGCAGATATTGTGCTGATGGAGTCTACCTATGGTAACCGGAATCACCAGAATCTCGATAACTCGCTGGATGAGCTGGCTCAGGCGTTAGAGCAAGCCAATAAAGACGGCGGCAATGTATTTATTCCAGCCTTTGCGCTGGGCCGCTCGCAGGAAATACTGTACTACCTGGCGCTGCTGCATCATCAGGGCCGGTTAAAGCAGAGGATGATTTTTTTAGATAGTCCCATGGCTATTAGCATTACTAACATTTACAACGATTATCTGCATTGTTTGAATCAACAGGATCTGGCGGCGATAAACTTTAAAAAAGGCATGCAGCTGCAAGATTTACTGCCAATGCTGCGCGTAACTGAGAAGGTGGAAGAGTCTATGGCGATTAACCGCGTCAGCGGTGGCGCCATTATTATCGCTGGGAGCGGTATGTGTAATGGTGGTCGTATTGTGCACCATCTCAAGCACAATTTATGGAAAAGCTCTAACCACCTTATTTTTGTTGGCTTTCAGGCATATGGCACTTTGGGTCGCCGCCTGATCGATGGTGAGCGGCGGGTAAAGCTGTTTGGTCAGGACATTGTGGTAAAGGCCAAGGTGCATACCATAGGTGGTTTTTCCGCCCATGCTGGCCAAAGCGAATTGTTAGATTGGGCGCAGGCGATAGCTGGCCAGCCGCAGTTTTATCTGGTGCATGGTGAGATAGAAGCGCAACAAGCTCTGGAACACGAACTGGCTGAACTGGGCATACAGGCGCAAATTCCGCAAAAAGGTGATGTTATCGAGCTGTAAGGTTTAGCGCATATTTTGTTACTTATGGCCTATAGTCGGACGCTCAGTGCCGCATTATAGTGTGGCCATTGTCAATTTTGGCAGTGCAACACGGAGCAGCACTATGCGGGGCGATACACTATGCCGTACACTTTTTTCTGGTCTGTTACTGTTAAGCAGTGCAGTACAGGCGAACAACGCCGGGCTTGTCAGCCAGATTGAGGCGTTTTGGCAGGCTAATGATTATGTTGCAGCCAAAGCTTTACTGGCGCCTTTGGTTACAAAGCAAAGCAAAGATGCTCAATTACTGGCGTTACTGGGGCGCACTGAAGCGGGCCTGCAGCAGATGGAACGGGCTGAGGAATTGTTGGCAAAGGCGGTTAAGTATGACGCCAATAACGCCGACTATCAGCACTGGTATGCTACGGCCAGCTGTAACCTGGCAGCCAGTGCCAGTATGTTTAGTGCGCTGGGCTATGCTAAACGCTGTAAAAAAGCTTATGAAACCGCGTTGAAGCTGGCGCCGGAGAACCCGCGCAGTTATATCGCCTTAGGCAGCTTTTTAGCCCAGGCACCCGGTATTGCCGGCGGTGATAAAGCGCAGGCATTAGCACTGGCGCAGCAGCTTAAGCAGTTGGACGAAGTGCAAGGCTGGTTGCTGCATTTAAGGTTGACTGAGTTTAGTGATGATGAGGCCTTTAAACAGTTTTTAGCTGAAGCTAAGCCGCTGCAGCAGCGTCCAGAGGCTTATTTTCAGCGCGCTATGCAGCTAACTGCACAGGAGAGTTATCCTGCTGCTATTGCTTTGCTGCAGCAGGCAATACAACAACCCGCTGTAGATGATGACGCTAAAGCTTCAATTGCCGAAAGCCATTATCAGTTAGCACGCTGCGCGGTACTGGGTAAAACCGCTATTAGTGAAGGCATTGCCGCTATGCAGCACTATTTGCAGCATGCGCCAAAGGCAGATCGCCTTGATTGGGCTAAATTTCGCTTAGCGCAGCTGTATTTACTGTCAGATCAAACCGATAAAGCTAAGGCTCTTACTCAGCCGCTATTGGCCTCGACAAATGATGACAAACTAAAGGCTGAGCTGAAAAAGATACTTTGATAAACTACAGGTCTGACGCTTATCAGGCCTTTTTTATGACACGCCCAACCCTTAAGTCTATTCATCATGTGGCAATAATTTGCAGTGATTACGCCCGCTCTAAACGTTTTTACACGGAGTTGTTGGGGCTTAAAGTGCTGGCCGAAAACTACCGCACCGGGCGCGATTCCTGGAAGTTAGATTTAGCCCTGCCAAACGGTAATCAAATTGAGCTATTCAGCTTTCCCAGTCCCCCCCCCAGGCCCAGCAAGCCAGAAGCACAGGGCCTTCGGCATCTGGCATTTGTGGTAGATAATGTTGCAGAGTTTGCCGATTACTTAACCGTAAACGGCGTAGCAGTAGAACCGATCCGCGTCGATGAGTACACCGGTAAAGCCTTTACTTTTTTTCAAGACCCGGACGGCCTGCCACTGGAACTATATCAAGCGTGAATTGGGGGGCGCAGAACCTGCCGCTGCGCCTCCTGGCTTAGGTATTTACTACCTGCGTCGGCTCAATATCTTCACTGGGGTAACAGCCTAATACCTTAATAAACTTGGTAATTTTATTCAGCTCTTCCAGCGCGCGGGTCATGGCATAATCATTCAGGTTGGCAAATACATCGACATAGAACATCTCTTCCCAGGGGTTGCCATTAATGGGGCGGGACTCGAGTTTACCCATGCTAATGCCGTGTTGTTTTAGCACTAACAGTGCATCTACTAAGGCGCCTGGTTGCTGGCCGGTGTACATAATAAAGGTGGTTTTTGCCGGTATGGCTTTTGCCACCGTCACGGGTTTACGCGCCACCACAATAAAGCGGCTGACATTGTCTTTTTGGTTGGCTAAGTCACGCGTCAGCACTTCAAGGCCATACAGCTGGCCGCCTTCTTCCCCGCCAATCGCAACAATCGTTGGGTCTTGCTGCTGTTTAATGCGGTTAAAGGCATCGGATGAGCTGTCACAGTATTCTATTTTCACTTGCGATAACCCTTGCAGATATTGACTGCACTGGGCAATGACCTGCGGGTGGGCACAGACTTGACGAATATTGCTTAAATCAGTGCCCGGCAAACCCAGCAGGCAGTGGGCAATAGGGTGGGTCAGCTCGCCGACGATAGACAAACGGGTGTGCTGCAGTAAATCATACACCTCGTTAATACTGCCCGATGAGGTGTTTTCAATCGGCAGCAGTGCATAGTCGGCATGGCCGGTTTCTACTGCATGCACAATCTCGTTAAAGCTGTCGCAGCCCTGCTCAATAATGCGCTCGGCGCGGCGGGTAAAGTATTTTTGCGTTGCCCAGTAACTGTATGAACCCTGCCCACCCAAAAACGCCACCCGTACCGCAGGTGCATCGGTGCCGTTTAACTGACCCTGGATTTTAGCCTGCTGCTGCAATACTGAGTCTTCAATAATGACATGGTACAGCCGGGTAACATACTGTGCGTCCAATCCGAGCGGCTTACCCTGGTTAATCAAAGAGACCAGTAACTCCTGCTCGCGCTTTTGATCGCGGATCGGTTTATTCTGCGCCAGTTTGGCATCAGCTACCGCCAGTGCCAGTTGGCGACGTTTGGCCAGCAGGCCCAACAGCTGCTGATCGGTATCGCTTATCGCGTGGCGTATTTCATCCAGTTCCATGTGCATTCTCTTTTTGTAAGTAAAATAAGCAAAAAAAAACCTCCCGGTGTGGGAGGTTTTCAGGTTTTACTGCGCGCGCAGCTTACCGCCTCCCGTTTAAGGTGGTAAAGCGAAAAAAGCTGAGCGCGATAAATACGGTATTCATGATCGCTAACATAGTCCGTCTGGATGGCTAAAGTCAACCCTGCGGAGTAAGCAGCAGTTGATATTTTTTCTCACCGGGTAAAAACGGCAGTGCCACTTCGTTTAGCCAGTAGTGGTGATCGCCGCGATAAAACGGCGATAACGGGTGGCCCGACTGCCCGGCAGGTATGGTTAGTATGCCCAGCTGCTCTTGCCCTGGCGTCACTACCATCCGTTGTGACTGGCCAAACCCGGGCCGCTGTACCCTTGGCATATGGCTGTCACCATTAAGCGGCGTGGCCGGCATATTTAGCCAGTCGCCCAAAAGCGGTACGGCGCTGGCCAGCGGGTGTGATATGCGGGCGGTGTTGATGTTACCCCAGTTGGCTTCGTGAAGGCTGCCGAATTGTTGTTCCAGTTGGGTTTTGCTTTGCAGCACGGCTTCAAGCAGTAAAGCATCCCAGCTGGCATAGGCTTCGGGCAGGGTATCAGCACGGCGCTGCTGCAGCAGGGCCCAAAGTGGCGTTTCCAGAGAATATTTTAAATCCTGGCTTTGGGCACCGTGTTGCTCAAGATAAGCTGACAGCGGCGCAAACTGTAGCTCCAGCAGCTTAAGCCGAAACGCGCGCACCAGGCTGTAGCCGACATCATCTGCCGCTGCACGCTGGCTACTTGTGATGATGTACTGACGGTAAGCTTGTAACTGATGTGCTGATACCACGTCATTCGTGAGCACGGTGAGTAACAGCTCGCGCCAACGCTCAAGCATCAGCGCCCGGTTATCCAGTTGTATCGCGTGCAAAGCCTGCTCATCAGCCTGCTTTAAGGTGTTAAGGCTTTGCTGAATCTGCCAACCTCGGGCACCCAAGTCATAACCGCCGTTGCCGATAAGGCGATAAAACTCGCCACCTATCATACGGGCGTTGGCGGTCCATAAGCGTTCAGCCTCACTGATGCTTAAGTGCTGTGCTTCGTCAATAACACCAAACCAGCCTTGCCGACCGTCACTCCAGTCTTGTGCGGTGTCAAAATCGTCCAGTTGCCGCTTGGGAATACGGTTAGTCAGGCGCCAGCCGATCCCCCCAGTGCTGTCGGCCGCCAGCAGGTTTTGTGACGGTATACCAAAGCTGGGTGCCAGCGCCAGTGCTTGCTCTGCGGTGGTTGCGTGCTCTAACGCCAGCAGGTTCAGGTTTACCGCCTGGCTATCATAACCTACCCAGCGCAGTGCATAGGCCGGGCTGTCGCCGAAGCGCACCACTGGCCCCCAATAGGTTTCGGCCAGCTCAACAGTCTGATCAGCACCGCCAGCCACTTTGATAGTTTCATAATAATACTGCAGGTTTTGCCAGCCATCCGCTGTTAAGTAGCGCTTACCATCGTCAGACAACTGAAGCGCCACCAGATCATGCCAATCTGCTGTGCTATTGGTAAAACCCCAGGCCAGTTTGCCGTTAGAGCCCACCACCACGGCCGGCGCGCCGGGCAGAGTAAGCCCGGTCACTGTGCGTATTTTATCGCCATCGCGCCAGTTTAACTGGGCCTTATACCAGATGCCCGGAACCCGGGCGGTTAAATGCATATCATCGGCCAGGATGGCGCTGCCGTGTGCCGTCAGGCTGCCGGCCACGGCAAAGTTATTACTGCCGATGTCGGTAGCATCCTTTACCTGACATTGTGTACAACTGCTGAGTTGCTGTTGCAGTGCTTGCGGGTAGGGGCTGTCAGGCAGTGTAACGCTGTCTGCTTTGCTGTGGTCCAATGCTGCGTGCCAGATATCAGACTCTTGCTGTAAAAAACGGTACCAATCGGTTGGAATACTTTGTTTTAGCACTGTCATTGCATATTCATCACGGCCCAATTTGCCCTGTAAATCCAGATACATGGTATAGATGACTAAAATGGAGTCGGTGTTCTGCCAGCTTTCAGGTTGTTGTCTCAGTAGCAGGTATTCAAATGGCCTGACCTTAAGTGCGGCCAGACCATGGTTAACACCGCGGCTATAATCACTCAGTAGCTGATTCTCTGTTGCCGTTAATTGTGCCAGTGCGCTTTGTGCCCGTTGCCGGAAGCGGTGCTGACGTAACGCCTTATCTGCAGACACAGCGCGCTCGCCAAATAGCGCGGACAGCTCACCGGCGGCGCTACGGCGCAGTAAATCCATCTGAAAAAAGCGCTCCTGGGCATGAGAAAAGCCCAGCGCAAAGGCGGCATCGTTGCGATTAGCCGCATGAATGCTCAGGTACCCCAGCGCATCGCGCTCTATACGGGCGGCGTTGGCAATGCCTGAGCGTTGCTCGCCTTCATAGGCGGGTAAACTTAAGTACAGCAAGGCATATAGCGTTGTAATTGTTGCGGTCACGAGCAGGGCTATCAGGCTGAGTAGCCATTTCCACCAATTCATCTTTCGTACTCTGTAGTATAAAATCAAAAACTTAGCATAACGGAGACTTTGCCCAATGTCACAACCAGTTAAAGTATGGGACTTTGCCGTGCGTTTTTTCCACTGGAGCCAACTATTGCTGATAGCCGGCCTGTGGTACACCGGTGAAGAAGGATTAATGGCGCAGCATCAGCTTTTAGCCTACACCTTATTGGCACTGATAGTGGTGCGTATTGTCTGGGGTTTTATCGGCAGCGACACCGCGCGCTTTAGCCGTTTTGCCGCCACGCCAAATAACGCACTGCGTTACCTGCGCCGGCCTTACCCGGTAACAGGGCATAACCCGGCATCGTTTTATATGATTATGCTGCTTATCGCCTTAGTATTACTGCAGTTAATTACCGGCCTGGCAACCTTTGACAATAGCTACTTAAGTGATGGCCCTCTGGTCAGTGTGCTGCCATCGGCTTGGGTAGATATTTCATCGGCTATCCACAAAATTAATATCAATGTGCTGCTGGCAGCAATAGCAGTGCACGTTGTGGCGGCGTTGTGGCACAGCATACGGCTGCATAATGTGTTGTGGGTTATGTTAAGTGGCAAAGACAGGCAGACCGGTGAAGTGCCCCCCAAGTTAAAGCACTCAGGTTGGTTTTTTTTGCTGCTTGCGCTGCTGTTAACTGCGCTGTACTACTGGCAGGGGGCTAAGTTAATGGCGCTGCTGTAAGGCAGCGCCGCATGAATAGCTCCGCCGGTTTATTAGTTTTTGTAATCGTCGTGGCAGGCTTTGCAGTTACGGGCAAAGCTGCCAAAGGCTTTACGAATTTCAGCCTGATCGCCACTGTCAGCAGCGGTTTTTAACAGTTGAGCATCAGTAGCGAGTTTTTCACCCCGGCTGTTAAAGTCTTGTAGGTTTTGCCAAATTGCCGCTTTAGCATCACCACCGCCTTGCTCTGCACCCGGCACAGTAAAGGCTTCCCAGGGCAGTGTGGTCAGGGTAGCCAGTGCAGCTGCCCGTTTTGCCACTCTGGCCGCATCATAATTAACATCACCTTTTAACATGTCGCCAATGTCAGCCATATTGTGGCGGATTAGCTGGAAGGCCGATTGGCGGTACTTAACACTGTCGCCAGCGTCAGTAAAGGCACTTTTGGCCATCACGGTAGATGAACAAAGGGTGAATAACAGTGTTGCGACTAAGGGTTTTTTCATGGTTTCATTCTCTTTTGCTGAATTTACATGCAATAATGATTTGGCAATAGCTTAGCAGAACGCAATTTTTTGCCAATAATCAAGTGTTTTACAGGATCAGGCCGTATAAGTGAAGGACGTCAATTTTACTAAACCAAGCGGAACGGATTCACTGGGCTTCAAATTTGCCCTGGTGGTGTTTAGCGCTATAGTACTGGCCGGTTTTGCCATTGGTTATGTGGTGATGTTGTTGCAACAGGATATTGCCTTACAGCAACAGCAACAACAGATAGAACAACGCGCCAAGCGTCTGGCGACCCGACTAAATTACGATTTGGTGCAAAAAGAACAAAAAGCGCTGGCGGCTAATCAGGTGGTGATGCGCAAGCTGGCTCAGACCAGGCTGGCAGCGCCGCTTCGTTTAACAGAGGCGGCTGATGGCAGTGTGCGATCCTGGGATGATTATTCCGGCGCCTTTATTGCCGCCAATGGCTACAACGGCCGCACAGCCGCCTTGTTTGACGTAACGGCTGGCTTATGGCAGCAATTGTCCCCGCTGATGCTGCACGACTTTTTTAATTTTTACTTTATCAGCAAAGAGCAGTTTATCCGCATATCACCGGCCGATTGGGCGCTGCAGGTAGAGACGGGGCATGATTTTCAGCAGGATCTGTTTTATCAAATCGCCACGCCCGAACAAAACCCCACCCGCCAGCCACGCTGGACGCCGGTTTACTACGACGATATCTGGAAAAAATGGATGACCAGCCTGATTATTCCGCTGTATATCCAGGATGAATTTATTGGTGTTACCGGTGTTGATTATGTGCTGGGCGATATTTTAACCAGTTTGCCCGCGGGTGAACCGCAGCAAAAAGTCATGCTGTTTGACAATCAGGGCCAGGTCATTGGCCTGCCGCCCCGTCAAAGTGATAACGAACCGGCGATGAACAGCCCCTATGCCGGCGTCAATATTCAGAATGCGGCGTTGCAGCAGTATGCCACTGCAGTGGCAAAGCCCACAGTAAGCCCTGCTGAAGCGGCTACTTTACTGCCTGAACATCTTATCTATAGCGCGCCGGTTGAACGTTTAGACTGGCATCTGGCCGTTTACAGTGAAAAAGCAGCGGTACTGGCTTCACTCACGCAGTTTCGGTTTAAATTATTAATGACCTTTTTTATCGTGGCACTTTTGGTGTCGCTGCTGCTGCAATTTATTGTCTACCAATTTATGTTAAAGCGGATAAACCGCTTATCAGCGGCGATAAACCGGCTGTCACGCGGTGATTTACAGCAGATAACACTAGACCATACGCCAGATGAAATAGGCTTGTTAAATCAGGCGTTTGGCAGTATGTCGGCCGAAATTGCCGAGTTGGTTAACGGCCTTAATGCCCGCATAGAAGAAAAGGAGCTGGCCGAGCGCTCGGCCCGCAAGCTCAGTAAAGCAGTGTCCTTCTCAAGCTCGGGTATAGTGCTGACTGATCAGCGGCTGAATGTCGAGTATATCAACCCGTTTTTAACCGAAATGCTCGGCTGCGACACTGAACAGCTGCAGGCACAACCCTTACACCGTTTATTTGCCGAAGAGATGCACCATGTCGGTGAAGAAATTATGCAAACCCTGGGCGAGCGTCAGCACTGGCGCGGCGATATGTTGCTGCAATATCAACACAAACAGCTTTGGGTATCACTGGCGATAGCACCAATCCGGGACGAGAAGGGCGATATTAGTAACTATGTCTGCGCGATGCAGGATATTTCCTTTATTAAAGCCAGCCAGAAAAAAATGGAACAGCTGGCTTACTACGATGTGCTGACAGGCCTGGCTAACCGCAGCTACTTTCGCGATCAATTACGTAAAGCCATTGCGATGTCTCACCGTGGCTATTACAACTTTGCGCTGCTGTACTTTGACTTAGATGAGTTTAAACGTATTAACGACACGCTAGGCCACGATGCCGGCGACGAGCTGTTAAAAGAGGTCGCCAAGCGGCTTATCAGCCGGCTGCGTGAAGAAGACACCATAGCCCGTCTGGGTGGCGACGAGTTTGCCGTCATTTTAAGTGGCATTAAAGACCGCGGCCAGGCCTCAGCCATCGCTTCTAACTTGCAACAGGCGTTTGCTGCACCCGTGAAACTGGGGCAGCATGAGGTGTCTATCAGCGCCAGTATCGGTATTACCGTGGCGCCTGAGGATGCCGCAGAGGAAGAGCTTTTGCTAAAACATGCCGATTTGGCCATGTACGAGGCCAAAGCGCGGGGTAAAAACACCTTTCATTTCTTCAGCCCCGATTTAAACGAAGCCGCCAAAGAGCGCTTACTTATCGAAAACCAGCTGCGAGAAGCGATCCGCGAGCATCAGTTTTTACTCTACTATCAGCCGAAAATTGATATCCGCGACAACAGTATTGTCGGCTACGAGACCCTATTGCGCTGGCTAAGACCTGATAACACCCTAGTACCGCCGCTGCGGTTTATTGGTGTGGCAGAAAGCACCGGCCTTATTGTGCAAATTGGCGAATGGATTATCTGGGAAGCCTGTCGTTTTCTCACCCGTCAGCATAGCCGGGGCTTTGATGTCAGTTTGTCAATTAACCTGTCCGTGCGCCAGTTTAATGACGATAACCTGCCGGAAATCGTTGAGCGCATTTTGCAACGTACCGGGGCTAAACCGTCCAGTTTAATTTTTGAGATCACCGAAAGTATGTTAATGGGTGACACCGATGCGGCTATTAACCAGTTAAATCAGTTAAAACGTCTGGGGGTGTCTTTATCTATCGACGACTTTGGTACAGGCTATTCATCGCTTAGTTATTTAAAGCGTTTTCCGGTAGATGAGCTAAAGATAGACCGCTCGTTCGTCAAAGATATCCCGGATGATCGTAACGACATGGACATAGTCGCAGCGATCATCGCTATGGCGCAGAAAATGAACCTGCGCGTGGTGGCAGAAGGGGTGGAAACGGCAGAACAAGTTGAGTTTCTGAGAAAAAATGCTTGCTACCAGGTTCAGGGTTACTACTTCAGCATGCCATTGGCAGAGCAGGAGCTAAGCCGGCTGAACTATGTTGTTAACAGTTAACCGCTAATTCAGGAACATGTTATGACCAAAGCCCGTCTGTCGCTGCTAAGCTCAGCGCTGCTCACGGTGTTTACCGCTGGTAGCCAGGCCGATCAGACTTCACCGCTGCAAGGCATTATCGATAAAACACCTAACCTTATCGCCCTAACCGGTGCCACTGTTTACACCGAGCCCGGTAAAAAGCTGCAAAATGCTACCGTGCTGATTGCCGATGGCCGCATCAGTGCTGTTGGCAGCAAAGTGTCAGTGCCGGCCGGCTATCAGCAAATTGACGCCAGCCGCTACACCTTGTACCCCGGCTTTATTGACCCCTATACCCAATACGGTATAGAGGCAGCCCAGCCGGCCAAACCGGGCAGTTATCGCGATGCGCCTGTGTATCAAAACGAGCGCAAAGGCGGCAATGCCAGTAATGCGGCTATTCATGCTGAACTACGTTGGGTGAATGAGTTTAAGCCCGACGCAAAAGCGGCAGAGGAGCTAAGAAAGCTTGGCTTTACTGCTGCGCAATCAGCGCGGCTGGACGGTATTTTCCGCGGCCAGGCTTTTGTCAGCTCACTGGCTGACGGTTTACCTAACGAGCTTATTTTAAAAGCGCAGGGGCCGCAATTTATCGCCTTTAGCAAGGGCTCCTCAGTACAAAGTTACCCGTCATCGTTAATGGGCAGCATAGCGCTTATCCGCCAAACCTTAAGTGACGCCAATTGGTATAACCAGGCCTATGGTAAAACTGATGTGCGCTATTTTAATGAGCCAATCGAATATAACGCCGCGCTGGACAGCCTTAGCCAGCTGGCGCAGCAGGGGGCTATTTTTGAAACCTCCGATGACCGCTCGTTACTGCGGGCGCACCTGCTGCTGAATGAATTTAAGCTGCAAAACGCCGCGCTGGTAGGCTCTGGCTATGAATACGTGCAGCTGGATGCGGTAAAAGCGATGCAGCGCAAGCTGATTTTGCCGCTCAATTTCCCGGCGGCGCCGGCTGTAGAGCAGCTGGCCGATCAGCTGGATGTTAACCTGGCCGATTTGCGCCATTGGGAGCGGGCACCGGCTAATGCGGCTGCGCTAGCCAGCGCCGGTGTGCCTTTTGCGCTGACAACCTTTAAGTTAAAAGAGAAAAAAGACTTTTGGCCCAACCTGCGTAAAGCGGTAAAGCACGGTTTATCGCCTGACAGCGCGCTGGCGGCATTGACTACGGTGCCTGCTGCTATTGCAGGCGTGTCAGATAAGCTGGGTAAAATTGCTCCGGGTTATCAGGCCGATCTGGTGCTGGCCAGCGGAGACTTATTTGCCGATGGCGAAATTGTCGCGACCTGGGTGCGTGGACAGCAACATGAAATTAAGCCGATTGCACCGGTTGAATTCGCCGGTGACTACCAGCTGACGCTGGACGATAAAGCAGTAAAAATCAGCTTAACCGGCCCGGCCGATAAGTTGAGCGGTACCGCGGTATTGTTGGGCGCTGAGCCTGAAAAAAGTGTCAAGCTGGAGCACGTGCACAGCCAGCAGCAACAACTGCAGTTTAGTGTGAAGCTGGCCGGGTTAACCGGTGCTGAGCAGGTGGCGCAATTTAGCGGACAGCTGCTTAACAACCAGCTAAGCGGGAAGTGGCAGCTTGGCACCGCAAGTTATGCCGCTGTGGCGCAGCGCCAGCCGCTTGGCGATGACAGCAAAGCGGCTAAAACGGCAGCTACCAGCGACAAACCTGCGGCCTTTATCTCTAAGCTCAGCTTTCCAAACCGGGCCTATGGTTTACCAGAGCGGGCGAAAATGCAGAATGTGCATATTAAAAATGCCACCGTTTGGACCGCCGAAGCCGATGGCGTGCTGGAAAATACCGATGTTATCGTACGCAACGGCAAGTTTGACAAGATTGGCAAAAACCTCAGTACTCCAAGAGGCTTTGACGTAATAGACGCAACGGGTATGCATTTAACCCCCGGCCTGATTGACGAGCACTCGCACGTTGCCATTGAAGCCGGTGTCAACGAAGGCACCGATGCAGTCACCTCAGAAGTGCGTATTGGTGATGTGATAAACCCTGAGGACATCAACATTTATCGTGGCCTCACCGGTGGTACTACTACCGCGCAGTTGTTGCATGGCAGTGCTAACCCTATAGGTGGTCAGGCGCAGGTGATCCAGTTCCGCTGGGGCGAGACTGCTGAGGGCTTAAAAATGCAGGCGGCACCGCCAAGCATCAAGTTTGCCCTGGGTGAAAACGTTAAACAGTCAAACTGGGGCGATGCCTTTACCGAGCGCTATCCGCAAACCCGTATTGGTGTAGAAACCACCATTCGTGATGCCTTCCAGGCAGCTAAAGAATACAAAGCCCGGCTGGCCGATTACAACAAGTTGTCGAAACGCCAACGCGAGCAAGTGGCTCCACCACGTATTGACTACCGCTTACAGGCACTGGTTGAAATTCTAGACAAACAGCGCTTTATTCATACCCACTCATACGTGGCGTCTGAAATTCTGATGCTGATTGAACTGGCTGATGAAATGGGTTTTACCATCACCACCTTTACTCATATTCTCGAAGGCTATAAAACCGCGAAAGAAATGGCCGCCCATGGCGCCAGCGCCTCTACCTTCGCCGATTGGTGGGGTTTTAAAATTGAAGTGCAGGACGCCATTCCCACCAATGCCTGTTTAATGGCAGAGCAGGGTGTGAATGTCAGTATTAATTCCGATGATGCCGGTTTACAGCGCCGGTTAAATCAGGAGGCGGCGAAATCTGTAATGTACTGCGGTATGAGCGAGCATGAGGCGCTGAAAATGGTCACCATTAACCCGGCGATGCAGCTGAAAATTGATGGCGTGACCGGCTCCATCAAAGCCGGCAAGCAGGCAGATTTTGTGCTGTGGAGTGCACACCCGTTGTCGGTGTATAGCCAGGCACAGCAAACCTGGATTGGCGGCACCAAGTACTTTGATATCAACACCGACAAGGCGCTACAGCAACAACTGGACGCTGAAAAAGCCGCTCTGGTACAAAAAGTACTGGGGGCAGGCGATGACGCCAAAGCCGGTGATAAAGACGCTTATAAGCAAGATGAACCTGAGTGGCACTGTGAAGATCAGGGCGACTGGTGGCATATCGGCCGTCATTTACATAGCCATGGCCACAGCCACTAGGGAGACAGATAATGAAATTAACGAAACTGAGTTTATCTTTAGCGCTGGCCGCGCTTAGCCTAACGGTTCAGGCGCATGATATGGTGCCGGGTAAAGCGCAAAGCGCGCCGTTGCTGCTCACTGGCTTAACGGTGCACACGGTAACCGATGGCGTAAAAAACGACACTGATGTGTTGATTGTCGATGGCAAAATTGCCGCCGTGGGACCGGATTTAGCCGTACCGCAAGGCGCACAGGTGTTGAACCTGGACGGTAAACATCTGTATCCGGGCTTAATTGCGCTGGCCAATCAGCTGGGTTTGGTTGAAATTGAGGCTGTGCGAGCCACGGATGACACTACCGAGGTTACCCACACTAACCCCGATATAAAAGCGCGGGTGGCGTACAATGCTGACTCGGAAGTGATCCCGACCATTCGCAGTAATGGCTTTGCTTACAGTCTGGTGTATCCGTCTGGCAGCATGTTAATGGGCCAATCCAGCTTAATGCAGCTGGATGCCTGGAATCATCAGGACGCGCTGGTTGCTGATGGCACGGGGCTGCATATCCGCTGGCCTAACGCCAGTACCTTAAGCTCGCGCTGGAATCCAAAACCTGCTGATGAAGTGCGCAAAGCCAACGAAAAGCAGCTGGCGCAGTTAACCCAATACTTTGCTGATGCCAAAGCTTATTACGATGCGGAAAAAGCAGGTCTAAACCGCGGCCTGGACTCACGCTGGCATGAAATGCTGGCCGTGTTTGACGGCAAAAGACCCTTGTTTGTCCATGCGGACGATGAGCGGCAAATCCGTCAGGCGATGTTGCTGGCCAATCAGTATGGTTTAAAGCTGACCATCGTCGGCGGCCGTGACAGCTGGCGCCTGGCTGATGAGCTGGCTGCCGCCAAGGTAGCGGTTATTTACACCGCGCCTTACGGCCTGCCCAGCCGGGTCGATGAAAACTACAAACAGGCGTTTGTGGTGCCAAAAACGCTACAGGATGCCGGCGTGCAGTTTGCGCTGTCATTAGATGGCTTCTGGGATACCCGTAACCTGGTGTTCGCAGCCGGTCAGGCGATAAGCTACGGCTTAACGCCAGAGCAGGCGCTGCGATCAGTGACGATTAACGCGGCACAAATTGCCGGTGTGGCCGATAAGATTGGCAGCATCGAAGTGGGCAAAGCAGCCAGTTTAGTGGTATCCGAGGGCGATATTTTCGATTATCTCGGCCATAAGGTTACCCATTTGTGGATTGACGGCCGGGAAGTGGATTTAAACAACCGCCATAAACAGCTGCATAATAAATATCAGCAGCGTATCAACTAAAGTACGCTGTAGGTCGTAAAAACAGTGCCAGCCTTTGCTGGCACTGCTGTTTAAAGGAAAACCGATGAAGAAAACCGTTGTATTTATCGCTGCTGCGTTAAGCCTGGCAGGTTGCGCGGCAATAGCACCCGTTAGCCCAACTAACACCGCAGCCAGTGCTACGGCTATTGAAGCCCATATGCAGTTTTTAGCCGCAGACGCACTGGCCGGGCGAGACACTGGCAGTAACGAGCATGAAATAGCTTCGTTATATATAGCAACTCAATTACAGGCCTTAGGATTAAAACCTGCTGGCGACAATGGTAGCTATTTGCAGCGCGTGCCGCTGCGAAAAGCCCGTTTGGCGCAAGACAGCGCTAAATTTACCCTGCATGTTGATGACGTAAGCACTGAGCTGGCGTACCCCAAGGCCTTTTTTACCGGCCCTAGTTTGCAATTTGCCAACACAGAAGTGACGGCGCCTTTGGTGTTTGCCGGTTATGGTTTGGTATCAAAAGAATTTGGCCTGGATGATTACGCCAATTTAGATGTGGCGGGAAAAATAGTCGTGCTGCTGTCTGGTCGCCCCGACAGCTTACCCAGTGAAGAAGCCGCGCATTTAAACAGCCTGAAAACCCGCCTGGCCGCCGAGCGTGGCGCAGTGGGTATTATTACCCTGCATACGCCAAAGCAGGAAAAAGTGCGGCCTTATGCCAGCAGTTTGCTGTATTTAAACACGCCATCAATGGAATGGCTGCAGACCGATGGCACACCCGCTGACAGCTACCCAAATTTAAAAGCTGGCGCTTACGTGCATCCTGATGCGGCGGCCAAGCTTTTTGCCAAAGCACCACTGTCGCTTGAAGCGATTTTTGCTACGTTAGACGCGCCAAAGGGCCCGGCAGGTTTTGAGCTCGGTATATCGGCAACCTTAAGCCGCAGCAGCCTGCATGAGGATATCAGTAGCCCGAATGTCGTAGCCGTGCTGGAAGGTTCAGATCCTAAGCTGAAAGATGAGTATGTGGTAATTACCGCGCACTCAGACCATATCGGCTTTAGCAACGATTTACGCAGCGAAGATAAAATTAACAACGGCGCTATGGACAACGCGGCCGGCGTGGCCATTTTATTGGAAACGGCCCGTCAGTTTGCCAGTCTGGCGCAAAAGCCGAAACGGTCGATTTTGTTTTTAGTGGTCACCGGTGAAGAAAAGGGGTTGCTGGGCGCCGACTATTTTGCCAACAACCCAACCCGACCTATCGATAAATTGGTCGCCAATGTGAACCTCGACATGCCAGTGCTGCTGTACCCTTTTGCCGATATGATTGCCTTTGGTGCTAATCACTCGTCGCTAGGTAAAGTGGTTGAGCAGGCAGCCGCCAAAGAGGGCATTGCCTTAAGCGCTGATCCTATGCCGGAGCAGGCCATTTTTACCCGCTCAGATCACTACACGCTAGTGAAAAAGGGCGTACCGGCGGTGTTTTTAATGACCGGCTTTAAATCGCAGGATCCTAAGCAGGATGGCGGTAAGGTGTGGGCCAGCTTTTTTGCCAAGCATTACCATAAGCCATCGGACGATATTCCAAGCTTAATTAAAGATTACGGCGCAATACGCTATGACTTTGGCGCCATTTTTGCCGATATTAACTTTAATATCGCGCTGGACATCGCCAATACCGAGCAGCGGCCTTACTGGTTAAAAAGCAGCTTTTTCCATGATGTGTTTGGTAAGCCATATAACCGTGAAGAGGTAAAGTAAGACAGCATAGAGCTCTGCACTCCGGAGTCGAACCGGATTGCTCACGCTAACACGCCGTAAACCCATCCCTGGGGGCTCGTCTCAGCCCGTCCAGGGCTTCAACGGTTAGCTTAGAGCAATCCGATTCTCTTCTTATGGTGTGTGAGAGAGTTGAGTTTTACTCAAGATAATTAACCGCCGGCCCATTTGGTTTTAAAGCCCTCAGCCTGTAATAACTGCTCTACTAACTCGCGCTTATCACCCTGTATTTCAATAACGCCGTCTTTTACTGCACCACCGCAGGCGCATTTTTTCTTAAGCCTCGCCGCAAGTTGCACCAGTTCGTCATGGGGTTTGGCAATGCCGCTAATGGTTAGCACCGCTTTGCCACCGCGGCCTTTGGTCTCCCGGCGAATACGCACAGCGCCGTCGGCGAATGCTTCACCGGTAGGTTTTTTTGCTGTTTTATCTGCGCTGATGCGGCCACTGTCGGTGCTATATACCAAATTGGCATCAGTTTTCACTGGCGTTGATTGCCCCTCTGGGTTCATTTTTGCCTGCCAGTCGGCCAGAGAAAGTTTATTTTCTGCCATAAAAAGCTCGCTTTACTTTACAAGGCTGTCAGCTTAAACATCCAGTGCAGTCCCGGCAACATTTTCCCGTTATCGTGGGCTTACAGCTTGGATTTTTGTTGGCTTCTGGTAAAATGCGTCACAATTTTTAGAAATCTGGATGGCTATAATGTCTGATGTTTCTGTTGCTGCAGCCGACTATTTGCAGCGCGCTGGTTTGTCTAATTATGTGACTGATGCTGTTGCCGATATTGCCGCGAAGGTACAAACGCATTGGGGCGCTTTGCAGACTTTTATTCAGACGGCGCCCGCGCCGGCAATACAATGGCAATATAAAGTCCCCGAGCTGGGCGAGGGTGGTGCCTGTTCGTTATTTGGTCAGCTCTCAGAAGAGCCTTATGATTTAACTGCCATTTTGGGCGGCCAAACAGCTACTAACCAGCAGGCGCTTACTGCGCTGAGTAAAATAGCGGCGTTTTATCAGCAACAGTCTGGTTTAGACTGGTTTGGTATTTATCAGGCTCGAAAAGATATAGCCGGCGAGCCGGTGCTGGTAAAGCTGGCTTATTATGGCGCGGCTTCAAGGGCCGAGTTTCCGCTTAACAGCGAATTTGCCAAAATCAGCAATAACAGCACTGTGGGTTTAAGCGGTAAAGCAAAAGTGATTAACGATGTGGCGGCCTATTTAGGTACCGGTGGCGAGTACTACACCTGCGACCCTAAGGTGCAGGCGGAAGCCTGTTTGCCTCTGTTTGACCAATCAGGCAAAATAGTCGGCATTGTCGATGCAGAAGATTTTCATAAAAACGTCTTTACCACAGATGCCTTAGCACTGCTGGTAGCGGTATGTTTAACGGTGCCGGCCTATTTGCCTTAACCGCCTTTTTTAATGCAACTTAACCTCAGGTAGAACAATATGTTTGCTCAGTTACAACCGGTGGCCACCGATCCGATTTTAGGCTTGATGGCAGCTTATAAAGAAGATCCAAACCCAAACAAAGTAGACCTTGGCGTTGGGGTGTATAAAGACGAGCAGGGCCACACGGCGGTACTGAAGTGCGTTAAAGAAGCAGAAGCGCTGCGCTTAAAACAGGAAGACAGCAAAACCTATATCGGCATGGCCGGTGATTTAGGTTTTAACGCCCATATCGAAAAGCTGGCCTTTGGTAACAGCCATAAAGTACTGCTGGCCAACAGGGTAACCACTGCCCATACACCCGGCGGCACCGGCGCGCTGCGTGTCGCTGCCGAGTTTATTAAAAAAGCCAACCCTAATGCCACCATTTGGGTGACTAACCCAACCTGGGCTAACCATATTTCATTGTTTCAGGCCGCTGGCCTTAAAGTTAAAGAGTATAGCTACTACGATTACAGCACCAAGGGCTTAAACGAAGAGGCGATGTTTGCTGAGCTGGCAACAGTACCGGCCGGTGATGTGGTGCTGGTACATGCCTGCTGTCATAACCCCAGTGGTATGGATTTAACTTTTGCCCAGTGGCAGCGCTTTACCGAGCTTGCCAAAGCGCGCGGTTTTACGCCGCTGGTGGATATGGCCTATCAGGGGTTTGGCGAAGGGCTGGATGAGGACGCACGCGGTCTGCGTTATCTAGCTGAGCAGGTTGAAGAGATGATCCTGTGCAGCTCTTGCTCGAAAAACTTTGGCCTGTACCGTGAGCGCATCGGTGCCGTGTCCATCGTTGCCGCTGACAGCAAAGTGGCCGATGTCGCCAAAGTAAACCTGTTAAGCGTGGTACGCAGCATTTATTCAATGCCACCGGCGCACGGTGCTATTATCGTGGCGAATATTTTAAACAGCCAGGAGCTGACAGCGTTGTGGCATGAAGAGCTGGCCGAAATGCGTAACCGTATTAACAGCTACCGCCAGCTGATTATCGATAAACTGGCGGCTGAAGGCGTAACCCAGGACTTCAGCTTTATTACCCGTCAGCACGGTATGTTTAGCTTTTTGGGTATTAATAAAGCGCAAATCGACCGGCTGCGCAGCGAGTTCAGCATTTACATGGTTGGCTCCAGCCGGGTCAGTATTGCTGGTTTAAACCACAGCAACATTGATTATTTTGCTAAAGCTGTTGCCACAGTGCTGAAAGATTAATGCTGGTGTTATAGATAAAAACCGCAGTTCGCTGCGGTTTTTTTATGCTAACAGAAAACCTTCGATATGCTGCGCCACCACAGCTGCCTGCGTCATATGGCAATGATGGCCGCCGTTTACGGTCTCCAGTGTCAGCCTCGGATAATAAGCTGCCCAGTGTTGTACATTAGGATAAAAAGCACTGTCCTTGGCTGCTATGGCCAATACCGGACAGCTTACTGCCGCCGCTAGCGCCTGGCCTTGCTCTGGGGTTAACCGATACACCGAGCTATGCCTGAGGCGCATATCGGCGCGCCAGCTAAGGCCATCTGCTGTGGCAACTGTGCCGCGCTCGGCCAGCAGTAAGGCTTCTGTCAGGCTAAAGTCACTTTGCTTTTGTCTTGCCGTTGCTGCCTCTGTCAGATTGGCATAGCAGGGCATACGTGCCGTGGCCTTAAGGCGCGAGTTAATACCATCGCGCAGCTGTTTAGCGGCGTTTGCTGCGCTATCAGTGACAAAGCCCAGGCTGTCAATCAGCACTAGCCTTTGCACCAGCTCAGGAAAACTGGCGGCCAGCGCCGTCGCCACCATAGCGCCCATCGAATGGCCAATGATAGTCAGTTGTTGCCAGCCCTGCTGTTGGCATAGTTGTACAATATCTTCGGCATGATCAAAGAAATAATAACGCGCATCAGCACTGCGGTGACTGCTATAGCCATGGCCGGCAAACTCAAGAGCAACCAAGGGTATATCTGTTAAATGCTGTGCCAGTGGTATAAAACTGGCAGCATTATCCAGCCAGCCATGTAAACATAAAACCGGCGCTACAGCTACCTGCTGATTGCTCAGTGCCGTCAGTGACCGTTCACCAACGGCATACTGCAACGCATAGGGTAGGTCAGACACGCTTGTTATTTCACCAATGTTTGCGCGGTTTTAATGTAGTTGTCACCACTTTGCTTGGCAGTGGCGGTATCCATGCGCTCTGACGCAATATGCAGCTGTTCCAGCGTGTCTTTAAGCTTGCCGGTTTCGCTGTGGATCTTCTCCAGCGCCACTTCCAGCGTGTACGTCAACTGATGGATCTCTGCCATGGCCTGCGGTGTCAGCTCGGCGCTTAACAGCGCCTTTAATTTGGCATTGTACTCAGTGAAATTGGTTACGGCTTGCTCCAGTGTGTCTGCCTGTTTGCCTGTAAAGTGATCTGGACGGTCGTCGGCTGCTGCAGCAGTAAAAGCCAGCATGCCAGCAGTGATAAATAATGCACTTAACAACGATTTCATGGTAATGCCTCTGATATGTAAATGAGAATATTTCGCATGTAATTTAGCATGGTTGCTCCTGCCTGACCAGTGCCGGCACAAAAATTGTTTCTGCTGTCTGATAGCAGCAAATTTATCACTAAATTGATTAGTAAAATTAAGTCGGAGTTCGCGCAGGTAAAATTGGCTTTTTATTCAGCTAAGTGCTGGCTCTGCCGATTTTTTTGGTTTTTTTTTGCATAAAACGCTATTTTATCTGCATTTAAATTAATTGTTATCTCGTATTTCTTGCATGTGAAGTTAGCGCCGTCTGAATTGAAAATGAATTTTATTCGGTAAATGCATTAAATAAAGTAATGCATTGGTGGCAATTTATCTCGTTCGTGTGAGGTAGAAATAACCGGCATAATGCTCACAGTTTAAACAGTAGCGACAACACCGAGGTGAATCATGAGCGCATTACAGACAACCGCAACCAAGCCCAGCTTAGCCGCAACGCGCACAAACGGCGTTGCTCGCTCGTCGATGCTGCGTAAGCTTAACCGGCTGTTGGCCGCGTTTGGTCGGGCTATGCATAGCAGCCACCTGGTGCATACCAAGTAAAGTTTTACCGAATAGGTACTTAGCCGTTTTTCCGAAAGGCCACGCGATCCCAACCCGCGTGGCTTTTCTTTTTTGCGGTCTTGTTGTGCGCTATGGCCTGCAGTAGAGTAAAGTGGGTGGCAGAACAGGAGACGGATAATGCGTCAGCAAGAGCAGATTAATTATATTGAGTTGCCCGCCGCCGATTTGGCCGCGATAAAGCAGTTTTATACTGGCGTATTTGGCTGGGTGTTTGCCGATTATGGCCCTGATTATATTGCGTTTGCCAATTCAGGCTTAGATGGCGGTTTTTATCGCTCAAGCCTAACATCAAAAGTGGCAGCAGGAGCGGCGTTAGTCGTGCTTTACAGCAAAGATTTAGCCGGCTGTGAAAAACGTATCGTTGCCGCTGGCGGCAGTATTGTAAAACCGGTGTTTAGTTTTCCCGGTGGGCGGCGCTTTCACTTTACTGATCCGCATGGAAACGAGCTTGCAGTATGGTCTGAGCAATAACTGCTGCAATAGCTTAGTGTGGCGCCAAGGCAAGCTCAGGCACGGCAGTAGCCTGAGCACCTTATTGCTGTTTAACATCATCGCAGCCTCTTACTGTTTAGCTGTCTGTTCAGTAGCTGCATTTGCCTGAGATGTGGTGTTTAACAGTTGCTGCTGCGCCTGCTCAGTACCTGAGCTGAAAAATAACTCGGCAGCCGTTTTTTCCAGCGCGGCTTTGGCTTGTTGCTTAATGTTAGCGCTAAGCTCGGTCAGTTGTGTGCTAACAGCCTGGGTCAGGTTCTCAGTCAGGCTATTGGCATGCGCGGGTAAGGCGAAAGCCAGGGTTAAGGTAGCGGCCAGCGTCAATTTAGTCAGAGTGTTCATTTATCCTATCCTTTTCAGTGGTTGTGATTTACTACAACTTGTGTATTTCAATTGGCGTGCCAGCATGATGATTTTGTTTATCTAGCTGATTTTTATCTATATTTTTTATTGCCTTGTGAGGTGGGGTAGGTTGGGTAGCTAAAGTGACTAATGCTACCTGGCTAAAATGACTAAGAATTAGTCATTTTGACATCGCGTTTTTACCGGTGTACTGACAGTAAAATGCGCTATGCTTTGCTCAACGGTGTAGTGAGATAGCGAGTGATATGCGTAATGTTTGTTGTTTGCTTTGGTTAATGTGCTGCTTACCCATTTGTGCACAGCCAAAACTTAGAGTGGTAACCGAGTTATCGCCGCCGCATCAAATCTGGCAGGACGGTAAGGTGGCAGGCTTAAGCACTGAGCTGGTGCGGGCAATACTGACCGAGGCTGGGTTAACGGCTGACATTGAGATGTTTCCCTGGGCCAGATCGCTGCATCTGGCGCGCAGCCAACCTAATATCTTAATTTATAACCTGGCGCGCACACCTGAGCGCGAAAATGACTTCCAGTGGATCGGTACAGTTGCTGCTTATCAGCTGGGGTTTGTCGCGTTAAGCCACCGGCACGATATCCATATCAGACAACTGAATGACGCCCGGCCGTACAGTATAGCAGTACAACGTGATGATTTATCTGCTGATTTTCTCCGGCAGCAGGGCTTTACGCCCGGGCAGCAACTGGTGTTGGCGGCAGATGTGGGTGAGTCCTGGCATTTGTTGTTAAACGGTAAGGTCGATTTGGTGATTGATGACCCTGTCGCCCTGGTCGATATGGCGGCGGTAGTAGGTCTGCCAGACAGCGCAGTACGTTTTGTTTATGCCATCCCGCAGTTAGCACAGCAAACCTGGCTGGCAGCCAGTATTGAGACCCCACAAGCGCTGGTTCTGCGCTTACAGCAGGCGCATGCCAAAGTGGCCACCACCGAGCAATACCATAGCATTATGACTTCGCAGTACCGGCAACAGGTTAAAGCGGTAACTGATTTAAATTAAAAACGCCCGGCAGTGCGGGCGTTTGCTGTAAGGGTTGTTTAAATACGTTTGTATTTAATCCGGTGCGGCTGCAGGGCATCGGCACCATAGGTGGCTTTTAACCAGGTTTCATAGTCGGAGTAGTTACCTTCAAAGAAGTTAACCTTACCTTCATCGCGGTAATCCAGAATATGAGTGGCGATACGGTCGAGGAACCAACGGTCGTGCGAGATCACCATAGCACAGCCCGGGAAATCGAGCAGGGCGTTTTCCAATGCCCGCAAGGTTTCCACGTCCAGATCGTTGGTCGGTTCGTCCAGCAGCAACATGTTGCCGCCGGCTTTTAACAGCGCGGCTAAATGCACGCGGTTACGCTCACCGCCAGACAGCTCACCAATAAACTTCTGCTGATCGTTGCCCTTAAAGTTAAAGCGGCCAACGTAAGCGCGGCTTGGGATCTGGAAGGTACCAATTTGCAGCATGTCCTGACCGTTGGATATCTCCTGCCAGACGGTGTTTTTCGGGTTCATCTTGTCGCGGAACTGATCAACACTGGCGATGTGCACGGTTTCACCGACACTGATCTCACCTGAGTCGGCCTCTTCCGTACCGCTAATCATCTTAAACAGGGTAGATTTACCGGCACCGTTCGGGCCGATAATACCAACAATCGCGCCTTTAGGAATGCTGAAGCTTAAATCGTCAATCAGTACCCGATCGCCAAAGGTTTTACGCAGGTGGTTAATTTCCAACACTTTGTCACCCAGGCGCGGCCCTGGCGGAATAAACAGCTCGTTGGTCTCATTACGTTTTTGAAATTCCTGGCTTTGCAGTTCTTCAAAGCGGGCCATCCGAGCCTTGCTCTTGGCATGGCGGCCTTTAGGGTTAGTGCGCACCCACTCCAACTCTTGCTTGATAGAGCGTTGACGGGCATTTTCGCTTTTCTCTTCCTGCGCCAGCCGCGCTTCTTTTTGCTCCAGCCAGCTTGAATAGTTACCCTCCCACGGAATACCCTCACCGCGGTCGAGCTCTAAAATCCAGCCCGCCACGTTGTCAAGGAAGTAACGGTCGTGGGTAATGGCTACTACCGTGCCAGGGTAATCGTGCAGGAAGCGCTCTAACCAGGCTACAGACTCGGCATCCAGGTGGTTAGTGGGTTCGTCCAGCAGCAGCATATCTGGCCGCTCTAACACCAGACGGCAAATGGCGACCCGGCGGCGTTCACCACCGGATAAATGTTCAATCTTGGCATCCCATGGCGGCAGACGCAGTGAATCAGCGGCGCGCTCCAGTGTATTGTCCAGGTTGTGGCCATCTTTGGCCTGAATTAACGCTTCAAGCTCACCCTGCTCACGAGCCAGGGCATCAAAGTCGGCATTTTCATCAGCGTAAGCGGCGTACACTTCATCCAAACGGGCAAAGGCCTGTTTTACATCGGCTACAGCCTCTTCCACCACTTGTTTCACGGTTTTGTTCGGGTCGAGCTCTGGCTCTTGTGGCAGGTAGCCAATTTTGGTGCCGGCTAAAGCGCGCGCTTCGCCTTCAAACTCTTTGTCGACACCGGCCATGATGCGCAACAGGGTAGATTTACCCGAGCCGTTTAAACCCAGCACACCAATTTTGGCACCGGGAAAGAAAGAGAGTGAAATGTCTTTTAAAATAGTGCGCTTAGGTGGAACCACCTTAGATACGCGATACATCGAGTAAATATACTGGGCCATAAAATCACGCTTATCGTTGCCATTGTAAGTGGGCGTAATTGTACGTTATTTTCCGCCGACAGGGAAAGCAGACAGCGGCGGCGCAAGATAAAACTCGCTTTTGGCCGGCGCTTTCTGGTCTAATAGCAGCTGGTAAATTAGCCTGGTAGGTATAAGTATGAGTCAGTTTGCGCAGGATCCGAGTTTTCAACGTTTCGTTGAAGAAGCCAAGACACACGGTGTAGTGTACGTATTGGCTGACGGCGAAGACTTATTGGTGGTCGAATCGGTTGAATTTGAAGACACTGACGTGATGCCATTCTGGTCAGATGAAGCGTCGGCTAAAGCCCATTGCTCTGAAGAGTGGGCAGTTTACAAGCCAGAAGCGATACCGCTGGACGTGTTTTGCGAAGGCTGGTTAAAAGAGATGTACGACGATGGCGTATTAATCGGCACTAACTGGGATGAGAGTTTAAATGGCCCGGAAGTGGAGCCGCGTGAGCTGCTGGAAGCGCTGTCTCTGGTACAGTAATCCCCCTGCCTTATACACAGCTGCCGTTTAGCGCAGCTGTGGTCGTGATATAAATGGCAAAAAAATGACTTTACCCGTAAACTATCGGCTTTAGCGGCACGTATTATTGGTTACACAGCCGGTTTGGATATAGTTATGTTATCACAAGAAGCAATATTGGTACGCAGTGCACTGGAAGCTCAGGGGCTTGAAACGCCTATGCTGGAAAATGGCCTGTCGCGCGATCAAAAATACAGCAAAATCAGTGCGCTGATGACAGAAGTAGTCAGTACACTAGGGCTGGATTTACAGGATGATAGCCTGAGCGAAACACCGCACCGCATCGCCAAAATGTATGTCGACGAGATTTTTGGCGGGCTCGACTACAAAAATTTTCCTAAGATTGCCCTCATCGACAACAAGATGCAGGTAAAAGAAATGGTGAAGGTCAAAGACATTAGCTTTACCAGCACCTGTGAGCATCATTTTGTCACCATTGATGGTAGTGCTACCGTAGCGTATATCCCGGAAAAGCGCATTATTGGCTTGTCGAAAATAAATCGTATTGTGCGGTTTTTTGCCCAGCGGCCCCAGGTGCAGGAGCGGTTAACCCAGCAAATTCTGGTGGCATTGCAAACCCTGTTGCAAACAAAAAACGTCGCGGTGACCATGGACGCTGTGCATTACTGTGTAAAATCACGTGGTGTAATGGATGTGAACTCGAAAACCCAGACCACAGCACTGGGCGGCATTTTTAAAGATGACGGCCGTACCCGTGCAGAGTTTTTAGCCCGCTACTAAATACAAGTTTTAGTTACGATACGAAGGCGCCAAACGGCGCCTTTTTGCTTGTTGTTGCCGTTATTTGGGTAAGGCAGCTGTGCTGCTGTCAACATAGAGTTTTTGCTGCCTTTGCAGTAGTATCAACCGATAAACTGCAAACACTGCAAGGGTAAAGATGATTCCGGTTGAGTTTATTTTGCTGGCACTGGCGCCGGTGTTTTTAGCGTTTATTATTTGGGAATGGTGGCGTACCGAGCGTGCTGGCAAAGCCTGGTATCGCTGGCAGGATACGCTGACCAACGCGGTACTGGCCTTGCTACACCAGGGCAGTGATATGCTGGCGCTATTGCTGTTAATGCCGTTTTTTCTCTGGCTGCATCAGTTTCGTTTACTTGAGATTGAGCTGAGCGCTGCCACCGTAGCGCTGGCGTTTTTAATCCAGGATTTTCTTTACTACTGGTTTCACCGCGCCTCACATCATATCCGCTGGCTGTGGGCCTCGCATGTGGTGCACCACAGTTCGCGGCAAATGAACTTCAGTACAGCACTCAGACAAAGCCTGATGTATCCGCTGTCGGGCATGTGGTTGTTCTGGACGCCAATGATCCTGCTGGGCTTTGCCCCGGCTGTGGTGTTTGCGGTTGTTGCCATTAACCTGGCGTTTCAGTTTTTTGTCCACACCCAATCGGTACGCCGGCTCGGGAGGCTGGAATGGCTGTTCAACACGCCGTCACATCATCGGGTGCATCATGCCTGTAATCCGGCTTACATCGATAAAAATTTTGCTGGTGTGCTGATTATATGGGACAGGTTGTTTGGCACTTACGTGCCCGAGCGCGATGATGAACCTTGCCGTTACGGCATTACCGAAGATTTTACCTCTGATAATCCCGTCACCATTACTTTTTATGAGTGGCGTCGTATGCTACAGGACGCGCTGACTGCGCGCTCACTGCGGCAGCTGCTGAGCAGCTTGTTCGGCGCGCCAAAGCGGGCCGGTAATGACTGAAACTAGGTTAATTTTGCCCACTGCTAAAGATTGGGCTGCAACCACAGCTTTTATACACTACGCTTGAGGTAAGCTAATAACGCCTTGAGGTGTAATATGAAAACTTACATGCTGTTGGTCGTTGTAGTATCTATCTCTATGCTCGGCTGCAAACCGGCTGAGCCAACGTCACCTGCTACCCCTGCGCAAGCTGCCGCGCCGGCAGAACAAGTCGCTGTGCCGGCTTGTAGTCTTACGATGGGCATTGATGCCTGGGAGCCATACCAGTACATGAGCGTTGGTAACACCGTTACTGGGCTCGATGTTGAACTGGTGCAGGCAGTTGCCAAAGACATGAAATGCGAGTTGAACGTAGTGCAGGGCAGCTGGCTGGAACTGCTCACCTTACTCAAAGAAGGCAATATCGATTTTGTGCTGGGCGCCTCGAAAACGGCGGATCGGGAAGCGTTTGCTTATTTTTCACAGCCGTACCGACAAGAGCGCTTTCAGCTTTATGTACGCCGTGATGATAGCGCTTTAAACTACGATAGCCTGCAAGCCTTTGTAGCTGCAGGGCATAAAGTTGGGGTGGTGAACGAGTACTTTTATGGTGATGAAGTGGCGGCGTTGTATGAGGATGACAGTCATCGAGACAAATTTGTTGGTGCAATTATTAGCGAGCTGAATATGGCCCGCTTGCTGGATGAAGAAATCGACGGTCTCTTGGAAGACAGCTTTGTCGGTGCATCCATTTTGCGCCGTAAGGGCCTTGATAAATACATCGTGCCGCATACTATCAGTCTGGGGAATTCCGATGTCTATGTGATGTTCAGTAAAGCTTCGGTTACCGAGCAGCAGGTACAGCAGTTTAATACTGGGCTGGCGCGGTTAAAAGCCGATGGCAATTACGAGCAGATAGTAGAAAAATACCGCCATTAATCCGGCTGAAACTGCCGTGCTAACAATGCGGCAGTAAAGCTGGCTTTGAGGTAAAAGCCGCGGGGCAGGGTTTTAATCGGCTCGCCATTGGCGCCAATAGCATCAGTCAAGGCTTTGCTGTTGGCGGCTTTGGGCCTGAGTTGCAAGATTTTGCCCTGGCTACCTTTAATGTTATCAATACCACCTAAGGTGATTTGCTCCATCAGTTCTTCCCAATCTCGCTGCAATGCGTGTTGTTGCGCGGCATCGGGCTGCCACAAGAAAGGCGTTGCGATCATCCGCTCTGCCAATGGAATACTACGCTCGGCCAGAATAGGTACCCATAAAACATGCTGCAATTTTTGACACACCCAGGATTGTTGCCACAGTTGGCCAGCCACTCCGGTTAACGCGGCTATACACACATAGGTGCTCTCCAGTGGTTTGCCGTGGCGATCAATTGGCAGTGTTTTAAGTTCGACGCCTAATTGCGGGAAGTCCGGCAGTGCTTTTGCGCCGGCACTGGCGCCCAAAGCCTGCTCTAATAACTGGCCTACCCAGCCCTTATCTTTTTGCAAATTGGCTGGCACAGTAAGCTGCAGTTGCGCAGCAAGCTGGCCCAGGGTTAAGCCGGCTAAACTCTGGGCGCGCTGTTGTAATTCACTAATAGAAGTGGGTGCTAACACCATAATCCGTATCTTCCTGCTGGGTTGGGCTACGCTAGCATTTTTTTACGCTATTGGCTGCTTAAAAACGAAGCAAACTAACTTACACACAACAAAGTTAGCGGCTTGGAGTCAGTTTGGTTGGTTTAAGGTATTGATATTAAATGGTTTTGCTATTTAGGTTTGTCTTGCAGTGATGATGCATTAATAGTTATACAGTGTCTAACTTTGGGTTATGAACAGTTTTATGCACAGACTCTGTGAAAAAGTGCACATTGGTTGGCGGTGTTTAATGTTAATTGTGGATAAGTGTGTAAAAGGTGTGCTGAAAATACCGTTTGCCGAAGCTTGTACTTTGTGAAAGAATCTTTGTTACTAGTGTTTTAAGATCCGCCAGAGGTTTGTGTGATCGATGCCGAAGGGTTTCGCGCCAATGTCGGCATAGTGATTTGTAACCACCAGGGACAGGTGTTTTGGGCAAAACGATATGGTCAGCATTCCTGGCAATATCCACAGGGTGGCATCGACGATGGTGAAACGCCAGAGCAAGCCATGTTTCGCGAGTTACACGAAGAGGTTGGCTTAACTGCTGCAGATGTGGAAATTATTGCCACGACCAAGCACTGGTTAAGGTACAAGTTACCGAAGCGTCTGATCCGCAAAGACAGTAACCCGGTGTGTATTGGCCAGAAACAAAAGTGGTTTTTGTTGCGGCTGACCTGTGCTGATGAAGATGTAAACTTATTAAAAACTACGCACCCGGAATTTGATAGCTGGCGTTGGGTCAGCTACTGGTATCCGGTACGGCAGGTGGTGGCGTTTAAGCGCGAAGTTTACCGGAAAGTCATGAAAGAGTTTGCCCCAGTCGCTTTGCCGTTCATCCGCCGTGAAGGGAAGAAGAAAGTTTAGAACAAAAGCTTAGGCAATTAGCTAAACTGATAATGAGGCTCTTATGTTAGGCCAGTTAAGGCGAATTGTTCAGGACGTAGCACAAGAGCCAGTGCTGCATAACGCGTTAGCTGGCTTAGTGACAAGTGTAAAACAGGCACTGGCAACTGAGTGTTGCTCAGTGTACCTGGCTGACTATTCACAGCAACATTTTATGTTGATGGCCACTGATGGCTTAAACCCTGAAGCCATCGGTAAAGTGGCTATTGGCTTTTCTGAAGGCCTTATTGGCTGGGTGGGCCAGCGTGAAGAGCCGATTAATCTGGCCAAGGCCCATTTGCATCCCCGTTTTAAAGTCACCCCCGAAGTCAGTGAAGATCGCTTCTCAGCCTTTTTAGGCTGCCCAATTATTCACCATCGTAAGGTGCTGGGCGTATTAACCATTCAGCAAGCGGCCGATCGGGTATTTAATGAAGACGAAGAATCGTTTTTAGTGACCCTGGGGGCGCAGTTAGCTTCAGTGTTGGCGAATGCTGAAATGCGTCAGGCCGCCAGTGAAAGTAGCCCCAGCCAGAACCAGACCGGTCAGCTGCAAGGCTTACCTGGTGCACCGGGTATTGCCATTGGTGAGGCCGTGGTGCTTGAACCGGCTAATGATTTTAACGCCATTTCGTTAAAACGTGCTGACGATGCCGATAAAGAGCTGGCGCATTTTTACCGTGCTGTAAAGATTACCAAAGCCGAGTTTAACCGGTTATCAGAGCGGATGAGCGGGCATTTGCCGGCAGACGCGCTGGCCATTTTCGATGTGTATCACCAACTGCTGGATGCGGCCAGTTTGGGCCGTGAAATTGAGCAGCAGATCGCTGAAGGCTGGTGTGCCAAAAGTGCGCTAAAACGGGTGGTAGAGAAGTTTGCCCGCCAGTTTGACGACATGGACGATGCCTATTTACGTGAGCGCGGTACGGATATCCGCGATCTGGGCCAGCGGGTCTTGAACAACTTACTGGATACCGAGCAGCGCAAAATTAAACTGCCGGAAAAAGTGGTACTGGTGGCTGATAACGTCACAGCCACTATGCTGGCAGAAGTGCCCCGTGAGCAGCTGGTGGCGATAGTGTCACTTAAAGGCTCGGTTAACTCGCATGCCGCTATTATGGCGCGGGCGCTGGGAATTCCGGCCGTAATGGGTGTCAGTGAGTTACCGCTACTGCACTGGCAGGGCCAGCGCTTAATTGTTGATGGTTATCAGGGCCATATTTTGTTGTCGCCGGTTGAGGCCATCTGCCAGGAATATCAGCGCCTCATAAGCGAAGATGCCGCGCTAAGTGCGCGTTATCAGGCAGAAATTGCCCTGCCATCGCAGTCAGCCTGCGGTGCCAGCTTTAGCTTGATGGTCAACTCAGGCCTGGCAATAGAGCTGGAAACCACCAATCCGCAATACACCGGCGGTGTCGGCCTGTACCGCACCGAGTTTCCGTTTATCATGCGAAGCCGCTTTCCTACCGAGCAGGAGCAAATAAGCCTGTATCGGCGTGTGTTGGAAAATTATCCGGATAAGCCGGTGATTATGCGCACGTTAGATGTGGGTGGTGACAAAGCGCTGCCATATTTTAGCATTGTCGAAGAAAACCCGTTTTTGGGCTGGCGCGGTATCCGTTTAACCTTGGATCATCCGGAAATATTTCTGGTGCAAATTCGCGCCATGTTAAAAGCCAATCTGGCGCTGGATAACTTGCACATCTTACTGCCAATGATTGCTGATTTGGCCGAAGTGGATGAATCGGTACGGCTGATCAAGCAAGCCTGTTTTGAAGTCAGTGACGAGCTGGCGATAGAGATGCCAAAGCCTAAAGTGGGCGTGATGATTGAAGTGCCATCCATCATGTATCAGTTACCGGAGCTGGCGTTAAAAGTCGATTTCTGCTCAATCGGTACCAACGATTTAACCCAGTATCTGTTGGCCGTCGATCGTAACAACCCCAGGGTTGCCGGTTTGTATGATGCGATGCATCCGGCGGTACTGCGGGCGCTGAATCAGTTGGCGCAGCAGGCGCAGGGGTTACAGTTTCCCATTAGCGTGTGTGGCGAGCTGGCAGGGGAGCCTTCCGGCGTGCTTCTGCTGGCAGCGATGGGCTACAACAGTTTTAGTATGAATAGCAGTAACCTGGCAAAAATAAAATGGTTGCTGCGTCGGGTAGAAATGTCCGAGCTGGCACTGCTGTTGCCTGAGGTGTTATCGTGTCAATCCGCGCGCCAGGTGCGGCTCACCACGCAGCGCTTTTTAGAGCAAAAACAACTTCTGAGCCAATTACGTGCATAACGTGCTGTCTGCTTCACCAGCAGCTGTTATACTGCGCGGCCTGAAACCATATTGAGAATTTTGTGCTTAGCATTATCGCTATAACCCTGATTTTAGGTGCCCTGGTCGGCTTTCTGGCTGGTTTGCTGGGTATTGGTGGTGGTCTGGTGGTTGTACCGGCGCTGGTGATATTACTACCGCTGTTTAACATAGTACCGCCGGAGCAGGCCATCTTAATTGCAATTGCTACCTCGCTGGCCTCTATTATCATTACCGCTACCTCGTCGGTTTACGCGCATCATCGCTGGGGTAATGTGCCCTGGTCTATTGCCGGGGCGGTAATGATAGGTGCCGCTATCGGTGCCTGGTGTGTTGGCTATCTGGCGCATCATATCAGTGGCGCTGTGCTTAAAGATATTTTTGGTGTAGCGGTGTTGCTATTGGCGCTGCGTATGTTGGGCTCACGTAGTGCAGTAGGTAAAAGAAGCTTGCCTGCGGGCCCTGTAATGGCGGTTTTCTCGGCTGTACTGGGCGGCCTGGCCAGCTTGTTGGGTATAGGTGGCGGCGCGCTGTTTGTGCCCATGCTGAACTATTTTTCTGTTGATATGCGCCGGGCTATTGGCTGTGCGGCTGCCAGTGGCATCGCCATAGCGGTGTTTGGCACCCTGGGTTACGTAATTGCCGGCTGGCAGCACTATCAGCTTTCAGATGGCTTTATCGGCTACATTTATCTGCCGGCGCTACTGGGTATAGTCTCGACTTCAGTATTTACTGCGCCAATTGGGGCTAAATTAACCCAGCGTTTGCCTGTGCTGATGATTAAACGGGTATTTGGTGTCTTCCTGCTCTTGGTCGGTGCCAGGATGATTTTAAGTTAAGGGAAATTATGTCTGCTGCTTATATAACCTTTCCACAAATTGACCCGGTGATTTTCTCACTGGGGCCGGTGAGTTTGCGCTGGTATGGTCTGATGTATCTGATTGCTTTTGCTCTGGCCTGGTTTCTGGCAAACCGGGCAGCAAAAAAGCCCGGCTCTGGCTGGACCGAGCAGCAAGTTAGCGATCTGCTGTTTATCGGTTTTTTAGGCGTTATTTTAGGCGGGCGTATCGGTTATGTGTTGTTTTATCAGTTCGAACTGTTTTTAGCCGAGCCATTGTACTTGTTCAAAATCTGGACCGGTGGCATGTCATTTCATGGTGGCTTGCTGGGTGTGCTACTGGCGATGGCCTGGTTTGCCAAACGCAATAATAAGGCCTATCTGGTGCTGGGCGATTTTGTCGCGCCCCTTATTCCGCTGGGGCTGGCAGCCGGACGCCTGGGTAACTTTATTAATGCTGAGCTGTGGGGCCGGCCGACCGATGTGCCCTGGGCGGTGCTGTTTCCCGGCGCCGGGCCTTTACCGCGTCATCCGTCACAACTGTATGAGTTCGCCCTTGAAGGTATTGTATTGTTTGGCTTAATTATGCTGTATCGCCGCTTTAACCCGCCGGCAGGCAGCCTGGGCGGATTATTTTTAGCTGGTTATGGCAGCGCCCGTTTCTTCGTGGAATTTTATCGTGAACCTGATGCCCATCTGGGGCTGTTATCGGCCGGCATGTCGATGGGGCAGTGGTTATCATTACCTATGATTATTGCGGGTATCGGCCTGATTATCTATGCCAACCTGACCCATCAGCCGGTTGCAAAGCAGAACAAGCAAAATAAACAGAGAGCCTGAGCATGCAGCAATATTTAGATTTAATGCGTCATGTGCTGGAGCATGGCCACAAAAAAACGGACCGCACCGGCACCGGCACCATTAGCGTCTTTGGTTACCAAATGCGCTTTAACCTGCAGCAGGGCTTTCCACTGGTCACAACGAAAAAGTGCCATATGCGTTCTATTATCCACGAGCTGCTGTGGTTTTTGAAAGGCGACACCAATATTGGTTATTTAAAAGACAATGGCGTGTCGATTTGGGACGAATGGGCCACCGCAGACGGTGACTTAGGCCCGGTATATGGTGCCCAGTGGCGTAGCTGGCAGGCGGCAGATGGCCGGGTGATCGATCAGATAAGCCAGCTTATCAGCGACATTAAACGCACACCGGACTCACGCCGCTTAATCGTAAGCGCCTGGAACCCTGCGGTACTACCTGACACCTCTGTATCGCCGCGCGACAATGCGGCCTTAGGCAAACAAGCACTGCCACCGTGCCATACGCTGTTTCAGTTTTATGTCAACGATGGCAAGTTATCCTGTCAGCTGTATCAGCGTAGCGCCGACATTTTCTTGGGGGTGCCGTTTAACATTGCCAGCTATGCGCTGCTCACCCTGATGGTAGCCCAGGTGTGTGACTTAGTGCCTGGTGACTTCGTGCATACCTTTGGCGATGCGCATTTGTATTTAAACCATTTAGAGCAGGTGAATACTCAACTGGCACGCACGCCTTATCCGTTGCCACAAATGCAGTTGAACCCGGCGGTAAAAGATATTTTCAGCTTTAAATATGAAGACTTTACCCTGCTGAATTATCAGGCCCACCCACATATTAAAGCCCCTGTGGCAATATAGTGTCAAAAGGCCAGCATCTGTGTTGGCCTGTTTTTTGCAGCTAACTAGCGTTAACAATAGCTTGCACGCAGAGGTTGCATATGAAAGCCATGCTTTGGTTACTGACGTTGTGGTTGCTCAGCGCCTGTACTCATCAGGTAAGGCCGGTGGTACAACAGGCGCCAACAGCGCTTAGCACCTACTCTTTACACCATTACACCCAACAATTATCTGAACAGTTATTTAAGCAGCTTGAGGCGCAACGTTATAGTGCCGACGGTGTGGCCGTAGCATCGTTTTTACCGGTTAACAGCCTAAGCCTTACGCACACTGACAGCACTGAGCGGCAACTGGCTAATCAGCTTGCCGAGAATATGTTGGTGCACGCCAGACAGCACGGCCTTACTGTGTATGATTACCGGCTGCGTAATAGCCTATTATTAGCGGCTGAGCATGAACAGGCATTGTCCAGACAACTTGACGCTATAGATCCTGCTTCTGATGCCGATACCTTGCTTACCGGCACTTACACCCAAATGGATGACGGCGTGCTGGTGAATGTGCGGCTTATCCGGCTGCAGAACAAACAGGTGCTTGCAGCCGCCAGCGGCTATGTACCGGCCAATGTGCTGTGGCCTGAGCAGCAGGTTGATAAGCGTGGCAATACCTTGTACCGGCGCAGTGCGTCAGGAGAAATCGAATGAAAAAGATCCCTTTGCTAATGGCGTCACTATTGCTGACAGCCTGTGTTCAGCATTATGCGCCTACTGGTGCAGTCGTCGCCGCTGACGACAACAGCCGCGCGGGCGTGACAGACGCTTTTGCCATGCAATCACAGCATGCTGCCAATGAACCCTTGCCGCTACTGACGATTAATGAATACTCCCGTGTGCTGGTGCATGAGCTGATGTCGAACCATCATTCCGCGCAGGAAGGCGGTATGGTAGGGGTGACTGACTTTGCTTATGTCGACACGGCGCTGGATCAGGGCACGGTATTAAGTAACCATTTAAGCGAAGCCATTATGTATGATTTACATAAGTTTGGTGTCGCCGTGCTGGATTACAAAGTAACAGACTATATCCGCGTCACGCCCAGTGGCGACTTTGCGCTAAGCCGCGATTTCACTGAACTAAGCAGCAGCCAGCCGATCCGCTTTGTGGTAACAGGTACCCTCACTGCACATAAACAAGGTGTACTGGTTAATGCCCGCTTAATACGTATTGACAGCAAACAGGTCGTCGCCGCGGCGCGCACTTTTGTGCCTCACCAGGTAGTAGCCGCTGTGCTGGGTAATGCCGGACATGACAAATTACAATTAAAGCAAGGTTAACCCCACTTTGGCTCAAGAACGTTCAGCCGCTGCCGATATGCAGATATAACAGCATAATGGTAGAGGTAGCAATGAAAATAGCAGGCGTTTTGGGCCTTGGTATACTGGTTACGGGCTGTCAGCTAATTAACCCTGCTGTTCAGCAACAGGCTACAGGCCCTGGGGCACAGCAACATGAGCCCGCTGTTGAAGTGGCAGTCGGTAATTACTTACCGCCTAATGTGGCCATAATGCAGCCGACTAAACCTCTGAGTGATTATGCCGCCGAGTTAGCCCTGCAGCTGCTGCAGTCTATGCAATATCAAACGCCGTCACAGCCTATTGCGATTAGCTCCTTTGTAAAGCTGGACGCGGCCTTGTCACATAGTAATGCACTGGGCAATCAACTGGCGGAGCATTTATTTGTTCAGTTGCATCGTCTTGGTGTTGCGGTGGCAGATATTAAAGTAACCCGCCATATTCGCGTTACGCCGCAGGGTGACATTGCCCTTAGCCGGGGTGCCTACCTGGATAAACAACAACGTGCAGCTTATGTTCTCACTGGCACTATGCTGCAGGATAATGCCGGCGTGGTGGTTAATGCCCGGGTAGTTAATCTGCAGAGTAAAGCGCTGCTGGCCAGTGGTCAGATCCATATCCCGCAGTTTGTCCTGGCCTCTGCCCAAACTCAGCAGCAAGCGCCCTGAACACTCAGGGCGGTAACGGAATAAACTCTTCCTCATCATCAACCACTTTAGCAAAGCGACCGGCGGCCCAATCTTGCCGGGCCTGTTCAATACGCTCTTTGCGGCTGGAGATAAAATTCCAGTTAATAAAACGTGGCCCGACATTTTCACCGCCAATAATGGCCAGGCGGCTGTCGGTATTGGCCAGCACGCTAACCTTGGGCGTATCGTTAAATACGGCCATGCAGTGCGGTTTAAGCTCGGTGTCTTTCGCGCTGACGCTGCCCGAAACCAGATATAGCGCGCGCTCTGGCACTTCAGGCAGCACTAAGCTTTGGCCCGCTTTTAACTGCGCTTCAACATACAAGGTGTTGGCAAAGGTTTTTACAGGTGAGCGTACGCCGTAAGCCTCGCCAATCAGCACCCGTACAGCTACGCCTGATACATTTAGTGCCGGGATTTCGCTCGCGGGGTAGTGATAAAACGCCGGCGCTATTTCTTCATCGGCAACGGGCAGGGCTAACCACAGCTGCAAACCATCTAAGTGGTGAACCGAATCAGTTACCTCAGGCCGCTCGCGTTCAGAGTGGGTTATGCCAGAGCCTGCCACCATCAGGTTAATGTCACCCGGGCGAATACACTGCTTACTGCCTAACGAGTCACGGTGCAATATTTCACCGTTAAACAGGTAAGTCACCGTGGCCAGATTAATATGCGGATGCGGCCGCACGTTCACGCCCTGGCCCGGGCCAAACTGTGCCGGGCCCATATGGTCAAAGAAAATCCAGGGGCCAACCATTTTGCGCGCGCGTGTTGGCAGCAAACGCTTAACCTTAAAGTCGCCTAAATCGGTTTCACGCGGCTGAATAATAAGCTCAATCGCATCACAGCCTTGCTCTACTGTGCAATCAAGTTCAGTGTCGTTATTCTCAATACTCATCAGCGTCACCTGTTTTACCATTAACAGCTGCCAGCATGGACAGCTATGACGCAAAATGCAAGTTAGCTTGTGTCCAATTATTTAGCGGCAAGTGTGGCAAAGGGGCAGGCCAGTAGGGTGGCGGAAGCCGATTTAATTTTGATCTGACCCCAATTAATTACCCCAATTAATTATTCTAATTTTGATCTGACCCCAATTAATTCTGAAAATCTTCAGCAGATTCCTGCTTCGCTTAATTGTTCGAAAGGATGTACAGTGGAAGGCACGGATAGACCGTGGAATCCGAGTGAAAGAGTTTTGCCGGGTGGCTTGAACCCTGATTACCGTAATTGGCTTGAAGCCAAACAAAATGAGAACCAAGCTAAACTAGAAACAAAGATTAAAGAATTATTAGGTAAGGGAAATTAATGATTAGTTTTTCTGATATTGAAAGCTATTCAACCTACATAGCAAAAAAACGGTCAGAATTGCCTGAACGCGTGGTAGAAATACTGAATTCCAAATCACCTTGGCAGGGCGATCTTTTGGTTGCACTTGATAATGGTGTTGACTGGTTGTTTGAACATACAAAAAAATATCAGCCATTAACTGGTGAACTACTTACTAAAGGTGAGTTATTTCTATATGGCAGACCTCATGAGCGTTTGGATAAAACCAACCCAGATAATGACTATGTTGTTTATTGTGGTGTGAAGATAAACGAGCAGATAGTGACATTGAAGCGCAGTAGAAAAGGAGTCAATCCTGATGATGCTGGTTACAGGGATAATATTGAAAAAATAAACCGCAATTTAACGAAAACATGGGGCAAACCTACCGTTTGGGAAGAGCGGCATCTAAGCTTACCTTTTGAGATTAGCCAAGCGTATTACACTAGGTTTGATGGGTTAAATATTCCTTTAACCGCCTCACAAGGTATTTATACCAGATTATTGCCATTCCCGATTCATAGACCTTGGCAATCTATTGATCAATATCTAAGTAAGTTGCGCTTAAAAAACAAACTTGAATTGGTGCATGAATGGTTCCCCGGTTGCCAACCTAAGCGTAAGTCAGATCCTTACACCAAACTTATGATCTTTCTGGATACCCGCCCTACATTGAGTGGTAAAGAAGGCGATGTTTTCTTTGTAAAAAACCATATACAAGATGGCGTCATATATTACATCCGCGATGGTGACATTGATAATTTAATGGTCTTGAACGAGCCGGTTGAAGCTATTGATAAATATTGTCATCACATATTGATGCGTAATGACGGTAGATTTGATTTTATGCCCTATATCAGTAAATTTAATGGCTAATAAATGTCAATAGGATGTGCATCCTAAGTGTTTCGTCCAAGTGTCCAAATAAGTAATCCCGCTACTAATCATCGTCATTTTGCTGAAAAATCCAGCAAGGTGGCGGTGGTTTTGTTTCAAATTCCTTAAATCCAGTCAAGTGTAAACACATCCCTGATGATCGTCAGGCCGGCCCGGACATCCCCTGTCCGGGCGTTCAGCCCTAAGAAAGCTGCGTGCTCTCGCTTTCTTCGAGACGGGCTTCACCCAGTAAAAGCAGCTTTGGCGGCTTAAAATCAAAAAGCCGCGAAGAGCTGGCGTATAATAAATGGGGTCAGATCAAAATTAATAAATGGGGTCAGATCAAAATTAAATAGACTAGGCTTAAGCCATCGATCAGCAACTTGAGTAGCTATTATGGCAAGACTTCCCCGTGTCCATTTAGCCGGTGTACCAGAGCATATAATTCAGCGCGGCAATAACCGGCAGGTGTGTTTTGCGGGCGACGAAGATTTTGCCGCTTATGCCCATTGGCTGAAAGAGTATGCGGATGCCTTTGGTGTTCATATTCACGCCTGGGTATTTATGACCAACCATGTGCATCTGCTTTGTACCGCATCTGACGATAGTGGCATTAGCTTAATGATGCAAAGCCTGGGTAGGCAATATGTGCGGTACTTTAACCAGCGCTACAAACGCAGTGGCACCTTGTGGGAAGGACGGTTTAAATCCTGCTTGGTGCAGAAAGAACATTATGTGATGGCGGTGTACCGCTACATAGAACTGAACCCGGTGCGGGCAGGTATGGTTAGCTCGCCTTCAGAATATGTGTGGTCCAGTTATGCTATTAACGCGCTTGGCAAGCAATCTGCGTTGTGCCAGCCGCACCCGTGTTATCTGGCTCTGGCAGATTCCGAGGCAGAGCGGCAACAAGCCTATCGTGATTTGTTTAAAGGTGAAGTTAGCGAAGCATTGCTGCGTGATATTCGCAGCGCGATAAAAAGTGGTATGGCGCTGGGCAATGACAGGTTTAAGCAGGAAGTGGCAGATTTAACAGGGCGACGACAGCAAATTGGGCAAAGGGGCCGACCAGTAGGGTGGCGGAAGCCGGTTTAATTTTGATCTGCCCCAATTATCTTGCAATTATCAAGTGGAAGTAGTGATTCTTCAAAAAGTAATGATGTTTCAAAAAGAGAATCTGGTGAGTAAGATGATTCGAGAAATTTTATGGCCGTCCGAGTTTTTTTCAAGAAAATTTCGTATTGTTTTTTGTCTATTGTTTGTTATTTGTTTTTTTCTTTTAATATCCGTTAAATCTAGGGTTGTTGACTGGGATAGAGATTTTTATCTCAACTTAATAGTATTCTTGTACACGATTTTCGCTTGTTACGGTTTTCTTTTTGATAAGGTTATTCCTACTCCTCCAGTTTCTAGTGGGTATGATAGATCAAACACAAATTTACAATGTATTAGAGGGCTAATTTTGTTGTCTAGCATGGTGTTGTTGATCTGGTTGACGTTTAGTGGAGGGTGGTTGATTTAAAGGTTGCGTTGTTGTCTCGTCCAAGAGGAAAAAGGAGGAAAAAGGTATTCCTTGCCATGTAGTGCAACATGGCAACAACTGACAAGCCTGTTTGTTCCGGATTTAACGAAATAGTCATTAATCAAACGCTACTTTAAAATAAGATTATCGAAGGGAGCATAAATTACTGCGGTGTTTAACGCGCTGCTAAAGCAGATAATGGCTGCCCCAACAGGAATCGAACCTGTAACTGCCCCTTAGGAGGGGGCCGTTATATCCATTTAACTATGGGGCAACGGCGCAAAAGTCTACCAGAAGCTCAGCGGCTTGCAAGCTGCTGGCTTAATAACTGCTGATTTTACGTACGCTTACTATATCGCCCTGGCGGATCTGTTGAATTAAGCGCTCTTTTGGCTCAGTGCCCCAGGCATGCTGACTGCTGATATTGGTGATGCTTAACGTGATGGGATCGCGCAGCAGCTGTTTAACACCCGGTGTGGTTGGATGGCGCTGCAGCTGATATACCTGCAACTGGTCACCCAACTGCAGGCCGTGGTCGGTGCCCAGTTCCAGCATGATTTGGTTGTTGTCGGTTTGCTTTATGCTGCTAAGCAGGGGCTGACATTGCAGTTGTTGTTGCACATCTTCGGCGATGGCCTGCAACAGGCGGTCTATTTTGCTGCCATAAGGCAACAACCAGAATGCCTGGCTGTGGCTGGCCGGAGTGTCATTACTTTTGTACGGCCAGCCAGCGCTGGTGCGGTATTCCTGCCGGTATAGCAGCCGCTGCTCAAAAATATCGAATAGCTGAACATCGATGGCAAAAAAACGCTGTTTCTCGGCGCTTTGCCAAAAGCGGTTGGTTTGCTCGCCCAGGCTTAAATCGTTAATGCTGGCGCTTAGCAGGTATTGCTGGCCGCTTTGAAACAAACGCTCACCGTGCGGGTAGGCCAGTGCGCTGTTGTCTATCGTCTGGCCGGCTGGGGTTACCAGCGCTGCAGGGCTGTAATCACGCAGGTGGCGCTCCAGTTGCGTGGTGGCATCGCTACCCAGCTGAAATAATTGGCCATAGATGGCATCTTGCCTGGCTTGCAGGCGAATTTCGCTCAGTAGCAGCGGTTTACGGTATAAGTTGCCCTCGCAGGCGCTTTGCCGAGGTTCAATATTCACTCTGACCGTTACCGTAAGCAGATTACCGCTTAGTTGCTCAGACATTAACTGCAACTGTTTTATTTCGCCTTGCGTGGCTACAGCTAACTGCTCGTTTTGCAGCACGCCGTTTATCAGTTGCTGGTTGCTGCTAATGCGCGCGCCGGCTGCCAGTGCTGCACGTTTAATTGCATCATCGATAGCGTTTTGCCGGGCGCTAGTGGTGTCGCCGCGTTCTATTAATGCCTGGCCAGTGGCTTCAAACCAGTCGGCGGCGGCAGTAAAACACAGGCCACACATTAACGTGAAGATTACTGAGCGTTTCATAACAACCTTATTAAGCAATAAGCCAGATAGGTATGAACTTAGCAAAATACATGCCTGAATGCTGGCGCAGTTTTTGCTGTGTAATCGTAGATGACGGATAACGGAGACTAAGATGATGCAACGTATAACCGCCTGGTTGCTGGCTGGTAGCTTAGCATTGACCGGCTGCAGCACGCTGTTTGACCGTGAAGTAGAGTATGAGCCGGTAAAGCCAGAGCGTTTTGTTAAGCTAAATGCAGTAGGTTATGCCCCTATTAGTGCTCAGCAGGGCAGCGATCAGCAGCAAAAGATGTTACAGGCGATGAAAGCGTCGAAACTGGACGCGTACCGTGAACTGACCGAAATGGTCTATGGCCAAAAAATTGACGCCTCTGAGCAACTGCGGGACAGGGTATTGTCTGATGATAAGTTGTCTGCGTCAGTAAAAGGGCTGATTACCGGGGCGCGGGTGGTGAAAACCTATGCACTGGATGATGTTTATGTAACCGAGTTAGAGCTGGATTTTGAGCAGGTGTATTATTTGTATCAAAACAGCCAACCGCGGCAAACCGTGAAGAGCGTCCGTTACTACTAGGCGCTTTTAGCTGCAGGCTTAGGCCTTAATGCCTTTGCCTTTATTATCGATGGCCGGTTTGCCTTTACTGGTGTACGTTAAACCGGCTTTGCCACGACTGGATAATAATTCGGTTTTGAAACGGGCCAGCGTCAGCTGGCTTTGTTCCAGCGTTTGCTGATTAATATCGTTATGGCGTTTGCATTGCTCCAGCAGTTCGTCAAGCTGGGCAACCTGCTGTTTAAACCAATCTTGTTGTTTGCACTGTGCCAGCGTGGGCTGCGTAGCCAGTTGGTTGTCAGTGTCATGCAGTTGCTGCAGTACAGTGGTTTTTTCGTGGGTAATACGGTTTAAGCTTTCAATATCGCGGCTGGCAAGGGCGGCAAGTTCTTGCCGCAATAGCGACAACAACACATCCAGGTGCTGTTGCTGCTGGTTTAACAGGGTGAGGATGGCATGGTCAGCAGTCATTTTTTACCGAACAGTTCGCTCTCAAACTGCACTATGCGCCGGGCCAGTTGCTCAACATTAATTTTGTATTTGCCTTCGGCAATAGCCTGCTTAATTTTATCGACTTTTTCCTGGTCAATGCCGCTGCTATTGCCGGCTTTTTCCGTTAACTTAGCAAACTGCTGAGCCTGCGGGGTAATAGACACCGAATCTTGCTTTTGATTCGTTGCCTGAGTCGCATTTTGTTGCACAGTCGCTTGCTGACGCTGAGCATTTTGCTCAACCTTATCAGATTTTACTTGCGCAGAGTTTTGCAAGTTGTTGATATTAATAGCCATGCTAGAACCTCATCACCTTAATACATTCCTTATGTTCAGGTTAACGGCATTGAACAGTAAAACTTTAGCGAAATTTTAAAAAATTACGCTGACCCGATCGACACCAGTTACCTGCACTTGAATTGTGCGTCGGGATTGCTGATTCTGCACGCTGATGGTATCGCCCAAACTGCCATCAGACAGGGCTACACCTGTCGCAGCGACATTTAAACCCTTGTCAGCAACCGATATTGTAACAACATCTCCTTTACAGACAAGACAAAGATCCTGCAAGGTTAAAATTTGTCCCATGGCCAACGCTTTTTTGGCTTTTGCCCCCAGCACCAGCGTTGGGTCTGTTACCGGCGTGCCGCGAACAAAACGGCGCTGACGCTCTGCCAGTTGTACCATATCGGCAGTCAGCCGGCTGCCTGTAGCAATATTTTGACTTAGCACCATAGCAGTGAGTATTTCATCAATACGCACCGGCACGTAAAGCTGCCAGCTATTGTCGTCGCTGCAGCGAATTTGAATGGTATTTTGCCGCTGTGTCAGTGGCTGCGACAAACTAAACGCAAGGGGGACACTACAACTTTTACTGCCAATTCGGCTGTCCAGTGGCGTAATGGCGATATCTAAGGCTGTATCCGTTGGCAGTTGTTGCGCAAGCCAGCGGTTTGCCGCTTCAGTCAGATCCGTGGTGCTGTAATGTTGGCTCTGTGCGGCCACTATGCTGACCCATAGCAGGCTTAGGATGGTAAGTGCCTGTTTCGCTAAATTTTCGTACTTTTTCATAAGGTTTCGGCTATGCTTTACGGGTTAAGGGCTATAACATACGACATAAGTTTGACGCTATCCTAGTTAAGCCTGTCTGATAGCAGACCAAAGCAAGAATTGATCCGATAAGTCACAGAGGAGCTGCAGATGGCCGGTATTTTAGACTCAGTAAACCAGCGTACGCAGTTAGTAGGCCAAAACCGGCTGGAATTACTGCTGTTTAAACTGGTGGGGCGTCAGCGTTATGGCATCAATGTGTTTAAAGTGCGCGAAGTGCTGCAGTGTCCACCCTTAACAGCGATACCTAAGCGCAATAAATATGTGCGCGGCATTGCCCATATTCGTGGCCAGACCATATCCGTAATCGATTTAAGTTTGGCTACCGGCGGTAAAGCCATAGAAAATACCAAAGACAGCTTTATTATTATTGCTGAGTACAACCGCTCTGTGCAGGGGTTTTTGGTCAATTCGGTTGAACGTATTATCAATATGAATTGGGGCGACATTATGCCGCCGCCACAAGGTACCAGTGGCAAGCAAAGTTACCTTACTGCTGTAACAGAAATTGATAAAGAATTGGTGGAAATTTTAGATGTAGAGAAAATCCTCGAAGAGATTTCACCTTCTCCTACCGTTATTACAAAAGAAGTAGACAAGCAGAGCATTAATACGGATTTAGGCGACCGCTTAATTCTGATAGCGGATGACTCTGCCGTAGCGCGCAATCAGGTGAAACGGGCGCTGGAAAGTTTGGGTGTGAAAATGCATCTGGTAAATAATGGCCGTGAGGCGTTAACCTATCTGCAGGACATAGCCAAAAGCTGCAGCGAGTCGGTAACCGAGAAAGTTGGCCTGCTTATTTCAGACATTGAAATGCCGGAGATGGACGGTTACACCTTAACGGCTGAAATTAAACTGGATCCAAGGCTGAAAAAACTGCATGTCATCTTGCACACTTCTCTAAGCGGGGTGTTTAACCAGCAAATGGTGCAAAAAGTGGGTGCCGATGATTTTATCGCCAAGTTTAACCCGGACGAGCTGGCACAGTCGGTACAAAAATGGCTGCATGCTGATTAAGCGTTAAGGATAACCTGTGCCGAACAAAGATTTGCAAGATAAAGAATACGTGTTGTTCCGTGATTTTCTGGAGCAGCAGTGCGGCATTGTATTGGGCGAAAACAAACAATACCTGGTAAAAAGCCGTTTAGCGCCATTAATGCAGCGCTTTGGCGTGGCATCGTTATCAGAGCTGGTAAATAAGACGCTTAGTCCGTTTGAGCGTCAGCTGCGCTCCGCGGTGATAGATGCGATGACCACTAACGAAACCCTGTGGTTTCGTGATACCTACCCTTACGAACTGCTGAAAAAGCAAATATTTCCTGAGCTGGAAAAAGATTGCCGCACGGTGAAAATATGGTCTGCCGCCAGTTCCAGCGGGCAGGAGCCGTATTCAATAGCGATGACGGCGCTGGAGTATCAGCAAAGCCGCCCCGGCGCTTTTAGCTTGGGTGTACATGTTTTGGGCACTGACATTTCCAATACCATGCTGGAGCATTGTCAGCGCGCAGAATATGACGGCTTGGCGTTGTCACGTGGGCTATCGCCAGAGCGGCGCAGTAAGTTTTTTGAAGACAGCGGCAAAGGCATGATGCGGGTAAAAGACAACGTACGCAAAAACGTCAGTTTCCGCCACCTTAACCTGCTGGACAGCTATACCTTACTTGGCAAGTTTGACATTATTTTTTGCCGCAATGTGCTGATTTATTTCTCGGCCGACGTAAAGGCAAAAATTATCCGCCAGTTTGCCCAATCACTGAACCCCAAGGGCTATTTGTTCCTCGGTGCGTCTGAGTCGCTATCCAGTTTAAACAATGATTTTGACATGCTGCGCTGTAATCCCGGCATTATTTACCGCAAAAAAACTTAATTAGCCAAACTTGCTTAATTGTTGGCCTGCGTTTTGCAGGTGTATTGCCATCAGGTAACAACAGGTGGCAAAAAAATGGCAATCAGCTTCGACAAAGCCTTTGGACTTCATCCGGACGCCATGCTGATCCGCGATCGGCGTGCGCAAGTGTTAGCAGAAAACATTGCTAACGCCGATACACCCGGTTACAAAGCCAAAGATATCGATTTTCATCAGGCGTTACAGCAGGCCAAGGCAAGGCAAAGCGGCAACATTACCCGCACCGATGAGAAACATTTCAATATCTCTATCGCATCACGCCAGGAAACCCAGTTTCGCAACCCGGACCAGCCCGATACCGGGGATGGTAACAGTGTCGATATCCACCGCGAACGTAATGCCTTTATGCAAAACAGCCTGGAATATCAGGCCAGTATGACCTTTCTCAATTCCCGCATTAGTGGCTTGAAAAAAGCCATTACCGGTGGAGGACAATAATCATGAGTGCTTATAACATTTTTGACATTACCGGCAGCGGCATGACGGCACAGTCGGTGCGGATGAATACCACTGCCAGTAATATTGCCAATGCCAACAGCGTCAGTAGCAGCGTTGAGCAAACCTACCGTGGACGTCATCCGGTGTTTGCCGCTGAATTATCTGAAGCCCGCCGCCAGCAGGGCGATGCCAGTGTTGGCGTGAAGGTGCTGGGGATTGTTGAGTCTGATGCGCCATTAAATGTTGAGTACGCGCCCAATCATCCGTTGGCTGACGAGAACGGCTACATTTACAAGCCCAATATCAACATTATGGAAGAGATGGCGAATATGATTTCGGCGTCACGCTCTTATGAAACCAATGTGCAAACGGCGGATGCAGCTAAACAAATGATTATGCGTACGCTGCGTTTGGGCCAGCAATCATAAAGGATTGAGAGATGACCTCTAATGTAAATAACAATTCTGCCCTTGATGGCATGTATTGGAACCCGGAAACAAAGACGCCGGATAAAAACAATGGTGCCTTAACGCAGTCGGACTTTTTTGCGCTGTTAACCCAACAGCTGGCTTATCAGGATCCGACCAAGCCGGTTGAAAATGATCAGATGATTGCGCAAATGACCAATTTCACCATGGCCGATGGCATAGGCTCGTTAAACGAGAGCTTCAAAGGCTTTGCCGAGAGCATGACATCAAACCAGGCATTACAGGCGTCGTCTTTGGTAGGGCGTAGTGTATTAACCCAGTCAGAAGATATCGTCTTTACCGGCGATACCCTATCGCGCGGCAATATTGAGCTGGATAAGCCTGCCACCATGATGAAAGTGCGTATCGAAAACGAAAAAGGTGAGTTGGTGCGCAGTTTTAGTGTGGAGAACCCCAAAACCGGCAAAAACGACTTTGTCTGGGATGGCACTGACGCCAACGATGAAGCCGTGGCAGCCGGAGTATACAAAATTAAAGTGGACGTTAGCTACACCGACGGCAAAACGGCCACCTTGCCGGTGAATGTTTATACCCCGGTTGGCAGTGTCAGTATGAATGGCACTGGCGGCGGCATCATGCTTAACCTGCTGGGCTTGGGCGCAGTGAAGTTAAGTGATGTGTTAGAAGTTTCATATAGTTAAGCGAGCTGAGGTGAATTATGAGTTTTAATATCGCATTAAGCGGCCTGGCCGCAGCACAAAAAGATTTGGATACTACGGCGAATAACATCGCCAACGTCAATACCACGGGGTTTAAAGAGTCACGCGCTGAGTTTGCCGATGTGTACGCAACCTCGATTTTCGCCTCTGGCCGCACTAAAGTCGGTGATGGTGTTACCACTGCAGTGGTAGCACAGCAATTTAGCCAGGGCGCTTTGCAATTTACCAATAACTCGCTGGATTTAGCCATTACCGGTGAAGGTTTCTTTGCCTTAACGCCGGATCGGCAATCGCAGGATCTAACCTATACCCGTGCCGGTGCCTTTAAACTGAACAAAGATAACTTTATTGTCGATAACAAAGGCAATTTTTTGCAGGGCTTTGCCGTTGACCCGGTAACCGGTGAAAACCAGTCGGTGAGTTTAAGCACGACGCAACCTATCGCCATACCCACCTCGGCCGGTGCGCCCCGGGCAACTACCAACATATTTTTAAGTGCCAACCTGGACTCGCGTGAATTGGCAACGGATGCTATTGCGTTTGATGCCACCGACCGGGCTACCTATAACCACTCTACGTCTGTCACGGTTTACGACAGTCTGGGTGAGTCCCACACCGTTACCACCTATTTCCGTAAAACGACAACGGTACCGCCGGCTAATGCAGAGTGGGAAACCTGGGTAGTGTGGGATGACGTAACCGGCTTACCTATTCAAGGCGATAATTTGGTGTTTGATTCCAGCGGTAATTTTGTACCTGCCGCACCACCGCAAACAGTAACATTACCGGCAGCAGACCTGAATGACCCACTAAATGGCTATCTCACCAACGGTGCACAGTTTGCCACTGATGTGGTGGTAAATTTCCGTGATGCCTCAGGCGTGCGTGAACCGACTCAATATGCCTCTACCTTTGATGTCACTAACTTAAGCCAGGACGGTACGACCGTTGGTTTCTTAACCGGGGTAGATATTGATGCGTTTGGCCGGGTACTGGCCAGCTACAGTAATGGCGATTCGGCTTACCTGTCACAGGTGGCGATGGTGCGCTTTGCCAATGTACAGGGCTTAAAGCAAGTGGGGAACACCTCCTGGAAGCAAAGTATTACTTCAGGCGAGCCTATCGGTGGTCAGGCCAATACCGGTACTTTCGGCGCGGTTAATGCCTCATCGCTGGAGCAGTCAAACGTTAACCTGACCACAGAGCTGGTTGACCTGATTAGTGCGCAACGTAACTTCCAGGCCAACTCGCGGGCGCTAGAGGTAAATAGCACCTTACAGCAAACGGTACTACAGATCCGCTAACTGCTCAGCGGCTAAACGTGAACGACACCACCTTCGGGTGGTGTTTTTTTATTCATATTATGGCGCTTATCTGGCACTAAACTTGCTGCGTATTAACAGAGACCAATAACGGAGCATGTTATGGACCATCTGTTATATATCGCCATGAGTGGCGCTAAAGAAAACATGAATGGTATTGCCGTCAGAGCCAACAACCTGGCGAACACGGGTACGGTTGGCTTCAAAGCCGATTTTGAGCAAGCCCGTGCCATGCAGGCGTTTGGTGCCGGTTTACCCACCAGGGTATTTTCGTTAACCGAGCAGCCCGGTCAAAACTTTGACGCCGGCGCTATTATCATGACTGAGCGCGAGCTGGATGTGGCTGTTCAGGGCGACGGTTGGCTTGCCGTACAAGCGCCGGATGGCAATGAAGCCTATACCCGCAGCGGCAATTTGCAAATTTCGGCGCAAGGCATGCTGGAAACCGCCGGCGGACTGCCAGTAATGGGCGATGATGGCCCTATTCAGCTGCCGGTGCCACTGGCCAAAGTGGAGATAGCGCAAGACGGCACCATCAGTGTGTTGCCGCAGGGCGCGCCGGCTGATGCGATAGTGCCAGCGGGTCGCATTAAGCTGGTGCGGCCGGATAACCGCGATATGGAAAAAGGCAATGACGGTTTATTTCGCCGAAAAGATGGCCAGGTAGCGGAAGCCGATATCAACGTTAACCTGCTAAAAGGCGCGATAGAAAGCAGTAATGTCAATGCTGTCGGTGAGATGACGTACATGATTAGCCTGCAGCGCCAGTTTGAACTGCAAGTAAAAATGATGAAAAGTGCTGAAGAGATGGATCGTCAGCAAAATCAATTACTTCGGATAATGGGCTAAACGCCTGAATAAATAATGGGCCAAGGCCCGGGAGGCATCTATGCATCCAGCTTTATGGATCAGTAAAACCGGTTTAGACGCCAAACAGCGTGACATTTCGGTTATCTCGAACAACCTGGCCAATGCCAGCACTGTTGGCTTTAAGAAAAGCCGCGCCATTTTTGAAGATTTGCTGTATCAGAATGTTAATCAACCGGGTGGCGCCTCATCGCAAAACTCGGAGTTGCCTAATGGTCTGATGATAGGCGCTGGTACCAAGGTGGTGGCAACGCAGAAAAACTTCACTCAGGGCAATATGATCACCACAGACAACAGTCTGGATATGATGATTCAGGGCCACGGTTTTTTTGAAATTTTGATGCCAGACGGCACCATCTCCTACAGCCGTAATGGCCAGTTCACGGTAGATGATGAAGGTAACCTGGTGACCTCGGGTGCCGGTTATCAGGTGCAGCCGAATATTGTGGTGCCGCCAGATGCGCAAAGTATTACGGTATCGCAAGATGGTCAAGTGTCGGTGCAGTTACCGGGGCAGGGGGAGCCTGCTGTGCTGGGGCAACTTACCGTGACTAATTTTATTAATCCGGCCGGATTAGAGCCGATTGGTCAGAACCTGTTCCGTGAAACGGGTGCCAGCGGCGATCCGGTGCAAGGTATTCCGGGGCTGGAAGGGCTAGGCATTATTGTGCAGGGCGCACTGGAAACGTCAAACGTTAACGTGACTGAAGAGCTGGTTAGCTTAATTGAAAGCCAGCGCGTGTACGAGATGAATTCCAAAGTGATCTCATCGGTCGATCAGATGCTGGGTTTTGCCATTCAGCAGCTGTAACAGGAGGCTATATGTTACGCATGTTTACTGTTATTGCCTGTGGGCTGCTGTTGGGTGGCTGCGCGGCCGTGCAGGAACCGATGGCGGACGATCCTTATTTTGCGCCGCTGCAGCCCGAGCCGCCGGCGCGGCCGTTGTCGCAGTCGGGTTCGTTGTTTGCCGCCAACCACTCTAATAGCTTGTATTCGGACAATAAAGCCCGGCACGAGGGTGACATTATTACCGTGGTGCTAAAAGAGCGCACGCAGGCCAGTAAGAATGCGAAAACTGAAATGCAAAAAGACAGTTCTACGTCGTTTGAGCCGATGATAGGTCTGGGCGGGCGCAACGTCTCTGTGGCCGGTAATGTATTGCAGTTTGGCGCAGATTCGACCTCAGACTACAAAGGTGATTCAAAAGCCGATCAGAGCAACAGCCTGGTAGGCAATATTTCGGTGAATGTGTTGCAGGTGCTGAATAACGGCAACCTGGTGATCCGCGGTGAAAAATGGCTGACACTGAATACCGGTAAAGAGTATATCCGGCTGACCGGCGTCATCCGTTCGCAGGATGTGGATGTAAACAACACGGTGGAATCAACCAAGATTGCCAATGCCCGCATTGAATATAGTGGCACGGGTGCGCATCACAATGGCCAGTCACCCGGTTGGCTAAGCCGGTTCTTTAATGGCCCTTTGTGGCCGTTCTAATCGTGGCCATTGTTATTATGATTAAGCCCGGAGAATACACATGAAACGAGTATGGCTGATATTAACCTTGTTGCTGGTGCTGCCAGCGGAGGCGGCGCGCATTAAAGACGTGGCCGATGTGGAAGGCGTGCGGGCTAACCAACTGGTCGGTTATGGTTTAGTGGTCGGTTTGCCAGGCACTGGCGAACAAAGCCCCTTTACCGAGCAAAGCTTTCGAACCATGTTAAGTAATTTTGGTATTACCTTGCCTGCCGGTATGAAAGCACAAATTAAAAACGTGGCGGCGGTGGCGGTGCACGCTGAACTGCCCGCTTTTGCTAAACCGGGCCAGACACTAGATATCACGGTATCGTCGGTGGGTAGTGCGAAAAGTCTGCGTGGTGGTACTTTAATGCAAACCTTTTTAACCGGCCTTGACGGTAACGTATACGCTGTTGCACAGGGCAGCCTGATTGTCAGCGGCCTGGGCGCAGAGGGCTTGGATGGGTCGCGTATTTTAGTGAATACGCCAACGGTAGGTCGTATACCCAATGGTGCTATCGTCGAGCGCGAAGTCATTACGCCATTTTCACAAAATGAATTTATTACCTTTAACCTGAAGCGTTCTGACTTTACGACGTCCAAACGGTTGGCTGAGGCGATAAACAGCTTTATGGGGCCTGATACGGCCTATTCACTGGACGCCACCTCAGTAAAGGTTAGGGCGCCGCGCGATATCAGCCAGCGGGTGTCTTATTTATCAACGCTGGAAAACTTAAGTTTTGAGCCGGGCGACCACTCGGCAAAAATTATTATCAACTCGCGCACTGGTACTATCGTAATAGGTAAAGAAGTGCGGCTGTTCCCTGCGGCGGTAACGCATGGCGGTTTAACGGTAACTATTGCGGAAAACCCCCGTGTAGTTCAGCCAAATGTGTTGGCAGAGGGCCAAACGGCTATAGAAGAAAACACCATTATTGATGTGCGGCCTGAGCAGTCACGCATGTTTAAATTTGACCCGGGCGTAACACTGGATGATTTAGTCCGCACGGTTAATGCCGTTGGCGCGGCACCGGGCGATTTAATGGCAATACTGGAAGCGCTAAAAGAAGCCGGTGCTATTCATGGTGAGCTGGTGGTGATCTGATATGAGCCTGACGCCCAACAACGTGTCTTATTATGATTTAACCAGCCTGCAGCAAATTCGCAGCAGTGCCGGTAAAGATGAAAAAGCCGCTTTGCGTCAGGCGGCAGAGCAGTTTGAATCAATCTTTTTTAGCATGCTGCTAAGCAGTATGCGTAAAGCCAATGCCGGTTTTGAAGTGGATGGCATGATGAACAGCCAAACCACTAAGTTCTACCGCGATATGCACGACAGCCAAATGGCCACCGATTTAGCGCAAAAGGGCGCCCTGGGACTGGCTGATTTGCTAGTACAGCAGTTAAGCCCGGCGCTGGGTGGCAGTAGTGCTGCCAATGGCCATAGCCTGCCTGGTCACAAGCTGGCAGAGCAGAGTGAAAAATCTCTGGCTATGCCCAAAGTGATCTTGCCAGCGTTAAAAGCCCTGCGTTCACCTACAGCAGATAACACCGTGCCAGCTGTTTCTGCGCAGATAAGTGCGACACCTGTCACTGCAGCAGAACAGTCAACAGAGACAGCACCGGCGCAGTGGCAGGTACAAAGCCCGGCTGATTTTGTTAAAAGCTTACTGCCCGCAGCGCGACAAACGGCTAAAGCACTAGGGTTGGACCCGTTGGCCCTGGTGGCGCAAGCCGCACTGGAAACCGGCTGGGGCCAGCGCATGATCAAAACGGCCAAAGGCGCCAACAGCTTTAACCTGTTTGGTATTAAGGCGAATCACGGCTGGCGGGGGGATACCGCAGTGGTCGATACACTGGAGTACCGCGGTGGTATCGCTAAGAAAGAGCAAGCGAAGTTTCGCGCCTATCAAAGTCCGGAGCAAAGCCTGCAGGATTACGTTGCTTTTATTCAGCAAAACCCGCGTTACCAGGATGCGATAAAAGCCAGTGGCGATACCAAAGCCTATTTTGAGCAGTTGCAGGCAGCAGGCTATGCGACTGATCCGGCTTATGCGCAAAAAATTATGGCTGTGTATCAAAGCCCTGTGCTGCAACACGCACGGCAAAGCAGCGGCGATACTCAAGATTTAGGCCAAACGGCCGATTAACAACCTAACTAACGCAGCGAAGCGGCGTAGGCGGAGAGAGCAATGTCAGACAATTTACTGCGAATAGGCACATCAGCCGTGTTGGCCAACACCACGTTGCTCAATACCACCAGTAATAACATTGCCAATATTAATACTGAAGGTTACACCCGGCAGCGCACTGAATTTGAGTCGCAAATTCTGGGGTTGGGCGTGGGCAAAGGCACTACTGAGCGTTTAGTCAGCGAGTTTACCCAGCGTCAGCTAAGGCGTGACTTATCGAATTTTAGCTTTGCCGAGCAATACGTCACCGAAGCAAACAGGGTTGATGCACTATTTTCTAACCCGGCTAACAGTATTGCCACCGGCATCAATGATTTATTTAAGCAGTTTCAGATAGCGAATAACGAGCCTGCCACACTGGCCAACCGCCAGCTGATTATCGGCAGCTCACAGGCGTTGCTAGATAAATTTAATACCCTGTCCAGCCTGGTGCTGGATCAGGAAAACTTTGTTAATCAGCAGCTGGATATTTACACCAGTGAAACCAACGGCTACATCAAGCAAATTGCTAATTTAAACCTGGAAATCGCCTCGTTTGGCACCGGTGCCAGCCGCCCGGTGCCGCTAGATTTATATGATAAGCGGGATCTGGCTATCCAAAAACTGTCTGAAATGGTTGAGATCCGCACCCTGGATGCCGACAACGGTGAAAAACTGGTGTTTCTGGCCACCGGGCAGTCGCTGGTGGTAGAGCGCGGCGATTTTAATCTGGTGTCACTTCGAGGCGATCCGGATCCGTCAGAGCGTGACCTGAAGCTGCAGTTATCCAACCGGATCAGCGTGGAGCGTGATATCGATATTGACAAAGTGGGCGGCAAAATTGGTGGTTTGCTGGCATTTCGGGAAGAAATTTTGGTGCCGACACAAAACCGCTTAGGCCAGTTGGCGCTGTCGATGACCGATGCAATGAATACGCAAAACCGGCTGGGGATGAATTTAAACGGTGAAATTGGCGGCGATTTATTTAAGCTGCCGGTAATCAGTGGCTTTGATTTTGCCTCAAACACCGGCACCGGTGCGGTTAACCTGACTATTGAGCCCGGTAAAGGCAACAGTTTGCCACCCAATGATTTTTTACTGACTATCGAAGCGGGTGCAGTGCGTATTCAGGCTCTGGATAGCAAGGGCGAGGTTATTACCGGCTCAGATAAAGTGGTGCCCGTTGCGGCCTATCCGGTAACCATTAACTCCGCTGATGCCGCAGGCGATTTATACGGCCTGGAAATTACCATAACGGGTGCACCTGCTGTAGGTGACCAGTTTGAATTAAAGCCGCTTAGTACTGCCTCGCGCACGCTGGAACTTGCCACCACCCGGCCAGAAGATATCGCGCTGGCAGCCCCGGTCAGAACAGAGTTTACCGTAGCGAACCTGGGCAATGCCCAAATTGAAGGGCTAAAAGTCACCGACACCACGCCGGCCACCTTGCCAGATTATGGTTTTGATACGCCGTCTGGTTTAATCAATGGCCCCTGGACCATGACCTATGTCGGTGGTGATACTTTTGAGATAGTCGATAACCTGGGTAACCCGGTAGCAACGGCGGCTTTTGGTTCTAATCAGTACCAGAATTTGTTTGCTCAGGCCGGTGTAGATGTTGGCTTTGACTTCTCCGTCACCGGCGTGCCCAGTATCGGTGATACCTTTAGTATCAGCTTCAATGATGGCGGCTTTAACGATAACCGTAATGGCCTGGCGCTGTCCGCCTTACAAACCGCGCAAACCACCCGGTTAAACCCGTTATCCGCTCCCAATAGCACCAATGCGGTAAACTTTAACCAGACTTACGCCGATATGGTTAGCTTAATTGGTGAGCGCACCAATCAGGCGCGCAATAATGAAGCGGCCAGTAAAGCCCTGCTAGACCAAACCACTGCCTGGTACGAGTCATTGTCAGGTGTCAGCCTGGATGAAGAGGCGAGTAATTTGGTGCGTTTTCAGCAGACATACGCCGCGGCAGCACGGATTATTTCTACATCGCAAACGGTGTTCGACACCCTGTTAGCGGCAGCGAGGTAAGCATGCGTTTATCATTTAATATGAAGTTTAATGCTGGCCTGGATGGCATTTTAACCACCCAGCAAAAAATGAACCGGGCGCAGGACCAGTTAACCAAGCAGACACGTATTTTAACGCCAGCTGACGATCCGGCTGCGTCAGCCAAAGTGCTGGGGCTGGATCAAAACCTGGAGCAGGTAGAGCAGTTTCAAAATAACAGTGTGCTACTGAAAAATAACCTGGCACTGGAAGAAACGGTGCTGACCAATATGCGTACTTCGATCGACCGTGCGCGGGTGCTGGCGATTGCTTCGGGCAATGGCGCTTATACTGAAGCAGATAAAAAGGCGGTAGCACAGGAGCTGAAGAATATTCAGGTAGAGCTGCTGGATTTAATGAATAGCCGCAATGCCGAGGGCGGTTATATTTTCTCGGGTTTTCAGGACAAAAAGCAAACTTACAGTTTAAACAATGCCACCGGTATTTATGAGTTTCAGGGCGATGATGGTCAGAAAGCGCTGCAGATATCGCCAACCATTGCCCTGGCGGGTAACGACAGCGGCAAATTTGTCTTTGAAAATGTTGATGCCCGCTTTAAAACAACCCCGGCGGTGATAAGTGCCGGCGGTGCGACAGCGGCAGAAGTGTCGGTGACTGATCAAAGCCAGTTTGATGCTTATTACAAGCAAAATTATGATGCGCTAACACCGGCCAACAATGACTTTAGTGTCGTGCTAACAGCGCCGTCGACCTATGAAATTCAGCGCAATGGCGCAGCGCTGGTGCCGCCGGTAACCGGCACCTTTACACCAGATGCACCTATAGCCTTTAATGGTTTAACCATTAATATCAGCGGGGCAGCGGCTGTACCTGGGCAAGTGGACTTCTCGCTGCAGGCACCAGAGAAAAAAAATATTCTTACAACTATTGGCGAGTTTATTACCGCACTGGAAAACCCGGCACTGTCGGCGTTTGAATTTAACGAGGCGATAAGCGATACGCTGACACAAACGACGGCTGCAGCCACTAACATTGATAGTTTTCTATCTTCAATTGGTGGCAGGGTTAATGTGCTCGACAGCGTGTTTGGCACCAATGAAGATTTAACCATTAATAACAAAGCTTATCGTGCTGACTTATCCGAAGTGGACTACGCAGCAGCACTGACCGAAATTACCAAACAGGAAATTGCACTTGAAGCAATATCCAACACCTTTGTTAAGGTGTCTGGTGTTAGCTTATTCGACTATATCCGTTAAAGCAGGTGCTGGCGGTAAGCCGGCGCTGCTATTTTTTAGTTTTTTAAAAAAAACTCTCAAGTTTTAGCAGAAAGCTCCGATAAATAAGTATCAGATGACAAACACGGCAAATAACTAAGCCGCTGTTTCAGATACGATTAAATAGCAGGAGCACGACCATGGCTTTATATGTAAACACTAATACTTCATCGCTGAATGCCCAGCGTCAGTTGTTTAACTCTGGCAATGCTCTGGACACTGCATTTAAGCGTTTATCGTCAGGTTTTCGTATTAACAGCGCTGCCGATGATGCGGCCGGCTTACAAATCTCTAACCGCTTAACCAGCCAGATCAACGGTCTGGATCAGGCCGCACGTAATGCCAATGATGGTATTTCACTGGCCCAGGTCGCTGAAGGCGCAATGGACGAGATTACCAATTCACTGCAGCGCATTCGTACCCTGGCTATTCAATCGCAAAACGGTATTAATAGCTCAGCTGATCGCGCAGCATTGCAAAAAGAAGTGGCACAGCTGAAGCTGGAAATTAGCCGGGTTGCGTCAACCACACAGTTTGGTACTCAAAGTTTACTGGCTGGCGGTTTCTCTGCCACTTTCCTGGTAGGTGCTAATGCGGGTCAAAACATAGATATTCGTTTATCACGCGCTGGTGGTTATGGTACTTCATCACTTGGCCTGGCTGATTTATCTGTATCAAGCGTTGGCGGTGCTTCAGCAGCACTGGCATTAATCGATAGCGCTATCGGGATTATTGACGGCACCCGCGCTGATTTGGGTGCAATCCAAAACCGCTTTCAGGCCACTATCCGTAACCTGACCAATATCTCGGAGAACGTCGCAGGTGCCCGTAGCCGTATTCGCGATACCGATTTTGCCAAAGAAACGGCCGAACTAACCCGGACGCAGATCCTGCAGCAGACCAGTACCACAGTGTTGGCACAGGCTAATCAGCGGCCACAGGCAGCATTAAGCTTGCTGCAAGGCTAGTAAAATTAGCTGCATAAAAGGCCGCTTTATTGCGGCTTTTTTGTTTTAGAGGTGAAATTAATAATTAAGCACTATTTTCATAAATTAACTAAAGTATTTTCTTTTTTTTCCGATACATAAGTAACACAAAAGTATAGCAACATCGTCAATTATGGCGGCTGCTGCTAGTGTTTAATTAGGTAGCAGGAGAGTTAAGATGGCTTTATATGTCAATACCAATACTTCTTCACTGAATGCTCAGCGTCAGCTGTTCAATTCAGGTAATGCGCTGGACACAGCGTTTAAACGTTTATCATCTGGTTTCCGCATTAACAGCGCAGCAGATGATGCCGCAGGCTTACAAATCTCTAACCGCTTAACCAGTCAGATCAATGGTCTGGATCAGGCGGCACGTAATGCTAACGATGGTATTTCATTGGCGCAGGTCGCTGAAGGCGCGATGGAAGAGATTACTAACTCTTTACAGCGTATCCGCACCCTGGCTATTCAGTCACAGAACGGTATCAACAGTTCAGCTGATCGTGCCGCGCTGCAAAAAGAAGTTGCCCAATTGAAGCTGGAGATGAGCCGGGTAGCGTCAACCACTCAGTTTGGCGTACAGAACCTGCTGGCGGGTGGCTTTTCTGCCACCTTTCTGGTCGGTGCAAACGCCGGCCAGAATATCGCTATACGTTTGTCACGCTCAGGCGGTTATGGTACTTCAGCATTAGGCCTGGCCGATCTGAGTGTGTCATCGGTTGCGGGTGCTTCAGCAGCTTTGGCATTGATCGACAGTGCTATAGGTATCATTGATGGTACCCGGGCTGATTTAGGTGCGATTCAAAACCGCTTTCAGGCAACCATACGCAACCTGACCAATATCTCTGAAAACGTATCAGGCGCCCGCAGCCGGATCAGAGATACCGATTTTGCTAAAGAAACCGCAGAGTTAACCCGTACGCAGATCCTGCAGCAAACCAGTACCACAGTGCTGGCGCAGGCTAACCAGCGGCCGCAAGCCGCCCTGAGTTTACTGCAGTAACTGGGGTAGAGTGATGAGCTGCTATTGCGCGGCTCATCACTCTCTGACCGAGAAGGAATTGCAGCATGTCGTTAGTGGTAAATACTAATCAATCATCGCTCGCTTCACAGCGTTTACTTAGCAATGCGACCTCGGGGTTAACCACCAGCTTTGAACGCTTAACGTCAGGTTTTCGTATTAACCGTGCAGCTGATGATGCTGCGGGTTTGGTTATAAGTAATGTATTGACTAGTCAAGTCAATGGCTTAGATCAGGCGGTGCGTAACGCCAACGATGCTATTTCACTGGTTCAGGTAACCGAAGGTGCCTTGGATGAGATTGGCGTCAGTTTGCAGCGCATGCGGGTATTAACCATACAGTCAGAGAATGGCATTAATACGCCAGCTGATATTGCGGCTATCCAGCAGGAATATGATGAGCTGGCGGCGTCTATCCAGAATATTGCCGACAATACTGAGTTCGGTGGTCTGAAATTGTTAGATGGCAGTGGTCAAACTGCGGTATTTCAAATCGGTGCCAATGCAGGGCAGAAAATTGCAATTGATCTGTCCAAAAGCTACGGTAGCGGTGTGAGCGGGCTCAACGTTGCGGCGGTGCAGCTAGGCGCAGATGATGCAGCCAGCTCGCTTGATACGCTTGATGCTGCGATATTAAGTATCGACAGTGCCCGTACTGAACTTGGCGCCTGGCAAAATGTGTTAGGCACTACCATACGCAATCTGACCAATATCAGTGAAAATGTGTCGGCATCGCGCAGCAGGATCCGCGATACCGATTACGCTCGGGAAACCACAGAGTTAACGCGGACGCAAATTATTCAGCAAAGTAGCACTTCTGTATTAGCACAGGCCAATCAAAGGCCCCAAGCTGCCTTAAGTGTGTTGAATAACTAAATTAAAGCCACCTTAGGGTGGTTTTATCATTTTGAAATATATGGCTTTTTATTTTTTTGCGAAAAAAAGCAAAAAAAGTGAGTTTTTTTCTAAAGTTTTAAATACGGCAGCCGACAACCTAGTTAAGCCAAGTTGCAGCTTGGCTCAGTTAACGGGATACCCGTATTTTAAACATCAGTTGAAGGTGGTAGCGCTACCGACAACTAAGGAGTGACTCATGGCTTTATATGTAAACACTAACACCTCGTCGCTGAATGCGCAGCGTCAGTTGTTTAACTCAGGTAATAACCTGGATACGGCGTTTAAGCGTTTGTCTTCAGGTTTACGTATCAACAGCGCGGCTGATGACGCAGCAGGCTTACAGATTTCAAACCGTTTAACCAGCCAGGTAAATGGTCTGGACCAGGCGGCACGTAATGCCAATGACGGTATTTCAGTTGCTCAGGTTGCTGAAGGCGCGATGGAAGAGATTACTAACTCTTTACAGCGTATTCGTACCCTGGCTATTCAGTCACAGAACGGTATCAACAGTTCAGCTGATCGTGCAGCACTGCAAAAAGAAGTTACCGCGCTAAAAGCTGAAATGAGCCGCGTTGCCTCTGTAACGCAGTTCGGTACGCAGAACCTGTTAAACGGTACTTATTCTGCATCATTCCTGGTGGGTGCTAATGCTGGCCAGAATATTGCCATTCGCTTATCACGTTCAGGTGGCTACGGTACTTCAGCGTTAGGTTTATCTGACCTGAGTGTATCAAGCGTCGGTGGTGCTTCCGCCGCGTTAGCAGCAATTGACAGTGCTATTGGTATTATTGATGGTGCCCGTGCGGATCTGGGTGCGCTTCAGAATCGCTTCCAATCAACTATCCGTAACTTAACCAATATCTCTGAAAACGTGTCAGGCGCCCGTAGCCGGATCCGTGATACAGACTTTGCCCGTGAAACCGCAGAGCTGACCCGTCAGCAGATCCTGCAGCAGACCAGTACAACAGTTCTGGCGCAGGCGAATCAGCGGCCACAGGCAGCTTTATCGTTATTGGGTTAAACTAATACGCGTAGTGGTGAGAAGTTTTGATAAAGTTCTCACCCTACGCGCCGATAAGGAGTCTGGATATGAGTAGCATTAATGCCAACAGTGCCTCGGGTTTTAGTTACACGGCCGCTACTGATAAAGTAGCTAAAACGGTCATTGCTGAGCCTAAAGTTGCAGGTCAAGCGCAACCGGATAGTAAATTGGTGGCTGCCGGCACGCAGGAAATAAGCAAAGCGGAATTACAGCAAGCCGTGGATGTTGTAAATCAGGCCGTCGCTTTAGAGCAGCGCTCTTTAAGCTTTTCGATTGATGATGTATCAGGCCGTTCTGTGATTAAAGTGGTAGACTTTGAAACTGACGAGCTGATTAAACAGATCCCTTCAGAGGAGCTGTTAAAAGTAGCGCAAGATATTAAGCGGTTACAGGAAGAGATGGGGCAGTCAATTGGCCTGTTAATCGACAATAAAGTGTAGAGGTGACTTATGTCAGGTATTAATTTTTTGGGTTCAGCATCGGGTTTACCATTGGAGGAGTTAGTCTCTACTCTGGTAAAAGTGGAGCGTGACAGCAAACTGAGCCGAATTAATACCACTAAAAAAACCTTAGACACGTCTTTGTCGGGTGTGGGGCAGTTGAAATCCGCCCTATCGGCGTTTCAGGATGCCATAAAAAAACTGGGCGGTAACACCCTTAATGCCCGAATTGCAACGGTTACTCAGCCGACTGAAAACAAAACCTATCTGGAGGCCTCAGCGTCCAGCACTGCCGCAGCAGCCAGCTTTGATATTAAAGTAAATCAGCTGGCTTCAGGCAGCCGCCTGGAAAGTGCTGACGCAGCCTTTTCCTCTGCTAACGATGTGATTTCTACCACTAATGGCACCTTAACATTTGCTGCCAACGGCAAAAGCTTTGATGTCGAAGTCACAGCAGGTATGACGCTGAATGAATTACGGCAAAAAATTAATGCTAAAAGCGATAATTTTGGTGTCAATGCTAACATTATTAATGCTGGCGGTGCTACCGGCACTAAACTGGTATTAACCTCTGATGAGACTGGCGCGGGTAATGATCTAGTTATCACCAATAACAATGCCGAGCTTGATAACGTCTCAACCGTGGCAACCGGTGCTACAGCGGGATTAAGCGTCAGCCAGGCAGCACAGGATGCCATTATTGAAATTGATGGTATTACTACTACTAATGCCAGCAATACCTTTAGTAATGTTATTCAGGATGTCACCCTTACCGTTAAAGCTGTGACGCCTGACGGTAACAATGCCAGTGTGAATATTGCTACTGACAACGCTAGCGCCGAAGAGAATATTCAGAACTTTATTAACAACTACAACGTGCTAGTTGATCAAATAGCCGATTTGACCAAAAAGCGTACCCTGGGTGCTGATGGCAAAACCGTCACAGCAGAGGGTGGTGCTTTAGCCACCGACCAACTACCGAAGAACATCATGTCTCAGCTGCGAGGCTTGTTAGGTAATGTGGTTGAAGGCGCTGATGAATCATTGTCAACGCTATATTCACTGGGTATTACGTTTCGTGAGGATGGAAAGTTAGAGATATCCAGCAGCTCTGAATTTGGTGCAGATTCTGGCCGAACCCGTTTTAACAAAGCGTTAAATGAAAACTATGATGGGGTGGCAGCGTTCTTTGGTGGTGATCAAGGTTTAAGTGCAACTCTGGATAGTTTCCTGAAAGAATTTACTCAGGCTGGCGGTATTATTGCCAGCAAAGAAAACTCGCTTAAGACACAAATTGATAAAAATACTAAAGATTTAGAGGCAGCTAACCGATATATAGCTAGTTTCGAGCAAACCTTGCGTAGCCGCTACACCGCATTAGATGCACTGTTGGGCTCTATGCAAAATATGGCGTCTACGGTAACAGCACAGCTATCAAGTTTGCCCGGATTTGGCACCAATAAATCGAATTAGTGGAGAGCACCATGAGTTATGGAATTAAAGCCTATAAAGCCGTTGGTATTAAAGATGACTTGGCCGTTGCCGACCCACACCGTGTTATTCAGTTGTTAATGCAAGGTGCTTTGGAAAACATGGCCAAAGCCAAAGGCTGCATTGAACGTAAAGATTATGCCGGCAAATCCGGCGCTATCAGCAAAGCTATATCGATCATCTCGTCGCTGCAGGGTTCATTGGATATGAGTGCGGGCGAGATTTCAGATAACCTATTCTCACTTTATGACTTTATGCTAAATCACCTGATACAGGCCAGTCGCGAAAAAAGTATCGCCAAGCTGGATGAGGTAATAGATATTCTGCTCACTATAAAAGGCGCCTGGGATCAGATACCGGTGTCTGAACGTGAGAAAGGCTATCAGCTGCAAGCACAAAAGAATCAGCAGCAAGCTGTGGGGGCTTGATGCGCCTGTGTGAAAAAGCGCAGCAGAGTCAGTTACTGCAAGAACAGATTGAGCAGCTTTTTCAAACTGAGTTCTACTCGGTAGAGGAAGCAGCGGCGCTAGTGGCTAAACTGAATAACCTGCTGCTTACCCCTACAGATCCCTCAGATACACCGGCCGAGTCTGCCGAGTTTTTACAACAAAACCTTGACTGGTTACAGAAAACAATGGCAAAACTGTCGGCACAACGAGATGCTGTGGCAGAGAGTATGCTGACGATTCAAAAAGGCAGGCGTGCCCGCCACAGCTACGGCCAACATAACTAAACCTTACTATCAGGCCCTGTATGCTGAAATACATTAACTACCAGCTGGATACCGATGACACCAGGCAAGCCAAGCTGGAGCGCGATATCTCTGCTCAAATAAATCAGCGTTTTAAAGCCAATATGTCTGCTTTTGCACAGCACATTCCCAGTGTAGTACCAATGATAGAGCAGCATGCTATTCAGCAATACTCTGTGTTTTGTACCCGGCAGGGCGAGTTAAATATTGTTGATTTTGCTACCGGCAGGGTGTGGTACAGCGAAACCCCTTTTGCCGAAGTGGCGGACGAAGTGCAAAGCTTCTGTGCACAGGCGCCCTACATTGATTTAAGTGTAGATAAAGCTGCCGGTAATAACAGTTGGCCAACCGAGCCGTTGCCAGCCCGTATCGATCTGGTGATGATGTTTGGCTTGGGGCTGGGCTATCAGCTCAATGAACTACTACAGAATGCTCGCGTTAAGTACCTGATAGTCTATGAACCGAGCCTGGATACTTTGCTGTGCTCAGTACAAGCCAATGACTGGGCTGAGCTTTTTGAAACCGCCTCGGCACTGGGTACGCAGGTGTTTTTACAGCTGGGTAATGATGGTAGCTCAGTACAGGATGATTTGGCCGAGCTGCTGCAAGTGCAGAACATACAGCGGGTATATTTGTATCGTCATCGCTTTCATCCAGTAATGGATAAAGTGCTCGAATTTTTACAGAAAAATACCGGCCAGCCTGAACAGTTATTCAATGCATCGCATCAGTTCACGGCGTATGACAGTTTTTATGACTATGTCTCCGAGCGTAATGCAAATGTGTTGGGAAACCAGCAACAACAAAATTGTCAGCATAATACTGAACTCTATGAAAAAAACCTCGACGCATTAAAGAAATACTATCCTTCAGTGCACAAGGTGATTGCACAACATGACAGCTCACACTGGCGGTTGGTTATTGATAGCAATCAGAATAAAAATTTATATCATTCAGAGAGAAACGCATTATTTTACGATGATGTAGATTCAGATTCTTCACAATTAGTTGACTATTTTTACCGTCATCCATTCAAGGATGATGTGATTTTAGGCCAAAAGACAGGTCGAAAGCTAAGTAGTTTCCTACATTTTCAATATGTTGAAAAACTTCAGCCGGTGATCAGCAAGATATATGCTGAGGCCAAACAGTTGCCTGATACCATTAACTCACTGATTATTTTTGGTATAGGATTAGGTAAACATATTGAGTTAATAAGCCAACAAAAAACGATTGAAAATCTCTATATTTGTGAACCGAACCTCGATTTTTTCAAAGCAAGCCTTTATGTAACAGATTGGACAGCATTATTTGAAAAGGCAGAGCATGACGATACGCGTATTTATCTGAATTTAGGCGGTGATGGTTCAGAATATTTCTACGATTTAATGGCTCAATTTTATAAAGTCGGCGCTTACTCCATCGCTGATACTTATATGCTAAGTGCTTACTACAATGAGCAAATGCAAAAAGCGATATCTGAGTTACGTGCCCAACTTAAAGTCGTGCTAGCGATTGGTGAATACTACGACCATGCTAAATTTGGCATAGCTCATACCTATGCCAGTTTAAAGAACCATCACAGATTTATGCGGGCCGATACCAGCTCTGCCGCGGCACTACTGAAAGAACTACCTGTTTTTATTATAGGTAATGGCCCCAGCTTAGATCAGACGCTTGACTATCTGAAACAATATCGGGAACAAGTGCTGTTGATCAGTTGTGGTACCGCATTAAAAGCATTGCACCGTAGTGGGATCCGTCCTGATTTTCATGCAGAAGTTGAACAAAACCGGGCAACATACGACTGGGTCACTCAGGTTAATGACCCAGAGTACCTCAGCCAAATCCGCTTAATTAGTGTTAACGGTATGCATCCGGACACTGCAGCATTATTTCGGGAAACTTTGCTTGCATTCAAAGATGGTGAATCGTCATCCTATGTTTTTAACGGTGGCTTAAAAAAGCAGGGCTATGAATTAGCATCTTTATCATATGCTTACCCTACAGTGACGAACCTGGTCGTAAACTACATGCTGAGGTTAGGCGCCAGGCTAATTTACCTTTTCGGCGTAGATCTCGGGTTTGTCGATGTGCGTTATCATCACTCGCAGCATTCTGCTTACTTTAAATCGACAGGAGAAGAGATCTACAACTATCAGCAGGCGCATGGTGGCGCTATGCCAGCGCCAGGTAACTTCAGGCCGGTTGTCTTTACCAAAGCAGAATTTGATGTGTCCAGAAAGCTAATGGAGCAAGCCTTAAAGAAAGTCCCAGACAAGCTGGAAGTATATAACTGCAGCGATGGTGTAAAGATTAAAGGTGCAACCACATTGCACGCAGACAATATTCTGTTACCCGACAACCAAGTAGATAAAGAGCACCTCTTAACTCAAGTAATAGAGCAGGCGTATTACAGCGATTTATCACAATATGCTGAGCTGATATATCAGAAATTTGACCAATCACTTTTAGAGAGTTCGTTGACTGAGTGGTTAGCGATACTGGATAAGCCGGTGCAGACTAAAGCCGATGCTTTAGCCTTAATTAAGCAACAATGGACGTTTTTGCGCAGCAGAGCGACCGTTGAGGGCGATTTAACGTTCTGCTTGTTGTATGGCAGTTCAAATTATATTTCGGGCATCATGACAAAGCTCGCTTCGTCGATGAACGAAGATGACGACAAAGCCTTAGCTAGCTTTCATGAAATTGTAGGGATACTTAAAAGCTATCTGTCGGATGTTAAAGTTGATTATTTTGCAGCGCCGTTAGCTTCAGACAAAGCTACAGTAAATTACCTGTTTGGAAGCTAACAGCCCGTATAGTACCTGATATTGTATCTACAGCTCTGCGTCAGGGTTTTTGGATATATGCTGGTATATGGGAGCAGGATAACTTTCTTAACCGTAAGTTGTGCTGTTGTATAAACTCATCAACAGCCAGTGTCTCACCTTCAACGGTGCCGTAGTCATCAAAAATGATCAAACCATCGGGTACCACATGTTTGTACAGCAGGTCCAAAGCCAGTTTACTTGGTTCGTATACATCCACATCAATATGTAATAACGCAATACGCAATTCTGGATGTGCGGCAAGATACGCCGGAAGGGTTTCAATAATATCGCCGGCAATCAGTTGGGTATTTTTCAACCCTTTATAATCTAAGCACTGTTGCAACTCAACCTCACTAATACCATTGCCGGCCAGGGCTTCAAATTTGGCGATAAATGCAAGATCTGTTGCCGCCTTATCTTGTGGTTGCGGAAAACGACCAAAAGCGTCAAAACCAATGAGGGTACGCGAATTTGCAGTTTCCAGCATGTCTCTGAACGACGCAAAGCGTAAAAAAGACGCCCCTTTAAAAACACCCAATTCAACTACCGCACCCGGTAAGCTGGTGATTTTTTTATACAGCTCATAATGCGCAATCAGTTTTTGCAGGCGCTTTTGTTCAGAGGTAAGGTAAAAGCCATTTTCATAATCAAATGCTGACTCAGTGTCAAAACCGAAAACCTTCATGCTATGTTCCTATTGTCTAAAATTGGTATTGTTCGAGTAATTCCAACGCTTGCCAAAAGCCCTCACCATCATTCTTGTGGCCTTGCCAAATTTCCGGAATAAATGAGGCTGTCGGTGCTAATTCTTGTAGTTGTTTTGCCAGCGCTGCAAAATCGATTTCTCCAGAGCCTATTTGCAGCCCCTCGCCATCAACATTCTCGGCATCGACAACGTGAAGGTGTGCGGTATAAGGCGCAACCAGCTCGATGAACTGACTAAAAGATGTTTTCGATAAGTTACACGCGAGTTTAGAGTGGGAAATATCCAAGCATATTCTTATTTGGTATTGCTGACAAAATTGGACAATATCGTCGGCGTCCATAAATAAATTGTGAAACCGCTGTCCCCCGAAATGCCAGGGATAAGGAGGCATGGTTTGTGGAATTATTTCGACTCCCTCGGTATCCAGTTGCTGCAACGCCTCTGCAATCAACTTGTATTTTGCTGCTCGCAGGTGTTTTGGCATAAAGCCATCCAGGGTATAACCGCCGGCATTAATAATAATCAGCGGTGTTACAGCCCGGTGAAAGTAGGGTTTCAGTTGTCGGGTAATATCAATTACACGTTGTAACTCGGAAATTGAGCGTTGACGGTATTCCGGCTCGTCAGCGCATAAATCCATTATATGATCACCAGCAAAAAGTTCAGGACTGTGCACTACGAAATCCAATGCATAGCCGCCGCCGGCAAGAAAATCCGCCGGGTTTAATTCCAAATCTTTATAGCTAAAATGAAACTCGACAAGATCTAAGTTGGATTTATCCAACATCGTTGCAAAGTCGTGATAACGCACCGGGATACCAAAAGGCCGTGTAAAGTTGTACGGCCTTGCCTGAATTTGCGAATCAGCTAAATCTGAAGGGTAAAAAAAGTCTCCTGCAGTAATGTCACGCTGTGCAATTCTGCCAATTAACTGATTTTTTTTGTATGGTGCCAGCCCTTTACCCGGGCTTTTAGTATCAATGTCTGTGGCAATGATGATATCACCGGCCCTGATGTCTCTGAGGCTTACCAGGCTTTTTGCCAATACTTCGCGGTTCATCATCTCGCCTTGTGTGACTTTGCGTGTATCGGCAGAGCCCAGCGCTTCCTCAATTTCTCTGATGCTCTGTACCATTAGTTTAAATTCGTTGGGCAGTAAACTTACGCGATGGTCGTTGCCTTCCATATTGCGGTCCAGCGTAAAATGCTTTTCAATGATTTTGGCCCCTAAAGATACGGCAGAGACGGCAACGGCGATACCTCGCTCATGGCCTGAATAACCGACAAAACCGTTTAATGACAGCTCTTTAAGCCGATTGATGTAGCGTAAGTTGACGTCCTTGAAAGGCGCTGGATAGGTTGAGTTACAGTGAAGTAATACGAATTGTGCGCCGAAGCGTTTCAATAACGCTATCGCCTCAGTAATTTCTGCCTCAGTTGACATACCGGTCGAGCAAAGTAGTGGTTTTCCGGTTTTTGCGAGCTTTTCCAAAAAATCATGGTTGGTCAGATCTGCGGAGGCGACTTTATAGGCCGGCATACCATAACGCTCTAATGCATCCAGGCTGTTGGCATCCCAAGGCGTACAAAGCGGAATAATGCCACGACGCTTGCAGTAGTCAAACACATCAAACATATGTTCAGTAGATAATTGAAACCGATTTAGCAGATCCAGTGTGTACTCGGCGCCTAAATCTTCCCCCTGACTACTGGCAGATGATTGCCGGTACATGCTGTCCATATGTCTCAGCTGGAACTTAGCGCAATCAGCGCCTGCGGCTATCGCTTCGTCGACTAGTCGTTTAGCCAGTGTCACATCACCATTATGGTTATTGCCGATCTCAGCAATAACAAAGACGTTGCTGTCCTCTGCGATAACAAAATTGGCAATCTGTATATGTTGTGGCTTACGGGAGGCAACGCCGACCAGCCTGTTTTGTTTGTCCAGTAATGGTACATATTCTATGCGGGTTGAAAATAACTGCTCGATTTGGGCTGGTGGGGCATCGTCGTAAGCGAAGACAAAATGACTATTAAAAGCATCAGCAACCGGTCTTGTCAGGTCAAGTTTACTGGTTTGCAGCAGCCAGCGACGCAGATCGCCGTCGGTCATAATGCCTTCAAGTACGCCGTTTTGAGCCAATACAAAAACGATACCGGATTTGTTACTGCTAATTTTTTGCAGGGCGTGGCTTAGCTCGTCATCCGTAAATACGACATAGCGGGCGATGTTCCTCTCGATAATCATAAATTGTTCTCCTGCATGAGCGCCGCAACAATTGTTAAGTCGGTCAAAGAGTCAATCTCCCAAGACTCCTGTTCTTGCATACAAAACATAGCAATACGCCCGCCAAGCCGATTTTTATCTTGGCGCAGAACACTGTTTTTAGTCAGGTAAATTGAGCCATTCTCACGATATTGTTTATCCTCAGGTTTAATATCTTGCCGTCTTGGACGGTGCATAAAATCATATTGCGCCTGCGGGTTCTGCGGATGTTTCCAGAAAAAAGCATGGCTCTCGCAAACTGACACCAGCGAGTCCGCTTGTTGTTGTTCAAACAGCGATATCGCCCGCGCCAGGCTGTCGGCAAACCGCAGTGGAGAGGTTGGCTGGAGTAAGACTATAACGTTGTCGTCATTGTCGCCCAGCCAATGCTGTTGTGCATGTAGCATGACCGCTTCGGTCGATGTGGTGTCCTGCGCTAACTCAGCAGGGCGTAATGCCGGAACCTCAGCACCTGCAGCGACAGCAATTTCGGCGATTTTTTCTGAGTCAGTTGACACCAACACCCTGCTAATCATCGGGCAGGCCTGCGCCTGTTTTATACTCCAGCAAATAAGCGGTAAGCCATTAACTATTCTGATATTTTTGTCGGGGATGCCTTTGGAGCCGCCTCTTGCAGGTATCAATGCTATATATTTTTTCAACCCGGAGATCTCCATGTTGCTATTGCTATTAATGTGTCCGTCTGATCGCGGCTGGCTAAATATTGCTCATAAGCTTGTTGTAGTGCTATCGCCGCACTGTCATTAGCTGAGGCCTTGTATCCGGTCGGTTTATTGGCCAGACACCACTGCAGATGGTTCCAAACCGGATAACGCTGTGTCGCCAGAATCTGCTCGACTTGCCAGCCCGAATACTCTAGCAAATATTGCAATGAAGCCCGCGTGTGCAGTACTAGATGTTCAGACCAAAAGGTAAACTGCTTGAAAGCGTCCGGGCCGTGTTGAATCAACCAATCTTTGGCATGAGGGACTTCAACGATTAGTATCGCACTGTCAGTGGCACTCAAGTGCAATTTTTTCAGAATATTCGCCGGATCAGGCAAATGTTCCAGCACGTGAAACATACTGATTACCTGAGGTTGAAAGGCCGAAACAACGTTGAGATCAGCACTAACATTGAATCCATCGGCACTTAATGCTTCGAGGTTGCTGGCATTCAGTTCAATGCCAAGGTGGTCAGTACTGCACTGCCTGTCTAACCTGATTTGATAACCCGGTCCGCAACCAAAGTCGAGCCAACGCTTGCCCGCTATGTATGAGCGTAATAAAGTCGAGCGTCTCTGCGTATCTAACACGTCCATTTCATTACGAGGTATTGCACTGGAAGGCACAAGTTTACTGCAGTAATAGTTCTCGGCCTTACCTTCGTACTGAGGGTCCAGATAAATTAACTTGCTGAGTCTGTCCTGATAAACCCTGATAGCCTCATCCCGGCATGCCGGGGCAATTAATACTGATGTTTCTGCTGATATAAAGCCGCCTTGGCGCATTAGCTGAAAAACAGGTTTTTCGCTCATCATTGCCTCTGTTGCTGAGTTTTAATTGCGCCCGCGGTGTCAGATAAAACGGCCATAATCTGTTTTAACCAGCCCCAGGTTGTTATCTACTGGGGTTGCATCTACAACATCTACCCCATGTTTTTGTGCAATGTCCACTGCATGTAATATGCCAATTTGCTGACGTAGTTCGAGATTTACCCCGGTGTTTTGGTCAATTATCAGGTCGGTATTTTTGTAATAATCTTTATGGAAGTGATAGTTTTTAACTCCCAACTTACTGTAGTTGTTATCTACACCTAAGATAACAATCTGTTTCGCACCCATGTAAGTTGCAAATAAAATCATCGGACAAATAATAGTATTACCGCTGAAAAAGCCGTGTTGTGCAGGGTTAAGCTCGTGCAACTCCATTTTGTAGGTTACCGGATAGAATAGGGTGTTGGCGATCCCTTGCATGCGCTCTGCCAGGTGTGACACCGCCATGATAGGCATATTTAATGTTTCGATAATCGGTTGCCATGCGTCTACACATATACTGTCTATTAAAAAATAATAGTCCGGCTTAAATTCATCACGTAGTAAGATGCCGTTACCTGCCATGCAGATACCATTTTTTAGCTGCTCAGGCGGCGTAGTATTTAAACTTGGTCCGTTTCCAATAATAAAAAATGTTTCGCCCTTATGTTTGTTGTGAAGCTGTTCAAGAGCGGCTCTGTCGATGGGGTCAAATCGGGGTTCTGTGCATAACGATTTGCCGTTAGGAATGGCAAAGGTACTGCCAAAATAGCCGGCTTGTTCAAGCACGCTCTTTTGTGCCTCAGGCATCGCCATAGAGCCTAGAAAAATGGCAGCGGGTTTCATCTGTAGTAAAACGTCCGGCTTTACTACAGCCAAGCCATCTAATTGTGGCAGAGTATAGTTCGATGAGATAAAAAAGAGGTTTTCAAAGCCTTTCTCTCTGAGGGAACTTGCTATAAAACGGGCAAATGGATGGTCACCAAAAATACCTAACCTTGCAGAGTTCAATAAGCCTTGACAGCTTTGATCTAACCATACTGCAATACACTGGCGGGTATGATCAAAAAGGGTATTTGCTGACATATCAGGCCGTACTCCCGGCATCCACAGTAATCACAGTTCCTGTGACAGCTGCTGCCTGCTCACTAAGCAAATACAGCACGGCGCCAGCGGCATCATCCGGCGTTGCCAGCCGGCCGAGCGGACTGCGTCTTTTAATACTTTCCAGTTTTTCGCCTTGTAAACTATTGGTCATATCAGTCTGCATATAACCGGGTGCCACACAGTTTACCGTGATGCCGGCTTTACCCACTTCGCGCGCTAGGGATTTGCTAAACCCTTCCAGGGCGGCTTTGCTGGCGGCATACACACTTAAACCATTAAAGCCGGTGCGGGCGATAATCGACGAAATATTGACGATACGGCCACTTTGGTTCAGTAGCATTGGTCTTAGCAAATATTTACAAAGTAAAATGGGTGCCTGAATGTTAAGGTTAAGCAGGGTATTAATTTCACTGTTGTGCATAGTGGCCAACACGCCATCATAACCAACAGCAGCATTGTTAATCAGGGCGTAAGGTCTACCGTGCGTTTTAACCAGCTCAGTGCAAAGCGGCGCGATAGCATCAAGATCGGACAAATCCACCGGGATAAAACTAAGTGCGGTGGCATGCCGGGCCGCTAACGCACTAAGTTCTGGGCTCTGTGTTCTGGCTAGTGCCACTACCTGGTATCCTGCGCTAAGCAGCTGCCGGCAAATGGCCAGACCCAAACCACGACTGGCACCGGTGACGACGACTAATTTAGTCATGCTGTAATTTATCCTTAAGCTGTCGGCTAAGTTTGCCACTGGCGTTGGTCGCCATGTTGTCGACAAAGTTTAGCTGTGTCGGCACCTGATAACGTGCTAAAGACGTCATACAGTGCTGAATAAGTTGCAGTTTTAACGTTTTGCTATCGCAGCCTGGCGTTAATTGCACATCGGCTACCACCAACTGACCTAACACGCTGCTGCTTTTGCCGTAGACCCGGGCCTGCACAACACTGGGGTGTTGCAGTAATACCTGCTCAACTTGCTCCGGCGCCACCTTATTGCCACCGACATTAATCAGCCCGCTGGCCCGGCCAAGAAAATATACCCGCTCAGCCGTGAGGTCGACTAAGTCTTCAGTGTCGAGAAAGCCATCAATATCCAGCCTGGCGGCCAGTTTGCTGTCGGGCCTTTGTGGTGGTTGTAGCCATAAATGCTGACGGCTATCAATTTTAAATGCCAGCCCACTATGACCTTGTGTTAACCAGCTGGCGGGAAAGCCGGCCTTTTTATCCGCCACCGCAAAGCCAACTCCCGCTTCAGTGGAGGCGTAGATATGTAGTAGCCTGGCATGTGGAAACAGCGTTGATAAGGTATCGAGTATTGACTGATCCGCAATTTCGCCACCCAGAGTAATTTGCTTAAGCGCCAGACTTTGGATGTCCCCGGCCATTAATAACTGGCGCCACAATGATGGGGTGGCTGAGATTGCATTGACGTTGGCCTGCTGCATCTTAGCCAGGCGCTCTGGCGCATCGCCATTGCTGCAGTCTGCCAGTGTGGCACCGGACAACAGGCTTTGTAGCACAACCTGTAACCCGGCAAAGCGTGTGGGCTGGTAGCACAGCGCCCAGCACAACACTTTGCTGCCAGCGTTGATTTTTACTGCGCGGGTTAAACTATCAACACTATGGCTTATCCATGTTGGCGTGCCGGTGGTGCCAGAGGTAGCCATAAACCATTGGGTGTTAACTTCTACCGGGGTTGGCTGATAGGTATCTGGCTGTGATGGTGTAGCGCCGATATCCGGAAACACCGGGGTATTGTCAGGCAGCAGCACCAAGTCTGGCAATAAATACAGCTTTGCACACCAGCCATCAAATGCCAGAAGCTGAGCGCAAAAGCTTGATAAATCTGTATAAAGCAGGGCGATTGCCTGATGTTGCAATGCCTGATTCTGCAGACGAATTTGCCGGGCATTGGCAATTAACTGGCTGAAGCTGCAATCTGTTTCAGCTATTATCGCAGTGGTTTGATAATTAGCCTGCTCCAGGCGTTGCAGCAATGTCATACTTTGCACTACACCTTAAGGGCTTGCTGATAAATGCTGACAAATTCACCAAAGGTGCGCGGATACACGGCAATTTGCATCTGACTAAAGGGATCTATGCCCAGCTCCTCCTCCAGTTGAGCAACCAACATGGCAAAACCCAAAGAATCCAGCCCGCTTTGTAACAGCACAGTATCGTTATTGATATCGGCAATCAGCTCACAGTTAGCAAGTTGCGCGACTTGGTTTAAGCTGTCTTTAATCTGTTGTTCTATGTTCACAATGAAACCTGTTGTTAGTAGAAAAAAATGTGCTGTGCCGCAGCAGTAATTTGCTTCGGCAGTTTGGCCAAAATGGCTGCGCGATTGTGTCGCCAATCCGCAAGCGGATAGGAAAATACTTTCACACTATAATGTTGCTCATCACGCAGGGTGCCTGTCTTATCTGGTAGTGGCTGATAACCAAACAGCTGATGCATTTTAATTACACTCTGGTTAAAGGATAACACTTCGGCGTGTAGGGCAGGGCAATCCGTGTAATTGGCCGCGTAATCCAGTGCAGCAATTTCCAGCAATAACCCAGAGCCGGGCCAAACATTGGTTTCACCCAAATAACAGCCCCATTCCAGCTTGCCGTCGGGATGCCAGGTAAAGTTCAGCACGCCGATAGGGCGTTGATCCTGCAAAAACACATAAACTTTGCGTTTTTTATCTTCCTGTAGCGCTGCAAACCAGGCCTGGTGTTGCTGCCAGCTAATTGGGCTATCATTGTGCATATTACGCCGGATGTCTGGCAGGTTGCGCCACTGCCACACCAGCGCCAGCAAGTCGACTGTTAGCGGCTTAAATTCAGACAGTGGATAACGCTTCGCTGCTGACATAGGGTTAAATCAAGTCCCAGCTCATTGGCGTGCCTTTATTAGCCGCCTTTTTAATCGGTTTACCGAGCAACATTGGCAGATATTTCGGCTCCAGGCCAAAACCAGGGCGCACTGAGCGCAGATTATCCAGGGTAAATACCTCTCCTGCTTGCATATCTTGTGCAATATACAAGGATCGACGGTACTTACGTGATGCCTGTTCTTTTTCGGTGCCACCATAGGTCACTGTGCCAAGTGCAACCGCTGCGCGCTTACACTCGGTAACCAAGGCTGAAAACTCTGCCGGCTCCAGGGAGAACTCGGCGTCAACACCGCCTTCGCTTCTGTCCAGCACAAAATGCTTTTCAATCACTGTCGCGCCAAGCACGACACTGGCAACCGCTACACCTATGCCTGCAGTATGATCAGATAACCCGACCTGACAGCCAAATAGCGCAGCCAGGTGGGGGATGGTCGCCAGGTTAGCGTCTACCGGATCGGCAGGATAGTGCGAAGTGCATTTTAGTAAAATAAGCTCAGTGCAGCCATGTTTTCGCAGTACTTCAACCGATTCCGCCAGTTCGCTCTGCGTTGCCATGCCGGTTGACATGATTACCGGCTTGCCGGTTTTCGCCACTGCAGCCAGTAAGCCATGGTCGCTATTTTCAAAGGAGGCAATTTTATAGCAGGGCACCTGCAAGCTTTCGAGATAATCTACCGCGGCCTGATCAAAGGGCGTGCTAAACGCCAGCATGCCGTGCGCTGCAGCGCGGTTGAATATGACCTGATGCCAATCCCAGGGCGTCATGGCTTTTTGATATAACTGATACAGCGACTGGCCTTGCCAGAGATTGCCGGCATCCTTGATCACAAATTCGCCGCTATTGATATCCAGCGTCATGCTATCTGCAGTGTAGGTTTGTATTTTAATGGCATCAGCGCCGCAGGCTGCTGCAGCATCAACCATCGCTAGTGCTTTCTCCAGTGATTGGTCATGGTTGCCGGATAACTCCGCAATAATAAAAGGTGTTTGTCCGGGGCCGATAGTCCGCTTGCCCAGTGTAATGCTTGCCATTTAACCCTCTGTTATCGCCATTATGTGTTCTGCCACTAAAGGTGTGCCGGCATTAGCCGGTACCAGATTTTTCGCCCGCTGGGCAATCTCGTCCAGCAGTGCTGGCTGGGACAGGTAATAGCATAGTTGCTCTGCAAAGAACTCTGCTGACATTTCAGCAGCCTGACCCAACCAGACACAGGCGCCAAGCTCGTCCAGATATGCCGTTGTCGCCTGCTGATTTTCGGCAACGGTCACTACTAAGCCCGGCAGACCACAAATACACCTCTCCCAATGGGTGGCACCGCCCGCACCAAGCATGAGTCTGGCTTGGTACATCAGGCTGGCCATGTAATTACATTGCACATGTAATTGCACATTGGGCAGGCGCGCCACTTGCTGTTGTAGCATAGCGCGCCACGGGTTATTTGCGCCTATCACTATATCGGCCGTTACCTGCTCTGGCTTTAGCTGTGCAATGGCATTAACGGCCAGTGTGGTTAAATTATGCTCATCACTGCCACCAAAGCTAACCAAAATATGCTTTGGCTGGCTAGGGCCAGGGTTCTGATAAAATTCGTCGCGTAGCAGCGCATAGCGCGGGCCTAATAGCTGCATGCAGTGTGCCGGCACTAACTGCTGATAGCGCTCGTTGCCGTTTGGCAGCAGGTTTTGATCCAGTATGATGTCGCAGTCATGCTGTCGGTTGGCTAAATCGTCTATTACCAATATTTTATCGCAGCGCGCACGCATCAGCTGGCTATAGGCTTGTCCCAACTGATAATGATCCAGCACTAACAGCTGATAAGACGTGGTGAGACGTGTCAGGCACTGCTTGGCGTCATCAACTTCGTTGTTGTTCGTATCAGGCAGCACTATCACAGTAACGTTTTGTTCTCTGAGCCAGTCTATCAAATGGCCTTCATGAGGCCGGCAGATAAAATCACACACTGCACCCCGTTGCTGCAGGGCTTTGGCCAGAGTAAGACAACGCATAATATGACCGCTACCCATAGACACCGAGGCATCGGCCCGTAGCAGCACCTTCATGTCAGGCATTTTCCTGTTGCAGTATGTTGTACAGCAGTTCAGCCCGCAGCCAGTCCTCCGGGGTGTCGATATCCTGTACCAGATGATCTGGCAGTACCAGCATGCGCGAGTTGGCACCAAAAATGCTTTTGCTGTTATCCAGCCAGCTGCTGGCTTTAGCCCAATATAACTGACCGGCATCATGATAGGCTGGCGTTAAATCCTGTGAGCGTTTACCTATGCTGGCCGGATCAAACGGCGCTACACCGCCGCTGTCTGTCATCACCAGAGCGCGCTGAATAGGAAAGGAAAAGCGGGCAGCGGTGAAGACATAATCAGCGCCACTTTGCTCAAGTTGCTGCAGGCTGTCGTGGATCACGTTGGCAGTTAATAAAGGCGTGGTGGCGTACAGACAGGCACAGTTATAAAGTGGCCAACCAAGCGCTTGCAGCTGTGTAATGGCATCACGAACTACGGCGCTGGTGCCGGTGTAATCATCGGCCAGTGTGCTGCTGCGCATAAAAGGCACTTCAGCACCGTATTGACGGGCGATAGCGGCAATTTCATCATCGTCCGTCGATACCACCACTTTGTCTATTACGCCACTGTTAAGCGCTGCTACTATCGGGTAGGCCAGCATGGGTTTGCCGCAGAAGTCTTTAATGTTTTTACGTGGGATACGTTTACTGCCGCCGCGGGCCGGGATAATAGCAATATTCATCGCAGCAATTCTGTCAGGGTATCGGCTACATATTGCTGCTGCTCGCCAGTCAGCTCAGGGTACATCGGCAGGCTGATAATGCGCTCGTAAAAATCTTCTGCTACCGGCAAGTCGCCCCAGTCAAAGCCCAGCTGCTGGTAATATGGCTGGGTATGAATAGGAATATAATGCACATTCACACCAATACCGGCGTCGCGCAGGCCGTTAAATACGGCCTGGCGTTTACTTTTGTCATCAAGCCTGATGATAAACAAATGCCAGGCACTGATATTAATATCATCCAGTTGCGGCAGGCTTAGCGGTAAGTCGGCTAGCAGGCGGTGGTAATTGGCCGCCAACAGCTGGCGTTTTTGAATAATGGGCAGTAAACGCCGGCTTTGGCTTAAACCCAGTGCGGCCTGTAGATCTGTCATACGGTAATTAAAACCCAGCAGTAACTGCTGATAATACCAGGCACCGTGGCTGGGCTCGGTCATCTGGCTCTCATCCCGGCTTATGCCATGGCTACGCAGTAAACGCATTTTATCGGCCAGGTCGTTATTATTGGTCAGTGCCATACCACCCTCGGCGGTAGTAATAATTTTTACCGGGTGAAAACTAAATACGGTGATATCGCTGTAACGGCAACTGCCAACCGGTTCGTCCTGATAACTGGCGCCCACCGCATGTGAGGCATCCTCAATGACGGCAAAACCAAATTCTTTCGCCAGATAATGAATTTGCTGCATATCGCAGCTACTACCGGCTAAATGCACCGGTATAACCAGCTGTGGCAGGCTGTCGCTGCTGCGGGCCGCCTCCAGTTTTTGCCTGAGCTTATCCACTGCCATATTGCCGCTGTCGGGCTCCACATCGACAAAGTCGATATCGGAACCACAATAACGGGCACAATTAGCCGAAGCGACAAAGCTGATAGGTGAGGTCCAGACCCGGCTGCCAGGACCAATACCCAGCGCCAGGCAAGCAATATGTAATGCCGATGTGGCGCTGTTTACCGCCACAGCATATTTGGCACAGGTGAGCTCAGCCAGCCGCTGTTCAAAAGCCGGCACGGCCGGGCCCTGGGTCAAAAAGTCGCTTTGCAATACTTCGGTGACTGCATCAATATCGGCTTGAGTAATATGTTGGCGGCCGTAGGGGATCACAGCATAGCTTCCTGGTTAAACTGTTGCATTTGTGCCACGGTTAAAAAGTCCGGGTTAGTGTCAGATACATATTCAAACCCCGGTGCTACCAGCTTGCCGCGCTCGTTTAATGCATTGCTGGAAAAATCATTGCTGCGGTTAAAAAACTTAATAGCCGGCGCGATCACAAAATGGTCATCAAACTCGTAAGTATGATATGACATATCCCCGGGGCACATCATTTCATGCAGTTTTTCGCCGGGGCGAATACCGATAATTTTTTGTGGTAAATGTGGTGCCATGGCGGTGGCTAGGTCAACTATGCGGATAGACGGAATTTTCGGCACAAAGATTTCCCCGCCCAACATCCTCTCAAAGTTTTTCAGGACAAAATCGACCCCTTGCTGCAGGCTAATCCAAAACCGGGTCATATCGGCGTGAGTAATAGGTATATGGTCACTGCCGCCGTCGATTAACTGCTGAAAGAAGGGCACTACTGAGCCCCGTGAACCCACCACATTGCCGTATCGCACCACTGAAAAACGCGGCCGGCTACCACCCACCATATTATTGGCAGCAATGAAAAGTTTATCTGACGCCAGCTTGGTAGCGCCGTAGAGGTTTACCGGGTTAGCGGCTTTATCGGTCGATAAAGCAATCACCTTTTCGACATTGGTTTCAATGGCCGCGGTGATCACATTCTCTGCACCATTGATATTGGTGCGGATACATTCAGTCGGGTTATATTCTGCCGCAGGCACCTGCTTAAGCGCCGCGGCGTGAATAACATAATCGACACCATGCATGGCACGGATTAAGCGGTGCTCGTCACGAACATCGCCAATAAAATAGCGCATGCAGCTGTGATGGTATTTCTGCTGCATTTCGTACTGTTTTAGCTCGTCGCGCGAGTAGATAATAATTTTCTTCGGCTTATAACGCGCCAGTAAGGTTTGGGTGTATTTATGGCCAAAAGAGCCGGTGCCGCCGGTAATTAAAATCGTTTTGCCATCAAACATAAGTTGCCCTCAACAAGCACTTAATCTGCGAAATAAGGTTTGCCTGACCTTAGCATAAAGCATGCCGTAACAGCTAACACATTCAGATTAAACACTTTAATACTAAACCAGTTTAGCTTGGTTGGTGTTATTTTATTTACTGGCCGCCGGCGGCGTTATTGGCTAAACTATAACCAGTTTTTGCAGCGATGTGGTGGTGTTATGAAACTAAATACTCCGGGTAGTCTGAATACGTTAAATCAGGCGCAGTTACAGCAAGAGAATTTAATGAAAAAGCTGGCAACCGCCCGCCGTATCAATAGCGCCGCTGACGATGCGGCCGGTTTGCAAATTGCCAATCAACTGTCCAGCAGTATCAATGGCAAAGCACAGGGTGAGCGTAATGTTTACGACGGTATCTCCCTGGCACGGGTATACGAGCAAAGCTTGCAGGGCATTAACGATAATTTAGGTGAGTTAAGTCGTTTAGCTGTGGCGGCCGGCAATGGTATTTACGGCACACAAGAGCGTGCCGCGCTGCAGGCAGAAGCTGATTCATACGTAGCAAACGCGCAGCAAATTATCGATAATTCAGAATTTGCCGGTAAAAAGCTGTTTGGTGCCGATGCCTCTGTGGCGTTTGGCACAGGCTCAGGCAGTGTGAACCTGACCACAACCGACGTGGCAGCTGGCTTACAGAGCACCAATGCACTGAATATTGATTTAACCAGTAGTGCCGGTGCGGCAGCCGCGCTGGATAGCCTGGCGCAGGCGCGGGATTATATCGGTGAATTACAAACGCAGGCCGGCGCTGAGGCCAACCGTTTTGCCAGTGCGGCCAGCAATTTAAATAACCAGCAAATTGCCGAGTCGGCGGCGCGCAGCCGGATTGAAGATCTGGATTTTGCCCGCGCAACCAGCGACAAAGCCGCTGCGGATATTTTAGCGAACAGTTCGGTCAGCGTTGCCTTACAAGCGCGATTGTCGCAACAACAGGCATTGAATCTGTTAGGGTAGTACTTTGACTGGCTAATCCACTAATTCACCTGTTAGATCTGAACGCTATTTTTTTGACACTGCGTCAAAAAAATAGCGTTTCAGCTTGCAAGCTGACTGATGCGCAGTACAATGCAATTAAAGCCTGATAAAAGCAAAAGCAGCGGCATGTCGAATACCCCTTCAGTTTATATTGTCGATGAACAAAGCGGACGTAGTAGCCGGCTAAGTACAGTGCTCAGTTTTATTAACGAGCCACATCAACAGCTTAGCCTGGCAGAGCTTGAGCAGCGTTTAATGGTCGAGCCACCCGCTGTGGTGCTGTTGGGGGCCTTGCCTGAGCCACTGCAGGCCGATTTACTCAAGCGCTATCCTGCCACTGCCTTTTTATTACTGGGCGAAACGCTGCAGCCGCTACTGCAATATGCTAATGCGGTGGGTTTACTGACAGAACCCTTTGCCTACGCCAGCCTGACTCAGCTGCTGCGTGATGCGCAGCAGTACCACCGGTTGTTACCGGTACAGCGTGAGCAAAACAGCGCGTTAAAATTTGATGGCATGGTAGGTAATTCGCCGCCGATGCAGCAGGTGCGCTTTTTAATCTCTCAGGTGGCCAAAACCGACGCCAATGTGTTAGTGCTGGGGCCCTCAGGTACCGGCAAAGAAGTGGTGGCGCGCAATATTCATTTATTGTCTAACCGCGCTGCCGGCCCCTTTGTGCCGATTAACTGCGGCGCTATACCCGCCGAGCTGTTGGAAAGCGAGCTGTTTGGCCATGAAAAGGGCGCCTTTACCGGCGCCATATCAACCCGCAAAGGCCGGTTTGAGCTGGCGCAGGGCGGCACGCTGTTTTTAGATGAAATTGGCGATATGCCGCTAAATATGCAGGTAAAGTTGCTGCGTGTGTTGCAGGAGCGCACTTATGAGCGGGTTGGCGGCACCACGGCCATTAAAGCGGATGTGCGCATTGTCGCGGCAACACACCGTGATTTAGAGCAGATGATTAGCGATAACAGTTTTCGCGAAGATTTGTATTACCGCTTAAATGTGTTCCCAATTGAAACGCCGGCGCTGAGTGAGCGCTCCGAAGATCTGCCGCTATTGATAAGCGAGCTGTTAAAGCGCCAGGCTAAACAAAGCCAGGCCATGGTCAAATTTACCGAGCATGCCATGCAAAGCCTGCAACTGCATAGCTGGCCGGGTAATGTGCGCGAGCTGGCTAACCTGCTGGAGCGGATGGTGATTATGTACCCGGATCAGGTGGTCGATGTGGCTGAGTTGCCGCAAAAGTACCGTCATCTGGACATCGACAGCTATGTGCCGCACTATCCCGAAAGTCTGCAAGAGCGTGATTTACTGAACGAGCTGTTTCAGGGCAGTGAAGAGGACAGTAATTCTGATAACAGCAGTCTGGACGACAATGCTGACAATCTGTTTAGTGCCGATGGCGCGGATGCGTTACTCGATTTGCCTGAGCAGGGGCTTGATTTAAAAGAATACCTGGCTGAACTTGAGATCCGCTTTATTTCGCAGGCTTTAGAGCGACACGAGTTTGTTGTCGCCCGTGCGGCTGAAGTGCTGGGGCTGCGCCGCACCACCCTGGTGGAAAAAATGCGCAAATATAATCTGGGTAAAGACGAGTAAATACCGCCTAATTGGCATGGTGTCAGTGCTTTGACGCCATGCTTACTAGTTTAAGTGTATAATTTTATTATAAAATCTGCTGGCATAATGCCTGCATAGTCATCTGCTGATAACTGATGTGCAGGGGGAATGATGTCAGCAGAGCGTGCAACCAGCCTGGTAAACCAGCCAGCGCCAGCAGAAACGACACCACTAAGCAATAATCTGGCGGCGATGCGCCCGTCTTTGCAGCTATTGCACGCAACCACGCCAGACCCATTGCTGCAAGCTCTGCCGGCCGCGGTGATCCTGCTTGACCAACGCGGCCTGGTGTATCAGGCTAACCCGGCAGCGATAGCCTTGCTGGGCGAGCCGTTGCTCGGCCAAGCCTGGTTTAACGTGATTAGCCGCTGTTTTCGCCCGCGCAGTGATGATGGTCTGGAAGTGTCATTAAAAGACGGCCGGAGGGTGAAGTTACAAATCAGCACCTTGCCCTGCACTGGCAGCAATCGTGCTGGCCAGCTGATTATGCTAACCGATTTAACGGAGACCCGGCAGCTGCAAAGCCGGCTTGCGCATCTGCAGCGACTGTCGTCACTGGGTAAAATGATGGCCAGTCTGGCGCATCAAATCCGCACGCCGTTATCGGCAGCGCTGTTATATGCACAGAATCTGGCCAATCCACGCTCGACGTTACAAATGCAGCAGCAGTTTCAGCAAAAACTGTTATCGCGGTTAAATGATTTAGCTCAACAAGTAGAAGACATGCTGCTGTTTGCCCGCAGTGGCAGTGCCGGGCAAGTTGCCCCTTTTAGCCTGAACGCGCTGTTAACTCAGTTGCACAGCAGTGTCGAGTTATTGCTCCAGCAACAGCAAGCGACGCTGCAGGTAAGTTGCACAGATGAGTCGGTAAATTTGCTGGGTAACCCGCATGCACTGTGCGGTGCACTGCAAAACCTGGTTCAGAATAGTGTGCAGGCCAAAGGCTGTGGTGCCTGCATAACGATGCAGCTGGGGCCTGATCCGGTCAACAACAATATGCTGCTTATCCAGCTGACGGACAATGGCCCCGGGGTGCCCCCTGAGCTACAGCACAGCTTGTTTGAACCCTTTGTAACAGGTCGTGCTAATGGCACAGGCCTTGGCTTGGCGGTAGTCAAAGCCGTGGTCAGCTCCCATCAGGGTTCAGTATGTTATGTGCCGGGACACAGTGGTGCCTGTTTTCAGCTCAGGCTGCCTGTTCATCCGGTAATGTCAGAGGAGTAACTGATGAGCCAACGTATTTTACTGGTAGAAGATGACAGTGGCCTGCGCGAAGCGCTGCAAGATACGCTGCAACTGGCCGATTATCAGGTGATAGCGGCAGACAGTGCCGAGCAGGCGCTGTTGCTACTCAAACAGCACCGTGTTGAGCTGGTAATAAGCGACGTGCAAATGCAGGGCGTATCCGGCTTAACGCTGCTTAAAACGTTGCGCGAACAATATCCGCAAACCCCGGTGCTGATGATGACTGCGTACGCCACGGTGCAGGCGGCCGTAGAGGCCATACAGTTGGGTGCAGTGGATTATCTGGCTAAACCCTTTGCACCGCAGGTGCTGGTAAACACAGTAAGCCGCTATGTCAGCCCGGCACCGGTGAGCTTGTGTGAGCCTGTAGTGGCGGCACCAAGCTCGAAACACCTGCTGACGCTTTGTGCCAAAGTGGCGCGTACTGACGCCAGTGTGATGATTACCGGCCCCAGTGGCTCCGGCAAGGAAGTGTTAGCGCGCTATATTCATCAGTTATCTGAGCGCAGTCAGGGGCCTTTTGTCGCGATAAATTGTGCGGCTATTCCAGAGAATATGCTTGAATCCACCTTATTCGGCTATGAGAAAGGCGCCTTTACTGGCGCGATTAACGCTTGCCCAGGTAAGTTCGAGCAGGCGCAGCAAGGCACCATTTTACTGGATGAGATCACCGAAATGGACTTAAACCTGCAGGCAAAGTTACTACGGGTATTGCAAGAGCGTGAAGTGGAGCGTTTAGGCGGCCGTAAAACCATCAAGCTAGATGTGCGGGTACTGGCCACCAGCAACCGCGATTTAAAGCAGGCTGTAGCTGAAGGGCGTTTTCGCGAAGACTTGTATTACCGCTTAAACGTGTTTCCGCTGTGCTGGCCGGCGCTGTGTCAGCGTCCGGATGACATAGTCCCTTTGGCGGAGCATTTATTGCAGCGTCACTGCCGCCTGGCTGGTCGCCCGTTGGCTACATTAAGCCCGCAGGCAGCAGAGTATCTGACAAGCTACCACTGGCCAGGCAATGTGCGTGAGCTGGATAACGTGATACAGCGGGCGCTAATCATCAGCAGTGATGCTGTTATTACGGTAGACGATATTTTACTGGAGCAGGTTAACAGCCAGTCTGTCGTGCTGATAAATCAGATGTCGCCGCCAACTGAAGGCAGCGGTGGTAGCGAAGACAACGCCGCCAGCGACTTTAAAAGCAGTGTGCACGAGCAGGAACACCGCATTATTCTGGCGACCATGAAAGCCTGTGCAAACCGGCGTAAAGAAGTTGCCGAGCGCTTGGGTATCAGTGATCGCACCTTGCGCTATAAATTAGCCAGAATGAAGCAACAGGGTATTGCTGTTCCCGCCTAAAATCGCTGTTATCTTTATTCCGCTGAAATAATAAAACCCTCTATGATGAGGGTTTTTCATTACTAATCAACTGTTTAAAACTGGCACAACTCCTGCTTTAGTTAGCCTAACTACCCAGGCAGCAATTATTTGACAGGTGATGCCATGAATATCAAAGGTCAGGCCCTTTACGCCGAAATGCAATCACTGGCCAGTCAGGCCAGAGGCGTTGGTACTGAGTTACGACTGCCAAAAGTCGAACAGGTTAACGCCAGCCAAAGCGATTTTAGCAGCATGCTGACGAGTGCCTTAAATCATGTGAATAACCTGGCGCAGGAAACCGGCAAATTACGTACTGCTGTGGAACTGGGCGATCCTAATGTGTCCCTGGCACAGGTGATGATTGCCAGCCAGAAGTCGTCGCTTGCATTTGAAGCGACAGTACAGGTTCGTAATAAACTGGTTGAAGCCTACAAAGACATAATGTCGATGCCGGTGTAACGGAGGAATAAGTTGTGGCTGAAAATCAATCCACCGAGCTGGCACTGACAGGTAACGATTACAACAGCGGTGAGCAGCAAGAACAAAAAGCCGGCTTTATCGGCTCGCTGGGCGGCATGGATCTGGTACGCCAGATCACCTTAATTGTTGCCTTAACCATCTGTCTGGCGATTGCTATTCTGATTATCCTCTGGGCTCGGCAGCCGGAAATGCGGCCGCTGGGTAACTTTCCTACTCAAGAGCTGATTCAAACTTTAGATCATTTAGATGCACAGCAAATTGATTACAAGCTTGAAGGCAATGTGATCTATGTACCTGAGGATAAATTTCAGAGCATTAAGCTGTCGTTATCCCGCGCCGGTTTGGCTAAAGAGCCTGATACCGGTACTGAGTTTTTGCTGCAAGACAGTGGCTTTGGTGTCAGTCAGCGCCTGGAGATGGAGCGGTTAAAACACAGCCGCGAGCAGCAGCTGGCCCGCACTATTGAAGAGCTGCAAAGTGTCGCCCGTGCCCGTGTGCTGTTAGCCATTCCAAAAGAAAACGTGTTTGCCCGGGTAGAAAAATTACCTTCTGCAACGGTACTGGTCACCGCCCGTGGTGGCACCGTGATCCGCGACAGCGAAGTGGATGCCATTGTTGATATTGTCGCCTCAGCCGTGCAGGGGTTATCACCTTCGCGTGTAACCGTAACCGATCAGAATGGCCGCCTGCTAAACAGTGGCTCGCAGGATGCCAGCTCCAGTCGCACACGCAAAGAATATGAGCTGCAGCGTACCCGTGAAGAAGAATACCGTCAGAAAGTTGACTCCATCTTAATGCCGGTGCTGGGTTTTGGTAACTATACCGCGCAAGTTGATCTGTTGATGGACTTCACCGCTACCGAGCAAACGCAAAAGCGCTTTAACCCCGACCTGCCGGCTATTCGCAGTGAAATGACCATTGAAGAAAACAGTGTGGGTGGTGTTAGCGGCGGTATTCCGGGTGCCTTGTCAAACCAGCCGCCACTGAACTCGAATATTCCCGAGCAAGCCACCGGCGGTGATGCCAAACCCATAGTGCCGGGCCGTAACAGTAAAGAAGCTACCCGTAACTATGAGCTGGACACCACTATTAGCCATATTTCGCAGCAAAGTGGCGTGATCCGCCGTCTTAGTGTGTCGGTGGCCATCGACTATAAGGCTGGCGAGAACGGTGAGCCGCAGCCTCGCACCCAGGCCGAGCTGGCGAATATCCGCCGCTTATTGCAAGGGGGTATCGGCTTTGATGCGCAGCGCGGCGACATGATTGAAGTGATCTCCGTACCCTTTATGAAAGATGAAATTATTGAAGCGCCAACGCCGCAATTCTACGAAGAAGAATGGTTCTTACGGGTAGTGCGTCTGCTGATGGGCGGCCTGATTATTATCGTGCTGATATTGGCGATAGTGCGGCCAATGCTGAAGAAATTGATTTACCCAGAAGATACCAAAGATGCTTATGATGAGAATGCACTGTCATCTGGTCTGGACTTAGGGGACGACACTATCGACATGCTAAACTCAACTTTTGATGAGAATGCAGTCGGCTTTGCACCGGATGGCACCTTAATGCTGCCAGACCTGCATGGTGATGATGACTTACTACGCGCGGTTCGGGCCCTGGTGGCGAACGAGCCGGAATTATCCTCGTTAGTTGTGAAAAACTGGTTGGCTGAAGATGAGTAGCATAGAAGCGACAAAGCCTGCGTTTGATGTAGGCAAACTGGACGGTGTTGAAAAAGCCGCCATCTTACTGCTGAGCTTGTCAGAGGAAGATGCTGCGCAAATTTTAAAACACTTAGAGCCCAAGCAGGTGCAGAGAGTCGGTCTGGCCATGGCGCAGATGACCGATTTAAATCAGGCAAAAATTTCTGCCGTGCACCGCTTGTTTATCGAGCAAATTCAGAATTTCAGTACCATCGGCTTCCAAAGCGAAGAGTTTATCAAGCGCGCCTTAACCGCTGCCTTGGGTGAAGAGAAGGCAGCCAACCTGATTGATCAGATTGTATTGGGTGGCGGTGCTAAGGGCCTGGACTCACTGAAGTGGATGGACTCGAAGCAGGTAGCCAATATTATTCGCAACGAACACCCGCAAATTCAGACTATTGTATTGTCGTACCTGGAACCGGAGCAGTCGGCAGAGATTTTATCGCAGTTCCCGGAAAAAGTGCGGCTGGATTTAACCATGCGGATCGCCAACTTAGAAGAAGTGCAGCCGGCAGCACTGCAAGAGCTGAACGAGATTATGGAGAAACAGTTTGCCGGTCAGGCGGGCACGCAAACCGCCAAAATGGGCGGCTTAAAAGCAGCCGCCGATATCCTCAACTATATGGATACCAACATTGAAGGCCAGCTGATGGATTCAATCCGCGAGCATGACGAAGAGATGGCGCAGCAAATTCAGGACTTAATGTTTGTGTTTGAAAACCTGATTGACGTCGATGACCGCGGTATTCAGACGCTGCTGCGTGAAGTGCAGCAAGACGTGCTGATGAAGGCATTAAAAGGCACCGATGAGAACTTAAAAGAGAAAATCTTTAAAAATATGTCTAAACGCGCGGCTGAGTTGCTGCAGGATGATCTGGAAGCGATGGGGCCGGTGCGGGTTAGCGATGTTGAAGCGGCACAAAAAGAAATACTGTCTACCGCAAGGCGTCTGTCGGATGCCGGTGAAATTATGCTGGGCAGTGGTGGTGGTGATGACTTCCTGTAAGCCTGACCTGTTAAGCCCAAGCGGAAATCAGCTATGAGCACTGATGCGTTTAAGTACAAAAGGCCGTTTTCACCGGATGCCGAAACCGATGAGCTGTTACAGCAGTGGCAGGTGCCGGATTTAACTGCCGAGCAGCGGGTAAGCAGCCGCACCAATGCGCTGAACAAAACCCAGCCTATAGCCAAAGCTGCACCAACAATGGCCGATGAAGACCTGGTGGTAAAGCCGCTGACGGCAGAAGATATTGAGCAAATTCGTCAAGCCGCTTATGACGAGGGCTTCGCTGAAGGTAAAGACGACGGTTTTAGTAAAGGCTATGCCGAAGGGCGCGAGCAAGGCCAGAATGACGGCTTGGCGCAAGGGTTGGCTGAGGGTAAAAAGCAGGGCTTAGCCGCCGGAGAAGAAGAACTACAGCAGCGGTTAAGCCAGCTAAGCGGCATGTTAGACCAACTGCAGCAACCGCTGGCCGCGGTGGATGAGCAGGTGAAACAGCAACTGTTGCAACTTAGCCTGGCGATGGCGCAAGCTGTTATTGCCGTTGAAGTGCAAACTAACGAGCAGGTCATTTTAAAGGCGCTGCATGAAGCGGTAGCAGCACTACCGCTAAACGCCGGGGCGCTGGCGATTAAACTGCACCCGGCCGATATGGCCATTATCGAGCGACATTATAGCGCCGAGCAGTTGGCGCAGCGCCAATGGCAATTACAGGCCGAGCCAACTGTGGCACAAGGTGGCTGCCTGGTCGAAACCGCCAATTCCAGTGTCGATCGCTCACTGGCGCAGCGCCTACAGGGCAGTCTGGAGCATTTTTTACAGCTGCAGCAGTTAGCTGATAGCAGCAGCGCCGCAGATGCAAACGACATATCGGCCCCTCTGGCAGACAATACAGTACAAACGATTAGCGACGATGATAGTAGCGACGCGGAGCCAGGGCATGACGGCCAGTAAACCGCTAGTACAGTTTTTACGCCAGCAACAGGGCTTTATCCACAGCTCCCGCCCGGCAGTGGCAGGCCATTTAGTGCGTGTGGTGGGGTTAACACTTGAAGCGACCGGCTGCAGCGCTGCTATTGGCCAACCTTGTAGCGTGGAAACCGCGCGCGGCAATATTATGGCCGAAGTGGTGGGCTTTGCTAGTGAACGTATTTTTTTAATGCCCAAAGACGATGTGTCCGGTGTGGTACCCGGTGCCAAAGTCACGCCGCTGCTTAACTATAAAGGCGTGCCGCTTAGCATGAATTTACTCGGCCGGGTTATTGACGGTGTGGGTACACCACTTGATGGTAAAGGCCCTATTGCCGCTAACCAGTTTGGTGGTTCTAAAGCGCGGCCTATTAACCCCTTACACCGCCGGCCGATTAAACAGCCGCTTGATGTTGGCGTACGCGCGATTAATAGCATTCTCACTGTCGGTAAAGGGCAGCGTATGGGGCTGTTTGCCGGCTCGGGCGTGGGTAAAAGTGTCCTGCTGGGTATGATGACCCGTGGCACGGCTGCTGATGTCGTGGTGGTAGGGCTGGTAGGCGAGCGTGGCCGCGAGGTCAAAGAATTTATTGATGACATTTTAGGTGAAGAGGGTAAGGCGCGCTCGGTGGTAATCGCAGCTCCTGCCGATGTGTCGCCGCTGATGCGGTTAAAAGGCTGCGAAACCGCAGTACAGGTCGCCGAGTATTTTCGCGATCAGGGCCTGGATGTATTGCTGCTGATTGATTCTATTACCCGTTATGCCCAGGCACAGCGCGAAATTGCGCTGGCAGTGGGTGAGCCACCGGCAACCAAAGGCTATCCGCCCTCGGTCTTCGCCAAATTACCGGCGCTGGTCGAACGTGCCGGCAATGGCAGCGGCAATCAGGGCTCGATTACCGCGTTTTACACTGTGTTGTCGGAAGGTGACGACTTGCAAGATCCTATTGCCGATGCCTCACGCGCCATTCTCGATGGCCACATCGTCTTGTCGCGTGCGCTGGCCGACGCCGGCCATTTCCCGGCGGTCGATGTGGAAAAATCCATCAGTCGCGTTATGCCGGCAGTCACCAGTATTGAGCATCAGCAAATGGCCCGCAGTGTCAAACAGTTGTATGCCAGCTACCAGCAAAGTAAAGATTTAATCGCCATCGGTGCTTACGTGCGCGGCAGCGACCCACAGCTGGATAAAGCCATTGGCATGATGCCTAATATCAACCGTTTTTTGCAGCAGGGTATGCATGATGTCATCACTTACGATGACAGCCTGCAGGCCCTAAGTAACTTGGTGCCGCAAGCTCGGAGTAACGGCGCATGATGTCACAGCGTTTTAATATGCTGATTAAAATTCAGCAGGAGCGGGAAGAAAAACTGCAGGCGTTGTTTGTCAAAGCGCAGCAGTTTTATGCCCAGGCCGAGCAAAAATATCAGGGCCTGGCTAACTACCGCACCGATTATATCCAGCAAAGCCAGCAGCAAGGCAGCGCTGGTTTGCAAAGCCGCCAGTACAACCAGTTTGTTAACTTTATTGCCAAGCTGGATCAGGCTATTTCGCTGCAGGCAAAGGCTGTACAGCAAGCCAAGGCTGCCGCCGAGCAGCGTAAGCAAAGCTGGCTGGCGATGCAAAAAAAGCGTAAAGCATTGGAGCTTTTAGTGCAGCGTAACGATGTCGCCGAGCTGCAAAAACAACTGAGACAAGAGCAAAAAAATGCCGACGAGTATGCCAGCCAGCAGTTTATGCGCCAGCAAGCGCTGGCGGAGGTGTAACGGTTAAGCAGCAATTGATGGGCTTTAACAAACTGGCCTGAAACTTGAATGACAAAACGCATTGCCACAGCTAAGTATCGCGTTTAAATAGCAGCGCGTTGCAGGAGAACAGTATGACACAAGGCTTACAGCTTTCGATCCTGATGACAGGGGCAGATACCGCGCTGTTATCCGACGCTATTGCATCGGAGGCCGATAGCCTATCTGTTGAGGGTGGTCTGGCATTTGGCGATATGTTAGGGCAGCTGGTTTCACCGGCAAAAAACGGCCAGGATAGCAAAGGGCGGCAATTGCCTGCCGATATCAGTTTGTTATCTGCAGTTAGTCAGGCCGTGACAGCGGCTACCGAGGCGGGTGCCTCAGAGATGCTGGTAACTGATGAAGACGCGGCAGCGGACAGTGAACTTACCGCCAGTATCCTGGCACAACTTAGCTTTGCTGCGGTTAGCACAGACGGTAAAACCGATGGCGAAAAAGCTGTTGCGAATAGTGCTGCTGAATTGGCAACCAATGCAGATGCAGCAACCACTGAAGAAGCCACTGAGACAGATGCCGTTAAAGCAAAACCTGCTGTGCCTGAACTGACGCTATCAAATGGTAAGCCAGAAGCTGAAGTTCTGTTGTCGGCAGCGCAAGGCAAGTCAGAAGCGGATGCAGATACCGAATTATCCGCTGCGGCGAAGACAAAAAAGCTGAACACAGAGGCTGATGTAAAGCTGTCCGCTCAACAGGGTAAGCTGGCAGAAGAAAAACGAGTAACCCAGACTGTTGCACCAAATGATGATATGACTGCTGCAGTACAAACACAGCAGGCACAAACAGACGCTGCAACGCAGGCCGCCAATAAACAGATGGGTGTAGAACAGACGCTACTGAGTGGCGCTGGACAGGATAGCAAGGCACAAAAAGTAACTGCCACAGCAAGTAGCAAAACAGCACTGCAGGCAGCGAAGGCGGTGAGTGCCGAACAGCCAGGTCAGGGGGGAAAGCAAGGCCCTTTGACGGCGAATGGCACTGATCAGCAACTGCGGACAGGTGAGCCATCTGAGGCGGTACTTAATAGTGACAACCAAAGCGCCAAAACGGTGACATTGGCCAACCAGCCTGCAGGGCAGGCCGCAGATAAAGCTGCGAGCAGTGCGGCAAAGTCTGGCACTGAAGACAACCCGCAATCATCCCAGCAGCGGCAACAGGGTTCAGCGGCACTGCAGGAGATATTACAGCAGCAAGCTGCCGCCGGCATTAAAGTGGTTGAACAGCCCTCAGCTATGCGCAGTGAACAGCCTTTTAGCGCTACCATTGCACAAGCTGAACAGCGACAGGCTGGCGCACTTCGGTCTGCTGAGAAGCCTGCAGCATCTGTCGCTGAGCAGTTAAAACAAAGCCTGAATCTGCTGCAGCAAGACGCTGCAGGGCAGCTGCGTGAGCGGGTGAACCTGATGGTACGGCAGAATATTCAGGTGGCAGAAATTCGGCTGGACCCGGCCGGCCTGGGCCAGATGCAAATTAAAATAGATATGCAGCAAGATCAGGCCTCAGTGCAGTTTGTCGTGCAACAACCGCAGGCTAAAGAGCTATTAGAGCAGCAGTTACCGCGCTTGCGCGAGATGCTGCAGCAACAGGGTATTGTATTAAGTGAAGGCCAGGTGCAGCAACAATCGCAGCAGCAGCGGCAAAGCGCACAGCATAGTGGCCAGGGTAACAGTAGCGGCCATGGCAATGGTGAAGCTGGCGATGACATACCCGCGACACAGGTGCAGGTGAGTGCAGCAGTAAGTGAGCGTCTGGTCGATTATTACGCCTAGTTACAAAAGCTGTGGGCTTTAACAGTGGCATACAGCACCGCAGCGCCGGTGAATTTGCCGGGCAATGATTTACATTAGCCTTGGCAGGTGAGCATAATACTGTCAGGTTAACTAAGAGACTCAATACAGATGGCAGCTGAAAAAGATTTGGTAATCGCAGAAGGCGGTGGCAAAAAGAAACTCTTTATTATCGCTGGCGCGGCTGTAGCGCTGGTGGTGTTGGCCGTAGTGGGGTTTTTAATGTTCAGTGGTGGTGACAGTGCACCTGCAACAAGCACTGCCGATCCCGCCAGCGCCCAGGGTGCGGCACCCAGTGGGGCAGAGCAAAAAGGTACGGCGTTATATGTCGCGCTGCCACGGCCTTTTGTATTTAATGTGCCGGGCGCATCACGCGATCGTATGGTGCAAATTAAAGTGCAACTGCTGGTGCGCGGCAGTAACAATGAAACCCTGGCCATGCGGCACATACCGCTGATTGAGGGCAGTTTGTTAGAAACGTTCAGCTCGGCTAACGCTGACGAGCTGGTAACGGTAGCAGGGCGCGATGCGCTGAAAAACAAAGCGCTAAGCGATTTACAACAGGCGATGATTGAAGTGGTGGGCTCGGTGGTGGTAGACGAAGTCCTGTTCACCGGTTTTGTCATGCAATAAGAGTGAGCAGCCGTGACCGACTTATTGTCACAAGACGAAATTGATGCGCTGTTACATGGCGTCGATGACGTTGAAGAAGAAGAAATAGACGAATCCGGCGGGGGCCGGGGCCGCTCTGCTATGGAGTACGATTTCTCGTCGCAGGATCGTATTGTCCGTGGCCGCATGCCAACTTTGGAGATGGTGAACGAGCGTTTTGCCCGCCATATGCGTATCAGTTTGTTTAACATGATGCGCCGCACTGCAGAAGTGTCTATTAACGGCGTGCAGATGATTAAGTTTGGTGAGTATGTGCACACCTTGTTCGTGCCTACCAGTTTAAATATGGTGCGCTTCAGGCCATTAAAAGGTACTGGCCTGATTACCATGGAAGCGCGGCTGGTGTTTATCCTGGTGGATAACTTTTTTGGTGGCGATGGCCGTTACCACGCCAAAATTGAAGGTCGCGAATTTACCCCTACTGAGCGGCGTATTATTCAGATGCTGCTGAAGCTGATTTTTGAAGACTATAAAGAAGCCTGGGCACCGGTAATGGATGTGTCGTTTGAATACCTCGACTCTGAAGTGAACCCGGCGATGGCCAATATCGTCAGTCCAACTGAAGTGGTGGTAATAAGCTCATTTCATATCGAGCTGGACGGTGGTGGCGGCGATTTTCACGTAGCACTGCCGTATTCTATGCTGGAGCCAATTCGTGAGCTGCTGGATGCCGGTGTACAAAGTGACAAAGAAGATACCGATTTGCGCTGGAGTAAGGCGCTGCGTGATGAAATTATGGATGTGAAGGTGGATTTAACCACCAAAATGCTCGATGTCGATTTAACACTGCGCGAGATTATGGAACTTAAAGCCGGCGATATCATACCGGTCGAAATACCAGAGCATATTACGGTACTGATTGAAGATTTACCGACTTACCGCGCTAAGCTTGGCCGGTCACGCGAGAATGTGGCATTGAAAATTACCGAGAAAATTAAGCGGCCAGAGTCGGTTAAATCTGAAATGCACGTCTTTACCAAGGGTGGGCGTCGGCTTGACAGCGATGCCGATATTTCTGAGTTAGAAGCCGATCTGAACCTGTCAGATCGCGAGAGAAGGTAAGCATAATGGCTGATGATAAAGACACCATGGACGAATGGGCTGCCGCCATGGCAGAGGCAGAAGGCGCAGGTGATGGCGCTGAGCCGGTTGAACTGGAAGAGCTGCGTGATGAAAAAGCCGACATCACCGTAGATGAAAAGCGCAAACTCGACACTATTTTAGATATACCTGTGACCATTTCGATGGAAGTGGGCCGGGCCAAGATCAGTATCCGTAACCTGCTGCAGTTAAACCAGGGTTCGGTAGTTGAGTTAGAGCGGGTGGCCGGTGAGCCGCTTGACGTACTGGTAAACGGCACCCTGATTGCGCATGGCGAAGTGGTGGTCGTAAACGACAAATTTGGTATCCGGCTAACTGACGTGATAAGCCAGATTGAACGGATTAAGAAGCTGCGTTAATGCGTTTATTAGGTTTAACTTTACTATTTTTGCTCTGTACCACGCCCTATTGCTGGGCACAGTCACAAGGTTCAGCTAAGACTGAGGCCAGCTCAACGGCTGCAGAGCCGCCCCTAACTGAGGGCGCTGCGCAAGTTGCAGATGTTAAGGCACAAGCCGAGCCAGTGACTCAAGCAGAACAGTCCTCCGAGCTTACCAAGCCCGCAGTACTGCAAAGCAGCGAGCGGCCTACTGCCGGCATTGGCCTGGGTAAAATGGCACTGTCACTGCTGCTGGTAGTAGCGATAGTGATAGCCCTTGGTTGGACATTCAAAAAATTGACGCTACGCCTGCCGGGCAGTAAGCACATTAAAATAATTTCCAGCATGCCGCTTGGGCCAAAAGAGCGCTTGTTAGTTATTGAAATGCAAGGAAAACAGCGGGTGCTGGGCGTCACTGCCCACAGCATTAATTTGCTGTTTGAATTGGAAAATTCCCTACCTGAAGAAAAGTTGGCATCAGACTTTCATACACAGTTGCAATCGTTCCTGAAAAAATAGCGTGAACTATGCTGCGACTGTTGTGCCTGGTGCTGGCCATACTGCTAAGCCCTGATGTATTTGCCGATAACGGCGCCTTATCTGCTGTTACCGTAACCACGGCTGCCGATGGCAGCCAGCAATACAGTGTGACGCTGCAGGTGTTGGCGCTGATGACGGCGCTGAGCTTTATCCCTGCTATGGTTATTATGATGACCAGCTTTACCCGGATTATTGTGGTGCTGGCCATCTTGCGCCAGGCCATAGGTTTGCAGCAATCACCGTCTAACCAGGTGCTGATTGGCATTACCTTGTTTTTAACCTTTTTTATTATGGCGCCGGTGTTTAAGAACATTAATGACACCGCCATTCAGCCTTATCTGGCCGAGGAAATTTCGCCGGTGCAGGCGCTCGATGCCGCCATAGTGCCGATTAAAGCCTTTATGCTGCACCAAACCCGCACCAAAGATTTAGACACCTTTGCCCAAATTGCTGGCTTAGAGGTTGCTGCACAGCCGCAGGATTACCCGATAACTGTGGTGATACCGGCCTTTATTACCAGCGAGCTGAAAACCGCTTTTCAGATTGGCTTTATGCTGTTTATCCCGTTTTTGATTATCGATTTAGTGGTTGCCAGCGTACTGATGGCGATGGGTATGATGATGCTATCGCCAATGATTATCTCGCTGCCATTTAAACTGATGATGTTTGTGCTGGTTGACGGCTGGATTTTAGTGATGGGTACGCTGGCTACCAGTTATGGAGTTGGCACATGAGCCCGGAGATTTTTGTTGATGTACTGCGTGATGCGCTGTTTCTGGTGATCTTACTGGTCAGTGCCATTATTTTGCCGTCGTTGTTTGTCGGCCTTATTGTGGCGGTGTTTCAGGCGGCTACCTCTATTAACGAGCAAACCTTGAGCTTTCTGCCGCGTTTAATTGTTACCCTGCTGGCACTTATTTTTGGTGGCCATTGGTTTACCCGGGTCATTATGGAGTACACCAACGAGCTGTTTTTAAGCATTCCAACAGTGGTGGGGTAACCTAGGTGGAGTTTCCACTCAGTATACTGATGCAGGCGCTGGCTGATTATCTGCTGCCGCTGTGCCGTGTTACCGGGATGTTTTTAATTATGGCTGGTATAGGGGTGCGCAATATTCCGATGCGCATTAAAACCGGCCTGGTGGTATTTATTTCGCTGATCATTATGCCCACCTTACCACCGGTAACAAATCCGGATCTGATGTCCGGCCAGATGTTTCTGGAAGTGTTATTGCAGCTGCTGATTGGTTTTGCGCTGGGTTTTATTTCGCTAATGTTTATTACCACCTTTGTGCTGGCAGGCCAGCTATTAGCTACCCAGACCGGCTTAGGTTTTGCCTCTATGGTTGACCCGGCCAGCGGTGTTAACGTGGCCGCTATCGGTCAGTTTTATCTTATTTTGGCCACTTTGCTGTTTTGGGTGTTTGATGGCCACCTGATCATGATCCAGATGTTGGTGTTCAGCTTTGACACCCTGCCGATTAACGGCCAATGGTGGGAAGTGACCAGTTACTGGACCGTCATAGAGTTTGGTGGCTGGATGTTCGCAACCGCGCTGGCCATTGCGCTGGCGCCTATTGTTTCTATGCTGGTGGTCAATTTGTCGTTTGGCATTATGACGCGTGCCGCGCCACAGCTGAATATCTTCTCGATTGGTTTTCCCATTACCATGCTCGCTGGCCTACTGATTTTATGGTTAACGCTGGATACCTTTTTATTTCACTACGACAAACAGTGGCAGCACGCGATAGATTACAGCTGCCGGCTGATTGGTTGCTAACCGGAGGGCACTGCAATGGCAGATGAAAGCGCCGAAAAGACCGAACAGCCCACGCCCAAGAAGCTGCAAGACGCAGCCGAAAAGGGCCAGATAGCCCGCTCTAAAGATATGGGTACAGCGTTTGTGCTGATTGGCAGCGCCGCAGCCATCCTGGTGTTTGGCAAAATGTTGGCAATGGCGATGCTGGATATCACCCAGCGCATGCTGCGGCTGACACCCAAAGATATTTTTGAACCCAATTCGATGTTTACTGCCTGGAGCGCGGCCGGTGAGCGTTTGGCTGCGCCGTTAGCTGGCATTTTCCTTATTATTCTCATTGCTGCCTTTGTTGGTAACTGCTTACTGGGTGGTTTTAATTTCAGCTGGCAGGCCGCTGGGCCTAAGCTGAGTAAAATGAGCCCGCTGCAGGGCTTTAAGCGTATGTTTGGCTTGCAGGCACTGGTCGAGCTATTAAAGAGTATTCTTAAAGTTATCGTGGTAGTGGGTATTGCCTATCTGCTGTTAAAGCTGTTTTTCTTCGACATTATGGCGCTGTCGCTAATGAGTGAGCCGAACAATATCGAGTCGGCCATGTACTTTCTGGCCTGGCTGTTTTTGGGGCTGTGTGCCAGTGTGTCGGTAATTGCCATTGTCGATGCACCTTATCAGAAGTGGCATCACATCGAGCAGCTGAAAATGTCGCTGCAGGAGATTAAAGACGAGTACAAAAACTCTGAGGGTGATCCGCAAATTAAAGCCCGTATTCGCCGCACCCAGATGCAGATGTCAATGAAACGCATGATGCAGGAAGTGCCTAAAGCTGATGTGATTGTTACCAACCCGACGCACTATGCTGTGGCGCTGAAATATGATCAGGGTAAATTCCGCGCGCCAGTGGTGGTGGCTAAGGGTGTTGATGAAGTGGCACTGCATATCCGTAAAATTGCCAAAGAACATAAAGTACCGGTTATTGAATCGCCGGCGCTGGCACGTTCCATTTTCCACACCACTGAGCTGGATCACCCGATCCCGGAGCAGCTGTTTGCTGCTGTAGCGCAAGTACTGGCTTACGTGTATCAGCTGAATATGTACAAAAAAGGCAAAGGCAGCCGGCCGAAAACCCTGGCCAAAGAGCTGCCAATTCCAGAGGGCTACCGCCACTAACTGCCGCTAGCTAGCGTCAATATCAACGCCAATACCAGCACTATGCTGGTATTGGAACACTTCTTGCTCAACAGCTGCATAGCGCCAATTTACTGTCAGGGTTGTCATGCAGTTAGCCAGTTACTTTACTAAGTTCGATCGCTCAAAGTTCGCCTTTGCTAGAGGCCTGGGCACGCCGTTGTTTATTCTGGCGGCGCTGGCCATGGTGGTGCTGCCACTGCCACCCATGCTGCTCGATATATTGTTCTCGTTTAATATCGCTCTGGCACTGGTGGTGTTGCTGGTCACCATTTACACGCTGCGGCCACTGGATTTTGCGATTTTCCCGGCGATTTTGCTGGTGGCGACTATTATGCGGCTGGCACTGAACGTCGCCAGTACCCGGGTGGTGTTACTGGAAGGTCATAACGGCCCAGATGCTGCCGGTAAAGTAATAGAAGCCTTCGGTTCAGTGGTGATCGGCGGTAACTATGCTGTCGGTATCGTCGTGTTCTTAATTCTGATCATTATTAACTTTGTGGTTGTAACCAAAGGTGCCGGCCGTATTGCCGAGGTAACTGCCCGTTTTACCTTAGATGCGATGCCGGGCAAGCAAATGGCAATAGATGCCGATTTAAACTCGGGCTTAATTACCCAGGAAGATGCACGTAAACGGCGTGAAGAAGTGACCAGTGAAGCCGACTTTTACGGCTCGATGGACGGTGCCAGTAAATTTGTTAAAGGCGATGCTATCGCCGGTATCGTCATTCTGGTGATTAACCTGGTCGGCGGCTTGTTTATCGGCATGATGCAGCATGACCTGTCGTTTGGCGAGGCGATGGAAATTTATACCCTGCTGACGATTGGTGATGGCCTGGTGGCACAAATTCCCGGTCTGCTGTTGTCGATTGGTACTGCCATTATCGTTACCCGGCAGAACAAGTCGGAAAACATGGGTGAGCAGATGAGTGCCCAGTTGGGCAATGTGCAGGTGTTGTATGTTGCAACCGGCGTGTTAACCCTGATGGGTATAGTGCCTGGTATGCCGCACTTTGCCTTTTTATCATTGGCCGCGGTGGTGGGCGCCAGTGCCTATTTTATTCATAAACGGCAAAAAGAAGTTAGTGCCGAGCTAGTTAGCCGCAATGCAAACCCGGTCACGCTGGTAGAATCGAATGTGGTGAAAGAAATTGGTTGGGACGATGTACAGGGCGTTGACACCATAGGGCTGGAAGTCGGGTACCGTTTAATTCCGCTGGTGGATAAATCCCAGGGAGGCGAGCTGTTAAGCCGCATTAAAGGCGTGCGCAAAAAGCTGTCACAAGAGCTGGGCTTTCTTATTCCTGCGGTGCATATCCGCGACAACCTGGATTTAGAGCCTAACAGCTATCGCATGACGTTAATGGGCGTGACCAGTGGCGAGGGCGAGCTGCGCCATGACAACGAGCTGGCGATTAACCCGGGTCAGGTGTTTGGTACGGTAAAAGGCATAGCGACCAAAGATCCGGCCTTTGGCCTGGATGCGGTGTGGATAGCCAAAGATCAGCGCGAGCACGCACAAACCCTGGGCTATACCGTAGTCGATGCGGCAACGGTAGTGGCAACCCATTTAAGCCAGATTTTAACCAATCATGCTGCCAGTTTACTCGGCCATGAAGAAGTGCAAAACCTGTTGGATATGCTGGCCAAGCACTCGCCCAAATTGGTTGAAGGACTGGTGCCAGATACGCTGCCGCTCACTGCAGTGGTAAAAGTGCTGCAAAACCTGCTCAATGAAGGTGTGCCGATCCGTGATATGCGCACCATAGTGCAAACGCTGGTGGAATACGGTGCCAAGAGCCAGGATGTCGAGGTATTAACTGCCGCTTGTCGTATCGCGCTGCGCCGCCTAATCGTGCAGGAAGTGGGGGGCAGCCGCAAAGAAATTCCGGTGATTACCTTTGCGCCAGAATTAGAGCAGATGCTGCACCAGTCGATGCAGGCCGCCGGTAACGATGGCGCCGGCATAGAGCCTGGACTTGCCGATCGCATACAACAATCGTTGCAACAGGCACATCAGGAGCAGGAGTTAAATGGCGACAGCGCTGTGTTACTGACGTCAGGAATTTTACGCTCGGTAATGGCACGATTCGTGAAGTACACCATTCCAGGGCTTAGGGTATTGTCCTATCAGGAAATACCGGACGATAAACAAATTCGCATTGTCAGCGTTATTGGCCAGGCAAGCTAGGAGTTAACCGATGAAAATTAAACGCTTTGTAGCAAAAGATATGCGCACTGCTTTGCAGGAAGTAAAAGACTTCCTCGGGCCAGATGCCATTATTCTGTCCAATAAGAAAGTCGCTGAAGGTGTTGAAATTGTTGCGGCGATTGACCAGGAAGCACAAGCCAGTGCCAAGGCGCCGGTTGCGGCTGCCAAGCCTGCGCAACCACGTTTTGTGGCGACCGTCGCTGATGATGATACTGATATGGCTGAGCCGGCCGCTGCGCCGGCCGACTCGTTAAAGGCCCTGTTGGCACGGCAAATGATTAAACAACAGGTTAGCCAGGGCGCTGCGGTTAAACCTGCAGCGGCGCAGCCGGCCCGGGCGGCTGCCTTTGAGCGTCAAACTTCTGGCACTACATCAGTACAGGCCATTAACCCGCTGCAATTGACTGAGCTGAGCAAGCAGCAGGAGCAGCAAGCGAAGCTGGTGCAACAGCAAATGGACGCGATGCGCAATGAAATGCTGTCGATGCGCCAACTGTTGCAACATCAGGTATCCGGTTTAATGTGGCAGGATTTGGCACGGCGTGAGCCGGTGCGTGCGCTGGTGATTGAAAACTTGCAGCAACTCGGGTTGTCCGAGCAGGTAGCTGATCAGCTGGCGTGCTTTATGCCAGAAGATTTAAACACTGCCGATGCCTGGCAGGCAGCGCTGGAGCTGTTAAGCGGCCAGTTGAGTACCACTAACGATGATATTTTGCGACGGGGGGGCGTAGTAGCGCTGGTCGGCCCTACAGGGGTAGGTAAAACCACTACTGTAGCGAAACTGGCGGCTGAATTTGCCAAGCGGCATGGCGCTGATCAGGTTGCGCTTATTACCACCGACAGCTATCGGATAGGCGCTTTTGAACAGCTGGCTACCTTTGGCCGTATTATCGGCTGTCCGGTAAAACAGGCTAAAGACAGCGATGAGCTATCCTTGTTAATTAATCAGTTACAACAGCGTAAACTTATTCTTATCGACACTGCGGGAATGAGTCAGCGCGATGTACGCCTGGCGGAAAAACTTGCCACGCTGGTGCATAATAGTCGTGTCAAAATAAAAAGTTATCTGGTATTGTCTGCCACAGCACAATCAAGGGTAATGCAGGAAAGCGTCGCGCATTTTAAACGCATTCCCCTGTCTGGTTGTATTTTCACCAAACTTGATGAATGCTTAAGTTTGGGTGAAGTGATCAATGTCGCTATAGCCAATGCACTGCCGGTCAGTTACTTGACCAACGGGCAACGTGTGCCGGAAGATATAGCGGTTGCCGATGCCCACACCCTGGTGCAGCAGGCAGAGAAATTACGAATCGCACAGAGCAGTACGGCACATCAGTGGTACAACGACGGGATGAGCCGCGCGGACGGAACCTATGCATAGTCATGTAAATATTGATGATCAAGCCAGTGGCCTGAGAAAAATGAATAAGCAGATGGTAAAAGTAATATCAGTAACAGGCGGTAAAGGCGGCGTGGGTAAAACCAACGTCACGCTAAACCTTGCTATGTCGCTGGCCCAACTGGGCAAGCGGGTACTGGTATTGGATGCCGATCTGGGCCTGGCCAATTGTGATGTCATGCTGGGCCTTAGAGTAGAAAAAAACCTGTCACACGTGTTAGCCGGCGAAGTCGAGCTGGATGACATTATTATCGACGGCCCCTTTGGTATTAAAATTATCCCTGCCACTTCTGGCTCACAAAATATGACCGAACTGGCGCCGGCTGAACATGCTGGCCTGATCCGAGCCTTCAGTGAACTGAAAACCCCCGTTGATGTGCTGCTGGTAGATACGGCCGCCGGTATTTCCGACATGGTGCTGAGCTTTTCCCGTGCCTCGCAGGATGTGATGGTGGTGGTATGTGATGAACCCTCATCGATAACCGATGCTTACGCGCTGATGAAAATTTTAAGCCGGGATCATGGCGTAGAAAAGTTTAAAATTGTTGCCAATATGGTGCGCAGTTTAAAAGAAGGCCAGGAGCTGTTCGCCAAGTTAACCCGGGTAACAGACCGTTTTTTAGACGTCAATCTGGAGCTGGTTGCGACTATTCCTTATGATGAAAATGTGCGTAAAGCCGCACGTAAGCAAAAAGCCTTTGTGGATGCTTTTCCAAAAACAGCTGCCAGCATGGCGATCAAAAGCCTGGCACTGAAAGCCGCCAAATGGCCGTTGCCGGCGACTGCCTCCGGCCATCTGGAATTCTTTCTTGAGCAACTGGTTCAACCACAGGCAGACAGGGGGCTGGCGTGAACAGCAAAATTGCAGCCTATGGCGGAGTCGACCATATGCAGCAACTGGTCGAGCGCCACGCACCTTTAGTAAAACGTATTGCCTATCATTTAATGGCACGGTTACCGGCCAGCGTACTGGTAGATGATTTAATTCAGTCTGGCATGATTGGCCTGATTGAAGCGGCAAAAAATTTCGATGGCAGTAAAGGCGCCAGTTTTGAAACCTTCGCCGGCATCCGTATCCGGGGCGCTATGCTGGATGAAATGCGCCGTGGCGACTGGACACCGCGCTCAGTACATCGTAATGCCCGCCTGATAGCAGAAACCATTGCAGAGCTTGAAGCTATACACGGCCGTGATGTTAAAGACATTGAAGTTGCTGAAAAACTTGATATATCTTTAGATGAATACCATCATATGTTAAGTGATATCAGCAGTGGCCGCATTATCGGTATTGAAGATCTGGGCGTGTCAGAAGATGTGCTGGTTACCTCAGGTGATTCAGATTGTGACCACTTATATGAAACACAGGCAAATGATAGCTTCCACCAGGATTTAGCAAAAACAATCAGTAGTTTACCTGAGCGTGAAGCATTAGTGCTTTCGCTGTATTATAATGACGAGCTAAACTTGAAAGAGATTGGGGCTGTGCTGAATGTCAGTGAGTCCCGGATCAGTCAAATACATAGTCAGGCATTGGTCAGATTAAAAGCCAGAATGCAGGATTGGTTGTAACCTATTCTGAGATAACAGTAATATCTCGCCGGAGGGGATTTTGGATAAAAACATGAAAATTCTGGTGGTAGACGATTTCTCTACCATGAGACGCATAATAAAAAACCTGTTGCGTGACCTTGGCTTTACCAATGTATCTGAAGCAGATGATGGCAGCACGGCCTTGCCCATGCTACAAAACGGCGACTTCGATTTTGTCGTAACTGACTGGAACATGCCAGGCATGCAAGGCATCGACTTGCTGCGCGCCATCCGGGCGGACGCCAAGTTAAAACATATCCCTGTGCTGATGGTAACGGCAGAGGCGAAGAAAGAGCAGATCATTGCTGCGGCGCAGGCTGGCGTAAATGGCTATATCGTAAAACCCTTTACCGCAGCCACGCTGCAAGAGAAGTTAGCTAAAGTGTTTGAACGGATAGGCTAACCGTAACTGACAAAGGAGCGTTGCCATGTCCGCAAGTACGGCGCCTATAATTTCACTAGAGCAAGCCAGAGAGCTGGTACAGCTACTGGAAATGGGAGAGCACGACAGCGCTAATCAGCTGGTACAGCAGCTTGCTGTACCAGGTTCGTCAGAACTCTTTGCAGAAGTAGGTAAGTTAACCCGTCAGCTGCATGACTCACTGAAAAACTTCCAGATAGATCCCTCGCTGAACAACCTGTTGGAAGAAGATATTCCTGATGCAAAAAAGCGGCTTAATCATGTTATTGACATGACCGAGCAGGCGGCTAACCGCACTATGGATGCAGTGGAATCCTGTTTACCTATCGCTGATCAAATTTCACAGCAGCTTGTCAAAATTCAACCACAGTGGCAAAAGCTTATGCAGCGACAGTTGCAGCTGGGTGAATTTAAGGCACTTGTGCATCAGCTGGACGATTTCTTTCAGCAAGCCAACGGTGATTCAAATACCCTCAATGCGCTGTTAACCGATGTGCTGATGGCGCAGGATTATCAGGATTTAACCGGCCAGATCCTACGCCGGGTCATAGAATTAGTGCGTGAAGTTGAAGAAAGCCTGATTGGTTTGTTAACTGCTTTTGGCCAGTCGAGCATGATGATGCAGGCTGAAGCTAAACCGGCCAGAGCCAAACCCAAAGCCCACGAAGCGGAAGGCCCGATTATCGATGCGGCTGAGCGTGACGATGTGGTAAGCGGTCAGGATGATGTTGACGATTTATTGTCCAGTTTAGGTTTTTAACAGAGGTGTCTTTGCATGAGCTTTGATATGGATGAAGATATACTGCAGGACTTCCTGGTTGAAGCCGGCGAAATCCTCGAGTTATTGCAGGAGCAGCTGGTAGAACTGGAAAATAACCCCGACGATGCCAACCTGCTTAATGCCATTTTCCGTGGCTTCCACACGGTAAAAGGCGGTGCCGGCTTTTTGTCACTGACCGAACTGGTTGATGCCTGCCACGGCGCCGAAAACGTATTTGACATATTGCGCACCGGTAAACGGCGCGTAACACCTGAGCTGATGGACGTGATTTTGCAATCACTGGACAGCATCAATGCGATGTTTGTTGAAGTGCAAAACCGTCAACCGTTGACGCCGGCTTCGCAGGCCATTTTGGATGCACTGCATTATTATAGCGAGCCCGAGTCCAGTACTGCTGCTCCGGCACCTAGCGTCACTCAGGCGCCAGTGGCGCCCCCACCGGCACCTGCACCTGTGGCCGAGGTTAAACCGGCAGCAGAGCAGGCCGCTGCAGGGGATATTGATGAGATCACCGAAGAAGAATTTGACCGCTTGATGGATGAGCTGCACGGCAAAAAAGCAGCACCCAGTGCTTCACCCGCTGCAGTGACAGCCCCTGTTAGTGAGGTGGGTGCTGGCGGTGACGACATTACCGATGATGAGTTTGAAGCCATCCTCGACCAACTGCACGGTAAAGGCTCTTTTATCCCAGACTCTGTTGCTAAGGCTGAGGGTAAAGCTGCGCCGGCAGAAAAAGCAACACCGACAGAAAACGCAAACAGCCAGGCCAGCGGTGGCAAAGCCGATGATGAAATTGACGATGCCGAGTTTGAGGCCTTACTTGACCAATTACATGGCAAAGGTAAAGCACCTGCCGCAGTTTCCCCTCCAGCCGCTGTGACGCCTGTTAAAGCAGAACCAGCAGCTGCGGCGAAAGCGGCCGCACCGGCACCTGCATCTGCACCTGCAACGAGTGCTGCCCCCGCAGCGCCGGTTGCGGCAGATAAAGCCGCCGCTGCGCAGCAAGCAGCACAGGCTGAGACCACAGTGCGGGTTGACACCAAGCGGCTGGACCAAATTATGAATATGGTCGGCGAGCTGGTGTTGGTGCGTAACCGCCTGGTCAGTTTGTCCGGTACCGTACAAAACGAAGAGATGAGCAAAGCCATCTCAAATCTGGATGTGGTGACTGCCGATATTCAGGGCGCGGTGATGAAAACCCGCATGCAGCCGATTAAAAAGGTGTTTGGCCGTTTCCCGCGTGTGGTACGTGATTTGGCCCGTTCACTGCAAAAAGACATTGAGCTGGTGCTGGAAGGCGAAGAAACCGATTTAGATAAGAACCTGGTCGAGGCTTTAGCTGATCCGCTGGTGCACTTAGTGCGCAACTCTGTCGACCACGGTATTGAAATGCCGGAAGTGCGGCAAAAAGCCGGTAAAAAGCGCACGGGTACGGTTAAGCTCGCTGCGGCGCAGGCCGGTGACCATATATTGCTGACCATCCACGATGATGGTGCAGGTATGGATCCGGAAAAGCTCAAAGGCATCGCTATTAAGCGGGGCATTTTAGATACCGATGCTGCTGCACGGATGTCGGATACGGAAGCCTTTAACCTTATTTTTGCGCCCGGCTTTTCCACCAAGGAGCAAATCTCCGACATTTCCGGCCGCGGTGTCGGCATGGATGTGGTGAAAACCAAAATTACCCAGCTTAACGGTACTGTGCATATTCACTCAAAAATGGGTGAGGGCACCTTACTGGAAATAAAAGTACCGCTTACGCTGGCAATACTACCAACCTTAATGGTGGTGGTAGGCAAACAAACCTTTGCCCTGCCGCTGGCCGGTGTCAGTGAAATATTCCATCTGGATCTGAATAAAACCAACGTGGTGGACGGGCAGTTAACGGTGGTGGTGCGCAACAAAGCCATACCGCTGTTTTTCCTCGAACACTGGCTGGTTAAAGGTTCAGACAAAAAGCGCCGTCGTGAGCAGGGTCATGTGGTGATTGTGCAGATCGGCACACAGCAAGTGGGTTTTGTCGTTGACTCGCTGATTGGCCAGGAAGAGGTAGTGATAAAGCCGCTGGATGCCTTGCTGCAAGGCACGCCGGGGATGGCGGGTGCCACTATTACCTCCGACGGCGGTATAGCGCTGATTCTGGATGTACCTAACCTGCTGAAGCATTACGCGAAGAAATCAAAAATTAAGTTTGATCGCTTCAATAAAATGCACGCCTAAAGAGAGAGCATTATGGCGATTAGGGTGTTAGTGGTTGATGATTCGAGTTTTTTTCGCCGCCGGTTAACGGAAATATTGGCAAAGGATGGCGATATCAGCATTATCGACACGGCGGTAAACGGCCGTGAGGCGGTAGATAAGGCTCTGGCATTAAAACCCGATGTCATCACCATGGACGTAGAAATGCCGGTGTTAGATGGCATCTCAGCAGTGCGCGAGATCATGGCACAGCAACGTGTTCCTATTCTGATGTTTTCCTCGCTAACGCATGAAGGTGCCAAGGCAACGCTGGACGCGCTGGAAGCCGGCGCGGTCGACTTTTTACCGAAAAAATTTGAAGACATTGCCCGTGACAAAGACGAAGCCGGTACCCTATTGCGTGAGCGGGTGCGGGCGGTAGCGCGTAAACGGCAGCTGGGGCGGCCTACTTTTAGCAGCACTCACACTAGCAGCACCTTACCCCGTACTGATGGCAGCCTCAGTAGCAAACCGGCTGAGCGTCCGGCGCTGAGTCGCAGTAGTCTGGAGCGGCCGCGTTTGACTGAACGTGTGGCACCGGCTGCCAGTGCTGGGCGTTACAGTGCCAGTGGCAAAAGTTACAAACTGGTGGCTATTGGCACCTCCACCGGCGGACCTGTGGCGCTGCAGCGTATTATTACCAGCTTACCGGCTGATTTTCCGCTGCCGATAGTGCTTATTCAGCATATGCCGGCAGCCTTCACTGGTGCTTTTGCTCAGCGGCTAAATACGCTGGCCAAGATTGAAGTACGCGAAGCGCAAGATAACGATGTACTGCGACCCGGAGTGGCTTACCTGGCACCGGGTGGTAAACAAATGTTGATCGAAGGCAATGAGCGCGATGCCCGTTTGCGGATCAAAGAAGATGACTCGCCACGCATCACCTTTAAACCCAGTGTAGACATTACCTTTGCCACTGCTGCCAAAGCCTTTACTGACAAAGTGCTGGCGATAGTACTCACCGGTATGGGTTCGGATGGCCGCGAGGGGGCACGGTTATTAAAACAAGCTGGCTCAAGAATTTGGGCGCAGGATGAAGCCAGTTGTGTGGTGTATGGCATGCCACAGGCCATAGCAGCCGCCGGCTTGATGGATATGGAAGTGGCGCTGAATGATGTCGCAAGCCGGCTGATAACGGAAGTGACCAATGGATAAATTGGCGATAAGTGGCTTTGTGTTAGCGCTGCTGGCGGTAGCGGGTGGCTTTGTCATTGAAGGTGGCAGTTTAAGCACCTTAATCCACTTTCCCGCTTTTTTAATAGTGTTTGGTGGTACCTTGGGCGCGGTAATGCTGCAAACGCCGCTAAATCAGTTTGTGCTGGGGCTGAAAATGTTACCCTGGGTGTTTCGTCCATCAACCTTACCGTTACACCACACTGCCGAGCGTATTGTGCACTGGGGCAGTGCCGCCCGCGGCAGCGGATTTCTGGCGCTGGAAAATGATGCATTGGCTGAGCAGGACCCGTTTTTACACCGAGGGCTGAATTTACTGGTTGATGGTGTTGAGCCACAGGTGCTACAAGACACTCTGGATGCAGAGCTGACGCTGGAACGCGAGCGTTTACTGCGTGGGGCGCGTATTTTTGATGCCATGGGTGGCTACAGCCCCACCATCGGTATAGTAGGTGCCGTGCTTGGGTTAATTCAAGCCATGGCCAATATTTCGGAACCGCAACTCTTGGGTATGGGCATTGCTACGGCCTTTGTTGCTACTATTTACGGCGTCGGTTTTGCCAACCTTATATACATCCCTGTGGGCAACAAGTTAAAAAGTCTGGTGCAACAACGCACCTTGTATCATGAGCTGATTGTCGAAGGTCTGGTGTCTATTGCTCATGGTGAAAACCCGCGCAACATAGAGCGTAAGCTGGCCGCTTACCACCCGGGTTAAGCTATGTACCGGCACAAGCAGCAGCATCAACAGATAGAGCAAGAGCAGCTGGATCGCTGGCTGGTGTCTTACGCTGATTATATGACCCTGATGTTTGCACTTTTTGTCGTGTTGTATGCCATGTCAATTATCAAGGAAGAAGAATATAGCGTACTGGCCGACAGCCTGACCAAGTTGTTTGAAAAGCCCGCTCAATCCGGAACCGGCCTGCCGGGCAACTCCGTGCTGACGGTGCCTGCCCCACAAAGCGAATTAGACTTACACGGCAGTTCGTTAGACAGTGCTAAAGGCCCAACCTTAGTTGCTGATGCGACCCGCTTGTCAGAGGTGTCAGAGCAGCAACTGGGTAGCCCGTTACAATCAGTTGAACAACAGCTTAGAAAAGCGCTGGCTAATCTATTGGAACAGGGGTTAGCCAAGGTGCAGCAAGATGATAACTGGCTCAGTATTGAGCTTAGCAGTGGTTTATTGTTTGCCAGTGGCAGCGCCACCACCACTTCGTCAGCGCAAACACTGCTGGCAGAAATTACCCGCATTATTAACCCGATTAATAACTACATTCGTGTTCGCGGTTACACCGATGATCAACCGATAAACAACGAACTATTCGCGTCTAACTGGGAGTTGTCGGTGAGCCGTGCTACCTCCGTATTACGCCTACTGGAACGGCTGGGCACGGCTCCACAGCGCATGGCTATTGAAGGTTATGGCCAGTACTACCCCTTTACGCCTAACGACAGTCCCCAGGGCCGTGCGGCTAACCGTAAGGTGGTAATTGCTATCTCGCGTTATGGCTATATAGCGCAAGATGCTGCGGCCGTTAGCCAGGACGATGCCGCAGCCAGCGAAGCCTTGCAACAGCAATTAGAGCAAGTGTCACAGCAAGATGGTAGTATCAGAGTTATTGCGCTGCCAGGCGGAGGTATTCGTATTACCACCCGTGAAGACAACCCCGATGCTCAGCCAGAAAAACAACAGGAACCCTGACGTGGTTATTTGGACCGTTGCTAATCAAAAAGGTGGGGTAGGCAAAACCACTACCACTGTTACGCTGGGAGGCCTGCTGGCACAGCGTGGGTATAAAGTGCTGCTGGTCGACACTGATCCACACGCATCACTGACCTATTATTTCGGCATAGACGCTGAAGAGCTTGAAGTGAGCGTGTACGACATTTTTATCCGTGGCAAAGATATTCGCAGTGAGGAGATTTTACAGGCGCTGTGTCCAAGCGGTATGGCAAACCTGGATATACTGCCATCCTCCATGTCATTAGCAACCCTGGACCGCACTTTAGGCAATAAAGGTGGCATGGGATTGATGCTGAAAAAAGCGTTGCAAAAAATCAGCAAAGAATATGACTATGTCCTGATAGACTGCCCGCCGGTAATGGGCGTGTTGATGGTCAATGCCATAGCAGCGTGCGACCGTATTTTGATCCCGGTACAAACGGAGTTTCTGGCATTAAAAGGCTTAGAGCGCATGATAGCGACCATGGCTCTGATGCGTACTTCGCAGCAAAAAGACTATGCCTATACTATTATTCCAACCATGTACGACAAACGTACCAAGGCCTCACTTGAAGCTTACAAAGAATTAAAAGCGAAATATCAGGACAAGGTGTGGTCGGCCGTGATCCCGGTTGATACCAAGTTTCGTGATGCCAGCCTGGCGCAAACACCACCGAGTGAGTTTGCCAATTCATCGCGAGGGGTCTTTGCTTACAATACCTTGTTAACCTATTTACTGCAGTTGTCGGCGGAGTAGGCATGAGTAATTTAATCGCCAGTCAAAAAGTGATGCAGCATTATTTGTCGGCGTTGTTAACCGAAGAGGATATGCCGGAAGCTGCGCCGCTGGCCGACGAGAAAAAGCAGCAACTAAACCAGTTACTGGCGCAGGCGGTAGTCTCAGCGCCACCGGTTGACACGACCGCAGCTAAAGTGGTGGTGCAGGAAAAGCACGCAGTAACAGATAACACTTTGGCTGCGCTGGACACGCTAAAAGCAAAATTTGCCGCCGCAGAGCAAGCACAGCAGCTTCAACAGCGCCAGGTGCCGGTCGCCGAGCGTCTTGCGCCTGTCGCGCCTGTTACACCCGTGGTGGCCACACCAACAGAAAAAGCTTACCGTCAGGGCCGTTTTCAGGCATTGTTTTTTGATGTGGCGGGTTTAAAAGTCGCCGTGCCATTAAAAGAGTTAGGCGGTATCCATCAGCTGTCAACGATTAACAGCCTGATTGGTAAACCGCAGTGGTTCAAAGGCGTGATGCTGTACAGGGAACAAAAAATTAATGTGGTGGACACCGCGCGCTGGGTGATGCCAGAAAAATATGACCAAACTATGCAGCAAACGCTAAACTATCAATATGTTATTATGCTGGGTAACAGTAATTGGGGGCTTTGCTGCGAAAATCTGGTAAATACCTACATGCTGGAACAAGATGATGTGAAATGGCGTGAAGCCGAGGGAAAAAGGCCCTGGATGGCTGGCGTCATTAAAAAGCATATGTGTGTATTGATCGACATCGAAGCCATGATCGAATTGTTAAACCGTGGTCAGGATATCAGTGCGTAAAGCGCCAGGCTTAAAGCGCCATGGCATGAAGACAGGAGCTGTACATGAGTGAATTAACGAAGCAATCGGTAAAAAAGGCTGAGGCCGCCGATGTAGTGTTACAGTGGGTTACGTTTAAGCTGCAGGAAGAAACCTACGGCATAAACGTCATGCAAGTGCAGGAGGTACTGCGCTATACCGAAATTGCGCCGGTACCGGGCTCGCCTGATTATGTGCTGGGCATTATTAACCTGCGCGGTAATGTGGTTACCGTCATCGATACCCGTTCCCGCTTCGGTCTGGAACCGGCAGATGTCACAGACAACAGCCGGATAGTGATCATCGAAGCGGATAAGCAGGTGATCGGTATTTTGGTCGATAGCGTAGCCGAAGTGGTGTACCTCAGAGCGTCTGAAATTGATACGGCACCTAATGTCGGTACCGACGAAAGTGCCCGCTTTATTCAGGGCGTATCAAACCGCGAAGGCGAATTGCTGATCCTGGTTGATTTAAACAAACTACTCAGTGATGAAGAGTGGGATGAGATTAGCTCAATTTAAGGCAACCTATGTGGCTTAGTCTGGCAATCCATACCACGCTGCTACTGGTCGTTGCTGTGGGTATTTTCTGGTGGGTAAGAGTACAGCAGCGACAAACGCAGCAACAACAGTCACAGTTGGAGCAGCGACTGGAGTACAGTGCACAGCAATTAGCACAAAGCCAGTTGGAACTGCAGGAGTTACGCTCAGGGCTGATTGGCGTTGGGCAGCGGGTACTTCAGCTGGAAGCGTCGCTAGGGCAGGTGAGTGATAACTTAAGCCTGAGCCTGAAACAACTGGAAGAAAAGCAGCAGGCGATGGAGCTGACCGATCCCGAGTCAAAAATATACAGCAGGGCGATGAAAATGGTGCAGCTGGGCGCAGATCTTGACGAGATCATGCGTGAGTGTGAGCTGCCGCGGGCTGAAGCGGAACTGCTGTTTAATTTGCATCAGGCAAAAAGTTAATACCGTGTATTAATGGCGTGGCATGTCTCAGGTTTTAAAATCGACACGCTGGTGGATATTGTGCCAGTTTTCCGGAAACTTCCCCTGCAACACATACGAAAACGCAATAAGCTCAGCAATCACCACATATAACGCCGGCGGGATCTGATCCCCAAGCTCCAATTGGCTGAGGAGTTTATTCAGCTCTTCGTCCTGATGTACCAAAATGCCATGTTGTTGTGCCATGGCAATCATTTCCTCTGCCAACTTGCCATGACCGCGCGCGGTAACGGTAGGTGCTGCTTTACCCTGATATTGCAGCGCGGTAGCGCTTTTCTCTTTAGTATTCTCTGTCATGCTGCCTGCCTCATACTTTGATGGCCAGTAAACTGTTGGCACGCGGTAATAGCGACTCGGGAATTTTACCCAGTACACATTCGGCTTGCTTTACTTCCAGCCCCTGCATTTTGCAGCGATCTTTTAATATCGGTAAAAACTGCTCTGTCAGGGCCAGGGCCTGGGGTTGTTCGGTGTAAAACTGCAGCTGTAATTGCTGCTGTTGTAAGCGGGCTATTACCAGCATTGCGCCTAATTGCTGCAAATTAAAGCGCATCGTCAGCTGCCACATCCTCTGTTTGCTGCCGTCTTGTTTGCCATCAGCGTCACGCTGCTCTATCTGCAGCTGGCTAAACACGCTTTGACCTCCCTGGTTAAGCGGCAGCTGCAGGATCAGCTGCTGCTGCGCTTGGGTGCTGCTATCCAGAGTGGCTAACTGGCTTTGCTGCAGTGTGCTGCTGTGGCTGGCCAGCTGGCGTAATAAATTACTGGCTTGTTGCGGCTCCAGCGTGTTAACTAGCTGCGACAGTCGTTGGTTAGCCGGTGTTTGTGCTGCCGGCACCGGTTTTTGCAGCAGATGACCCAGCAACAGCTGAATGGCAACCGCCAGTGTGCCGCCGCTGGTTTGCAGACTTGCCTGGCTTTGAAGTGGCTGAAACTGTAGCAAACTCAGCAGCTGCGGCACTAACTGCTGTACCGGCACAACTTTAGCACCGTCAAGCTGGCTGTGGTGCACTGTCTGTAATAGTTGCTGTAACGGCTCGGGCAGCTCCGGCAAACTGGCCAGCGGATCGGTGCTTAACGGTAATACCGGCAATAAGTGTCGCCAGGCCTGACTTAGTGTGTTGGTGGTCAGTTGCGCTGAACTTGCTACCGTATTGCTAGAGATCGCAGGCGCAGGGCCAACTAATTGCAAGGGGCGGTTAAACTGGCCGGCATCTACTGTTAAGCCTGCTTTGATATTTGCGGGCTGTATCACTAACTGCCATTTTGTGCCCTGCTGTTGCAACTGCAATTGCTGCCCGGCGCCGGATGGCAGTGTTAAGGTGCTAAGTAGGGGGATCGGGCTTAGCGTGCTTGGCCGTTGTTGGTTAAACAGCTGTACCAGTTGTTGTAATAATTGTTGTTGCTGCGGTTTGTCCAGTAAAGAGAGTGGTGTGCCACTGCTGTTACCGGGTAGTAGTAAGCGGGCACGTAGTTCGCTGTTGCTACTATTTAACTGTAACAGTACCGTCAGTTGATTAGATTGGCTGTGTTGTAACAGCTGGTTCAGCTGCTGCTGAGTTTCTTTGGCGATGCTAAGGGGCGCCAGCATGGGTAGCTGAATACTGCCGGCTTTTACCGGAGCCACTGCAGAGCCGGCCGTGGAAGACAAAGCAGCAACAGGCAGCCTGGCACTGACCAAGACTGCACTTTGCTGCGCTGTTTCAGCCTGGGTGCTGTTCGTACCGGGCGTTTGTACCGGTGAAGCACCACTGGCGGTTTGGAAAAACTGCAATAGCAGCTGGCGCACCTGTGCGGCCGACAATGCCAGGGTCTGTGTCGTCTGGCTATTTTGCAGGTTAAGCCGGATCTGGTTATCGGCAGTTAACGTAAATTGCACCTGTACCGGCAACTGCAACCCTGCGCTGCTGGCAGGTTGTCGGCCTGGCATGGCAGCCGGTTGCAACAGCGGCTGTAACCGTGCGGCCTCAGCAGTGCTAAGTGTTAGCTGCAGCGGCGCCTTGCCAGCACCGAGTTGTAACCGGGCGCCACCATCCGGCAGCTGCTGTAATTGTGCTTGATACACCTGCGCCAGCACCAGTTTTACGGTGCCGCTGTCGGCTTTACCGCCGGCAGACAGCCTGAGCAAGTTGTCCAGATTGATCTGGTTCATAGTTTTACCCGTTTTCGCCTGGTCTGACGCCCTGTTACATTCGTATTATGCCGGCATTATGGTAATATGCGCGCAATTTTTACCGTCGTCGATAGCTCGTGCAGTGAATATACCACAACCATTTTCCATATCGCCCGGCGAGATTTTGCTTGAAGCCAAAGGCTTAAGCTGTATCCGCCAGGACAGAGTGTTGTTTGAGCAGCTAAGCCTTACAGTGCATGGCGGTGAGCTGTTGCAAATTGCCGGTAAAAACGGTGCCGGTAAAAGCTCTTTACTACGCTTGCTAGCTGGCCTGGCGCATCCCGACGAGGGCGACATTTATTACCGTCAGCAGCCGTTGGCCCAACAAGCTGCCGACTACGCCGCCGACTTATGTTATATCGGCCACCAAAGCGGTATTCATGAACAATTAACCGCGCTGGAGAACCTGCGTTTCTGGCGTGCAGCGGCCCAGGCAGCAGCAGGGGATGATTATGCGTTGCTCGGCCGGCTGGGGCTGGCCGGGCTGGAAGATATTCCCTGTAGAATGTTGTCGGCGGGTCAGCAGCGGCGGGTGTCACTGGCGCGTTTATGGTTTAGCCAGGGCCAGCTTTGGATCTTAGATGAACCTTTTACCGCACTGGATCAAGCTGCTATCGCCTTATTGCAGCAACATTTTTTACAGCATTTACAGCACGGGGGCAGTATTGTGTTGACCACGCACCAAAGCCTGAGTCTGCAGTATGCGCAGCTTAGTAAACTGGAGCTGGCCTACCGATGGTAAAACTGGGTGTGTTTATTCAGCGCGAGCTGCGCTTACTGGCCAGGCAAAAAGCAGACTGGTTAAACCCGGTGCTGTTTTTCATTATCGTGCTGTGTTTATTTCCGCTGGGCGTCGGGCCAGAGCCAAACCTGCTGCGGCTGATGGCGCCGGGTATTGTCTGGATAGCCGCACTATTAAGTGTGCTGCTGGCTGCTGAGCGGTTGTTTAAAGATGATTATCGTAACGGCGTCATCGAGCAGCTGGTCGCTGCGCGTCAGCCGTTGCTGAGCTTTGTGTTGGCAAAGCTGGTCACCAATTGGCTGAGTACCGGCTTGCCACTGGTGCTGTTATCACCGCTGGTAGCGTTGTTGCTGAATTTAGAAACGCCAGCCTTTGTCGCGCTGCTGCTGACGTTGCTTTTAGGAACGCCGCTGTTAAGCCTGCTGAGTGTATTAGGCGCAGCCCTTACGGTATCGGCCGATAAAGGTGGTATTTTACTGGCACTGCTGATTTTGCCGCTGTATATTCCGCTACTCATTTTTGCCAGCGCAGCAATGGAAGCGGCCACGATGGCGCTGCCTTATCACGGTCAGCTGGCAATTATGCTGGCCATGTTGTTATTTGCTTTGGCGCTGGTGCCGCTGGCGGTGCTCAGTGCCCTTAAATTAAATGTGAGCTGATATGTTTAAATGGTTACATCCTTTAGCGAAGCCTGAAACCGTTTATCACCTGTGTGGCCGGCTTTACCCCTGGCTAATGCTGCTGGCCATTACGCTGCTGCTGCTGGGTAATATCTGGGGCCTGGCGTTCACCCCGCCCGATTATCAGCAGGGCGACAGCTACCGCATTATTCATATTCACGTGCCTTCCGCCATTATGTCGATGGGTACCTACTCGGCTATGGCCATTGCCGCGTTTATTGCTTTGGTGTGGCAGGTAAAAGTAGCGCAATGGTCAGTACTGGCCATAGCGCCTATCGGTGCTGTGTACACCGCTATTGCGCTTATCACCGGTATGGCTTGGGGCAAACCGATGTGGGGCACCTGGTGGGTGTGGGACGCGCGCTTAACCTCAGAGCTCATCCTGTTATTTTTATACCTGGGCGTAATTGCCTTAAGCGGCGCTTTTTCTGACCGGCAAACCGGTGCCAAGGCATCGTCATTACTTGCCGTGGTGGGCGTTATTAACCTGCCTATTATTCATTTTTCGGTCGAGTGGTGGAACACTTTGCATCAGGGCGCGTCTATAACCAAGTTTGCCAAACCGTCGATAGACCCCAGCATGTTGTGGCCACTGCTGATCAGCATACTGGCATTTAAGGTATTGATGTTGGCACTGTTATGCCTGCGCCTGCGTACTGCTATTTTGCAGCACGAGCAGCACAGGCCCTGGGTTAAAGCATTGGCCGGAGCAAAATAACGATGCATTTTCAGTCTTTCAGCGAGTTTTTGGCTATGGGTGGTTATGGTTTTTTCGTCTGGTTGTCCTTTGGCGCGACCTATGCGCTGTTAGTGGCACTGGTTGCCTACAGCCATTTTCAGCAGCGGCAGAGTTTAAAACAACTGGCAGACAAGCTGGCCCGCGAGCAACGTATTAAGCAGTATCAGGAGTCCTCATCATAATGCAAACCCGACGTCAGAAACGCTTGTGGGCGGTGTTATTAGTCATCGGCCTGCTGGCAGGTGCAGTAGGTGCCATGCTTTATGCGTTGCAGCAAAATATTGACTTGTTTTATACGCCCTCGCAGCTGGTAGAGGGGCTGGGCAAAGATAAAGTAAAACCCGTGGTGGGCCAGCGCCTGCGCATTGGTGGCATGGTGGTGGAAGGTTCGGTAAAACGTGACCCGCAGTCGCTGAAAGTCAGCTTCGACTTAGTGGACACCGGCCCCATCGTCACCGTGACTTATGAAGGCATCTTGCCCGACTTGTTCCGCGAAGGGCAGGGCATAGTGGCGCAAGGTATTTTAGTGGATGCAACCACCATTGCCGCCACTGAAGTGCTGGCCAAGCACGACGAAGAGTATATGCCACCGGAAGTGGCAGAGGCATTAAAAGGTATTCGCCATGTGCCTCCGTCAAAACAAGACTTTCCCGCTAAAGATAATGACGCAAATAGCAGCAGTACAGAAGGGCGCTACTAATGATTGCTGAAGCCGGTCAGCTAGCGCTGACATTCGCTTTTGTGCTGGCACTGTTGCTGGCGCTGGTTCCCTTGTATGGCAGTTTTGTCGCCAATCAGCGCATGCTGCTGCTGGCCAAACCCTTGGCATTCGGCCAGTTTATTTTTTGTTTGCTGGCGATGTCGGCGCTGATTTACGCCTTTCGCACCAACGATTTTACTGTCATTAACGTGGCGCAAAACTCCAGCTCTACCTTGCCCTGGTATTATCAAATTACCGCCAGCTTTGGCTCGCATGAAGGTTCAATGCTGTTATGGGTGCTGATGCTGGCGGGCTGGACAGCCCTGGTGGCGCAATACTCCAAAGCCTTACCGCTACTGCTGCAGGGCCGTATTCTGGGTATTTTAGGCATTATTTGCGTTGGCTTTGTCGCCTTTTCGCTGTTTATGTCTAACCCGTTTGAGCGCAGCCTGCCATTTTTCCCCGTTGAAGGGCGCGATTTAAACCCCTTGCTGCAAGACTTTGGCATGATAATGCACCCGCCTACGCTGTATATGGGCTATGTTGGTTTTGCTGTGGCCTTTGCCTTTGCACTGGCGGCCTTGATCAGTGGCCGCTTTGACAGTGTTTGGGCGCGCTGGGTCCGGCCATGGGCACTGTCTGCCTGGCTGTTTTTAACCCTGGGCATTATGCTGGGCAGTTGGTGGGCCTATAAAGAGTTAGGCTGGGGTGGCTGGTGGTTCTGGGACCCGGTGGAAAACGCCTCCTTTATGCCCTGGCTGGCTGGTACGGCACTTATTCACAGCCTGGCGGTGACAGAGAAACGCGGCACCTTTAAAAGCTGGACGGTGCTGTTGGCACTGGCGGCCTTTGCACTGAGTTTAGTTGGTGCTTTTTTAGTGCGCTCCGGCGTGCTGGTGTCGGTACACTCTTTTGCCACCGATCCGGGGCGCGGCATGTATTTGCTGGTGTTTTTACTGCTGGTAGTCGGCGGCTCCTTGTTATTGTATGGCAGCCGGATGAACTCGGTACGCTCGCAGGCTCGCTATCAGCTGTTCTCGCGTGAAATGATGCTGTGGGGCAACAACGTGTTTTTGCTCACCGCCTGTTTAATTGTATTTTTAGGCACACTGTTTCCGCTGTTTCATAAAGAGTTGGGCCTGGGATCTATCTCAATTGGCGAGCCGTTTTTCAACCAGATGTTTTACTACCTGACCATTCCGTTTGCGTTAATGCTGGGCTTAGGCCCCTGGGTGCGCTGGAAGCAGCAACAGGTTATGCCGCTGATTAAACCGCTTGGTCTGGTGGCCATAGCCTCATTGATGTTGGCGCTGGGTACGCTGGCGCTGATGCAAAGTGTACAAGCCAATTTAGCCCTGCTGGGCTTGTTGCTGGGTGCTTGGGTGGGTGTGTCTGCTCTGGCTGAGGTGATGCTGCGCTTAAAACAGTTTGGCTCGGTAACCGCCGGTATTAGTAAGCTTAACGCCAGCCATTATGGTATGACACTGGCGCATATTGGCTTTGCCGTGCTGGTGATTGGCGTTGCCATGACCAAAACTTATACCGTCGAGCGTGATGTGCGGATGCAGGCCGGTGATACGGTAACGGTGTCAGGCTATGATTTTACCCTGCAGGAAGTATATGCGCTGAACGGCCCCAACTATGGCGGTGAGGCTGCTGAGCTCGACGTGCATAAAGACGGTAAATTTGTCACGCATTTACACGCCGAAAAGCGTTTTTACCGTATTCAAAGCACCATTATGACCGAAGCCGCTATTCATGCCCGTTTAAGCCGGGACCTGTTTGTTTCACTGGGCGAAGCACTGCCCGGCGATGCCTGGGCGCTACGTATTCATGTAAAACCCTTTGTCCGCTGGATTTGGCTCGGTGGCTTGTTAATGTCACTGGGCGCGCTGGTGGCGCTGTGTGACAAAAAATACCGCCGTAAACTTACCGGTCACGGAGAAGCGCATGCGTAAGGTATTATTTTATGCGCCACTGCTGGCCTTTTTGGCACTGGCGCTGTTTTTACTCAGCGGCTTGTTTTCTGATCCGCGTGAGCGTGCTTCCGCTATTGTTGATAAGCCGCTGCCAGAATTTGCGCTGGCCGATTTAATGCAGCCAGACAAAATCTGGACCGCTGAGGCATTAAAAGGCGAAACATTTTTATTGAATGTCTGGGGCGTCTGGTGCCCCACCTGTAATGCTGAACTGGGTTACTTAACGGAGCTGCGCGAACAGGGCGTGAAAATTGTTGGCCTGTATTACGAACTGCCACGCGATCCGGCATTTGATGCGCCTTTTGATTTGAGCGTGCTGCAGCGCGAAGTCAGCGAAAAATTACAGCAAAACGGTAACCCCTATCAGTTTAATATCCTTGATTTAGACCGCAGCCTGTCGTTGGATTTAGGCGTAAGCGGCGCACCGGAAACCTTTATTATTGACGCCAGCGGCACCGTGCGGGCGCATCACATCGGTGACATTAACCCTCAGGTGTGGCGCGCTAAGCTGGCACCCTTGTACCAGCAGTGGAGCCAGCCATGAGGATCACGGTTATCATGCTGTTTGCCAGCTTTTGCACACTGGCGCAAGACATACGCCCGTTTGACAACGAGCAGCAGCGCCAGTTATTTAACCAGCTCACCGAAGAGCTGCGCTGCCCGCAATGTCAAAACCAGAATATCGCTGATTCTAATGCCATAGTCGCCGTAGATATGCGTGAGAAAACGTACCAATTGGTGCGCGAAGGCAAAGACCGCGCTCAGGTATTGGACTATATGATTGGCCGCTATGGCGACTTTGTGCACTATCAGCCGCCGGTTAACCGTTTCACGCTGTGGTTGTGGCTGGCGCCACTGTTAATGCTGGTGCTGTTGTTGGGTGTAGGAGGCTATCGCCGTGCCAGCAAAAACAACGACGACGAACTGGCAGGCCATACGCCGTCAGCTGCAGAGTTAGATACCTTGATCGATCGTTACCGGAGTAAAAAACCATGATGGCGCCGTTGTTGTTAACTGCCCTGGCAATGTTGCTTGTTACGGCGCTGTGTTTGTTCTGGCCCAGGCGCGCATATAAGCAATACACGCAAACGCCGGCGCAATTGTTCGAAGAGCGCCTGCAACTGCTGGCGCTGGCGCGCGATAGTGGCGAGCTGGCAGAGCAGGATTTTGACGCGGCTGCACAAGAGCTGAAAACACAGTTTTTATCGCAGCAACAACAAGCGCAGTTAAGTCAACCCGGTACCGGTTGGCGTTTACCGCTGGCGTTATTGCTGGTGGTGACATTGTTAGTCGGTGGTATTTATGCCGTGACAGGCCACTACCGGCAGCTTGATGATTGGCAGCAGGCGCAGCAGCAGTTACAGCAGTTTGGCGAGCGGGCGTTATTGGGGCAGGGTGAGCCGTTATCTGAGCAGGAAATGGAGCTGTTTGCGCTGGGGCTGCGCACCCGGCTGGCTAACGAAGGTGATGACGCTGTCGCCTGGATGCTGCTGGGCCGCATTCGCCTGTCGCAGGGCGCGGCAGAGCAAGCGGTAGCCGCTTTTGAGCGCGCGCTTAAACTGTCGCCTGAGCGGGTACCACTACTGCTAAGTTATGCCCAGGCGCTGATTTTACTCGGTGATGACAACAGCCTGGCGCGCGCTGGTCGAGCGGTTGCCCAGGTATTAACGCGCGAGGCCAGCAACACTGATGCGCTGTCACTAATGGCACTTATCGCTTACGAAAAGGGCGATATGGCCGAGGCTACCAGTGCCTGGCAGTTGCTGTTAAAACAGTTACCAAAAGAAGATCCGCGTTACGCGGCGGTGCAGCAGCGCTTAACCGAGCTGGGTGTTGATATTCAAGCCCCGGGGCGGCAGATCACGGTAAACCTGTTTGTCGACCCGAGATTAAAGCAAGCCAATCCGGACGCCAGCCTGTTTTTATTTGCCCGTGCTACAGAAGGCCCCGGTTTGCCATTGGCAGTGCAGCGCATTCCCCTGCCTGAAGGACAGCTGCAACTGGTGTTAAACGAGCAAATGGCAATGCAAAGCCAGTGGACGCTGGCCAGCGCCGATAAGGTGGAGGTCGTGGCGCGTTTGTCTCAAAGTGGCACAGTAGAGCTGCGCCCCGGTGATATTCAGGTAGAATCCGGTGTGCTGGACCTTACTGCTAATACCCTTACTATCTCTTTAACACTGGAACCCTGATATGGCTGACTCTGTATTGTTTCGTTGTTTAGTGTTGAGCGCGGCGCTGCTGTTGTCAGCCTGTGCCGCAAAACCAGCACCGGATGCTCAGACACAAAGCCAGGTGCATAGCCAAACCGGCGCTGTCTACACCGATAGCCGCGATCCGCTGGAAACCATCAACCGGCCGTTGTGGGATTTTAACTACGATATTCTGGATAAATACCTGCTGCGCCCCGCCACCGTCGGGTATATGACAGTGGTACCCAAACCGGCGCGCAAAGGCCTGGTGAATGTCGCCAATAACCTTAACGAGCCTGCCAGCTTTGTCAACGGCGCTTTGCAAGCCAAGCCAGATAGGGCAGCCATCAGTGCCGGCCGTTTTCTGGTGAACAGCACGCTAGGGCTATTTGGTTTGTTTGATGTAGCAACAGCAATAGGCCTGCAAGAGCAAGACGAAGATTTCAGTCAAACGCTGGCAGTATGGGGCGTGGGTGATGGTGCTTATTTAATGCTGCCAGGATTTGGCCCCACTACAGTACGCGGTACTGCCGGTGAGGTTGTCGATGACCTGTATTTCCCACTGGGCTTGCTTAATACACCTTTATCGATTACCCGGTTTATGATTAACGCCTTAGACGGTCGCGAACAGTTAATGTCAATGGAGAACCTGCTGGAAGAGTCGCTAGACCCTTATGCCTTTGTTAAAGAGTCTTACTTTCAGCGCCAGGAGTTCAAAATATACGACGGCAATCCACCTAAGCCAGAGGAGCCTGAGGTGGATGAAAGTGTATTTGACGATTTGTTAGATGACCTGGAATAGCGCCTAGCGCTTAAAGCCAATACGAAAGCCCCCCCAGTGCCGGCCGTCAACATAGATCGGCACTGACAGGTCATGCAAAATTTCACCGGTATCACGCTTATAGGTTTGCAACAACATGCTCTGAGTATGGCTGCCGCAGCGGCTACCGGTGCGATCGCTAAAAATGCGCTTACTGCGATTTTGCAGTAAATCCTTGTCGTAATTACCCGTCAGCGGCTGGCTGAATTTATTATTGTGGGTTGGCGCATAGCCTTTGCGATCGACGGTAATGGCGTACTGCACCTGTTTATGCCGGGCTAAAATAGGCTCCTGAATAGCAGGCAAACACTGGTCGGTAAAACGATCATAAGCGGTGTGGTATTTCACCGGGTTAGTGCCGCTAATTTGCTCATAGCGTTCTGCGAAAAGCGCATCCTTATTAAGCTTACCCTGCGCAATAGCATCGCTAAATACCTGACCAATTTTAGTTGCAGCTTGCTCGGCTTCAGCCAAAATAGCGCTGTAGAAACTATGATCGCTAAGACTGTTCAGTTCGCGGTAAATACTTTCTGTCTCTTCTGACAACCTAATCGCCTGTCCTGCGACCGAGCTGCCTTTCTGGCTAATGTTGGCAAGCGTCTTACTAATGCTGTCAACCGATTGCGCCAGGGCAATACTGGTTTGGTTTAGCTCACTACTGGCTTGCTCTATCTGGGCGAAGGTGCCAGACGCTTCGGCAATTTGCTGGTTTATTGCGGCAAAGCCAGCTGCAACCTGGCTTAGTTCCTGTTGCACCTGGGCGCCACCTTGCTCCAGTTGCTGCATTTGCTCAGCGGTGTGCTGGCTTTGCTGGCGAATATCGCCCAGCATCTTAGCAATATCTTGAGTGGCGCCGGCGGTTTTGCCGGCCAGCGTGCGCACTTCGTCGGCTACCACGGCAAAACCACGGCCTTGTTCGCCAGCACGAGCCGCTTCAATAGCGGCGTTTAATGCCAGCAGGTTGGTTTGCTCGGCTACGGTATTAATCACATCAGTAATACGCTGAATATTTTCGCTGCTGCTACGTAACTGCTGTAAGTCGGCGGCAGCCTGGCTTACCGCCTGCACCAGACTGTTAATGCTCTCTACCGCCGTCTGCAGCCTGGCGTCGGCGTCATCCGATGCACCGGCAGTTTGCTGCAAGGTGGCGCCGATAGACTGCAACGAATGGCTAAGCTCTGTGCTGGTGCTGGCCAGCGTATTGCTGACATCGGCTATTTTGCCGCTGTCTTCACTGCTATGGCCGATATCTTTCATCAGGCTGTCGATATAAAACGACACTTCAGCGGCGCCTATTGCCATTTTTGACGTGGCGCCGGTAATGTTATCGGCGGTGGCAGCCAGCTGCTCTTTTAGCGTGTTATCGTTAACAACCGGTGCAGGCTTTGGCCAGTACAAATAAACTATTAACAATACAGCACCCGCCAATAAGGCCCAGATCATGCCGCCCACAAAGAACAGCACCGCCTGCAGCACAATAAATACAGCAACCAGTGCTGCTGGCCGAAAAGTGTGGTTAAGCATAAATTCCTCTTTTTTACAACAATGTGCAAACAAGTAACACTATAGCGAACTTTGCAGTTTTCGCAGTTATTCATCTTAAGTCAATTAGCCAAAACTAAAACAAGACCAAAGTCTTAGTGATATATTTGACCCTGAAAATCAGGTAAAAAAGTTTAACCCCTTTGCCGGCGCTGGTGCGTCTAATTACTGCAACCAGCTAAATTACATCAAGGGGACTGTATGATAACCACCGTTAATAAACTTCAGCCGACACCACCGCAGCTTCGTTATATCAGCGCAACGGTAATGGCGCTGCTGGTTACCTTCGCTTTATTTGCAGCGATGCAGCAGCTGATTAAAACCCGAGCAGTAGCGCGTGTCGAACCTGCGGCGCACAATCCGGTAGAGCTGTATAACCCGCCAAACGAAACAGAACCGATTAAACGCCAACCGCCCCCGGTAATGACGCCGCCGCAGCCGTTACCCAAAATGCAACCTATAGTGGACCCAACGCCCAATATTACGCCTGGTCCGATAACACTGACGAAAGTAGAGATACCAACACAGGGTGGGCCTAATCACAGTTGGACCCAAGCCGATCGCGGTGCCACCCCTTTGGTGCGTGTAGAGCCGCGTTACCCAACCGAGGCGGCGCGTGATGGTATCAGTGGTTGGGTACAACTGGCCTTTACCATTGACACCACCGGCGCGGTTATCGATGTACGTGTTATTGCAGCAGAGCCAGCCAGGGTATTTGAGCGCGAGGCAATAAGAGCGCTGCGCCGCTGGAAATATCAACCCAAGGTGGTGGAGGGTGTTGCGGTTTTGCAACCCAATATGCAAGTACAGCTCGATTTTAACCTGCAGGCAGACTAGGCTCAGGTTATGGGGTAAGCACAAGGAGCAGTCGCATGGCATTATCCTTTTTACTTAATCAGTTTGGTTACACCGAGCACAGTAGCGAAAAACTGCATGCGTTGTACTGTGACACCGCGGATCCTGCTTATTTACAGCAGCTTATTGCTCGCTATGGTGATGCCCTGTACTACTTTTTGCTGCGCCAGACCGATGCAGCGCTGGCTGACGATATCAGCCAGCAATGCTGGTTAAAGCTGCTGGAGCAGCCGGGTAATTTTGCCAGCCGCAGTAGTTTTAAAACCTGGTTGTTTACGCTGGCGCGTCACTGCCTGATTGATGAGTTGCGCCGGCAAAAGTGCGGTGTTAGCGATGATGTTATCGATGCCATGCTGGTGGGAGAAACCTGTCCGCTTGCGCGGTTGCAACAGCATCAGCAGCAGCGGCAAGTCAAATTGCAGTTAGACCAACTGCCTTTTTTGCAGCGCGAGGCGCTGATGCTGCAGCTGGAGGGCTTTTCTTTGGCACAAATCAGCCAAATCACTCAGCAGGGCGAAGAAACGGTAAAAAGCCGGCTGCGTTATGCCCGTCAACAGCTACATAGGTTAAGCGGAGAGCATGATGAATAAGCCGGACTCGTTTGAACAACACCTTAAGCAGCAGTTTCAGCATGACAAAGCCTGTCATCCACTGCCGCGGCCTATCGTTAACCGGGTGCTGGCTGAGGCGCGTCGTCAGCAACAGCGTAAAGGCCTTAAGCGTATCGGCTGGCCGCAGCTTTGGCGTAATACCCAACTGGCACTCAGTTGTGCCTTACTTGTGCTACTGGGTTACTTTCTGTTGCCTGTGGCACAACAGCCAAAGTGGCATTATCAAATAAGCTACGCTCAGGATGCGCAGTATCGTCAAATACAGCATCATACTGCCGGCAGTGCACCGGGCAACGCCACAGCCCTGGCGCAAGCACAGCAGCAATACCGCGAGGCCGGGGCAAACAGCAACGCTTTTTACGCCCAAACCGGACTGCTGAGACAAGAGCAGCAACAGTGGCATATTCAGATCTGTGATGAGCTGCTCTTGACCATCGACAAACAGCTGCTCAGTCAAATTGATCTAACTATTGACCGCAGTGCATTAACGCCGCAATGGGTTGAGTTTACGCAGAGCTCTGATGGCACACTGCTTGCGATAAAGCCGGCGCAGCAGGCGCTGCAATGCCCACACAGCTAAACAACCGCCCTGTAATCGCTGTAAAAAAGCATTGCACCTTTTGCCTTTGGCTGGCGTACTATTAACCAATGCAAATAGCAGCTGTGGAGCTTCGTTATGCTAAAACCGGTAGTAATATCCTTATGTGCGCTTCTGGCAACAGTGGCAACAGCAGCAGAGCGCGACTCAGCGGGCGCACCCAACCGGCTCATTATTACGTTGGAGCAGGGCATATCGGCACAGGCAATACAGCCCGATTTGCACCGACTATCAGCAGTGAGCACTGGCAGCGATAGCCCTGCTGACAAGGTTAATAACCCGCGTGCGGTTAAGTGGTTTACTCATCTGCCGCAACTTGCCCTGGTCACATTAACGCCCGGCGCCAATATGGCCGACGCGATTGCGCAATACGCCAAGCTTCCCGGGGTAAAAGCCGTCGAGCCTGATTATCGGCTGCGCACCACTCAGAGCAGTAATGATCCGTTGTTTAACCAGCAGTGGCATTTGCAAAACAGTCCGGGTATTAATGCGCAAGCCGCCTGGGATAGCACTACCGGCGATGCCCAGGTCATAGTGGCGGTAATCGATACCGGGGTCGATTACATTCATCCGGATCTGAGCGCCAATATGTGGCAGAACACAGCGGAAATTCCCGGTGATGGTATCGATAACGACGGCAATGGCTATATTGATGATATTTACGGCATTAATCCTGCTGATGATAACGTTGACCCGATGGACGAGGATGGCCACGGCACCTTAGTTGCCGGCATTATTGGTGCAGTGGGTGACAATAGCACCGGGGTTGCCGGCGTCAACTGGTCAGTGAGTTTGTTACCTTGTCGGTTTATGGACGTTAACGGCGAGGGTTTTATTAGTGATGCCATCGCCTGCCTGGATTACATACTGGCGCTGAAACAGCGCGGCGAAAATATTGTTGCCACCAACAACTCCTGGGGCGGGCCACAGTTTTCTCAGGCACTGTACAATGCGGTAGAAGCACATTATGACGCCGGCATTTTGTTTGTTGCCAGCGCCGGTAACGACAATACCCAGGCGCCGTTTTATCCCGCTGCATTCGACTTACCCAACGTTATCAGCGTGAGTGCGCATAGTGACGATGGCAGTAAAGCCGATTTTGCTAATTTTGGTCGCAACTGGGTCGATTTATCCGCACCGGGCGTCGGCATTTACACCACAGATCTGGATAATCAGTACAGTTTGGCATCCGGCACCTCTATGGCGGCACCTGTGGTAACGGGCGTTGCTGCGTTGCTAAAAGCTGCTGAGCCCGGCCTGAACGCCAGTCAATTGCGTGGTCGGTTGTTAGTGTCCGGCGTGGCGGCAACCGATGCGACCTTACTTAATCAAACCGCCACCGGGCAGTTGCTGCTGGCCAGCGGTGCAGATCAAAGTGGGGCGTTAGAGTGTGCAGATAAGCAGCTCAGCCGCCGGTTGTTACCCCTTACCGATACGGTCTTTCTCAGTGCCGGTGATACCTTATCTATCGAAGTGTTAAGTCTGGACTGTGGCGGCAACAGCATCAACACCACAGTCAGCATTGTGCAGAACGGCGCGCCGGGCGGTGCAGTCGCCCTGAATGACAACGCGCAGCAGCAGGACAAGTTTGCCAACGATGGTATTTACAGCGGTAGCTTGACCTTTGATGGTACTGCCACTGAGCTGCAATTTGCTGATGGCTCAGTGCAGGTGCTACTGCGTGACGATAACTTTTGTGCCGCGAACAATGTCAGCGAAATCCCTTTGGCCGAATGTGAGGCGCTGGTACAGCTGTATTACGATACCGGCGGGCAAAGCTGGTTAAATAGCACTAACTGGCTACAAAACAATACGCCGTGTAACTGGTTTGGCCTAGCGTGCAGCAGTGGCCGGGTGGCAAGTTTAAATCTGTCAGACAACGGCCTGGTAGGTCAGCTGCCCACGAATTTTAATCAATTATCGGCACTAACTGAGCTTGACGTCAGTTTTAATGCGCTGCAGGGTAACTTCCCCGCGGCTATTTTGCAGCTGACGCAGCTTAGCCGGTTACAACTATGGAACAATGCTTTTGAAGGCAGTATTCCGTCAGGCCTTGCTAACTTAACGGCCCTGACCGAGCTCGACTTATCCTTTAACCGCTTTAACGGCAGTTTACCCTCTGGTCTTGGCAATTTGCCGCTATTGCGCGAGCTGTTTGTGGAAAACAATTATTTAAGCGGTACTGTGCCCTCTACATTGGGTCAGCTAAGTCAGCTACAAATATTGTGGCTGGAAAACAATGACTTTAGCGGCACCTTGCCGACAACGCTGACCAATTTGAACCAGCTGCGCGCTTTTAGTTTCGCCGTTACTGAGCTGTGTGCACCGGCAACGGCTGATTTTGGCAACTGGCTGGCACAAATAGAGCAGCTGTTTATTAACACCGATTGTGCCAATACGGCGCCACAAGTGTCGGCCGGCAGTGCACAAACCGTGAGCAGTGGCAGTGTGGTCACGCTTTCGGGCAGTGCCAGCGACAGCGACTTTAATGTGCTCAGCTATCAATGGCAGCAGCTATCCGGCCCATCGGTTAGCCTGAACCAGGCCGATTCGCTCACCAGCAATTTTACTGCGCCAGCAGTAACAAGTAGCACCAGTTTGCGCTTTCGCTTAACGGTGGACGATGGTATTGCCCAAAGCAGTGCTGAAGTCACTATCACCGTGCAGCCCGCGTCGGGAGGCGGCAGCGGTGGTGGCGGTAGCTCCGGTGGAGGTGAGTCTGGTGGTGGCAGTTTAGGCGTTATCAGCCTGTTGTTACTGGGGCTAATATTGCTAACAAGGCTTGGCAACAAGGGCCTGACTGCCTACAATGCCAGGCCGGTTGCAGCGCTAGCAACGACAAAACACGGATAACTACACAGCGTGAAACAGTTTCTTTATGCCGTAGCAGGCTGTTTACTCTTAACCAAACCCGTGCTGGCCAGCAGCGAGGTAACCCCGCAATTGTTGGCACCACTGGTGGCTGATTTTGATCAGTATTACGCCGCCAAACTGGCAGAGCACGATATTCCCGGTGCTGCTTATGCCATAGTGCACGGCAATAAAATTATAGCTACCGCGGGTTTTGGTGTGCGTCAGCGCGGTGGCAAAGAGCCGGTTGATCCCTACACCGTATTTCGTATTGCTTCGGTGTCAAAAACCTTTGCCGGTGGTCTAAGTAGCATGCTTGAAGCTGAAGGCCACTTCAGCTGGGACGATAAGCTGGTGCAGTATCTGCCGGGCTTTTCGTTTAAAAGCAAAAAATATAATCAACAACTTAAACTTAAGCATTTGCTGTCACAAAGCACCGGTGTAATGGCAAACGCTTACGATAACCTGATTGAAGCCAATGTACCGCTGGAGCGGATCCTGGCGCAGTTTAATAAAATTGACCCACTGTGCGCTCCGGGTAAGTGCTACGGTTATCAAAATGTGCTGTTTAGTTTAATTGAACCGGTAATGCAGCAGGCTACCGGAAAAACCTTTGCGCAGCTGTTGCAAGAGCGTATTTTTACCCCATTGCAGTTGCCCACCGCCTCGGTTGGACTGGATGGCTTTTTCGCTACCGCAAACCGGGCTATGCCCCATGTAAGAGCCCGGGGTAAATGGCATGAAACCAAGGTAGCTGAAAGCTATTATCGTTTTGCCCCGGCTGCGGGGGTTAATGCCAGTGCCATAGACTTAGGCTACTGGCTCATTGCCCACCTGGGACATAACCCGCAAGTGATGCCTGACCAGTTGTTAGCCACCATTAGCAGTAAACGGATAAAAACCCGGCGTGACTTGCGCCGGCGGGAGTGGCGCCGCTACCTCACCGACGCGCACTATGCGCTGGGCTGGCGCGTATATCAGTTTGGCCAGGACACCCTGATGTACCACGGTGGCTGGGTACAGGGCTACCGCGCTGAGATTGCTTACTCTCGCGAGCATCAGTTAGGGCTGGTTATGTTGATGAACGCCGAGTCTAACGTGATTAATGAAATGGGCACCTACTTTTGGTCAGGCATGCTCACCGCCATCCATCAACAGCGACAGGAAGCCAAAGCGCTGGCAGAGTGAATACGTATTCAACTTGTTCGTTCCCCAAATAGCAGCTATTACTCTTAATCGATAAAGATTAAAACTACAGTAACGGCAACAGGGGGGGATAACAATGAATATGACATCAACGAATAAACAATACTTGCGACAGTTGGCTTTGCTGGCTGTGGCATTGGGTTTGCTGGCCGCTTGTGGCCAGGCAACAAACAATAACGTCACCACACAAGCCACAGCGGGCAGCGCAGTAGCAGATCCCTACCAGCCACAGCCCTACGTTAAGGTTAAGCACCCCGAGTGGAGCAAAAACGCGGTTATTTACCAGATAAACACCCGCCAGTTTACCCCGGAAGGCACCTTTGCCGCCGCGCAGCAACAGCTGCCACGGTTAAAAGCGTTCGGCGTGGATATTCTCTGGCTTATGCCTATTCAGCCCATTGGTGAGGTCAATCGTAAAGGCAGTCTGGGCAGCCCTTATTCGGTGAAAGACTACTACGGCGTTAACCCTGAGTTTGGCACGCTGGATGATATTAAAGCCTTTATCCGCGCGGCGCATGCGCAGGGGATGTACGTAATTCTGGACTGGGTGGCAAACCACAGCGCCTGGGATAACCATTTAGTCACCGAGCAGCCAGACTGGTATATCCGTGACTGGAAAGGTGATTTTCGCCCTACACCCTGGTGGGATTGGAGCGATATTATCGAGCTGGATTATGACAAGCCCGGCCTGCGTAAATACATGACAGAGGCGATGAAGTACTGGGTAAAAGAGGTGGGTTTTGATGGTTTTCGTGCCGACGTTGCCGGCTTTGTGCCACTGGACTTCTGGCAACAGGTTCGCAAAGAGCTTGATGAGATAAAGCCGGTGTTTATGCTGGCTGAATTTGAAGGCCGGGACTTTCACGCTGAAGCCTTTGATATGACCTATGCCTGGACCTGGCATCAGGCGGTACACGCCATCGCGAGTGGCCATGCTGACGTCAATAAACTCTATGTATATTACTCGTGGAATGAAAAATACTACCCGCAAAACATTATGCGTATGCTGGGAGTAAGTAACCATGACCAAAATGCCTGGGAGGGCACTGAGTTTGAAATGTTTGGTGATGCTTTGCCGGCGGTCATTGCACTGTCTGTGGTCAGTGAGGGCATGCCAATGATCTACAACGGTCAGGAAGTTGGTAACCCGCGCCGGCTGGCGTTTTTCGAGCGCGACCCCATTACCTGGCATGATGAAAACGGCGACTTTATTCAGCACGAAAATGGCAAACTGTATCAGCGACTGTTCGCGCTGAAAAAAGCCAATACAGCGCTGTGGAATGCGGATTGGGGCGCCCGGATGATCCCAGTGCATAACAGCCAGGCGGCACAGGTGCTGAGTTTTGTCCGGCAAAACGACAAGGACAAAGTGTTTGCCGTATTTAACTTTAGCGACAGTGAACAACAGGTGAGCTTTAAGGCGCATCTGCATCATGGTAAGTACACAGAGTACCTAAGTGCAGAAACCGCCGAATTTGGCACCGACACCCGCCTGACTTTACCTGCCTGGGGCTACCGGATTTACGTCAAAAATTAAAGGTTAAGTTATAAGGGCGCAACAATGCGCCTTTATTGTATTCAGGGCGCAATAATGCGCCCCTACCTAAAAACTCAACATTTATAATTCAACACTCAAAGTCAGCTGCGCTGATACAGATCCAGTAAAAAATCCACGCTGATGGCCGGCAGACCGTCAGCAAACTGTTGTTTTTGTGCGGCGGTAAACTTCCACGCCAGTGGCACCATTTGCACTAACGCCAGCACATCTTCGCTGCGGTTAAAGTTAATCTCAAAGGTAAGGCGCTGGCGCTTCTGGTGTGCAAAACCCTCCAGGCTGGCAATAGCATCGTCATGTAGTCGCACCTGTTCATACACCGCTTGCTTAATTTGTACTAAATGCGCAGGGCCCGGCGTTACGGTAAGCAAATGGCCACCAGGGCTTAACAGCCGTTGCAGCTCTTCAACTTTAGACGGGGCATAAATACGCACTATGGCATCAAAGCTGTTAGCGGCAAAAGGCAGCTGATAAGCGCTGGCCACACTAAAGGCAATATTGGGCTGGGCTTTAGCAGCAAATTTTATCGCGCTTTTGGAGATATCCACTCCCCACACCGCCGTGTTGGCCAGTTGCTGTTTAATAATGCCGGTGTAATAACCCTCGCCGCAGCCTAAATCCAGTAAGCGTTGTGGCGCAACTTCAGCTAGCGTTGTTGCCACTGCCTGCGCCAAAGGTGCATACCAGCCAGCGTGCAAAAATTGCCGCCGCGCCTGCATCATCTCTTTGTTGTCGCCGGGGTCTTTAGAGTTTTTTTGTTGTACCGGTAACAGGTTAACATAGCCTTCGCGCGCCACATCAAAGCTGTGGCGGTTTTGGCATTGGTACTGTTTTGCATTTAGGATTAGCGGTTGCTGGCAAAGCGGGCACAGGTACATAGCGGTGTCTATCTGAAAAATTGGCACTCAGTGTAGCAGCACAGCAGTGTTTTGGCCAAAGCCTTGCTATACTGGCGGGCAAAATTCAAAGTCTGGGTTTAGTGGTAGTTGAGACGCTGGCCTTGCGTTACAACGCTACAGTGCTCGCCGGAGCAACTCGCTCGCACAAGGCTCGCTCAGACACTCTCCGGCTGTGCGCTGCAGGTTCTAACCGGCCTGCTTAGCCGAGGAAATTTCCAGTCTGCGAATATTTACAGATATTACGGAGCAACAATGCAAGATTTAGACTTATGGACGCTGGACGAGTTATGCGACCACGCCTTTGATATTTTTGAAGAGCTGGCCAGCGAAAACCTGTCAGCGGAAGACTACGCACAGTACCAACAGCATTATGAAAGCCGTGGTTATGTCGACCTGGCTATTCCCGGTGAAGACTGGGTAGAGATCATGATGCAAGACTTAGAGCCCGAGCTGCACTATGAAGCACAAATTGGCCTGACCGGCGAAAACGGCGAGCCAGATAAAGTGCTGGCGCGTATTTTACTCAGCCGTGAAAAACACGAATCACTGTGTCATGCCCAGTGGCGAAGCCACTAGAATAAGTAGAAGGTGGCGTAGCCACTAAAATAGACAGAAAGTGGCGTAGCCACTAGATTAAACTGAAGGTGGCGTAGCCACTGAGTCAGCAAAGAGTGGCGTAGCCAGTGAATGAAATAAAAAAGGGTCTGCAAGCAGACCCTTTTTCGTTAGTGCACGCCGTGCATGCGCTTTTTCAGCCAGGGGCTAATCAGCAGCATAAACACACCCACACCCACACCAAAATACATTAGGAAGCTAAACAACTCGGTGTAAGCATTTAACGCCTGGCTGACATCGGCCACTTCACCGGCATCGGTTTCAATTGCCGCCAGTTTTGCCAATTGTGTCGCCAGAAGTTCGGAGTAAGCGGTCGCCAAAAACCAGGCGCCCATCATCACACCTACTACTTTATGCACGGCTAACTTGGTAACGGCCGACAGACCAACCGGCGATAGACACAGCTCACCCATGGTGTGCAGCATGTACGCCAATATTAGCCACCAGGCAGCGACTAAGCCGGCCTCGTTCGGGTGCTGCGCACCATACACAAGGGCGCCAAAGCCTAAACCAGCCTGAATAATGCCTAAAGCAAATTTAACCGGAGTACTGGGTTCCAAGCCTTTTTTCGCCAGGAAAATCCACAGCATGGCAAAAATAGGTGCCAGGGTAATAATAAAGAACGCATTTAGCGAGCCAAACTGGCCGGCCGTGGCGTCATAACCCAACACGTTACGGTCTAGGACACGGTCAGCATACAAGGTCATTGATGACGCGCTTTGTTCAAACAAGGCCCAAAACACCACAGTAGAGAAGGTGAGCACAATCAGTACCAGCATGCGGTCACGTTCCACCTTGTTACACTGGGTGACCATAAACCAGATAATGCCGACTAGCACCACCAGCGATAACCCTAGCAGCGTGTTATGCACGATAGGGTTGTACTGCACTAACTGCCACACCACAAACAGCGCAGGAATAGTCGCCAGATAAATTAGCCATTCTTTATTAATGCCGGCGAATACTTTTTCTTTTAACAGCGCTGGGTTTGCTGGCTCAGCATAACCAAACAGGTATTTTTGCCCGGTTAAAAACACAATTAAGCCCAGCACCATACCAATACCGGCTAAGCCAAAACCGTAGCCCCAACCATAGGTTTCACCCAGGTAGGTTACGGTAATAGTGGCAATAAAAGAGCCCAGGTTAATGCCCATGTAAAAGATGGTAAAACCCGAATCGCGTCGTGCGTCTTCTTTACCGTATAACTGACCAACAATGGTCGAGATATTTGGCTTTAAAAAGCCCACGCCCATAATGATTAGCGCCAATGAAAAGTAGAATACCTGAATGGCGCCGGTATCTTGCACCACCACACCGTTTTCTACATAGGCCTGAAAGCCTTCATAAGCCAGACCTAAGTGGCCTAAACAGAGCAAAATGGCACCAAAGGTCACCGCCTTACGCATGCCCAGGTAACGGTCGGCCAGCATGCCACCAATCACGGGCATGGCATACACTAAACCGGCATAACTGCCCAGTACGTCTAAACCGCCGGCATCGCTGAATAAGTGATACTTTGTTAAATACAACAACAGCAGGTATTTCATGCCGTAAAAAGAAAAGCGCTCCCACATTTCAGTGAGAAAGCAGACATAAAGCCCGACCGGATGGCCGAGAAATTGCGGCTGATTGGCCAGCGTCTGCTCAGCGTTAGTAGAATCTGTCATCGTAACCCCAGAGTTAATAGACTTAATTATTAGAATTATTGGCTTCGTAACAAAGCAGAAGCTGTCAGGGATTATGCAGATGTCGGCCGGTGTTGTCATCACCGGCACTGATGAGATCAGATAAAAAGCGCCAATTTACCGGTTCAACTCCCGGCACTTGCGGCAAACAATACTAAGATGGGAACAGTTGCGCCCTAAGCCTGGCCATATCTTTGCGGCACAGTGCAAAGGTAATAGGCCGGGTAATCATGGGGTAAGCCACCACCAGCAATAGTGTATAACCGGCAATGGCCCAGCCGTCGGCGCGGGCAATTAACATAAACAGCGGAAACAGCACCAACAACTTAATAATATTAAGCGTAATTTTGGTCGGCACCGGCAAGTTGTCAGACGCTTTGCGGATCACCGCCATGCGCTGAGCAAAATTTAGCCCGTTAAGTTCAGGGATACTTTGGCTATTAAAATACAGCATGGTTAATTCCTCTTGATCAGGCGCTAGTTTAGCGGCTTGAGCTATCGCTTTAAAAGGGCTTTTGGTAAGCTTTACGCCATAAGTGGAATAAGGATCTGTGATGATTAAAGTTCTTAGTGTGTTTGGCACCCGGCCTGAAGCCATCAAAATGGCGCCGCTGGTAAATTTGCTTAAGCAGCAAAGTGATATCGACAGCCGGGTCTGTGTGACCGGTCAGCACAGAGAAATGCTCGACCAGGTATTGCAGCTGTTTGCCATTAAACCTGAGTACGATCTGGCGATTATGAAAGCCGGTCAGGATCTGTATGACGTAACCACCAGTATTTTGCTGAATATTAAGCCGGTGCTACGCGACTTTAAGCCCGACGTGGTATTAGTGCACGGCGACACCAGCACCACCTTTGCTGCGGCGCTGGCGTGCTACTACGAAAAAATTGCCGTTGGCCATGTTGAGGCCGGCCTGCGTACCGGTAATATTTACAGCCCCTGGCCGGAAGAAGCCAACCGTAAACTGACCGGTGCTTTAACCCGTTACCACTTTGCGCCCACTGAAACGTCGAAGCAAAACCTGTTAAACGAGCAGGTGAATCCGGCGCATATTTATGTGACTGGCAATACGGTGATCGACGCACTGCTGCAGGTGGTGGCGAAAATAGACAGCGATTCTGCACTTAATCAGGCGTTTGCCGAAAAATTCCCTTACGGCCAAAACGGCCGCAAGCTTATTTTGGTTACCGGCCATCGTCGTGAAAGCTTTGGTGCCGGCTTTGACAATATTTGCGCGGCACTTAAACAATTGGCAACCAATTTCCCTGATTGCGATATTGTCTACCCGGTGCATTTAAACCCCAATGTGCGCGAGCCGGTATATCGCCTGTTATCAGGTGCCGCTAATGTGCATTTAATTGAACCGCAGGATTACTTACCTTTCGTTTATTTAATGAGCCGCGCCACCTTAGTGCTGACCGACTCGGGCGGGATTCAGGAAGAAGCGCCATCTTTAGGTAAACCGGTACTGGTGATGCGTGACACCACCGAGCGGCCAGAAGCCGTGGCTGCCGGTACCGTAAAACTGGTCGGGACTGACAAAGCCAAAATAGTGACCGAGGCCAGCCGCCTATTAACAGATCAGGCGTATTACGACAGCATGAGCTTTGCCCACAACCCCTATGGCGATGGCAAGGCCTGTCAGCGTATAATCGACGCCATTAAAGCGGGTGTTTAGCATAGCAAGGTGCGCCTTGGGCGTACAAAAAAGCTAATACAAGGAGAGTAACAATATGGATATTAATGCCGCCTTAGCTAAGGCATCACACACCTGGCTGGTTACCGGCTGCGCCGGTTTTATCGGCTCTAATTTGCTGGAAGCACTGTTAAAAGCCAACCAAAAAGTGGTAGGCTTGGATAACTTTGCCACCGGCCATCAGCACAATCTGGACGAAGTGCAAGGTCTGGTAAGCGCTACGCAGTGGGCCAATTTTCGCTTTATCAACGGCGATATTCGCAAACTGACCGACTGTCAGCAGGCCTGTCAGGGGGTGGACTATGTGCTGCATCAAGCGGCACTTGGCTCAGTGCCACGCTCCATTAACGACCCCATCACCACTAACGACACCAATATCAGCGGTTTTTTAAATATGCTGGTTGCATCGCGTGATGCCGGAGTAAAGCGCTTTGTTTATGCCGCTTCAAGTTCTACCTATGGTGACCATCCGGCGCTGCCCAAGGTAGAAGAGGTTATCGGCAAACCGTTGTCACCTTATGCCATTACCAAATATGTCAACGAGTTATACGCTGATGTGTTCTCCCGCACTTATGGCTTTCACAGCATCGGCCTGCGTTATTTTAACGTGTTTGGCCCGCGGCAAGACCCTAACGGCGCCTATGCCGCGGTGATCCCGAAATGGACAGCCGCGATGATCGCAGGCGATGACGTAGTCATTAACGGCGATGGTGAAACCAGCCGCGATTTCTGCTTTGTCGCAAATGCCGTGCAGGCTAATATCCGCGCTGCACTGGCGACAATAAGCCAGAGTGAAGTGGTAAACGTGGCGCTTGGGGATAGAACCACACTAAACGAATTATTTGCGGCCATTCGCCAAAGCTTGGCCGACAACGGCATTGTATACAACAAAGCGGCGAAATACGGCGAGTTTCGCCCAGGCGATGTGCGCCATTCGCAGGCGGATATTAGTAAAGCCAAAACGCTGCTAGGCTACGCGCCAGAGTATCGCATTCTCGATGGCATAAAGCGGGCGATGCCATGGTATATTCAGCAGCAATAAGTAACAAAATACATTACAGCTAAATGGACTTACACAGGAATACAGCATGAGAACACTTGCAGACAGCCAGATTGCCATTATCGGCCTAGGCTACGTTGGCCTGCCATTGGCGGTCGAGTTTGGTAAACACTACGCTACCTTGGGTTTTGACATTAACCAGGCGCGCATCAGTGAGTTACAGCGTGGCGAAGACCATACGTTGGAAGTCAGCGCAGAAGAGCTGTCAGAGGCCACTAAGCTTAGCTACAGCGCAGATATAAACGACTTACGCCGCGCCAACGTGTTTATTGTTACCGTGCCCACCCCGATAGACGAGCACCGCCAGCCGGATTTAACGCCACTGGTAAAGGCATCAGAAACCTTAGGCAAAGTGATTAAAGCCGGTGATGTAGTCATTTACGAGTCTACCGTGTACCCGGGCGCCACCGAAGAAGACTGTATTCCGGTGATTGAGCGCGTATCTGGCCTTAAATACAACGTCGATTTTTTTGCCGGCTACAGCCCGGAGCGGATAAACCCGGGTGACAAAGAGCATCGGGTCACTACCATTAAAAAAGTCACCTCAGGCTCAACGCCAGACATCGCTGAGTTTGTCGACAGCTTATACCGTAGCATTATTACCGCAGGCACCTATAAAGCCAGCTCAATCCGTGTGGCGGAAGCGGCTAAGGTGATTGAAAACACCCAGCGCGATTTAAACATTGCGCTAATTAACGAGCTGGCAGTCATTTTCAATAAACTCGGTATCGATACCGAAGAAGTGCTGTTAGCTGCCGGTACCAAGTGGAATTTTTTACCGTTTCGCCCGGGCTTAGTGGGCGGCCACTGCATCGGCGTAGACCCATACTACTTAACGCATAAAGCCCAAGCCATTGGCTATCACCCAGAAGTGATTCTGGCCGGCCGGCGAATTAACGACAGCATGGGCCGTTATGTGGTAAGCGAGCTGGTAAAAGCTATGATAAAGCGCCGCATTCATGTCGCTGGCGCCAAAGTGCTGGTCATGGGGTTAACCTTTAAAGAAAACTGCCCGGATATTCGCAACACCAAGGTGGTGGATATTTTAACCGAGCTAAAAGAATACGGTGTACAGGCTGATGTGTTCGACCCCTGGGTGAATAGCGAAGAAGCGCAGCACGAATACGGTATTACGCCGCTCACAAAGCCAGAGCAGGGAACATACGATGCAGTGATACTGGCAGTGGGGCATAAAGAGTTTCGCACCCTGGGCGCAGCAGGCATTCGCGCGCTAATGAAACCCGACAGCATTTTGTACGACTTAAAATATGTGCTTAATAGCCGTGACAGCGATTTACGCCTCTAATGCTTTGACTGTTAGACCGCGTTGCGGGTTAGTGCTTACTGACACGCTAGCGCATACGCCTAAGCTAGCGCCAAAGCAGCATTATTCATGAAAATTATTCACACACCTCTGGCTGGCTGTGTGCTGCTTGAGCCAAAACGCTTTAGCGATAACCGCGGCTTTTTTCAGGAAATGTTCCGCGCCACCGATTACAGTTCTGCCGGTATTACTACGCCATTGGCGCAGGATAACTGGTCACGCTCGGTTAAAGGCGTGCTGCGCGGCATGCACTTTCAGCGCAATCATGCACAGGGCAAGTTAATCAGTGTGCTGCGCGGTGAAATTTTCGATGTCGCCGTCGATATCCGCCCGGGGTCGCCTACCTTTGGCCAGTGGCATGGCGAGGTGTTATCTGAGCATCAGCCAAAGCAGTTATGGCTGGCGCCGGGCTTTGCGCACGGTTTCTTAGTGCTGTCTGACGTGGCCGATGTGTTGTACAAAACCAGCCGGTATTATAACGCCAATGACGAGGGAAGCTTTATCTGGAATGATGCCGACCTGGCGATAGCCTGGCCTGCGATACCTAAGCTGTTATCTGACAAAGATGCCACAGCACCGGGTTTTAAACAGGCACTTAGATGAACCTACTGCCATGAAGCTATTGCTATTAGGCGCGGGCGGTCAGTTAGGCCAGGCGTTTTGCCAAAGCCCTTTTTGGCGGGGCAATAATAGCCTGGCGCTAAACCATACCCAGCTTGATATCACCGACAGCAAAGCGCTTAAGCAGCTTATTACCGAGTATCAGCCCGATGCGGTGATTAATTGCGCCGCCTACACCAAAGTCGCGCTGGCTGAGCAACAAGCCGAGCGATGTATGCAAATTAATGCCGATGCGGTTGTGCAATTAGCGCAACTTTGCGCCAAAGCACAGTGTTTGCTGGTGCAGTTTTCTACCGATTATGTCTTTAACGGCGAAAAAGGCAGTGCTTATGTTGAAACTGACAGTACCGCGCCGCTTAATGTCTACGGCCAAAGTAAACTGTTAGCCGAGCAGGCCATACAGCAGCACTGCCAGCGCTACCTTATTTTTCGCACCAGCTGGCTGTTTAGCCAATACGGCCATAACTTTTACCGCACTATGCTGGCTTTGGCGAAAAAAGGCAGTGCTATTAGCGTGGTGAATGACGAAACAGGCTGTCCTACTTACGCCGGCGATGTTGCCGATGCTGTGCTTCAGGTGCTGGTGCAGTATAACCAAAGCGACAAAGCGCAATTTTCTTGTGGCATCTATCATTTAACCTCAGCACCTGCCGTAAGTTGGCATCAGTTTGCCAGTGCCATTTTTGCCGCACATCAGCTTACACCCGTGCTTACGGCAGTGAGCAGCAAACAATGGGCCGACAGTGTAAAACGGCCGGCGTATTCCGCACTTAACAGCCAGCTATGTAGCACAACCTTTGGTGTAAACTTGCCGTCCTGGCAGCAGGCACTAAAGCACTTGTCGGGGGAGATAAAATGACACTGTTTGTAACCGGCGGCTGTGGCTTTATCGGTTCAGCTTTTATTCGTTATGTGCTGCAGCATACGCAGCACAATATTGTAAATATCGACAAACTTACCTATGCAGCCAACCCGCAGGCTTTGGCGATGGTAGCGACTAACCCACGTTATCAGTTTATTCAGGCTGATATTTGCGATGGCAGCTTACTTAAGCAGCTGTTTTTACAATATCAGCCACAGGCAGTTGTGCATCTGGCCGCTGAAAGTCATGTAGATCGCTCAATAAGCGGCGCAGCCGATTTTATTCACACCAATATCAATGGTACTTTTACCCTGCTAGAAGCCGCGCGTGACTACTGGCAAACGCTGACAGCGGTTGAGCAAACGGCGTTTCGTTTTCATCATGTGTCAACCGATGAAGTATTCGGCGATCTGGCTACGCCGGATTTACCGGCTTTTACCGAGCAAACACCTTATGCCCCCAGCAGCCCTTATGCCGCCAGTAAAGCCGCTAGCGATCATCTGGTGCGGGCGTGGTATCGCACTTATGGTATGCCAGTGGTGCTAAGTAATTGTTCGAATAACTATGGCCCCTGGCAACACGCTGAAAAACTAATCCCTAACACCATCAGCAAAGCTTTGGCAGGCCAGCCGATACCAGTTTATGGTGACGGCAGCCAAATACGTGACTGGCTGTATGTAGAGGATCATGCTCAGGCGCTTTATCTGGTATTAACACAAGGCCGGCTGGGTGAGAGCTATAACATCGGCGGCAATAACCAGCAGCGCAATATCGACGTCGTCACCGCTATCTGCAACTTGCTAGACGAGCTTTTATCGAACTCACCTTTGAACACTAAAAACTCATCACTCAAAATTCAGCACTCAAAACTCATCACTTTCGTTGCAGACCGTCCCGGCCACGACGTCCGCTACGCTGTTGATAGCCACAAGATAATGACCGAGCTAAACTGGCAACCCCGGCATAACTTTGAGCAAGGTTTACGCAACACCGTGTTGTGGTATTTGGCAGAACATGGGCTTGCAAAACGCTGACCCCATAATGTCAACACTGCCAACGTTGACATCAATTCTGGTGCCATTTAAGCTTGCCGCCAATAATGAAACAGTCAGTATCGTTTCAGCAAAGGACATGCATATGACACAAAAGTCAGCCGCCTTATGGTATTTGTTGTATTGCAAGCCGCGTCAGGAATTACGGGCGCAGCAGCATTTAGCCAACCAGGGCTTTCATACGTTTGTGCCACAACTTACGCTACAAAAGCTGCGTGCCAACCGGTGGTGCGAAGTTACAGAACCCTTATTCCCACGTTATCTGTTTTTGCACGTGCCAAGTGGCCAAGAGCTTAATATGCGTGCTATTCGTGCTACCCGCGGCATTACCGATTTTGTCCGTTTTGGCACCCAGTTAGCCACGGTGCCTCAGCAATTAGTCGCGTTATTAACCGAGCAACAAATCAGCCAGAAACAACAAGTTGTATTACCGGTATTAAATGCTGGTGATGCAGTAGATATTTTAACCGGCCCTTTTGCCGGGCTTAATGCCGTATTTAATACCCAGGACGGTGAAAAGCGCAGTGTTGTGCTGGTGAGTTTATTGGGGCAGTGGCTGGAAACTTCAGTAGACAATAGTGCGATAAAAGCGAAGAGTGCTGAAAATAACAACTAATGCCTGCTTAGCGGCCTACAAGAGCTAATAACATTCGATTAATCGGTAAAAAAACGCTAAAATTCTGCAGTTTTTTCCATGGCTGTGGTCATAGTGCATGCATTTACCACGGCGCTAAAAGCAAAGTTTACAACCAGACGGGTACTGTCAGGCATTAGGGTGCTGTAACCTAATGGCGGTAGCGTGTCTGCAACAAGCTAATTAAGCCGTCAGGATCAATAACAACACTGGAGTTTACGGGTGCTTAAATTTGTAAAATGTGTCTTGCTTACGCTCGCCTTCGCTGTGCTACCTGCTACGGCGCTGGCACAAGCGATATCACCAGCCATGCTAGAGCAATTCAGAATGTTGCCAAGGGCAGAGCAAGAGCGGCTGGCACTTCAATACGGTATAGACCCTGCAATGTTGCAGCAAAGTGTCGGTAGCAGTACTACCCTGGTTGAGCAAAACAGCCCGGTACAATCACTCACTCAGCCCAGAATGAAATCAGACCTGTTGGCAGAGCAGCAACTGGCCGAGCAGAAAAAAAGCACTGAGCCACAACGTTTCGGCTTAAATTTATTTGATGCTAACATCAGCACCTTTGCACCGGTGTCAGTAATGCCGGTGCCCGACAACTACATTTTAGGCGTCGACGATCAACTTAAATTACAGCTTTTTGGCAAGCAAAACAGTGAACTTACCTTAACTGTAAGCCGTGAAGGCAGTGTATTTATTGCCGATGTCGGGCCTATTGTTGTTGCAGGCCTTAGCTTTAATCAGGCCCGCGAGCTGATTACTTCTAAAGTCCGTCAGGCCATGATCGGGGTCGACGCTGCAGTTAGCATGGGCACCTTACGTACCATCAATATTTTTGTCGTCGGTGAGGCGAAATACCCCGGTGCTTATGCGGTGTCAGCCTTAACGACAGTTACCCAGGCGATGTTTGTTGCCGGCGGTGTATCAGACATTGGCAGCTTGCGTGAAATTACCGTAAAACGTGCCGGTAACACTGTTAGCGAATTTGACCTGTACGACTTACTGCTTAAAGGTGATAACCGCGGCGATATTCATTTACAAAATGGCGATGTGGTGTTTATTGCACCGGTTAAAGCGCTGGCCGAGGTAAAAGGCGAAGTTAAACGGCCCGCTTTATATGAATTAAAAGCCAAAGATACTCTGGCCGACTTACTGGCCATGGCCGGAGGCGCCAGCGCCGGTGCTTACCCACGTGCAGCAGTGCTAGAGCGGTTTGACAACAACCTGCGCAGTTTGCAAAACCTCGATTTAACCCAGCCTGCAGTCAAGCAACAACGTGCATTAAACGGTGACGTACTGCGTATTGCGCCCACCTCAGGCCAGATAGCAAACCAAATTGTCGTAGCCGGCGCTGTGGCACGCCCGGGCTTTTATGCCTGGCAAAGCGATATTCGTTTTACCGATCTTATCCGCCACCATTGGTCAGACTTATTGCCCAGTGCCGATCTAAACTACGCCCTGGTTGTACGCGAGGCGACGCCGGGTACTATTACGGATTTACTGCATTTTAGCCCGGCTAAAGCCTTAGCCGCCCCTGGCAGCTGCGACGATGTTGTACTGGCGCCGCGCGATAAAGTGTTAGTGTTCCATTATGCCGACCAAAGTGTCGAGCGCAGTAAGCTCAACCGTTACTTACGCGACACCATACTGGAGAAAATTGACGAAAATATCGATCAGCGCTGGTTAATGAGCGATTTATCCGCCAACGCGCTGGATAAGGTACAGGTTACTGAACAGCCGCCATCGTTAATTACTGAAGCTGACCCTAATGCTCAAATGCTGGACAACAGCGCACAGCCACTGACCAAACAACAGCAAGACGAGCTGCTGTTAAACGAGTTAAAAGCACTGTTTGCCGACATTTACAACAACAACGACAAGCTGCAGTACAGCCCACAGCTTAGCCGTACCGAATTGCTTTACCCCATTTTAAAGCAACTGCAATTACAAAGCCGGGTAGACAACAATCTGGCCATGATCTCGGTAACCGGTGCGGTGCGTGTGCCCGGTGAATATCCATTAACCCGTGGTGCCAAAGTGGCAGATTTAATTAACGCTGCCGGCGGCCTTAATGATGCAACCTACATTAGTCGTGCCGAGTTAAGCCGCACCTTGCGCCATAACACCCAACTTAATGGTATAGACGTAAAACATATTAATCTTAACCTGCAACAGGCGTTAAATGGTGGCGACGATAACATCGCACTGCAAAACCGCGACCGGTTAAACGTGTTCAGCACACCGGGCTGGCAAGATAAACGCGAAGTGGTGATTGAAGGCGAAGTACGCTTCCCGGGTACTTATATCATTCAACAGGGCGAAACCTTGTCACAGGTTATTGCCCGTGCCGGTGGCGTAACCAATAACGCCTTTGTTTATGGCTCAGTATTTACCCGTGAGCAGGTCAAAGAAAAAGAAATCATGCAGTACGCCAAGCTGGTCGAGCAGCTAAAGTCCGACGTGGCCACCAGAGCGCTGTCAGCAGAGCGGTCTAATGTGTCACCCAACGATGCGATGAGAATGATCAAGGAGCTGGAAAAAATCCAGCCGCTGGGCCGTTTAGTCGTCGACCTGGAGCAAGTGATGGCGGCAAACCCGGCGTTTGACCTGGTGGTAGAACATGGCGACAGACTATTTGTGCCGCGTACCAACCGGGCAATTACGGTGCTGGGCGAAGTGCAGCATGCCGGCACGCACAGGTTTGATGCCAGCTTGTCACTGCAACAATACCTGGAACTTGCCGGTGGCTTACGTAAACGTGCCGACGATGAACGTACCTACGTTATCCGCGCCGACGGCTCTGTTATGGTACCAACAAACAGCTGGTTTAGTGTGTCACGCAGCGAGTTAAAACCGGGCGATACCATCATAGTACCGCTGGACACCGAATATAAAGACAGCTTAAGCCTGTGGTCGCAGGTAACGCAGATCTTCTATCAAACGGCGATTACCATAGCGGCACTAAATTCGTTTTAATAAGGCGGCGTAGCCGCCGGTGACAAGTTGCCTGTCGGCAACAGTGACCGTCGGCAAGGCCGACTAGTTACCGTTCGCACAGCGAACTAGTCACTGCTGGCAAAGCCAGCTAGTCACTAACAAAGGAATACTATGTCTGACAATTTATACCGGCCGCAGCAAACTGTGACCGACGACGAAATCGACTTGCGCGAGCTGTTCACAGTAATCTGGCAGGGTAAGTGGATTATTATCGCAGTGACTGCAGTATTTGCCGTCGCGTCGGTGCTATATGCATTAAGTTTGCCCAACATTTATAAATCGGAAGCACTGTTAGCGCCAGCCTCCGAGCAAAAAGGTGCGGGTTTATCTGGCCAATTAGGCGGCCTGGCTGCGCTTGCAGGCGTAACCCTGGGCAGTGGTGCTGGCGTTGATAAAACCGCGCTGGCTATCGAAGTCGTAAAATCGCGGGATTTTCTGGGCCGGTTTATCGCGCAGCGTATTCAGTTACAAGACTTAATGGCGGTCAAAAGCTGGGACCTTACCACCAATACCCTAGAATACAACGCAGATGTGTATAACCCCGAAAGTCAGCAGTGGCTGCGCGAAGTTAAACCGCCAAAGCAGGCCGAGCCTTCATTGCAGGAAGCTTATAAAGCACTGTCGGAAATTCTCAACGTAAGCCAGGACAAAGCTACTGGTATGGTAAAGCTGAGCATCGAGCATCAATCGCCCTACATAGCACAAAGCTGGGTACAAATGCTTATTGCCGATTTAAACCTGGAAATGAAAACCCGGGACATAGAAGAAGCCGAAAAAAGCATTGCCTATCTGCAGCAGCAAATTAGCCAAACCAATATTGCCGACTTACGCACCGCGTTGTATTCGTTGGTAGAAGAGCAAACTAAAACCTTAATGCTGGCGAATGTACGTGATGAGTATGCATTTAAAACAATAGACAAACCTATTGTGCCGGAAGAAAAGTCTGGTCCTAAAAGAGCCTTAATTGTATTACTGATTACATTTGTCGGTGGCTTTATGACAACTACTCTTATCCTAGTATCTGCTGCATTGAAACGAAATTCAGGTGAGCCTCAGCATGCATGACATATTACCCCTTATTGGAAGAGATTTAGCACTTTTCACTGCAGATATTGGTAAGTTCGAAACTACGTTAAGTAAGATCGTTAGCCAGTCAAGATTTCTTGTACTCGGAGGCGCCGGTTCCATAGGTCAGGCTGTTACTAAAGAGATATTCAAGCGCAATCCGAAAAAGTTGCACGTAGTCGATATCAGTGAAAACAACATGGTCGAGCTGGTAAGGGATATCCGCAGTTCGTTCGGTTATATCAATGGTGATTTTCAAACCTTCGCTCTTGATATCGGATCAGTTGAGTATGATGCCTTTATCGAAGCCGATGGTGAGTTTGATTACGTACTCAACCTGTCTGCATTAAAACATGTCCGCAGCGAGAAGGACGCCTTTACGCTGATGCGGATGATCGACGTTAACGTGTTTAATACCGACAAAACCATTGCTCAGTCTGTTGCTAAAGGGGTGAAGAAGTATTTTTGCGTTTCAACCGATAAAGCTGCGAACCCGGTCAATATGATGGGTGCTTCCAAGCGTATTATGGAAATGTTCCTGATGCGCCGCAGCAAAGATATCGCTATTTCCACTGCGCGCTTTGCCAATGTTGCTTTTTCAGACGGTTCTTTATTGCACGGTTTTAACCGCCGTATTCAGAAACGTCAGCCAATAGTTGCGCCTAATGACATCAAACGGTATTTTGTCACGCCACAAGAATCTGGTGAGCTTTGCCTGATGTCATGCATTTTTGGCGAGAACCGCGATATTTTCTTTCCAAAGCTCAGCGAGGCGCTGCATTTAATTACCTTTGCCGATATCGCAGTAAAATATTTACATCAGTTAGGTTATCAGCCTCATCTGTGTAGCAGTGAAGATGAAGCTCGTGAGTTGGCAAAAACCTTGCCGGAACAAGGCAAGTGGCCGTGCTTGTTTGCCTCAAGTGATACCACCGGCGAAAAAGATTTTGAAGAATTTTTTACTGACAATGAAGTGCTCGATATGACCAGGTTTGAAAACCTCGGCGTTATTAAGAACGAACCGCTGTACCAGCAGGAATTACTTAGTTTGTTTGAGCAGGAAATCAGCCGGATGAAACAGCAAAAAGTCTGGACCAAAACTGAGTTAGTAGAGCTGTTCCATAAGATGATCCCTGACTTTGGTCACAAAGAAACAGGCAAATATTTAGACAGTAAGATGTAGGCCTGATTATGAGCGCAACCCTTGTTAGTTTTATTCGCGAGCTATACCAAAGTAATGAGTTTATTCCATTACATGCGCCAACATTTGCAGGCAATGAACTTAAATACGTGAGCGAAACCATTGAAAGCACTTTCGTTTCAAGTGTTGGTAAGTTTGTCGATGAGTTTGAGCGTAAAATGGAAGGCTTTACCGGTGCAGCAAAAGCGGTTGCTACGGTAAACGGCACCGCTGCACTGCATACTGCATTGTATATGGCGGGGGTGAAACGCGACGATTATGTGATTACTCAGGCGCTGACATTTGTGGCAACGTGTAATGCGTTACATCATATGGGCGCAGAGCCGATATTTGTCGATGTAGCCAAAGTCAGTTTGTCGTTGTGTCCGGTGGCATTAGATAACTATTTAGCCGAGAACGCCTTTTGCAATGAAACCGGCTGTTTTCATAAAGCTAATAAACGGCGGATAAGTGCGGTAGTGCCGATGCATACCTTCGGTCACCCGGCAGAGCTGGATGAGTTGGTAGCGGTGTGCAAAAAATGGCGACTTAGCTTAGTGGAAGACGCTGCAGAGAGTCTGGGGTCTTATTACAAAGGCAAACATACCGGCACTATCGGCGAGTTGGGTGCGCTGAGTTTTAACGGTAATAAAATTATTACCACCGGCGGTGGTGGTATGGTGCTATGCCGTGACGCTGCTTTGGGGGCGCGCACCAAACATGTCACCACCACAGCGAAGGTGCCTCATCCTTATGAATTTTTTCATGATGAGCCCGGCTTTAACTATCGCTTACCCAATCTGAATGCGGCACTGGGTTGTGCGCAAATGGAAGTGTTGCCCACGTTTTTGCAGCAAAAACGCAAAATTGCCGAGCAATATCGGCTGTTCTTTGCTGACTCAGAATTTAGTTTTGTTACAGAGCCGGAATATGCGCAGTCAAACTACTGGTTAAATGCGGTGATTTGTCCGGATTTATCAAGCCGCGACCAACTGCTGAAAGTAACCAATGACAACGGAGTTATGACACGTCCAATCTGGAAGTTAATGCATCGTTTACCAATGTTCCAACATGCTCATAGAGATAGTCTTGAAGTATCAGAGTGGGTAGAGCTGCATTTGGTTAATTTACCAAGCTCCCCAATTGTTTTGGCATAATACAATGGCGATGAAAATTACCGTTTTTACTGGAACCCGTGCAGAGTATGGACTGCTGTATTGGCTGTTGAAAGATATTCAGGCCGACCCTGATTTAACTTTGCAGCTATTAGTCTCCGGTATGCATCTTTCTCCGGAGTTTGGCGAAACTTATAAGCAAATTGAACAGGACGGTTTTGTTATTGATGAAAAAATTGAAATTTTGCTTTCATCTGACTCTGCCATTGGTACGGCCAAAAGTATGGGATTGGGAGTGCTGGGCTTTGCCGATGCTTTGGCACGATTAAAGCCGGATGTACTGGTTATTCTGGGCGATCGCTTCGAAGCACTTGCGGCGGCTCAGACAGCAATGATTCTGCGGATACCTGTCTTACATTTACACGGTGGCGAAATTACCGAAGGTGCATACGATGACGCTATCCGCCATGCGATAACCAAGCTCAGCTACTTACATGCTACTGCTACCGAAGAGTACCGGCAGCGGGTGATCCAATTGGGTGAGGCACCCGAGCGGGTGTTTAATGTCGGGGCAATCGGCCTCGACCATTTTAAACGTGGTAGCTTTATGTCGGTTGCAGAGCTGGCAACGTCATTAAAGTTTCCTTTGCGCCACCCCTATGCTGTTGTTACCTATCATCCGGTAACCTTGGCAGCGGAAGCGCCGGAAAGCGCTTTTCAGGCGCTGCTGGAAGCACTTGAGCAGTTTCCACAGTTACAAATCATTATTACCTACCCCAATGCTGATGACGGTGGCCGGCGCATTATTCCACTACTGGAAGCCTATGCCGCTAAACAACCCCAGCGTGTGTTGGCTATCCCTTCTTTGGGCCAAGTTCGTTACCTCAGTGCAATTAAACATGCTGCAGTCGTGGTAGGCAACTCGTCCAGTGGCATTATTGAAGTGCCTGCTATGGATGTACCTACGGTAAATATTGGTATGCGGCAAAAAGGCCGGCTGGCAGCAAAAAGTGTGCTGCATTGTGATGCAGAAACAGCATCTATTCAGAATGCAATCTCAGCAGCATTAAAACGGGAATACAAATTGGCTGGTGAGAAAATACTTAACCCATATGGCCAGGGCGATGCCAGCCGTCAGGTAATACAGATGCTAAAATCTTTATCATTTAATGCAGTGAAAACATTCCACGATGTAAAGGTAAGTGAATAATATGACGCTGATTATTGCTGAAGCCGGTGTTAACCATAATGGTAACGAACAACTGGCGTTTCAGTTAGTCGATGCCGCTTACGCAGCCGGCGCTGACATTGTAAAATTTCAGACATTTAAAGCAAAAAACCTGGTGACAGCAGAGGCGTTGCAAGCAGATTACCAGGTTACCAATACTGGTAAACAAGAATCTCAGCTGGCGATGCTAAGCCGGTTAGAACTCAGCTATGATGCGCATCATCAGTTAGTTGCTTACTGCAACAAACTGGGTATTGAATTTCTGTCGACCGCTTTTGATAGTGAGAGTCTTGAATTTTTGGTCAAGGATCTGGGTTTGACTAGGCTGAAAATCCCCTCCGGCGAAATTACTAATGCGCCCTTAGTGTTACAGCATGCCCGCACCGGATGCGATCTGATTGTCTCTACCGGCATGGCGACGCTGGCAGATATTGAAGCGGTACTGGGTGTTATTGCGTTTGGTTATACTGCAGCACAAGATGCGCTGCCGTCAGTCGAGGCGTTTCAAGCGGCTTATTTCTCTGCAGAGGGTAAGGCTGCCCTGAAACAAAAAGTCACAGTGTTGCATTGTACCACTGAGTATCCTGCTCCGCTGGCGGATATTAACCTGCGGGCGATGGACACTATAGCCGCTGCCTTTGGTTTGGCTATTGGTTATTCTGACCACAGCGAAGGCATTTGGGTGCCGGTGGCAGCAGTGGCACGTGGTGCCGGCTTGATTGAGAAGCACTTTACGCTCGATAAAAATATGGAAGGCCCGGATCATAAGGCGTCATTGGATCCAACCGAGCTCAAAGCGATGGTTCAGGCTATCCGCGCTATCGAGCTGACATTAGGTGATGGTATTAAAGGGCCCCGGCCGTCAGAAATTAAAAATAAAGCTGCAGCCAGAAAAAGCATTGTCGCCGCGCGCGATATAGCAGCTGGTACAGTATTGTGTGAGCAAGATCTGGCTGTTAAGCGGCCGGGTACAGGTGATAGCCCCTATAAATATTGGGCCATTCAGGGCAAGGCGGCGTCGCGCAATTATAAAGCCGGAGACTTAATCCTTGAGTAAACCTTTATTGGTACTCGGTGCCGGCGGTCATGCTGCCGTGTTGGTTGATATACTCCGTCAGCTTAATCACAGCATCGTTGGCTTGGTTGCCAGAGATAAGCCCGCAGATAAGCCGGTGTTTGCGGGCATACCTTATTATGCTTCCGATAATGATGTATTCAGTTTTGACAAAGATCAGGTACTGCTGGTCAATGGTATAGGCTCCTTGCCCGGCCGTAATATCCGCTCTAAGGTGCATCAGCAATTTAAACAAGCCGGTTATCAGTTTGTCACTGTAGTATCGCCTCGCGCCATAGTCTCTGACTACAGCAGTTTGGCCGAAGGAGTACAGGTAATGGCGGGAGCGATAATTAACGCCAACACTGTTATTGGCGAGGGTACTATTATCAACTCCGGAGCAATTATCGAGCATGATTGTCATATAGGTAGTTATAACCATATTGCTCCTGGCGCTGTTTTGAGCGGGGGAGTGACATCAGGCGAGAATGTACATATTGGTACCGGAGCAAATGTCATCCATTCAATCACAATTGGTCGAAATGTAATGATCAGTGCCGGTTCCACAGTTTTGGTTAATTTATCTGATAACTCAAAGCACTACGTTGCTAAACCCTATATTTGTTAAGGCATTTCCGTTATGAGTTACAACTGGAAAAATATCCTGATAAAACCCTCTGCTACCATACGGGATGCACTGAATATTATTGATTCAGAAGCGTTACGAATTGCACTGGTTACCGACGATGACTTTAATTTGGTTGGCGTTGTTACTGACGGTGATATCAGACGTGGTTTATTGAAGAATCTTGCGTTAACTGATGATGTCTCTGCAGTAATGAATAACCATCCTCTTACTGTAACGCAAGGGGTTAGCCGTAAGGACGTTGTTAAATTAATGCAGAGTCGGAATATCTTGGCAGTGCCTGTCGTAGAGGCAAGCAAGGTTGTTGGCCTGGAAACGTTGCAACATTTTGGTTCACAATCACAATATCAGAATCCGGTATTTTTAATGGCTGGTGGCTTTGGCACCAGACTACGGCCTCTGACTGACAACTGTCCGAAACCCATGCTGAAAGTAGGTGACAAGCCTATCCTTGAAATAGTACTGGACAGCTTTATTAAAGCCGGCTTTGTTAATTTCTATATTTCTACTCACTATATGCCGGAAATGATCCGTGAGCATTTTGGTGACGGCAGCAAATGGCAGGTAAATATTACTTATGTGCATGAGGCTGAACCCTTGGGTACAGGCGGGGCCTTAGGTTTGCTGCCGGCAGATCTTGCTGATTTGCCGCTTATTCTTATGAATGGCGATGTGCTAACCAATGTAGATTTTGAGCGCGTGCTGGCGTTCCACAACAAAAATACCGCCTGTGCCACTATGTGCGTGCGTGACTATGAATATCAGGTGCCTTTTGGTGTAATTAACGGCGAAGGTAACCGTATTGTTTCCATGGTGGAGAAGCCAATCCAACGTTATTTTGTCAACGCAGGTATTTATGTTGTCAGCCCGGAATTAAGAAAATCAGTACAAAAAAACCAGCGTTTAGATATGCCAACTTTGCTTGAGCAAGCTATTGCAAACAATAACGACGTATTAATGTTCCCCATACACGAATATTGGTTAGATATTGGGCGTATCGAAGATTACCAACGTGCACAGACTGATATTCTGAGCCTGGAGTTTTAGACGTGAATATCCTTGCAGTGGTTGGCATGGGAAGCATTGCTAAACGCCATCTGGCAAATTTAAGGCACTTACATCCGTCTGCCCGAATTTATGCTGTTTCAGCCAGTGGTAACAATACAACGTTGCCCGAAAACGCTGATGCGGTTGTTAGCCTGGACGAGCTTATCGCCTTTGCCCCAGATTACGTAATAGTTGCATCGCCAGCACCTTATCATGCAGATGTAGCGCAAAAACTGCTGGTACATAATATCGCCGTATTGATTGAAAAACCCCTTGCACACAACGTACAAACTTGCTTAGCGTTGCAAACTTTTTGTGCGCAACAGGTACGACAAGCGGTTGCGGTAGGCTATTGCCTGCGTTTTTTGCCATCGGCACTGGTGGTGAAAAATTATCTGGACCAGGGATTATTAGGCACTGTCTATAATGTTCATGCCAATGTAGGGCAGTATTTACCTGGTTGGCGGTCAGACAAAAGCTATAAAGATTCAGTTTCTGCCAGCAAAGCACTCGGTGGTGGCGCTTTACTGGAATTAAGCCACGAATTGGATTATTTGCATTGGTTACTAGGTGATTTAACTTTGCAACACAGCTGGCTTCGGACCACAGATGAACTGGGGTTGGCAGTAGAAGACATCGCTAATCTGGTACTGCTCAGTGAAAAAAACGTTTATGTTTCTGTGCATCTGGACTTTATCCAGAAGTCGACACAGCGTAACTGCGAGTTTATTGGCCAGCATGGTCGTTTGGTTTGGGATCTGTTGGCTAATACCGTCACTCTTTATCATGCAGCAGGCAAAGATACTCTGTACGCAGAGCCAAACTACAACAAGAACGGCATGTATTTGGCTATGTTAACGGCTTTTGAAAATATGTCGCAAGGCGGGGGGAGCTCGCTTGCGACAGTAACCTCTGCTACTAAGGTGGTGCAATTGATTGATGAAGCAAAACAATTGAATAAATGGAGACAACAGGGTTGAAAACTGTAGCCTTTATATTTGCCCGTGGTGGTTCGAAAGGTTTACCTGGAAAAAATATTAAACCGTTAAATGGCAAACCACTGCTGCAGTACGCCATTGATACGGCAAAAAAAGTTGCGCAAATCAGCGATATTTTTGTCTCAACAGACTGTGCAACAATAGCGGCTGTAGCATTGCAAAATGGTGCTAAAGTGATTAATCGCCCGGCAGAGTTGGCAACAGATACCAGCCCGGAGTGGCTGTCATGGCGTCATGCTATTGAGTATGTAAGTGAACATTTTGGTGCTTTTGAGCGATTTGTCAGTTTACCGGCTACCAGCCCACTGCGAAATGAGCATGATGTGCAAGCTGCGTTAGATAAGCTGGACAGCACCGACGCAGATATCTGCATTTCTGTTACCCCGGCCAATCGCAGTCCATATTTTAATATGGTTCGGTTGCAGGCTGATGACAGCGTTGAAATAGTCATTAAACCTGAAGGTGCTGTCAGTCGCCGCCAGGACGCGCCTGCAGTGTTTGATATTACTACTGTGGTGTACGCTGCAACGGTACCTTTTATCCAACAGCACAGCTCGATCTTTGCCGGCAAAGTAGTAGCGACAGTGGTGCCGAAAGTTCGCGCTGTGGATATTGACGATATTTACGACTTTATGTTTGCTGAGGCTGTACTGCAAAGTGAGTTATATAATGCTGAAAAATAAAAAAATTCTGGTGGTCGGTGCAGCCGGTTTGTTGGGCGCCACTCTTGTTAAAGAGCTGTTGGCTCAGGGCGCTTCGGTAGTTGCAGCAGACATAAGCTTGGAGCGGCTGGACAGCCGTCTGGCTGCTTTGGGTATTAGTGCGAATAATGCAGATGTCATTCAGCGGCAAATTGACTTAGCCGATAAAACAGCTGTGACGGCTATGTTTGACCAATTGGATGGCCTTACCGGTGCGGTTAACTGCAGTTATCCGAGAAATAAAAATTACGGTAAGCATTTCTTTGACGTAACGCCGGAAGATTTTAACGACAATCTTTCACTGAATCTTGGTTCGTCATTCTTGTTTATGCAGCAATGCGCGGCTTATTTTAAGCGTACAGAAACGCCGTTTTCGTTGGTAAATATTTCGTCTGTCTATGGCGTGGTCGCGCCAAAGTTTGAAATTTATAACAACACGCCGATGACAATGCCGGTAGAGTATGCGGCGATAAAGGCTGGTCTTCTGCACTTGTCTAAGTATGTAGCAAGTTATATTAATAACAGTAACTTTAGAGTGAATAGTGTCAGCCCTGGTGGGTTGTTTGATCACCAACCTGAAGCTTTCCTTGCTAAATACAAGCAGCATACGTTTGGTAAAGGGATGCTCGATGCCGAAGATATTCTTGGTAGTATTATCTTTCTACTTTCGGATAATTCCAAATACTTAAATGCACAAAATCTTATCGTTGATGATGGTTTTACGAATTAATTAGCATGCTTAAAAAACTAAAATTTTGGATTACCGCTGACAGGCTGGGTCCTGATATGCCATTAACGCATTTGTTGTTACATTCCTCGCGAATAGGTAAGTGGCTCTGTCAGAAAAAATTTAGGCAGTTTGGTAAAAACTCAAGTTTCAGAGCTGGTGCGTATGCTATTACCACTCGAGGGATTGCAATTGGTGAGAACGTTGTTATTCGGCCGGGAACTATGCTATTTGCTTCACCACTGGGGAAAGACGTATGTCAGATAGCAATTGAAGACTCAGTATTAATCGGTTCGGGTGTACACGTATATGTGTCCAATCATGAGTTTAGAGACACCAGCAAGCCAATTTTTTCTCAAGGTCATTCTGATATAAAACCAGTTGTAATTCGAAGTGGGTCTTGGATAGGTGCTAATACAATAATTCTTCCAGGCGTAACGATTGGAAAAAACGCTGTAATTGGTGCAGGCTCAATTGTGACTAGATCAGTTCCAGATTTTTGTGTTGCTGTTGGGAATCCAGCAAAAGTAATTAAGAAGTTGTAAAGTTTATAGATAATTTAGAATTAGAATATTTGCGGTGTTCTTTAGGAAGATTGCTTTGAATGGTGCCTGAATACAGGATCTATCGGAGAATATTCTTATTTATTAAAGTTTGTAGCGAACTCCTTTGATGATTTACTTCGGTATGAATGCCTTCTTGTTGTCATATAGATGAAAAAGGTTACAGAACAAATTCGATTTTGATAAAAATCTAGCATGATTTTTTTCGGTTCTTGAGGTTTGGTCAATGAAAAATAAAGTTTTAATTATAGGTGCTGGCCAATTAGGAAGTCGGCACCTGCAAGGCGTTCTTTTAAGTAAAAATATATTGCAAGTTACAGTTGTTGATCCATCGCATGAGTCGTTGAGCATTTCAAAAGAAAGAGCTGCCCAGGTAGAGATTGGAAACGCCAACACCTCAGTTACATATCAAAAGCATATACCAGAAAATGAATTTATAGATGTCTGCATAATAGCAACGGCTGCACATGTTCGAGCGAAAGTAACACAGCAGCTACTGGAAACTAACAGGGTAAATCATATAATTTTTGAAAAGGTTCTGTTCCAGAAACTTGAAGATTATGCAGCTATTAAATTTTTGCTGAAAGATCGGAATGTGAGAGGCTGGGTGAACTGTCCGCGTAGATTATTCCCCGCGTATCAAGACTTAAAGTCTTGTTTAAATCTAAATGAATCTGTTGATATGACTGTAACAGGCAATGCTTGGGGAATGGCTTGTAATAGTATTCACTTTATTGACCTGTTTGCATTTTTAGTTGGTAATGCCGAGCTTCAAGTGAATCGTGTGGAGTTAGACTCGGCATTAATCGAAAGCAAGCGCGCCGGTAACTATGAAGTGACTGGGACACTAGAGTTCTCTGTGGGAAATAACTTTCTAAAAATTGTATGTGAACAAGAACAGGATTGCCGTTTAGAAGTGAAGATTGAAAATGGTAGTTCAATACATTTGATAAATGAAATTGAAAAGTCATGGCTGTATAACAAAGCTGGCGATTGTGAGCGGCGACCCTATGCATCACTGCTGCAAAGTCAACTAACAGGGATTGTTGTAACTGACCTAATAGCTTCTGGTCAATGCCAATTGACACCGCTTTCTGAGTCATCTTCTATTCATATTCCATTCGTTAGCGTTGTTCTAGAGCATATTTCGAGTCAGCTCGGCGTGCAGCTAGATGCGTGCCCAATAACATAAATTCAGGAGCAACTATGATTTGGTTGATCGGTGCTGGCGGCATGGCGAAGGATTACAGCGCGGTTTTGAGTGACTTACCTTTTGATTATATGGTCATAGGTAGGGGCAAAGATTCTGCTGCCAGTTTTGAAAAAGATACCGGCGTTTCAGTTATCACTGGCGGGGTAAAACACGCTCTCGAAAGCGGACTCGAGACTCCTGAATTTGCAATAGTAGCGACAGGTGTCGAGATGCTTGCAGATACTTGCTTGAGTCTTTTACAAGGTGGCGTGAAAAAAATCCTCGTAGAAAAACCAGGGGGAATGAATAAGGAAGACATAAGTTTATTGGAGTCTAGTGCAAAGGCTGTTGGTGCAACGATATTCGTGGCTTATAATCGCCGATTTTTTAGTTCTGTTTTAAAAGCAAAGGAAATTATTGCGGCAGACGGTGGAGTTTCTTCATTCAATTTTGAATTTACAGAATGGTCTCATGTGATAGAAAAGCTAACGAAAGCTGATGGTGTCATGGAAGAGTGGTTCACTGCTAATTCCAGCCATGTTGTAGATTTAGCATTTTATCTGGGAGGGGTTCCTAAGCAGATATCTTGTTATACAAGCGGCACATTAGACTGGCATAAGAGGTCTTCTAATTTCGCTGGTTCCGGTGTCGCTAAAACAGGAGCCTTATTTTCTTATCATGCAAACTGGCAGGCTCCAGGTAGATGGGGTGTTGAAGTTCTCACCCGAAAACATCGGTTGTATCTGAGACCAATGGAACAGTTGCAGCGCCAAAAGCTTGGAAGTATCGCGATTGAAAGTGTGAATATAGGCGATGAGCTTGATACCAAATATAAACCGGGCCTTTATTTAATGGTTAAAGCATTTCTTAACGGAGAACACCACGATCTGTGTTCGATAGAGTACCAATTAAACTTAATGGACACTTATAATCGAATCGCTGGATATATTAATGAATAGGAGAGTTCTGATTATTGGCGATTCTATGGCGCTGCCGCGAAAGGGAGTCCCATATAATGCTACCTGGCCTTATAAGCTGGCATGTAGGTTTAAAGATGTCGAGTTTGTAAATAGGTCTATTTTAGGCTCTACTGCAGCGAGGTTGAATATCGGAGATGCTGCTGATGAGTCTGGTTGCATTGAGGCATATAGGCCTCAAATTATTATCTTGCAATTAGGCATTGTAGATTGTGCGCCGAGGCTTTTTAAAAGATCATCTATAGTCCCAAAGCTAATGCGTTATCTACCTCATGGTATACAATCGCGGTTTGTTGATTTCGTAAAGACCTATAGAGGAAGACGAGCAGAATTTTCGTACCTGTCTCCGGTAGAATTCCGAGACCACATCGAACAGTTTATACGTAGGAGTGCCGATTTCAATGTGCGAAAAATATTTGCAGTAAAAATTGGACCTATTTCTAACGATGTGTCCAAAAGCAGTCCACAGTTTGATGATCAAATTTCCATATATAACGAAATATTAAATGAAGTTTCTAATGCAAATAGTTGCTTTAGTTTGATAGAGGCAGGCTTTGATGCTTCATTAGCAGATCGCCATACAGTAGATGGATACCATTTAAATGAAAAAGGTCATAACAGCCTTTTTCTAGCTATCGAGTCCCCCTTAGAAAAAGAGTTAACGATTGCGGTGTAAGGGATGCATTTTAATTTCATTATTGCTGGGCTAGTTACTAAATAAACTATTGGATTAAAATGAAATGTGAGATTGAAAATTACGCATTTTAAAATTTTCAGGAAAAGTTGAGGGCTTCTGGTAAAGGATACTAAAAATCTCGCAATTATTTTTTAGCTAGAAATCGGAAAAGGAAAATTTTATTTTTAAAGCTAGTTTTTTTTATATGCTCGGGGAGGTAGTAGCAAAAGCTATTCCCTTTTTGCTGTTACCTTATCTGACCAGAGTTCTTGGGCCTGCTGGTTATGGTGAATTATCTCTTTACCAAGTAATCGCAGCATTGTTAGTCGTTGCTCTGAGCCTTAGTCAGGACGGTGCTATTGCACGTTATTATTATGTGTATGGCAAACGGGCAATCGGGTTGATAAATTTTACAGGGGTTTTGTACTCGTCTGTTATATTTTTACTTGTCTGTGTTGTCTCTTATATAACAGCAAGTGAAGTACTTTTCGTTTGTGCATCAGTTTCTTACACGCAGAGTATAATTTCCAATCAATTAGTAATGCGTCAGATGCAAAAAAAAGTTAAGGAGTACTTGTACATACAAGTATTTAACACCGTATTTTCTGCCGTTTTTACAGTTTTCCTATTTGAAACTTTGTCGCCATCAGCGATAGGTCGCTTATATGTTGTAATCCTGGTCAATGTGCTGACAATAGCGCTCGCTGTAATGGTTGTATCAGGCGGAGATCAGCAGGGCCTCAAAAAGGTAAAAATTAATAGGAAAAAAATTAAAAGCGCTTTGTTTTTCATTTTTTCCTTTGGTCTTCCTCTGATTATTCATAACCTAAGTCTTTTCTCTAAAGGGCAGCTTGACCGCATATTTGTTTACAGTCTTTACAGTGAAGAGCAACTGGGTGTCTATTCGGCTGGATTCCAGATTGCATCAATATTAGCCATAATTTTGATGGCAGCTAACAAGTCTTTAATACCTTACTATTATGAAGCTTTAAAGAAAAAGTCTATAGACTTTTACGATATTAAAAAGTGGGCGCTTTACATTTTACTCTTGGTCCCTATACCAGCCTTTATCGCTTATATATTACCGAGTTCTGTTTATGGCTTTGTTTTGGGTGAAGAGTTTGCTGAGTCGAAGGTTTACGCTATCATATTTCTTCTGGGTATTGCTATGAACGCACCTTATTTTATCTTGGGTAATTACTTGTTTTACCATGGAAAAACAGGCGTTGTTTCGCTAAGTACTGGCTTATCATCAGCTTTACATGTAGGTTTGATTGCCTCTTTGGGAGCAACCAACCTTAACCTCATGGCATGCTCTCTCTTTATAACAAACACCTTTACGGTGTGTTTGGTATATTACTTTTGTAAACGGTTTTATAAAGGGCGATAATATATAATGAAGGCAAGTAACTAGTGGATCTTTTTATCTGTAGTACTGCATTGCAAACTAAAATAGCGCAAAGGATTATAGAAGAATGTAAAATAACTGATTATGAGTTGTTTTACTTTACGCATGTTGAGAATAATAAAGAGAAGTATTATTTTGAAAAGCTAGCTGAGAAATCAAAAGGCTCTACCTTTTATATTTGTCGAACCAGATTTCCAAGTTATTTCTCTAACATTAAACGTTTATTTGAAAAAAAATTCTACGATGATATTTATTTAGGTAGTGTTGATAATGTCTACGCACATTTAGTACTGAGCTATTGTAGATTTTCTAATCTTATGACGTTCGATGATGGTGCTTCTAATATATCAAAAAGCTCTATGTATTATGTGTCTCGTCGTTCAATATTTGCTGAGTATATATATTTCTTGTTTGGGTGCAGATACAGCTTGGAGAAAGTCAAGAGGAAATCTTTAGAACACTTTTCTATTTATCCTAGCGCAGAAAATATAATTGAAAATGTTAAGCACATTTCGTTGTTTGATGATTGCGTTTTATCAAGGGATAGGTATTTGTTACAAGGCGAATGTCATGTTTTTCTTGGATGCCTTTGGAGTGTTGTCTCAAAGGAACGTGTTTCTTCTTTGGTTTCAGACTTAGAAATGTACTTCGAAAAACTTGATAATTGTTTTTATATTCCTCACCCAAAAGATAATACAACTTATTTTGATTCGCTAGAGCGACTTCCTGGAGATTTGATTGCAGAGGATCTTATTATTGAGCTGAGTAAGAAATTCAAAACGGTAAATGTTTATGGTATTGGCAGCGCAGCTCTTTTTAATCTCCTTGGTATTCAATGGGTAAATGTATTTACACTAATTCATTCTGACTTGGCTGAAATTTTCGCTCAATTGTCATATTCTTTAATAGGTAATGGTGCTAAGTCGTTTCATGTAGAATAGTGTGTTAGATAATTTGCCCTTTAATTAGGAGTTTTGGTTTTGCATAAAATTTGTTTTTTTATAAATAATATGGGGCTCTCAGGTGGTACTGAGAGGATTACTAGTATTATTGTAAATAATCTGTGTAAACGTGGTTTTGAGGTTCACGTAGTCAATCTGATTCGTAATGATAAGCCATTTTTCCCTCTTGATCCAAACACGATTTATACAAGCATTGATAATGTTAAAGGAGGAGGGGTTGGATCATTTTTTAATTCGGTTAGAAAATTACGACAGTATCTTACGGAAAATTCTATTGATACAATAGTTGATGTCGAATCAATGTTAGCATTTTATGCAGTTCCCGCAGTGCTTTTTTTAGGTGTAAAAAATATTGTTTGGGAGCACTTTAATTACACGGTTGACCTCGGGCGCAGATCTCGTCGCTGGGCAAGGCATCTAGCGGCTATAATGGCTGATGATGTTGTTACACTTACGGAGAGAGATCGAGGATTTTGGCGCAAAGCGTTATGGTGCAGGGCGAATGTTACTGCGATATCCAATCCTGTATCGTTTGATGTGTCTTCAAAGAAGCCTAATTTTGATAGTAAAATATTTTTATCGGTAGGCCGGCTTACAGATCAAAAGGGGTTCGATTTACTTCTTGATGCTTGGGCAATGGTAGCTAAGCGTTATCCTGACTGGACGTTAGAAATTGTTGGTGATGGAGAGAGAAGAGCTAGTTTAGAGGCGCAAATCTGCAAACTCAGTTTGTCGACATCAGTTAGGCTTTTGCCTGCAACTCCTGATATTCAGCAACATTATATGAATGCCTCTATTTATGTTATGAGCTCTAGGTTTGAGGGTTTTCCTATGGTACTCCTTGAGGCAACATGTTTTGGTTTGCCTATAGTGTCGTTTGATTGTAATACTGGACCAAGAGAAATTATTGAACCTGGAGTTACGGGGTGGTTGGCAAAGGCAGAGGATGTACGCTCATTGTCTGAAACAATGATTAATGCAATTGAGGTTCTGAGAAATCCTGAAGTTTATTCAGAAATGAGTACAAACGTATTAGCAAGGGCTCGTACATTTGGTATATCTACATTTGTAGATAAATGGGTCAAGTTATTATCATGCAAAAAGTAACAAATGTTTATAGGGTTAGCCAGGATGAGCTAAGAAAAGCTTTTGTTTTTATTTTGTCACTTATTTATGCATCCTCTTTCTTTATGTTGTCCAATGACATTTTTAGAGATAGAGAGAACTATACGGCATACGCTAGAAACTTTGAGGAAATTTTCTTTAGGTATGATTCTATTCTGGCGAAGATGTTTAATGAGCCTTTATTTTTATTTCTTAATTACATTTCGAGCATTTTTTTAGACCCTGAGTATATTCCTAGATTTTTTGCATTTATTGTTGCCTTTTCTGTTTCGTTTTTTATATTTAGATCGGCCAGAAATTCTATTATGGTCGTTTTATCGCTATTCTTGCTTGTTTTAATGCCTCAGCTTATTCATCTGCAGTTGGTAACATTAAGGCAGGGGTTAGGTGTTAGCTTGATTATATGGGTAGTTATTTTATCGAAAAATAATTTGAAAATTGCTTTTTCAATATTTATCGCGGGTTTTGTTCACTCTTCTTTTTTTATTGTTTTTTCAATGTACGTGCTTGACATGTTTTTGTCAGGAAGAGGTTGCAACAAAAGGTACTATTTTAGATTACTTGTTCAATTATTTTTTTCAATATTAATGTCGCTCGTTTTTACCTATTTAGCAATGTTTTTTGGCGCGAGACAAGCTGGCGCGGCGCACTTAACCGGTGATGTGAACATTAGTGGCGGCGCTTTGGTCTTATGGGGGGTTGTATTCTCAGTTTTTTTAACCAGATCTAGAGTGTATTTCTATAATGAACAAAGTGTTAGGCTGGCGTATATCGGTCTAATTGCGTACCTTGCCATGTATTTGATTTCCCCACTTGCAGGGCGATTCATCATGACATTTTTGCCATTTATAGTTGCAACTATGGTGTCTAAGTTTAGCTACCGAGAGTTGTCTGTTATTTTTCTAATTTTATTTGCCAATGTTGTTGTTTACGCGAACACATTAAAGAATAACAGTTTGACTTATTACGGCGCTGAATTTTTTAACTTTTGAGATAGTAATGAATATTGTATTAGTAATTTCTGGTCTTAAAATGGGTGGTGCAGAGGTTCAGGTTTGCGCCCTTGCGAGTGAGCTTTTTAGACGAGGTAATAATGTAGCGGTGGTATCGCTGATCGACGATGTAGTAGTTTCACCCGACCATCCAGATATTAAAGTCATAACGTTGGGCCTAAATGGTATCTTGTCGCTGCCGCGCGTCTTCTCGAAGTTTAGGCAATTTGTAAAGGAATTCTCGCCCGATGTAGTGCACAGCCACTTATTTCACGCCAATATTTTTTCCAGGTTATACAAGGCCTTATTTGGGTTGCCTTTTCTAGTCTGCACTGCGCATAACAGTGGCGATGGAGGGGCAGGTAGAGTTATTCTGTATCGTATGACTGACTTTATTAATGACGTTTTCACTAACGTAAGTCAGGAAGCCGTAGATTCATATATTAGTAAGAAAATTACTACTGTAGATAGAATTAGGGTTGTTTATAACGGAATTGACACAAGAAAGTTTACACCTGATAAAAGCGCATCCATCACAATAAGGGCGGAGTTTAATGTACCCGAAGATGGAAAGTTAATATTGGCAGTCGGTAGGCTACACACTCAAAAAAATTTTTCTTTGCTATTGGATGCAGTAGCTTCTATTTCAGTAAGCGAAGCAGTTTTGGTTATTGTTGGCGCGGGGCCTTTACTCGCTGAGCTTCGCGCTAAGGTTATGAATTTGGGTATTGAGAGAAAAGTTGTATTCGCTGGAGTGCGTACAGATATTCCAAATTTGATGGCTGCTGCAGACTTGTTTGTATTGCCCTCGTCTTCGGAAGGATTCGGTTTAGTTGTAGCCGAAGCATTGTCATCGGAGCTATTAACTGTAGCAACTGATTGCGGCGGTGTTAAAGAGGTTTTAGGTGATTGTGGCTATTTGATTCCCCCTGACGATCTAAATGCGTTACATGCTGCAATCTCTCAGGCACTATCTATTTCTAAAGAGAAAAGAGAGGTTTTGACTCGAAACGGAAGAAAAAGAGTGGAAAATCTGTTTTCAATTGAAAGTGCTGTTAATAACTGGCTGGCAATTTATAATGAGCGTAAATGATATTTTGAAAAAAAATAAGCTTCTTTATTTAGTGAATGCTGACTGGGCATTTATGGTTAACAGGCTGCCAATTGCTATTGAAGCTGTTCGTCAAGGGTACTCTGTTCACATCGCTTGCGCATTTACCGGCCGTGAAGATGAGTTGCGGTCTTATGGTTTTATTTTGCATGAGATAAAATTCACCCGGAGTGGCCACAATCCATTTATTGAACTTTTTACAGTTCTTAGTATTTTTCGCTTAGTACGTCAATTGAAGCCAGATCTCATTCATGCTGTGACTATAAAGCCTGTGCTATATGGCGGAATAATTTCCAAAGTTCTACGTGTACCTGCTTTTGTAGCTGCAATATCTGGCCTTGGTTTTGTTTTCACCAGCAACACTCTGAAAGCCGTTACCTTGCGAAAGTTTGCCGAGATAGCTTATCGATTTGCACTTTCTGTAAACAATATTAAAGTTATTTTCCAGAATCCTTTTGATAAATCTATAGTTCAAAAAGCGGCTAATCTCGAAGATCGTAATATTATTATGATTAAGGGCTCTGGCGCTGACTTAACGGAATACACAGTTACAGAGCCCCCAAACGGGACCCCAATTGTAGCAATGGCGTGCAGGCTATTGAAAGAGAAGGGCGTTTACGAATTTATAGAATCAGCTCGCTCGATTAAAAACAAAGGTATTGATTGTAGGTTTTGGCTGATTGGCGCGCCAGACTACGGGAATCCGCACAGTATTACCGACGGCGAGATTGCCCAGTGGGATAAAGAGGGGCACGTTGAATTTTTTGGACATAGGTCGGATATTTCGAGCCTTTTTTCTCAATCAACTATTGTAGTTTTGCCGTCATATTATGGCGAGGGATTGCCGAAAGTGTTGATAGAAGCAGCTGCATGCGGACGTCCGGTGATTACTACCGATAATCCGGGTTGTGCGGAGGCAGTGATAAATAATGTAACCGGTATTATTGTGCCTACCAGAGATGTTGGCGCATTGTGCGATGCTATCGAATGTTTGCTCAGTAATGATGATTTGCGTGGTGATATGGGGCGTCAGGGGAGAATACTTGCCGAAAAGGAGTTTGATGTTAGATCTGTAGTTTCAACTCATTTATCTGTTTATAAAGAGCTTCTAAATAATAGTGGGATGTGACGTTTGAACTCAAAAATACTGATAACCGGCGGTACGGGATATATCGGAAACAGGTTGTTGCAATATTTGGCTGAACAGCAAGTGTCATTAATTTCGCTATGCCGTCGCTTAACATCATCAGCTTATTCAGAAAATGTGACTCAAGTTTTGATGGAGGATCTTGCTTGTTTACCCCATGACGCTGATTTTCTTCCCAGCTCAGATGTAGTTATTCATCTTGCTGCCAAGGCCCACGTGACAGGAGAGTCATTATCCGAATTTAAACGTGTAAACACTGAGGCCACACTCAACTTTGCAAAGCTGTGCGCGAATTCCGGCATTAAACGTTTTATATTTTTAAGTTCTATCGGCGTCAATGGCATTAGCAACACCAGGCCTTTTAACGTCGCAGATAAACCAGATCCGGTAGAGGATTATGCGGTATCTAAGCTTGAAGCAGAGATTGGTCTTAAGCGAATTGCGGCTGATACCGGTATGGAAGTGGTTATTATAAGGCCGCCACTGGTTTATGGCCCCAATGCACCGGGCAATTTTGGTAAGCTCGCTAAACTTGCACAGAAAAACTTGCCGCTGCCTTTAGGGGCGATAAATAACCAGCGCAGCCTGGTGGCATTGGATAACCTGGTTGATTTAGTTGTTACCTGTATTGATCACCCCAAAGCAGCGAACCAGACGTTCTTGGTGAGCGACGACCAGGATGTCTCTACCACGGAACTACTGCAACTGATGACCCGCGCTGCGGGTAAAAAGCCGTGGTTAATACCCGTGCCAATGAGTTGGTTAAAACTGGCCGGTAAGTTAACCGGGAAGCAAGCCGTTGTAGACCGGCTGTGTGGTAATTTACAGGTAGATATAACCCATACAAAACAAACACTAGGCTGGACGCCGCCGGTGACGGTGGAAGAGGGGATTGCTCGCTGCTTTGCAGCGAAGGGGTGAGTGGTGAGTTTTTAGGTGTGAGTGTTTAGTGCTGAATTTTTAATTTTTGAGGTTCTATGTTGATTCGTTTGTTGGACATTATTTTTGCTTTTTGTGGCCTCGTGTTTGGTTTTCCGGTGCTGTTTATCCTAACTATTATTGGTTTGTTTGATACTGGTTCGCCGATCTTTCGTCAGGTTAGGGTGGGGCGGTATAAAAAGCCGTTTACGCTGGTTAAGTTTCGTACCATGAAGCCCGATACTGCCCATGTGGCCAGCCATTTGGCCAGCGCCAGTGCCATAACCCCTTTTGGTGGGTTTTTACGCAAAACTAAGTTGGACGAGCTGCCGCAGCTATGGAATGTGCTTTGGGGGGATATGAGCCTGGTAGGCCCAAGGCCCTGTTTGTTTAACCAGGAAGAGCTTATTAATGAACGTGAACAACGCGGCGTATTAAAAGCCCGCCCCGGTATTACCGGCCTGGCACAGGTGAACGAGATAGATATGTCTACCCCGGTGCTATTGGCAGAAACCGACGCCAAAATGCTGCAAAGCCTGACTCTGGCGAATTATTTTAAGTATATTTTTATGACAGTGGCCGGGAAGGGCAGTGGGGATAGGGTTAAATAGTGTTTAGTGTTTAGTGTTAAATTTGTAAAAAATTAGATCTTGACTATATCTAGTGCATGTGTTGATTTATTGAGGCATCGGATGCCAGTTGAATCGAATAATGTATTAGGTAAAGCTTTTGATTTTGCGGTTCGCGTTGTTAGGCTTCATCAGTATTTGGTTAAAGAGCATAAAGAGTTTGTGTTGTCTAAACAACTGTTGCGCAGCGGCACTTCTATAGGAGCCAATATTAATGAGGCGCAGGCGGGTCAGTCAAAAGCGGACTTTATCTCTAAGATGAGTATTGCGAGTAAGGAATCGCGCGAAGCAAAATATTGGTTGGATCTTCTATGTACTACTGGCTATCTCGACAATACAGAATCGCATGTAAGAAGCTTACTTAACCAAAGCGAGGAACTTATTAAGCTTCTAACTAGCATAGTAAAAGCAGCCCAACGCAACACCAAACACTAACTCACCACTCATAACTAAACACTCATCATTAACAAGGACATCGGATGTCTACGCTATACCCTAATCCCCAATTTACCCACCATGGCGCCGTTGATGGCGTTACCGGCTCTTGCCATGAATACCGCTTAAGTGATTACTACGGCTTGCTGATTGACTGCGGTTTGTTTCAGGGCGCTGAGGTATCCAGTAGCGGTTCGGCGGGCAAGCCGCAGATTGATTTTGCCATTGAGCATATTCGTGCGCTTATTGTTACCCATGTGCACATTGACCATGTTGGGCGCATTCCGTACTTATTAGCCGCTGGCTTTAATGGGCCTATTTATTGCACTCAGGCGTCGTCGGTATTGTTGCCGCTGGTGCTGGAAGATGCGGTAAAAATGGGTATTAGTCGCGACCCAGCGTTAATAAGTGGTGTGTTAGCCCGGCTGCGCCGCCAGTTAGTGCCTTGTGATTTTAACCGCTGGGTGGCGTTACCTGAACTTGTTGGCGCAGACCCTATGCTACGCTTTCAGCACGCCGGTCATATTTTAGGCTCGGCTTATGTAGAGCTTAAACATGATACGCCACTGAAAAAAGGCTATAAAACCGTGTTCTCGGGGGATTTGGGTGCGCCCTATGCGCCACTATTGCCAGCACCGAAGGCGCCCTATGCGGCTGATGAAGTGGTGATAGAAAGCACCTATGGTGACAGGCAGCATGATGACAGACGCAGCCGTATCAAAAGGTTAGAGCAGGTACTGCTACATTCGCTTAAAGATAACGGTACGGTGTTGTTTCCTGCCTTTAGTATTGGCCGCACCCAGGAGCTGTTGTACGAGCTTGAGGCCATTATTCACCGCCTACGCGGGCAGAAAATTCACCAGCAGCTGAAATGGGATGAGCTGCAAATTATCGTCGACTCGCCGTTAGCCGCGCGTTTTAACCAGGCCTACCGCGAATTAAAGCCTTACTGGGATAGCGAAGCGAAAAGCCGGCTGAAGCAGGGGCGTCACCCGCTAAACTTTGAGCAGTTACATACCATAGATGATCACGCCCGGCACCAGACGTTAGTGCAGTTTTTAGCCCAAAGCCGCCAGCCAGCTATTGTGATTGCCGCCAGCGGCATGTGCGAGGGCGGCCGGGTAGTCAATTACTTAAAAGCACTATTACCAGATAAAGCGCATCAAGTCGTTTTTGTGGGCTATCAGGCGCGCGGTACCCTTGGCGATGCGATACAACAATATGGCCCCAAAGGCGGCTATGTCGATATTGACGGTGAGCGCATTGGCATCGCCGCGGAAATTATTACGTTAAGTGGCTATTCAGCCCACGCTGATAAAACAGGTTTAGTACGTTTTATCAGCGGCATGCGCAAAAAGCCTGCAAAGGTGCGCATCGTGCATGGTGATGATGCGGCCAAAGAGGCACTGCAGCAGGCGCTTTTGGCTTATGTTAAAGAAGTCATTATTAGTGTTTAGTGTTTAGTGTTTAGTGTTTAGTGCTTGGGGCTTGGTTTTAAGGTAAACTTCGCGCTCATAACTCATAACTCATAACTCATAACTCATAACTCATAACTAAACACTCATAACTAAACACTCATAACTCACAATTTAAAAAGGTTGTTATGTCAGGATTAAAAATAGCCATTGCCGGTACCGGCTATGTCGGTTTGTCTAATGCGATGTTATTAGCGCAGCATAATAAAGTGGTGGCGCTGGATATTGTTGCTGAAAAAGTGGCTTTGCTAAACAGCAAAAAATCACCGATTGAAGATAAAGAAATCAGTGATTTTCTGGCAAACAAAACGCTAAACTTTACCGCCACGCTGGATAAGCAAGCCGCGTTTGCCGGTGCTGATTTTGTAATTATTGCTACCCCTACCGATTATGACCCTGAGACTAACTACTTTAATACCAAAAGTGTTGAGGCCGTGATTAGCGATGTGATGGCGATAAACCCGAATGCAGTAATGGTAATTAAGTCTACCGTGCCTGTGGGGTATACCGCAGCGGCAAGGCAAAAGTTTGGCACTGACAACCTGATATTTTCGCCAGAGTTTTTGCGTGAAGGCCGCGCGTTATACGATAACCTTTACCCGTCGCGTATTATTGTCGGTGAGCAAAGCGAGCGCGCACAGCAGTTTGCTACCTTGCTGCAGCAGGGCGCGATAAAGCAAGATATTCCGCTGCTGTTTACCGACAGTACTGAAGCTGAGGCCATAAAACTGTTTAGTAATACTTATCTGGCGATGCGGGTGGCCTATTTTAACGAGCTGGACAGCTATGCTGAAAGCCATGGCCTGGATAGCCGGCAGATTATTGAAGGCGTAGGGTTAGACCCACGTATTGGCAAGCACTATAATAACCCCAGTTTTGGTTATGGTGGCTATTGTTTACCCAAAGACACCAAGCAGCTATTGGCTAACTACAAAGATGTGCCTAACAATATGATTCAGGCCATTGTAGATGCCAACCGAACCCGTAAAGACTTTATCGCCGACTCTATTTTAAAACGCAACCCGCGTATTGTTGGCGTATACCGGCTGGTAATGAAGTCGGGCTCGGATAATTTCAGGGCCTCAGCCATACAAGGCATTATGAAACGCTTAAAAGCCAAAGGCATTGAAGTGGTAGTATTTGAGCCGGAGCTTAAACAAAGCGAGTTTTTCCACTCCCGCGTTATTACCGACTTGGCCGAGTTCAAGCGAATTTCCGACGTGATCGTGGCGAACCGGCGCAGCGATGCCTTAGCTGATGTTGAAGATAAAGTGTATACCCGAGATTTATTTGGTAGCGACTAGATTAGTGTTGAGTGATTAGTGCTGGGTGTTGAGTTAACCACTCAGAATTAACCACTCACAACTCACATATGGTGTTCAGATGCGATTTTTAGTTACCGGTGCGGCCGGGTTTATTGGGTTTTATGTTAGTCAGCGGCTGCTGGCGCTTGGGCATCAGGTTACCGGTATTGATAATCTGAATGATTATTACGAAGTGCAGTTAAAGCGCGATCGTTTAGCGCAGCTGACAGATAAACCGGGCTTTGATTTTGTACAGTTAGATCTGGCTGATCGTGACGGTATAGCGGCGTTATTTGCCCGCTGCCAGTTTCAACGTGTTATCCATTTAGGTGCACAAGCTGGGGTGCGTTATTCGCTGGAAAACCCCATGGCCTATGCAGATAGCAATCTTATTGGCACTTTGACCATTTTGGAGGGGTGTCGTAGGCACAACATCGAGCACTTGGTGTACGCTTCGTCCAGCTCTGTTTATGGTATGAATGCCAAGATGCCATTCGCGACTTCTGACAGAGTAGACCACCCGGTGTCTTTGTATGCGGCAACAAAGAAAGCAAATGAGCTGATGGCCCATACCTACAGCCATTTATACGGCATCCCCACTACCGGCCTGCGGTTTTTTACCGTTTACGGCCCTTGGGGCCGGCCTGATATGGCGATGTTTTTATTTACCAAAGCCATTGCCGAAGGTCAGCCGATTAAAGTGTTTAACCACGGCCAAATGCAACGCGATTTTACCTATATAGATGACATTGTTGAGGGTATTATCCGCATTCAGGATAAACCGCCGGTAGCAAAGCCAAATTGGAATGGCGCTGATGCATCAGAAAGTTGCGCACCCTACAAAATTTTTAATATTGGCAACAACCAGCCGGTAAAATTGATGACCTTTATCGAAGCTATTGAGAAAGCATTGGGCAAAGACGCAATTAAACAGTATTTGCCTATGCAGGACGGCGATGTACCAGCGACCTATGCAGATATTGACGATTTGCAGCAAGCGGTTGGTTTTAAACCTGCCACACCGATTGAGGTGGGGGTGCAACGCTTTGTCGATTGGTATAAAGGTTATTATAGTGTTGAGTGTTGAGTGTTGAGTGTTGAGCTCACGACTCAACACTCACTACTGATAACTAAATTCAAGGATAGTTATGCAAAGTAGTCATAAAGTGCGTAAAGCGGTGATTCCAGTGGCTGGGTTGGGGACGCGCATGTTACCGGCCACTAAAGCCATACCGAAAGAAATGCTACCTGTGGTAGATAAGCCACTTATCCAGTATGTGGTGCAAGAGTGCATCGCAGCCGGTATAAAAGAGATTGTGTTGGTGACCCATTCGTCGAAAAACAGCATTGAAAACCATTTTGATAAAAGCTTTGAGCTTGAGTCTATGCTGGAAAAACGGGTTAAGCGCCAATTGCTGGACGAAGTGCAGGCCATTTGCCCGAAAGATGTGACCATAATGCATGTACGCCAGGGCGAAGCCAAGGGCTTAGGCCATGCGGTGTTATGCGCCTTACCATTGGTAGGCGACGCGCCTTTTGCTGTGCTTTTGCCTGATGTGCTGATTGACAGCTACGATAGCGATTTAAGCCGTGATAATCTGGCTGCCATGGTAAAGCTGTACCAGCAAAGCGGTATCAGCCAGGTGATGGTAGAGCCTGTGCCGCAGCAGTTAGTCAGTAGCTACGGCGTGGCTGATGTAGAGGGCCACAAGATGAAGCCGGGCGAGTCAGTAAATATGACGGCGATAGTGGAAAAGCCCGCAGTTGAAGAGGCGCCGTCGAACCTGGCTGTAGTGGGTCGTTATGTGTTTAGCCCGCATATTTGGCAATGCTTACGCCGCACCCCGGTCGGTGCCGGCGATGAAATTCAGCTTACCGATGCCATCGCCCTGTTAATGGAAGCGGAAGCGGTTAACGCGTACCATTTAACGGGCCGCAGCCACGATTGTGGCAATAAGCTGGGCTATATGCAGGCTTTTGTTGAATATGGCCTGCGTGATAAACAATTAGGGCCGGCTTTTAATAGTTGGCTGCAAAACTTATTGGCTAATGGCAAGCATTAAGGCTTTAGCCCGGTAAGTGCTATACTAGCGACAGTTTAAACGGTACATAGCGTCGTTCTTTGTGGCGACAAGTGGTTGGAGTAATACATGCTGGCATGGTTGCTGGGTTTGCCCAGGGCAGTAAAACGGTTAATTTCTGTTTCAGCGGATATGTTTTTTTTAATTAGCTCACTGTTTGCTGCGTATTTTTTAACGCAGCACGAGCAGCGTACTGACGTACCGCAAATTGCACTGGCGTTTGCCATAACACTGCCTGTTACCCTGTTTATTTTTACTAAGTTGGGTTTGTACCGCGCCGTTATTCGTTATATCGGCCAGCATGCGCTGGGTGCGGTATTAAGTGGTATTGTTAGCAGCGCCTTTATTCTGGCACTGTTATTTGGCGTGTTACAGGTGCATGACAAAGGTAACCTGATATTTGTGTATGCCATTTTAGCGCTGGTGACCTCGGGCGGTTTACGCTTACTGGCCAGAATGTTTTTAGTACAGCGCAATAATGGCCATAAAGAGCGTGTGCTTATTTATGGTGCCGGTTCATCTGGCCGCCAGTTGGCGCAGGCACTGATTAACGGCGAGCAATATCACCCGGTGGTGTTTGTTGACGATGATACAACCTTGCACCGTTCGACTATCTTAGGGGTGCCGGTGGGGGCACCGGCACAGATTACCAGCCTGATAAAATCACATAACATAAGCCGTATTTTGCTGGCACTGCCGTCGGTAAGCCGCGCCAGGCGCCGTGAAGTGTTAGACGCCCTAGAAGAGCTGCCCATTCCTGTGCAGTCGATACCGGGTATGAGTGATCTGGTCGATGGCTCTATGCGCATAGATGAGTTGCAGGATGTGAAAATTGAAGACTTGCTGGGGCGCGACCCGGTAGCGCCTAAAGCCAAGTTGATGCAGGCGAATATTAAAGGCAAGGTGGTAATGGTAACCGGTGCCGGCGGCTCTATAGGCTCTGAGTTATGCCGGCAAATACTGCGCTGTGAGCCCACAGTGCTGGTGCTGTTTGAACTGTCGGAATTTGGCCTTTACAGCATAGAGCAGGAATTAAGCAGCCTGATAAAACAGCAGGAACTGGATATTAAGCTAATTCCGGTAATGGGCACTGTGCAGCGCCGTAGCCGGCTGGAAACGGTAATGAAAGCCTTTAACGTACAGACGGTTTACCACGCTGCGGCCTATAAACACGTGCCCTTAGTGGAATATAACGTAGTAGAAGGGGTGCGCAACAATGTGTTTGGTACCTGGTATGCCGCGGAAGCTGCGATAAGCGCCGGGGTTGAAACCTTTGTATTGATTTCAACTGATAAAGCGGTGCGACCAACCAATGTCATGGGGGCATCTAAGCGTTTAGCCGAGCTGGTACTGCAGGCGTTAGCCCAGCGCCAAAGTGCTACCCGTTTTTGTATGGTGCGTTTTGGCAATGTGCTCGGCTCCAGCGGCTCTGTGGTGCCGCTGTTTCGGGAGCAGATACGCAAAGGTGGCCCGATAACGGTCACCCATAAAGATATCATCCGTTACTTTATGACCATACCTGAGGCGGCCCAGTTGGTATTGCAGGCCGGTGCCATGGGCAAAGGCGGCGATGTGTATGTACTGGATATGGGCGAGCCGGTAAAAATTGCTGATTTAGCCAAGCGTATGATCCACCTGATGGGGCTTGAGGTGAAAGATGAAATTCACCCCAATGGTGATATAGAAATTAAGTTTACCGGCCTGCGCCCGGGTGAAAAGCTGTATGAAGAGCTGTTAATTGGTGAGAACGTGCGGGAAACCGCCCACCCGCGTATTATGGCCGCTGACGAAGTGCGGTTAACCTGGCCGGAGATGCATAGCCTGTTGCTGCAATTAGATAGCCTGTGTGACAGCTTTAATGTCGAGAGTATTATTGATGCAATGCGCTGTGCGCCAACCGGCTTTAATTACAGCTGTGCCAGCAGTGATTTGGTAGTAAAAGCCGGCTGTGATGCAGAGCTGGGCGTGCCCGGTGCGGTGACATTAAATGTTGTGGGTTCGAGTGAGGTCGCATTAGCCGCGGAAAGCGCCGCGGCGCCCGAGGCGGTAGTGGCAAAAGCTGCCGGGCAGAAATACTGTTAATGTAAAGATGTGCCGGGCCTGATTGCATGAAATTACGTAAAAAAAATGGTAAAAACGCGATTTAGAGGTTGAGTAAGGCTTTGCTTTAGTTTAATCTTCACTGACTTGGAAACCTAAGTTTTTAATTGAGGGAAATGTTATGAATAAATTAGTTATTGCTGCTGCAGCTTTAGCTTTATCTGCTGGTGTTAATGCTCAAGGTGCCGGTGGTGCAGATGCTAAAGAAGGCACTATCGGTGGTGTAGCGACTACTACTGTTGCTGCTGGTGTTGTAGGTGTTGCTGTTGCTGCTGCGGTTATCTCTAACAACCGTGGTTCTTCAGTTGACCCGGTAGATCCGGTGGATCCAATTGATCCGCCTACTACTACTACTGGTACAGCGACCACTACTGGTAACTAAGTTTTTGTTTATAAAAAAGCCGCCTTTAGGCGGCTTTTTATTTGCGGCAAATCTATGAAAAGACAATATCTGCTCTCACTGGCGGCGGCTAGCCTGTTATCGGCGTGCGCCGGCCCGGCTGGTACCTACAAAGTGTACTGGGATTCTATTACTACCGCATTTAGCACCCCGGCAGATGCTGAAATAAGCAGGGCACAGGTGCAGGCCTCGCGTTATGGCTTGCTGATGGTTAAACCCGGTGATGCGCCGCGTGCAGTTATGGCATTGGCGTATTTAGAGCATGGCCAATATAAGTGGATCTCGGCTGATGACGCCATGTTAATTACTGAACATGGGCGCGTGGTTAAAAGCCTGAATCTTACTAACGATTTGCTGTTTACTGCAGCAACTGGGCCTGATCCGCTAAGCCTGGATATTAATACACTGATAAAAGGCGCTAGCTGGCAGCGGCAATTAGATTTTGCAAAGGACCGGCAGCACGGCATTATCGCCCGTTCAGATTTTCGTTTTCAGGGTGAAGAGTCAATAAGTGTGCTGCTGCAAAACTACACCACCTTTGTTGTTGCAGAGCATGTGACTTTTGGCACTGATGAGCACAGCTTGACCAATATGTACTGGTTCAACAAAGCCAATGGCAAGTTATTGCGCAGTATTCAGCAGCCTTCACCGTCTTGGCCGGTGTTTGAACTAACTTTCTTGAGTAATGCATTATGAAGCTTAAGGCAATAATATCGCTTAGCCTGTTGGTGGCGGGCAGTGTTAACGCGGCTGTGACGGTGCAACTGGCTGACAAAACCCTGCGATTTGCCGATAACCCGGACTTAGCTACCGTATTAACGGAGGCCGGTTATAACCAATACAGTTATTGGCCTGAAGCTAAGTTATTTAGCCGTGATACGTTAAACCGTAATCAACCGGTATTGCAACGAACCTTAACTACGCTGGAAACCTTAAGCAGTAAAGCGCCTGAATTGCAGGGTTTTTATCGCTATTTAGCGCAGTCGGCTTATGCTTTTAGAGTGCCGCTGCGGCTTGATATTGATTTGGCCCGTATAGAGGCTAACGCGAACCCCCGTTTCGACTCGGGTGACTATGTTCTGCAACTTGGCGGCCGTTCTGGCCGCGTAACAGTTACCGGTGCGGTAGCACGTGCTGCTGACTATGAGTTAATTGCTGGCAAAACGGTCGCTGACTATATCCAAATGGCAAAGCCTCTGGCGCTGGCCGATGACAGTATCGCCTGGCTTATCACCCCCGACGCCAATAAGCAGCGCCTTGGCGTTGCCTATTGGAATAATGAGCAAACCTTGCCTGGTAGTGGTGCCGTTATCTATGTGCCGTTTGACACTGGCGTACCTGCTGAGCAATTAACCCAGTTGAACAACGAAGTGCTGCAACTTTTAATAAACCGGATTGAATTATGAAGCCGTTATTTCACTTTGCTGCGTTATTCAGCACGCTTTTTGCCGCTACCTTGCAGGCGGCACAAGATAGCACGCCTCTGCCGCGCTATTCGCAGATGACACACGGCGGTATCGGTCTTATTCAAATGCCAACGGCGCGCATGGCTGCCGACGGTGATTTTAGTTTTCAGTATGCCGATAACGAGGAATACCGCTTTTGGTCGGCGTCTATTCAGTTATTTCCCTGGCTGGAGTCGACCATACGTTACACCGACGTACGCACCCGCTTATACAGCAATGATCCTGGTTTTAGTGGTGACCAGACGTTAAAAGATAAAGGCATAGATCTAAAGCTCAAGCTGTTAGATGAAAGCTATTACCTGCCGCAGCTGGCGTTGGGCATTCGGGACTTCGGCGGTACCGGCTTTTTTGAAAGTGAATACCTTACCGCCAGTAAACGGCTGGGGCCATTAGATGTACATTTGGGGTTAGGCTGGGGCTATTTGGGCCGCAGCGGCAATATTGATAACCCCTTTTGTGAGCTGAAAGATAGCTTCTGTAAACGCCCCAGTGGCTTTGCCGGCACCGGTGGCTCGGTGAATTTCGATAAATTTTTTAAAGGCCCGGCAGCGCTGTTTGGTGGTATTGAATATCAAACGCCCTGGCCGGCGCTGCGCTTAAAAGCTGAGTATGACGGCAATGACTACCAAACAGACAGGGCCGGCCGCTTAGGGCAGGACAGCCGCTGGAACTTTGGTGCGGTTTATCGTGCAGCAGACTACTTCGACCTGAGTTTAAGCTATCAGCGCGGCAACACCTTAGGGTTTGCGGTGAGTTATAACTATGGTTTTAATAGCGCTGTGCCAGCGAGAATAGATAGCCCGCCGGTTGTAGTGCCGGAGTTTGTTGCGGTTAATGCCAACGATATCGCCCTGCCACAATTGGCTGGCGTGCTGTTGCGTGAGGGCGGCTTTTATGTGCGCAAACTGGCGCTGCAAGACAACAAAGTGATTATTAGCGGTGTGCAGCTGCGCTATCGGGATCATGATGAGGGTATGGAGCGTGTCGGCCGGGTGTTGGCAGCTAATTTGCCTGAGCAAATAACCCAATACGACATTACCCATGAAACTGCGCGCCTGCCAATGCTGACTGTACAGATAGATGCCGCCGAATTTAAACAAGCGGCGCGTTATCAGTCGTTACAGAATGACGTACGCAGCAGTTATGTTAACCGCAACCCAGATATGACAGCACCGAGCTGGGATTATCAGGCGAATAGCCGGTTTTGGACGCCCTGGGTAGAGCTGCTGTGGAGCCAGTCATGGGGTAACCCGGAAGCCTTTTATCTTTATCAGGCTGCCGCGCTTTGGGGTAACGATTTTCGCCTTAACGATAACCTGACATTGCGCGGTGTGGTTAAAACGAACCTGATCAGCAACTACGATAAGTTTAACTTTAAGGTTGACTCGCAAGCGGCATTTTTACCACGGGTGCGTACCTATGTACGTGAATATGTGACGAATAGTGATGTACAACTGGACTCTTTAACGCTGACCTGGTCTGACAGGTTGAGTGAAAATGTCTATGCCCAGGCCTATGGTGGCTATTTAGAGATGATGTACGGCGGTGTCGGTGGCGAGTTTTTATATGCGCCGCTAGACAGTAATATTGCCATAGGTGCAGATGTTAACTATGTGAAGCAGCGTTCTTTTGAAGACAGAGTCTCGTTTCGGGATTACGACACGGTGACCGGCCATATCAATGTGTACTGGCAGCCTGAGTTTATAGATAACACCTTATTAAGCTTTAATATTGGCCGCTTTTTGGCGCAGGATTATGGCGTTAATTTTGGTATTGCCCGGCGCTTTGACAGCGGCATCGTAGTGGGTGCTTTTGCCGCTAAAACCAATGTGTCGTCACGTGAGTTTGGCGAAGGTAGCTTTAATAAAGGTTTTTATATCTCACTGCCGCTGGACTTGTTCAGTGTGAAGCCTGCTACAGGCAGGGGCTTAATACCCTGGGTGCCGCTAACACGCGACGGTGGCCAGATGTTAACCCGACCGGCAGAGTTGTATCAGCGGGTGCAAAAACGCGCCAGGTTTTACGATTAATAAAAAAGGCAGCTATGGCTGCCTTTTTTATTGCTGCTTATTGTGCCGGGCAGGCTTGATCGCGACCGGTATTTTTCGCCAGATACAATGCAGAGTCGACCCGTTTTAGTAGTTGCAGGGCATCGCACTGTTTTGTTGGTACACTACTGCAATAGCCCAGGCTAACTGTCAGGTAGGGTTTTATGTCGCTATGCTGGTGGCTGATAGCAAGCTGGCCCAGTTGCTGCCGGATATTGTTGGCCACTTGTCGGCAGGCCGAGAGGTTGCTGCCGGGCAAAATAATGGCAAACTCTTCGCCACCATAGCGGGCCGCCAGCTCGCCCTGGCGTTTTACCTGCTGCTGTAATACTGTTGCCAGCTGTTTAAGTGCCGTGTCGCCGGCTTGATGCCCATAATGATCGTTATAGCTTTTAAAGTGGTCTATATCTAACAGAATAAGCCCCAGCGGTTGTTCGCTACGACTACAACGTTTGAGTTCGCTGGCAAGGCAATGGTCGAACTGACGGCGGTTGGCGATACCGGTCAGGCCATCCTGATTGGCCAGCTGGGTGAGCTCGTTGTTGGCTGCCAGCAGTTGTTGTTGCATCTGTTGTAGTGATTGACGATAGCGCACATTTTGCAACGTTTTGGCCAGCATATCGCCAACCAGTTTCATCCGGCGCAGATCGGTATTTGTCCAGTCACGGCGGCGCGACACCATGTCGCAGCCGACAAAACCCAGCAATTGCTCGTCAGAGCGCATGGCGCAGCACAGTACCGACTGTATATCTTCAGCGACAAATTCTTGCTGCTCTGCAGCGGCTTCTGCTGGCAGCTTACTGACATCACTGACCGCAAATACATAATCTTGCTGCATTTTTTCAAAAAAATAAGGTAAAGCGGATTGTGGAATCTGCTGTAACTGGGCCTGATGGCTGCTAATGCCATGACGCACCCATTCGTGGGTGTTACTCATTTCGCTGCAGTCGGCGCTAAACTGAAACACATAGCTGCGGTCACTGTGACAAAACTCACCCAGCGCGGCCAGTGCATCCTGAATATGCTGGTCCAGCTGTTGATCCTGTACATTAATCAGTTCTGTGGAAATCAGCGAAATAAGCTTGTCAAACGCCAGCGCTTCTTCCAGCTCGGCGATATCAGTAGCCGGTAACTGACTGCTTATTACATCTGAATGGTCTGCCGTGGGCAGCAGGCTGATTAACATGCTGCTGTGCAGGGTAAAAGACAGTACAACCAATTTACTGTGTAGCTGATAGCAACGGCGGCTGTCGGGGGAGGCACTGTCACCGACTAACAGACTCAGTTGCAGTTCAGTGCCGCTAAGTGCCAGTAATAGCGGGTTGTGCAGTAAATCATAGCGTTTGCTGTTGTCAGCGTTATACAGCGGTAACTGCTGAATATCGGCCAGTGACAGTTCTTTCTGCCCGGGGTCGCGCTGTAGCAGTGTCAGCGCAGCCAAGTTCGCCAAAATACGACTATGGCTGTGCTCTTTATACAGCAAAGGAGTGGGGATGGCGTCTAGCACCGGCCAGAAGTGCGGTAAAGCATGAGAGGTAGCTGCCATAGTATGCTCAATAAACAATACGCTTTTACTATAACGGATTTGGCTGTTTTGGCCAAAATTGCCTCCCCTTAACCCCAGAGCTGTTGGCTCAGTCGGGCAACAGGGCTTGTTGCACCCTGCAATAGCCATTCACTGATTGCTTTAGCGACATTAGGGTAGTGCACCTTGTTGTAACGTTGGTTGCTGCTTAACCAGTTGGCGATGTGCTGGCTGTTTAAGCTATCCGTGGTGGCGGCTAAATTAAGCTGCTTTAATGCTAAGGCGTTAGAGTGCTGCTCCATCTGACCGTTTAATGGCTTTACCAAAATACGCTTATTCAGCTGCAGTGCTTCGCTTATCAACTCAAAGCCGGCGTTACTGAGCACAAAGTGGCAGCTGGCTAAGTCATTTTTAAATGGCTGCAGCGCCGGTGGGTGGGTATGAATATGACCGAGGCTTTCTGCGATTAAACCCGGGCCGTACAGGTAAAACTGATAGTCTGTCAGTGGCTGTAGCATGCCTATTACCTGCTGTTGCTGCTCAAAGGGTAAATACACCAGCACTTTGTTCTCTTTAACGTCAAAGCTGTGTGGCGCACCGTCAATAATCGGCGGCAATATCGGCTGGTTAAAATGATGCCAGTGCAGCCCCAGCTGGGTTTGCGCCGGGGCAAAGTGTTTAAACACCAGTTGCGTCATCATATTGGCATGCTGCATGGGGATTTGGTGTAAAAACGCATACTGATGGCCAAGCGCGATACTGTGTTTGCCGGCGCGACGCGCAGCATGGGCGGTGATAGGCTCAAAGTCAGTCAGGATAAAGTCGTAAGCACTGACATCCAACTGGGTAATGTCTTGCCGTAGTTGGCGCAGCGAGGCCTGCTTAATACTTTGCCAGTAATTAACCCGGCCGGCTTGGGTGATAAAGGTGAGGCCGCGTTTGACGCTATAGTTACCAAACTGCTGCATATCAAAAAATTGTGACGGCTCGCGGCCAGAGAACAGGTAATCTACCTGTGCGCCAGCCTCTGTCAGATAAGGCTCCATGGCGCGGGCTCTGCTGATATGACCATTACCGGTTGCCTGCACGCCATAGAGAATTTTCATGTTTTACTCCGTTTGTTTGTCTTGCCACACCAGGGCTTTAAAGTGCGCCCGGCACATTGACACATAGCTTTCGTTACCGCCAATTTGCACCTGCGAGCCTGCAGTAGCGGCCTTGCCGTGCTCGTCCAGCCGCACCACAAAGTTGGCTTTGCGGCCGCAGTGACAAATGGTTTTCAGCTCGATCAGTTTATCGGCCCAGGCCAGTAGCGCCTCGCTGCCGGCAAAGGTTTCACCTAAAAAGTCGGTACGCAGGCCAAAAGCCAGCACCGGTATGTTCAGTGTGTCTACCACATCAGTCAGCTGTCGCACCTGGGCTTTAGATAAAAACTGTGCCTCGTCTATCAGCACGCAATCTAACCGGCCTTGCTGCTTTAACTGCTGTATATGCGCGACAAAATCAAACTCACCGTCAAAAATGTACGCATCCATTGCCAGACCAATGCGTGAGCTGACCTTGCCCAAACCGAAGCGGTTATCCAGCGCTGCGGTGTAAATAGCCACTGTCATGCCTCTTTCCTGATAGTTATAAGCACTTTGCAGTAAAGAGGTCGACTTACCGGCGTTCATTGCCGAGTAGTAAAAATATAATTGCGCCATAGCGTCACCTAACCAAAAAGACGACGCAGTATAACCCTATCTTTAAGCAAAATATAAAGGCTGAAGATGTCAGTTTTAAGACGCTGGCTTCTTTTGATGCGCTGCATTAAGCTCTGCACAACTTTTTAAGGAGAACAGCATGGAAAAATTAGTATTAATACCGGTATTTGTGCAGGTGTTGCTGACCAGCGTAGTAATGATCTTGATGGGCCGGCGGCGTATTAGGGCGGCAAAAAACAAAGAAATCAGTGTGGCGGCGTTTAAAACCATGAACCTGACCGGCGCGAACGAGCAGGTGATTGCCACCAGCCGTAACTTTGATAACCAGTTTCAAATGCCGATGCTGTACTTATTCAGCGTGTTGTTTGTGTTGCAACTGGGCCTGGCCGATATAGCTTATGCAGCCTTGGGCGCGGCTTTTGTTTTACTGCGTATTGTGCATACCGTTATTCATATTGGTACCAACCATGTGCGTAGCCGCTTTAATGTCTTTCTGCTTGGTTGTGCGGTGCTGTGGGCGATTTGGCTGCGCCTGGCCTGGCAAGTACTGTTTAGCTAGTGAAATATAAAGACGGGGCGGCAGTTAAGCCCTGTTTTGTTCATGGCTTACCTGAGTTTATTTTTTAGCGGCTTTATTGCCGCAACCTTATTTCCCGCCTCCAGTGAGGTATTACTGCTGACCTTGCAAGCACAGGGTTACAGCCTGCTGTGGCTGTTTATTGCTGCCACTGCCGGCAATACGCTGGGTTCTTGTGTTAACTGGTATCTGGGCACTCGTTTGCTGGATTTTCAGCACAAGCGCTGGTTTCCGGTGTCGCCCGCTGCGCTTAGCCGGGCGCAGCAGCAATTTCAACGCTACGGTAGCTGGAGCCTGTTACTAGCCTGGCTGCCGGTGGTGGGTGATCCGCTTACGCTGGTGGCAGGTGTGCTAAAAGTGCGTTTTAGCGTATTTCTGCTGTTAGTGCTGCTGGGCAAAGCGACACGTTATGCCTTGCTGCTGGCCGCAGGCAGTGCCTGGTTTACTTAATTTTATTGGTAAATCGCCCTCAGATCCGTCATCATTAGCGCCATTCTTGCTGCCACTTTAGGAACCTGATTATGGAATACCAATTAACTGCCGACGAACTTAACCGCATTACCGCGCTGGATGCTGAACAGCGTTACGCTTACTTTATTCAGGCAGTCGCTGATCTGGAGAAGATCTGGATCTTAGTTGATGACGATGGTTTTGTACTGGTGAGCGCCGAAGATGAGCGTTGTATTCCGGTGTGGCCACATGCTGAGCTCGCCGAGCAGTGGATTGAGGGTGAATGGTCGCACTGTACTGCGCAGGCAGTGGATGTAGACACCTGGCTGGATAAGTGGACATCTGGCTTAAATGGCGACGAGCTAGCCATTGCCGTGCTGCCGGATACCGATGGCCCGGGCGTAGTGGTACTGCCAGATGAGTTGGCTGAGACGCTGCTAAGCGAAATGCAGGATGATGAGTAATCGATTTTGAATTAGATGAATCGGTATGCTCTAAGCTAACCGTTGCAGGCCAGGATGCTGACAAATTCGTCTGGAGCGAATTTGAACAGCGCAGCTGGTCCACCGGATAAACTTCATGGATGAAGTTTATAATCGAGCCCCCAGGGATGGGTTCACGGCGTGTTAGCGTGAGCATACCGGTTCAATCGATGTTACAAATAATAAAGCCCGCTTTTGCGGGCTTTTGCTTTAGTGGTTATAGCTTAGTGCAGTACGCGTGCGCGTAATGTACCCGGAATAGCTTTTAGCTCGTTAAGCGCTTGCTCTACATCATCTGAGTCGATATCAATCACCACATAACCAATATCGGCATTGGTTTGCAGGTACTGACCGGCGATGTTGATATTGTGCTTGGCAAAGGCTTCGTTAATCTTGGTTAGCACACCCGGCTGGTTTTTATGAATATGCAGTAAGCGTGAGCGGCCTTTATGCTCTGGCAGAGACACTTCCGGGAAGTTAACCGCCGACAGGGTAGAGCCGTTATCACTGTATTTCACCAGCTTGCCAGCCACTTCAAAGCCGATATTTTCCTGAGCTTCCTGGGTTGAGCCGCCAATGTGTGGCGTTAATATCACGTTGTCGAACTCACGCAGTGGCGAGATAAATTCTTCATCGTTACCTTTAGGTTCAACCGGGAACACGTCTATCGCCGCACCGGCCAGCTTTTTGCTGCGCAGTGCTTCGGTTAACGCATCAATGTCGACCACGGTACCGCGTGAGGCATTAATTAAAATGCTACCGGGCTTCATCAGCTCAAGTTCGGCCTCGCCAATCATATTTTTGGTTTGCGGCGTTTCCGGCACATGCAGAGTAATAACATCAGAGGTTTTTAGCAGGGTACCAAAATCGACCTGAGTGGCGTTACCCAGCACCAGCTTGTCTTCGATATCGTAAAACTGCACCCGCATGCCGATGTTTTCGGCCATGATGCTAAGCTGGGTGCCGATATGGCCATAACCGATAATACCCAGGGTTTTACCGCGCGCTTCAAACGAGTTATTGGCGGTTTTTTGCCACTCGCCACGATGTGCGGCAGCTGAGCGCTGCGGAATACCGCGCAGCAGCATAATAATTTCGCCCAATACTAGCTCGGCTACCGAGCGGGTGTTAGAAAACGGCGCATTAAACACCGGTATCGCCCGTTTTAACGCAGCAGTTAAATCGACCTGATTAGTGCCGATACAAAAACAGCCAATAGCTACTAATTTGCCGGCGGCATCCAGCACTTTTTCGGTTAACTGGGTGCGTGAGCGAATGCCGATAAAGTGCACATCTTTAATGCGCTCTATCAGTTCGTCTTCCGGCAGTGAAGTTTTTAAATATTCGATATTGCTGTAGCCCTGGTTTTTAAAGCTTTGTACTGCACTTTGGTGCAGGCCTTCCAGCAGCAATATTTTTATTTTGTCTTTGGCCAGCGAAAATTTTTCCATGTCACTCTCTTCATTAAATTAAAAATAAATTCAGTTAGGTTTTATTATTGTTCTTGTTGTATTTTCGTGGGCCCTGCTGTTAATGCTTCACGTTGTTGCTTTTATCTGGCGTTTATTCAATGACTTTGGTGCCTTGCGCACTGCCTACCAGCACCATATCGGCACCGCGCTGCGCAAAAATGCCGTTACACACCACACCAACGATATTGTTGATTTGCTGCTCTAGCTGTAGTGGTTCGGTGATAGCCAAATCGTGCACATCTAAAATCACATTGCCGTTGTCGGTAATAACGCCCTGGCGCAGCACCGGCCTGCCGCCTAATTTTGTTAGCTCACGCGCCACATAGGCCGACGCCATCGGAATAACCTCAACCGGCAGTGGAAACTTACCCAGCACGTCAACCTGCTTGCTCTGGTCAACGATACAAATAAACTGCTCGGCAACAGCAGCAACAATTTTCTCGCGGGTAAGGGCAGCGCCACCGCCTTTGATCATGTGCTTGTGCTGGTTTATCTCATCGGCACCGTCTACGTAAACGCTAAAGCTGTCGATGCTGTTGAGATCCAGTACCGCTATACCTAAGGCTTTAAGCTTCTCGGTAGATTGTACCGAGCTGGATACCGCACCTTTAATTTCATGCTTAATGCTGGCCAGGGCATCGATAAAATGATTCACCGTTGAGCCGGTACCGACACCTACCACGGTATTACGCGGTACATACTGCAAAGCTGCCCAGGCGGCATTTTTTTTCATTTCATCTTGTGTCATTACTGATCCAAATCGGTTTAGCCATACAGATGGATATTATATCGAAAGGGGTTGCCGACAAAAGGGCAAAAGCAGAAAAAGGTTAAAACAGTTGCACGAATGCTCGGCGGTGAAATTGCCGGCCACAATACGCCCTCTGGCTCGTCACAGCAACTCGCCCTTGTGCCTACGGCAGGGCTCAGACACTCTGTGACGACCAGATTGCGTTTCTGGCCTGCTTTTGCGCATCAGGCAGGTAGCATCAAAAGAATGAGAACCGCTGCTCGGGTGTAATAATTTGCTTTAGCGGTATATCCCAGGCTTCGGTGGGCACCGCCTCCACTTGTTGGCAACTATGTGCTAAACCAATCACCTCACATGGGCTATTTTGGGGCAGTTGCGCCAGGGTTCTGTCATAAAAACCGCCGCCCATACCCAATCGGTTGCCGGCTTTATCAAAAGCTACCAACGGAGTAAAAATTAGCTCAAGTTGATTTAACGGTAGTATGCGGTGACATTCTGGCAACGGCTCTGGTATACCAAAACGGTTGGGGTAAAGCAGGGTGTCTGGGGTGTAGTGTATAAATAGCAGAAAACCGGCAGTAAAGGGGTGCAAAACGGGCAAGTACAACTGTTTTCCTTGTTGCCACAGTGCTTGCATCAGCGGGTAGGGGTCTAGCTCACCATCGTTGGCTAAATACAGCGCTATATGTTGTTTGTGCTGCAACTGTGGCAATGCCAGTACCTGCTGCACTAATTGCGATGCTGCGTGTTGCTGCTGGTTTGGGGTTAATTGTTTGCGTCGTTGGCGTATCAGCGCCCGCACTTGCTGGCGAGTATTAATCGATAAGGACATAAGCTGGTGCTGTTAACTGGAAACTGGCCACAGTATGCCGCATTGGCGGGTAAATAAAAGAGGTTCTCCAAATTGCCGTGTCTGGTGTTAGCCCTTGAACCATAGGTTCAAGGCGGGAGTCAGATGGCTGCCTCAGGCTTCCCGGTACGGGCCGGGCTTGCACACTGGCAGCGCAGAAGAATCCCTTTTTAAAAACAATTATCGGCTCAGGGACATCCACCTGATCACCAACAACTCAGAGAACGGCCTTAAGTATAACACTGCGTGCGGCGCTGTATAGGGCTGGCGGCACTGCTTTTGCCGCAAGCTTTGCTAGTTGCATGGTTTTGCAGCAACTTTTGTTTACGCTGTGCGCTGGCGCAGTTTTTCTGCGGCTAAAGTTGGCGCTTCTTCACTGTGGTGGTAGCATAAAGCGAGTCAAACACAGCACGAATGGTTATATGAGCAGCCCTTTTTTACTGAGCTACGATGAGTGGATGTACAAACTGGATCAGGCCTATGTGATGGCCTCTGCTGCAGAGGTGCATGGCCTGATTGCCGGGCTGTTAAGTGCCGGTGTCGAACCAGACGCACAGCAGCTAATGCCGGTGTTGCATGATTTTCTTAATGATGGCCAGGCGCTGCCTGTCGAATTAAAGCAACAGGTCACCAGCCTGATTGACAGCACTGCTGCGGCGCTGGCGAAAAATGATTTTAGTTTTGCCTTGTTGCTACCCAGTGACGATGACAGCCTGCCAGAGCGTTTAGATGCCATGGTGGAGTGGACGCAGGCATTTTTAGTGGGCTTTGCCGTGCAGCAGACCGACTTGTCGCTGGTGTCGGCGGATGTGCGCGAAGCACTTGATCAGCTAACCGAAGTCACCCGTATTGATATTCACACCACCGACGATGGCAGCGCGGAAGAAAATGACGAAGCCTACTTTTTGGTGCTGGAGCACATTCGTATGATGGTACTGGCCTGTTATACCGAGGTGGGGCAGAAATTCAGTGCCCGCCCGGTTAGTAATAAGACACTGCATTAATGGCTGCAGCTACAAGCCCGTCAACAGAGTCTGAGCTGTTCGACCCAGCGCAATTCGACATTGTTATCGCCGGCGGCGGTATGGCCGGCAGCACCCTGGCATATGCCTTAAGCCAAATGATGCCCACATTGAAACTGGCCATTATTGAGCAGCAAGCCAATACGATAAGCCCGGTTAGCTTTGACAGCCGCAGTATTGCGCTGGCTGCCGGCAGTGCACAATTGCTGAATAGTTGGGGGCTGTGGCGTGAGCTTAGTGCACATAGCTGCGCTATCGGGCAGATTAAGGTGTCAGACCGTGGCCATTTTGGTAAAACCAGCCTTAGTGCCGACGAATATCAGCAACCGGCACTGGGCTACGTGATTGAGGTAGAGCACTTAGGGGCGCTGTTGGCTAACAAGCTAAGTGCGCTGAAAAATGTCAGCTATTTCGCGCCCGCAACCATTAACGCCATTACACCGAACCTGCACCGTCAGCAATTGCAGTTAAGTGATGGCCGCACGTTAAATACCCGCCTATTGGTGATTGCCGAAGGCGGTTTGTCACCCAGCCGCCAGTTGGCTGGCTTTAGTGTACAGCAGCAGCCGTACGGCCAGCATGCCATTATTGCTAACCTGGCACTTGACGGAGCGCACCAGCACACCGCGTATGAGCGCTTTACCGAGCATGGCCCTATTGCCCTGCTTCCGCTGCCAAAACAACGTTATTCGCTGGTGTATACCGCAGCTGATGCCGACGTCGACCATTTAATGCAGCTGGACGATGCGGCGTTTTTACAACATGTCCAGCAGGCGTTTGGCTATCGTGCCGGTGTGTTTAGCGCTGTGGGTAAGCGTGTGTGTTATCCGCTCAGTTTACGCTTAACCGGCGATATAGTGCGTCATCGGGTGGCGCTATTGGGCAATAGTTTGCATAACCTGCACCCTATCGCAGGCCAGGGCTTTAACCTGGCGCTGAGGGATATTGCTGAGTTACTGCGGCAGGTTCAGCATTATTCAGAAGATATTGGTGGTTATGCCATGCTGCGTGGCTATGAAGAGGCCAGGCAGCAGGATATTAAACGGGTGAGCACCGGTACCGATGCCTTGGTGCGGCTGTTTTCTAACCGTTCACGCACTGTGGCGCTTGGGCGAAATCTGGGTCTTCTGGCTATGACATTATGTAATGAATTAAAGCGGCCACTGGCCGAGCAGGCAATGGGGTTTCGCAGCTAAATGCACAATGTAGATATCACCATAGTGGGGGCTGGCAGCGCCGGTTTAACCCTGGCGCTACTGCTGGCGCCCAGCGGCCTTAACATTATGCTGCTGGAGCAGGGCGGTGCGCCTGTGCAGGGCAGCGCAGACTATCAGCGGGTAAGTGCGCTTAATTTAGCCTCGGTGCGGCTACTGCAAACGCTGGGTGCCTGGCCGGCGCTTGAACAAAGTGCTCAGCCGTATGATGCGATGCATGTTTGGGATGCTGACAGCTTTGCCCGCATTGAGTTTGATGCTGCCACCGAGGGGCAGGCACAATTGGGTTTTATTTGTGATAACGAACAGATTCGCCAAGCGCTGTATCAGCAGCTTAAGCAGCATAGCAATGTGCAGTGTGTGTTTAATTGCACCATTAATAGCCTGGTGCAAAGTGAGCGCGATGTACTGGTGAATATAAACCAACAGCAACTGATTTTAAGCCGCCTGTTGGTAGGCGCCGATGGCGTTAACTCGCGCGTGCGTCGTGATGCCCAGTTGCCACTGACACATTGGGATTACGAGCAGCAAGCTATAGTGGCCACTATTACCACTGAGCACGTGCATAACAATTGTGCCCGCCAGGTGTTTTTACCCACAGGTCCGTTGGCGCTGTTACCACTGCCGGATCTGCATAAATGCTCTATTGTCTGGAGCTGCTCGCCTGAACGCGCCACTGAGCTGTTAGCATTGGACGCGGGCGCCTTTAGCCGGGCGCTAACGGCGGCCAGCAACAGCGTGCTGGGAGTGCTTAAACTTGATAACGGTCCCAATGCCTTTGCACTTCGTATGCGCTATGCCACAAGCTGGCTGCGTGGTCGTATTGTGCTGGTGGCGGATGCGGCGCACAGCATACATCCGCTGGCTGGGCAGGGGATGAACTTAGGCCTGATGGATGTTGCTGCATTAGCAGAACTAATATCAGAGGCGCTGGCGCAGGGCGGCGACATTGCCGAACCGCGGTTGCTTAGGCGCTACGAGCGCTGGCGCAAAGCTGAAGCGCAAACGCTGATCGTGACGATGGAAGCTTTTAAACGTGGTTTCAGTAATGCCCAGCCGCTGTTGAAACTGGTACGAGCTGTCGGCATGAGTGGTGTTAACGAATTACCCTGGCTAAAAAGCAAGATCATCGCTGCAGCCCTTGGTAACAGTGGTGACCTGCCGAAAGTAGCCCGGCCGGCTGGTAAAAGCGCTCGTTTAGCTTAGGTTAGTTTTTTTAGTAATAGATGTTGTCGCATTACAAAAACTAATTAATCAGGGGCTGTTTGCCAGCACAGCCTTGCGTTATAATCCGGCTGCCTTTTTATCCGCTTTAACTGTATGGATATTCAGAATGTTCAGCAGTAACGCTTTACAGCGCAAGCGGGCCTTACATTAAGCAGGACATAACAATGGCTAATCAAACTGCGTTACATGGCAAACACCTGGAAGCCGGTGCCAAAATGGTCGACTTCTTCGGCTGGGATATGCCTATCAATTACGGCTCTCAAATTGAAGAACATCATGCGGTACGCCGCGACGCCGGTATGTTCGACGTTTCTCACATGACTATTGTAGATTTAAAAGGCGCTAATACCCGCGCCTTTTTGCGTTATTTGCTGGCTAACGATGTCGCTAAACTGACTGTGCCGGGCAAGGCGCTGTACAGCGGTATGTTAAATGACGCCGGCGGTGTGATTGACGACTTAATTGTGTATTTTCTGCAGGAAGACTTCTTCCGTCTGGTGGTGAACTCGGCCACCCGCGAGAAAGACTTAGCCCACATTACTAAAGAAGCGGCTGCTTTTAACGTTAGCGTAACGGAGCGGCCAGAGTTTGCCATGATTGCGGTGCAGGGCCCCAATGCCAAAGCCAAAGTGGCAACCTTATTAACGGCAGAGCAGCAAGCCGCCGTTGCTGGCATGAAACCGTTCTTTGGTGTGCAAGCCGGTGTACTGTTTATCGCTACCACAGGTTACACCGGTGAAGATGGTTATGAAATTGCCTTGCCAAACGAGCAAGCCGCCGATTTCTGGCAAAAATTATTAGATGCTGGCGTAACGCCGGCCGGTTTAGGTGCGCGGGATACACTGCGTTTAGAAGCGGGTATGAACCTGTACGGTCAGGATATGGACGAAACCGTATCACCGTTGGCGGCCAACATGGGCTGGACTATTGCCTGGGCACCTGAAGAGCGTAACTTTATTGGCCGCAGCGCGCTGGAGCAGCAAAAAGCGGCAGGTACTGACAAACTGGTCGGCCTGGTAATGGAAGCCAAGGGCGTACTGCGCCATGGTCAGCGCGTCGTGGTTGAAGGTGGCGAGGGTGTTATTACCTCTGGCACTTTCTCGCCGACACTGGGCTTTAGCATTGCCATGGCACGGGTGCCATCCAGCACCGGCGACAGCGCCGAGGTTGATATTCGCGGTAAGATGGTGCCGGTGAAGGTGGTTAAGCCTGCCTTTGTGCGCATGGGCAAAAAAGTCATCTAAACTGATTAATTAACGTACAACTAAACTAACAAGAACACGCCAGCTAAGGATTAAACAATGAGCTCAATTCCTAACAATTTAAAATACGCCAGCAGCCACGAGTGGGCCCGTGATGAAGGTAACGGTGTTTATACCGTTGGTATTACCGAGCACGCCCAGGGTTTATTGGGTGACATGGTGTTTGTTGAACTGCCGGAAGTTGGTGACAGTGTGAATCAGGGCGATGACTGTGCAGTAGCAGAGTCAGTTAAAGCCGCTTCAGATATTTATGCACCACTGTCGGGCGAAATTGTTGAAGTTAACGAAGCGCTGACTGACTCGCCAGAGCTGGTAAACAACAGCCCATACGAAGATGGCTGGATGTTTAAAATTAAAATTGCTGATGAAGCCGAACTGTCAGCGCTGTTAGACGCCGAAGGCTACAAAAACTCTATTGACGAGTAATAAATAGTCACCCGCTGTGTAAGCCCCGTGCCAACTAAACCACGGGGCTTAACGTTAGTAGCAACCAAACATTACCAGGACATTCAAGGCATGACCAACTCCGCTGTGAAAACCCTGTCGCAACTTGCGAACCACGAAGAATTTATTCAGCGCCACATCGGCCCGGATGCAGCCGAAACTGCCGCTATGTTAAGCGAGCTGGGCGTAGACAGCATGGAAACGCTGATTGCACAAACAGTGCCGGCTGGCATTCGTTTACCTAAGCCTTTGGCCACTGGCCCGGCGATGACCGAGGCCGATGCACTGGCTAAGTTAAAGCGCGTGGCCAGCAAGAATAAGATGTTTAAATCTTACATTGGCATGGGTTATCACCCGACGTTAACGCCGAATGTGATCCTGCGTAATGTGCTGGAAAACCCGGGTTGGTACACGGCTTACACGCCATACCAGCCGGAAATTGCTCAGGGCCGGTTAGAATCGCTGTTAAACTTTCAGCAGTTAACGCTGGATTTAACCGGTATGGAGCTGGCTAGCGCGTCATTACTGGATGAAGCAACAGCAGCTGCTGAAGCCATGGCATTGGCAAAACGGGTCACCAAGAGCAAGTCTAACCTGTATTTCATCAGCGACGATGTACACCCACAAACGATTGACGTGGTAAAAACCCGCGCCGAAATGTTTGGTTTTGACATTGTAGTGGGCAAAGCGGCAGACGCTGACACGCACGATGTGTTTGGTGCCTTATTGCAATACCCGTCAACTAATGGCGATATTCGTAACGACAGCGCCTTAATTGCTGCATTGCAGGCGAAAAAAGCCATAGTTGCCGTAGCCACTGATCCTATGGCGCTGATGTTGTTAAAAGCGCCTGGCCAGTTAGGTGCCGACGTAGTGTTGGGCAGCGCCCAGCGTTTTGGTGTGCCTATGGCCTACGGTGGCCCACACGCGGCATTCTTTGCTACCCGCGATGCTTACAAACGCTCTATGCCGGGTCGCATTATTGGTGTGTCGAAAGACCGCCGTGGCAATAGCGCGCTGCGTATGGCGATGCAAACCCGCGAGCAGCATATCCGCCGCGAGAAAGCCAACTCAAACATTTGTACCGCCCAGGTACTGCTGGCCAATATCGCCTCGTTCTACGCCGTTTACCACGGCCCGCAGGGTCTGAAGAATATCGCCGAGCGCATTCACCGCAATGCTGATATTTTTGCTGCCGGCTTAAAAGCCAAAAATGTCGCTGTAGTGAACAGCCACTGGTTCGATACCATTACTTTTAAAGTGGCTAACCGCGCTGAGGTGATAAACCGTGCCTTAGCGGCCGGTGTTAACCTGCGTACCGACATGGCTGATGTGTTGGCGGTAAGCTTCCATGAAGCGACCAGCCAGGCAGATATCGCTGAGCTGTTTGACATTGTTCTTGGCGCTGGCCATGGTTTAACCGTTGATGCGTTAGATGCGGCCATTGTTAGCGAAGGCAGCCAGTCAATTCCGGCCGATTTAGCCCGTACCGACAGCGTGCTGGGCCACCCGGTGTTTAACCAGTATCACAGCGAAACTGAGATGCTGCGTTATATCAAAAAGCTGGAAAACAAAGACCTAGCACTTAACCATTCGATGATCTCATTAGGCTCGTGCACCATGAAGCTAAACGCGACGGCTGAGATGATCCCAATCACCTGGCCGGAATTTGCGTCATTGCACCCGTTTGTTCCGCGCGATCAGGCCGATGGTTACTACGAGATGATCAACGAGCTGGGCGACTGGCTAATTAACATCACCGGCTATGACAATATCTCTATGCAGCCTAACTCGGGCGCACAGGGCGAATACGCTGGTATGGTTGCCATTCGTAAGTACCACGAAAGCCGTGGCGAAGGCCATCGTAACATCTGTTTAATTCCGGTATCGGCGCACGGTACTAACCCGGCCACGGCTGCAATGACCAGCTATGATGTGGTATTGGTAGACTGTGACAAGTCGGGCAATATCGACATGGCTGACTTAAAAGCCAAGGCCGCCGAAGTGGGCGATCGCTTAGCCGCCATCATGGTAACTTACCCGTCAACGCATGGTGTATTTGAAGAAAGCATCCAGGAGCTGTGCGACATTATTCACAGCTACGGCGGCCAGGTGTATATGGACGGTGCTAACATGAACGCCCAGGTGGGGTTAACCTCGCCAGGCTTTATCGGCTCTGACGTATCGCACTTAAACCTGCACAAAACCTTCTGTATTCCGCACGGTGGCGGCGGCCCGGGCATGGGCCCTATTGGTGTGAAAAGCCATTTAGCCCCGTTCCTGCCAAACCATGCGGTAGTGGGTATTGAAGGCACTGGCCGCAGTAACGGCGCCGTATCTGCAGCGCCTTTTGGTAGCGCCGGTATTCTGCCTATCAGCTGGATGTACATTGCCATGATGGGTGGTGAAGGCTTAAAGCAAGCTACCGAGTATGCCATTTTAAATGCGAACTATATGGCGAAAAAACTCGACCCGTTATTCCCGGTACTGTACCGCGGCACCAACGGCCGGGTAGCACACGAATGTATTATCGACATTCGCCCGCTAAAAGAAGCCAGCGGCATTACCGAGATGGACATTGCCAAGCGTTTAATGGACTTTGGTTACCACTCGCCCACGATGAGCTTCCCGGTAGCCGGCACGCTAATGATTGAGCCTACTGAATCAGAAAGCAAAGCCGAGCTGGATAAGTTTATCGAAGCGATGAGCACTATCCGCGCCGAAATTGCCAAGGTAGAAGCAGGTGAGTGGACTGTGGACAACAACCCACTGGCGTATGCTCCACACACGATGGAAGATATTTTCGACCCATCATGGGACCGTGCCTACGAGCGTCAGTACGCGGCTTTCCCGGCTAAATACGTGGCAGAAAACAAATTCTGGCCAACGGTAACCCGTATTGATGATGTATACGGCGACCGCAACCTGATTTGTTCCTGCCCAAGCCCGGAAGCGTATCGCTAAGCGTTTAGCGTTTTACAGTAACCACTAAAACCCCGGCCTGCGTGCCGGGGTTTTTATTGCTTAAATGGACAATTGCAGAGAGTATTCTTTAGCGCTATGCTTTTGTCATCACTGGCAATGACATCATATAAGCTATCATTTAATGAAAGTTGTGGTAGATACCAATGTGTTGCTCGCCGCTTTACTCGGCGGGAAAGGGCCTAATAGAGAAGTTATCCGATACTGTTTAACTGGCCGATTGCTGCCTCAGTTAGCTGCAGCGTTGTATTTTGAATATGAAGATGTGTTTGAGCGACAGACTGTATTAACGCTATGTAAGTTGAACAGTGAGCAACGGCAGCTGTTTTTAGATGCCTTTTTATCCGTGTGTCAGTGGAATCAGCTCTATTTTCGCTGGCGTCCTAATTTGCGGGATGAAGGAGATAATCATTTGGTTGAACTTGCTGTAGCAAGCAATGCCAAATATTTGATAACGAACAATATTAAAGATTTTCGTTTTGCTGAGTTACGGTTTCCGGCTTTAGAAGTGATTAAGCCTGAACAGATTTTGGAGGTACTAAGATGACAACGCTTACGATCAGAATGCCGGATGATAAAGCAAGCAGGCTTAAAGCTCTGGCGCAAAGCCGCAATATCAGTGTTAATAAGCTTATAGAAGAGCTATCTACTATCGCACTGACTGAATACGATGCCCAAGTCAGGTTTGAGGTACGTGCAGCGCGAGCTAACGCAACTCAGGGACTTGCATTGCTTGATGAGTTAGAAAAGCTGGAACTAGCTGACTAAGCGCTAGTTGGTTTTGCAGTAACAAAGTGAGTCCTAGTCAGAGCTCCGGGGTTTTTTATCTTTGCCTGTGTGCTACCTGTTAAGCTAAGTATCTATTTTAGCTTTGAAAATCGCAGTTAGTGTATAAAGGGTTTTTGTTGTAGTACCCTTGCCGATATCTAATAAAAACAAGCCAGGTAATACATATGTTACAAGTCTCCGCCACTGAGCGGCTGGACTTCGCTTTGCTGTCAGAGCAGGATGCGCAGTTACTTTTTGACGTAGATCAGGACCCCGAAGTGATGCGCTATATCAATGGCGGTAAGCTCACCAGCATGCAAACCATCGTTGAAGTGATGTTGCCGCGTATGGCGCAATACCGCGACGCAGCGCGCGGGTTTGGCATCTGGCAGGTGCGGCGTACTGCCGATAATGTCTATTTAGGCTGGGTATTGATAAGGCCGATGGGGTTTAACAGCGCAGCCCCCAGCAACAATGATGTTGAAATTGGCTGGCGCTTTAAGCGCGAGTACTGGGGGCAGGGTTATGCCAGTGAGGCGGCAAAAGCCGTTGCTGACGTGGTGCTGGTAAATAATCCCAGTGTGCAGTTTTTATCCGCCATTGCGATGCCAGATAATACAGGTTCAATTGGCGTAATGCGCAAACTGGGTATGCAGTTTATAAAACGCTTTATGCATCGCGACGCTCTGGGTGATGTGGATGCTGTGCTTTATCAGAGAAAGGTACAGCAATAATGCGCTAATGCTCATCATTTTGCATCATTGCGGCGTTATAAGCTTGTGTGCCCCATAGCGGCACGGTAGACAGGCTGTGTTTAAAGCTGCCGGAGGTTTCTTTGGTAGCGTAAGACAAATACATCAGCGTCTGGTTTTGTGCATCATAAATGCGGCGTATCTTCATGCTTTTAAAGAAGATGCTTTTGGACTTGGTAAACAATACTTCACCGTTTTTGCTTTTGTCGATTTGCACGATCATTTCAGCTGTAATAGGGCCGGTTTGCCGGCAAGCAATCGAACTGTCGGACGGATCGGCCAGGTCGAGATTGGCTTCTACACTGGACACATGGCAAGTCACGCCAGTCACTATGGGGTCGCTAAAGGCATCAATTTTAATGTCTTTGGTGGTAAAGGCGCCTAATGACACATCGCCTACTTCATTGCGGTTACAACCCACCAGCATAAGTAGCATCAAAACGCAGTAAATCAGGCGCATAGTCAAACCTCGTACATTAAATCGTTATTTGGTTTGCTGAATCATCTGCATCAGCTTTTTCGCGATCTGGGTATTATCCTGAAAGCCGGCAAAGTCTTTAGCCCCTTTACCGTACGCCAGTACCGCTACATCAGCAGCAGTGTGGCCGCCGGTGGTCCAGCCGGTGTAAGAGTATTTCGCCACTAACTGATTAGACAGCTTGCGTAGTGTCGTTTCGTCTTGCTGACGGGTGGCCAGTAAGTTGGCTTGCTCTTCTTCGGTCAGACTGATGGACGTCAGCTCAGCCCAAAGTGCCAGCGCTGCACTGTCTGTCGGCGCTGCTTTTAACTGTTTAGCAATGCTTCTGCCGGTAGCTTTTACCTTGCGCACTACATCGGGCAGCCATTGGTATTCACCTGCGGCGCCTAAAGATAAACCACCGGTCTCGTGATCTGCCGTGATAACCAGCAAGGTATCAGGGTGTTTATCGACATAAGCTTTGGCGACGGCTATCGCTTTGGCAAAATCGTCCATTTCTGCCATCGCGCAGGCGATGTCGTTATCGTGGCCACACCAGTCGATCTGGCTGCCTTCTACCATTAATACAAAGCCTTTTTCGGCAGGGGTTAATAGCGCTAAGGCTTTTTCAGTCAGCGGTGCCAGCATGGCATCAAAGCCGCTGTTTAATTTAGCCGGTAATGCGGTTTCAGCCAGTAACATCATCGCAGGTGCTTTGGTAATAGTGTCAAGCTGGGTGTAGTCGTCGGTGTACTGATACCCCAATTGCTTAAACTCGTTAACCAGGTTTCTGTCTTCGCGGACAAAATACTTAGTGCCGCCGCCAATCATCACGTCGGCTACCGGTTTGCCATTAATGCGATAATCCAGATACATATCGGCAATCGCATCGTAGTTACGCCGGCTTTTATTATGCGCCAAAAACGACGCTGGCGTAGCGTGGTTTATTTGTGAGCTGGCGACAATGCCATTAGCTTTGCCCAGCGTTTTGGCCAGCTGCATCATGGTGCCAATAGGCACATGCTGGCGGTTTACAGCAATAGCACCGTTATAACTTTTTACCCCGGTAGCCAGCGCCGTAGCGCCTGCGGCAGAGTCGGTTACATAGGTATCGTCGTCCGGGTATGTAGTCGCCATGCCCAACCACAGCTGGTCGAAAATGGTGTTTTCTACTTCGATTGTGGTTTTGTCATCACTGTAATAACGGTAGGCCGACAAGTAAGACGGGCCCATGCCATCGCCAATCATATAAATAATATTTTTCGGTGCAGCCAGCGCAACAGCCGGAGCGATAAATAATGACAGGGATAACAAATGACGGCGCATAAAGCCTTACCTCAAATTTGCTTGATGTTCTGGTGAGCTAGTGTACTTTATAGCCTGAGCTAAACAAACCGCTGTCGATAGAAAACTAAATTCTCAGGCTTAATATCAGCAGAAGTCGTTTATTTAACCGCGGTACATGGAACTGAATGAAATCTGAACAATCGAAGGGATCGGAATAAGGATGGAAAAATTGCCGCTGTCAGCGTACCGGCAAGCGCAAGACAATCGTAAGTAATCAGTAAGGTGTATTGTATGTCACTAATAACGAAAACAAAGACATTTATCTCAGCCATTTTATTAACAGGCTGCTGCCTAAGTGGTGCGAGCGTAGCAGCAGAGCCGGATACTATGCTTTTGCAACAACTGGCTGACAGCGAGCAACGTAGTACCCAGAGCAGAGCACGTAATGTTTACCGTAATCCGGTTGCGACCTTACAGTTTTTTGGTATCACCCCACAGATGTCTGTACTGGAAGTGTGGCCTGCTCACGGCTGGTACACTGAAATACTCGCCCCCTATTTAAAGGACCAGGGCCAGTTAACACTGGCACAGTTTCGTCATAATGATGGTACCTTAAAAGATGAACGCAGTATTTTCTGGGCAAGAGTCAGTGAACGTTTGGCGCAACGAATCGCTGATAACAGTGAGTTGTTTGGCACGCCTGCACTGATTGAACTTGAGCCGCCGTTATTTTCACCGGCCGTGACAGAGCAGTTTGATATGGTACTGACTTTTCGTAATGCCCATATCTGGAATGAAAGCGGCCATTTATTTGGCACGCTGCAAAGCCTGTTTCAGGCGTTAAAACCCGGCGGTGTACTGGGCATGGTTGAGCACAGAGCTGCCAGGTTGTCTGATATCTCCAGCTCTGCGGTAGAGGGGTATCTGGATGAAGCCTATGTTATTGCGGCGGCAGAGCGCGCGGGATTTCAACTGCTACAAAGCAGTGAGATAAACGCCAACCCGAAAGACACAAAAGATTATCCTAAAGGCGTTTATGCACTGCCGCCAACATTAGCGATGGGGCAAGAGGATCGTCAGAAGTATCTGTCTATCGGTGAGAGCGACAGAATGACGCTGAAGTTTATCAAACCGCAGCAGCATTGAGCGCAATTGTGTTAACAAAGCAATTGTGGGATGATTAGCCGTTAGAGTAATAACTCAAATAGAACCCGCTGTAAAATATAAGCGCAGCAGCAGATTGCGCCGGCATGGTTTTATATCTATAAAATAATAACCTTAGACAAGAGGAGAGGACGGTGGATAGAGTTTGGTTAAAACGTTACCCGTCAGGCGTACCTGCAGAAATAAATGCCGATCATTACCCGTCATTACTAGATATTTTTGAACAAAGCATTGCGCAGTATCCGGATAAAACCGCTTTTATCAATATGGGTAAAAGTATCAGCTACCGCGAACTGGACCAGCAAAGTACCGCTTTTGCCGCTTACCTGCAAAGCACACTGGGGCTGAAAAAAGGCGATGCAGTTGCCATTATGATGCCAAACCTGCTGCAATACCCTATTGCATTAATGGGTGTACTGCGTGCTGGCTGTGTGGTGGTAAACGTAAACCCGCTTTATACCCCGCGTGAGCTGGAGCATCAGCTTAATGACTCTAAAGCCAAAGCCATTGTTATCGTGGAAAACTTTGCGCACACTTTGCAGGCAATTGAAAGTAAAGTGAAGCTTGAGCATGTGATCCTCACCACTATGGGCGATAGACTGGGCTTTGTTAAAGGCAGCATTGTCAATTTGGTGGTACGGCACGTGAAGAAGCTGGTACCGGCCTATACATTAAGTAAGTTTGTCCGCTTTAATGACGCAGTAAAGCAGGGCGCAGGCCAGTCTTACACTAAGCCACAGCTGCAGGGCAGTGATATCGCCTTTTTACAATACACCGGCGGTACTACCGGGGTGTCGAAGGGTGCTATGCTAACGCACCGCAATATGGTAGGTAACCTGGAGCAAGTTACAGGCTGTTTAGACAGCTTTTTTGTCAAAGGCGGTGAGTATGTGGTTACCGCGCTGCCGCTGTATCATATCTTCGCCTTAACAGCGAACTTCTTTACCTTCTTTAAATACGGCGGTACCAACCTGCTGATTACTAATCCGCGCGATATGCCCGGTTTTGTTAAAGAGCTGGCGAAATTCCCGTTTACCGCCATTACCGGGGTAAACACGCTATTTAACGGCTTACTGAATACCCCAGGCTTTAGCGAGCTGAATTTTAGTACGCTAAAGTTATCCTTAGGCGGTGGTATGGCAGTACAACGGCCGGTTGCCGAGCGCTGGCAAAAAGTGACTGGCACCCGATTGGTTGAGGGTTACGGCTTAACTGAGTGCTGCCCACTGGTAACTGTAAGCCCCTATGATTTGGAGAGCTTTAACGGCAGCATTGGCTTACCTGCACCGTCAACAGATATTCGTTTGGTTGATGAAGAGGGCAATGATGTGCCTGCCGGTGAACCCGGCGAAATGCTGGTAAAAGGCCCGCAAGTGATGTTGGGTTATTTAAACCGGCCGGAAGAAACCGACAAGGTGCTAAAAGACGGCTGGCTTTACACTGGCGATATCGCCCGTATGGACGAAGAAGGCTTCTTCTATATCGTCGATCGGAAAAAAGACATGATTTTAGTGTCGGGCTTTAATGTCTATCCGAACGAAATAGAAGAAGTGGTGGCCATGAGCGACAAAGTGTTGGAAGTGGCTGCAGTGGGTGTGCCAAACGAGGCCACCGGCGAAGCCGTTAAGGTCTTTGTAGTGAAAAAAGATGCCAGCCTGACCGAGCAGGAAGTGATCCAGCATTGCCGGCAACATTTAACGGGCTATAAAGTGCCTAAACTGGTAGAATTCCGCACAGAATTACCCAAAACCAATGTGGGTAAAATTTTACGCCGAGAGCTACGCGGCTAACGCTGAGCAAGACAGAAACCGGCTTTAATGCCGGTTTTTTATTTCAGCCAGGGTATTACAGGTAAGGCATGACTTCGTTAATCACAGATAATCAGGCACTGGCGGCATATTGCCAACAAGTGGCAGGCAGCAAAGTGTTGGCACTGGACACTGAGTTTATTCGCCAAAGCACCTTTTTACCAAAGCTAGGTTTAATTCAGCTATTTGACGGTAATGCTCTGGCCTTGGTCGACCCCCTTAAGATCACCGACTGGCAGCCATTGCAGCATTTGTGTGCCAATACGGCGGTAGTGAAATTATTACATTCTTGCAGTGAAGATTTAGATGCCCTGGCCACTATTGGCATTAATCAGATCAGCCCGTTGTTTGACACTCAACTGGCCGCTGAGCTGCTGGGCTGGGGCGCCAGTGTCGGCTATGCCCGTCTGGTGGAGCAGCTAAGTGGTGAAGTGCTGGACAAAAGCGAGTCGCGTACCGACTGGTTGGCGCGGCCACTCAGCGAGACACAACTACGCTATGCGGCCAACGATGTACACTTTTTATACCCGCTGTACGACAAGCTATGCCAGTTGTTGTCAGCACAACATCAGGCGCTACTGTTGCAAGAGGGCGAGCAACTTATACGCCGACGCTCTCAGCAAATGCCGCTGGCCTTTAAATATCTGGAAATTAAAAACAGCTGGCAGCTAAGCCCGCGTGAGCTTGCAGTGCTTAGGGAGTTAACTGCTTGGCGTTACAGCTACGCAGTAGAGAAAGACTTAGCGCTGGGGCTGATATTAAAAGATATTCAGTTAGTTGAGCTGGCAAAACGTCGGCCTTCAACAGCCGAAAGTTTACTTAACGTGCCTGGCTTACCGCCACGGGAAATCCGCCGGCATGCCAAAACCCTGGTAGAGCTCATCAGTGAGGCCAAGGCCTTACCGATAGAGCAATGTCCACAGCGCTTTTATCATCAGCACGACTTTGCCGGCTATAAGGAAACCACAGAGCAGCTAAGCAAAGCCATTAAAACGGCGGCAGCGGCGCAGCAGATCCCGGCCGAGTTTATGGCGGTGAAAAGACAGCTAAATGAATACTTAAACTGGTGTTGGCGGGTGTCTGACGAGCAGCGTGTCCTGCTGCCGGTGCCAGAGTTTATGCAAGGCTGGCGCGCGTCGTTATTATTGCCTTTTTTACCTAAACCGGCACATGTTGTTAGTTAAACTTTACATAAACGTCAGTTTGTGCAATATGGATCAGTCTAATTTTTGCAGTAATTTCTCCACTTTTTAGCAAGTTATTTTCCTGATCCGGCATAATTTCATTGTCGTAACACTTCAGCAATCCACAAACTGAAGGGTTTCAACAATGAAAGGAATAAAAATCTTTGCTTTACCTGCAGTACTGTCGCTGTCATTGACCGGCTGTTTTTTGGATGATGACTCAGATCCATTGCCGTCACCACCACCACCACCGCCGCCACCAACGGTAGTCAATGCCAGCGTGCAAGTGGTGCATACCTCTATTGACGCACCTGATGTAAACGTATTAGCCAACGGCGAAGCGGTAATTGAAGGTTTGCCATTTGGTGAGGCGTCAGATGTATTGTCGTTGCCACCAGCTACCTACAGCATAGCGGTTGACGCCTTACTGCCAGCTGACGAAACCGCCACTGTAATAGGTCCATTGGATTTAACGCTGGAAGAAGCAGTACGTTATACGGTATTTGCTGTGGGTAAAGTCGCTGAAGAAACCCTAGAGCCAATCGTGGTAACAGGTACTGTTGATGAAGTGGCAGAAGGTAAAATCCGCTTGCAGGTAGTACATGCTGCCTCTACTGCGCCTGAAGTGGATATTCACGTCACAGCGCCTGATGCAGAGCTGGGCGCACCATTGGCAACGCTGATGTACAAAGACTCAACGGATTATGTTGAAGTCGACCCGGGTGAATATCAGGTAAGGGTAGTCCTGCCAGGTACCGATACTGTGGTATTTGACAGTGGTACACTTGACCTGTCAACCGCCGGTACCGACTTGGTCGTCGCAGCAGTAGATACCCGCTACTCGGGCGAGTCGCCAATTTACTTACTGGCAGTAGGGCAGGATGGTAGTGAGCTGAACATTCTGGATGCCAACGCGACCTCGTCAGTGCGTGTAGTACACAACGTATCAGACGCACCAGCGGTCGATGTGATTGTTAACGATGCCGTTACACTGGTAGATGCGTTAGCCTTCCCTGACTTTACTGATTACGCTGAAGTGGCTCCAGACACTTACAACGTTAAAGTCGCTGCTGATGCGGATAACAGCGTAGTGGTAATAGATGCAGACTTAACACTGGAAGCCGGTGCCTTCTACAGCGTGTTGGCCGTGGGTTCGTTAGGTGAAGATACCGTCGAGCCATTGGTGTTAGCCGATATGCCACGCCGCATCGCCACTGAAGCACAAGTGCGTATCGTGCACGGCTCTACGCTCGCCGGTAACGTAGACATCTATGTCACTGCTACCGAGGACATCAGCGAAGCTACACCAGCTTTTGCCGATGTACCGTTCAAGGCTGAGACCGGTTATGTATCGTTAGCCGCTGGTGATTATGTAGTAACCGTAACCCCGGCAGGTAGCAAAACGGCTGCAATCGGTCCGGTAACACTGACACTTGAAGCCAACAGCATTTACACTGCGATAGCGCGTGACGGTGAAGGTTTAACCGCTGATGTAGGCTTAATTCTGATGGACGATTTCGTTCAGCCGTAAAACCGAATAACAGAAGGTCCTGTTAGGTTAAAGCCCGCCTCGTGCGGGCTTTGTTTTTACTGTTAACAGCTGTGAAATACTTTGCCAGCATGCAAGCATTTTGCTACCTTGCTGCGGTGAAAATACTGATAACAGGAACGTTAATCTTGAATTTACTTTTGGTACCGGCGTTATTGATTGGCGCTTTGTTTAGCAGCGCTGTATGCGCTGGTCAGCTTCCGGTGGACGCTTTTGCCAGCGCACCAGCCATTGACATGATTAAACTGTCTCCCGATGGTAACAAACTGTCGATGATCCAACGGCTGGAAACCGATAAAGAGCAGCTGGTGTTGCTAAAACTGGTTGATCTTGAAAGCGGCGAGCAGAAGTTTTTGATGAAAGCCGATACCCGTGAACTGAATATTTTTTCGGTCATATGGGCCAATAACCGTCAGTTGTTAGTTAAAGCGGCTTATGCATCGCACCGTTATGGCACTCCGGTTACGGAAACCCGGCTGGTGGTGGTCGATGTTAACACCGGCAAAAACTACAATGCGGTAAGAGGGCAGTTGCAGCGCAAGTTAGTCCGTACGCCACAGTTTCAATCAGAAATTGTTGCTTTAATGCCTGAAGATGAGGAGCATTTTTTGCTTGCGCTGGACGGGTTGAATTATGGCATGGGCACCAGTGTGGTGAAAATTAACCTGGCCGGTGAAATTGCTGAAGTCGTTGCGCATAGCCGGGAAAACCTGATTGATTGGGTGGCGGACCGCAGCCATACCCCACGCATCGCGGTATTTCGAGAAGACAAACAGTTTCAAATCAAGCAACGGCTGGCTGAAAGTAATGAGTTTCGGCTGCTGTGGCAGTTCGAAGTATTTTCCGAGCAGGCTATCTGGCCGATTGGTTTTGATACCGATCCGAATATGCTTTATGTTTCTGCCTACCATGATGGTCGCAAAGCTATTTTTAAAGTTGACCTGAGTAGTACCGACTTAGCGTTACAATTAGTTAAGGCCGATGCCAATTATGACGTGCCGGCTGACATCAGCTACTCCTGGCAAGATAACAAGATCATCGCTATTGCCGATGAGTATATTGACGAAAAGTATCGCGCCTTTCAGCGCGCTTTGGATAAGGCATTACCAGACGCTGAAAACAGCATAATCAGCATGAGCCAAGATCAAAACCGTTATATCGTGTTAAGCAGTAGCCAAACCAATGCCGGTATTTATTTACTTGGTGATCGTAAAGCTAAAAGTCTGGAATACTTAACCGCCAAGTTTGCCCAGCTACCACCAGAGCAAATGGTAGCTAAACAGACTATCAGTTATCAGGCCCGCGATGGTCTGACGATCGAGGGCTTTTTAACCACGCCGCTCGGGTACACGCAAGGCGCGCTGCCAACGATTATTTTCCCGCACGGCGGCCCTATTTCATTTGACGATGACGGCTTTGATTACTGGACGCAGTTTTTTGCCAATCGTGGTTACGCCGTGTTGCAAATGAACTTTCGCGGCTCATACGGTTATGGTTTCGACTTTATGCAAATGGGCTTACAGGGCTGGGGCGCACAAATGCAGGACGACGTCGAAGATGGCACCCGTTGGCTAATCAGTAAAGGCATTGCCGATGCTAAACGTATCTGTATTGTCGGTGCCAGTTATGGTGGCTATGCCGCGCTGATGGGCGCAGTAAAAACGCCGGATCTATACCGCTGTGCTGTAAGCTTTGCCGGAGTCAGCGATCTGGAAGCCTTAGTGAAAGCCCAACGTGGCTTTACCAACTATGAAATTGTAAAAAAACAAATAGGCGATGATTTTGACCTGTTAGAGCAGCGCTCGCCATTAACCTTTGCCCGCCAATTTAACCTGCCGGTGTTGTTAATTCATGGCACGGATGATCGCAGTGTGCGGGTCGAGCAAAGTCGTGATCTTTACAAAGCGTTGCGCAGGTATGATAAAGACGTGCAGTACATCGAACTCGAAGATGGCGACCATTACCTCAGTACCAACAGCCACCGCTTAGAAACCTTTAAAGCCATCGACAGGTTTTTAAAGCAACATCTTAAAGCGCCGTCACAGCAAGCGGCCATGCAGCAAGTAACCGAATAATTAACGTTTAGAAACACAAAGCCCGCATCTGCGGGCATTTGCTTACAGCTAGCAGTTGCTTTTGTTGCTGATAGCACAACCGGTAAATCAATTTCCATCAATGCGAGAGGAACTCAGTTTTGATTTTCACCGCATACGAACGTAGTGGAAGAATGTGGATGTGAGTGTTAAATGAAAATTGCCAAAGCCTTGTTATTTATCTTGATGTTTATGTCGGCTTTGTTCTGGTTTATGAGCTGGAACAGAACCCAGCGAGACTACCCACCCGTTGAACAGATGCTGTCAATTCAAGGCAAAGTTATTTCAATTGGCGGCAAACAAGGCAAAACAGATGGTTGGTTAACTTTAGATTCGGAGAGTAAGACACTGAATTTTACAGTTTGGATTAGTAAGCAGACCTTCAAGAAGTATGGCGATTTAATAGGTAAAGAAGTGTTAGTTAAAGTTCATCCAGACTCTAATTTTGCTTCAGTATATGTGCCGTTAGTGCGTCATTTTGAGTTGTTTAACGGCCCAGTTGTTTTTGATTACCAAACCGCAAGAGATAAACACGTTGAATATATGAAAAAAGCAGATGATATATTGTTTTTCTTGAGAGCTTTATTTTTTATTTTTTTAGCGCTTTTTACATTGTGCTTTTTTAAACGTGGAAGTAGTGCGCCCAGTAATGTGAAGAAACAGCCGAAAACCAAGAAATAACCATACTTTAGTTTTGCTATTTTACTGCCTGTAGAAAAGACCAGGTTCTAATCTTTCATTGTCTGAAATGCAAGGCAGCCGGGGCCAAAGGTGGCTGTCATCAGCAGCAAAAAAGGATATATCGCGAGGAACATTTGGTCATCACTGTACGTGCCTGCCCGGCGCATTAAAAACCAGGTTAGCGTTGCTATTACAGCGAAAGTTAGAAAGATAAGCGCGAACAACACGCTGGTTAACCTGGCACAACGTGAAACATTAATGCGGCTGATTTTCCGCAAAGCCCAGTGTATGTAAAGCGAATAGCTTAGCAGAGACATAACAAATACATTGCCAAAACTCATCAATGTTTGTGCCTGCATCAATGTCGATATCTGTCCGGCTATTACTATGCCGAATAGCAGTGCGATAATAGCTCCAACAATATAAACACAAGAAAAGAAGAATTTTTGCATGTTGATTTTTAATCTATGAATCGTAGCGCTTGATTGAAAGTTAAAAAGCCCGCAAATGCGGGCTTTTGCTGTGTGCAGTTCTTGCAATCGGCTTAGCGCTTGTCATCCGGGAAGGTGACGTTAAGCTCTAATACCGACAGCTCATCGTCGCGCTTTTCCAGCGATACCGCAATTTGCTCGGGTGAAATGTCCACGTATTTGCGGATCACTTCTAAAATATCGCGCTCTAACTGCGGCAGGTAATCCGGGCTGTTGCGCTTTCTGCGCTCGTGCGCCACGATGATCTGCAGCCGCTCTTTGGCGGTGCTGGCCGTGTTTTTCTTGCTTGAGCGAAAATAATCCAGTAACGACATGCGTTAACCTCCAAAAATCCGTTTTAACAGGCCTTTTTTCTCCACAGTTAAAAAGCGGAAAGGCACCTTCTCGCCCAGCAAGCGGTCTACCGTGTCCAGGTAAGCTTGTCCGGCGTCGCTGTCTTTATCCAGAATCACCGGCTGGCCTGAGTTAGAGGCATTGAGTACCGCTTGCGACTCAGGAATAACACCAACCAGGTCAATCGACAGAATTTCTTTTACGTCTTCTACGCTGAGCATCTCGCCTTTTTCGACCCGCTCCGGGTTGTAACGGGTCAGTAGCAGGTGCTCTTTAATCGAATCCAGGCCTTGCTCAGCGCGGCGTGACTTGCTGGATAACATGCCCAGAATGCGGTCAGAGTCGCGTACCGACGACACTTCAGGGTTGGTTACTACCACAGCTTCATCGGCAAAATACAGTGCCATCATGGCGCCGCTTTCAATACCGGCCGGTGAGTCACACAAAATAAAGTCGAAGTCTTTGCTCAGCTCGTTTAATACCCGCTCTACGCCTTCTTTGGTCAGGGCGTCTTTGTCGCGGGTTTGTGACGCAGGCAGAATAAACAGGTTGTCGATGCGCTTATCTTTAATTAGCGTTTGCTTTAAATTGGCTTCGCCGTTTATCACATTAACAAAGTCGTATACCACCCGGCGCTCGCAGCCCATGATTAAATCCAGGTTACGCAGGCCGATGTCAAAGTCGATAATCACCGTTTTGTGGCCTTTTAATGCCAGGCCGGTGCCAATGGCGGCGCTGGAGGTGGTTTTGCCTACGCCGCCTTTACCTGAGGTGACAACAATAATTTTTGCCATCAAAAATTCCTTATACTAAATCCGCTAACACCAATTGATCGTCCTGCAACCTGACACTGGCAGGTTTGCCCCAAAAATTGCCCTGCAGGCTCTCACTTAGCCAGTAATTACCAGCTATTGATACCAGTTCGGCTTGCAGGTTGTAACAAAAAATCCGTTTGCTGCTATCGCCCGCTGCACCGGCGATGGCTTTGCCTCTTAAGGTACCATAAATGTGAATATTGCCATCGGCAATCACTTCAGCACCGGCACCTACGGTGCCTTTAATCACTAAGTCTGCACCTTTGGCATAAATTTGCTGGCCCGAGCGTACTGTTTGTTCAACAATTTTGCTGTCCATCGGCACCGGTACATTATTAGTGACGACCGAGGTTTGCCTCGAAGGCGCTGCTGCCGGCTCAGCGTTTTGGCTGTTTTTCGCCGCTTTTCCCAGCTGCAATACCGCCAGGCCTGCCTGCTGCGCCAGTTGCTTATGTTCGCTGCTGGCGCCACATACGCCCACCAGCACCAGGTTAAGCTCGGTAAATAACTGCTTAATAGCGCTAAAATCTGGCGTTTGCTGGCTGTCGCTCAGGTTAAGCACGATGGGCGCCTGATAAAAAAACGCTGGCGCCTGTGCGAGCTTGTGTTCAAGTTGTGATTTAACTACCGCAAGGCTGAGATCGGTGCACGACAGCACCGACAAAGGGAATAAACTGCCTTTTAATTCCAGAGACTGATCTGACATAAGGATAAGGTGCGCACTGTTATGGTTTGTTACAGCCTGGCTGCCATCAGGCGCCGGCGCTGCGATTTATTTGCGTTGCTACCTTGTTGCCGGTACGCAACACCTGGCGGTCATGTTATAGTTTAGCCCTTAGTTAAGCAAGGTTGAGGCGTGGTTTTCTTCGATGTTATGTGCCGTGTATAAAAGTCTGAAAAAAGACAGTACCTATTTGTTTGTTGAGCGCCGGGATGATTTTTCTGCCGTGCCTGAGCCGCTGCTGGCCGCCTTTGGCACACCTGTGCTGGTAACACTGATAAATTTAGCCAAACGGGAACATCTGGCGCAGGCAGATATCAATAAGGTGCGGCAACAGTTAACAGCGCAGGGCTACTATCTGCAACTGCCTCCGCCAGAAGAGAACCTGCTTGCACAGCATAAAGCCAGTCAGCAGGGGCTGTCGTCTTAATAATTTACAGGCATTTTTAATTATGATTAGAGCAATATTTCGCGCCACCTGTAGTCGTTTGCTTCTTAGTGTCAGCTTATGTGCTGCTAGCCCTTATGCACTTGCCGATCAAGCTAAGCCTGCCTTTGCTGATTACATCGCTGCGTTAAAACAAGAGGCGCAAAGCAAAGGCTATAACGCCGAGCTGCTTGATGCGGTGTTTAGCTCACTGCAATACCATGAGCGGGTGGTGTCGGCCGATAAAAGCCAGCCCGAGTTTGTTGAAACCTTAAATACGTATCTGCCAAAACGCGTTAGCGAAACGCGGATTAAAATGGCGCGCGAGCGTTATCAGCAGCACTTGCCAGAGCTGACTAAAATTGGCCAGAAGTATGGCGTGCAGCCGCGCTTTATTGTTGCGCTGTGGGGGCTGGAAAGTAGCTTTGGCCGCATTATGGGCAGCTACTCTGTACCTTCTGCTTTAGTAACACTGGCCTATGATGGACGGCGCGAAAGCTTTTTTAAACAAGAGTTTTTTCATGCGCTGGATATACTGGCGCAAGGCCATATTAGCCTGGATGACATGAAAGGATCTTGGGCCGGCGCTATGGGGCAAAGCCAGTTTATGCCCAGCTCTTTTATGGCCTATGCACAAGACGGCGATGGCGATGGTAAAAAAGATATCTGGACCAACCAGTTGGATGTGTTCGCCTCTATTGCTAATTACTTAAAACAGCAGGGCTGGGATAACAGCAAAACCTGGGGCCGTGAAGTTAAGCTGCCGCCGGGTTTTGACGCCAGCCACGCCATTGCCCGCGGCAGTTTGCAGCGCAGCGAGTGGCTGGGCCGCTGGGCGCAGTCTGAGCGCAGTTTAGCGCAGTGGAATAAGCTGGGGGTACAGCGGCTGAATAATACCGAATTACCCAAACGCGATATTAACGCGGCACTGGTTCTACCGGACGGCGAGGGCGGCCGTGCCTTTTTAGCCTATGATAACTACAAGGTGCTGATGCACTGGAACCGGTCTTATTATTTTGTCACCAGCGTGGGCTATTTAGCCGACCTTATTGTAGCAGAGCCGTCATGACGCCTTATCAGCACTTAGCAACAGATGGCAGCGCCATCGCTTTGCCGGTTGGCAAAGTGGTGTGTATTGGCCAGAACTATCAGGATCACATTGCCGAAATGCAAAGCAAAACGGCGCCGCAGGCTCTGTTTTTTATTAAGCCTTCTACGTCATTGTGTGCACTTACGCCAGGCTTTAGCATTCCGCTGCAGCAAGGTGAGGTGCATAACGAAACCGAGCTGGCGGTATTAATTGGTAAGCCGCTAAAGCAAGCCGATTATGCTCAGGTGCATGACGCCATTTGGGGTTACAGCCTGGCGCTGGATCTCACCTTGCGCGATGTGCAGGCCGAACTGAAAAAGCTCGGCCGGCCGTGGGAAATTGCCAAAGGCTTTGATGGCGCTTGTCCGGTAGGGCCCTTTATCAGTAAAGAGCAGGTGCAGCATCCACAGCAGTTGGAGTTTAGGTTAAGTGTGAATGGTCAGCTGCGCCAGGATGGTAATACCGCCAATATGATCCGGGGTATTCATCAACTGATTAGCGAAATGAGCCAGCATTTTACCCTGTTACCCGGTGACGTTATCCTTACTGGCACGCCGGCGGGTGTGGGGCCGCTGCACAGCGGTGATACGCTGGAATTACAACTGGCGGACCAGCTTCGCCTTAGCACTAAGGTAAATTAGTTATGGCGCTAACCGAGCGGTTCTGGGAGCGGAAAAGCCTGGATCAGATGAACACGGAAGAGTGGGAGGCGCTGTGCGACGGCTGCGCCAAATGCTGCCTGAACAAGTTTATTGACGACGATGAAGAAGAAGGCCCGACAGCGGTGCTGCATAACGACGAGCAAGTGCACTACACCAATATCGCCTGTCGTTATTTAAACAGCCACAAGTGTGAATGCACCCAATACAGCCAGCGCACGGTATTAGTGCCCGATTGTATTGCGCTAACCAAAGATAATTTGAAAGACATCTTTTTTATGCCCAACAGCTGCGCATACCGCCGGTTGCATGAGGGGCGAGGTTTGCCGCACTGGCATCCGCTGTTAAATGACGGCAAAAAAAGCCTGATGCACAAAAAACAAATGTCGGTACGCAATAAAACCATTTCAGAGTTGGACGTAAATATGGATGACTTTGAAGATTTTATTGTGCGCTGGCCGCTAAATGATCTGGATTAATTTGTAGGAACACCATCTTGTCCTGGTTCGATTATAGCCAACAACTGCTTACGCATTTAAGCCCGGTGGCCGTGCAGCTGATTATCAGCGTCTGCGCTGTGCTGCTGTATTTCATTATCAGCCGTCGGGTGATGCCGCTGCTATATCAGGTTATTGCCCACAGCCGGTTAAAAGCCGAAATGAACAAACGCGCAGCAGCGGTGTTTCATATTTTACTGGTGCTGCTACTTGTCGTGGTGCTAAGCATTGTCTGGGGCGTGGATATCCGCGGCCTGTTGGTGCTGGCATCGTCAATGATAGCTGTGGTGGGTGTGGCCTTGTTTGCCGCCTGGAGTTTGCTTAGCAATATTACCGCCTTTTTTATTCTGCTGGGGCAAAAAGCCTTTGCCGAGGGCATGGAAGTGCGGGTAATAGACGGCGGTAATTATCTTGAGGGGCGCATTGTGGAAATAAACCTGTTTAGTACTGTGCTGCGCACCAAAGATAACGAGCAGGTGGTTTACCCGAACAACCTGTTAATCTCACGCCCGGTGGTGGTGTTTCCAAAGAAAAGTAGACAGATCAGAAAAAACAGCGTCACCGAGAAAGCGCTGCGCTGGCGCAGTAAAACCGGTATCAGTGCCAAGGTGGACTGATTTTTCCGTGACAGCCTTTTAGCCTGCTGCTACATTGCGCACAACGCCATGATAACTATAAGAACTGTATTGCTTAAATGCGCTTAAAACAGATCAAACTGTCGGGCTTTAAATCTTTTGTCGACAGTACCAGCGTGCCTTTTCCACAGCAAATGACGGCAGTGGTGGGCCCTAATGGCTGCGGTAAATCGAATGTGATTGATGCGGTACGTTGGGTACTGGGTGAAAGCTCGGCAAAAAACCTGCGTGGCGATGCGATGACCGACGTTATTTTTAACGGCTCGGCACAGCGCAAGCCGGTGTCGCAAGCCTCGGTTGAGCTGGTGTTTGAGAACACCGAAGGCCGTCTGGCGGGCGGTTTGGCCGATCGCAGTGAAATTGCTATTAAACGCATCGTCACCCGCGATGCGCAATCACTGTATTTTCTAAACGGCAGTAAGTGCCGCCGTCGCGACATCACCGATATTTTCCTCGGCACCGGCCTTGGCCCGCGCAGCTATGCCATTATCGAGCAGGGTATGATCTCGCGCCTGATAGAGTCTAAGCCGCAGGAGCTTAGGGTTTTTATCGAAGAAGCAGCCGGTATTTCCAAATATAAAGAGCGGCGGCGCGAAACAGAAAACCGCATTAAGCATACGCGTGAAAATTTAGACCGCTTAGCCGATGTGCGCGAAGAGCTGGGTAAAAACATTGATAAACTTAAACGCCAGGCCAGCGCGGCGCAGCGTTATAAAGAGTTAAAAGCCCAGGAGCGCAAACTTAAAGCCGAAGTTACTGCCATTAAATGGCTGCAATTTAATAGCCGTTATACTGAGCTAGAGCAGCAGCTGAGCAAACAGCAAACTGAGCTGGAAAAATACCAATCACAGGAGCTGGGTGATCAACGGGTCCTGTTAGAACTTAAGCAGCAGGCTCAGGAAACCCGCGCGCAGTTAGAGCAGGCGCAAAGCCGCTTTTATCAGCTAGGCGCCACCATCAGCCGGCTGGAGCAACAAATATTGCACCAGCGGCAACAGCAACAAACGCTTAGTAGCCAACTTTCGCAGGCACAGCAAAGCTTGAGTCAGGCGCAGGACTATATTGCCGCCGAGCAGGCGCAGCAGCAGGAACTTGAGCAACAGCTAGCCGAAGATGAGCCACAGCTTGAGATTATGCAGCAGCAGGTTGACGAGCTGGCCTTTACGTTACAGCAACTGGAAGACGAGCAGCAGCAACAGCAACAAGCGTTGATGCAGTGGCAACAGCAGCAGTTCCGCCTGCAGCAGCAACAACAGCAACATCAATTGCAGTTGCAGCATGAGCAGCAGCAAGAAGTGCAGCAGCAGGCTGCGTTTGTGCAGTTACAGCAGGAAATCGACCAGTTGGCGCTTCAGCCGCTGGCGCAAAAGCTGCAGCAATTAACGGCTGAGTTAACACAATGCGCGGCTGAGGTTTCTGCGCAGCAACAATTCTTGACAGAGCTGCAGCAGCAATTGACAGCGCAAGAGCAGCAGGCTAAGACAGCATTAAGCCAATGGCAGCAGGCCAGTACCGAGCTGCAATTACTTGAACGCGAGAAGGCGCAGTTAGCGCGACTGCAACAGCAACAAGCCACCGAGCAGCAACAATTATTACAACAATTACGGGTTAAGCCTGGCTGGGCAACCAGTGTCGCCCTGGTGCTTGGTCAGTTGCAGCATGCCAGTGTGAATAGCACCCTCAGTGATATCGCAGTAAGCGAAGTGTTTGCTTCGCCGTCGCCGCGTCAGCCTGGTAGCCTGGCAGAACAAATAGCTGAGGGCTTATACCCGGATTATTTTAATCAGATTATATGTGCGCAAAGCGTGGCCGATGCGCGTGAGCGAGTCAGCAACCTCAGTGTCGGCCAATCCGTTATTACTGCTGACGGCTACTGGCTGGGCAGCAACTGGGCGGTGCTGGCGGGTAGTAGCAGTGCCGACAGCTATTTACTGCGCGCTGAACGCTTACAGGCTTTGGCAACCGAGCTTGAAAGCGCCCGCCAACATCTGGCAGAACTTGATAGCGTCTGTCAGATGCAGCAACAGCAACTTGAGGCATTGCAACTGCAACAACGCGAGCAGCATGCGGTTTTACAGCAGCTGCAGCAGCAACAACAGCAAGCACAAACAGCTAAATTGTTGTCAGAGCAAGAGCTGCAGCAGGCACAAAAGTTGCTGCAAAAATTACAGGCAGAGCTTGATGAAAAAGCCCTACAGCAAGCGCAGCGCCAGGAGCGCATCGAGCAGTTGCAACTAGCCTTAGAGCAAAGTGTTGAGCAGCTACTTAATCATGAAGCGACGCAGCAGGATTTAACCAGCCATAACAGCGCCGCGCAGCAGCAGTTACAACAGGTTAAGCAGCGTTTCGAGCAGCAGCGAAGCAGCCAGCAGCAGTTAATTATGCAGCATAAAATGGCGCAGCAGCAGTTGCAAACCCTTAGCCAAAACCTGAACCGCAGCCGTCAGCAACAGCAGCAGTTGCAAGAGCAGGTCAGCCAGTTACAAAGCAAGCTGCAGCAGGATGACGAACCCGAGCTGCTGCTACAAGAGCAGCTGCAGGACAATTTATTACAGCGCGAAGAGGCTGAGCAGGCGTTAATTAGCCAGCAAGACCTGCTGGCTAATCTGGAGCAGCAGATCCGTCAGCTAGAGCAAGGCCAGCAGGGTATAGTGCAGTTGCTGAACAAAAAGCGAAATGAGCTGTCAGAACTGCGGTTAGATGCAGAAGGCTACCGGGTGCGCGCGAACAATATGCTGGAGCTGCTGCGCGAACAGCAAGCCAGCATGAAAGAGCTACTTGAGAGCTTGCCTGCCGAAGCCGACGAGACAATATGGCAGCAGCAACTGGATAAAACCACCGAGGCTATAGGCCGGCTTGGGCCAATTAACCTGGCGGCGATTGAAGAATACGAGCAGCAAGCTGAGCGCAAGCTGTACTTAGATGCACAAAATGATGATTTAATGGCGGCGATGGACACGCTGGAAACTGCCATCCGCAAAATTGATAAAGAAACCCGGCAGAAATTTAAAGACACCTTTGAGCAGGTTAACGATGGCTTAAAAACCCTGTTTCCGAAAGTGTTTGGCGGTGGTAGCGCTTATCTGGATCTGACCGAGGATGATTTGCTGGAAACCGGTGTTACCATCATGGCCAGACCACCGGGTAAAAAAAACAGCACAATACATTTATTATCGGGTGGTGAAAAAGCGCTGACGGCCTTATCATTGGTGTTTTCGATATTCCGGCTCAATCCGGCACCGTTTTGTATGCTGGACGAAGTGGACGCACCGCTGGATGATGCTAACGTCGGGCGTTTTTGTAATCTGGTACGGGAAATGTCAGAAACGGTGCAATTTATATATATCAGTCATAATAAGATAGCCATGGAAATGGCCGCACAGCTGATGGGTGTGACCATGCAGGAACCTGGTGTGTCACGGGTCGTCGCTGTCGATGTAGACGATGCTGTTAAAATGGCAGCAGCCTCTTAATTTAGGGTAGCCTTATGGTAGATGAATTACGTTTGGTATTAATTATTTTAGGTGCACTGGTGTTAGGTGGCCTGTTGTTGCATGGCCTGTGGACAGTGCGTAAAAATGCCGGGCAGCCGCGCCATCGTTACCTGGACGACACTAACGATAGCACGGAAGAAAAAGCCGAAGGCTTTGACGAGCTGGGCGTTGGGCCTGTGCGGGTTGTTAAAAAAGCCGGTAGCGACAGCAGCACGGTAGAAAAACCGGTTTCGCCGTTGCAGGCAAAAAAGCCACAATTTAAATACAATACACAGACAAAACCTGCTGTAAGCGCTAAGCCTGTTGCCGAAGTACAGAACGAGCTGCCATTTGATGAGCCAAAAGAGCCGCAGCTGAACTTTAGTGCCTTAAGTGATGATGAGCTGCAACATGAGATCTCCACAGAACCGTCGGCAGAATCTTCATTAGATGACAGTCACGAGGCAGACAACGACGAAGCAACCATGCCTGAGCCTGCAGAAGTGCTCATCCTGTATGTGCTGCTGGCCGAAAATAAAGAAATGAAAGGGCCTGAGCTGTTATCAGCGCTACTCACATTGGGCTTTAAATACGGCGATATGGACATTTTCCACCGCCATCAGGACAGTGCCGGCTCAGGTGCGGTGCTGTTTAGTCTGGCCAATATGTTTAACCCGGGCACCTTTGATCTGGAAAACATCGACAAGCTAAGCACCCGCGGTGTCAGCCTGTTTATGACGCTGCCAGGGCCGGGTGAGCCGCTGCAAAACTTTAACTTAATGCACAATGCAGCGAAAAAGCTGGCGGAAGAGTTTGGTGGTCAGGTATTGGATGGCCAACGTAGTGTATTAACAGTGCAAACCGTGCGCCATTACGTGGATAAGATCCGTGAGTTTCAGCGCCAGCAACTGATCCACGGTTAACGGCGAAATTCTCGGCAGACACAACGGCAGGCAGTAGTCCTGCCGTTTTTGTTATGGCAAACTCAGGCGTTATTTTGCTACAGGCTTAGGTGCTATGGATCAGGTTTTAATGCAACAAGTGCAGCAGCTGCGTCAGCAGCTGGAAGATTACAGTTATCAGTATTATGTGCTGGATAACCCCACAGTACCCGACGCCGAGTACGACCGGCTTTATCGCGAGTTACAACAGCTTGAACAGTTGCATCCTGAACTGATAAGCCCGGACTCGCCGACGCAGCGGGTAGGGGCAGCGCCGCTGACAAAATTTGGCCAGGTAAGCCACAGCATACCCATGCTGTCACTGGATAACGCCTTTGACGATGCCGAGTTTGCTGCTTTTTGCAAACGTATGGCCGACCGGCTGGACAGTAGCCAGCAGTTCAGTTTTTGCTGCGAGCCTAAACTAGATGGCCTGGCGGTCAGTATCCGTTATGAAAATGGTGTACTGGTGCAGGCCGCCACACGGGGCGATGGTTATACCGGTGAAGACATAACCAGCAATATTAAAACCATTCGCGCCGTGCCGTTAAAATTAAAAGGTGATGCGCTGCCTGTGGTACTTGAGGTGCGCGGTGAGGTATTTATGCCGCTGGCCGGTTTTAATGTCATGAACGACAAAGCGCGGGCCGCCGGTGAAAAAGTGTTTGCCAACCCGCGTAATGCCGCGGCCGGTAGCTTGCGCCAGCTGGATCCGAAAATTACTGCCCAGCGCCCGCTGATGTTTTATGCCTATGCAGTGGGCGCAGTAGAAGACCCTGCCAACTTACTGGATAGCAGTAGCCATTATCAGCGGCTAATGCAGTTAAAAACCTGGGGGCTGCCGGTATGTCCTGAAATCCGCCTGGTGGAAGGTACTCAGGCTGCACTGGATTACTATCAGGACATTCTTAAACGCCGTAGCCAACTGGCCTATGAAATTGACGGTGTGGTGATAAAGGTGTCGGATTTAGCCCAGCAGCAGGCATTGGGCTTTGTCGCGCGGGCGCCGCGTTGGGCCATTGCCTTTAAATTTCCGGCGCAGGAAATGTTAACTACCCTGTTAGATGTCGAGTTTCAGGTGGGCCGTACCGGTGCTATTACGCCGGTTGCAAGGCTTGAGCCAGTGGTCGTGGGCGGGGTAACGGTGAGTAACGCCACCTTGCATAACCAAGACGAAATAGACCGGCTGGGCATTAAAATAGGCGACAGCGTTGTCGTGCGCCGCGCCGGTGATGTGATCCCGCAGATTGTCTCAGTGGTAGTAGAGCAGCGCCCAGATAGCGCGCGTAATATTGCGTTTCCAGCCCAGTGCCCGGTATGTGGCTCGGCAGTTGAGCGGATAACGGGCGAGGCCGTGGCCCGTTGTAGCGGGGGCTTGTTCTGCGCTGCCCAGCTAAAAGAGTCGATAAAACACTTTGTTTCGCGCAAAGCCATGGATATAGAAGGCCTTGGCGACAAGCTGGTAGAGCAGCTGGTTGAGCAGCAACTGGTAAAAAATCCGGCCGACATTTATCAGCTGGATATGGCGGCATTGGTGGGGCTGGAGCGCATGGCAGAGAAGTCAGCACTGAAGCTGCTTAACGCTATTGCACAGTCTAAAAACACCACATTAGCGCGCTTTATTTATGCACTCGGTATTCGTGAAGTGGGCGAGGCCACTGCGCTCAACCTGGCCAATCATTTTGCCTCGCTAGAGGCATTGCAGCAGGCAACGCTTGAGCAGTTACTGGAAGTGGCCGATGTCGGCACTGTGGTGGCAGAGCATGTTAGCGGCTTTTTTGCTGAGGCACACAACCAAAGCGTGATCCGTGCGTTGCTGGCCGCCGGCATTCACTGGCCCGATATCATTAAGCAAGCGGCGACGGAGCAGCCTCTGGCCGGGCAAACGCTGGTGCTTACCGGTACGCTAACCAGCATGGGACGTGATGAGGCAAAAGCGGGTTTGCAGCGACTTGGTGCTAAGGTGTCTGGTTCAGTATCGGCAAAAACCCATGCGGTGATTGCCGGTGACAATGCCGGCTCTAAACTGGCCAAAGCCACTGAGCTTAATGTGCCGGTGTGGAGTGAACAGCAAATGTTAGATCTGTTTACGCAGTACGGGGTGCGCTAAATGCCTGATTTTCTCTATCAGCTGTTATTAGACTGGGGCGCTTTGTTTCGTCCTTATGTGCGTGACATAGCACTGGCGCTGGTTGCCACTGCATTGGTGGTGTTTGGCGATAATATTAATGCCTTTGTGCGCCGCCAGACGCTGGCGCTGCATTTTTTCTGGCGCACACTGATCTTTATTCTGCTGTGTGCTTTTGGTTATGGTGCCTTAACCATTTTCTTAACGCCGCTGGTTGCGGCACAACTGGCAAAGCTAACCAACCTGTGGCTGCCGTGGATCACGCTGGCTATTTTTATTGCTCTGGCGCTTTTGGCACAGCGTAAGCGCCAGTTATGAGCCGTCCGCCATTGTGGCCGGTGCTGGATGACTACGGCTTGCATAAGGTACCGCTGCGCTTTTACTGGCTATTGTTGTTATTGCTAAGACCTTACATTTGTTGGGTGTTGGTACTGACGATGCCACAGGGCAAGCAGGATCTACTGGCATTGTTTTATCCAAAACAGGCTGATTTTATTCTGGCCTGTTTGGTGGCGGCGCCGCTATTGCTGTTGTTGGCAGCGCTGAGCCAGCGCAAACCCAAGGGCTATAGGCCTTGGCGTTATATCTGGCGCATGGCGCAGCCAATGCTGCTGCTGGTGACTGCTGCCGATTTTGTTATCACCCTTAGCCACATGCCGGCCGATGTGATGCTGGATGCACCCTGGCGTATTATTACGCCCTTATTGTTAATGGTAAGTTTGATATGGCTGCTACGGTCGCGCACCTTACGGCAGGTGTTTGCCGAATGGCCTGACAGTAACCCTTAAGCCAGTTTAGTTAAGTACTTTTGTTTTAGCTGCTGGTAACGCTGTAGCTGTTCGGTTTTTAGTTTGCTGTTCTCAATCAGCTGCTGGCATTTGTCTAACAGCTGTTGCTGCTGCGCTGCCGGACACAGCGGCCGGGGTGAGGTGAGCAGCGTTTGCCACAGGTTAAGCGCTATACCGGCATTTTTTGGCATCACTTGCCAGGCCAGCATAAAAGCAGAGAAGGCTTCCTGCCAGTTACCATGCTGGTACAGGTGTACCGCGTTGTTATTTAACTCACGTGGCCCATGCGCCATGGCCGCGCGTTCTTGCTGCTCCTGCAGCAAGTATTGCGCCAGCATGGGCTCGGGGTGCTGTGCTGCACAGTAGCTGCTGATCCGGCTGAACAGCGCTTTGGACGCCTCGGTTAATCCCACTTCGTGCAGCGCTTTGGCTTTATCCAATGCGTCTTCCAAAGATTGAATATCGTCGTCGCTGCTCAATTCGGCCAGTAGCTGACGAGCTTTATCACGCTGATCCTGTAGATACAATAATCTGGCTTGTAGCACCTGCAGCGCCTGCTCTGATACCGGCGTTGAGAATTGCCGCTGTGCAGTATTAAGCGACAAGGTAGCCTGGCGGTTTAAACGGATTTGCTGCTCGCTATCTTCGCTCGTAAGCGCAAAATCAATACTGGCACGGGCCAGGTTCAGGTAGAGATCGCTTTGCTCATACATTGAGTGGCGGGCAAATTTCACCATATCGCGGGCAGCGCGGTATTGGGTCTCGTAATCATGGTTAAGCCGCGACAGCTGCAGCAGTTTTTGTTGGCGTAGCAAATTGCGTGGCGCTATGTTGGCCGCGGTGAGAATATGCTGCTGCGCCTGTTGATAATGCTGCTGCCGAAACTCCAGCTCGGTTAAACAATCTAGCGCAAATAAGCGCGTTTCGCTGCGCGCTAGCATCTGCTCCAGTTCGCTAAAGGCGTCCTGCTCTTGTTGTAGCGCCAGCAAACAGCGCACCTTACCAATCCGCGCCCAGCCAAACGGTTGAATATGCAACATGGCGCGAAAGAACGTCAGACCGGTGTTGTAGTCTTGCTGCTGTAACAATATATCGCCTTTTACTTTTAGCAGCAGCGGATACAATTTATGCAGCTCGGGCTGCGCCAGCTGTTGATCCAGCTGTATAAGCGCTTTGTCGTAATGCTGTAGTTCCAGTAAGTCGTAAACTGGCCGTAATTGTTGTTTACGGCTGAGCACCCGTTCAATGCGTTGTTGTAAATCGCGGATCACGAAGGGCTTGGCTAAAAACTCATCCGGTTGCAGTTCCAGCACACTGTGTACCAGAGCAGGATCGGTATCGGCGCTGATAAAAATTAACCCACAGCTAAGCTTCTGCAGCCCGGTGCTTTTTAGCTCATCAAACAACTGATAGCCGTCTTTGCCCTGTGGCAGGTTATAAGCACAGATAATCAGATCAAAAGCATTTTGTTTACACAGGTTTAATGCCGTCTGAGCACGGTCAGCATAGCTGATATTCTGATAATTTAGCTGCTCCAATGCATAGCGTAAATAGCTTTGGCTCAGACTCTGATCATCAATAATAAGAATACGTTCATCACGTTTAACAGCAGGATCCATAATAGCTAGACATACCGGCAAGCAAAAGTCTGGCTTTACTATAGCAACTTTACAGCAACAAGTAAGGGGAGAAGAAATTTGGTGGATTGTACTAGGTTAGCGCCAGTGACGACCGTCTCGTCGTAAAGAGTGGGCGGTGCTTTTCTTTGATAATCAGAGAAGTGGTGGATTGTACTGGGTTGAAGCAGTGGCAACCGAGTCGTAGCAAAGAGTGGGCGGTGCTTTTCTTTGATAATCAGAGAAGTGGTGGATTGTACTGGGTTCGAACCAGTGACCCCCGCCTTGTAAGGGCGGTGCTCTCCCAGCTGAGCTAACAATCCATGGGATATCAATTTTAATCAAACGCTTTTAAGATTGGTGGATTGTACTGGGTTCGAACCAGTGACCCCCGCCTTGTAAGGGCGGTGCTCTCCCAGCTGAGCTAACAATCCATGGGATATCAATTTTTAATCAAACACTTTTAAGATTGGTGGATTGTACTGGGTTCGAACCAGTGACCCCCGCCTTGTAAGGGCGGTGCTCTCCCAGCTGAGCTAACAATCCACGCTGTTTGATGGCGCTCATTATAGGGAGCATGTTTTAGCTGTCAACATTAATTTGCCAATCATGGTTTGCTTGCTGTAAAAGTAGTCACTCTGACGCTGGCGCCGCTAAAAACCCGCTGCTTAGTCCTACCATAGCGGGTGCATCCGTTAAGCAGCATTGTTACAATACGCGCAATCTTGCACAGTGATGGATAAATTATGTCTCTTGTTACCCGTTTTGCTCCAAGCCCGACCGGTTATTTACATGTTGGTGGTGCCCGTACGGCGTTATTCAGTTGGTTATATGCGCGCAAACATGGTGGAAAATTTATTCTGCGCATTGAAGATACCGATTTAGAGCGTTCAACGCAGGAATCGGTAGATGCCATTTTAGAAGGAATGCAGTGGTTAGGGTTGGATCATGACGAAGGCCCGTATTACCAAACGAAGCGTTTTGATTTATATAAAGAGGTCGTCGCGCAGCTGCTGGCAGAGGGTAAAGCGTACAAATGCTTTTGCACGGTAGAAGAAGTAGACGCCATGCGCGAAGCGCAAATGGCGGCCGGCGAGAAGCCACGTTATAACGGTATGTGGCGTGACAGAACCGATCACCCAAGCGATAAGCCTTATGTTATTCGCTTTAAAAACCCGCAGGATGGCGTGGTCGTGATTGACGATATGATTAAAGGCCGTATCGAAATTGCTAACGCAGAACTGGACGATCTGATCATCGCCCGCAGTGACGGTACGCCAACCTATAACCTGACGGTAGTGGTAGATGACTGGAAAATGGGCATTACCCACGTGATCCGTGGTGATGACCATGTGAATAACACGCCACGGCAGATGAATATACTGGCGGCATTAGGCGCTGAGATCCCGAAATACGCCCATGTACCGATGATTTTAGGCGATGATGGCAAACGTTTATCGAAGCGCCACGGCGCTGTCGGGGTGATGCAGTACCGTGATAATGGCTTTTTGCCCGAAGCGCTGCTGAATTACTTAGTGCGCTTAGGCTGGTCACACGGCGACCAGGAAATTTTCAGTAAAGATGAGCTGGTACAACTGTTCGACTTAGACAGCTGCAACCGTGCGCCTTCGGCGTTTAACACCGATAAACTAATTTGGTTAAACCAGCACTATATGAAAACCTTGCCGCCAGAGCAGGTGGCAAAGCAGTTAGAGTGGCACCTAGCCGCACAGCAACTGGATATTACTAATGGCCCGGCGCTGACTGAACTGGTAAAAGCCCAGGCAGAGCGGGTGAAAACGCTAAAAGAGCTGGTTGAAGTAAGCCGTTATTTTTATGAAGACTTTAGCGAGTTTGACGCTGATGCTGCGAAGAAACACTTACGTCCGGTAGCGCTGGAGCCGTTAGAAGCGGTACTGGCTAATTTGTCTGCATTGACTGAGTGGTCACAAGAGGCAATCCATCACGTTATTAATACTACGGCTGAGCAATTAGGTGTAGGCATGGGCAAAATTGGTATGCCGCTTCGGGTAGCGGTAACCGGTGGTGGTAATTCGCCGGCATTGGACATTACGCTGTCACTGATTGGCAAAACGCGCAGCCTGGCGCGGCTTGAACGCGCTATTGAGTTTGTAAAGCAGCGCGCCAGCGAATAGCCAGATAACGACATTCGTTGAATGGTGCAGATCTTCAGCTCAGCGTCGCTGGGCTGAGGCAATTAAATTGATACAATTAAGCGGCGAGTCAGCAAGGAAGCAAATAATAACAAGCCAGATGCACTATCACTCATGGGTAAACCGCTAACAGGAGTTACACAACGATACAATGCATGTTTCTATAATCGGTGTCGGTATCGCACTGATGTTAGGCTTGTTTGGGGTACAAGCGTCAGAAACAGCCAGTCTGCCAGACACTGAAGAGCCGTTACAGCCAATAGGCTTTTTAGGCACTGTCACCGGCGATGTTGAACTGGGTTTTTTGTTAACATCAGGCAATACCGATGCTTTTGCTATTCGTGCTAACAGCGAGCTAGTGCACGAGCTGGAGTATTTTCGTAACCGTTATCAGCTACAGAGTTTATTGCAGAAAAGCAATATTACCGATGTCAGCAGCGGTGAGCAAAATCGTGTTACCACAGCAAGCCGATACAGTTTTACCGGTCAGAGTAACTACAAACTCGTCACTGGCAGTGAATCGGTGTTCGGGCGTGGTGCGTACGCTTTCGATAAATTTGGTGCTTTTACACAGCAAGCGTCATTAGCTGTTGGCTATGGTAACCGGATTTACGAGCAACGCACCAATTATCTGGACTTAGAAACCGGTCCCGGCTTTGCTCAGCAAGAGAATGCGGCGGGTATTCGGCGCAGTGGTGCTATTTGGTTTTTAGCGGCCAACCTGGATTATCAGCTTTGGGACAACAGCAGCTTCCGCCAGAGTCTGGAGGGCGCCGTGTCGCTGGATGGGGAAAACTCGACCTTGCTGAGTCGCAGCAGCCTGACGGCCAAAGTGGCCGATAAACTGTCGATGCGGCTTAATTTCGTCGTGCGGCATAACTCGCGGCCAGAAGCGAATTTACGCCAAACCGATCTCGAAACGTCGGCATCGCTGGTGTACACCTTCTGACCACAACTGGGCGCAATATTGCGCCCTATTAATTCACCAATTCGTTGCCGGTGGTGGTATTGCTGGCAAACGCCAATAGGTTATCGCTGGTTACGGTACTGATTTCCTGCAATGCTTCGCGAGTGAAAAACGCCTGATGGCCAGTAATGAGCACATTTGGAAAGGTCAGTAGTCGTTTGAAAATTTCATCGTCGATTACCTGCTCTGACAGGTTTTCAAAAAACAGATCCGCTTCCTGTTCATACACATCCAGCCCAAGATAGCCAATTTTACGGTTTTTCAGGCCACCTATTACCGCCTTGCTGTCTAACAATGCGCCGCGACTGGTGTTAATCAGCATAACGCCATCTTTCATACTGCCAATGCTGTAATGGTTAATCAGGTGCTTAGTGTCCGGTGTTAGCGGGCAATGCAGGCTAATAATGTCGCTTTGTGCGTAGAGTTCAGCCAGTGATACATAGTGGCCGTCCAGTTCCTGGATGACAGGGCTTTGCTGAATATCATGGCACAATAACCTGCAACCAAAACCATGTAATATACGAGCTGTTGCCTGGCCTATGCGGCCGGTGCCAATCAAGCCCACGGTTTTGCCAAACAGATTAAAGCCGAGCAAGCCGTCCAGGGCAAAGTTATCATCGCGCACTCTGTTGTAGGCTTTATGTAGTTTGCGGTTAAGGCATAACATCATACCTATAGTATGTTCAGCGACAGCTTCAGGTGAGTAGGCGGGTACTCTGGCTACGCGAATACCCAGTGCTTTTGCTGCATTAAGATCGACATTATTAAAACCGGCACAGCGCAGTGCCACCATCTCAATGCCCATCTCAGAGAACTGCTGTAGCACTGTTGCATTAACATCATCATTTACGAACACGCATACAGCATGACACCCTACGGCCAGTTTAGCGCTATCGCAGTTTAAACGGCTGTCAATGTAGCTAAACTGCAGGCTGCTATCGGCCCACTGGCTAAAACCATCGCGGTCATATTTTTTCGTACTAAATACGGCAACTTTCATGGCATATCTCCCATAGTATGCTGATTAGCTTAGCGGAATTTGCCGTACTGCATTTAGCGCTGGATCAAACTTATAGCAATTCTTCTATCGCGCTGGTGATAGCTGACGGTTTAGTGCGGGGGGCATAGCGCTTGACCACATCGCCGTCTTTATTCACCAGAAACTTGGTAAAGTTCCACTTGATGGCGCGGGTTTTCATTAAGCCGCGGGCGCTGTCTTTTAAATGTTCGAACAGTGGCGACGCATCTGGGCCATTCACCTGCAACTTGGCCATTACCGGAAAACTTAAGCCGTAGTTTATTTGGCAAAACTGTTGAATGTCGCTGTTAGAACCTGGCTCCTGGCCACCAAACTGATTACAGGGAAATGCCAGGATCACCAGGCCTTTATCGTGATACTTCTGGTGCAGCTGCTCAAGCTCCTCATATTGAGGAGTAAAACCACACTTGCTGGCGGTATTGACGATAAGTAATACCTTGCCACGGTATTGGCTTAAGTCGACTTCGTTGCCGCTAGCGTCTGTGATCTTGTATTGGTGTACGTTGGCCATGCTACTTCCTTCTTTAAATGCTTTTCATTGTCTACGTAACTTTGTAAGCTTTGCGCCACACTATGTCACAGATTTAAGTCATTAATATGTCAAATCAAGGTAATAACAAAGTCGCTTTTATCGGGTTGGGCGTGATGGGGTACCCGATGGCGGGTTACCTGCAGCAAAAAGGTTATCAGGTTACCGTATATAACCGCACCACAGTCAAAGCGGAAAAGTGGGCTGCACAATATGGTGGCGACTGGGCTGCCACGCCAGCTGAAGCGGCTAAGGGGGCAGAACTTGTATTTATGTGCGTCGGTAATGATAACGATGTGCGCTCCGTGGTATATGGCGAGCAGGGCGTATTAGCGGCTATGGCTGCAGGCAGTGTGCTGATTGACCATACCACTGCTTCAGCTGACTTAGCACGTGAGCTGGCAGCAGCCGCAGCTGACAAAGGCGTGGGCTTTTTAGATGCGCCGGTATCCGGCGGTCAGGCTGGCGCTGAAAATGGTGTGTTAACTGTGATGATTGGCGGCGAGAGTGCCGATATGGCCAAAGCCGAAGCCGCTATTATGAGCTTTGCCCGTTGCGCTAAATTGCTTGGGCCTGCTGGTTCTGGTCAATTAGCGAAAATGGTAAACCAGATTTGTATTGCCGGCGTGGTGCAAGGCCTGGCTGAGGCACTTAACTTTGCGCAGAACGCGGGGCTTGACGGTGCGGCCGTGGTAGAAGTGATTTCGCAGGGCGCGGCGTCATCCTGGCAGATGCAAAACCGTTCGCTGACTATGCTGGATGGCAAGTACAATTTTGGCTTTGCGGTAGACTGGATGCGCAAAGACTTAGGCATAGCACTTAATGAAGCACGGCAAAATGGCAGTCATTTGCCGCTGACGGCGCTGGTTGATCAGTTCTATAGTGAAGTACAGCAGATGGGCGGTGGTCGCTGGGATACGTCCAGCTTGCTGGCGCGGTTAAAGCGTTAAGCGCCATACCATAAGAAAAAAGGCGCCGCGGCGCCTTTTTCTATCGCTGTAGTGTTTAGTTAAACACCATCTCCGGCACGTCGCCTTCGATAACCAGCTTGCCAGCGGTCTTTTGCTTAATTTCATCAACCGAGATACCCGGTGCACGTTCTAGCAGGTGGAAAGCGCCGTTACGCACTTCCAGCACGGCTAAATCGGTGACGATTTTCTTCACACAACCGACACCAGTTAGTGGCAGGGTGCAGTTTTCCAGCAGCTTGCTGTTGCCGTATTTATCGGCATGCGTCATGGTGACGACGATATTCTGCGCACCGGCGACCAAGTCCATCGCGCCGCCCATGCCTTTAACCAGTTTACCCGGGATCATCCAGCTGGCAATGTTACCGTTTTGGTCCACTTCAAAGGCGCCTAATACGGTTAAATCGACATGGCCGCCGCGGATCATGGCAAAGCTTTCAGCTGAACTGAAAATTGCCGCGCCTTTAATGGCGGTAACGGTTTCTTTGCCGGCGTTAATCATATCTGCATCGATTTCATCTTCAGTCGGGTAGGGGCCCATACCGAGTAAGCCGTTTTCGGATTGCAGCATCACTTCCATGCCCTTTGGTACATAGTTGGCCACCAAGGTAGGGATACCTATACCCAGGTTTACGTAGTAGCCGTCTTTAAGCTCCTGCGCCACGCGCATGGCAACTTGTTCACGAGATAAAGCCATTGTTGCCTCCTTAACCTTGACGGACCATACGACGTTCAATGCGTTTTTCAAAGTTACCTTTGATCACGCGCTGCACATAGATACCCGGCGTATGAATTTGTGACGGTTCCAGCTCGCCCGGTTCAACAATCTCTTCTACTTCGGCCACGGTGATTTTACCGGCAGTGGCCGCCATTGGGTTGAAGTTCATTGAGGTGTGACGGAACATCAGGTTACCGTAGCGGTCGGCTTTCCAGGCGCGCACTATGGCAAAATCACCGGTGATCGACTCTTCCAGCACGTAGTTGCGGCCTTTAATTTCGCGGGTTTCTTTGCCTTCAGCGACTGGCGTACCGTAACCGGTTGCAGTGAAAAACGCCGGTATGCCAGCACCGCCAGCGCGCATTTTTTCTGCCAGCGTTCCCTGTGGTGTTAATTCCACTTCCAGCTCGCCGTTAAGCAGTTGCTTTTCAAACAGGGCGTTTTCACCCACATAAGAGGCAATCATTTTCTTAATTTGCTTATCTTCCAGCAGAATGCCCAGGCCAAAACCATCCACGCCGCAGTTATTCGATACCACGGTAAGATCCTTGGTTTTCATTTTCTTGATCTGGGCAATTAAGCCCTCAGGTATGCCGCATAAACCAAAGCCACCGGCAATAACGGTCATGCCGTCTTGCAGGCCTGCCATGGCGTCTTCGTACGAATGTACGACTTTATTAAACCCTGCCATTTGTTGTCCTCTGTTCTTTGCTGAACTATCTGTTGCAAACTGCTCTTCGATGTCGCGGCTGCTGCGTGAAGTTTTTTCTGCAACACGCCATAAACCATCCATGGGGCTCGATTCCGGCCATCCATGGCCTTCGACGGTCGCAGAAAAAATCACATCCGCATCCGCTTAGATCTGTGCCAAGGTAAGCGCGCAGTACACTTTGACCGGAACCGTGTTTTTCAGGGACGAAAAACACGAGCCTACAGGGACGTATTTACGGCGTGTTCCGGCAAAGTAGTACGGAGTGATTACCGTGTTCGAAGAACCTTTCTTGTTGCTTTTAACTAATTACCAGTCTGACCGCACTTGGCCTTTAGCGCCAATCCTACTTTAGAACTAGGCTGCTTGCCGAGCTTGTCGGTAATAAACCAGCCGGCTTTGGCCAGCGCCGCTAAATCGATACCGTGTGAAATGCCAAGCCCGTTCAGTAAATACACCACATCTTCTGTGGCCACATTGCCTGACGCACCAGCAGCATAAGGGCAGCCGCCGAGTCCTGCGACAGCACTGTCGATAACGGCAATACCACGGTTTAGCGCGACGTAAATATTGGTTAACGCCTGACCGTAAGTGTCATGAAAATGTACCGCCAGCTTATCAACTGGCACCATAGCGAGCACGGCATCGAGCATGGCATTGACTTTATCCGGCGTGCCTACACCTATGGTATCGCCAAGCGAAATTTCGTAGCAGCCCATATCCAGCAGGGCTTTAGCCACGCGCGCGACTTCTGACGGCGCCACATCGCCCTGGTAAGGGCAGCCGACCACACAGGAGACATAGCCGCGTACCTTAATGCCATCGGCTTTGGCGGCATCCATCACTGGTACGAAACGCTCTAAGCTTTCACTGATTGAACAGTTAATGTTCTTTTGGCTAAAGGCCTCAGAAGCTGCACCAAAGATCGCCACTTCAGTAGCACCAGCAGCTTTTGCTGCCTCATAGCCTTTCAGGTTGGGCGTTAGTGCTGCATAGCTAACACCGGCTTTGCGGGTGATGCCGCTAAAAACATCAGCCGAGTCGGCCATTTGTGGCACCCATTTGGGGGACACAAAAGCGCCACTTTCGATGTAGCTGTGGCCAGCAGCGCTTAGCATATTGATCAGGGTGATTTTATCACCAGCTGATACCGTGCTTTCGTTTTGCAGGCCATCACGCGGGCCCACTTCTACTATGCGCACCTGCTTGGGAAAACTCATGCTTCCTCCGGCGTAAAATCAACCAGCTCAGCACCGTCTTTTACCAGATCGCCGGCGCTATAGAACACTTCATTGACCACGCCGTTTTTCGGCGCTTTAATGCTGTATTCCATTTTCATTGCTTCCATGATCACCAGCGTCTCACCGGCTTTTACCGTGCAACCGGCTTTGGCCATAACAGCAACTATAGTGCCGTTCATCGGTGCGGTTAAGCTGCCGGCGTGCTCGCTGCCTTCCACCTCTGTCGCGACTTCAGTCTGGTAGATAAAGTCGTAGCGCTGATGCTTAATAAACACGCTGATGGTGTCCTGGTATTGGCTTATCCGCACCTTGGTACGGTGATCGCCTAATACTGCGCTTAGCTCATCACCGCTAAGCTCTGCCAGACAGCATAGCTGCTGACCGGCCACATCCACCACATAATGTTGCTGTTGCTGCTGCACTTTTAAAGAGGAGCTGCTATCGCCGTGTTTCAGGCAAATATCTACCGTTGGCGTTTCGTTTACACGCCAGCCATGGCTGAATTGCCAGGGGCTGCTGTTAGCACAGCTTTGTTTTGGTGCTTTTTGCTTTTCAAGTATGAATAGGGTGGCGAGCAGCAGTGCCTGATTATCTTCTTTATTGGCCGGGGCAAATAAGCTTTGCTGATGCTTATTAATAAAGTTGGTATCAAGCTCGGCGGCTTTAAATGCCGGGTGCTCGGTTAAGCTGGTTAAAAAGCCCAGGTTAGTGGTCACACCGGCAATACGGTAATCATCCAGCGCGCGCAGCATGCGGGCTATAGCGCGATCGCGGCTTTCATCCCATACAATCAGCTTGGCAATCATCGGATCGTAGAACGGCGATACTTCATCGTTTTCAACCACACCGGTATCAACGCGCACATGGCGGTTAGCTTCCGGCTGGCGCAGATACGTCAGCTTACCGGTTTGCGGCAGGAAGTCGTTGTCCGGATCTTCGGCATAAACCCGCACTTCAATGGCGTGGCCATCGAGTTGGATATCGTCCTGCGCCAGCGGCAGCTTTTCACCGGCAGCAACTAACAGCTGCCATTTCACCAGATCCTGACCGGTGATCATCTCGGTAACCGGGTGCTCTACCTGCAGACGGGTGTTCATCTCCATAAAGTAGAAGGAGCCGTCTTCGTCGAATAAAAACTCCACGGTACCGGCGCCACGATAATCAATGGCTTTGGCCGCTTTTACCGCTGCTTCACCCATGGCTTTACGCTGTTCGCTGCTAAAGTTTGGCGCCGGTGCTTCTTCAATCACTTTCTGGTGGCGGCGCTGAATAGAGCAGTCGCGTTCGGCCAGGTACACCGCATTGCCGTGATTATCGGCAAACACCTGAATTTCAACGTGGCGTGGTTTGGTCAGATAGCGCTCAATCAGCATCTTGTCGTTACCAAAACCGGCTTTGGCTTCGCGGCGGGCACTGGCCAGGGCGTCGGTAAACTCTTCGGCTTTCCACACCACACGCATACCTTTACCACCACCACCGTAGGCGGCTTTTAACAGCTGCGGGTAACCGATGCGCTCTGACTCTTTACTTAGCAGTGCATCGCTTTGATCGTCACCATGATAGCCCGGAACCAAGGGTACGCCGGCTTTGGCCATAATCTCTTTCGCCGCACTTTTTGAGCCCATAGCGGTAATAGCACCTACCGGTGGGCCGATAAACACCACGCCGGCTTCCTCACAGGCTTTGGCAAAGTCTTCGTTTTCAGATAAAAAACCGTAGCCAGGGTGGATGGCTTCTGCGCCACTTTGTTTGGCGATAGCAATAATTTTATCTGCGCGTAAGTAGGAGTCTTTGCTTGGTGCCGGGCCCAATAAATAGGCTTCGTCGGCCATGCGCACATGGCGGGCATTAGCATCGGCTTCAGAATACACCGCCACGCAGCGGATGCCGAGTTTGTGTGCTGTGTCGATTACGCGGCAGGCAATTTCACCGCGGTTGGCAATCAGTATTTTACGAAACATTATGCGTCTTCCTTGCCAAGCCAGGCCGGTTTACGTTTTTCTAAGAAGGCGGTGAGGCCCTCCTGACCTTCTGGCGATACCCGTATTTCAGCAATCGCCTGCTCGGTATGAGCAATAACGTTGTTGCTGATCTTACGGTTATAAATATTATGAATAAGCGACTTAGCCGCTGTCATAGCGGCGGGGCTGTTTTGCAGCATAGTATTAATCAGCGTTTCAACCACATCGCTCATTTCGCCTTCGGTCACCACTTCATGCAGCAAGCCGAGCTGCTTGGCTTTCGGTGCCATAAAACGTTCGGCGGTGAGGAAATAACGCCGGCTTTCGCGCTCACCAATGGCGCGCATAACATAGGGGCTAATAACCGCTGGAATAAGACCAATACGCACTTCGCTTAAACAGAAGCTGGCATTTTCTTCGGCGATAGCAATATCGCAACAGGCGACTAAGCCCAGTGCACCACCAAAAGCGGCGCCTTTAATAAGCGCAATAGTGGGTTTAGGGAATTTATCCAGCCGGTGCATTAAGGTGGCAAGCTCAGCGGCATCATTTAAGTTTTGCTGATAATCTTTTTTCGCCATCGAGCGCATCCAGTTTAAATCAGCGCCGGCAGAGAAGTTTTTGCCATTACTGGTCAGCACCAGCACCCGCACTGCATCGTTATTGGCTAAATCGCGCAACACGGCAATGAGTTCGGCAATCATGGCGTCGTCGAAGGCGTTATGCACTTCGGGGCGATTGAGTGTCAGTTTAGCTACGCCGCGTGGGTCGATACTGACTTCTGTGTAAACCTGGGTCATATTTTCTCCGAATCTTTTAATGCAACTTGAGACTGCATTTCTTCGAAATCGCGGTTGCTGCGTGAAGTTTTTTCTGCGACACGCCATAAACCGTCCATGGGGCTCGATTCCGGCCATCCATGGCCTCCAACGGTCGCCGAAAAAATCACATCCGCAACCGCTTCATATCCGTTGCAGCAAGCGCACAGTGCACTTTGCTCAGAACCGTGTTTTTCATGGACGAAAAACACGAGCCTACAGGGATGTATTTACGGCGTGTTCTGACAAAGTTGTACGGAGCGATTGCGGTTGTCTGCATCGTGCTGACATTACATCCGAAATACGCCAAAACGGCTCTCTTCAATCGGTGCATTAAGCGCCGCCGCTAAGGCCAGGCCAACTGTCATCCGGGTTTGTGCCGGGTCGATAATGCCGTCATCCCACAAACGGCCACTGGCGTAGTACGGATGGCCTTGCTTTTCATACTGCTCGATAATGGGCTTCTTCAGTGCTGCTTCAGCATCGCCTGATAGCGTTTCGCCTTTACGCGCTAAACCGTCTTTGGTCACCTGCGCCATTACGCCTGCAGCTTGTTCGCCGCCCATTACTGAAATACGTGCGTTCGGCCACATCCACATCATGGTAGGGTCGTAAGCTCGGCCACACATACCATAGTTACCGGCACCGTAGCTGCCACCAATTAACACAGTGAACTTAGGCACTTTGGCACAGCTTACGGCCATCACCATCTTGGCGCCGTGCTTGGCGATACCCTCAGCTTCATACTTTTTACCGACCATAAAGCCGGTAATGTTTTGCAAAAACAGCAGAGGTATTTTGCGCTGGGCACATAGCTCAATAAAGTGTGCACCTTTTTGCGCGGATTCCGAGAATAAAATCCCGTTATTGGCAACGATACCTACCGGATAGCCGAAGATGCGTGCAAAACCACACACCAGGGTCGCGCCGTAGTATTGTTTAAACTCATCAAAGTCAGAGCCATCGACAATACGGGCAATCACTTCTTTTACATCAAACGGCTTACGTAAATCGGTGCCAACAATACCGTACAGCTCTTTGGCATCGTACAGTGGCTCTTGCGCCGGTTTGATATCCATTTGCTCTGGGGCAGGGCGGTTTAAGCGTGATACCGCATTGCGGGCTAGTTGCAGCGCATGCTCGTCGTTTAACGCGTAGTGGTCAGCAACACCGGAGATTTTACAGTGTACATCAGCACCGCCCAGTTCTTCGGCAGAGACTTCTTCACCGGTGGCGGCTTTAACCAGTGGTGGGCCGGCTAAAAAGATAGTGCCTTGCTCTTTAACGATAATGCTTTCGTCGGCCATCGCAGGCACATAAGCACCACCTGCGGTACAGAGGCCCATTACCACAGCAATTTGCGGAATGCCTTTGGCAGACATATTGGCCTGGTTAAAGAAAATGCGGCCAAAGTGCAACTTATCCGGGAATACTTCATCCTGACGGGGCAGGTTAGCGCCGCCTGAGTCGACCAGATAAATACACGGCAAGTGGCAGCGCTCGGCTATTTCCTGCGCGCGTAAGTGTTTTTTCACCGTCAGCGGGTAGTAGGTGCCGCCTTTTACCGTGGCGTCGTTAGCGACTATCATACACTCAACGCCACTGACACGGCCGATACCGGCTACCACGCCAGCGCTGGGTACGTAATCTTCGTAGCATTCCCAACCGGCAAACTGACCAATTTCTAAAAACGGCGAGCCCGGGTCTAGCAGCTTTTGAATACGATCGCGCACAAACAGCTTACCGCGTGAGGTATGACGCGCAATCAGCGCTTCGCCGCCGCCGAGTTTTATTTGCTGTACTTTGCTTTGCAGATCATCCACTACGGCCTGCATGGCCGCAGCGTTTTTTTGGAAGTCCTCAGAGCGAGGGTTTACTTTTGAGGTAATTCTGGTCACTTAAGTCACCTTATACCAGAGCGGGTTAGACAAAGCGGAACCGGAACAACTAAGCAGACGATCAAAAGCGAGGATGGGAGATCCGAGCGGGTCTGCGTGTTGTTACGGTGGAAGCTTTGGCCTGCACCGGACTTAGATTCACGGCTTCGCTGCTTTCACACATTTAACACACTCGCCCGTTCGCCGCTCCCCGGCTCACTTTTGATCGCTCGTTTAGTTAAATCTGTTACGCGCTTCGCCTATTTAATTTCACTTGTCTAGATTGCTAATAAGACAGTGGAAGCTAACGCTTCCACTTTTAATTCGGCTTAAAAGCTTAGTTAGATTCAGTAAACAGCTCACGGCCAATCAGCATACGGCGGATTTCCGAAGTACCCGCACCGATTTCGTACAGCTTGGCATCACGCAGTAAGCGTCCGGTAGGGTACTCGTTAATGTAGCCGTTACCGCCTAATAACTGGATCGCGTCCAGCGCCATTTGAGTTGCCAGCTCTGCCGCGTATAAAATTACGCCAGCAGCGTCTTTACGCGTGGTTTCACCACGATCACAGGCTTTGGCCACCATGTAAACGTAAGAGCGTGCTGCGTTCATGCGGGTATACATGTCGGCTACTTTGCCCTGCACCAGCTGGAACTCACCGATAGACTGGCCAAACTGTTTACGGTCGTGAATATAAGGTACTACCACGTCCATACAAGCTTGCATAATGCCCAGTGGGCCGGCAGACAGTACCACGCGCTCGTAGTCCAGGCCGCTCATCAGTACCTGAACGCCACGGCCAACCTGGCCCAATACGTTTTCTTCCGGCACTTCGCAGTCTTCAAATACCAGCTCACAGGTGTTTGAACCGCGCATACCTAATTTATCCAGCTTCTGCGCCTGGCTGAAGCCTTTAAAACCGCGCTCAACAATAAAAGCGGTAATGCCTTTGCTACCGGCGTTAACGTCAGTTTTGGCATAGATCACATAGGTATGTGCATCCGGACCATTGGTGATCCACATTTTGTTGCCGTTTAAGATGTACTTGTCGCCTTTTTTCTCGGCGCGTAGTTTCATGCTCACCACATCAGAACCGGCGTTTGGCTCGCTCATCGCCAGCGCACCAATGTGCTCGCCTGAGCACAGCTTCGGCAGGTACTTCATTCTTTGTGCTTCAGTGCCGTTGCGGAAAATCTGGTTTACACACAGGTTAGAGTGGGCACCGTAAGACAGCGCAACAGAGGCAGAGGCACGGCTGATTTCTTCCATCGCAATAACGTGCTCTAAATAGCCTAAGCCCGAGCCACCGTATTTTTCATCAACGGTGATACCCAGCAGACCTAAATCACCGAATTTGCGCCATAACTCGTTTGGAAACTCGTTCTTTTCATCAATTTCGGCGGCGCGCGGGGCAATTTCGTCGCGGGCGAAGGCATTTACCTGCTCGCGGATCATGTCCACTGTTTCGCCTAAATCAAAGTTAAGGCCTTTATAACTGCTAATCATGGTCTATCCCCGTTTGCTATGTGTTACCGCTTAAGCGGTTTTAGAATGTTTGGCGTCGGCTAACGTATCGCGGCAACGTTTTTCTACCGTTACCAGCTCCATTAGCACCACCTTGATGTCGTCCATTTGCTGATGCAGCTCGGCTTTTTTCTGCTCAATCAACTTCAGCATGGTATTTAATTGAGTCACGCTGCTTTTATCAGCGTCATATAATTCGAACAGCTGGCCGGTTTCGGCCAGGCTAAAACCCAGGCGCTTACCGCGTAAAATTAGTTTTAACCTTACGCGGTCGCGCTTGCTGTAAATGCGGGTTTGCCCGCTACGTAGTGGCGTGATCAACCCCTGATCTTCATAAAAGCGGATACTACGGGTAGTAATATCAAACTCTTTGGCCAGTTCGCTGATACTGTATGTTTTTTCTTCTTTTTCTGTCATAAACGCCATCCCCGAAAACGCAGTCAATATAAGTGAAGTTTACGTAAAGGTAAAGCTAAGGGCGGGCGGCTTTCTGCACCAAAATGCGATTTTTCCACGCTTTGTAAAGCAAAAATGCCAATACCGGCTGGTCTGACTGTACAGTTTACTGAACCAAAAGCATGGCACACTACCATAGTGTTAGGTGGTTGACGTTGGCGTAAACGTAAATTTGGTGTAGGCTCTGGAGCAACTTTTTAGCCGACAGCTTTTTTGGAGAACTTTATGGCTACCGACAATATTGTCATCGTTGCTGCTAAGCGCACTGCTATGGGCGGCTTTATGGGCGGCTTATCTGATGTAGACGCCACTGTACTGGGTGCTACCGCGATTAAAGCGGCACTGGAGCAAGCCGGATTAAGCGGCGATAAGGTCAGCGAAGTGATCATGGGTAACGTGCTGCCAGCCGGTTTAGGCCAGGCACCTGCACGTCAGGCTACATTAAAAGCGGGTTTACCGCTGACAGCTGGCGCGACGACTATTAATAAGGTATGTGGTTCAGGCTTAAAAGCCGTAATGTTAGCCAGCGACTTATTAAAAGCCGGCAGTGCTGATGTCGTAGTTGCCGGTGGTATGGAGTCGATGAGTAACGCGCCTTACCTATTAGACAAAGCGCGCAGCGGCTACCGTATGGGCCACGGCCAGATTAAAGATCATATGATGTTAGACGGCCTGGAAAATGCCTACGATGGTAAAGCCATGGGCTGTTTCGCTCAGGGTACAGCGGATGAGAAAGGCATTACCCGCGAGCAGATGGATGCCTTTGCCGTGCAATCGTTAACCCGTGCGCAGCAGGCTATCAACTCTGGTGCTTTCGAGGGTGAAATTACCCCGGTAACCTTCCAGACACGTAAAGGTGAAGTGACCTTTAACGTTGATGAGCAGCCAGGTAATGCCAAAGTAGACAAAATCCCGACACTGCGTCCTGCCTTTGCTAAAGACGGTACTATTACTGCTGCAAACTCCAGTTCCATTTCAGACGGTGCTGCTGCCCTTATTCTGATGCGTGAAAGCGATGCTAAAGCACAAGGTGCTAAGCCATTAGCCCGCGTTGTGGCGCATGCAACCAATTCAATGGAACCCGCACTGTTTACTGTGGCTCCGGTTGGCGCCATGCAAAAAGTTCTACAAAAAGCCGGTTGGGATAAACAGCAAGTAGATCTTTGGGAAATTAATGAAGCCTTTGCCATGGTAACCATGCTGGCGATTAACGAACTGGGCTTAGATAGCGCCAAAGTAAACGTTAACGGTGGTGCTTGTGCGCTGGGCCATCCTATTGGTGCTTCTGGTGCCCGTATTCTTGTGACGCTTATTCATGCGCTGCGTAATCGTGGCCTAAGCAAAGGCGTTGCCTCACTGTGTATCGGTGGTGGTGAAGCCGTAGCGCTGGCAGTAGAAGTTTTATAACAAACACTTTGACTGTCAGCAGCATTTAATAATTACACAGACAATAAGCTGACAGTCTCCCCAAACAATCGGGAGAAGCAATATGACACAACAGGTTATGCATTTTATCGATGGCGAGTTTGTAGCACCAACAGGCGACAAACTGATACCCGTTACCAACCCGGCAACGCAGGACGTGATTGCGCAGGTGGCCTGTGCCACGCCGGGCGAGATGGAACGGGCGATTGAATCGGCCAAGGCCGCCTTTAAAACCTGGAAAGAAGTACCGGTATCTGAGCGCGCTCGTTTGATGATGCGTTTCGCGCATTTATTAAAAGAGCATCAGGCTGATATCGCTGACATTATCTGCCGCGAGCTGGGTAAAACAGTCGAAGATGCCAAAGGCGATGTATGGCGCGGTATCGAGGTAGTTGAGCAGGCTGCGAATATTCCGTCATTAATGATGGGCGAGACGGTAGAAAACGTCGCACGCAGCATCGACACCTACAGCTACATTCAGCCGCTGGGTGTGTGTGCCGGTATTACGCCGTTTAACTTCCCGGCGATGATCCCGCTGTGGATGTTCCCGATGGCCATTGCCTGCGGCAACACCTTTATTTTAAAACCGTCTGAGCAAGATCCGATGACGGTGAACAAAATTGCCGAGTTATTTGTACAAGCCGGTGCACCTAAAGGCGTGTTACAGGTTGTACACGGCGCGAAAGAGCAGGTTGATGCCATTTTGCATCACCCGGATATCAAAGCGATTTCGTTCGTGGGTTCAGTTAATGTTGGCCAGTACATTTACAAAACCGGTACTGACAATTTAAAACGCGTACAGGCCTTTGCCGGTGCGAAAAACCACATGGTTATTATGCCGGATGCTAACAAACAGCAGGTGATTAATGCCTTAGTGGGCGCATCAGTTGGCGCAGCCGGCCAGCGCTGTATGGCGATTTCTGTTGCAGTATTCGTAGGCGCAGCAGCAGATTGGATCCCTGAAGTAGCCGCGGCTATCGGCAAGGTACGCCCGGGTGTTTACACCGATCCTAACGCAGCCTATGGCCCGCAAATCAGCCCGCAGGCGCGTGCCCGCGTGTTATCGCTGATTGAACAAGGTAAGAAAGAAGGCGCGACCTGCGTACTGGATGGTTCTGACTGTAAAGTTGACGGTTACCCGAACGGTAACTGGGTTGGCCCAACCGTATTTAGCAACGTTACTACCGAGATGGAAATTTATAAGCAGGAAATCTTTGGCCCGGTATTGTCTACTATGACTGTGGGCTCTTTGGATGAAGCGCTGAAAGTGGTTAACGACAGCCCATACGGTAACGGCACCTCTATTTTCACAGCCAGCGGTGCGGCTGCGCGTAAGTATCAACACGAAGTGGAAGTGGGTCAGGTCGGTATCAATATTCCTATTCCGGTACCTCTGCCATTCTTCTCGTTTACTGGCTGGAAAGGCTCGTTCTACGGCGACCAGCATGCTTACGGTAAGCAGGCAGTGCGTTTCTATACCGAAACGAAGACGATTACAGCGCGCTGGTTTGATGACGATATTCAGGTGTCTGGCCCGAATATGTCGATTAACTTGCGTTAAGGCAACACGGAGCCTGATGTTAGTCAGGCTCAGGCCTGCACACTTTACACGCCGACACGCCATAAACCATCCATGGGGCTCGACTCCGGCCATCCATGGCCTCCAACGGTCGGCTAAGTAAAGTCTGCAGTCCTTCTGCGATGCAGATTCGAAGCGGTTAACAAGGCGAAGTGCGGAGTAGATTTAACTTAGCGAGCGATCAAGTGAGGCTGGTGGTCCGACATTTCGGAGAGCCGAACGGGCGAGCGTGTTAAATGTACGCAAGCATCTGAACCGATTGGACAGACAGGACCAACTATGAATTTCAATTTAACAGAAGACCAACAAGCCTTTGTCGATGTGGCCAAACAGTTTGCCGAACAAGAACTGGCGCCACACGCTGCCCAGTGGGATCGCGATCACCACTTTCCAAAAGACGTCATTCAAAAAGCCGGTGAGCTGGGTTTTTGCTCACTGTATACGCCGGAAGATGACGGCGGCATGGGGCTATCACGCTTAGACTCCTCAATTATTTTCGAACAGCTATCGATGGGCTGCACGGCGACAACCGCCATGCTGACCATTCACAATATGGCCACCTGGATGATAGCTAACTGGGGCACTGCGGATGCGAAAGCACAGTGGATGGAGCATCTGGTTACTGGTCAGAAACTGGCGTCTTATTGCTTAACTGAGCCTGGCTCTGGTTCAGATGCGGCCGGGCTTCGCACTTCTGCGAAAAAAGATGGCGCAGAGTATGTGTTAAACGGCTCGAAAATGTTTATCTCTGGTGCGGGCTCTACCGAAGTACTGGTAGTGATGGCACGTACCGGTGAAGCGGGGCCTAAAGGCATTTCAGCCTTTATCGTGCCAGCTGATGCCAAAGGCGTTATCTACGGCAAAGCAGAAGAGAAAATGGGCTGGAACGCGCAGCCAACCCGCTTGATCACGTTTGAAGATGTACGTATTCCGGCGCATTACCTGCTGGGTAATGAAGGCGAAGGTTTTAGCTTTGCCATGAAAGGTTTAGATGGCGGCCGCATTAATATCGCAACCTGCTCAATCGGTACCGCGCAGCAGGCGCTTAATACGGCGCGTAACTATATGCTGGAGCGTCAGCAGTTTGGTAAACCATTGGCGGCGTTTCAGGCACTGCAGTTTAAACTGGCCGATATGGCGACCGAGCTGGTTGCCGCGCGTCAGTTAGTGCGTTTAGCCGCGTTTAAGCTGGATCAAAAAGACAGCGAAGCAACAGCTTACTGTGCAATGGCAAAACGTTTTGCGACTGACGTTGGCTTTCAGGTGTGCGATCAGGCGCTGCAGTTACACGGTGGCTATGGCTATATAAAAGAATACCCGCTGGAGCGGCATTTCCGTGATGTACGCGTGCATCAGATTTTGGAAGGCACCAACGAAATTATGCGGCTGATTATTGGCCGGCGTTTACTGGATGAAGCGGCAGGCGACATTCTTTAACTGGTAGATGAACTCAATCTGGGGGAACAGGATTGTTCTAAACCGACCGTTGGAGGCCATGGATGGCCGACAAATTCGTCAGGAACGAATTTGGACAGCTTAGCTGGCCCGGAGGGTAAACGTTCGGAAGACGTTTACAATTCGAGCCCCAGGGATGGTTTATGGCGTGTCGGTGTGGACAATGCTGTTTCACCAGGCACGTTGCATAAACAATGCCCAGATTAGGAGACAATAATGGCTCAACTAAAACTCGAAAAACGCGGCCACACGGCGCTTATCACCATGTCTAACCCGCCGGCGAATACCTGGACGGCAGACACCTTAACCCAGCTGCGTGATGCGGTTAAAAGTCTGGATGCCGACAAAAATATTTATGCCTTGGTCATTACCGGTGAAGGCGAAAAATTTTTCTCAGCCGGTGCCGATTTAAAACTGTTTGCAGACGGCGATAAAGCCGTAGCCAGTGATATGGCGCGCATTTTTGGCGAAGCGTTTGAAACCTTAAGTGCATTTCGTGGCGTGTCTATTGCCGCCATTAACGGCTATGCCATGGGCGGCGGTTTAGAAGTTGCTCTGGCCTGTGATATCCGCATTGCCGAGCAGCAAGCGCAGATGGCGCTGCCGGAAGCCAAAGTCGGGTTATTGCCTTGTGCCGGCGGTACGCAAAACCTAGCCTGGTTAGTGGGCGAAGGCTGGGCTAAGCGCATGATCCTGTGCGGTGAGCGTATTGGCGCGGAAAAAGCCCAGCAAATTGGTCTGGTAGAAGAAGTCGTCGCAACCGGTATGGCACTGGAAAGCGCACTGGCGTTGGCTGACAAAGTGGCCGAGCAAAGCCCGTCGTCAGTGACCGCTTGTAAGCTACTTATTCAAAAAGGCCGCAGCGGCACGATGCAAAGCGCCTTACCGCTGGAGCGCGAGCTGTTTGTTGGCTTGTTCGATACCAAAGATCAGGTTGAAGGTGTGCAGGCGTTTTTAGAAAAACGCAAAGCTAACTGGGTGAATGGCTAATGAGCGCGGTAAATGAGGTAGTGCTGTATCAGGAGCTGACAGCACAGAATGGCAAAAAAATCGGTGTTGCCACGCTTAACTCGGAAAAGTCGCTGAACGCACTGAGCTTACCGATGGTGGAATCTTTACTGCCCAAGCTTACAAGCTGGCAGGCGGATCCGGCCATCAGCTTAGTGATTCTGGATGGCAGTGGTGATAAAGCCTTTTGCGCCGGTGGCGATATTCGCGATCTGTACAAAGCCATGCTGGATAAGCCGGGCGAATATGCGCCTTATGTCGAAGAGTTCTTCACCAAAGAGTACACGCTGGATTATCTCATTCACACCTTTGGCAAACCGGTGCTGGTATGGGGCAATGGCATAGTGATGGGCGGCGGCTTAGGCTTAATGGCTGGCGCGTCGCACAAAGTGGTTACTGCAAGCAGCCGTATTGCCATGCCGGAAATGGCGATAGGTTTGTACCCCGATGTCGGCGCCAGTTGGTTCTTAAACCGTATGCCGGCCGGATGTGGCTTGTTTTTAGGTTTAACCGGCGCCTCTATTAACGCCGCTGATGCCAAGTTTATTGGCCTTGCCGATCACTTTGTACTGCATGAGCGTAAAGCGGCACTGATCGACAAGCTTAAAAGCATTAACTGGGGCGACACCATAGCGCTTAATCACCAAAAGTTAAGTGATGTATTACGTGCAGAGGAAGATCAGTGCCGTACCCAGATGCCGCTGAGTAATATACGGCCGCATCAGGGCGCAATTGAAGCCTTAGCCCAACATAGCAGCCTGCAGAGTGCTATCAGTGCGATTAATGCCATGCAAGGTGAGGATAAGTGGTTGCACAAAGCCAAAGAGTCGCTGGCCTATGGCAGCCCCATCACTGCGCATATCGTGTTTGAACTGTTAAAGCTTGGCCAAAGCAAAATTCTGGCCGACAGCTTCCGCCTGGAGCTGGGTTTAAGCGTGCAGTGCGGCAAACTGGGTGAATTTACCGAAGGCGTGCGCGCGCTATTAATGGATAAAGATTTACAACCGAAGTGGCAATACAAAACCGTTGCGGATGTACCTGCTGCGGTTATTGCTGAACTATTTCGCTCACCGTGGCAGCCACAGCAACATCCGCTACGGCATCTGGGCACAGACGAGTAAGGAGCCAATATGGCAAAGGTTGCATTTATCGGTTTAGGCAACATGGGTGGCCCCATGGCCATTAATCTGGTTAAAGCGGGTCACAGTGTGGCTGCGTTTGATTTATCTGCAGCGGCATTAGCGCAGGTGAAAGCAGAAGGCGCTACGGTAGCTGCCAGTGCTGCTGATGCGGTAAAAGGCGCTGAGTTTGTTATCTCCATGCTGCCAGCGGGCAAGCATGTACTGGGCTTGTATTTAGGCGAGCAGGGCGTAGCGGCACAGATCAGCAAAGACGCGCTGGTGATTGACTGCTCAACCATCGACGCCGACAGTGCACGTAAAGTGGGTGCTGGCCTCGCGGCACAGGGTATTGCCTTTATTGATGCACCGGTATCAGGTGGTGTCGGCGGCGCTAAAGCCGGTACTTTAACCTTTATTGTCGGTGGCGAAGCGGCGCATTTTGAGCGCGCTAAAACCGTGCTGGGCAATATGGGTAAAAATCTGTTTCACGCAGGTAGCGTGGGTGCCGGCCAGGTGGCGAAAATCTGCAACAATATGCTGCTGAGTATTTTAATGGTCGGCACCTCTGAAGCGCTGCAAATGGGTGTGGATAATGGCCTGGACCCGAAAGTGTTGTCTGACATTATGCTGAAAAGCTCGGGCCGTAACTGGACTTTAGAGCTGTATAATCCTTGCCCGGATGTGATGGAAAATGTGCCATCGTCGAATGGCTATCAGGGCGGCTTTATGGTCGATTTAATGGCGAAAGATTTAGGCTTGGCACTGGAAGCGGCGATGCAAAGCAACAGCAGCACGCCAATGGGCGCACTGGCGCGCAGCCTGTACGTAGCGCATCAGCGGGCCGGCAATGGCAAACTGGATTTTTCCAGTATTTTTAAACTGTTTGCCAAAGCTAATTAATTTGAAATAACACGCAAGTACTCCGAATATTTTCTCCGGGACACGCCGTAAATACGTCCCTGTAGGCTCGTGTTTTTCGTCCCTGAAAAACACGGTCCCGGTAGAAAAATTCTACGCACTTGCTCATATCACAGTATTAAGCGAGTACGGATGTACTTTTTTCAGCGACCGTTGGAGGCCATGGATGGCCGACAAATTCGTCAGGAACGAATTTGGACAGCGTAGCTGGCCCGTAGGGTAAACGTTCGGAAGACGTTTACAACTCGAGCCCCAGGGACGGCTTGTGGCGTGTCGCAGAAAAAATGTACGCAGTAATCGCGATGTCGGAGAAAGAGATGAACCTGCAAAACAAAACCATCGTTATCACTGGCGGAGCACAAGGCTTAGGCCTGGAAATGGCGCGCATGTGCGCGGCCGAAGGTGCCAAACTGGCACTAATCGATATGAATGCCGATCAGTTGGCTGCCGCCAAAGCCGAGCTGGGCAGTAAAACCACAGTACAAACTTACATTGCCAACGTAGCAAACGAACAGCAGGTAGAAGAAACCTTTGCGCAAATCGACAGCGATTTTAATGGCATCGACGGCCTGATTAACAACGCCGGCATTTTACGTGACGGCCTGCTGCTGAAATACAAAGACGGCGAGCTGCAAAGCAAAATGTCGCTGGCACAGTTCCAGTCGGTTATCGACGTTAACTTAACAGGTGTATTTCTGTGTGGCCGCGAAGCCGCCGCAGCTATGATAAAACGCGGTACTAAAGGCGTAATTATTAATATGTCCAGCGTCGCTCGTGCCGGCAATATGGGCCAAACCAACTACGCCGCCTCTAAAGCCGGTGTAGTGGCGATGACCGTCACCTGGGCGCGGGAGTTAGGCCGTTTTGGCATTCGTGTTGGTGCTATTGCACCAGGTGTTATTCGTACCGCCATGACAGATGCGATGAAGCCGGAAGCGCGTGACCGGTTAGAGAAAATGAAACCGGTAGGGCGTTTAGGTGAAGCCAGTGAAATTGCTCATACCGCTAAATATATATTCGAGAACGATTTCTTCACTGGCCGGGTGGTGGAAATCGACGGCGGCATTAGCATGTAAGCTGCTGATAACTTAGAAAAGACGCTGCGGCGTCTTTTTTTATCGGAAAACTTTCTAACATGGCCATGCCAAAGTGGTGTATATTTGGTGTAGTTATACACCAAGTGTAGAGGGGAAGAGTATGACCCGCCAGAGTATTACGTTAAGCCGGCCAAATGATGAATGGCTGCAACAACAGGTGAGTGAAGGCGCTGAATACAGCAGTAAAAGTGAGTTGATTAACGAGCTTATCCGTAACGCCCGCCGTGCCGAGGCTATTAACCATAGGTTGGCACAAGCAGAACAAAGCGGTTTTACCAGCCAAAGTGCAGCAGAGCTGTTACAGGAGTTTAAGCAAGGCTTAGCTAAGCATGTATGACTGGCGGTTGTCTAATCTGGCAAAAGAAGATCTACGGCGCATTTACTACTACGGCGCCCAACACTTTGGCCAGCAGCAGGCAGACAGTTACTTTTATGCGTTTTTCAGCATGTTCGACACCATTGCTAAAAATCCGTTGTTATACCAATCAGTAGATCATATCCGGCCCGGCTATCGGCGTTGCCCCTGCGGTGTCGACAGCATTTACTACCGCATTAACGGCAAAACCATAGATATTATGGCCATATTGGGCTCTCAGGCTGCGCATCCCTGGTTACCCTAACGCTATATTGTGTGCTAGCTTAGCCAATAACAAAAACGTACCACAATAAACAACAGGGAACCCACCATGAAAACCAGCCTGCTGCTTAGCACGTTGCTATTAACACCCATGCTTGTAACGCCAACCTTTGCGCTGGCAGATGACAAAGCTGAACTTACTGCCCTTTTAGCTGAGTTTTTAGACGGTGCCACCCGCAACGATGCTGCCATTCACAACAAATATTGGGCCGATGAGCTTATCTACACCAGCTCTGGCGGTACCCGCTTTGGCAAAGCCGAGCTGATGCAAAGTGTGACCAGCCGTGTCCTGTTAAAAGCAGACGAGATTGAAACGGTGTACGACAGCGAAAACGTACGCATTATGCAGTACGGTGACACTGCCGTAGTCGCCTTTGTGCTGGTAGCACGAGCCGGCGTTGATACCAAACGCTATTTAAACAGCGGCACCTTTGTGCGCAAAAATGGGCAGTGGCAGGCAGTGAATTGGCAATCCACAGTTAAAGCTGACTAGGCCTGATGCACTTTTTACTCAGCTAAGGCACAGCGCCGGATCATTTGACACCGGCGCTTGGGAAGCCCTCAGAACGATAAGCGCACGCCCACATTCACCGTGGTGATTTTTCCATACTCGTAGCCGGTGACCAGTGCGAAGTTGGGGTGGAAATGCCAGCGCCCGTTCACACCAATCAGAACGTCGGACTCGAAGGGATCTGAACCGCTGGACGCGACACCACCAATCGCGGTGTAACGCGCATGGCCCTGCAGATGTAACGTCGGCGTTGCAGCCCATATAACGCCAAGCTCCGCACCAGGGCCGCTATCGTCAGCGTCGACATCCAGATTGAAACCTGCAGCGCGCGCATCCTTGAACTCGAGCTGATCAAGGCTTAGCCGACCGTAGTAAGCCAGGCTTTCCGACACAGGGTACTGGTAGCCTACGCCAATACGCCAACGCAACACGTCGTACTCACCTGCAACAGTGTCGGCGCCGCTGCGGATCTCAAGCTCCTGGCCAAGTGAGGCATACTCGCCAAACAGGTGTATCTGATCTGTTAACTGCCACGCCCCGCCAATAAAGCCACCGCCATCAGCATCGCTTTCAACATTAAGTGGCTCGCTCCCAGTGACTGCGCCAGATGTCTCAATGTCGTTGACAAAGCCGCCGACAATACCGCCTTCGATGTAGGTAAAGCCAATATCTCTGGCATGCGCCATCGCCGATCCAGCCAACGATAACGCAATCGCTACCATTATCATCCTGTTTTGTTTCGACATTTTTGTATCCTTAATTTTGAAAAATACGTTTTGGCTTTATTCGCATTAAGCGATTTCATTGAAAATGGCGTCTTTAACGTATGACCGCAACACCCGGATCAATATAGCCTGCTCGTTCGATGCAATCAAAGTGCTACTTTGCTGAGAACGACCTGGTGGATGGTGAAGTGACTGCTGAGTTACTTGGTAGCAGCGAGTTGGTCAGCGACGCCCACGAGCTTGAGCTTAGACTTACCGATAGCCTGATTAACAGCTTGAATAATTAAAATAAAAAGTGAAAACAGCAGTGTTACCGCCCTTTTTTATTTGTACACTGACGATACGTTTTTCATAAGGTTACTTAGTTTGGAAACCGGTACTTAGGACTATTTCGCCCCGGCAAGAAGCTTGTACCGTAAGTTTGGCTTTAGCGACTGCGGCCCTTTTGGCCAGTATAAGTTAGACCCACACAGCCATTTTATGACGCTAAGCTTGCGCGAATAAACGCAAGCGTAGCAATAGAGGAGTGTCCCAATGCACTTTTTACTGATGTACGACACTGCACCGGATTACCTGCAGCGGCGCGCTGAATTTCGTTCAGCGCATCTGGCACTGGCCTGGCAAGCGGCACAGCGCGGCGAATTACTGCTAGGCGGCGCCGTCGGTGAGCCGGCAGACAGCGCCTTGTTGTTATTCAACTGCGACAGCGCCGATATCCCCGCCGCCTTTGCCAAAGCCGACCCTTACGTACTAAACGGCCTGGTAACGCGCTGGCAGGTTAAACCTTGGCATACCGTAGTAGGCGAGGGGGCGGCTAACCCGGTAAAGCCATAACACAGGCTTGGAAGCGCAGTGAGATGTGGATTTAGCTAATAAGGCTTAGTTGCATCGACCAATTGAACTCACAGCTCAAAGCAGACTTCCCATATCTGGCGGTGCGCTACCTGGTTATTGAATTACTCAGCTCTTCTGTCAGCTAAATGCGGCTTGGGTAGCATGGTTTGGTGTAACACTGCAAAAATTATGATGCCGCCGGGTTTAACGGCGTAATAAACAACATGTTCGTGGTGGGCAAAAGCTGTAAGCGGTTTTTTTCACATCTGGCCGGGTTTTTCCCATTAACGGATTTTCAGCCAGTAGCTGAGCCGTTTTATGCAGGCTTTCAAGATACTTTACTGACTGCGCTTTACCCCATTGCTCCAGCGTATATCTTTGAATATCAATAAGATCTGCCGTGGCTGCCGGCGTCAGCTTATACATTGTTAATGTATTTTCCGGCCATAAGCTCGTTGAAAAAGCTGTTCCCATCTACCAATGATGCTTCGTTATCTGCCTCTGCCGCTCTTAACTTCAGTAGGTTAAGTTTTAGCTTGTCTATCGCGTCATACTCATCCATCGAGATAACCACAGCAACAGGCTTACCGTTGCGGCTTATCTGCACCGGCTCTTTTTGGGCTTTAAGCAACAGCTCGCCAAAATGCGTTTTGGCTTCATTTGCGCTAAGCGATTTCATCGGAATTAACCTCATTAACATGTGACTTGCCACACTTCGGCCAATATAGCCTAATCGTTCGATTCAATCAAAATGCATAAAGTGTCGTGGCACGTTAAAACAGCATTGACGGGTAAAACCAAACAGGTTCCAATCACAGCCAATAACTATACGGATAGACCATAGTCCGCAGAATAAGGAGCAGTAATGCTGGTAAAGGGAAAAATTACCCAGTGGGATGATGATAAAGGTTTTGGTTTTATCCAGCCGCTGTTAAAAGGCGAGCGGGTGTTTGTGCATATAAAAGCGCTGCAAAACCGTTCGCGCCGGCCGGTTATTGGCGAGGTGGTTACTTACGCCATTACTAAAGATGAGCAAGGCCGGTTGCAGGCGCAGCAGGTCACCTTTGCCGGGGAAAAGCGCAAAATTAAAGCCGCAAGAACGGCTGCAAAGTGGCCTTTGTGGTGGGTATTGGCTTTCGCTGCAGTTCTGATTGCAGCTGTTGCGACAGCAAAACTGCCACTGTATATCGCGCTGGTTTATACCGGGCTAAGTGTATGCACTTTTATTGCGTACTGGCTGGATAAACACAAAGCCCAAACAGGACAGTGGCGCACGCCTGAGTCGACGTTGCACTTTATGGCACTGCTGGGCGGCTGGCCGGGGGCTTTACTGGCGCAAAGCTATTTGCGGCATAAATCGCAAAAGCGGCCGTTTTTAGTGCTGTTTTGGTGTGCTGTGCTGCTAAACCTGACGCTGTTAACTGCCGCCGTGTTGCATGGCCAATGGCCGGTATTGGCGGTGTAATAATGCCGATTGACGCCGGGCTACAACACCTCGCGCTCTTTCGGCCGGCGTCTGGGGATAACATCCGGGTGCATTTCTTTTAACTGGCCGAGGTAGCGTTTAAAGCGTACCTTTAGCTCTTCATCTAACTCACTTCTGGCCAGCAATTTTACCGCTGCACGCACATAGCGCTGGCTCTGCTCGTTTACCCTGGCACCTTTAAGCATGGTCTGCATCAGGTTAATCGCGATGGTGGGGTTAGTGGGCATATGGTCGAAGGTTTCAGCAAAGCGGTCAAAGGCAGTGTTAAAGTCGTTTTGCTGATAGGCGTCGGTGGCTTCAGCATTTATAATTTTTAACTTGGTTTTTAACGCCTCGTGCCGTTTTTGCTCCATTTCCAGCATGATGCGCTGGGTTTCCGTCAAAAAGTCATCACGATCGAGAATGTGTTGTAGTTTGTCGATATATACCTGGCTGGCGTATAAGTCGCCGAGTTCAAAATAGGCTTTGGCGGCGTCCATACAACTGTCGATAGTAATGTTTTGTTGATACGACAAGGGTATTTCGCTAATCAGTTGCTTAGCGTCGGCCAGCTCGCCTTTGGCAGCAAGAAAACGGCTGCGTAGTATGGTAATTTCAGCGCTTAGTTTGCTAGTATCGAAGCGTTTTGCCAGATGATCGACAATTTTAGCTGCGTTATTAATAGTAACAGCGCGTTCCAGCACATTACCGCAATAAGCAGCGTCGACCAGGCTACGGGCCTGGTTCAGATAATTCTCCGCAATATCGTTTACCGAGTATCGCGCGGTGGCAACGATTTTCGCGTTAATGCGCGCCGATGCCGGCTTATCGCCAACAATTGATGCTAAATTGGCTAATGTTTTTAAGCGCGTAATGTTTTTCGGTGATAGCAGGACGGCTTCATACAGGGTGTCATGAGCAATTTCAAAGCGACGGTATTTGACATACAGTCGCGACAGCCAGTCCAGCGCTTCAACTTTTGTTTCATCAAACTGAGTTAAGTCGGCCAGTTGTAGCTCAGTGTCGTCCCAGCGCTGCTGATAAAAGCAGGCAACGGCGTGGCCTAGCCTGGCCCAGGCCAGGCTTTTTTGCTGTTGTAACAGCTGCTGATAAAACAGTTCCGCCTCTGAATAGTGTTTCAGTTTAAGCAGCAATTCACCTTTGATGCGCAAGGCGGCATTGGCAAACTCTGGCTTGGCGGCAACGGCGTTATCGCATTCAGTAATGGCGGTGTGAAAATCCTGCTCAAACAGACTGATATAAATTTTACGCAGAGCAATGCGACTTTTTATCGCCCGGCTGATCCGGTGTTCCAACTGCTGGTAAGTAAAGGGCTTTAACAGGTAGTCATCGGGTTGCAGCTCTATCATGCCATGTACGGTCTGGCGCTGGTTTTCTGCGCTGATCATAATAAAGCAGCTAAGCGGCGCTAACAGCTGCTGCGTTTTTAATGTTTCAAACAGCTGATAGCCATCTTTGCCTTCGCCGAGGTTAAAGTCACTGAGAATAAAATCAAACGGAGTTTGCTGGCATTTGGCGATGGCTTCAGCGGCGTCCCGCGCCAGGTGAATTGACTGAAAACCAATTTGCTGCGCCATAGCTTTAATCGACGTGCGCACCGGCGCGCAATCATCGATGATCAAAATTTGTTTACAACCAAAAAAGCTGGCGTCCATAACGTCACACTGTTACCGCAATTATTCGCTCATACTAGAGGAGAATAGCCTGTAGCGTAAAGAGTTGTCTGACTAATCCGCCAGCGACACTTTATCGTACATTATTTTGATACTCAGCAAATGGAGCCTGACTATGCCTTACCATCGTGTAGAACATTTAAACCATCAGGATGTGCGTATTAATGAGCTTGTGGTGCATTCGTTTGAAATGGGCGTTTATCTGGTAGAAGCCGACTACGACGGCCGCCGGGCGTTTTTGGTCGATGATGCCAATAAACCGCAGCGTTTTAACAGTGTAGAGCAGGTAAAGCAGGCGCTGGACCGCTGCACTATTTATCAGGCGTACTTAGTGCACCAGTCGGCCTATGACGAAATGTGTGGCGGCCCGGATAAGGTGGATAACACCTTAAAAGTGCCGCTGTACGTGCAGGGTGTTGCCTGACTTAACGAATGGCCTGATACAGCCGCTGCCACATGGCGGCATTTTGCTGCTTTAATGCCGCGGCTTTGGCTTTAACTTCGGCGCTTAACGTCGTTTTGTTATCCAGCAGTTGCTGCAGTGCAGCTAACAGGCTTTGCTCGCTAAGCTCTGCTACACAGTAATCGCCCATGGCAAAATCAGACATCATGGCGTGGTATTTGTGGCTCCAGCTAGTGGCGATACAGGGCACGCCCTGGCTGAGCGCATTGACCGCACCATGAAAACGCGAGCTTACCGCCAGCTCTGCGTTACCAATAAAAGCTTTTACCGCCAGAGGATCTTCAATTTGCACTATGGTGCAGGGTGCTTTGGCAGCGATTTCAGCGCAAAGCTCGGCATCTTCTTTGCCTTCATGGTTTACCAGCACACATTGCAAGCCCTCGGCGGCCAGCTTATTGGCGGCAGCGGCAAAAGCGTTAATGTAATCAGCCCGCTGCTGCTCGGCTTCGGCATGGTTAAATTTTGACACCACTTTATTGTTGGGAATAAGCGCTGCATAGGGGCCGGTCAGCTGCGGAATTTCATCATTGGCGCGTGGCGTTAAGCTAATAGTGAAATCGGGCGTCAGTACGACGGAGTCGGGCAGGTTAGCCACGCAGCTTTGTAAATGCTGCAGTGACACCGGGTCGCGCACGAATATCAGCCTGGCATGCTGAATAATATCGCGCATCGCCGCTTTGCTGTCTTCACTGTTAAAAGGGCCAAAGGCTTGCGGCATAAACACAAAGGGTTTACCGGCTTTGGCAAAACGCACCACTTCTTTGGCGGTGTTTTGCAAAAAGCGCAGCGGCCACTGGTCGCCATAGGCAAAGCCACTGGCTTCCAGCACTAAATCTACCTGGCGCTCGCTTACCATGCCGTAGCGGTTAAACAGCCGCTGCACGGCAGCAGGCAATTTGCCAATCAGCGGTGTTAAATCCAGCCCGCCACGGCGAAACGACAGCTTTTGCCAGGCGCCTAAACGGGCGCGCTCGACATAAGGCAGGTTAGGGCCGGGTGATAACACCAGCTCAATGGGTTGCTTCAGGCCTTTTAGGCCTTCCAGGCAAGCCAGTAACATTAAATAGGCGCCTTTATTGCGAAATTGCACGCCTTTAATTTCAACAAACAGTGGTTTGCTCATAATTGCCCTTATCAGCTTGGTTGCCGGCGTGCCCGTATCAGTTGCCATAACTGGCTGCGGGTACTTTTGGCAAAGAATAAAAAGAAAAATGAGGCATAAGCATACGAAATCAGCGTGGCCCAGGCCGCGCCAACTATGCCCATAGTGGGAATAAGCCAAAGGTTTAACCCAACATTAAGCGCGGCGCCCACTGTGTGGCTTAACAGCGACAGCGGCTCTTGCTCGGTGATAAGCAGATGCTGGCTAATTAAATAGCGCACAAAAATAAAACAGCCGGCCCAGATATGAATACGCAGCACCTCAATTGCGCCGGCAAAGGCGTCACCAAACAGCAGGCTGACAATCCAGGGCGACAGCAGTGACATCACCACCGCGATGGCAAAGGCCATGGCAAAAAACAGCAGCGCAAAGCGGCGCAGCTTCAAATAATAAGGTGTCCAGCCTTGCTGGTGGGCGCGGATCATATCCGGGTAATAACGCGCGGCTAAGGTGGCCGGGAACACATACCATAGCTCAGACAAACGGCTGGCTGCGGCGTAAATACCCGCCTGCTCGGTGCCGGCGATTGAACCTATCATTACAATGTCGATTTTCAGGTAAATAACCGAGACGATGCCAGACACCCAAAGCCAGGAAGAGCGCTTAAGCAGCTGTTTTGCCTGATTAAGATTAAACCAGCGCGGGTGATAGGCCGGCCAGCGTGCTTCGCCTGCTTTGTAGGGCTGGTGTTTGCGCCGGTACAGCAGATACTGCGCCATACCGACCACGAAAAACTCAATGCCGGTAAGCAGCAATAGGCTGGCAATACCGAAGCCGCTGTATAACAGCGCCAGCTTAGCAGCAAAGCTAAGCAGGGAGATGGCCGACTTCACATAGGCTACGCTGCGAAAAGTGCCCTGATAATTTAAGTAAAACTCAAACAGTAAAAAACCAAAAAACGCCTGCAGTAAAAACAGCACCGGAATAGCAATAGCGGTATTGCCGTCAAACATGGCGGGGTATAACAGATAAAACGCCAGCAGCATCAGGCTGCCACCGAGTAAACCCAGCAGCAGGCGCATACTAATGGCGCTGTACAGCATCGTCATGGCATCAACGCCGTTCTCATGCTTTACCATCTGCCGCACGACGACGTTATTCAGACCCAGGCTGGTCATCGGTACCAAAAAGGCACTCCAGGCCATCACAATTGAATACACGCCCAGCTCACTGGCACCTAACATGCGGGCAACAAATACAGTCAGCACAGCGCCGGCAGCCAGTTTTACCACTTTATCGCCCAACATGGCAGTAGCGCGGGCCAGCAAAATTTTTTTCAGCAGTTTCACTACTTTACAACCCTGGGAAAAGTGCGGTGCAGCCGCTTGTGGCGCAGGTGCGAAATAATACGCCAGATATGCTGCAGCAGATATAGGTAAGTGCCGAACAACAGCAAAAATAACAGCAGCATTAACCAGTCTGGCAGCAGCAGGTATTCAGCAATAATACCAATAGAAGCAAAAATGCAGGCCAGCGCCGTTATAAGCGCCAGCGACTCGCGTGAGCTTAGCCCGAGGCGCAGTGAAATATGGTGCAAATGCTCGCGGTCGGCCTGAAACGGCGATTGGCCCTTGCGAATGCGCCTGACCATAATGGCAATCATGTCCATTAGCGGTATGGCAATGATCCAAAGTGCCGTGACCGGGCGAAAGCTGGCGCTTTCACTTTGGGTGCCGATAATCAGCAGCCAGATCACCGACAGGCCAATTAACATACTGCCGGCATCGCCCATAAAAATACGCCGGCCGGGGATCAGGTTAAGGTTGCAGGCCAGGTAGGGTAATAGCGCCAGTGCTAACAGTAGCGCCAGCACCGCATATTCCTGTTGTCCCCAAAGCGCCATAAAAATAGCAATGGTGCTAAAGCTGACCAGGCTTAGCATACCGGCCAGACCATCAATACCGTCGGTCATATTAAAGGCATTAATGGCAGCAATAACGGCAATGAGTGTAACAGGTAAGCCCAATACACCCAGCTCTATTACGCCAAAGCCAAATAAATTACCCAGGCTGGCCAGGTGTAAATCCAGCGCGTAGGTCATCGCCAGCCCCACCAGCGTTTGCACGGCCAGACGTAGCTTTACGCTTAAATCCAGGTAATCATCAAATACGCCAAGTAGCACAATAACGCCGCTGCAAGCCAGATAATACAAAGGTTGTATGTTGCTGTCGGCAAACAGCAGCAACGCCAGCGCCAGGCCGCAATAGGTGGCAATACCACCAATTAATGGCACCGCGCCCTGATGCTGCTTGCGCCCGCGCGGGATATCCACCAGACCAACGCGAACCGACAGCGGGTACAACACTAAGATGGCCAGGGCAGAGGCGACAAAGGCGCTAAGGTAAAGCATAGTATGTTCAGGCATTTAGCTATCCTGTTGCTGGTAAAACAGTAGTGATATTCAGCCGGGCGTCAGCTATTACAGGTTATATCTGTGTGCGTTACGTGTGTTACACACTGCTGCTATAAACTAAGTGTTTTTTTTATTAACAACAAGTATTGTACACAGCCGTGTTGGCTGTCAGGATGAAATTTAAGCGTGCAAAGCCATAATCTTAATCTTCTTATTGTCAGTAACATGGGGCCTAAGCCATCCAGCCCGTTTCAGGGTAAATTCGTGCACAACCAGGTATGGGCGCTTGCTGCGTTAAACCCTGCATATCATTATATGCGCTGGCACAGTGACTCCCGGCTGAATAAAGTGCTGAAATACCCGGTGTTCCTGCTGGATTTTATCTGGCGCTTTGTGCTGAGCCGCCGCCGCTTTGATATTATTCACGTACACTTTTTTTATCCGACCATTTATTTGGCATTACTGTATAAAGGCGTGCGTAACCGCCAGGTAAAAATAGTGGTCACCTGTCATGGCAGTGACATTTATAAATACCAGCCGCCGGGCAAACTGTACCGCTGGTGCGCGGCTAAAGTGGATCAGTGGATCTTTGCCAGCAAGGCGCTGGCGCAGCATTTTAGCCTGCCGGTAGCGAATAAGCAGGTACTGCCGGCAGGCATTAGCGAGCTGTTTCGCCAGGCCGACAGGCTAAGTTATCAGGATAAGAGCATAGATCTGTTGTATGTCGGCAGCCTAGATCAGAATAAAGGCATGGACCGGCTACTGGCGCTGTTACCGTCGCTGCACGATAAGAAAGTGGTAGTAGCTGGCAGCGGCCCTTGGCTTACCCGCTTACAACACGCGGCGCAGCAGTTTCCCAATGTGCTGGTGGTGGGGCCAAAGGACACGGCGGCGCTTAAGCAGCTGTATTGCCAGGCGCGTTGTTTTATCAGTCTGTCGCGCCACGAAGCCTTTGGCCTGGTGATGGCCGAGGCGATGGCTTGTTATACACCGGTGATTGCTACCGACACTGACGGTGCCCGCGAGCAAGTGCAACATGGCATCAATGGCTTATTGGTTAGCCAGCATGGTGAAGAAACCGAAGTCATCGCCAGGCTTAGCTCGGCGTTACAGCAGTTTTTTAGCTTGTCCGAGCAGCAGTATCAGCTGCTGCAGCAGCAAGGGCGCAGCAGTGCCGAACAATACCTGCTGGGGCAGGTGGTAACAGAATTACAGCACGTTTATCAGAGAGTGATGTTATGAGTGATGCCAAAGCGGCAACAGTAAGTGACCAGATTGTGCAAGTGAGCATAGGGCCGGTACAGGTATCCGCCTTTACCGACATGCAGCAGTTGCTGCAGTTTATTGTCGGTGACGACGGCAAGGTGTTTGCAGGCTCTGCCATTGCGATTAACCCGGAAAAAGTATTAACCGCTATGCGTGAACCGATTATCAGTGAAGTAATAAGCGCCGCCGATATTCGCTACGCCGATGGTATCGGTGTGGTAAAAGTGATGCGAAAACGGCTGAACAAAAAAGTGCAGCGTATCCCAGGCTGCGAGCTGTGGCAGCAACTGATGCTGCGGGCGGCGACATATCAGGTGCCGGTGTTTATTGTTGGCGCTAAACCTGAAGTAAACCAGCAAACGGCAGCTAAACTGCGCAGCCAGCAGGTAAACCTGGTGGGTGCGGTTGATGGCTATTTTAGCGATGAAGCGGCGTTAATTGCGCAAATTAAGCAAAGCGGTGCCCGCATTGTCAGTGTGGCGATGGGGTCACCCAAACAAGAGCTGTTAATTCAGCGCATCCGCGCTCAGTATCCTGATTGCTTTTACATGGGCGTGGGCGGTACCTATGATGTGTTTACCGGCAATGTGAAACGGGCGCCGGCGCTTTGGTGTAAGCTGAATTTAGAGTGGGCCTACCGTTTATTGTCGCAGCCCAGCCGTATTGGCCGCCAGCTGGGGTTAGCCCGTTATTTATGGTGGTATTGGACCGGTAAAATTTAATGGCGCAGGTGTGTTGAAATGACAACTTCAAACTTTCCGCTGATCAGTGTCTATATGCCCACCTACAACCGGGTGCAAATGGCAATACGGGCGATTGAGTCGGTATTAGCGCAGGATTACCCTAAGCTGGAATTACTGGTGGTAGATGATGCCTCCAGCGATGATACCTGGCAGGTGTTAACCAATAAGTATATTAACGACGAGCGGATCCGCTTTTTTCGTCAAAGTACCGGTCAGGGCGCCTGTGCCGCCCGCAACCGCGCCATTAGCGAAGCAAAAGGCGAGTTTGTTACCGGCATTGACGATGATGACGAGTTTTTACCCAACCGCTTAAGCAGCCTGTATAGCGCCTATGATGATAAATACAGCTGTGTTTGCTCGGGCTATATCTGGGATTACGGCACAGTGCAAAAGCGGCTGTTTGCCACGCGGCGGGTGGTGGGGCTGGCAGAGTTGTTAGATTTACACACGCTATCGAATCAGGCGCTGGTAAAGCGCGAACGTATGCTGGCGCTGGGCGGTTTTGATATTAATCTAGCAGCGTTTCAGGATTACGACATGTGGGTGCGGGTGGTACAGGCTTATGGCCCGGCGCTGCGTATCGCTACGCCCAGCTACAAAGTGAATGTCGGCCATGAGCTGGGCCGTATTACCAACTCGCCAAAACGATTGGATGCGCATAAACAGTTTGTCGCTAAACACCGGGCCCAGATGAGTGAGCGCAACTTGCAGAACCAGATGTTTTACCGGCGTACTATGGAACAAATCCCGTTTCGCTTTTCCGAGCTTATCAGTGGTTGTCGCTATGGTCTGGTAACACTGAAATGGCGTTATTACCTTAAACATAAACTGGGTGTGCTCAGTCGCTGGCGCATTAAGGTATTTAGTAAAGGCCTGGCCGGATTGTTTAAAAAATAATGCTGGCTACGACCACCGCAACGACATCACAGCCGCCATTACAGCCAGCGCTCGACCGGCTGTTATGCCGTCTTATTCCGTGGTTTTTACTGGTTGATTGTCTAAACGGCGCCTTGCTGCAGACCCTGGGCAGCAGTTACGGCCTGGCCGCCGGCTATAAGCTGATGCTTATACTGCTGATGGTGCTAAGCCTAACCTGGCACCAGCCCAGATTGCTGTTGGCGCTGGCCGTTGGCTGGCTGACATTGCTGCTAGGTCCAATGTTGCAGTGGCCGGCATTGCCCGCTCGCTGGGCGCTGGCCGATCTGCAGTTGACGTTGAAACTGCTAAGCCCACTGCTGGCGCTTGCCTATTTATATGCACTTGCAAAGCGCAGCTCAGTGCAGGCTGTCAGGCTGTTAAAACACAGCTTGCTAATAAGCAGCCTGGTGCTGCTGCTAAATGCGCTGGCAGGTATCGCCGGCCTGGGCTTTACTGCTTACCAGCCGCTAGACGGTGTGGCGCAATCTTTTCTTGGCATTAAAGGCTTTTTTTATTCAACCAACGAGCTGTCTGCCGTACTGCTGGTGCTGACGGCGGCACTGTTATGTTTAAGCTGGCAGCATAAGCTTTTTTACGCGCTGGTAAGTGGTTGTGCGTTGCTGTTGGCGCTGTCGCTACTAACCAAGACCGGGCTATTTGGCGTCATATTGCTGGTACTGCTGGTGCCGCTGCTCCTGCAGCAACGCCAGTTCTGGCAGGCAAAGCGCAAACTAATAGGGCTCTTGGCACTGGCGGTAGCGCTGGTGCTGCTTCTGGTTATTCTTAATGGCGAGGCCTTGCTTAAACTGCTGGGCATTTACGATAAACTCAGCTTTGTGTATCAGCAGCGTGGCATCAGCGGCATAATGTTGTCGTCGCGGGATTACTACGCCGGGCGCATCTGGCAGCTGAGTAGCGAACAATACAGCATGCTGGAACGCTTGTTGGGGGTAGGCCAGGGCGGCGTAGCGCTTTACCTGAAAAAGTATTTTGCTGAACTGGATTGGTTTGATCTGCTGGTGTTTTACGGCATTGCCGGTGTTAGCCTGTTTGGCCTGGTATTTGCCGTATTTATCCGTCATAGCTGGCGTTTGCGTTATACGGGCATAGGGCGGGTACTGTTGCTGCTGAACCTGCTGCTGCTGACAGTCTCCAGCCTGGCCGGGCATATTCTCACCTCTGGTATGCTGTGGCTGCCCTGGGCGCTGTGTAATGCATTACTGCTGCAACTTTATCAGGCTGAACATGATGAAAGATCTGCTTGAACCGCTGTTATTTCCGCACAATCTGCTGCTGCTAGGGTTACTGGCGGCCTGCATTGGCTACCGTAAAAAAGGCTTGTGGCTGTTGCTGGCGTTTTATTATCTGGCCGGCAATACCTGGCTGGCCAATCAGGTAAGGCATTGGTACAGCGGTTATGTGGCAACGTATGCCATTGCAGCCGACAGTACTACCTTATTACTGGGCTGTGGTGGCTCTGCTACGATGTTGCCTGCGTGTGCCAAGGCCCGTATCGACACCTTAGCCGGTCTATTGCCAGAGCGTGCCAGTGTGCTTATAACAACCGAATACTGCCAGCCTTATGTCGATTATCTGCTGGCGCAACAACGTCAGCTGGCAATTGACTGCTTTAACGGTGGTGATAATACCTACCAGGAGTTTAACAGCATTAGTGCGCGTGGCCTGAAGCCTGATTATATTCTGACCAGTGATTTTCATGCCTGGCGCGTTAGCCAACTGGTGCAGCAGCATAGGTTGACCAGCCGGGTTATTGCCAGCAGCAGCCAGACACTGCGGCCGGTCAATTGCAGTTATAACTGCTTTATTACGGTGAATTTGTCGAACTTTGATTTTTACAGCAAGCTTGTCGCCGAGTTTAGCAGCTATGGCGTATATCGTTTAACTGCCAGCTGGACTGACTGGTATCAGGAGCCTTAAGCATGTTGCGCAATATTTTACTGACGTTACTCTTTTGGCTGAGCTTTCAGCTTAGTACACAGCTAAGAGCACAGCCACAACTTAGCTGGCAAACGCTGGCGCCAATGCCGATTGCGGTGCAGGAAATTTACCCGGCAGTGCATAACGGCAACATTTATGTCGCCGGTGGCTTAAGTGATGCATTGCCAGAGACAGAGCAGCAAATGACTGACGCCGTGCAGCTTTATGATCCGGCTATGGATCGCTGGACCATGGCACCGGCACTGCCAGAGCCGCGCCACCATGCTTATTTAGTCTCGGTGGCCAACCAGTTGTTTTTATTCGGTGGTTTTATTATTGCCGACGGCGGGCGCTGGAGCGCCAGTAGCGACGTGTTGCTGCTTGACGAAACCGCACAACAGTGGCGCAAGGTGGCTAGGCTGCCTAAACCGCTGACGGAAACCGTGGCGGTAGTGCTAAACGGCAAGGTGCATCTGGCCAGTGGCCGCTCACCGGCCGGGGCCGATAATGCGCAGTGGCGCGATCAGGCCGATGTTAACTGGCACTGGGTATTTGACCCGCACAGTTTAAGCTTTACCGAAGCAGAGCCCTTGCCGCTGGCATTTAATAGCGCAACTGGCGTGGTATTAAATGGCCAGTTTTATGTTGTCGGTGGCCGCCAGGTCGGCGGGGCTAATCTGGCACAGTTACAGCGTTTTGATGCCGCTACTAATAGCTGGCAGCCGCTTAGTGCCATGCCACAGGCGCAGGGCGGCTTGGCTGCAGCTGTGCTTGGCGACGATCTACTGGTGTTTGGCGGTGAGTATTTTGACAATGGTGGCGGGGTGTACAGCCAGGTGTGGCGCTATCAGGCCGGTACAGACAGCTGGCAACAGGCCGGCACTATGCCGCTGCCACGCCATGGTTTAGGTGCCGTAAAGCTGAATAACCAGGTTTATGTGCTGGGCGGTGCGTCTGTTGTGGGCTTAAAAGCCACCTCTGCGGTGCTTGACGTTGTGACGCAGCCACACTAATGAGTGCACCTTCTGCCGTAATGCCCTGGCTGCTGGGCTTTTTACTGCCGTACCGTCGCCGGGTAATACTGGCGCTGTTGTGCTTATTGCTCGGCTCGCTCAGCTGGCTGGCGTTGGGCCAGGGCGTGCGCTTATTGGTAGATGAAGGCTTTGTCGCCAATAACAGCGCGCGGTTAAACCAGATCACACTGGCTATTTTGCTGCTGTGTGCGCTAACGTCACTGGCGGTATTCTGCCGCTTTTACTTAATGACCTGGCTCGGCGAGCGGGTTAGTGCTGACATCCGCAACCGGGTCTATCAACATATGCTTAAACTGTCGCCCACCTTTTACAGCCAGATGCGCACCGGTGAGGTGATCTCGCGTTTTACCGCCGACACCACCTTGCTGCAAAGCGTGGTGGGGTCCAGTTTCTCCATGGCGCTGCGCTCGGTAGTGACCGCTATTGGTGGTTTGCTGATGATGGCGCTGACCAGCTTTAAAATGACGGCGCTGGTGCTGCTGGCGGTGCCATTGGTGCTGCTGCCTATTATTATGCTTGGGCGCAAGGTGCGAAAGCTATCGCGTGCCAGTCAGGATAAGCTGGCTGATGTCGGCGCCTATATTGATGAAAGCTTGCATGAAATTCACACTGTGCAGGCCTATGGCCATGAAGCGGTTGATAAACAGCACTTTGCCAGTCGCATAGAGCAGGTGATGCAGGCGGCGCGCCAACGTATTTTTTACCGCGCTTTGTTAATCGCTGCCGTGATGCTGCTTAGTATCAGCGCTATGGTGCTGATTAGCTGGGTGGGGGCCAAAGATGTTATGGCCGGTAAGGTGAGCGCCGGTGAGCTGACCGCCTTTATGTTCTACGCCGTGATGGTAGCCGGCAGTGCAGCCACCATCAGCGAGGTGATTGGCGATATTCAGCGCGCGGCAGGCGCTACCGAGCGGTTGATTGAGCTGGCCAGTGCGCCGGTAGAGATTACCTCACCGCCTCAGCCTGCTGTGTTGCCGCTGCCGGTGGCCGGGGCGCTGAGTATCTGCCAGTTAAGTTTTGCTTACCCGCAAGTGGCCGATAAAACGGTATTGCAGCACCTGAGTATCGATATTGCCCCCGGCGAGCGTATCGCGCTGGTCGGACCCAGTGGCGGCGGTAAAACCACCTTGTTTCAGCTGCTGCAGCGTTTTTATCAGCCCACCTCTGGCCAAATCTTGCTCGATGGGGTGGATATCAGCACGCTGGATTTAGCCCAGCTACGCGGCCAATTTGCGCTGGTGCCGCAGGATGCCGTTATTTTTGCCACTTCAGTGTTGGAAAACGTGCGTTATGGCCGGCCTGATGCCAGCGAGCAGGAGGTGATTGACGCCTGTATTGCTGCCCGGGCTGATGAGTTTATCCGTGATTTTAGTCAGGGCTATGCTACAGAGCTTGGCGAGCGTGGCGTGCGGTTATCTGGCGGCCAAAAGCAGCGCATTGCTATTGCCAGAGCCATGCTGGCAAACCGGCCACTGCTGCTGCTAGATGAAGCCACCAGTGCGCTGGATGCCATCAGCGAACAGCAGGTACAACAGGCGCTGGAGCGGCTGATGCTGGGTAAAACCAGCCTAATCATTGCACATCGCTTAAGCACAGTAATAAATGCCGATCGTATTATGCTGCTGGACCAGGGTAAACTGTTGGGTGTGGGCACGCACCAGCAGTTGCTGCAGCAAAGCCCGCTGTATCAGCAGTTGGCCCAGCTGCAGCTGTTAAGTTAAATCTTACTTTACTGGCAGCTACCACAGCAGCTTTGGCCATCGCTGCCGTGTGCCGGTTTGGCAGTGGGTTGCACAAATAAAATTTCGTTTTCCAGCAAAATATGCTGCATTAAATCTTCTTTTAGCTCCTGCAGGCCTAAATACAGGGCAGTCCAGGTATTGCAAGCGCCCTCTGGCAGGGTGATGTTATTGGTCAGCTTATCTAAGGTTTCCAGCGCATCGCCATGTTGCAGATGCTCTTCCTCCATCACGCTGATAGGACCGGCCGGATAAATACCGCCAGCCAGCATAGGGAACAAAATTTGCTCTTCTTTCATCATGTGGCTTTCCAGCTCCTGATACATATCGTCCAGGTGCTCGGCCAGGCCAGTCGGGCAATTGTCGTCAGCACCGTGTACATGTTCTACCCGACGCGCCAGCCGGATAAGCTCAGGTAGCTGGCGGCGATGGCGCTGGTGAAAGCGCTGCAGAATATGCTCAATCAGCTGTTTTACCGGTTTGCTGCGCCAGTCGGTTATGTCGCCATCCTGTTGTTGTAAACGCTCAAGCGCTGCCAGCACCGGCGCTGCATCCAGCTGTTTTTGTGCCAGCGCGTCGCTGAGGCTGTGTTTGCCACCACAGCAAAAGTCCAGTTTATACTGATGAAACACCGCTGTAGCGCCGGCGATAGTGGTAGCCAATTGGCCTAGTGATTGGTTTAACAAGCTGTTGTTAGTTGCTGATAACATAAAAACTCCTGTATCGACTCAGTATGGGCGCGAACGCCGCGCTTACACCAACAGGGCAAGAGTCAGGCCAAAACTACCCCCTTTGATTTATATAGCTTTATTGGCCGCTATGGTAAATTGAACCCTTATCAGGTCGGGTTAAAACTACCCAAGAGTAAAAAATACCATGCTGCAAGAGAGCTTAATTGCTGATTTAGTTACCGAGTTACCTGCTGCCGTGCGCTTACAACGCCTGGTCAGCACGCTGCGCAGCCACTTTCACTGTGGTGCTGTCGGTTTGTTGCGTTTAGAGCACGATGTGCTAAAACCGGTGGCGCTGCATGGTCTGGTTCGCGAAGCGCAGGGCCGCCGCTTTGTGGTGGCGCAGCATCCACGCCTGGCCGCTATTCTGGCCAGCCGCCAACCGGTGCGGTTTGAACCAGGCTCTGAGCTGCCGGATCCTTACGATGGCCTGTTAGCAGAGCAACCCGGTGCAGCCCTGCCGGTGCACGACTGCATGGGCATTGCCTTGTATATCGAAGGCCGCTGCTGGGGTGCCTTGACGTTAGATGCGCTTGATGCCGGCAGTTTTTCAGCCGCGGCAGTATATGAGTTGCAACGTTATAGCCTACTGGTAGAAGCCGCTGTGCGTATGACAGAGCTGGAACAGGCTAACCGCGCACTCAGGCTTAACCATCAGGCCGACGAGCAACAGTTTGAACCCGCCAGTAAACAACGCTTTGAACTGATAGGGCAAAGTGGCGCACTGCAGCAAATACTGCAAGAGCTGACCGTGGTGGCCAATTCAGATTTGCCGGTGCTGCTACTGGGCGAAACCGGTGTTGGAAAAGAGCTGTTTGCCCGCCACTTACACCGCAGTTCAGCGCGCGCGGCCAAGCCGATGATTTATATTAACTGTGCCGCTTTGCCGGAAAGCCTGGCCGAAAGTGAGTTGTTTGGCCATAACAAAGGCGCCTTTTCCGGTGCCCACAGTGAGCGTGCCGGCCGCTTTGAAGCGGCTGATGGTGGCACCTTGTTTTTGGATGAAGTGGGCGAGTTACCGTTATCGGTGCAGGCCAAACTGCTGCGTGTGCTGCAAAACGGTGAAATTCAGCGTTTGGGCTCAGATAAAACCCGTACCGTTAACGTGCGGTTAGTGGCTGCCACTAACCGCGATTTAAAACAGCAGGTTAAAAGTGGCGAGTTTCGCGCCGACTTATACCACCGCCTATCAGTATATCCGCTGCCAATACCGCCACTGCGTGAACGGCCAGATGATATCCCCCTGCTGGCCGGCCATTTTTTAGAGTTAAACCGCAGCCGCCTGGGCCTTAGGGCACTGCGCCTGTCGATGGCAGCCGAACTGGCGCTGCAAAGCTATAACTGGCCCGGCAATGTACGCGAGCTGGAACATGTGATTAGCCGCGCGGCGATTAAAGCGCTAAGCCAGGGCGCCGCCCGCAGTGATATCGTAACGCTGGAGGCAGTATTGTTGGATATTGATACGGTACCAGCAGCTATCAGCCACAGCGAACAGCACAGCCCGTTAAATCTTGGTGTTATTGCATTAAAACCGGCAGTAAATCAGTTACAGCGGCAGATGATCCAACAAGCGCTGGCGCAACATGATGGTAGCTGGTCGCAGGCCGCGCGCCAGCTAGAGCTGGATCCCAGTAACCTGCACAAACTAGCACAGCGTCTGGGGCTTAAATAAAATGGGGTCAGAGGACTCTGACCCCATTTTAACGGAGGGTTTTTGACATTAATTCGCGTGGTGTTCTGGCGCATACTGGCAATATGCAGCTTAGTGCTGGGGGTATTAGGTATACCGTTGCCGGTTTTGCCAACGGTGCCGTTTATTTTGCTCAGTGCCTGGTCGGCCGGTAAAGGCTGGCCAGCGCTGGAGTTACGCTTATTGGCGCACCCCAGGCTTGGGCCGCCGGTGTTGGCCTGGCGCCAATCTGGTGTCGTACCGCGGCGGGCTAAATATCTGGCCAGCGTTATGATGCTGTTAAGTGTACTGCTATTACAGTTATCTGCTGCACCGCTGCTGTTAAAATGGCTGCTGCCGGTTTTTTTATTGCTGGTGGCAATTTGGTTATGGTGTCGCCCGGAAGGCGTTGTACAGGAAAACAAACATGAGCAAAACGGTTAAGCCTACTGAGCTCAATACCCAACAAGCCATGCGCTATAGCCGCCAGCTAATGCTGCCGGCACTGGATTTTCGCGGCCAGGAGGCCTTACTGGCGAGTAAGGTGCTGCTGGTTGGTCTGGGCGGCTTAGGCTGCGCGGCCGCACCTTATCTGGTCGCCAGCGGCGTCGGGCATATCTCGCTGGTGGATGACGACAGCATTGATCGCAGCAACTTACAGCGACAAATACTGTACCGCGAGGCCGATATAGGCCTGAGTAAAGCTCAGCAGGCCGCAGCAACGCTGCGTCAGCTTAATGCTGACATTACTATTGACGCCCAGTGTCGACGGTTAAGCGCCGACGACCTGGCCCAACTGGTGCCGCAGTATTCGCTGGTGCTGGATTGTACCGATAACCTCGCAAGCCGAAACGCGATAAATGCGGCCTGTGTTAAGGCCAAAGTGCCGCTGGTGTCGGGTGCAGCTATCCGCTTTGAAGGCCAGCTGGCCAGTTTTAGTATGCAGGGCGACAGTGCCTGTTATCACTGTTTAAGCCAGCTATTTGGCGAGCAGCAACTTAGCTGCATGGAGGCCGGCATTTTAAGCCCGGTAGTGGGTGTAGTTGGTGTCATGCAGGCGCTGGAAGCAGTAAAGATCCTCGCTGGTGTTGGTACGCCGCTGTATGGCAAGCTGCAGCTGTTTGATGGTTTAACCAGCCAGTGGCGTCAGTTTACGCTGGCCAAAGATCCCGCTTGCAGTGTCTGTGGCGGCCAGTCAAACTAACGGCGCGCAATTATCTGGTAAAAAAGTATTAATGATTACCCTACGTTTAATCACAGCAGCGGATCTAGACGCTATCGTACGTTTGCAAGACAGCTGTTACAGCGATGCACTGTATGAAAGCCCAGAGCTTTTATCGCAGCGCCTGGCCGTCGCGGCTAACAGCTGTTGGCTGGCACAGAACAGCGATGGCGAGCTCCTGGCCTACTTGTTCAGCTACCCCGCGCAGGATGGCTATATCACGCCGTTAGCGGCAGAGTTTATACCTGCGGCTAAGCCTGAGCTGCTATACCTGCATGATATGGCCGTTAGCCCTAAAGCGCGGGGGCTTGGCTTAGCCGGTCAATTGCTGCAAAACGCGAAGCAGTATGCGCTAAGCCTGGGCTTGAGCAAACTGGCGCTGGTGGCAGTGCAGGGCTCAGTGCCATACTGGCAGCGGCAGGGTTTTACGGTAGTAAATAATGTAACGGCAAAAGCCGGATTGGCGTTGGCGAGCTACCAGGGCGAGCAAGCCTGTTATATGCAACTGCCACTGGAAAAGGACAACAACTATGCGGCTTAACGTCATCAGCCTGCTATTCGTTTTGCTGCTATCTTGTATGGCCGCCGCTGATACGGTGTATTTAGTACGTCATGCAGAAAAGCAGCCTCAAGGGCAGGACCCGGCGCTGTCTGTTTGTGGCAAGCAGCGAGCCGACGCACTGGCCGACAGCCTGGCTGGGGTTAAATTAGCCGCTGTATACGTAACACCTTACCAGCGCACACAGCAAACGGCGGCTGCTGTAGCTAAACAGCAGCAGCTTGATATAACGCCGTATGATCCACGTAAGCCAGAGGTGTTAGTTCAGCAGTTAAAGGCGCTTAGCCAACCAGCTTTAGTGGTAGGGCACAGTAATACGGTGCCGCAATTAGTTGAGTTGTTAAGCGGTATTGCCATGGCGCCACTGACAGAACAAGACTACGACTTGCTGTATCAGGTAAAACTGACTGCACCGGTCAGTGTTCGCATTAGCCGGCAGAATTTTCGCTGCAGATGAAACGAATAGAAAAATTCAACATTTTACATTTGGATGGTAGTGCAGGCTTAACAGTAGGCATTTTGTTATTGCTGTTTCCAAATTGGTTTGGCGACCTGTATAAGCTGCCCATCTCAATTATTCTGCTCCTGGCGACGGCAAATGTTTGCTACGGTGTGTATGCGTTATGGCTTGCGTTTTCAAAGCAAAGAACATCCGCATCGGTTGCTTTGCTGGCAGTTGCAAACGCAGCCTGGTTTCCTGTTTGTATTGCCATTGTGTTGATATATGCACAAACAGCAAGTGTGGTAGGTTTAACCTTTATCAGTCTGGAAGCTTTGTTTGTTGCTTTTTTGTCGTTTTACGAATGGAACAACAGGCACCTGCTAGCAAAAGTGTGCTCAACCTGTTGATTGGGGCGATATTATCCGGGTTTGAGCAGGCCGTGTTATCTTTTGGCGTACATAATACCAAAGAAATGAATGGCTATCAGCCACCAAATTAACTGTTTAAGAACCATATGGATATCATGAATTCGCGGAAAAACCTGATAAAAAGCGTCTTTATCTGGAGCAAGCTCAATGCCCAAAACGGTAAGGGGAATTTGATAGTTGTTAATTAACGCCAATCCTGTTGCCGCTAAAAGAAAAATACAGGCGTAAAGGCTTAAGTGAGTGACTTTGATAAATATCGCATGTTTTTTGGATGTAGGGCTGACGCGCTCAATCCTGGTTTTGGTAAGGTACGGAAAGATAATACGCGAAACGGTAAAAACTAACAGCATAATGCCTAAAAAAGCATGTAGTTCAACAGCATCCTGCCTGTGCTCCAACTGGCCTTTAATATCCCAGTCCACATTATGTAGCTGAGACGATAAATTCAGCAGCATAAAAAGCAACAATAACGCTGATACCCAGTGCAGCGCCCTATCGACAATATACGACTTAGATTTCATAACTATTCCAACCAAATAAGCGTGCTAACTGTATGATAAATCGCATGGAAGAGCTGTTTAAACATCGCCATGCTAAATGCGTTTAGTTAGCAAGTAAATAGGTTGTGAATTAAATAGCTGTCTGTGACGATAATGTCAAAGGTCACAGTTGGCGTATTATTACGCCGTTCAAAAGCTGTGCGATGTGCCGCTAACCTGCAATAGGAATCAGTATATCGCTGTGTACCATTTGCAGCAGTTTATAAGCATCAGCCAGATCGCAGTTTTCGTGGTCGCGTTTTTTATAGCCGAGTGTGGTTAGCTCTATATGCCAGGTGGGCACCACGTCTACTGTAGCTAGCGTTTGTTTTACGCAGTTAAGCGGGCAGCCGTCCACCGCCAGTATTGGCCGGCCAGACTGCGCTACCTTTACCAGCTGCTTTACTTTACCGCCGACACCAGCAATACAGGACATTTGCGCCGAACCCTGGCGGTCGAGCACCACGGCTAAATCATTGGCCAGCTGGGCAACGTTTGAGCAGCCGGAGCAGGCATAAACCAGCGGCTTGTCTTGGTAGTTGGTGTTCATGAAATGGGCTCCGGTTTCACTTGCGTATAGACGTAGTGTAAGAGCCGCCGTCGCTGGCGGCTTGATATAAATCAAAGCCGCAGCAGCCTTACCTCTTCAGAGGTAAATTGGCACAACGACACAAGGTAGGGGGATTTAAATAGCGTCGGTTGCAATTCCCGCTATGCTCACCACAGCAACTCGCCCTACTGCCTACGGCAGGGCTCAGACACTCTGTGGCTGCGCTATCGGGATTCCAACCTGGCTTCGAGAATAAGTCTCAGCATTCATATGCTAGCCTGGCCGGCCATCTGGCCTTGGGGTGGTTAGCACTGGGAAATACACCAGTACATAAAGTAAGTAAGCCAGCACCCAGCCGCCAACACCTAACCATAACCATTGCATGGTTTGCGCTGGCCATAGCCAGATTAGCAGCGTACGGCTGACCGCGGCGGCTAACACCAGCAAAAACGCCAGCGACATTATGACATGCGGTTTTAGCAGCCGGCCGCTGTGGCCCAGCGACACCCGCGCCATCATGCTTAAAATCATACTGCCCATAGCGCCGGCGGTTAACGCATGCAGCGCTATGCTGTTGCTGATATTAACGCCGGCGTAACGCGCACTGTATAGCGCCAGGCCAAGCGGTATGCACCAGTAGGCCAAATGTAATGACCACAGCAGCGGCACCTTTAGTGTGAGCCAGATTTTCCAGCGCAGGCAGCGCAGGCCGGTCAGAACGGCGCTCAGACCAAATAAGCCGCTTATCGCCAGCGGCGGCAGGTATTGCTTGAGGGCAAAGAAATGCAGCAGAAAAATCAGCCAGAGTGAGCCCAGCGCGGCGCGATCTAACCAAACAATAGCATCGACTTTTTTCGTTTGGGTGCCGTTAGCAGTAAACATCGGCAGTACCCGGCCGCCGACTATCGCCATCAGTAAGGTAATAAGCCACACTGCATTTTGGCTACCCATTTGCACCCATTCATAGCGCGATGTTGCTATGCCGATATACATCAGCAGGTTACAGGCAGTAAGTAACAGCAGTAGTGGAATAAAAAACAGGTTACGCTGTTGGCCGGTTTTAATCAGTGGTACGGCAAGCAGATAAGCGCATACCGGCAGAAAGCTTAAATCGACCGCAGCCACCAGATACAGCGGCAAGCCTTCACCGAACAATAACAGCAAGCGACCGGCCAGCCATAGCAGGCTGATAAACAGCAGGCTTTTGCCATGTGGTGCCCTCAGGCCGGTCCAGTTTTGCACTGCAGTCAGTAAAAAACCGATCACGATGGCAGCAACAAAACCAAACAGCATTTCATGGCTGTGCCAAAATAGCACATTAGCAAATGGCTTTAGCTGAATATGGCCTGCCAGGGTCAGGCCCCACAGCAGCATGGCGATAGCACTAAAAGCCGCGCCGAACAAAAACATCGGCCGAAACGCCTGGCGTAGCAGGGGGAATAGCTTTTGCTCGGTGGCCAGATCGGTTATTTGCATGGCGTATCCTTAGTGTTTAGAACAGGTTCGTCATCAAGTAGAAAATTGTTACGCTGCGCCTGTGCCAGCCGTTGTTGATATTGTGCCGCCTGGTTGGCAAAAAACATGGTGATCATACACAGTGCCAACACGCCGTATAAAATCATAAAACAGCCGGTGACTATACCCAGTACGTCCTGTGCTACACCAAACAGTATTGGCAGGGTGCAACCGCCGAGCGCGCCTATGGCGGCGACAAAACCGCCGGCACTGCCCATATGTTGCGGGTAGTAATCGTGAATAACTTTGTACACGCTGGCACGGCCAAAGCCTTGTGCTACGCCAATAATAAAAATCAGTAAGGTAAACCACCAGACATTAATGCCAATTTCCAGCTGTACGTCTTTTTCCAGGCCGTGAATAATTAAGGTAGTTGGCGGGTAACTTAAAAAAAACAGGCAAACAATACAGACCCAGAACACGCTCCAGTTCACAGCGCGGCCGCCGTAGCGATCGGCGAACCAGCCGCCCAGTGCCCGAACCATGCTGGATGTGGCGACAAAAAACAGCGTAAACGCCATGGCTTGTTGTGCGTCCATGTCGTAGGCTTGCATATAATATTGCGGCAGCCACAGCAGTAGCGCTAAAAAACTGCCAAACACAAAGTAATAGTACAGCGAAAAACGCCAGATGCGGGCATCACTGCATAGCTGACGCAGACTAAGCGCGCAGGAGGGTTGCGTTAATTGCAGCGGCTCTTTCGGTGCCAGTAAGGCGAATAGCAGGCTGATGAACAACATGCCGGCGGCATAAACAGGCCCAACCCATGTCCAGCCGGCGTAATGCACCGTCAGCGGCACCAGCACGAAGGTAATGGCCACCCCGGCATTGCCGACACCAAACAACCCTAAAGCGCGGCCCTGACGGCTGGAAGCAAACCACTGGCTGACATAGCGCACGCCCAACGTAAAAGACACGCCGCTAATACCAAACCAGAGCCCCAGCCATAAATAACCCGCGTAGCTGTCTACCTGTGGCATTAGCAGTAAGGCTGGTATCACGGCCAGCATCTGATACAGCCATAACCGGCGGGCACTGGATCTGTCAGCCAGAATACCAAGCGGAATGCGCAGCACGGCACCGCTAATGATAGGTGCGGCCAGCAGAAAACCGTATTCGGTGGCGCTAAGATTAAGCTGTTGTTGCAGTGCTATGCCCATTACGGCGTATAGGGTCCAGACAGAAAAACAGGCGGCAAAGGCTAATGTTGCCATCAGTAATGCCCGGGTTGCACCGGGTAGAGTAGCTTGTGCCAGCGTTGTTGGAGCAGGCTGCACCATAGCAAAAACATCCGCTAATTAGGGGTTGGCATTAGTGTAACGCTAAAGCTATCGCTGCAGGCAGCAACGTAGGCGTACCTCTGACGCGCCAGCCAGTAGCGCTTCGCGCCGCCGTTTACCTACAAAGGGGTATCAGTGCTTGTGTTACCGCTATCTGCGGCCCTGAGGTGATATACCGCTAAGTTGGTATCTGTTTGTTTTTACGTGAAAATCTTGCCTGGCGGCTTTGTTTTATATCAATGATTTTCGCCCTAAGCCTCTCTACACTGGGCGCAGTTAATCTGTTAATCCTGTGGAGGATGTTATGGCTGGTCCTGCTTTAGCAACACATAGCGGCAGTGGGTTAAACCTGCTTAATTTTGCCGAACAAAAAATAAAAATGCTGCACCTGACCTGGTTTGCCTTTTTCCTAACCTTTGTGATCTGGTTTGCCCATGCGCCGCTGCTTATCCACATTAAACAGGCTTTGGCGCTAACGGATGCGCAAATTAAAGCGCTACTTATTCTGAACGTGGCAATAACAATACCGGCGCGTATTGTGGTGGGTATGCTGGTTGATCGCTATGGCCCACGCATTATGTATTCGCTATTGCTGTTTATCTCGGCACTGCTGTGTATCGGTTTTGCCTTTGCCCAAACTTATGATGCGCTGGCACTGTTTCGCTTTTTGCTCGGTTTTGTCGGTGCCGGCTTTGTGGTGGGTATTCGTCTGGTGGGTGAATGGTTTCCGCACCATCAGGTGGGCACGGCTGAAGGCATTTACGGTGGCTGGGGTAACTTTGGCTCAGCCGCCGCGGCCATGACGTTACCTGCCCTGGCGCTGGCCTTTGGTGGTGCTGATGGCTGGCGTTATGCAATTGGCACTGTTGGGGTAATCAGTGCGGTATATGCGCTGGTATTTTATAAATTTGCTCGCAATACGCCCAAAGGCTCGGTGTATTTTAAACCGAAAAAAACCGGCGCTATGCTGGTGTCCAGCTGGGGGGCGCTATGGGGCCTTATGCTGATGAATATTCCGATGCATCTGGCGCTGGCCATGCTGGCGTGGCGTTTATCACCGGCGGGCGTAAACCTGTTCAGTACTGATATGATGTATGTGCTGTGGGGCGTGTTATTGCTGTTGTTTATCGTGCAAACCCAGCAAACCTGGCATATTAACGCAGATCATTTGCGGGCCGGCGTACCGGAGGCTGATAAATACAGCTTTAAGCAGGTAGGGATCTTAAATATTGCCTATTTTGCTACCTTTGGCTCAGAGCTGGCAGTGGTATCAATGCTGCCGCTGTATTTCCTCGAAACATTCGAAGGCTTAAGTGCGGTTAAAGCCGGTTTGTTAGCGTCGGGTTTTGCCTTTATGAACCTGGTATCACGTCCGATGGGCGGCTGGTTTTCCGATAAATTTGGCCGGCGCAAAAGTATGCTGATTTTAATTGGTGGACTGGCGGCTGGTTATTTCTTAATGGGGCTGATGGACAGCCATTGGTGGATCCCGCTGGCGGTGTTGGCAACTATGGCCTGTAGCTTCTTCGTGCAGGCAGGTGAGGGCGCCGTGTTTGCTATAGTGCCGCTGATAAAACGCAGTATGACCGGGCAAATTGCCGGTATGGCCGGCGCCTATGGTAATGTCGGCGCTGTGGTGTACTTAACAGTGCTAAGTTATGTCAGTTACAGTATGTTTTTCTATGTTATCGCCGCTTCGGCACTGGTGGGTCTGGTCGCGGTGATGTTTTTGGATGACCCTAAAGGCCATATTACCGAAGTGGGTGAAGATGGTACTGTGCATCGCATTAATGTCGGCTAGCCTGGTTGGCGATACAAAGGAGGCAAGATGTGAGTGAGTCTGAGTTGCAGTTACGCTACGCCACGGTGTGTGAGGCCGGTATTAAGCCGGCCAACGAAGATGCGGTAGCGCTTTATATGCCAACTGATGCTCACTTACTTACCTACAAAGGTGCCTGTTTTGCCCTGGCCGATGGTGTAAGTACTGCCGAAGCCGGGCAGCAGGCCAGCCAGCGCGCTGTCAGCCGTTTTTGCCGCGAATACTGCCAAACGCCGGATAGCTGGTCGGTGGCCTACAGCGCCGAGCAGATACTGGCGACCATTAACAACGAGCTGTACGAGCTGAGCCATCAGTTTGTGCATGAACAAAAAGGCTATCTCACTACCTTTACCTGCCTGATTTTAAAATCACAAACCGCACATTTTTTTCATATTGGCGATAGCCGGCTTTACCACTGGCGAGATGGTGTGCTGGTGCAGCTGAGTCAGGATCACACTACAGTACTGTCAGAGCAGCGTCAGTTTTTAGGCCGGGCGCTGGGCATGGATGCGCGGGTTGAGCTGCAGCAGGGCAGTATCAGTGTCAAGCCTGGTGATCGCTTTTTGCTTTGCTCCGATGGTTTGTCAGATTTTGTCAGTCCGGATCTGCTGCAACAGGCTGTATCGGCAGCTGATGATCTTGAGCAAACCGCTTTGCAATTAAAGCAGCAGGCGTTAGCGCAGGGCAGCGACGACAATATCAGCTTGATTTTGCTGGAGATAACAGCACTGCCTGAACAAAGCCTGGATGATTTAAACCAGTATTTAACCCGGTTACCGTTTCCGCCGGCATTAAGCGCCGGCATGAAACTGGATGGTTACAAAGTACTGCAAGAGCTGTTTGCCAGCAGCCGCAGCCATCTGTATTTAGTGGAAGATGAAGACAGCGGGGCTAAGCTGGTGCTTAAGTGCCCGTCACTGAATTATGATGATGATGCGCTCTATATCGACCGCTTTATCCGTGAAGAATGGATAGGCCTGCGTATTGAATCTGACTACGTAGTAAAAGTGGTGCGGCAAAGCCGGCCACGCACCTTTTTATATTATCTGATGGAGTATTTAGACGGCCAGAGTTTAGAGCAATGGTTTGAGCGCCAGCCCAAACCGCTAAAACCGGCGTTGGCGATTAAACTGGTTAAGCAAATTGCCGAAGGCTTAAAAGCCTTTCACCGTATGGGCGCTATTCATCAGGACTTAAAGCCCGGCAATATTATGTATTTAAGCAACGGTCAGTTAAAAATTGTCGATTTTGGCTCTGTGTATGTCGCCGGCTTAGCCGAAATTTACAGCCCATTGCAGCATGATGCGGCACTGGGCACTGCGGCCTATTCTGATCCGCATTATCTGCTTGGGCACAACTCCGGCGTGCAGGGCGATATTTATGCGCTGGCTACCATTGCTTATGAGCTGTTTAGCGGTGGCCATTTGCCTTATGGCGCTGCAGTAGAAGAATGCCGCACCGCAGCCGATTATGACAAACTGCGTTATCGTAGTGCCAGCCAGTATAACCCGGTGATCCCAACCTGGTTTGACCGTGCCCTGCAAAAGGGCGTCAGCCTCGATTTATCACAGCGCTATCAAAGCATAAACCAGCTGTTAACCGACTTACAGCAGCCTAATCCGGCGTTTTTACACGAGGAAGTTAAGCAGCAGCATAAAACCAACCCGCTGCTGTTCTGGCAGCTGTTATCCGGTTTTTGGTTTATTACCTTATTGCTGGTGGTGTGGTTGTTTTTGCTCAAACGTTGAGTGCAGTGCTGGCATGAACCGGTTTGCTCACGTCAACACGCCGTAAACCCATCCCTGGGGGCTCGATTATGAACCTCATCCATGAGGTTCACCCTTTGGGCCAGCGAAGCTGTTCAAATTCGTTCCTGACGAATTTGTCAGGCCATCCATGGCCTCCAACGGTTGACTTAGAGCAAACCGATTCCTGCTCCATCGTCTGGGTTAAACATCCTTCAGCTTTTAGGCCGAAACGCCTTAATCACCGTTTCATTGCACTGTAAATATGGCCCGTCCATTAAATCAATGCAGTAGGGCACAGCCGGAAATACCGCATCTAAACACTGGCGAATGGCTTTGGGTTTACCCGGCAGGTTAATAATTAAACTGCTGCCACGCAGGCCGGCGGTCTGGCGCGACAATATTGCCGTGGGCACATATTTTAGCGATTCAGTGCGCATCAGCTCGCCAAAACCGGGCATCATTCTGTCGCACACCGCTTCGGTGGCTTCGGGGGTAACGTCGCGTTTTGCCGGGCCGGTGCCGCCGGTGGTAACCACTAAACAGCAGCCTTGTTCATCACACAGTTCACGCAATGTTTGCTCAATTAACGGCTGTTCGTCCGGAATAAGCCGGTATTCGCTCTGCCAGTCACTGGTTAAGTAGTCTGTTAGCGTATCGATGATCGCCTTACCGGATAAATCTTCATACACGCCGGCACTGGCGCGGTCGCTTACGGTAACGATGCCGATTTTGGCGGCTTGTTTGCTCATGATTGTTCCTGTTTTTCAGCGAGGTTGCTACCACATTGCGCACAGCCGCAGAGTGTCTGAGCCCTGCCGTAGGCATAAGGGCGAGTTGCTGCGGCGAGCACAAGGTGTGTCGCAACCGTTGTGTTATCCGGGTTTTTCAACCTGCAGCCATACCGGCCAGATTCAGCCAGTAGCCGTTACTGTCGGTTGCCGGCAGTGGCTGCGGCGCTGTGCCGTTAATATTGGCTTTAAATTTCGCCAGCCAGTTAAAGGTGCCGCTTAGCTGTGGGCTTAACCGTACTATATCCACCTGGCTCTGCATAGTGCTTAACTGGTTAACCAGGTTATAGCGTTGGCCAGACTGGGTTTGAATGCCGTTTAGCACAAATACCTGAGTGCCATCCTGGCTTGTTACCTCGCGCCCCTGTGGGTAGTTAATGCAACACAGCTCACACTGATCTTTACTGCGGTTTTCTGAGCGGGCGGTAAAACAGCGGCCACTCCAGGCCAGCGGCAGGTGGCCAAAGCTGAACACTTCAGTGCTAAAACAGTCGCGAATATCGGCAATAATGCTTTGCTCTAACACATTGCTAAGCCAGTGGCCGGATAATTCTACCGGCATCACCCAGCGCGTTAAGCCCATGCTGACTAAGCGGCGCAGCGTATGCTGGTTGTAGCAGTTAATTGCCGCACCGGCGACAAAAGGCAGGCCCTGCTGCTGTAGCATGCTAATAGCGCCCACGTCATTGGCCTCAACTAAAAACTCGCCGTTATCGACATATTTACGCAGTTCACGCAGCTCACCGGGTGACTCATATAATGTCATGGATGATAAACACACCTGTTTACCGGCTTCGCGCAACATGTGGGCGATGGCCATATAGTCATCAAATTTAAGCTCGCGCCTCTTGCTACAAACCGTTTCGCCTAAGTAAACAATATCAAAGTCGCTGTCAGCGACTTCGCGGTAAAACGCGAGCATCTGTGCTTTGGGCCAAAAATACAGTACCGGGCCTAGTGAGAATTGCATGCTGTTACTTCCATTTGCGATGATAGGCACCCAGCGTGGTCTGGCTGCCTTCCGACAGCCCCGCCAACACTTGCTGCCACTGGGGCTGGACATTAAAACGCTCTGGCGTGGCCATTACCGTATCGATGGCAGCACGCCAGACTTTGGTAATTTGTGCCACATAGGCCGGGCTGCGCTGGCGGCCTTCTATTTTTAATGACTTAATGCCCTCGGCGTATAGCTCGGGCAGTAAATCCAGCGTGTTTAAACTGGTGGGCTCTTCCAGCGCATGATAAGTATCATTGCCTACAGTAAAGCGGCCTTTGCATAGGGTGGGGTAGCCGGCGGTTTCGTTTGGTGCGAAGCGGTCGATTAACACGCCGTTTAAACGCGACTCCAGCGTGCCGTTGTTATCCTGCCAGTTCACAAAGGCGGCCGGCGAGCAGGCCCCGGCGGTGTTGGGCGACTGCCCGGTCATATAAGAGCTTAAATAGCAGCGGCCTTCGGCCATAATGCACAGGCTGCCAAAGGCGAATACTTCAAGGTCTATATCACAGCTTCTGGCCAGCGCCCGTACCTGCTGCATCGATAATACCCGCGGCAGTACCACCCGGCTGATATTAAACTGGCGGTAAAAATCAATGGCTGCGGCATTGGTGGCCGAGGCTTGTACTGATAAGTGCCGCTCCAGTTTGGGGTAGCGTTCAGCCGCATAAGCCAGCACGGCAATATCAGCCAGGATCAGCACATCAGCTCCGGCATCGGCGGCCATATCCACCGCCTGCTGCCAGCGTTGGTAATTGTTTGGGTGGGCAAAGGTATTGATGGCTACGTGTAGCTTTTTGCCATGCTGGTGTACATAACGGGCCGCGTCTTTGAGCTTAGCTTCGTCAAAATTTAAGCCGGCAAAATGGCGGGCGTTGGTGTCATCTTTTAAACCGATGTAAACGGCATCGGCGCCATGCTCGATGGCGGCTTTCAGTGCCGGCATACTGCCAGCCGGACAAAGCAGCTCCATAGGGTGTGTTCCGTATTCGTTTAGCGTTATTACTACCACCGACAGGGAATAGAGTGTGGCGGCGTACTGTGGTTTCATTATAGGGTGATAACTCAGCGCAAGGCTTGTATATGTTTGATATTAAAAGCGTTAACTCCAAGTTGGTAGCATCTCTACCCACAATGCTGCGCGGCCTTACCCGTTGTGCGCCCAAGGCAGCTCAGGCCGGCGTGTTACAGTTGGCATTGAACCAGTTTTTCCGCCCGGAGCTAAACGCCAGTGAGCTGGATTTTTTAAGCGGCAAAACACTGGTGGTGCAGGTAAGCGATATAGCTCTTCAGTTTGCCATTAGCCTAAACGGTGACAAGCTACGGGTGCAGTTAGCCAGCGCAGGGCAGGATTTACTGCTAAAGGCAGAGCTGGCCGACTTTGTCGCCATGATCAGCAATACCGCCGATCCGGATACGTTGTTTTTCCGCCGCCGCCTGCAAATGCTGGGTGATACCGAGCTTGGCTTATATTGCAAAAACCTGCTCGACAGCATAGGGCCAGAGCGTCTGCCGAAGCTATGTCAGCTTGGTTTAAGCTGGCTGGCGCAGCAACAGCTAATTGCCAGCGACAACGCTGCTGCGCTGGTCAATTAAGTTTGGCCTGCGGCAGATCAAAGTATGCGCCCTAGCCGGCGTTATAATGCCAAGCTGCCGGCCCAAATCAGTAAACGAGGTTAGAATGCACACCATACAGTGGGATCAGAAGTTAATCAGTAAATACAATATTAACGGCCCGCGTTATACCTCGTACCCCACGGCACTGGCGCTGAACAGTAACTTTGACCGTGCGCACATTCAAACGGCGATCAGCCAGAGCCCGAACGAACTCAGCTTGTACCTGCATATCCCGTTTTGCCATAAGCTGTGTTACTACTGCGGCTGTAATAAAGTGATCACCCGCCATCAGCACAAAGCCGATACTTACCTCGATGCCTTAGCGCAGGAGATGGCGCTGTATCAGCCACTGCTGCAGGGCAAAAGCATTAATCAGCTGCATTTAGGTGGCGGTACCCCCACCTTTTTAACCGAACTACAGCTAAGCCGTTTAATGGCGCTGTTGCAGCAACACTTTACAATTAATGCTGATGCCGAAATCAGTATTGAAATAGACCCGCGCAGCTGCAGTGACGACAAACTGCGGCATTTACGCAGCTTAGGTTTTAACCGGGTTAGCTACGGTGTGCAGGATTTAGACGAAAAAGTGCAAATTGCCATTAACCGGCTGCAGGATACTGACCTTATCCGCCATCAGGTGCAGTTAAGCCGTGAGCTGGGCTTTAGCTCGATAAATCTCGATCTGATTTACGGCTTACCCTTTCAACAGAGCGCCAGTTTTGCCGAAACCGTAGATGAAATTATCCGCCTTAATCCCGATCGCATCTCGTTATTTAGCTATGCACATATTCCGGAGCGTTTTGCTGCCCAGCGCAAAATTGATAACGACAGCCTGCCGGATGCGCCGTTAAAGCTTGAACTCATGCAGCTGGCCATTAACCGTTTTGTCGCCGCCGGTTATCAGTTTATCGGCATGGACCACTTTGCCAGACCCGACGATGCCCTGGCCAAAGCGCAGCAAGCCGGTAAGCTGCAGCGTAATTTTCAGGGTTATACCACCGCCGGCCAGGATGCGTTAATTGGCCTGGGGGTATCCAGCATCAGCCAGGTAAGCGGCGTATTATGGCAAAACAGTAAAGAGCTGCCGGCATATTATGCCGCTATTAACAGTGGCCAGCTGCCGGTAGAGCGCGGCTTTAGTTTAAATAGCGATGATAAACTGCGCGCTGCGTTAATCAGCCAGCTTATCTGTCATTTCGAGCTGGACGTTGAAGCTTTCAGTCATAAGTGGCGCCTTAACGGCTTCTGGCAATACTTCGCCGAAGCATTAGAGCGCTTGCAGCCGTTTATGGAAGACGGTTTGGTTGAGGTATACGCCGAGCGCATTAAAGTAACCAACGCCGGCCGGCTGTGGGTGCGTAGCATCTGCGCCTGTTTTGATGCCTATTTAAGCCAGGGCCAGCAGCGTTATTCGAAAGTGGTGTAGGCGGTTGGTTTTAATCAAATAGGCTGTAACCCGGCGTGCTGCTGTTAAAAACGCTTACACTTTTTTTCTTTCTGTTCTGGTAAAACTGCGCCATGCTGACGATTATTTGCTCAGCGTTAATGCATGGACAAGGCAACAGCCGGTAAGGGGAAACAGCATGGCACTTGATACTACAGGCGTAAAACTTGAAGACAGGCCGATAGCTCAGGTCAGGGAAGAAGTGATTGACCAGCTGATTATGAACTACAGCCACGGCGTGATTTCTGAACAAGCCTTTGAGCGCCGGCTGGATATTGCTACTAACTCGGATGATCATCAGCTGCTGGCAGAACAAGTGGCCGATTTAACCTTATTGCCGGATGCTAAATACCGCGCCATGTGGGCACAGAATTTTGCTAAGCCGCAGCCTAAAGCAGAGCGTGGTGCAAATGCGGCCAACAGCGACCGGCTGGTGTCGGTGCTAAGCAGTGATGAACGCAGTGGTCCGTGGCGGGTACCGCAGCAACTGACCATTATTAATGCGTTGTCATCGGTAGAGCTGGATTTTTCCGACGCCGTGTTTGACCAGCCGAAGGTAACACTGTACACCCGCAACTGGCTTGGCAGTATAGATATTAAGGTGCCGGAGCATGTAGCAGTGCTGAGCGATATTAACAATATCGCTTCGTCCAGCAGCAACAGTGTCAGTTCTGACAGGGCGGGGGTAAATAAAACCCACTTTATCCGCATTGAGGGCTATTCGGTTTTAGGCTCGGTGAGCATCAGTGTAAAACGCAGCCTGACAGAGCGTTTTACCGACTTTGCTAACTCGGTGCGTACGGCGCTGGGGCTGAAATAACGTCTTGGCGAGGCCTCAGACAATGGTTGTTGTAGGGGCGCATTATTGCGCCCCTACATAATATCGAATGAAGTGGGATGCTTAATACAATGCCACTAAGTCACCGGCTTTATCAAAGGTCAAAAAATCGGCAATCATGCCGCCCTGAATTTTCTCCATCATCATCTTAAGTGGCTGTGTCGCTTCATCGCTGTTTGGTGGGAAACCACCGCGGCCGCCCAGTGCGGAAACAAAAGCAATATCCCAGTCAATGCCGGTGCTTTTTGACTCTTGCACTAAGCTGGAAAAATCGCTGACTTCATCCGGTAGTTTATCCACACACAGCACCGGTGCTAAGGCTCCGCCCTGGCCTTGCTCGAAGTTGTGTTTTTGCGTGTCAGTATAACCGTTTGGTAGCTCGGCTTTGGCAAACACAAACAGCAAACGCTGCGGCTCGTCTTGCATGGCCGCGGCTTTAATTAAGTCAGAGTAAGATTCTATATTCATGATTCACGCCTGCTAACCGTTTTCGCCAGTGTAGCAAAGCCTGTGTAGTGAAAATACCGGCACTGGCGGGGTAGGGACTAACCCGGAAGAGGTAGTGCTTAGCTAAGTGTTGTGCTATTCAGTTTGGCGCTAAATAGCGCGGCAATAAGATCTGACTGGGTTATTACGCCGACCAGCTGTTGCTGGTCGTTTAGCACCGGAATATGGTGCAGGCCTTGGTCTGATAACATAGGTACCAGCGCTACGATATGGTCCTGTTCATGGGCAATGGTGAGCTTAGTTACCATAATTTCGGCAACCTGGCGTTTATGCTGGGTTTTATGGCGGTTTTTTAGCAGCAGCTGATTAACGTGGCGCAACAAGCCCCAATAGTGCGGTACTTGCAGGTTCTTCAGAAAGTCTACCGTGGATACCACACCCAGCAATTGTCGCTGGCTGTTGATGACCGGTAACATACTGATTTTATGTTTACGCAGTAGCTGCCAGGCACTGCCTACGGCGGTGTCTGGCGTTACGGTGACGACATCGCGTGACATTATGTCGCTACAGCGAATTTCACCGCTTTTACGCTGATAGGCATTTAGCTGCGCCTGATGATATAAACGCTCTAAATCCTGCTCACTAATATCGACCACGGTATCAAAACTGTTTAGAGCGCTGAGCAAGTCTTCCGCTTGTAAGCCCAGCCGCTTTAACGGTGAGGCATCCTGATGCAAATGCACCGGATCAAATTTCTGCGGGCTTGGTTGCAGGCCGCGTTTTAGCCAGAACTTTTGTAGCAGTAGGGCAACGGCCAGCATTACCAGCACATTCAGCGCTACCGGGTAGAGCAAAAAGTCATAGCCCAGCACGCTATCGGTAGAGGCTATTACCGGCACCAGCGCGGTGGCACCGCCTGGCGGGTGCATACACTCGAAGATATACATCACAAACAGTACGCAGCCAATGGTGACTGCGGCCATCAGCGCTAAGTCGGTAAACAGGTGCGAGCAAATAAGGCCGACGGTAGCCGAGATAAGATGGCCGCCAACAAAAGACCAGGGCCGGGCCAACGGGCTGTTAGGCAAACCAAATAACAATACCGACGATGCACCCATCGAGGCCAGCAGCACTATTGTACTGGCAGTGTCGGCCAGCTGCAGGCTGGTGTAGGTGACAGTAAACAGCGCGATAAAGGCGGCCAGCGCCACTTTTAACCGCTCGGTTAAGGGAATGGCAGACAAACGCTGGCTGTCGCGTTTGATCAGGCCCAGTTGTGCCAGTACAGCACTAAACAGGTTTTTTGCTTGGCGTTGCAAGGTTAAATCCGGAATTTGCACCAAAGGAGGGCAAGTATAAGGAGTTAGCAGGAAAAAAGACACCGCAGCATGGCTGCGGTGCCTTTGATTAACAGAAATATCAGCTTAGCTGCTGCAATGGCTGCCGGGCGGCGTTGCTGTCAAACACGCCTTTTACCACTTGCCAGCTTACCGCTAAGGCGCCGATGATAAAGATCACATCGCCAAAGGTGCGCACCCAGCGTAGCGTATGCAAAATGTCACTTTGCATAAAGGCTTCACTGCGGGCATACCACAAACCTTCAGTGGCGCTGGCGTAAAACTGAATAAAACCAATCGGTAACAGGCTGCTAAACAGCATTAGCACCAGGCCGCCGTTCATCCACCAAAACGCCGTTTTCATCAGTTTTTCATCAAACACCAGCTGTGGCCGGATATAACGCAGTATCAGCAAACAGAAACCCAGTGCCAGGAAGCCATAGACACCAAACAGTGCAGCATGGGCATGGGTTGGCGTAGTGTTTAAGCCTTGCAGGTAATACAGCGCGATAGGCGGGTTAATCATAAAACCAAACACGCCGGCACCAAGCATATTCCAAAACGCTACGGCGACGAAAAACATCAATGGCCATTTAATATCGCCCATCCAGGGGGCTTTATGTTTTAAGCGCCAGTTTTCCCAGGCTTCGTAGCCCAGCACCACCAGTGGTACTACTTCCAGTGCACTAAAGGTGGCGCCAACTGCCATCACCGGCGTAGTGGTGCCCGCAAAGTACAGGTGGTGGAAGGTACCCGGAATGCCGCCTAACATAAACAGTGAGGCCGAGGCCAGGCTGGCACTGGTGGCAACAGTGCGCGATACCAGCCCCATGCTGTGGAAGATAAACGCCAGTGATACGGTAGCAAATACTTCAAAGAAGCCTTCTACCCACAGGTGCACTACCCACCAGCGCCAGTACTCCATTACCGATAAGTGTGTGCGCTCGCCATAGAACAGGCCGGCACCGTAGAATAAGCCAACGCAAATGACCGAGGCGGCAAACAGCGCCAGCAGGTTTTTATCGCCCGGTGCTTTGAAGGCTGGCACTACTGCGCGCAGCATCAGTACTAACCAGAACAGCACGCCAACGTATTTAATAATTTGCCAGAAGCGGCCAATATCTATGTACTCATAGCCCTGATGGCCAAACCAGAAACTGTATTGCTCTGGCATAATTTGCATAATGGCAAAGTAGTTACCGGCAAAAGAACCTGCCACTAATACCACTAAGGCCCAGAACAGCAGATCGACGCCCAGTTTCTGGTATTTGGGATCTTTACCGCCGTTAATAATGGGGGCTAAGAATAAACCCGCAGCTAAAAAGCCGGTGGCAATCCAGAACATCGCCGCCTGAATATGCCAGGTCCGCGCCAGACTGTAAGGCAGCCATTCAGTGGTGTTTAAGCCATAAAAACCATCGCCTTCTACGGTGTAGTGGGCGGTAAAACCACCTAAAAACACCTGTAGCGTAAACAGTGCCACCACCACCAGAATATATTTACCCAGTGCTTTTTGTGACGGGGTCAGTGTTAAGCGGGCGATAGGGTCTTGTTTTGGCGCTGCAGGCTCTTCGTCATCGTGTTTGCGTAGGAAGGCCCAGCCCCAGATCAGGCCACCGACACCGGCGATCAGTAAAATAATACTCACCAGTGACCAAATCAGGTTCTCGGCGGTTGGCCGGTTGTCAATTAACGGCTCATGTGGCCAATTATTGGTGTAGGTTGCACTGTCCGGATAACGCTCAGTGCTGGCTGCCCAGGCCGTCCAAAAGAAAAACTGCGTCATTTCCTGCCGGCGTTTAAGTGAGGGCAGGGTATTGTTTTTCATTGCATAGTTGGCGCGGGTTTGGCTAAGTGCAATATCATCACCAAACAAGGCAATATAGTGCTCAGCCGTTTGCGTTATGGCCTGTACCCGCCTGTCGCTTAGCAGCAAGGTGTCAGTGGCTTTGTCGTAGCTGTTGCTGCGGTAGGCCTGCTTTAACGCAAACTGCAGCGTATTTTGTTGCGTGGCATTAAGCTCGTTGTAGCTTTGGCCAAATTCATCTTGCGCGGCAAGTTCCAGCCAGGCTATTAACTCGCGGTGCAGCCAGTCGGCCGTCCAGTCCGGTGCCTGATAGGCGCCATGGCCCCAGATAGAGCCCAGCTGCATACCACCAACCGATTGCCAGGCGGTCTGGCCGTTTAAGATAGTTTCATTGGTCATCAGCACTTGCCCTTGCTGATTAACCACCTTAGCCGGAATAGGCGGCGCCGAGCGGTACACCTCAGCGCCAAAATAGCCCAGCACGCCAAAGGTGATGGCCAAAATGGCAATTAACAGCCACCAGAGTTTACGATATCCGGCCATACAGCCCCCTTACATTATTGTTGTTGCACCCAAGTGTCATAGGTCACTCCTATTTTATATAACCGGCGTTGTCGCCTGTATGGGCATTACAAGAACTACGCCATTTTTTAATTAATTGTTTTTAATTGATTTTATTGTGATTTACTTAAAGGTTGGGTGGTTTTAACTTGCGCTGGACTGGGTGTAATTTACCGTCAGGGTAGAAAGTACCCGGATCAGTTGATGCTAACAGTTTTTTCTACCTCTTCAGCGATATAGGCATGGCGGGGAAGTTGTTTTATGGTGGCGCGCAAAGATGACGATGAGAGCTGCCAAATGGAATACTATTTACCGTTAAAACAATTACATATGTTTTGTGCTTATTTGAGTGCCGGCTTGTTTATGCTGCGGTTATTGTTGGATATGGCCGGTAAACCCGGTTGGCGCTTAAGCCCGGTGCGATATTTGCCGCATATTAACGACACCTTGTTGCTTACGCTGGCATTCACATTATTGGCTATCGGGCCTTGGCAGCCCTTTGTGCACCAATGGCTGGGGTTTAAAATTCTATTGTTGCTGGGTTATATTGTGTTTGGTATTGGTGCCTTAAAACAGCGCCTAAGCCTGCCGGTGCGTGCGGTGTGTGCTGTTATCGCGCTGGCGCATTTGGCGGGTATTTTTTACCTGGCCCGGTTTAAACCGCTGTTGTTTGTTTGATGTCTGCCTCGGGTTTGTAGGGGCGCCCATTCTCATAGTTACAGGCGCCCCGGTTTTTGCGCTGCGGATTTAATCCGCTTTAAGCGCGGCGTTGTTGCTGGGCGGTTTGCTCGCGCTGATAATGCCGCAGGCTATGCTCCCGGCGACGGCCACTGCTAAAAGCAGATACCCGTTTTAAATAACCAATAACCCGGGTACCGTAATCAATATCTTTACTGCCGCATTTAGCACAGGCGCACAGCGTGCGTTTGTCGATGGCTTCACACTGGTTGCAGATAGTAATTTTCACGTTTACACAAAAGTAGTTACAGCCGGTTTGGGCGGCGATATGCAGCAGGTTAACGTAGCCCGGCTGGTCGAGTTTTTCCTCCAGATTTAAATGCAGCGCCGAGCCGCCATCGAGATAATCCAGCAGTTGCCGTCCATGCAGCTGGAATTTGTCCAGCGTATTACTGTGCTCATCTTCTACCACATAAAAATACGAGTTATAGCAGTCGCGCGCTACTATATAGCCATCTTCGCGATCCCACTTGGCGTTTTTTACCCCCAGGTTTTCCGCCGGTACAAACTCGGTGTTAAACATATAGCCATATTCGGCTTTGGCCGCTTTATTGGCGTCGAAGATCACTTTGAGCTGCTGTTGCACAAAACGGATATAGGCCGGGTTATTGCCGGCGGTTAACCCCTGCGATTCTGCCGCTTCTACCATGCCATTAATGCCAATGGTTAAAAATTGCTTGTCCAGGCTGATAAAGCCCGCGTCGTATACCGTGAGCAGGCCGGCCGCTTTGTACTGCTCCATCAATTTGCGGTAGGCCACCTGATATTTATGGATTTTCGCCACTTCCACAGCCAGGTCGCGGCCATCCTGCACTAAACGGTTCATATTAATGGTAATCACATTAATAGAGCCGGTGGCGACACCGCCTGCACCTAAGGAGTAAGAAAACGTATTGTCGCTGATTTCACTGCGCAGCCGACAGCAGCTGGCTAACGAGTCGGCATTTTCAGACTGGTAAATAAAGAATGAATTCCCTGCTGCCATCTCAGCCGCAATGTCATTGGCAAAGGCGGCATCTTTGCATTTGCCGTTTTCGGTTAACATGGCAACGGTAACCACCGGGAAGGTCAGCACGGTTTTTTCCCGCTCTTTATTAAACCAGCTTAAGAAAAACTGCTGCAGCGCTGACACCGATTGCCACTCTGGCTTAACAAAGTCCGGAAACACGAAGTTACCAAACATGCTGTCGAAGTAGTGTTGGTCGTACACTGAAATATTCCAGAATACGCTTTGGTAGCCCCGTGCTGCCGCTGGCTGGTTTAGCGCATACACTACATGCTGCAGGTGGTTTTCGATTTGTTTGCGATGCGTTTGCAGGTAGTTATCGCCATAGTCTTTGCGGGCAAAGTAATCAAAGTAGGTTAAAAACTCCACTGTGGCCACGGCGCCGGCAAACTGGCTGGACACGGCAAACACGAAGTTAACAAAACAGCCACAGAAGGATTCTAAATGCTTCGGCGCTTGTGACTCGCCGCCCAGTTTGGTTAAGCCATCGCGTAAAAACGGATACATAGTTACCGACACACAATATGGCTTTAAGCTGGTTTCATCGTGTACATAAATTTCGTGATCGCTAATTTGCCGCAGGTATTCCGCTGCCAGTTCAGCACCAAATAACTCACTGATTTTATTGCTAACTAACGCCCTATTTACCTGAATAAACTGATCTTTCATTAGCTCGGCTTCCAGCGTAGCAATGTTTTTTTGTGTCACGTTAGCATTGGCATCTAACTTTGAGCCATCGGCGGCATTAGTGGCATGCAGATAGTTGTCGATAAAGCTGAGTTTTTGTTGTAGTTGGTGAAAATTGAGCGCTTGCATGGCAGATCCCTTTTTATGGTTTTACAAACAAATGGTTAAGGCGTGCATTACTGCGTAAATCGGTAAAAACCTGGTTAGTATGCGGGCTGTTAAGGCCGCCAAGCTCAGGCTGCCAGCGGCCGGTTTTCAGGTAAGTAAGCTGCTGTTTCAGCTCGCTGCTAACGTCGTCTAACCCCGTGTATAAACAGGTATGCAGGCCGGCCTGGCGGCATACTGTCAGCAGGCTGAGCAACGGCTCTGGTTGCCATTCACCGCCTAAAAACAACACGCAGCTGATCAGGTTTTTATAGCTGTCTAAGCGATGCTGCAGGTAAACCGGTGTCAGTGCTGTACCCTGGTTAGCCTGCCAGCTATAGCTGCTATGGCAGCCTTTGCAGCCCAGCGTACAGCCAGCAATGGTAAAGGCCAGTGACACCTCGTTTGGCACTTCCTGAAAGGCGATTTGTTCATCGGTGAATCTAAGCATTAAATCCTCTATATAGTGTTTATTTTATTTTTGTGCACTAGATATTGTGTTTTAGCTTAGCGTTAGCTGTCGGTAAAAGTTTGATCTGGATCATGTTTTAACGGAGCTGAAATTGCCATAGTCGCGCCAGAGCGCATCTAAGCTGAGCTTGTTACCCCATCGGGGGTAAGTTGCTTTGGCAAAAAGCCAGTATGGACAATGAAAAAACCGCCCACTGAAAACCAGGGGCGGTGCAGAGGAGCCAAAACAACATTGGCCAACGTGGAGCTATGAGAGAAGTGATTGGGCGCAATGATGCGCCCCTACCATTACAACTGGTAGCTCAGCATCAACCAGACTTTCGTCGTGTCGACGGCCAGCGTATCAGCCTGGTAGTGCGCCAGCTTTAACAGCGCTGACAGCTGTTTGTTAAGGTTATAACCGGCGCTGGCGTTCCATTCATCGCCATATTTCGCGCTGCCAAGGTCGCTGTCAAAGCGATGATAAGCCAGGCTTAAGGCAACGTCGTTTAGCGTGGTTTTGGCTTCCAGCCAGTTATCGCGCAGGCCGTTATCCGGCGTGTTTAAAAACATATCGGCAAAGCCAGAAAACGCATGCAGGGTCGCCAGCGGGGTTTGAAAGGCGCTTTGACCATCGCCGGCTAAACGCTCCTGGCCGGCTTGCAGAGTTAGGTTATCCAGTGCCCAGCTTAAGCTGACACGGTGGTAGTGGTGACTAAAACTGAGCGGCGCCTTGTGCGCATCGTCTTGCTTGGCCAGCGCTAGCTGCCAGCTTAGTTTCGGGCCACTAGCTAATTTCCCCTGATAGTCGACGCCATAAGTGCGGCTGCTGCGTACCGCCCAGTTATCAAAGTCGAAATCATAAGCAAAACCTGCCAGCTGATGTGCGGTATTGGGCTGCCATTGCAGCAAGGCGGTATTAAAGCTGCCGTGCTGATCGGCCGCGGCGCCTTTGGGGCCAAATACCCGATTCACATTGTAATAATGGCCTAGCTCAGCACTCACACTGTCGCTGAACTGCTGTTGCAGGCGGTAGCCATCCAGCGTTTGTTCATTCTGGCGCCAGCCGACCCCACCTAAAAAGCGCTGGTTTAAATGGTTCACCAATTGGCGGCCCGCGCTTAGCGTAGTGCCGTTGTCATTTTGGTAGCGCAGCAGTGCCTGGTTAATATCGGTGCCCTTAGGGTCGGCCACTACACTGTAGTGGGTTTTAGCGTTGACCGTACTGTTGTAATTGTCATTACCCAGCAGGCTAACGTTGTCTACCTGTAGTAAGGCGCTAAAACCATACGCCTTGCCGGTATTCACGCTTAAGCGGCTGCGCAGGGTAGAAGCGATAGCATCGTCCAGCGCATTATCTTGCTCGACATATTCTAAACGGTAGCGAAACTGCGCCGACACATTGCTTTGTTTTACGGCGTCTTGTAATTGCGTATTGAGCTCAGCCGCTTGTAGTGGGCTCAAAACTGCAGTAGTTGATAAGGTTAAGCTGACGGCAAAAGGTAAAGTAGAAACAGCGCGTTTCATGGTATTACTCCAGACTGCGGTTGATGCGAAGATCCTAGCCTGAAACTGCTTTTTTTATAATTAGGTTAAGGGGTTACCTACTAGAGGGTAATAGTGCTTTTACTCTGTTCAAGCGGGCTGTGGAGTTGATGCTGCAACAGCAATAATGTAGGGGCGTATATTTACGCCCCTTAATTTACATCGATAGGCTCACGATAAAGCTGCGCCAAGATATAACTGGGCGCAATAATGCGTCCCTACTGCATTAACGGCGAGGCTGACAGGTTAAAGTCGTAGCCCTCTATTTCAGCGTCAACAATTAGCGTATGAATATACTGCGCTACCGCTTTGCGCCGTACTTTCTCGTTTAAATAGTCGGCAATCTTTTGCTCTACTGCGCTAAAGGGCAGTAATTTACCGGGTACTTTGCGGGCAATGTGCACAACATGGTAGCCGTAACGGCTTTCCACTGGCTGCGGCAGTAAGCCAGGTTCGGCATTAAATATTTGTCGTTCAAACTCGGGCACGGTTTGGCCGCGGCTAATTTGGCCTAAGCTGCCGCCGGTTTCTTTTGACGGGCAGGCTGAGTAGTGTTTTGCCAGTGCGGCCAGCGGCTCACCTTGTTGTAGCTGGCTAATTAACTGCTCGGCCAGGGTTTTCGCTTCTACCCGGGCTTTGTCATCTTCTGGTGCCGCTGCCAGCAAAATATGGCTTAGCTCTAAAAGTGGCGAACTTTGAAAACGCTGTGGGTTTAGCCGGTAGTATTGCTCGCATTCTGTCTGGCTTGCCTGCGGAATGGCCACTTCGGCGTTTATCAGTGCATCAAGAAAGTTGTCATCACTGGCGGTGTTGGCTTCACTTTTTACGCTAAGCCCCAGCGCTTTGGCGCGCTGGCGCAGCAGCTCACCAATAATCAGTGATTCGGCCGCTTTTAACATGGCGCCGCGTTTATCGCTGGCCGGGTGGTACTGCATTTCGGCCATTATCGCCGCTTCGCTGATACTGGCTTGGTTGACTTGTATCATATTAAACCTCTGTAATCGGTACCGTTTAGCATATCGCCAGACTGCTTTCAGCCGGTATTGCACACAAAGACGCCGTAAATCCCTCCCTGGAGGCTCCTCTTTGGCATCCATGCCAAAGACGCTTTGTTTAGCAATATCGGCTCGCAGTCTGGCTGGTCAATCGATCCATTCTGGCCCAGGTTGGAACCTCGTTAGCGCAGCCACAGAGTGTCTGAGCGCAGCGAGTTGCTGTGGCGAGCACAGCGAGTGTTGCAACCGTCAGGGCCTTAAACCGTCCGTTATTCACGTCGTCTAGCGCACAAAACGTTGGCGTACTATCTGGTGCTGACGGCGTAAGTACTGCACCGGCACACTTAGCATGTGCACTAAGCGGCTAAACGGGAACACTACAAACAGCGTCATACCCAAAAACACGTGCAGTTTAAAAATCCAGTGCACGCCGCTAATGGCTTCTGCTGCGGCCACGCTGTTAAAGGTGACGGTGTTTTGCGCCCAGGCCATTAGTTTTAGCATCTCGGCGCCATCTAAATGGCCCATTGATACGGTAATACTCAGTAAGCCCAGAATTAACTGCGCATAAAGTAAAAACAAAATGGCAATGTCCATCGGGTTGCTGGTAGCGCGAATACGCGGGTTAAACAGCCGGCGTTTAATCAGCACGGTAAGGCCGTAAAAGCAGATCAAACCAAAGATGCCACCGGCGACGATAGCGATTATTTGCTTCATCTGGGTGGTAATGCCAAACAGATACCAGATTTCTTTTGGCATCAGTAAGCCAAAGAAATGGCCTAAAAAGATGCCCAAAATACCAATGTGAAAAGCGATACTGCCTTTGCGCAGTTGTTTGCTTTCCAGCAGCTGGCTGGAGCTGGTTTTCCAGGTATATTGCTCTCTGTCGTAGCGGATCCAACTGCCAATCAGCATAATGGCGATGGCAATGTAGGGGTAAATGCCAAAGGCAAACAGATTTAAGTGTGCCATGTTAATGCTCCTTTAAGCGCGCTTAGCCGCGGCTGCTTTATAAAGTTGTTCGCCTGCTTCAGCGCTGCCAAGCAGCTCTGTGCTAAGCGGAATAAACTGGTCGCGACGCTGGCCATCGGTCGGTTTATTGCCACTGCCGCAGGCTGAATTAGCTTGCTCGTTACCGATAAAGCTGACCATTTCCTCTTCCCATACCTTGTCCAGCGCCTTGGGCGTGTCGTCGCGCTGCTCGCCGGCCAGCTGTTGCTTGATGTCGGCTAAATCGACGTCAGCTTCAGACAGTGCCAGCAGAGTGGCGAAAATACTGGCGTAGTCAGAGCCGCGTTGCTGCAGCCGGCATAGCAGCACTGCCAATACCGGCGCGATTTCTTCCAGACCAATTTGCGCGTTTTGCTCGCCCTGGGTCGATAAAAACTCCAGGTAAAGCGGCAGGTAGTCCGGCAGCTCTTTAACGCCGATGTCCAGACCGGCTTCGCGATATTGCGCCATCAGGTTTACCATGGCCTGGCCGCGATCACGCGACTCGCCATGTATATGCTCGAAGATCAGCAAGGACAGTGAGCGACCGCGTTCAAACAGGCCGTCGTATTCTGACTGCCAGTCCATCAGCCCGCTGCTACAGCGATGCTCGATAAAAGCCGTTAAGTTTTGCTTAAGCTCGGCCGCGATAGCGGCATCAGCCACTATCGCCAGCAGGTCAGCCTTCGCCTCTACCAGTGGCTGCTTCGGGTAATCCAGCAGCAGGGATAACAGTTGTAGTATTGGCATGGCGTTAGTCCTTAAGCTCAACCGGGATAACCTGACGCACGCCTTTGGCTTTGGTGCCAAACAGGTTTACGCCGTTATTGCCATCGCCACAGCCGTTGCCAAAACTAAAACCACAGCTCGATTTTAAGTCGTAGGCATTTTCGGCATAGGCACGGTGGCTGGTAGGAATAACAAACCTGTCTTCATAGTTTGCCAGCGCCATATAGCGGTACATTTCTTCTACCTGTACCGGCGTTAAGCCCACTTGTTTTAACACCTCGGCATCTTCCACACCGTCTACCTGCTGCGCGCGTTTAAAGGCGCGCATGGCAATCATCCGCTCCAGTGCCCGTACTACCGGCGCTTCATCACCGGCGGTGAGCATATTGGCCAGATAACGCAGCGGAATACGCAGCGACTTCAGATCCGGAATTTCGCCGTTCATGCCGACATGGCCGGCTTGTACCGCACTTTGAATCGGTGACAGTGGCGGCACATACCATACCATCGGCAGGGTGCGATACTCTGGGTGCAGTGGCAGCGCCACTTTCCACTCCATCGCCATCATATATACCGGCGAGCGCTGGGCCGCTTTAATCCAGTTATCGCTGATACCTTCCGCGCGGGCCGCGGCGATGACGACCGGATCGTTCGGATCAAGGAAGATATCCAACTGCGCCTGATATAAATCTTTTTCGTTTGGCGTATTGGCCGCCACTTCAATTTTATCGGCGTCATACAGCAACACGCCTAAGTAGCGGATGCGGCCGACACAGGTTTCAGAGCACACCGTCGGCTGGCCGGCCTCAATGCGCGGGAAGCAGAAAGTACATTTTTCGGACTTACCGGTTTTCCAGTTGTAATAGATTTTTTTGTACGGGCAGGCCGACACACACATACGCCAGCCACGACATTTGTCCTGATCAATCAGTACTATGCCATCTTCCTCGCGCTTATAAATGGCACCGCTGGGGCAGGCTGCCACGCAGGCCGGGTTTAAGCAGTGCTCACATAAACGTGGCAGGTACATCATAAAAGTCTTTTCAAACTGACCGTAGATGTCCTTTTGTACCACTTCGTTAAAGTTCTGGTCGACTTTGCGTTTGGCAAATTCGGTACCGAGAATTTCTTCCCAGTTCGGGCCCCATTCAATTTTTTCCATCCGCTGGCCGCTAATAAGCGAACGCGGCCGTGCCACCGGCTGGTGTTTGGTGTCGCCAACATTGTGTAAATGCTGGTAATCAAAATCGAACGGCTCGTAGTAGTCGTCAATTTCCGGCAAGTCCGGGTTGGCGAAAATATTCGCCAGAATGCGGCGCTTACCACCGATTTTCAGCTCCAGCTTGCCGCTTTTGTTGCGTACCCAGCCGCCGTTCCATTTTTGCTGGTTTTCCCACTCTTTTGGAAAACCAATACCGGGCTTGGTTTCTACGTTGTTAAACCAGGCGTACTCGACGCCTTCGCGCGAGGTCCAGACATTTTTACAAGTGATGGAGCAAGTGTGGCAACCTATGCACTTGTCTAAATTCAGCACCATGCCAATTTGGGCTCTTACTTTCATGTTACTTACTCCAACCTTATTTAGTATCCAGCCAGTCGACTTTGCTCATCTTACGCACCACAACAAACTCGTCGCGGTTACAGCCGACAGTGCCGTAATAGTTAAAGCCGTAGGCCTGCTGGGCATAGCCACCAATCATGTGGGTGGGTTTCATTACGGCGCGGGTAACCGAGTTATGAATACCGCCACGGGTGCCGGTAAGCTCGCTGCCCGGTACGTTAACAATGCGCTCCTGAGCGTGGTACATCATGCTCATGCCTTCCGGTACCCGCTGCGATACCACAGCACGGGCAGAAATAGCGCCGTTAACGTTGAAGATTTCAATCCAGTCGTTATCTTCAATGCCGGCGGCAGCAGCGTCGGTCTCACTTAACCAGACGATAGGGCCACCGCGCGACAGCGTTAGCATTAACAGGTTGTCAGAGTACGTGCTGTGGATACCCCATTTCTGGTGCGGCGTGATCCAGTTCAGTACCACTTCTTTGTTGCCGTTTGGCTTTTTGTTCAGCACCGGCTGCACGGTTTTTAAGTTAATTGGCGGCTTGTAGCTACACAGCTGCTCGCCAAAATCGCGCATCCACTCGTGATCCTGATAAAACTGCTGACGGCCGGTAATGGTGCGCCATGGGATCAGCTCGTGCACGTTGGTGTAACCGGCGTTGTACGATACATGCTCATCTTCCAGGCCTGACCAGGTAGGCGAGCTGATGATCTTACGCGGTTGGGCGACGATATCGTTAAAGCGGATTTTCTCGTCTTCTTTGGGCAGCGCTAAATGGGTATGGTCTCGGCCGGTAATTTTGCCCAGCGCTTCCCAGGCTTTAACCGCAACATGGCCGTTGGTTTCCGGCGCTAAGGATAAAATCATCTCGCAGGCATCGATGGCGCTGTCAATTTTCGCCATGCCTTTGTTAGCACCTTCATCGGTATGCACCCGGTTTAGCTGTTTAAGGAATTTCACTTCCTCTTTGGTATCCCAGCTGATGCCTTTACCGCCATTGCCGATTTTCTCCAGCAAGGGGCCAATCGAGGTAAAGCGGGCATAAGTATTCGGGTAGTCACGCTCAACAATATTAATGTGCGGCATGGTCACGCCCGGTATCGCCTCACATTCGCCTTTCCACCAGGCTTTAACACCATAAGGCTGGGCTAATTCGGCCGGGGTGTCATGGTGCATCGGCGTGGTAACCACGTCAGTTTCAACGCCTAAGTGGCCAACGGCGGCTTTAGAGAATGCTTTGGCAATGCCTTTGAAAATCTCCCAGTCGCTACGGGCTTCCCACACCGGGTCAATAGCCGCAGTTAACGGGTGAATAAACGGATGCATATCCGAGGTATTCATATCGTCTTTTTCATACCAGGTGGCGGTAGGCAACACGATGTCGGAGTACAGACAGGTGGTGGACATACGAAAATCCAGCGTTACCCATAAGTCGACCTTGCCCTCGGCTCCGTTGTCAGCCCACTCGATGTCCTGCGGCTTTTTACCACCGAACTCGCCTAAGTCTTTACCGAGCAAACCATGTTTGGTGCCCAAAAAGTGCTTCAGCATATATTCGTGGCCTTTACCGCTGGAGCCCAGCAGGTTAGAGCGCCAGATAAACATATTGCGCGGGAAGTTTTGCGGGCTGTCGGGCTGCTCACAGGCAAACTTAATGTTGCGATCTTTAAGCTGCTGCACCACATAGTCTTTTAGCTCAACGCCGGCGGCTTTGGCTTTAGCGGCCAGGCCCAGTGGGTTCACGCCCAGTTGCGGTGCTGATGGCAGCCAGCCCATACGCTCGGCGCGGCTGTTAAAGTCGATAATGCTGCCGCCCCATTTTTCTTTATTCGCCAGTGGTGAGATAACCTCGGTCATATCCAGTTTTTCATAGCGCCACTGGCTGGAGTGGTTGTAGAAGAACGAGGTACCGTTCATATGACGTGGCGGCCGCTGCCAGTCCAGCGCAAAGGCCAGTGGCGTCCAGCCGGTTTGTGGCCGCAGTTTTTCCTGGCCAACATAGTGTGCCCAGCCGCCACCGCTTTGGCCGATACAGCCGCACATCATTAACATGTTAATTAAACCACGGTAGTTCATGTCCATGTGGTACCAGTGGTTTAACGCAGCACCGACAATCACCATAGAGCGGCCGCGGGTTTTATCGGCATTACGGGCAAACTCACGCGCTACGCGTACCACATCGTCTGGGTTAACGCCGGTAATGCTCTGCTGCCAGCCTGGGGTATAAGGTACGTTATCCAGATAAGATTTGGCCCGGCTGTCATCACCAATGCCGTTATCGACACCATAGTGCGCCAGCATTAAGTCAAACACGGTAGCCACTAACGCCGTGCTGCCATTGGCCAGTTCGACGCGTTTGGCCGGGATTTTACGCAGTTGCACTTCGTCATGCGCGGTGTGCTGGAAGTATTGGTACTCGTGCGGGGCGCCGCCAAAATACGGGAAGGCCACCTCGACCAGCTCGTCACGGTTATCTTTTAAGCTCAGCTGCAGGTCGATGTCGCCGTCTTTATCTTTTTGCTCCAGGTTCCATTTGCCGGCCTGGCCCCAGCGATAACCAATGGCACCATTGGGGCTGGTTAAGCGGCCATCTTTGTTAATGGCAATGGTTTTCCAGTCCGGGTTATTGTCTTCGCCCAGATTGTTCACCAAATCGGCAGCACGCAGGAAGCGGCCTTGAGTCAATTTACCGTTTTGCTCCTCCAGCATTACCAGCATTGGCATATCAGTGGTGCGTTTTACGTAGTCGGTAAAGTAGCTGCTTGGGTTATCAACGTGGAATTCTTTTAAAATGACATGGCCAAACGCCATCGCCAGTGCAGCATCGGTGCCCTGACGTGGTGCTAGCCAGGTATCACCAAATTTAGACGCTTCAGAGTAATCTGAGGTAATAACACAGGTTTTGGTGCCTTTGTAACGCACTTCGGTTAAAAAGTGAGCATCGGGTGTGCGGGTTTGTGGCACGTTAGAGCCCCAAACAATAATGTAATTCGAGTTATACCAGTCGGCCGATTCCGGCACGTCGGTTTGCTCGCCCCATACCTGAGGTGAGGCTGGCGGCAAGTCGCAGTACCAGTCGTAGAAGCTTAAACAGTTACCACCAATTAACGATAAATAACGCGCACCGGCAGCGTAAGACACCATCGACATGGCCGGAATAGGCGAAAAGCCGGTAACCCGATCCGGGCCATAGGTTTTCGTGGTGTAAACGTTAGAGGCGGCAATCAGCTCGTTGACTTCATCCCAGCTGGCGCGGACAAAACCGCCCAAGCCGCGGCGCTCTTTATAGCTTTTGGCTTTTTCCGGGTTAGTAACAATAGACTCCCAGGCTTTAACCGGATCTTTATGCGCAGCTTTGGCTTCGCGCCACAGTTTCATCAGTTGCTGGCGTACCTTGGGGTACTTTAAGCGGTTAGCGCTGTAGATATACCAGGAATAGCTGGCGCCACGCGGGCAGCCGCGCGGTTCGTGGTTTGGTAAATCGGGCCGGGTGCGTGGGTAGTCGGTTTGCTGGGTCTCCCAGGTCACCAGACCATCTTTGACATAAATTTTCCAGCTGCACGAGCCGGTACAGTTCACACCATGGGTAGAGCGCACAATTTTATCGTGCTGCCAGCGCTGGCGGTAACCCTGTTCCCAGGTTCTGTCCTCGTTAGTGGTAACACCGTGGCCGTCGGCGAACGGGGCTTTGCGGGTTTTAAAAAACCGCAGTTTGTCGAGTAGGTGACTCATGGTTTACTCCTGGTCTTGTCCTGCATGAACAGACATATTGCTTTTCTGGTATGCACACTATAGAAACAACAGCTGGATGATGCTTGATTTAGATCATGCTCGCCAGAGCGCTAAATAGCTGATAAAAAAAAAAATACCCACAAAGTGGTAGTGTGGGTAAGGCCGTGATCGCCGACAATACGCCATCTTCTACCCCCAGCCGGCAAAGCCTGCTAAGTCTGGCTACCCCGGCGGGAAAAAGGGGGTAGCTCAATTTCGCTGCGCTGTTTTCGTTAGTGCTGCAGGGCAGGGGTTTAGCGGTTATGCTTAAGCAGTAAATAAGCGGAGTGGTTATGCGACAGTTTTCTATTGTTACCCGAATTAATATCGCCCTGGCCTGCATTGTTGTGCTGGCAGTGGGTACCATGCTGGCGTCATATTGGTTGTCTGATAAAACCGATAACGATGCCCATGCGGTTAATGTCGCCGGATCCTTAAGGATGCAAAGCTACCGCATGGCCTGGCTGAGTCAGCAACAGGATGAAACCGCACTACAGACGGCAAAAGCGCAATTTAATCAAAGTTGGCAGCACCCGGTATTTACCCGCTTTATGCATAACGAGCTCATTGTGACGCAGTTTGATGCCGCCCGGCAGCACTGGTTACAGCTGGAACCAAGGTTAGTGCAGCTTGCGGCCCAGCCAGCGCAGATAGAGCAGGCGCTGGCTGGGCAAATTCAGCTGCTGGAGCAACTGGTGTACCTTATTCAGCAGGACGCTGAGCAAAAAGTGCGGGCGTTTCGCACGCTGCAGCTGGTGGCGCTGTTAGCCACAGTATTGCTGTCGGCCATTGTAATTTACTGGCTTAAAGTGATGGTAGAGGAGCCATTGCAAGCGCTGACCCAGGGCGCCAAGCGGGTAGCGATGGGCGATTTCACCCACAGGTTAAGTGTTGAAAATAACGACGAGCTGGGCACCCTGGCACACAGCTTTAACAAGATGAATGACTCTATCGCCTATATGTATGGCAATTTAGAGCAGCGGGTAGAGCAGCAGACAGAAACGCTGAAACATAACAATATTACGCTGCGCTTTTTGTATAACACCGCGCGGCGTATTAGTGAACATGTACCAGAGTATGTTGATTTCAGTAAAATTGTTACCGAGCTAAAAGCGGTGGTAAAACTGGACGATTTGGAGCTGTGTCTGTTTACCGAGGCGGGTGACCGGCCCTATATGCAGCTGGTGCCGGGCGACAGTGGCAGCGATCCCTGCGCCGAGCAAAATTGTGGTGACTGTTTAAACCAAAGCGAGAACAGTGGCTGCAGTACACACCAATTCAATTACCCGCTGCAGCGTGAACGAAAAAAATACGGCGTGCTGGTGGCGCGCCTGCCAGAAGGCCAGCAACTGGCGCGCTGGCAACAACAATTATTGGCGTCGGTAGCCGACCAGCTGGCACTGGCACTGAGCTTAAAGACAGAAGAGGAGCAAGTGCGCCGGCTGGCATTAATGCAAGAGCGTACGGTAATCGCCCGCGAGCTGCATGATTCTTTAGCACAGGCATTATCCTATTTAAAAATTCAGGTTACCCGGCTGAACAAAGCCAGCCAGAAAGAGGATAAAGCCACCATTGCCGATGTCTCGGCTGAGCTAAAACAAGGCCTGGATGCCGCCTATCGCCAACTGCGTGAACTTTTAACCACCTTCAGGTTAAAAGTCGACGGTGCCGGCTTATTAAGCGCACTGCAAACTACGGTAAAGCAACTAACCGAACAGTCTGACTTACAGATCCGGCTGGATTATCAGCTGACCAATGTGCCGCTGGCGCCGCATGAAGAAATACACCTGCTGCAAATTATCCGCGAAGCCAGCCAGAATGCCGTGCATCATAGCCAGGGCAGTGAGCTGAAAATCAGTCTGCAGCACAGTAATGACGGTATCAGTCTGGCGGTGGAAGATAACGGTGTGGGCATACCGCAAGCGGCCGAAAAGCTCAATCATTATGGCCTTGCCATAATGCAGGAGCGCAGCAAGCACTTAGGTGGACAAATACAGATTAAAGCGCGGCCAGAAGGTGGCACCGGGGTGTATTTTAGTTTTACGCCAGAGTATTTATTACAACAGCAAATGGCGTGATGACATGCCGGTGTTGTAGGGGCGCCAGTCGTTAAAACAACCGGCGCCCCAGAAATTTACGCCGCAAGTCATTACGGATTATAAAACTCACCGTTTTTACGCAGGTAAAAGAACCAGTTAATCAGCAGACACAGGCCATAGAAGATAGCAAAACCCACCATCGCGTATTCCGGTGTGGCGGCTTTTATTTGTTCTCCCAGTACCTGCGGTATGTAAAAGGCTCCGTAGGCTGCTACGGCTGAGGTCCAGCCCAGTACCGGACCGGCTTGCTCTTTCGGGAACACCACGGCAATGGTGCGGAAGGTAGAACCATTACCAATGCCGCTGGCGGCAAACAAACCTAAAAAGATCAGGAAGAACGGCACAAAATATTGCTCTGGCGTGGCGCTTTGATAGGCCAACTGCATATAGTAAGCCGCACCTAAGGCGCACAGAATCATCACCACTGCGCACAGCTGGGTAACGAAAGCGCCACCGAGTTTATCCGCTATCCAGCCACCGACCGGACGAATAAGGGCACCGACAAAGGGCGCTATCCAGGCGTAAGTTAAGGCGCTGGGGCCATTAGGGTTGGGTGTGCTGTGGGTCAGAACGCCATCGACCATAATATGGCTGTAGCCAAAAATAACCTGAATCGACAGCGGGAATGCCGCTGAAAAGCCGATAAAAGAGCCAAAGGTCATTACGTATAATACGCTCATCACCCAGGTATGCTTGTTATTAAAGATTTTGTATTGCCGGTCCAGGCTGGTGCGAATGGCACCGGGCAGCAGTTTTAATAAAAATACTGTGGCAAACAACACCGCTATCAGCACAATTTCTTTCGGTATACCAAAGCCGGAGCCATTAGCCGACTCGGGTAAAATCAGCCATAAACCGGCGATAGAGGTAGCAAATCCAATGCATAACATCGCCAGAATAATACTGAATGACGTAATGGCCTTAGGCAGCTTAGGTGTCACTTCTTCAGTATGAATATTGTTGGTGGCAAACCAAAGTAAAAATGCCAGCGGCACTAAGGTAATTAACCAGGCAAAGCCGGCGTTTTGGATCCAGGTTTGCGTGCCGGCCGGAATAGTGCCGGTAACAGTGCCGCTGGCTTTAGCCAGCACCATAGGATCGCCGCCGCCCAGTAAAGTAAACACACCGTACGACATAAAAATCGGCACCAGAATTTGTACCGTGGTGACGCCAAAATTGCCCAAGCCGGCATTTAACCCCAGCGCTAAGCCCTGCTGCTTTTTCGGAAAGAAAAAGCTGATATTCGACATCGATGAGGCAAAGTTACCGCCGCCAATGCCGGATAGCAGTGCCATCAGCTGAAACACCCACAGTGGCGTGTCGATACTTTGCAGCGCCAGGCCGGTGCCCACCGCCGGGATCATCAGTAAACTGGTGGTTAAAAACAGCGTGTAACGGCCACCGCATAACCGGACAAAGAAGCTTGACGGTATGCGCAGGGTGGCGCCGGTTAAGCCGGCAATAGCGGTAAGGGTAAACAGCTCAGCGGTACTAAACGGGTAGCCCACGTTTAGCATTTGCACGGTGACGATACTCCACAGCATCCAGACACCAAAGCCACACAGCAAGCTGGGAATGGAAATCCACAGGTTGCGGTTAGCAATGGCTTTGCCTGTGCTGTGCCAGAACGACTCGTCCTCTGGCTGCCATTGTTTAAGATCTGACATAGGTTACTCCCGTTCGGAACAGTAAAGGTAGACTGCCCAAACTATGCAGGGCGTAGGGCATTGTCACAATGTATCTTCGGAGTTAGCTGCTGGCGGCGGGGGGATAGTTGGGGGTACCTATAAAGTGGTAAGCGTTGAGTTTTTAAGTTTAAATGTTTAGTTAAAACAATTGCTTACAACTTGGTGTTGCGCTTGGTTTTAGCCTGGTGGCCTGCAGGCCGTGCTTGGCTGTTTTGATATTTAACTGATTTATATCAAAGTGTCGGCCGTGTTGTTATAAGCTAATAGCGATAACAAAAAGCCAACCGCTGTGGAGCAAGACATGTCAGAGCACAAATCCAGCATTATGCTGGTAGATGATCATCCGTTACTACGTAAAGGCTTAAAACAGTTATTGGCGCTGGAAGACGAGCTGGAAGTGATCGCAGAAGCCAGCAGTGGCTTGGAAGCGATACCGCTGGCGGTAGAGTTGGATCCGGATTTAATCATTCTGGATTTAAATATGCAGGGCATGGATGGTATTGCCACGTTAAAACGGCTGCGTGATGAAGGCGTAACTTCGCGCATCGTGATGCTAACCGTATCAGATGCCGACGAAGATGTGGTAAATGCGATAAGTAACGGCGCCGATGGCTACCTGCTAAAAGACAGCGACCCTGAGCTATTGCTGGAGCATATTAAACGCGCGCTAACCGGCAAAATGGTGCTAAGCGAAGCGGTTACGCAGGTGCTGGCCACGGCGCTGCGCCGCCCGGCGGTAAAAACACCGGCCGAGTTAAACAGCCTGACTAACCGCGAGTATGAAATTCTGAGTTTTATTGCCAAAGGCTTAAGTAATAAGCTGATTGCCCGAGAGCTGAATATCTCTGACGGTACAGTGAAAGTGCATGTTAAACACCTGCTGAAAAAACTCGGTTTGCGCTCGCGGGTTGAAGCCGCAGTGTGGATGGTAAACCAGCAGGGTGGCAAAACCTGACGGAGCACTACCTAATGAAACAACCTATGCTAAGTGCCGAGCAGGCCATTTTACAGATGCTAACTGAGGTAGAGCCGCTGACACAAAGTGTTAGCGTACCGCTACCCCTGGCGCTGGATAGGGTGCTGGCGCAGCCGGTGGTATCCGCTATTAATGTACCCGGCTATGACAATGCGGCAATGGATGGCTATGCGCTGCGCGCCAGTGAAGTTAGGCCAAATCAGCCGTTGACGGTGGCCGGTGTGGCACTGGCGGGTCATGCCTATACCGACAGGGTGCCTGCGGGTAGCTGTGTGCGTATTACCACCGGCGCGGTACTGCCGGCAGGGCTGGATACGGTAGTGATGCAAGAGCAGGTTGAGCTTACGCAAACCGACGTGCAGCAACAGATAGTCTGTCAGTTAGTGCCGCTAAGTGGCGAGCATGTGCGCCGTGCCGGTGAAGACATTGCTAAAGGTGCTGAGGTGTTTGCCGCCGGCCATAAGCTGCGCCCGGCCGATATTGGCTTACTGGCATCTATCGGCATTGCTAATGTAAAGGTATGGCGTCAGCTGAAAGTGGCGATATGCTCCAGTGGCGACGAGTTGGTGCCGCCCGGGCAAAGCCTGCCGGCTGGCCACATTTACGACAGCAACCGCTACGTTGTTGCCGCTATGCTGCAGCGCCTTGGCGTAGAGGTTATTGACCTGGGTTTGCTACCCGATGATCCCAAAGCGATAGAGCAGGCGTTTAAACAAGCGATGACGCAGGTCGATGTGCTAATTACCAGTGCCGGCGTGTCGGTGGGCGATGCCGATTACACCCGGCAAATATTACATAAACTGGGCCAGATTAACTTCTGGCAGGTAGCCATAAAGCCAGGCAAACCATTTGCTTTTGGCAAGCTGAATAACTGCTGGTTTTTTGGTTTGCCCGGTAACCCGGTAGCGGCGGTGGTTACGCTGGAGCAGTTAGTACAGCCGGTGCTGCGTAAGCTGAGTGGTGAAAACGTAACCGCTAACGTTGCGCTGCTCAGCGCCGAGTGCGAAGTGGCGCTGAAAAAACAACCCGGCCGCATGGATTTTCAGCGTGGCTGGTACTGGCAGGGCGAACATGGCTTAAAAGTGAAAACCTTAGGTAGCCAGAGCTCGGGCATGCTGAGCTCTATCGCCAATGCTAACTGCTATATCGTGCTGGAACGCGACAGTGCCAGCCTGCCAGCCGGTGAAACGGTGTCGATATTGCCGTTTTCTACTTTATTGCGTTGACACGTAGGGGCGTATATTTACGCCCCCGAATATACCAGCGGGCATAACGGGGCGCCTGATTTTATAGAGCAGGCGCCCCTACCACCTTTGCTCCGCCGCGCAGCGGCAGGGTTTTGATCTGTATCAACGTACTTCGGCTTAATAATCACCACACTGCGCGTTATAAAACGCAGAGTTGGAGTGGTTATGTTATTAGTCGATGCCTTGTTACATGAATTGGAACTGTTTGGCATAAAACAGTTATTTGGTATTCCCGGCGATTTTGTGCTGCCGTTGTTTGAGCAGTTGCAGCAGCGAAACCGCCTGCCGTTGTATTATTTAAGCCATGAACCCTCGGCGGTGTTTGCCGCCGATGCGGCCGCGCGCATTAGCAATAGTCCGGCGGTGGTGATACTTACCTACGGCGCCGGTGCGCTTAATGCCGTGAATGCGGTAGCGCAGGCCTATGTAGAGCATGTGCCGCTGCTGGTGATTGCCGGTTTTCCGAGTCAAAGCGAGCTTGAACGTGGTTTGCAAATTCATCATCAGGCGAAAACGGTGGATTCACAGCGCGATATTTACCGCGAAATTACGGCAGCGCAGTACCGGCTGGATAACCCGGCGCGGGCCGGTGAAGACATTCGTGCTGCGCTTAGTGTGGCAAAGCAGCAATGCCGGCCGGTGCTGCTGGAAATACCGCGTGATGCGGTCACTTTTCACACCACTATTGCAGGGCCGTATCAGCCAGAGGCGATAGCACAGGACGAGCTTTTGCTGGCAGTCGCAGATTTAACGGCCCGGCTACAGCAAGCGAAACAACCGGTGATTATGGCCGGTGTCGATGTGCGCCGCTTTGATGCGGTAGCCGAGCTTGAAGCCTTAGCCACCCAGTTGCATATCCCCTTTGTTAGCACCCTGATGGCGCGCGCCAGCTTTAATCAGCAACATCCGCTGTATGGCGGTATTTTTCTGGATAAAACCGATATTCGCCCGGCGCAGCTGTTACGCGATGCCGATCTTATACTGCAAATTGGCGTGATTAAAACCGATAGCAACTTTGCTGCCCACAGTGAGCTGTTTCCGGCCGATAAAGTGGTCTGTATCGAGCAAAATCAGCTCAGGCTGGGGCCAGCGATATACCACCAACTGGCATTAAAGCCGCTACTGGCCACGTTAGCTACCCAGGCCATTACGCCGTTTCAGGGGCAGGCGCTGCTGCCGGCACTGACGATTGAGCCACAGCAGCAGTTGAGTGCCACCAGCCTGGTGCAATGTTTAGACCGTGTATTGACCGCCGGCAATAACACAGTGCCGCTAATTTCCGATATTGGCGATTGCCTGTTTGCGTCCTTGCATGCCAACCCCAGCTTAATGCTGGCACCGGCGTTTTATGCCTCTATGGGGTATGCCGTACCAGCCGCCTTCGGCGTAGAAGCGGTTACCGGTTTACGCCCGGTGGTGCTGGTGGGCGATGGCGCTTTTTTAATGACCGGGCTCGAGCTTGGTCACTGCGCCCGCTATGGCTTTGCGCCAGTGATTATCGTGTTTAATAACCAGCGCTGGGACATGATAGAAGCCTTTGCCCCCGGCCTTAGTTGCACCAATTTAACTAACTGGCACTACGCTGAGCTGGCCTGCAGCATGGGCGGGCATGGCGTGCAGGTGAGTAACCTGGATGACTTTGAGCAGGTATTGCAGCGGGCACTGGACAACAATAAAGGCTTTAGTCTGATCGAAGTCATGCTACCGGCTGGCAGCCGCACGGCACGGCTAAATAACTTTGCCAGTGGTTTTAAAGCCGCTCAGGCGGCGCAGGCCAACTGTTAATTGCCTGCAGGTTGCGGCAGATCAAAGCCGGTTCTCATGCCGGCGTTAGACTAGCCGCCTTTTTGCATTTGTGATGTTGCGCCAGAGGCCTTGTTATGTTTACACCTGAATTACTCTCACCTGCCGGCAGTTTAAAAGCGCTGCGTCTGGCGTTTGCTTATGGTGCCGATGCCGTCTACGCCGGTCAGCCGCGTTACAGCCTTAGGGTGCGCAATAACGAGTTTGATTTAGCCACGCTGGAAATGGGCATTAACGAAGCCCATGTGCTGGGTAAAAAGCTGTATGTGGTCGTCAATATTGCGCCGCATAATAGCAAGCTACAAAGCTTTATCGCCGATATGGCGCCGGTGGTGGCGCTTAAACCTGACGCGCTTATCGTGTCGGATCCCGGTGTGGTGTATTTGTTGAAGCAGCATTTTCCACAAATGCCGCTGCACTTATCGGTGCAGGCCAATACCGTGAACTGGGCCGCGGTGAAATTCTGGCAGGCGCAGGGCGTAGAGCGGGTAATTTTATCGCGCGAGCTGTCGGTGGATGAAATTGGCGAAATCCGGCGTGAAGTACCGGATATGGAAATAGAAGTGTTTGTGCATGGTGCGCTGTGTATGGCGTATTCCGGCCGCTGCTTGTTGTCTGGTTATATTAACAAACGCGACCCGAACCAGGGCGCCTGCACCAACAGCTGCCGCTGGCCGTATCAGGTGCACTCCGCCGTGGAAGATGAGGTAGGCCAGTTTAAACCGATCAGTACACCGGCCTTGCTGGAAGAGCAGGGCCGCCCCGGCGAGCTGATGGCGATAGATGAAGACCTGCATGGTACCTATATTCTTAATTCAAAAGACTTACGTGCCATTGAACATGTGCCGGCGTTAACGGCGATGGGCGTGCATTCGCTAAAAATAGAAGGCCGCACCAAATCGCCTTATTATGTGGCGCGCACCGCTCAGGTGTACCGCCAGGCTATCGACGATGCCGTTGCCGGTAAAGCCTTTAACCCGGCCTTACTTGGCGAGCTTAACGGTATGGCAAACCGTGGCTTTACCGAAGGCTTTTTACGCCGGCATAAACCGCAGGACACACAAAACTACGATACCAGCCACAGTGTGGGCGAGCAGTTATTAGTGGGTGAGTTTATCGGCGAACAGGATAGCGAAGGCTTTGCCTTAGTGGAGGTAAAAAACCAGTTCGGCATTGGCGATACGCTGGTGTTAATGACGCCAAAGGGTAACCACAGCTTTAGCTTTAGCTTAAGCGCACTGCGCGATAAGCAGGATAACGCTTTGCTACTGGCGCCCGGTGCCTGCTATCAGCTTAAAGTACAGCTGCCGCTGCGTACCGGGTTAGGCTATGCCATGTTACTAAAGCAGCTGCCGGCAGCCGCACAGGCGAGCGCTGAGTTAGCCATTGATGCCACTGCCACGGTAAGCTAACCATGCCGGCAGTGATAGAAGTTAGCTGTATTAACTGCGATATGTGCGTGCCGGAGTGCCCGAACGACGCCATTAGCATGGGCGCCAAACACTACGAAGTAGACCCCACGCTGTGTACCGAATGCGTCGGCTACTATGATAAGCCGACCTGCATTGCCGTGTGCCCGATAGATTGTATTTATCTTGAGCCTAGTAATTAATCCAATGCCACTGCTTTAATCTGCGCATACACCTGCTGGCCTACCTGCAAGCCCAGGCGCTCTGCTGATTGTTTGGTTAGCAGGGCCTGCAGCGGCTGGCCTACCAGTTCTAATTGCACCAGGGTTTCGGCTGGGTGGGGGGCGTTGTTAAAACCGCTGATGCTGACTTGTAACTGATTACTGACTGAGCTGTCGTTAAGCGGCTTTAGGCTAAGTGCCACATCGCGGGCCTGAATGCGTAAGCGGTAGGCTGTTTGTGTGCCGGTGTTGCTCAGCGGTGCCGGTAGTTGCAGCTGTTGCTTGCCTATACTCAGCTGTAAAAGATGGTTGTTACAGCCCTGGCTTTGCGCATACAGCAGCGACATAGCGCCGCTGGCGGCAAGCTCTGGTTGCAGCAATTGCTGTGGCAGCGAGCCCTGGCTGATAATGCGGCCATCCTGCATCAATACCAGCTGATCGGCCAGTTTCACCACATCATCTAACTGATGGCTAACCAGCAGCATAGGGATGCCGGTGTGATGCGCGACACGCTGTAAAAACGGCAAAATCTCATTGCGACTTTGCTGATCCAGTGATGCCAAAGGTTCATCTAATAACAATAATTCTGGTTGGCTAAGTAAGGCGCGGCCCAGCGCAATACGCTGGCGTTGGCCGCCGGACAGCTGCTCTGGCTGAAGCGGCAATAAGCTTTCCAGCTCTAGTAAGCTAATTACCTGCGCCGGTTCCAGCTGCACAGTACTATGTTTAACCCGGCGCTTAAAGCCGTACAGCAGGTTTTGCAGCGCCGTTAAATGCGGCAATAAGCTGCTGTGCTGAAACACCATACCGATACGGCGCTGATACACCGGCATAAAGCGGTTGCCTTGCTGCCAGATGACATCATTGCAGCGGATCTGTGCGCCAGCGTGGCGATCCAGCCCGGCGATGGCGCGCAGCAGGGTGGTTTTACCACAGCCAGAGCGGCCAAACAGCGCGGTAACACCGTGTAATGACAAGCTGTGATTAAGCTCAAGCGTAAAAGCGCCGCGCTTAACCGTTAGTTGTAACTGCAGGCTCTGTGCTGCTGGCGGCTGGCTGGCCTGACGTTCAGGGGTTAAGCGCTGCCAGCCTTGCTGCATGGCGCTGGTTAAGCTGCTTATCACGGTGCTCGTCAGGTTACTCATTATATTGTTCATTACAGCACGGCCTCACGCTCAAAACGCCGGTTTAAACCATAAACAATAAACAGCACCACAAAGGCGCTGATTAACAAGCCGAGCGACAGCTGATGCGCCTGGGTATAGTTCATTGCTTCGGTGTGGTCGTAAATCAGTACCGACAGCACCTGGGTTTCACCGGGGATACTGCCACCGAGCATTAAAATAACGCCAAACTCGCCCAGTGTATGGGCAAAGGTCAGGGTAGCCGCAACGATAAAGCCGCCGCGACACAGCGGCAAAACAACACTAAACAGCTGATCCAGCTTGCCGGCACCTAAGGTTGCGGCCACTTCCAGCGGCCCGGGCCCCATGCGACGAAAGCTTTCCAGCAGTGGCTGCACGGCAAAGGGCAGTGAGTAAATTACCGAGCCGATTAAAATGCCGCTAAAGCTAAAAGCCAGATGCGATAAACCTAAGCGTTCCAGCGTGCTGCCAATGGCGCCGTGTGGGCCGAGTAGCAGCAGTAAATAAAAACCAAGTACGGTAGGCGGCAACACCAGCGGCAGGGCGACTATGGCCTGAATGGCGGTGCGTAATTTGCTTTGCCGCAGCGCTAACCACCAGGCCAGTGGCGTAGCCAGCAGCAGTAAAATGGCGGTGGTATACAGGCACAGCTTTAACGTGAGCCGGATGGCTTGCCAGTCTTGCGGGCTGAGTGCGGCGAATAGCTCTGACATCATTGCGCCTCCTGCTCTGCCAAGCCCGGTTTCTCAATGTCAGGCTGTTCAAAACGCCCTTGTTCAAAGCCCGGCTGTTCAAAACGCTCTTGTTCAAAGCCCGGCTTTTCAAAACCAAAACGCTGCATAATATCCAGCACTGCTGGCGTGGCGATAAACGCCGCGAACTGCCGCGCGGCCGTGTTATCGGCGCCACGGCGGGTGATCACATAGGCCTGCAGCAGCGGTTGGTGTAGCTCAGTGGGAATAGGTTGGTAGCCCTGACTGGCAAGCTCCGGAAAGCGGGCCAGTGATAGCGCAATAATGGCGATATCAGCGCCACCGCTTTGTGCCAGTTGTGCGGTTTGGGCGATATTTTCGCCATAGACAATTTTCGCCTCTACTGCCTGCCAGACGCCGGCGGCCTGCAAGGCTTGTTTGGCGCGCTGGCCGTAAGGCGCATGCGCCGGTTGGGCGATGGCCAGGCGGTTAAAACTCAGGTCAGACAGCTGGTTTAGCGTAATGCCGGCCATATTCTGCTGCGGGCTCCACAGCACTAGGTGTCCGAGCGCATAGAGCTGTGGCGCAGTGGCTGCCAGGCCGTCCTCGTATAGCTGCCGGGCAAAGCTGATATCGGCAGAGAAAAACATATCATAGGGCGCGCCATGGCGGATTTGCGTGCTGAGCTTACCGCTGGCGCCATAAATTACCCTGACATCAAGCTGAGTTTGTTGCTGAAACAGGCTGACGATGTCAGCCATGGCATAGCGCAGATCAGAGGCGGCCGCTATGGTGAGCTTGTCGCCGGCGTCGGCGGTTAAGCTGCAGATAAAGCCCAGTATTAGCAGTAACTGACGCATTGGCTAGTCCCAGCGCGTTAGCGCGTGTTGGTCACTGGTTTTGGCTTCAACCCAATAATCACCGGTTGCGGTATGTTCTTTTTTCCACAGCGGTGCGCGGTTTTTCAGGTAATCCATTATAAACTCGCAGGCGGCAAAGGCGGCGGCGCGGTGCGGGCTGGCAATGCCGACAAACACTATTTGCTCATGCGGTTTCAAGGTGCCAACGCGGTGAATAAGATGCACTGCGCCCAGTTGCCAGCGCTGTTGTGCTTGCTCAGCAATAGCTGTGAGGGCTTGCTCAGTCATGCCGGGGTAGTGCTCCAGTGTCATGCTGTGCAGTTGGTTATTGCTAAGCTCGCGTACCAGGCCGCTAAAGGTGACGATAGCGCCGCAACCTGACTGGCGGCGCAGCTCGTTATATTCACTGGCAACACAAAAGTCATCGCTTTGTACGGCAACAAAGATGCTCATATCTGTCATTACCTTTTAGCCACCGGTTACCGGCGGGAAAAATGCCAGTTCATCGCCGTCTTGCACGCTGGCCGTTAGTGGCACCAGCTGCTGGTTTAGCGCGCAGAGCAAATCGCTGCGGCTAAGTTCCTGTTGCCAACTATGACAACGGCTTTGCAGTTGCTGCAGGATATCTGTCACCTGCAACATGTTGCCATCGCAGCTAAGCAGGTATTGTTCGCAATCAAGCCGCTCGCGCAGCGCAGCGAAAAACAGAATTTTAATCATATAGCCTCCGCAACATAATGCCCCGACTTACCGCCGGTTTTCTCCAGCAGGCGGATATCGCTGATGATCATCGCTTTATCTACCGCTTTACACATATCGTAAATGGTCAGCGCGGCTACACTGGCAGCCGTTAACGCTTCCATCTCGACGCCGGTGCTGCCGCTAAGCAGGCAGCAGCTCTCGATTTTTATCTGACCTTGCGCTGGCAGTAGCTGAAAATCGACTGATACTTTGCTGAGCATTAATGGATGACACAGCGGGATCAGCTCGCTGGTTTTTTTCGCCGCCATAATGCCGGCAATACGCGCTGTGGCCAGCACATCGCCTTTTTTTAGCAGCGCCCCGGCAATTAAGTCGATAACGTCGGGTGTGGTTTGCACCAGGGCACCGGCGCGGGCCAGTCGGGTGGTGTTTGGCTTGGTACTGACATCGACCATTGCCGCCGCGCCGCTCTGATCTAAATGCGTTAGCTCTAAATGGGTAAGGGTTGCTGTCATCTTAAGCTCCACAGCTTTGGCTTGGACTGTTTTTTACATGGGCAACAAAGTTACCTTTTACATGTGCAACAAAGTTGCAGGGCCCGGTTTTGCTATCTAATTGCGGTAAAATCAGCTGCTGCATCGCAAGCGTACAGGCACCGCCTGAGCCGGGCATAGCAAACAGCAGGGTGCCATTGGCCAGGCCCGCCAGGGCACCGGATTGCATGGCGGCTGAGCCCAACTGGTTAAACGACAGTTGACGGAACAGCTCACCAAAGCCGGGTACTGGCGTATCGAGCAATGGCGTTAGCGCTTCAACGGTGCAATTAGTGTGATGAAAGCCAGTGCCGCCGTTAATCAGCACTACCTGAATGTTATCGCTTGCGATCCACTGGCTTAGCGCAGCGCGCAACTGGTATTTGTTATTGGGCAATAATGAGCGCGCAACTAATTGATGGTCGGCGCTTTGCAACAGCTGACATAATAGATCGCCACTGCTGTCGTAATTAGTGTTGCGGCTATCCGACACTGTTAGCACAGCGATATTCAGCGGATAAAAGCGGCTTAAATCTGGCTTTGGCATAGATCCTCCTGCTGTTTCTTGTTGCTGCTGCCCGTGCTGCCGCCGCTATTAAGCAGAGTTAAACAGTGCCGCCAGTCGGCTGGTGTATTGGTATTGAGTAATTCTGTATTTGGCGCCGCCAGGCTTTTAGCCTTAAGTAGCTTAAGCAGGGCGTGAACCGAACGCTGGCCAGTGCGCAGTTGCGCGCTTATCAGGGGGCTAAGGGCCGGGGTTACCGGTAATACGCAAGGTAGCGGGTTATCGCTAAAATAACAGGCCGCGCCATTGGCGTGTTGCAGCAGGCGTTGCACACTGGTTACCGTTAATAGCGGGGTATCAATCGGCAGTACCAGTAACTGTGAACTGCTACAGTGTTGCAGCGCTGCCAAAATACCGGCTAAAGGCCCTTGTTGCGGCGTGTTATCGGCAATAAAACCGGGCAGATTGCGGCTTACCAGCACTTCAACGGCGCCACTGTCCAGCGCCACTTGCTGCATATGCGCCAGTAAGCTTTGGCCATTAAGTTGCAGCAGGGCTTTATCCTGGCCCATGCGGCTGGACTGGCCACCGGCTAAAATCAGCGCACTAAACGGCATTGTTATGCTCATATTATCCGCCTGTTACCCACCAATCTGGGCTAAATGCCGGGTGCTGCCGCTGTAATCCTCTGCCAACTGGTGGCTAAAGGCTTTGCCTTGCACCGCTTGCTGTAAAAAACGCATTAGCGGTGCGCTGTCATCGCTTTGCAGCAGGCTGCGCATGTCCTGATGGCTGTCGGTAAACAGGCACAAATACAACTGACCCAAGCTTGATACCCGAAGCCGGTTACAGTCGGCGCAAAAGTCTTTGCTGTACGGCATAATCAGGCCAATCTGGCCCTGATAAGATGGGTGCGAGTACTCCAGCGCCGGGCCGTCGGTTTTGGCCTTGGCATTTAGCTGCCAGCCTTGCGCCAGCAGCTGCTGCTGAATGCGCTCACCACTTAAATGCTGGCGCTGATAAAAGCCAGCATTATCGCCGGTGCGCATCAATTCAATAAAGCGCAGCGCGATATCCTGCTGTTGAATAAAGGTAAGGAAATCTGGCAGCGCCAGCGCATTGTGCTGCTTTAACAGCACGGTATTAATTTTTACCTGTTTAATACCAATGGTTTTAGCATGCGCGATGCCGTCTAAGATGTCAGCCAGTTTGTCCTGACCGGTCACCAGATGAAAGGTGTCTGCATCTAAGCTATCGACGCTGACGTTTACTGCATCCAGCCCGGCCTCTTGCCAGGCCAGCGCATCGCGTTTTAGCCGGTAGCCGTTGGTGGTTAGCGCCACTTTTTCAATGCCGGGCACGGCTTTGCAGGTAGCGATAATGTCGGTTAAGTCTTTACGCAGCGATGGCTCGCCGCCGGTAATGCGTACCTTGCGGGTGCCCAGTTTGGCAAAGGCGGTGACTAAGCGGCGAATTTCTGTCAGGTTAAGCTCGCCGCTACGGCTGTTACAGTCATTGCCGTCCGGCAGGCAATAGCTGCAGCGGAAATTGCAGCTTTCGGTGACAGACAGCCGCAAATAGCTAAAGCGGCGCGCATAGGCGTCAGTTAACATAATTCACCTTTCCAAGTGGGGAGGTAATGCCGTTTCCAACCTTACCCGGTGGCGTTAGTGCCACGGCAAAGGCTTCATTGCTTTTCAGCTTTAGAACGCCTTGCTCGGTGTTGTGTCGTTAAGCTTAAAAGCTTTGTGCCGGTATTGTTATTGCCATTAAGGGGCGAGCGTTTTACCCCTTAGTGGGTAGTTGGGCAGGCCGGTTTTTCGGCATCCCCCGCCAGCTGTGTTACCCTTAAAGCTGTCTTGTCACCACAGGAGAGCTTATGGAAGCCAATCATGTTGAAGTACGGCATTTAACGCGCGAAGATATGACGGCGCTGCGCAAAGCGTCTGAGCAGGTGTATGCCGATGCGCCATTACTGGCCTGGACAGAGCCGGTGGTCAATACCCTGCTGACAAAATTTCCTGAAGGCCAGCTTTGTGTCTGTGTTGATGGCAAAGTGGTCGGCTGTGCCTTTTCACTGATTATCGACTACAGCAAATTCAGTGATGATCATACGTATGATCAAATCGTTACCGGCTTTTCCTTTAAAAACCATGATCCCAATGGCGATGTACTGTACGGCATAGAGGTGTTTATTCACCCTGATTTTCGTGGGCTCAGGCTGGCAAGAAGGCTTTATGATGCCCGCAAAGAACTGTGCGAGAACCTGAATTTACGCGCCATTATGGCCGGCGGGCGTATGCCCAACTATAACCAGTACGCCGATAAACTCAGCGCCAAACAATATATTGATAAAGTAAAAGCGCGTGAAATTCATGATCCGGTGTTAAGTTTTCAGCTGGCCAATGGTTTTCATGTGCGTAAGTTACTTAAAGGCTACTTGCGGGGGGATACCCAGTCGCAAGAATATGCCACCTTGCTCGAATGGGCCAATATTTACTACACCAAGTCGGTAAAATTGATTAATGCCCCTAAAGCGGAAGTGCGCTTAGGCCTGGTACAGTGGCAAATGCGCAATATGAAAGACATAAACCAACTGTTTGAGCAAATGGAGTTTTTTGTTGATGCAGTGTCGGATTACAAAAGCGACTTTATTCTGTTTCCTGAGCTGTTTGCCGCACCGTTAATGGAGCATTACAACCATTTAAGTGTAACCGAGAGCATTCGTCAGCTGGCAAAATATACCGAAACTATCCGTGACAAATTTATCGAGTTTGCTATTGCTTACAACATTAACATTATCACCGGCAGTATGCCGTACCTGATAGACGGCAAGTTGTATAACAGTGGCTTTTTGTGCCGCCGTGATGGCAGTTGGGAGCAGTACGACAAGGTACATGTTACGCCGGCAGAAAAACGTAACTGGGCTATGACGGGCGGTAATAAGGTGCGGGTATTTGACACTGACTGCGGCAAAATTGGCATTATGATTTGCTACGATGTGGAGTTTCCGGAATACGCTCGTTTACTTGCTGATCAGGGCATGAATATCTTGTTTGTACCGTTTTTAACCGACACCCAAAACGGTTACACCCGTGTACGGCATTGCGCTATGGCCCGCGCTATTGAGAACGAATGCTATGTCGCCATCGCCGGGGCAGTAGGTAACTTAGCCAGGGTAAATAATATGGATATTCAGTACGCCCAATCGGCACTGTTTACGCCGTCAGACTTTGCATTCCCAACCACGGGTATTAAAGCTGAGGCCACGCCAAACTCTGAGATGTTATTGGTTGTCGATGTCGACTTAGACGCGCTGAAAGAGCTGCATACTCATGGCAGTGTGAATACGATGAAAGACCGGCGTCATGATGTGTATCAGCTGTCTTTGGTGAAGCCGCTGTAACCAAACGAAGTAAGTCGCTGCAGATAGGTATCTGCAGCGACTGTGTTATTCAAACGTGCGTGGGTATTTAGCTGAACAGTTTGGCCACAGTCTGCTGACGCTCTGCGTCTGACATCTCGGCCATTTTACGCACTAAAGCAGCACTTGGGCGCAGTGCAGAGCCCTTTAACGCTTCTCTTAACAGCTTTCGTACGTCTTGCTGTACCGAGGCCGCACTTTGCGCATTCTCCACTTTAGTGAGTGCCCGGCACTCTTCTGTTGTCGGCGTAAAACCCAACTTACGGCTGTAGGCGTCTAAAAACGGTGCCGACGCAGTGCCGCTAGCTAATAGGCAGTACTCAGTATTTGAATAAACATAAGTATTGTTACTTGCCTCACTAACAGTGCTGAAAAATGCCAGTGACGATACTAAAGTAATAGATAACAGCTTCATAATTTACCTCTGCAGTGCCTGAATTAACTGACGCAAAGTCTACACAGGGTCAATGACACTTCTGTGTAAGATACGCGAGATAAACTAGGTGAATTTCATTAATAAAACTAATGCAAGTTTTGCTGCTGTAACTTGGTAGTGTCTGCTTGCTGAAGCAAGATGTTGTAATCTTGCTGCAATATCAGCTGCCTAGAATCACGTCGTTGTTTTATGTTATTTAATTAGGGACAAGACGTGGGCGCGACTTCAAACGATTACACTAGCATAAACCTGGTATTGAGCCGGTTAGTTCAATTATGCGAAAGTAAATTTCAAATTCAGCTGTCATTAGCTCAGCTACAGGATAATGAGGACTACCGTGCTGCAGTTGTGGCCGAGCTCAACGCATTAAAAGATGAAGAGCTAAATAGCGTACTCATCCAGTTAGACGCCGCCACAAAATCTGTAGTGGATGTGGCGCCTGTTGCCAGCGAAGTAACATCAACAGCGATAGCAGGTAAAAGCAAGGTGCTGCTGGCACTGGTGCTCAGTATTGTTGCTCTGGCAGGTGGTGGCTATTTCTGGTTTACATCAAATTCAGTGCAGCCCGCTCTGGCAGTCAGCGCGACACCGGCTACAACGGCAATACCTGCTCAGCAGGGGCCAGCCGCTAATATGCCCGCTGCGGATGCTTCGGGTAGCACCCAGCCTAATGTGACACCAGTGCTAAGAGTACATGGCTCGAATACCGTTGGTGAGAAGTTGGCGCCGGCGCTGTTAGAGGCGTTTTTGGCAGAGCAGGGAGGTAGTGCTTTTGCCTGGCAGCAAGGCAACTCAGAGGTGGAGAAACAGCTTCGCTTTACAACGGCCGGGCAGTCTGAGGCGATAGAACTCCATGCTCATGGGTCAGGAACCGCTTTTAGCGGGCTACTGTCACATAAAGCAGATATTGGTATGTCGTCACGCAAGGTAACACCGGACGAGGTGACGCAGGCCCGGTCGGATCTTGGCGATCTGAGCAAAATTGGTAACGAGCACATTATCGCACTGGATGGCCTGGCCATTATTGTTAACCAGAATAATTCCCTAAAGGCTATTTCTACCGAAACGCTGGCAAAGATCTATGCCGGTGAAATTTCGCGCTGGTCGCAGCTTGGCGGTCAAGACAAGCCGATAGTGCTGCTAGCACGCGACAATAACTCAGGGACCTTTGACACCTTTAACAGCCTGGTGCTGAAAAAGCATGGCAAAATGCTATCTGATAATGCCACACGGTTTGAATCGAGCACGGAATTGTCGGTGGCCGTATCACAGGATGAAGCCGCTATCGGCTTTATCGGCTTAAACTACATTTCGTACAACAAAGCACTGGCTATTTCAGAGGGTGCTGACACTACGCCGATTTACCCAACCCGCTTTACCATTAGCACCGAAGATTATGCGCTATCGCGCCGGCTGTATCTGTATACGCCTACCGCAGCTTCTCAGCTGGCGAAAGACTTTGCCCAGTTTGCCATATCAGAAAAAGGCCAGCAGCTGGTGGAACAAACCGGATTGATCTCGCAAAACATCCGTGTCGAGAAAGTGTTTGCCGTGGAAGGTGCGCCCGCGTCCTATAACCGTTATGCCGACACCGGGCAGCGGTTATCGCTGAACTTTCGGTTTAACTACGGCGAAAATGACCTGGACAACAAGGGTAAGCGTGATTTAGAGCGGCTTATCCGCTTTATGGAGCAAAATAGTGGTCGTCGCCTGGTGCTGATGGGGTTCTCGGATGCTGTTGGTGCCGTTGCGAAGAATAACGAGCTGGCGCTGCGTCGCGCCAAAGCGGTAGAACGCGAGTTAACTGCCCGTGGTATACCTGTGGTAGCCGTTGAGTCTTACGGTGAGCTGTTACCGGTAGCAAATAATGACACAGATGCCGGTCGTGAACGCAACCGTCGGGTAGAAGTGTGGGTAATTTAAGGTAATCAGATTTCAGTGGGGCAAAGAATATGTACCGATACTTCTCTGACGCAACGCAATTAAAAGCGGTATTTGGCAGTTATAGCACGCTAGAGGCTTTGCGGGTTAAATGCAACATTGAGCACGCTATCAAAAGGCTTAACATTCCCTCAGCAGCCCTATTGGAGCAAATGCAGCAGGAAGGGTTAAACCTCGCTGACATAGAGCCGGCCGTTAATAACAATGCGGAGGTGGCAGCGACGTCTGACACCGTGCTGCGAAGCCATCTGCGCAATACTTTTCTAGCTGAAGATAAGCTATATGCGGCGCTCAGTGCATTAAGCTTGCCGCAAAAAGCAGAGGTTAGGGATTTACTGCAGGTTGTTGTTGGTTACTTGCACCTGCCCTCAGAGACGCTGCTAAAGCGTATGGCAGAAGAGGGCCTGACGCTGGAAAAGTTAGGCATAAAATCCAGCACTGCGCAGCTTGATACCGTGCGCAATAAACTGAACGCTCTTAATCAGCAACATAACACTCAGGCGTCGCATGCAGATAATCAACTAGGTACTCGTGATGCAGTAGCAGGCATTCGCCAGCGGATAAAACAGCTTAGCGAAACTCGGTTAACAGATGCTATTGAAACGCCGTCGGAAACGTTGGTGCAAAGTGAGGCAAATGATCCCGAGCACGCTGCAGTTAATGTCGTAACCTTTTCTGCTATGCAGGAAAAACTCAAAGCTAAAGCCTGATGGCACGAGCCCATACTTTCATATGAATGTTTTACCATGTTAGAAATATATGGGCTCATAAGTCTTGGTTATACAGCAAATTCAACGTTAACTAATTATTGAATACCACTTTTCCGGCGCTGATGGTTTTTATAATCGCCAAATCTGTCAATTGCATCGGATCTATTTTCAGCGGGTTTTTATCAAGTACGATAAAGTCGGCCTGCATACCGGCTTTTATCATACCTTTGCGCTGTTCTTCAAAGTGCTGATAAGCCGCCCAATGCGTCATGGCTTTAAGGGCAGTGTAGGTATCTACCCGTTGGTCAGCGCCTAAAATCTTGCCGCTTCTTGTTACCCGGTTCACGGTGGCATGCAGTACCCGCAGAGAGCTGGGTAAGGCTACCGGCGCATCATGATGGCTGGTAAACATTAAGCCGGCATCCCGCACGGCTTTGGTGGGAGAGATAAACTGCGCCCGCTGTTCACCTAATACCGATTGCGCATGCCAGTCGCCCCAATAAAAGGTATGCATTGGAAACAGCGATGGAAATACGCCCAGGGTTTTAAGCTTGTCAATTTGGTCGGCGCGCAGCGTTTGGCCGTGTATCAGCACATTACGCCGATCTGCCGGGCCATATTTGGCATTGGCTTCGGCAAAAATGTTTAGCATTTGGTCTATGGCGGCATCGCCGTTAGCATGTACCAATAGTTGCCAGTTATTACTGTACGCTTTATCGACATGGCTTCTTACTTTATCGTCATCAAACACCGGATAGCCAGCATAATGCTCGTCCTGACCAGCGGGAGGAACATGATAAGGGTGTGAGAGCCAGGCGGTTTTGCCTTGCGGCGAACCGTCCAGTGTAAGCTTGGCACCGCCAATGCGGAACTTATTACGGTAGGCGTTTTGGTAGTAGGGGGATGCCATGGCAGCGCTGTCGCTGACAATATCCGGGTAGGCAACAACATCAATCAGCAGCTGGTTTTGCTCTGCAGCCATGATCATCATCGCGACACTGTCTGCTGACGCGCGTCCCTCTTGTGCCGTGGTGTAACCATAGCTGGCATAAAGCTGCTGGCCTTTTGCAAACATGCTTTGTTGCAGATCCAAATCCATTTTTCCCAGCATTTTGCCAAGTGCACTAAAATGCGCGGTTTCTTCCAGTACACCGTTTGGCTGTTGCGAATCTGCTTTACGCCGGATAATGCCGCCACTGGGATCTGGCGTGTTGCTGTCAATGCCAAGCATCTCAAGTGCCTTACTATTCACTACGCTAAGATGACCTGAGGTATGAATGATCAAAATAGGTAAGTTGGTCGACACCAAATCCAGATCAGCCGCAGTTGGGTAGCGGTCTAATTCTGCATCATCATAGCCAAAACCGATAACAACTCCTGTTTTTTGCACAAAGGGCTGATAAAAGGCATCGGTTAGTGAGTTTTGCAATAGTTCAACCAGCTGTGACACTGAGCTGGCTTTACCATCCGGTGGCGGCAGCAGGTTGGGTACCGAGGCTTGCAAACCGACCGCAAATACATGGCTATGTGCATCAATAAAACCGGGTAGCATGGTCTGCCCGTTAAGATCAACAACAGTACAGTCATTGCCGGCAATATTTGTCGCCTCTTGCTTGCTACCGGCAAAGGTAATGGTGGCATTATTTACCAGCACCGCACCAACATAACTGGGGGTATCATCTGCCATGGTAATAATATCGCCACCAAAATACAGGCTGCAGCTGGCGCGGTCTGTTTTTGACGACAATGTTGGTTTAGCTACAGGCGTCGCGTTATCACATGCGCTTAACAAGCCCACAGCTAAAAGTGCAAAGCCACAATTTTTCAGCCTCATATAATAAAAATCCAAAAGGCCATATTCAGCTAATAACTATAGCGCTCGAAAGAGGTTTTGCAGCATCGCTTGGGCGAAGAGTTTACTTAGTGTAATTACGCTGGCGATAGAACAGAAAGCTTTTGCGGCTTAAACAAAAACAGCACCATTAAGGTGCTGTTTTTTTATTAGAATTTTTGGTGCGTCCTAGTGGACTCGAACCACCGACCCCCACCATGTCAAGGTGGTGCTCTAACCAGCTGAGCTAAGGACGCACGCTTTGTGTTGTTAAGTACACTGAACAACGGCGGCTATGTTATTGCGCAGCTGCAGCCTTGGCAAGTGTTTTTGCTGCTGCGCTTACAGTTTGCTGTATTTTTCGCCGCTTTAAGCAGCGCCACCAGAGGTTTTAAACAGCCAACGGTGATTAACCGTTGGTGGTTAATTGCATTGGGCATTGGCTGTTAAGGTCCTGCCACCATTTAACATGTATAGCCAGCTCGCGGCGCATATTCTGGTAATTGCCTTCAAAGCGCGCTGTGAGTACTTCTATCAGCGGTGTGTCGGCGTATAGCTGTTGCAGCAGTGGCCACAGCTGCTGCTGATATTGCTGCAGGTTTACTGTGTATTGTTGTACCTGCGCGACAAAAAACTTACTAAAAATATTGGCCAGTATGTCCAGCTGCTGTTTATCCGGCCTGGGTTGGCAAAGGCTTTGTGGCGTCACCTTGGCTAACATTTGGTTAAGCTCAGATAGCTGATGGCTGCTTTGACGCAGGCTGTATTGCAAACGGCCTGGCAGGTTAGCCTGATATAGCAATTGTAATTGTTGCTCTATATCGATACTGCTCGCCGCTTGCCAGTTTTGCTGCTGAATAAACTGTTGTAGCTGGGTTAGTGCGGTCAGTGCTTGCCAGCTTTCGCTTAAGCCCGGTTTGTCGTTGTAGGGCAGGCTGTCGCGCACGCCCAGTAGCTGTTTACGCAGGGTGTCATCGGTAAGCAGCATATTATTAAAGGCTAACTTTGCAATTTGCTGTTTGGCGTCGTACACCTGCTGCAACTGGTTTTGCAGCGCAGTGTTATCCCAGCGTTTTTGCAGGCACATATTCAGCTGATGTAAAAACCGCAGTTCATAACTTAATTGCTTGCTGGCGCTGTATACCCGGCCCAGGCTGGAGTTACGCTCGCCTATTAGGGTATCCAGGCCACAGTGGCGGGTAGCAAAGGTGTCGGTGAGATCCATCCGCAGATCGGGCAGTGGCTGCTTGAGATCGCGCGGCTCGGTGAGCAAAGGTGCTGCTGGTACTGGCGTTTGCGGTAGCGGTTTATCCAACACCCGAGCCAGGCGCTGCTGATAACTTTCAACGGCTTTTTCGCCACTGTCTTTCGAGCAACCCGTCAGGCTTATCAGCAAACATAGTGGTAGTAGCCAGTATTTCATCGCTTTATGTTGCCTCGCGCTCAAACCTGTGCAAAGTGCGTTTTAAAATAATGGCCAGCAAAATAGCGGCGACACTTAAGCCGGCAATAATGCCGACCCAGAAGCCGTGCGCGCCCATAGGCTCAACCAGCCAGTTCGTTAAACCCAATACGGCGCCTAAACCAAAACCGATTGGCCAGTACGCAATAAAGGTAACGAAAAACACCGGTTTGGTCACTTTCATACCGCGCAGCGCACAGGCCGACACCACCTGAATGGCATCTGACACCTGATAAAAACAGGCCAGAATAAGCAACGAGCTAGCCAGCGCCACTACCGGCGCATCGGGCGAGTAAAGCGAGGCGATGTTGCTGCGCAGCAAAAACGTCAGACTGGCAATCACCAGTGACATCAATACCGCCAGCACTATAGCGGTTGATACGGCTTTTTTCAGCTCCAGTATGCTTTGTTGGCCCACCAGGTGGCCGACACGGATAGTGGCTGCCATACCCAATGAACTAGGTATTTTTTGCCACCATATGGGCCAATTGTCACTAAAATCGACTGTATTGTATTTATGTTGCCGCACGGCGTTATCAAATAGCATCTGAGTCGGTTGAAAATACACCGAAATGGTTTTTATGTCACCGTCCCAAACGATGTCTGGATTAGGGAGTTTCACATAAATTAACGCGAAACTTCTACAGCTCACAGCTGCTTATTCAAGCTTACGTTTGTTAGGGCAGGCAAAACCCAGTTACTCGCTAACAACGGCGAAAGATGTGTGTCGTGCAAGCTTTCACACATGGCGTCACAATACATAAAATGGCAGGGTTTGACCGTTCAGGAGCCTACCATCATTAGCGCCATAACACCGCAATGACGATGTTGGATAACGGAGCTGACTTATGGCATATCCAAGAAATGCTTGGGCACGTCCGTATCCTGACTACTCAGATTTACACACATGTCAGCCGCAATGAGCTACCAGAGGTCTGTAAATACACTCATTCATCCGTCGTGGTTGTAAATGAATTGCTTTATAAATGGCGTTAAATTAAAGAAACAATGACAATTTAAACACTTCTAGTAATTGTCGCAAGCCGTAATTCTCTGATATATTCAAAAAAACTATAGATAGATCTGTGAGTTATCGGTGAAAATTGAAATTATAGATGCTGGTCATGGAGACTGCATCCTCGTTACATGCGGCGCTATCTTAATTCTTATAGATTCGGGACCGAAGAGTTTTAAAATTCGGAAGTCTGTTATTGATAGTCTGAAGGCCTTACTCAATGGTAGAGAAATCGATGTCGCTATTGTCACTCATAACGATGATGACCATATAGGTGGATTTGGATACATTATAGATAGCAATATTAAAATTAAAAAATTCATTTTCAATAGCTTAAGCTATATTTCAAAAGTGTTGAAATTGAAAGGTGTAAACAAGCAGATTTCATATCAGCAAGACATTAATCTTCAACAGCTATTAATAGAAAGAGATATCGAAGTAATAGCGGTGAATGCTTCAGATAAAGCTATAAGCTTAGGACCATTCATGCAGATTACTCCTTTGACACCGGATCCATCAGTTCTTGTCATGATGTACGATGACGCAATAAAAAAAAATAAGCAAATATCAACATTAATAAAGAAAGAGCTATCAATTTCAGAATGTATAGAGTTGATTAAAAAAGGCGAGGATGTTTTTGAAAGAGATAGATCTATAACAAATAAATCAAGTCTTTCTTTCATCATAGAGCATAATGGTAATAATTTCTTATTTTTAGGTGATAGTCATGAGGATGATGTAGTGTCTGCATTAAAAAAATACAGCCATGTTAAATTTAAAGCAGTAAAACTCTCTCACCATGGAAGTGAGAGAAACACAAGTAATGAATTATTATCTCTAATTGGAAAGACTGACTACATAATATGTGGCGACAAATCTAGTCACGCACACCCTAATAGAAAAACAATATCTCGTATCCTCTGTTTTGATAGTTCTCCAAAATTTCACCTTAGTGCAGAGAATATTGAGTTAAAAGAGATGTTCGCTGAGTGTGAAAATGAAGGATTCCAAGTCAATGTTACTTACCCAATTAACAAGATAAATAGAGTAATTTATGAGTAGGCACAACGCCGTAAAAATAGTCGCGAATAATGCCCACTCCACAGGGTATCATTTCAAATCTAATGAAGATGAAACTTCATATGTCATTACGAGTAAACACGGCGTTTGTAAGAAAACGAGCAGTTGCGATCTATATCTTGGAAATGTTGAGAATTGTTGTAGAAGTTGTCAGGTTGAGATTACAACTGACGATATTATTTTAAGTAGTAAAAATTACAGTAAGCTTACACCTAAAAAGGTTTTTTCTTTTCCGACAAAAGATTTAGTAATAATCAGTGTTGAGGAGCTAAGCTATACACCACTGAAACTAGGCCATTTTAGACAGCCACTTGATTCAGGATATGTTTGCTATGGATTTACTGAGGACAGCTTTGAACCAGGGCGTATTTTATTGGGAAGCCCGGAACCAGAAGCTAATACAGGTATTTGTTTCTTCAACATAGAAAGTTTTCCTATACCTGAACTTACAGAGAAAAGTGTTAGTTATAATGGTATATCAGGCTCTTTAGTAATAGACCTTAATGCTCAAGATACACCTGTCGCTTACTCAATTATCACGAGTAATGAGCCAAATAACGATTTGTCTGGTGAGTTATTAATTGATTTAGGTTGTGATGCACTTTACCAGTATTTTGGTTCGAGATTATTTTCTAATAGCAAAAAAAACATCTCTATTGATACCTCACTCAAAGAGAAATTTTTGGAAATTGACTGCATTAAAGTTAATGGAGGTACAAATATTACTGTATTGGTTCCAGCCCAAAACGGATTTCCATACTTTAACTTGAAACCAATTGTTGAAAAGATTGCTGACGAGTTTGGTGTTGTATTAGGAACTAGCGCAAAGAGTAAAACATTAAATAGCATCTCAGCTTTAAAAGTAATTCGTGAGAACAAGAAGCTTAAACCTGTTTATCAGCTTTTCTCAAGTCGAGTTGTAGAAGCTATGTTGAATGCTCCACATATCTACTCTTCATATATAGAGGACAGCAATTATCACCATATGCACTTTATGAACTCTGCTGAGGAAGTGGATTTTGTTGTTTCATCGTTCGGTGGTGAGGATGATCTTGTAGCTGACGTTGACAAAGCGCTTGAGAGTATGGTCAAAAACATTAATCACTATGCTATTAGCCCGAAGCTAATTGCAGATCGGTCTTTTCTTAACATGAAGTATTCTCATCAAGAGTGTGAATTGCTGTATCAAGTACTTTTTGTTGAGCATAATGAAGTTGTAAAAAATATCTCACTCGTATACTGTATTCATATACAGCCACCTGAAGGAGTGACAGTTGAACAGTATCTTGTTAACTCGGCTAAAGAAGCGTGTGCGAATATTAAAAGTGAAACATTAGAGCTGATAGGCAAAGGACTGAACGTTAAATTATTTTTAGTGCCTCTTAATGAGAAGGATGAATTAACAGAACTAATGGAGACGATTCTTGATGAATGTTGATGCCTTAGATTACATATGTAATAGAGTAACCAATAGTTTTGAATTCGAAACAAACTATAGAAAACTATTTTTAACTATATCAATAAACAGATTCTCAAATACTAAGTCAAATTCTTTAACAGTTTCAGAGTACAAGAAGCTTCTTAAGTATTGTGATTTGTTATCCAGTTCCGAAAATAGTAATAATAGGAACTTGGCATTAAGGATAATATCATCATTATATGAGTTATATAGTGATGATGAAAGCTGTCAAATTATTGCAAAGTCAATACTAAATAAATTCGGTCTTTTTTCTGCCGAGAGCATATTTGTCAAACAAAAATTCAAGTTGCCATTTAGTGTTGAAGTTGTAAATGACTATAGAAAGAGAAGTCAAAGAATAGGGGGTACTGATTCTATATTTACAAATGCTCAGTTTGAAATTCATCAGTCAATATTGAATAACAAGCACTTTAGTTTCTCTGGGCCAACATCACTTGGTAAGTCTTTCTTGCTAAAGAATACTGCCATTGATTTGCTAGAGTCACAGCGGAATATCGTTTTTTTGCTTCCTACCAAGGCTTTGCTGGAGGAGTATCTTTTTGATATAAGATCTCTGGTTAATGACAGGGGGTTGAAAGGTATAAACGTAACAAAATCAGTTTCAGGAGTTAATCTGGAATATAAGAATATAATGGTATTTACTCAAGAAAGATATAATAGCTTTCTTTACGAAGCATCATTTAATTCCTTAGATATTGATGTGTTGTTTATAGATGAAGCTCACAAGTTGGCAGACAAGCAAAGCAAGAGATCTATTACACTATATAAGGTAATCAGGAAAACAATCGACACCCATAGTGATGTGAAAATAGTTTTTTCTAGTCCTGTGATATCCAATCCTGAATCTTTTTTTAAAACCTTCGATCTTAATAAAAAAACCAACAGTTTAGTTGTTAAAGAAAGTCCAGTAACACAGAATCTTTATTTCGTTGATTTGCAGAATAAAATCATAAAGTATTTCGATAACGTCACGAAAGACACTATTAGTTTTCCATTAAACGATAACTTGGACAGTAACTTTAAAGTGATAAGTGAATTTGGAAAAAACTATCATTCTAATTTGGTCTTTATTAGCAGCAAAATGGAGTGCGTCAATAGATGTAGTGATTTTCTTGAATTCATGGTTAGAGAAAATTTTATTAAAGAATCAGATGATCAAGAATTAATTAGTGAGTCAAAATTTTTGTCTGAATTTGTTCACAAAGACTTTAAGCTTGTTAAATTCATTAGGTATGGAATAGCAATACACAACGGTTCGTTGCCTATTTTTATAAGGAAAAGAATTGAAGATTTATATGCTAGAAAAAAAATAAAGTACATATTTTGTACATCTACGTTGTTGGAGGGTGTAAATTTACCTACTCAAAACGTATTTATTTATCCTTTTCCATATAGAACACAAAATAATAAGTCCAAATATAATTTGGATTTTTGGAACTTGGCCGGACGTGCTGGTAGGTACAGGAACGAAATGTCAGGGAACATAGTTTGTATTGGGGATACAACAAAATCATGGGATTTAATTCAGGAAAGCGCTAAAGCAAATGAGCCTATCAATGTAGAAGATGGAATAAAAGAATTACTTAACAAGCATGTTAAAATTTTAAATTACTTAAATGGTAAAACACAAGAGCCAGATGCAAATATTGTCAAGATTAGTTCCCTTATATTGTCTGAAGTGATGAGTTTTAATAAAGGACTTGGATTAGGAAAAATTCTTTTAGGTTTCAGGGATACAGTAAGAAAGCAGCTAATTGAAGCTTCTAATTTACATCTAGAAAGAAAGGGTATTATTAATATAGATTTGACTGCTTTTGCTAGTAATCACGATTTCGACACTGATTTGCAATCTAGAGCATTCGAATTCGCAAAGAATGGTGGAAATTTGTTGAGGTCATATAGCAGAGAAGATGTATTTAGCTATATTGAAATGATCAACAAAATATATAAATTGAGAAGCGCAGAGTCTCTTATTCAATTGCAAAACGTAGTTTACTCATGGTTAATGGGGGACTCTCTTTCACAGCTAATCAAAAATGCTATTAAGTATGGAAAAAAGGTTAGAGATCCCTCTTTATATAGCTGGGTAGACTTTGACAAGAATGACCCTGAACACTTAAACCAAAAGATTCTGGAAACAATCGGCTGTATAGAGGATGAAATAACCTTTAAGTTAGAAAATTGCTGCTCTCACTTTTACCAGCTCTGTAAGTCTCTTAGAAGTGAGGAAAAAGCAGGTATTAATTTAGCTCCATTATTAGAGTATGGGACTATGGACCACAAAGAAATTGAAGTACAAGACTTTGGATTTTCTAGAATGGCAGCGGCTGAGATTGTCAAAAATCATAAACATTGCATTTCTTTCACTAAACCTATTGAGAAAGTTGTTATTGATATTGATAAACTAAAACAATCGGTTAAACCAGACAGCCTTATTGGTAGAGAGTTATCTTGGATTGTCAAATAGCCTCAACTTCTCAGCTCAGATAAAAGTAAAAAGAATTTTTCTTTCAAGACAGTTGTAGTTGTTTAAAGGATCCTAGTTCGTACTAATTTATATGGTTATGGTACTATTATCCATTCATACTAAGATTTTTGTGGTTTAATCGTATGGTTTTTAAGGTTTTTTTTCAAGGGCTTGGTTTTGGTGATATTTTATCTCTATCTTCGTTGATTGTTGCCTTAAGTGCATTGTTTTTTACTATTTGGCAATTTTCAGTCCAAAGAAAACATAACAGAATTAGTGTTAAACCGCACTTAATAAAGTTTTCTAGGAGAAGTAAATCTAATAACGTAGCGAAGCTTGAGATTTTGCTTATAAACAATGGCCTTGGACCAGCTTATATAAATAAATTTCAAGTTTTCTATAAAGGTGAAGAAATTGAGCCGAATAACGCGGTTAAAAATGCCCTTGGACCGTTGATAGAAAACATGTCAATTACGATACTCGGTGACGATTATGCTATCGCTGAAAAGGAAACCGTAAAATTGTTATCGGTCACTTTCCCGTGTAATACAGAACTAGATATTGATATCGTAGCTAAAAACTTGGACGAAATGGATCTTTTAATTGAATATTCATCGGCATATGAAAAGATGCCAAATCTGGATACTAGAAGGCTTTGATTAACTGATTCAGTATCTTAATTAATACATCTTAGAGCGTTCTAATTTAAATAACTCTTTTCTAAGGACGACTGACAGTAAAGTCGCTGCTACTGTCAGACCAAAAATAATACCTATCCAAAAGCCGTGTACACCCATCGCAGGAACGATGTAGTCAGTTAAGCCCAGTACATAGCCTAAACCAAAGCCAACAGGCCAATAGGCAATAAAGGTAATAAAGAAGGTGGGTTTAGTTATCTTCATACCCCGTAGAATTGACGCGCAAATTACCTGTACTGAATCGGTTATCTGATAAATACATGCCAGCATTAACAGCGAAGACGCAATCAGAATAACTTCTTGTTCCCCCGTGTAGAGGGATGCAATTTGCCCCCGAAACAAGAAGGTCAGTGTGGCGGTAATTGCTGAAACTGCGATACCCAGAATGATTGCTGTGCTTACTGTTTTCTTTAATTCGTTGATAGCTTGCTGGCCGATAAGATGGCCGATTCTTATAAGAACCGCGCTACCGAGAGACAGCGGCAGCATAAACACTATACCACTGTAGTTTTGCGCAATTTGGTGGCCGGCCACCATAATGGGGCCCAGGTGTACTATAGCCAGCGGAATACAAGCAAATAAGGTCACTTCGAAAAAGATGGAAAACGCAATCGGCGTACCGATGCAGATAATTTGCCAGATGTCTTTAAGGTGAACACGGTAGCTGTCTGGCTGAGTACGATAACGTGCCGTGCTGCGGCTAAACCAGCCATATACCAGCATGGCGATAAACATGGCCAGAAACACCAGCGCGGTGGCGATACCACAACCGGCACCGCCCAGTGCTGGCATACCCAGCTTACCGTAAATAAACACATAGTTAGCCGGAATATTTACCAAAATGCCGACAAAGCTTATCCACATGCTGGCTTTGGTGTTGCCAATACCTTCAAACATGCTGCGCAGCACCATATAGCCGGCAGCCGGAAACAGGCCAAAGCTGACGTAGTACAAGTAATCCAGCGTAATTTGCCGAAGCTGGGCATCCATATTTAACAGATCGATAGGCACTTGCACGTATAACATCAGTACGAACAATGCCGCCGCCAGCGCCATAGCGAGGTACATGGCCTGTAGCGTAAAGTGAGTAACCGGTTTTACCTGCTTACTGCCAAAATACTGCGCCACTATTGGTGTTAACGCGAGAAGCAAACCTTGCATGGTCATCACTACCGGAAACCACAAGCCAGAGGCCACGGCAATAGCCGCCATATCGACTGCGCTGTAGCGACCAGCCATGACAGTGTCGACAAAATACATCAGGGTTTGGGTAAGCTGAGCCAGAACAATAGGGCCACTGAGTTTTAAGATGGTTCTGGCTTCGAAGCGGGAAAACGGTAACATAGCGAGTGTCGTATCAACAGCGTGCAATGGCGCGCAATGTAGCACAGATGGGGGCTTATGTTTACCGGAATAGTTCAAACCAAAGCGCAAGTGACACAAATACGCGACAAAGCGCAGTTTCGGCAGTTAACACTACAAGTACCGCCGCAAAACCTTAAGCAATTAGAGCGTGGTGCCAGCATTGCCATTAATGGTGTGTGTTTAACGGTCACAGAGTTTGACAGCGCAGCCGGCTGGGTGTGTTTTGATGTAATAGCCGAAACATTAAGCAAAACCAATTTGGGCCAGCTCGCTGAAGGTGAGCTTGTTAATCTGGAACGCTCACTGAGTTTTGGCAGTGAATTAGGCGGCCATATTGTTTCTGGCCATATTCAAACCACGGCTGTTATAACCGAGCTTAGTAAGACGGCGGACAACTGCGCCATGCGCCTTACGCTGGCACCAGAATTTATGCGTTTTATTTTAAGCAAAGGTTTTATTGCGGTAGAGGGCTGCAGCTTAACCGTGGGCGAAACCTACCCCGATGGTTTTAGCCTGTATTTAATTCCCGAAACGCTGACCATTACTACGCTGGGGCAAAAACAGGTTGGCGATAGGCTTAATATCGAGCTTGATCAACAAACACAAACCATAGTGCAAACGGTCGAGCGCATTATGGCCGAGCGCTTTGGCCAAGTGTCGCAGTAAAGGTGTCGCAGTAATAGCGACAGCCCGTAAAGCCTTAGTAATACTGCTCGTCGTCGGCATCAATAAATAGCTGTACGCTGTGGTGCAGTTCGTCTTTATGCACGCGGATATGAATAGGATTGCAGCAATTGCTGCAATCTTCTATGTACTCCTGGTCTTCATCAGTCACCTCTACGGTTAGGTGCACCGAGTGGCCACAAAACGGGCAGTCGATAGTTTTACTTAGCATGCTCATAGTGCTCTCCCTGTAACATGATAAAGCTTCAGGCTTTGGCGTTGCCGCTGATACTGCGCCCACCATCAACAGTCAGAATATGGCCGTTAATGTAAGGCGATTGCAGCAAAAACAGCAGAGCTTGTGCGATGTCCTGCGGTGTGCCCAGCTGCTGCAGCGGTATTTGCGCAAGTATAGCTGCCTTATCCTGCTCTTGCAGGCTAACCGACTGCGCGGGTGGCCAAAGTATAGCGCCCGGCGCAATAGCGTTTACCCGCACCTGTGGTGCCAGCTCCTGTGCCAGCGCTTTGGTCATCATCAGCAGTGCTGCTTTGGCCATGCAGTAGATACTGTGCTGTGGCAGCGGTTTTTCAGCGTGAATATCGACCATATTGACGATAACACCCCGCTGCTTGGCCAGCTCAGGCGCTAAGGCCTGGCTTAAAAAGTAGGGCGCTTTAACATTAGAGCCAAATAAATCCTGCCACTGCGCCATGCTGGCCGAGTGAATTGGCGTTGGATAAAAGCTGGACGCATTATTTACCAGCACATCTACGCGGTTAAAGCAGCTCTTTACCGCTTCGCACAGTGCTGGCCAGCCGGCTTCATCCAGCAAATCGGCTTGCAATACTGCTGCGCTTTGGCTGCGTTGTTGGTTTAATTGGTTTGCCAAAGTATCGGCTTCAGCACGTGACTGGTTACAGTGAATAATAACCTTGTAGCCCTGCTGGTGCAGGGTTTCAATCATGGCGCGGCCCAGGCGTTTAGCGCTGCCGGTAATAAAAGCCACAGGGGAAGTGCAAGACATAAGTCATCCGGTATTGTTGCCTACACGGCGCTGTGACGTGGCCGAGTTAATAAAACAACTGTTTTATTAACTCCTGGGCCTGCACCAGATAAGCGCCGCGAAATAAATAAGCATGGTTTAACACATGATACAGATTATAAAGATCTTTGCGCTCAGAATAAGCCTTATCCAGTGGATAAAACTCCTCATAGGTTTGATAAAAGCTGTCGGGGAAGCGGCCAAATAACGAGCTAAAAGCAATATCGGCCTCGCGGTCGCCGTAGTAACAGGCCGGATCGAACACTGCCGGGCTGTCGATAACAAAACCCAAATTACCGCGCCATAAATCGCCATGCAGCAGGCTGGGCGCTGGCTGATAATGTGTTAGCCGCTGCCGGCACTGTTCAACCAGATAATCAATTTTGCCAAAGCCAAAACCCTGCTCCAGCAGCAATTGTAGTAACCAGCCAATACGCTGCTCGGAGAAGAAACTGCTCCAGTTAGCTTGCCATTTATTCGGCTGCACGGTGCTGCCCAGCGTATTGTCCCAGTCGAAACCGTACATCGCCTGCTCATGCTGGCGATGCAGCAAAGCCAACTGTTGCGCCAGGTTGCGCCAGCCGGTCAAGGTTTCGCCGGCAAACGGCAGGTATTCCAGCACCAAAAATGATTTATCCAGCGTCTGGCCGGTGCAAATAACCTCGGGTACCCGGATGCAATGCGCTTGTCTAAGTGCACTGAGGCTAAGTGCTTCGGTATCAAACTGCTCGGCTTGTTCGCGCTGGTTAATTTTGACAAAAAATTGCCGGCCACTCCCTTTGATATGCCAGGCCAGGTTAATACTGCCACCACTGAGCTGAGTTTTCTGCTCAATCTGAAAGTCGGTGTCTAACTCGCTGTTGATATGCTCAGCAATTGCCTGCCACATAAACTGCCTCCTTTGCCAGTGACACCTTAGTATGGCCGATATTGCCAATTTTTCACTGATCCGGATCATGCTACCAACACGTAAGTGCGGCTACACTTGGTAACAAGTTCCTCTAATGCACAAGGTTGTACTATGTCCCTCACTAACATGCCCATTACTACCGCCCGCTTTCGCCTGTCAGCCTACAACATTATGCTGGTGATAAATTTGCTGCTGCTGGTTGCTGCTATTGGTTTAGCTGGTATACAAAACAACTGGTTGGCGGTGGCGCTGGTGGGGCTTCCTACGGCGGTTTTTCCGCCGCTGCTGTATAAAATACTGGGCGATCATAGCCTCAGCCGCATCAGTTACGGTGTTGGCTTTATGTTTTTCGCCGCGTTATTCATTCATGAAACCGGCGGTATGCTGGAAATGCACTTTGCTATTTTTGTGCTGTTGGCGGTGTTAATCGCCTTTCGTGACTATCAGGTGATCATTGCCGCAGCTATCACTATAGCAGTGCATCATTTGCTGTTTATGTATTTGCAAATGCAAAACGCCGGCGTATATCTGGTGCCAGAAGAGAGTTTATCGCTTGGCATAATTTTACTGCATGCCCTTTTCGTGGTAGTGGAAGCGGCGGTGTTGGTGATTATTTCACGCCAGAGCTTGCGTGAGGCGCAGGTGGGGCAGGCATTGTTTGACGCTACCGATGCGTTGGTCACGCAAGCAGGTAAAATAGTGCTTACCGGGCGTTGTGTCGATATTAAATCACGCGTCATCGACAGCTTTAATGCTGTACTCACTACGCTGCAACACACCATTGGCACTATTGACGAGGCAAGCGCTAACTTGAAACAAGAGGCGCGCCAGCTACTATCCAGTGGCAACGAGCTGTCAAGCAGTATGGTGAAAAAGTTGGCCGAGGTGGACCGCATTGCCGCTGCGACAGAGCAAATGTCGTTAAGTATTCGCGAGGTCACTGAGTTGTCAACACAGGTGTTAAAAGCATCGACCCAGGCTGAGCGGGCGGCGTTGGATGGCAAACAGTCAGTAGGTCAAACGATCAGTTCAGTGTCAGCGCTGGCAAGCCAGCTTGCTGAAACCGGCAATAAAGTCAATGATGTCGCCAGGGCAACGGCTGACATTCGTAAAGTATTAGATGTGATTGAATCAATAGCCGAACAAACTAACCTGCTTGCCTTAAACGCGGCCATTGAGGCGGCCAGGGCAGGTGAGCAAGGTAGGGGCTTTGCCGTAGTGGCGGATGAAGTCCGTACGTTGGCATCACGAACACAGGGTTCAACTGACGAAATCAAAGCCATGATCGAGCAACTGGTGTCGAACAGTAGCCAGTCGGTTGCAGTGGTGCAGCGTAGCGTAGAGCAATTACAAGATACCCGTCAACACGCTGAACAAAGCGGCAAAATGCTGGAGCTAATAGTGCAACACGCACAAGAGGTAGCCGAATCAGCGGGTGTCATGGCCGATGCTCTCGGTCAGCAAAGCACTGCCAGTGCCGAAGTCGCCGAGGGCGCCCAACATATCAGTAGTATGACCTCGGTACAGAGTGTACAAGGGCAGCGCGTGCTAGAAAGCGCCGGGCGGGTTAACGAGATTACACTGCAACTAGCCAGCGAGGCTGAAAAATTTACGGTATGAAGCAACAACGCCGCCTGGTCGCGGCGCTTCTGCTGTTCGCCGGCTGGATTGCTCTGTGTTCTGCAGCACTGTTTTATCTGGGGCAACGCCACTATGGTGAGTTTGCTGATGCCCAGTTGTGGCAAGCTGATAATCTGTCACTGTCTGTGTTGGGCTTACCTGTTGAAGAGGGCGTAACCTTACTGCATGTGATGACGGATGGATGCCCCTGTAATTACCGTGCCCGCACACATCAGCGCGTGCTGGCACAGGATCCAAGCCTGGCAGAGGTGCAGCATCACGTTATTAATGCAGAGGTTTTGGCACAGTCGGGTTTTCAGCTGCCCGCAACACCTGCTGTGCTGGTGTTTATCAACGGCAAGCTGCACTATGCTGGTCCTTTTGCCAGCGGGCCACTTTGCGCACTGGACGAAAGTTTTATTCTCCCTATACTTAAGCAACGGGTAATATTACCCGGGCTCTGGTTAAATGCTGATGCAACCGCCTGCCGTTGCCAAGTCAAACCACTATTGCCAGGTTACACCATCTTAGCGGAGTAGTTATGCCAAAGGGAAAGAGCGGCGACACCTCAGCACCACAAAGCCCGCAAAGTTTGTTTGCAGCGCAACCTATCTTTGATGCCAACGAGCAACGAGTTGCCGTGGAGCTGCTATATCGTTCGGACAATGGTGTCAGTGCAATCGAGTTAGGTGACAATCAGGCTACTACAGAAATTGTCTACAACTTGTGTAGTGGTATTTCAGAGCAAATTGCGCAATATAATGCGCCGGTATTTATTAATGTTTGCGCCGATTTTCTGTTGTCAGGTAGCTTTTTACCGCTGGAGCCAGACAAAGTGGTTATTGAGTTGGTGGAACGCATTGCGCCAAGCCGTGAGTTGGTCGCCAGCATTGCTGAGCTTAAGCGCCGGGGCTTTCGTTTTGCGTTGGACGATTTTGACTTTACGCCAGCATGGGAGCCACTCGTTGCCCTTGCCGACATTATTAAAGTGGATATTTTAACCAGTGATGTCACTGCGGTGCAGCAACAACGTCAGCGCTTACAACGCTTTAACCTGCAATGGTTAGCTGAGCGGGTAGAAACGGTTGAGCAGTATCAGCATTACAAAAAGCTGGGGTTTGATTTATTTCAGGGTTATTTCCTGGCCCGTCCTGAGCTTGTCACCGGCAAGAAAGTGCCTGCGGCAACACTTCGCATCGCAGAACTTATTGAAAATTTATTTCAGTCAGAGCCTGATGTCGTAAAGCTAACTAAGCAGCTCACCGACGAACCCAATTTGGTGGTGGGTATGTTACGTATCGCTAACAGCCCCTTGTATCGCAAAACCCGCGAAATTAGCTCGGTAAAAGAGCTGATTGTCCGTTTAGGCCTGGACGTGATTAAAAAGTGGGTATTGATGTTTAGTGTGCTAAATAATTGCCGGCCGGCAGCCGCTAATTTAGTGCTTACCCGGGCTTACTCGGCACAACAACTGGCGCAATGCTGGAAGTTGGTCACAGCACAGCAAAACCAGTTTTTCCTCGCCGGGCTTATCAGTGGTGTCGATGTATTATTCGGTGTACCGCCAACCGAGTTTATTCAGGGGCTTAATCTTGCGCCACAAATAACCCAGGCTATTGTTGATGGCAGCGGAGACGCAGCCCGCGCGCTGGCGTTGGTCACACGTATTGAGCAGGCATATTCGATGAAGTCGGCACCAGCGGATATACCGGCAGACTACTTTAGTCTGTATAACCAACAACAGTTTGAGGTACAGGAAAAATTCCGTCTGCTGAGTAGTTAATCGTTATTACGGCTTTAAGCCCTTATCAACAGCTGCTACTATAGCGGCGTTTTACTCTACGCAGCCCGGCCTTATGCCTTTTCGTATAAGCCAATAACCGGTCGGGCCCGAGGCAAAACGTTTCCTATTTCAATTAACAAGTGACCCTTGGTACGGGCCACCACTGTATAAGGATTTATCATGCCAGTTATTACTCTGCCCGATGGCAGCCAGCGCGCTTTTGATCATGCTGTTTCTGTAATGGATGTTGCCAAAGACATTGGCCCCGGTTTAGCCAAAGCTACCATTGCCGGTAAGGTAAATGGCCAGTTGGTTGATGCCTGTGACCCTATTGAAACCGACGCTAGCTTAAGCATTATTACCAGCAAAGATCAGGAAGGTCTGGAAATTATCCGCCACTCCTGCGCACATTTATTAGGCCACGCGATTAAGCAATTATGGCCAAATGTGAAAATGGCTATAGGTCCGGTAATTGATAATGGCTTTTATTATGACGTTGATTTAGACCAGCCCATCAGCAGCGATGACTTAGCCAAGCTTGAAGCGCGTATGCTGGAGCTGGCAAAAACGGAATATGATGTTATTAAGAAAAAAGTCAGCTGGCAGGAAGCGGTCGATACCTTTAAAGCGCGTGGTGAGAGCTACAAGCTGGAAATTTTAGAGCAAAACGTTAGCCGTGATGACAAACCTGGCTTGTATCACCACGAAGAATACATTGATATGTGCCGTGGCCCGCATGTGCCGAATATGCGTTTTTGCCAGCACTTTAAAATTATGAAAGTGGCCGGTGCATACTGGCGTGGCGACTCGAAAAACAAAATGCTGCAGCGCGTTTATGGCACCGCCTGGGCTGATAAAAAGCAGCTGGCTGCTTACTTACTGCAATTAGAAGAAGCGGAAAAGCGCGACCATCGTAAAATTGGTAAAGCATTAGGCTTATTCCATTGGCAGGAAGAAGCGCCAGGCATGGTGTTCTGGCATAACGACGGCTGGACGATTTTCCGCGAACTGGAAAGCTTTGTGCGCGAAAAGCTGGGCCAATACGAGTACGATGAAGTAAAAGGCCCATTAATGATGGACCGCGTGCTGTGGGAAAAATCCGGCCACTGGGAAAAGTACGCCGATAACATGTTTACCACCCAGTCAGAGCACCGCGAATACGCTATTAAGCCAATGAACTGCCCGGGCCATGTGCAGATTTTTAATCAGGGCTTAAAGTCATACCGTGACTTACCGCTGCGGATGGCCGAGTTTGGTTGCTGCCACCGTAACGAGCCATCTGGTGGTTTACATGGCTTAATGCGTGTGCGCGGCTTTACCCAGGATGATGCGCATATCTTCTGTACGGAAGATCAGGTGCAGGCTGAAGTCACCAAGTGTATCCAGATGGTGTTTGACACTTACAGCACCTTTGGCTTTAAAAACGTGGCAGTAAAACTGTCGACCCGGCCGGCACAGCGTATCGGCTCTGACGAGATGTGGGACAGAGCCGAGCAAGGCCTGATGGAAGCGTTAAAAGCCAATGATATCGCTTACGAGCTGCAACCGGGCGAAGGCGCCTTTTACGGCCCGAAAATTGAATTTACCCTGCATGACTGTTTAGGCCGTGCCTGGCAGTGTGGCACAGTGCAGTTAGACTTTGCCTTACCGGGTCGTTTAGGTGCCAGTTTTGTCGCTGAAAGCGGCGATAAGCAAACACCGGTGATGATTCACCGCGCCATTTTGGGATCAATCGAGCGTTTTATCGGTATTTTAATCGAAGAATATGCCGGTTTCTTCCCAGCATGGTTAGCGCCAACACAGGTTGTGGTGATGAATATTACCGATAATCAGGCCGGATATGTGCAGGAATTGGTAAAAACTTTCAAATCTCACGGCATTCGCGTCATAAGTGACTTGAGAAATGAGAAGATAGGCTTTAAAATTCGCGAGCACACGCTTAAGCGCATTCCTTACCTTGTTGTCGTTGGTGATAAAGAAATGGAAGCCGGTGATATTGCACTGAGAACGCGCAAG